>CAVYWU010000006.1:0-692063 GCA_963772415.1 uncultured Actinomycetota bacterium | reverse complement strand
CGGTCCCGGTGGCGGGCAGCGCGTACACGTTCTCCTACGCGACGTTCGGGGAGCTGGTCGCGTGGATCATCGGGTCGGACCTGGCACTGGAGTTCACGATCGGGTCGGCGGCCCTGGCGACCGGCTTCTCGGGATACCTGCAGAAGCTCCTGGTGGGCACGGAGTACGAGGTGCCCGCCGTGCTGTCGTCCGCCGGCGACGGAGTGGTCGACCTTCCGGCGGTCGTCCTCTCCCTGCTGGTGATGACCGTCCTGATCCTCGGCATCCGGCTCTCGAGCCGGATCAACCAGGTCGTGGTCGCCATCAAGCTGCTCGTCGTGGCCGCGGTGATCGTGGTCGGCGTCACGCACGTGAAGCTCTCGAACTACTCGCCGTTCATCCCTCCGTCCGAACCCGCCGAGAAGGCCTCCGGAGACTGGTTGTCCCTCCCCCTGATCACGACGCTGCTCGGCCAGGAGCCGGCCGTCTACGGGATCGCGGGTGTGGTGGCGGGGGCCTCCCGTCGTCTTCTTCGCCTTCATCGGGTTCGATGTCGTCGCCACGACCGCCGAGGAGGCGCGCAACCCGCAGAAGGATGTGCCCGCGGGGATCCTCGGGTCGCTGGCGATCGTCACCCTGCTCTACGTGGCGGTCAGCCTGGTTGTCACCGGGATGCAGAGCTACACCGAGATCGACCCCGCAGATCCGGCACCGCTGGCCACCGCCTTCGACGCGGTCGGGGTCGAGTGGATGAGCACGCTGGTCGCGATCGGTGCCTGCGTCGGCCTGACCGTGGTGGTGATGATCCTGATGCTCGGGCAGACCCGCGTCGCGTTCGTCATGGCGCGCGACGGACTGTTGCCCCAGGGATTGTCCAAGGTGCATCCGAGATATGGCACGCCGCACCGGATGACCGCCGTCACGGGTGTCGCGGTGGCGGCCATCTCCGGCTTCGTCAGCCTCGAGACCCTGGTCAACCTGGTCAGCATCGGCACGCTGTTCGCGTTCGTGCTGGTCAGTGTCGGGGTCCTGGTGCTCCGCCGCGCCCGCCCCGACCTGCCGCGCTCCTTCCGGACACCGGCCGCGCCCCTGGTCGTCTTCCTGGCCGTCGCGCTGTGTGTCTACCTGATGCTGAACCTCACCGGCGAGACCTGGGTGCGCTTCCTGATCTGGATGGCGGTCGGCCTGGTCGTCTACTTCGGCTACGGGCGACAGCACAGTCGCGTGGGTCGGCGGGTGGCGGCCGCCAAGAGCCACCAGAGCTAGCCGATCCCGAGCCGGGGGCCCACAGGTCGGGCTCTCCTGGCTCGTCAGGCGTCGATGGTCGACATGTCTGCGTAGCGTGCCCCGGTGACGGCCCCGCGGGGGACCGCCTCGTCGAGGCGGGCGAGGTCGCCGTCCTCGTCGCGGGTGCCGTAGAACTCCGACATCCCCATGCAGCCCAGGCCCAGCGACGAGACGGTCAGGGCGTCGTCGCCGCTGCCGAGGCTGCCGGTGCCAGATCGCCGATGCTGTTGTCAGTCATGTCCCCGAGTCAACGTCTTCGAGCGCGCCGAGATGGTCCCGTGTCTCGGCGAGCCGGGTCAGCACCCACTGCCGGTGCTCGCGCAGCAGCGCGAGCCGGTCGGTCTCGTTGCCGTCGCCCTCGCGGACCAGGGTGGCGTAGCGGCGTACGTCGCGGATCGGCATGCCCGTGGCACGGAGCCGGGTGATCAGGTCGATCCAGGTGAGGTCACGGTCGGTGTAGCGGCGACGTCGCGCCCGTCCGTCTCACGTGTTCGGATCGCCGGTGGGGAGGACGAGTCGGTCGGTGGCGACGTCGTGGAACGAGGTCACGACCGTGCAGGCGTCGTCGCTGACGTCGCACTCGAGGATGTCGCCGCTCGCCGCCTCCTCGGTGAAGCTCGACAGGGCGAGCACCGAGGCGACGTCGTCGGCGACCCAGCCGTAGGAGACGACGTACTCGTAGCCGTTCACCTGCGGTGTCAGGTCCTGCCCGTCATCGGTGGCGTAGACAGCGATGCTGTCGGACTCCTCGGCGGCGAGCAGGCGGCCGTCGGGGGAGAGGTAGCCGTGGGACGCCTCGGCCAGCGACACGTCTCCGGGGTCGAGCTGCGGCCCAACGGCGATGCCCCATCGCCCGTTGCCCACGTCCTGGCCGTCGACGGCGTAGGCGAAGCGGCCACCGGCGACGTCGACCAGGTCGTCGATCCGGGACGAGATGGTGGTCTCCTGCCCGGAGGCCACGTCGTAGCGGACGATGTCGAACCCGTCGCGCCAGTAGACCGAACCGTCGTCGACGGCGAAGACCTCCGCACCCTCGTCCGAGGGCTCCTTCGAAGGCCCGGCCGCCTCGTTGTCGACCCGGGCGAGCTCCCGCCGGCTGCTCGTGTCGAAGACGACGTACTGCGGGTGGCCGTCCTCGGCGAGGGCGACCCAGGACACGAGCGAGCCCGGCGTCGTCGGCGCGCAGGCGGTTGCCGTCCGCCCGGCCGACCTCGACCGAGGATCGCCGTCGTAGAGCCACACCGTGTCGTCGGTCGTGGTGTAGACGAGGCCGTCGTCGGTCTGCACGAGGGAGGCCACCGGGCGACCCACGTCGAAGGTGCGGGCGCCGACGTGGATCTGGTCGCCGATCGCGAGTGCCGCCCTTGGGTCCGTCGGCGGTGCGTCGGCGGCGAGGTCGTCGCCGAGGTCGAGCAGGCCCATCGGCGGTCACCGAACCCGCTGCCGCGGCGAGGACGACTGCGGCGACGGCAGAGGCCGGAGCACTGCACGGTTGCGGCGCAACCGGCGATCGCCCGCCCGGACGATCGCGTCGAGGTCGACGACCGGGTGCGCGGCAGTGTCGGCCCGGTCGTGCATCACGTCGCTCAACAGTCCGGTCATCGGGTCACCACCAGGTCGTCGAGGGAGAGCGGCCCGGCGGCGGTGCCGAGCTGCGTGCGGAGGGTCCTGAGCGCAGCGGAGACCTGGCTCTTCACGGTGCCCACCGCGCAGCCCATGGCGGCGGCAGTCTGGGCCTCGGTCAGGTCCTCGTAGTAGCGCAGCACCACGGCGGCGCGCTGGCGAGGCGGTAGCTGCTGGAGGGCCTCCCACACCCAGGTGCGGGTGTCGGTGTCCTCGGTCGCGGTGGAGACCAGGTCGGGCAGCTCCTCGTCGGGCGTCTCGTGCCACGACTTCTTGCGGCGCCACGAGATCGCCGTGGTGGTGATCACCCGTCGGGTGTAGGCCTCGGCGTTGCGGACCTCGCGCAGTCGGGACCACGCGACGTAGGTCTTCGTGAGCGACTCCTGGAGAAGGTCCTGGGCGAGCGCGTGGCTCGCCGACCATGAGGTAGGCCACCCGATGCAGGGCCGCCGACCTGGCAGCCACGAACTCCACGAAGGCGGCGTTGTCCCGCGTCGCCATCCGACCCCCTAATGTCTACGGGGTCGCCCGTCGACCCGCCTGCAGGGTAGACGCCGCGGGGCCGCGGAATGGTTCGGCGGCGACGCGCGGCGGTCGCCTCAGTGGAACAGCCCCGGGCTCGGCGCGGTGCCCGGCTCAGACGTCCTCGTTGAGGCGCAGCGTCTGGAGCCGTCGGCCTGCGTACGCCGTCGCACCGACCGTGACCACGGCGAGCAGGGTGACACCGACGCCGAAGCCGACGGCGGCCCCCACCTCGAGGGGGACCGCCCGGTCCCCCAGCACCTCGGTGACCACCGACAGCGACCACTGCTGGATGCTCAGGGTCTGCGCGCCCGGCACCAGCCCGCCGACCAGCGACTCCCAGATCAGCGCATAGATCAGGCCGATCACGACGGCGATTGCGACTCACCACGGCGAGCACCAGGAAGACGGCGGAGTAGGCGATCCCGGAGCGTCAGCGCGCCCAGCGGTGTAGGCCACGGTCACCGTGCCGACGTCCCCGGTCATGACGACGCCGGCGATCGCGACGGGCAGCACCCCGAAGCCGACCACGATGCCGAGGGCGACGGCGAGCTTGGCGACCACGATGGAGTAGCGGCTCAACGGCTTGGCGAGCAGGTAGACGATCGACCCGTCGTCGATCTCGGGCCCGATCGAGCCGGTGCCGGCGATCAGGCTCAGCAGCGGCATCAGGATCGCCGAGGCCGAAGCGCACCGAGCAGATCGGGGGCCAAGGGGCCGTCGAGCTACGCGCCGATGTCGGCGTCGAGGTTGCCCAGGATGCGGGCGAACGTGCACAGGCCGAGCAGTGCGGCGGGGAGCAGCAGCAGCACCAGCGTGCGCGGCGGCGGCCCAGCAGGCTGCGGGCGGTGAGCGACGCGACGGTGGCGTTCATCGGTGCCTTCATCGCGCCACCAGGTAGGAGAAGACGCTCTCGAGCGACTCGTCGGCCGGAAGGACCTCCAGCAGCCGGATGCCCCGCTGGGAGGCGACCCGGGGGAGCGCGCGCGACGAAGGCGGCAGAAGTCCGTCGCCTGCACCTGCACCCGGGTACCGCCGGCCGGGTCGCTGACCAGCTCGACGCCGGACGTGCTCGGCTCCGCGATCACGGCCGAGGCGAGCGCGCGGTCGTCGCTGGAGCGGATCGTGTACTGGTGCGGGCGCTGGGTCATCAGCCGGCGGATCTCGCGGAAGTCCCCGGAGGCGGCGTGCCGTCCGGCGACCATCACCTCGATGCGGCCGGCGATCTGCTCGACCTCCTCGAGGATGTGCGAGCTGAACAGGATCGTGCGGCCCTGTCCGCCGAGCTGCGCGGAGCAGGTCCATCAGGTGCAGGCGCTGGCGCGGGTCCATGCCGTTGAACGGCTCGTCGAGCAGCAGCACGGTCGGGTCGTGCACGATCGCCGTCGCGATCTTGATGCGCTGCTTCATGCCCTTGGAGTAGGTGCGGATGTCCCGGTCCTGCGCGGCCGCCATGTCGACGATGTCGATCGCCCGCCGGGCGGCCGCCTCGGGATCGGGCAGGCGGTGCAGCCGTGCGTTGGCCAGCACGAACCTCCAGCCGGTGACGGCGTCGTACATCTCCTCGCGCTCGGGGACCAGCCCGATCTCGCGGTAGATCTGCTCGTCGCGGAACAGCGGCCGGTCGTCGAGGGTGACGCTCCCGGCCGAGGGGGCGAGGAACCCGGCCATCATGTGGATCAGCGTGGACTTGCCGGCGCCGTTGGGGCCGAGCAGCCCGGTGACGCCCGGGCCGAGCCGCATCGTGACGTCGTTGACCGCGACCACGTTGCCGAACCATCGCGACACCTGGGCCAGCTCGAGGATGCTCATGAGAGCGCCGACCGGTAGCGGGCGACCAGCCCGGCATAGCTGCCGACCACCAGCACCACGGCGACGGCGGCGAAGACGGTGGCCCCGAGGGCGCCCGGTGGACCCTGGCTCACCGTGGGCGACGCACCGAAGACGTCCGCTGGCAACGCCGTCGACCAGGGTGTACGGCGAGATCAGCCCGGCGTAGCCGCTCAAGGTCTCGTCGCCGAGCTCCTCGGCGAGGACCCGGACCGTCGCCTGGATCCCGGAGAGGACGAGCAGCACGCCCACGACGGCAGCCACGCCGAGCCCACGCCGCGGTGTCATCGCCGCGACCACCAGGCCGACGCCGGCGAGGACCAGGGCATAGACCACGACGCCGCCCATGGCGCGCAGGTAGTCGGGGAGCTGGTCCCCGAGGGAGAGCTCGGCGAGCAGGGCGCCGGCCAGCAGCAACGTGACCGGCAGTCCCATCAGCACGAACAGTGCGGCAGCCATCCCGGCGTACTTCGCCTGCACGTACTGGCGCCGGCTCAGGGGACGGGAGAAGTAGAGGGCCGCCACCCGGAAGCGAAGGTCGCGCGACATCGCGGCGGGGGACTGGGCGCCCAGGAAGATCGTGACCGCAACCTGCACCGTGAAGACGTAGGCGGTGTAGTTCAGCGGCAGCTCGGCGAAGCCGAAGTAGCCGGTCACGATGCCGATGACGGCCGCCGGCAGCACCATCACCGCCAGCAGCAGGAACGGCATCACCTTGGAGCGTGCGGAGCGGCCCAGGCCGAACGCTCCGCGGAAGGTCTCCAGGAACAGCGCTCGCCGGATGTACGACGCACCGAGGCGAGGTCCGTCATAGTGCCGGTAGCCGATGTCGTGGATGGCATCGGTCGGCGTGGGCGACACCGGCGGCATCGACTCAGGCATGCGTGTCCTCCGGGGCGTCGGCTCTGTCAGTGAAGATCTCCGTCATCCGGTGCCGCTGCCGCTCCATCCGCACCAACCCGAGGCCGAGGTCGGCGACCGCGTCGCGCACGAGGTCGTGGACGGCGTCGTCGGACACCTCGACGTGCAGCAGAGGTGGGGCGCTGCGCACCGTGAGGCCCTCCGCAGCGAGCCGGGCCACCAGGGCGGTCGGGTCGGCGTCGACCTCGACGGTGGTCACCGGGGTCTCGGCCGTCACCGAGGCTGTCGAGGAGTGCCGCAGCAGGTGTCCGCCGTCGATCACGACGACGTCGCCGCAGATGCGCTCGAGCTCGCCGAGCAGGTGGGAGGTGACGATCACGGAGATGCCGAACTCGGTGCCGATGCGTCGGATCAGCTCGAGCATGTCGTCGCGTCCGGCCGGATCCAGACCGTTGGTCGGCTCGTCGAGGAGCACCAGGCGGGGGTCGTGCACGAGGGCCTGGGCGAGCTTGACCCGTTGCCGCATCCCGGTGGAGTAGCCGCCCATCGACCGGTAGCGCTCCTCGTAGAGCCCGACGTGACGCAGGATGTCGGCGGCCCGCTCCCGGGCCGCTGTCGTCGGGAGGCCTGACATCCGGCCCATGTGCACGACGAACTCGGTGGCCGACACGTCGGGGGGCAGGCAGTCGTGCTCCGGCATGTAGCCCACGCGTTCGCGGATGGCTGCTCCCTCGGTGGCCACGTCGAGGTCGAGCACGCTGGCCTGACCGGCGGTGGCCGGGAGGAGTCCGAGCAGGATCTTCAGCAGCGTGGACTTGCCGGCACCGTTGGCGCCGACGAGACCGGTGACACCTTCGCCCACCTCGACCGTCAGCGCGTCGACGGCGGTGATGGGGCCGAAACGCTTGGTCAGCGCGTCGGTCCGGATCATCGACATCTGACAGTCCTCCCTGGTGCCTCCCCTCGTGGGAGCCTCCAGGCCCAGCCTAGGAGACGCGGGACGTCCGGACGGTGAAGGTGTTGTGGCCATCGTGTCGAGGGGTCGCGGGCCCGGGTGAACGCCAGGGCGGCGTACCACTCCTCGCGATGCTCCGCGCCGTCCCGGCCCTGGCGCACGGTCGCCTCCCGCGACGGCCGGTCGGGCAGCGGGTGTGCCGCGATCCCTTCGTGGGATCACGCGCCTCGGCGATCCTGCGACGAAGGTCACCGGGCCAGATCGGGCATAGTGAGCACGGTTGTGGTGTTGGGTTGGGGGACAGCGCAGGACAGGAAGCGCAGGACAGAAGCCCGGAGGTGGGATGAGCACCGTGCACATCGTGGACGACGTCCCCGAGCTGGCTGGGCTCGCGGACGAGGCCGGTGGACCGGTGCTCGTGCACGCCCTCGACGGCTTCCTCGACGCGGGCAACGCCGGTTCCCTGGCCGTGGCACACCTGCTCGAGGGCGACGCGGGCCGGGTGGTGGCGAGCTTCGACATCGACTCGTTCTACGACTACCGCGCCCGCCGTCCGCCGATGACGTTCACCGAGAACCGCTATGAGGACTACGAGGCCCCACGGCTGGTCGTCCGGGTGATGCGCGACTCGCTCGGCACGCCGTACCTGCTGCTGCACGGTCCGGAGCCCGACACCCGGTGGGAGGGCTTCGCGGTCGGCGTCCGCGAGGTGATCGAGCACTTCGGGGTGCGGCTCACGGTCTCCCTCGGCGCGGTACCCATGGCGGTGCCGCACACCCGACCGGTGATGTTGACCAACCACGGCACCTCCGCGGACCTGCTCATCCACGAGAACGTGTGGAGTGGTCAGATCCGCATCCCCGCGAGCGCCCAGGCTCTCCTGGAGCTCCGGCTCGGCGAGTGGGGCCATCCGGCGATGGGCTTCGTCGCGCACATCCCGCACTACGTCGCGCAGTTCGACTACCCCGCGGCAGCGGTCGCGATCCTGGAGTCGGTCGAGGTGGTCACCGGCTTGGAGTGGGATCTCACCCCTCTGGAGACCGCCGGGGCGGTCCGGCTCGGCGAGATCGGCAGCCAGATCTCCGACTCTGCCGAGGTCGCCGACGTGGTCGCGGGCCTCGAGCAGCAGTACGACGCCTTCCACCGCCCCGATGCGGGCGACGCGGAGGGGACCTCGCTGCCCCTCGCCGAGGAGGGCAACCTCCCCACGGGCGAGGAGCTCGGGGCCGAGTTCGAGCGGTTCCTCGCCGGCCTCGACCGCCGCGACGACGACTAGGCGAGGACAGCCCAGCCCCCGCCACCCGATCCGAGGAGACCCGAACCGCGTGCCCAGATCAGCCGAGGAGCTCGTCGAGCTCCTCGACCTCGAGACGATCGACGTCAACCTCTTCCGCGGCATCCAGCCCGACACCAGGCTCCAGCGCGTCTTCGGCGGGCAGGTGGCCGCCCAGGCGCTCGTTGCGGGCGCTCGCACCGTCGAGGAGCCCAAGGCGGTGCACTCCCTGCACAGCTATTTCCTGCGGCCCGGCGACCCGGCCGTGCCGATCGTGTACGACGTGGAGCGGCTGCGGGACGGTCGCTCGTTCTCGACACGACGGGTGGTGGCCCGCCAGCACGGCCGGCCGATCTACTACATGACGGTGTCCTTCCAGGTCCCGGAGGACGGCCTGGACCACCAGGACGTGATGCCGGACGTCCCGGTGCCCCTGGACGCCCCGGACCTCGGCGAGCTGCTCTCCCGCGGAGACAAGAAGGCGGGGGAGTGGCTCGAGGAGTGGGCGGCGCTGGAGCTGCGCTGGATCGGCGACTCGAGCCCCCACCGCGGCAACCTCGACGGGAGTCAGATGCCGGCGCAGAGCAGGATCTGGATCCGGGTCTCGGGCGCGTTGCCCGACGACCCGCTGACGCACCACGCCGCGTTCACCTACCTCAGCGACCTGTCCTTGCTGGGGTCCGCGCTGGTGCCGCACGGCATCCGCGTCGGGGACCCGCGGGTCCAGTCGGCGTCGCTGGACCACACGATCTGGTTCCACCGGCCGCTGCGCGCCGACCAGTGGCTGCTCTACGACCAGCACTCACCGTCGGCCTCCGGAGCCCGCGGGCTCGGGATCGGCCGGGTCTTCAGCGAGGACGGCGTCCTGGTCGCCACGGTGGCGCAGGAGGGGCTGATCCGGCCCGTTGGCTGACCCCGGACAAGCCCTGGGAATGACAGGCTTGTAACACACAAATCCCTCAGTTGAGCGTGCGGACACGCCGATTGTCTGGTTGCATCTGTGAAGTTGTGTGACCAATGGGAAGCAGTGTGACATGAGTGAACGGGCGGCGATGAGGCTCCGACGAGCCGCGATCCTGCTGGGTGTCGGCGGTGCCGCGCTGGGGCTGGCCGCCCCTGCGCACGCCGTACCAGTGCCGGACTACGAGATGCCCTTCGCGTGCGGCCAGGTGTGGGAGGGCAGCACCCGACCCAGCCACAGTCCGAGCGCCTACTCCGTCGACTTCAACCGGGTGCCCGACACCGGCGAGCCGGCCCTGGCGGCCGCAGCGGGGGTGGTCACCCGGGTCGAGGATCTCGGTCGGCGCAGCTACGGCAAGTACGTCGTGGTGGACCACGGCAACGGGGACAGCACGCTCTACGCCCACCTCGACGCGCTCTGGTCGGTCGTCGGCCAGCGTGTCGACCAGGGCGCCGTGCTCGGTCTCGTGGGGGGCACCGGTGGTGTCTCCGGTCCGCACCTGCACTTCGAGGAGAAGCTGAACAACAAGGTCGTCGCGCCCTTCTTCCACCAGGCCGAGTTCGTGATGCCGGCCAGCCAGAGGTCGAGGAACTGCCCGGACTCACCGGTCGTCGGGGACTGGGACGGGGACGGGATCGACGAGGTGGCGGTCTTCCGGCGCGCTGTGAGCGCGAAGTTCCGGCTCGCCCAGGACGGCGCCGCTCCCGCGGTCGTGGGTTGGGGCCTCTCCACGGACCAGCCGGTCGTGGGTGACTGGGACGGCAACGGCGTCGCGGACGTCGGCATCCGCCGCCAGAAGGGCAACCGCTTCTGGCTTCGCCACGCTGACGGCACCTCGACGGTGATCCGGTTCGGGGCGCGCCCCGACTCGCCGGTCACCGGCGACTGGGACGGCAACGGGATCACCGACCTGGGGTTGTGGCGCCCGCAGAAGGCCAAGTTCATCCAGCGCTTCGCCGACGGCTCCAAGGCGCGGGTCGCGGTCGGCGCCGTGGGCCAGCTTCCCTTGACCGGTGACTGGGACGGCGACGGTCGCACCGACCTGGGGGCTTTCGACCCGGCGACGGCCAGCTTCACCTTGCGCACCGTGGGAGCCGACGGCGTCCCGGTGCTGACCACGATCCCGTTCGGGTTGCCGACCGACCTGCCGGTGACCGGGGACTGGGACGGTGACGGGCGCAGCGACCTCGGCATCTGGCGGCCCTCGACGGGCTCCTACGAGCTGCGGGTCTCGCCGCCGGCGGCGCGGGGCACCGTCACGGTCACCTCCGTGAAGTTCGGTCGGAAGCGCTGAGACTCACCCTGCCGGGGCGACCCTGCCGAGCAGGTGGGCGGCGTCGTCCCGGGGGCGGCGCAGCGCGAAGGCGTAGTCGTCACCGGTGCGAGCCGAGCCGAATCCGACGGTGCCGGGCAGCAGCACGGGCTTCTTGAAGGCGACCTCGACGCGCACGGAGTCGGGCAGTCGTCCCTCGAGCGCGGCCAGGCAGCGCGCCTTGCTCCACATGCCGTGCGCGATCTGCCGCGGGAAGCCGAAGGCCTTGGCGGTCAGGGCGTAGAGGTGGATCGGGTTGTGGTCCCCGGACACGGAGGCGTAACGGCGGCCGAGGTCGCCGCCTAGCCGCCACTGCAGAGCACCCGCAGGGACGTCTTCGAAGGTGGGGCCGTCGACAGCGGCCTCGCGGTCGCCGCCACCGAGCCGGAGGTAGGTCGAGCGTGATGTCCACACGGGCTCCCCGGCACTGTGCACGTCGACGTTGATGTCGAAGAGGCGACCCTTGGCGTGCGGCCGCAGGTCAGCGGTGCGCGCGGTGACCTGGAGCTTCTCGGCGGGGGAGATCCCGCGGCGCTGGGTGATGGCGTTCTCGAGGTGGACGGTGCCGATCGCGGGGAACGGGAACGACCGGTCGGTCATGAGCGCCATGTGCAGCGGGAACGCCAGCAGGTGCGGGTAGGTGATCGGGAGCGTCTCCTTGAGCGCGAACCCGCAGACCTCGGCGTACGCCGCCACGTGAGCTCGGTCGACCGGGACGTCGTGGCGCACCTCGAGGAGCCCGGGCAGCTCGGTGCCCGTCTTGCGGATGCCCGGGAGCTGGTTGACCACGGGGATCGACGGCAGTGCCGCCCGCAGCATCGGAGGGAGGGTCATCGGGGGGAGGGCCATCGGGTCAGGCTCCCAGCATCATCTGGCCGCAGACCCGGACCACGTTGCCGTTGACCGCGGTCGAGGCGGGGTTGGCGTACCAGGCGATCGTCTCCGCGACGTCGACCGGCAGGCCGCCCTGGGCGAGGGCGTTGAGCCGGCGTCCGACCTCGCGGGTGGCGAAGGGCACGGCCGCGGTCATCTTGGTCTCGATGAAGCCGGGCGCGACCGCGTTGACGGTGATGCCGTCCTTCAGGTCGTCGGCGAGGCTGTCGACCAGGCCGATCACGCCGGCCTTCGACGTGGCGTAGTTGGTCTGACCGAGGTTGCCGGCGATGCCCGCGATCGAGGCGACGCCGATGATCCGGCCGTTGTCGTTGACCAGCTTCTGGGCCAGCAGCTCGGTGCTGATCCGCTCAGGGGCGGTCAGGTTGACCGCGATCGTCGAGGCGAAGCGTGTCCGGCTTCATGTTCGCCAGCTTCTTGTCGCGGGTGATGCCCGCGTTGTGCACCACGATGTCGACGCCGCCGAACGTGTCCTTGCACGTGCTGGGCGATCCGCTGGGGCGCGTCCTTGCCGGTGATGTCGAGGGTGAGGTGGTCGCCGCCCAGCTCCTGGGTGACAGCCTGCAGCTCGCTGGCCGCCTGGGGTACGTCGATGCCGAGGATCCTCGCGCCGTCGCGGTGCAGCACCCGGGCGATCTGCTCGCCGATGCCGCGGCTGGCCCCGGTGACCAGCGCGACCTTGCCCTCGAGCGGGCGCGCCCAGTCGGTGACCTCCTCGGCAGCGTCAGCTGCGCCGTGGCTGCCGATCCGGACGACCTGGCCGGAGACGTAGGCGGACTTGGGGGAGAGCAGGAAGCCGCAGGGTCGAGGCGAGCGCCGCCGGGTGGTCGTGCGCCTCGGCGGCGACGTAGACGAGCTGCGACGGTGCCGCCGCGGCCGATCTCCTTGCCCAGCGAGCGGGTGAAGCCCTCCAGCGCACGCTGGGCGACGCGCTCGGCGCCGTGGACCGACTCCGGCGGGGTGCCGAGCACGACGACGCGCGGGCAGCGGCCGAGGCTGCGCAGCAGCGGGGTGAAGAACTCGCTGCAGTGCGACGAGCTGCTCGCTGGACGCGAGGCCGGTCGCGTCGAAGACCAGCGCCTTGTAGCCGTCGTCGCCGGCCGCGGTCGGTGCGGCGTCGCGCACGTGGGCGATGCCGAGCGCGTCGAGGCTGGTGGTCAGCGCCTTGTCGAGGCGGCCGTCGCCGCCGACGGCACGACGGCCCGTCGACCAGCGGGGCGCCCTCGACGTAGCGCTCGAGCGGTCACCGGGTTGGGCAGACCGAGGTTCTTGGCGAGCAGCTGGCCGACCGGGGTGTGGATCAGGCTCTGGTAGCGGTCGCTCATGGCGTGGTGCCTCGTTCCTGGTGGTGGCCCGTGATGACGCGGTCGACGATCAAGTTGTAACGCGCGGTGTCAACTCGGAGTCCACTCTTCGTGACGTGGCCCTCATCCGGTTTCGCATCCGCTGAGTTACCGGCAAGTATGTACACATGCAGACCAGCACGCGTCGTGTCGCCGTCGTCGGTGGCAACCGGATCCCGTTCGCCCGCTCCAACGGCGTCTACGCCCACGCCTCCAACCAGGACATGCTGACCGCCGCGCTCGACGGGCTGGTGACCCGGTTCGGGCTCCAGGGCGAGCGCGTCGGCGAGGTGGTCGGCCGGTGCCGTGCTCAAGCACAGCCGCGACTTCAACCTGACCCGCGAGGCGGTGCTCGGCAGCCGGCTCGCGCCCGAGACGCCCGCCTACGACCTGCAGCAGGCCTGCGACACCGGCATCCAGGCGACCATCGCGGTCGCGAACAAGATCGCGCTCGGCGTCATCGAGGTCGGCATCGCCGGCGGCGCCGACACCACCTCCGACGCTCCGATCGCGGTCAACGAGCGGCTCCGCAAGATCCTGCTCGAGGCCAACCGGGCGAAGACCCTCCAGGGTCGGCTCGCCGCGCTGGCCAAGGTGCGTCCGGCCCACCTGGCGCCGTCCATCCCGGCCGAACAGCGAGCCGCGCACCGGGCTGTCGATGGGCGAGTCGGCGGCCCTGACCGCGCTGGAGTGGAACGTCGGCCGCGAGGAGCAGGACGCAGCTGGCCGTCGCCTCGCACCAGCACCTGGCGGCGGCGTACGAGCGCGGCTTCCTCGACGACCTGGTCACGCCGTTCCAGGGGCTCGAGCGCGACCAGAACCTCCGCCCGGACTCGTCGGTCGGAGAAGCTGGCCACGCTCAAGCCGGTCTTCGGCCGGGGAGTCGCGGCCACCATGACCGCCGCCAACTCCACGCCGCTGACCGACGGCGCCTCCGTGGTGCTGCTCTGCTCCGAGGAGTACGCCGAGGCCCGGGGCTGGGAGCCGCTGGCGTTCCTGACCTTCTACGAGACCGCCGCGGTCGACTACGTGCACGGCGGCGAGGGGCTGCTGATGGCGCCGGCCTACGCGATGCCGCGGATGCTCGAGCGGGCCGGGCTGAGCCTGCAGGACTTCGACTTCTACGAGATCCACGAGGCCTTCGCCTCCCAGGTGCTCGCCACCCTCAAGGTGTGGGAGGACCCGGTGTTCTGCAAGGAGCGTCTCGGCCTCGACGCGCCCCTCGGCTCGATCGACCGCGACCGGCTCAACGTGGTCGGGTCCTCGCTGGCGGCCGGCCACCCGTTCGCGGCGACCGGCGGGCGGATCGTGGCCACGCTGGCGAAGCTGCTCGCCGAGAAGGGCTCCGGCCGCGGCGTCATCTCGATCTGCGCCGCCGGCGGCCAGGGCGTGACCGCGATCCTCGAGCGCTGAGGCGCTACGGCCAGGAGGCAGACCGCAGAAGCCTGTCCGAGAACCCAGCCACAGCCGATCCGTGAAGCAGGGAGCCACCAGTCGAACATCGGGAACCCGCCCGGCAGGGAGATCAGCCAAGGAGGCAGACCGCGGAAGCCTGCTTGAAGACCCAGCCACAGCCGGTCCGCGAAGGCAGGGAGCTCATCAAAGACCTGCAAGGTGAGGGGTCCGTTGCCTGGAGCGAGCCCCTGGGCGAGCGACGGGGAACTGAACCCTCACCGCCCGGCAGGGAGATCAGCCGGGAGCAGCCTGCGGAAGCCTGTCTGAGAACCCAGCCACAGCCGGTCCGCGAAGGCACGGAGCTGATCAAAGACCTGCAAGGTGAGGGGTCCGTTGCCTGGGGCGAGCCCCTGGGCGAGCGACGGGGAACTGAACCCTCACCGCCCGGCAGGGCAGATCAGCCAGCGAGGCAGACCGCGGAAGCCCTGTCTGAGAACCCAGCCAGGCACCCATGGCACGAACGGGCGATTGTGCGCCGGCCAGGGCACGAGGACCATGAAGTAGGCCCTGCCCAGGGAGGCAACATGGCGCGGTCATGGAGATGCCGGCTCGGTTTTCATCGCGACGTGCGCCTCCACGCCGTCGACGGCGATGGCTATTTCGCCCGCTGTCGACGGTGCGGTCGGGAACGCGACATCCCGCCCATGAAGTTCGGCGGCATGTGAGTTGGACGCCGGGCGCCTTGCCCGGTGGAGGACGCTGATGGCGTGCCCGACCTAGCCGGAGGCCTCGGCAGGCGCGCCGACCGCCATCGCGATGCTGCTGGCGACCAGGTGCTCCTTGACCTGGTCGCGCGAGAGCGTCGCCACCGTGGGGATGCCCGGTGCTGCTTCCTTGACCAGCATCCCGACCCGCGCCAGCTGCATGCCGCCGAGGCCGGAGGCGTAGAGGGTGTTGGCGAGCAGGTGCACGTCGTCGGTGTGGAAGCTGCCCTCCTCGACGCCGGCCTCGATCGTGGCGGCGACCCGGGCCAGGCAGGTGCTGATGCCCCGACCCAGCCGGAACATCGCGCCCTCGCTGATCTCCTCGAGCAGCTCGGGACCCGGGCGGCGCATCAGGGTGAGCGCGCAGTCGACGAACGCCGGGTACTCCAGGCCGAAGTCGATGTAGGCCTCGGTGATCCCGCGCAGCCGCTCGACCGGGCCGACGTCGGGCCGATCGGCCGAGGCCAGCCGCGTGTCGAGGTCCTCGAGGTAGCCGACCAGCGTCAGCGCGAACAGCTCTTCCTTGCCGGAGAAGTGTCGGTAGATGATCGCCCGGTTGATGCCGACCGCCTTGGCGATGTCCTCGATCTGCGCGTCACGCACCCCGCGTGCGTCGAAGAGCCGGCGGGTGGCCTCGAGGATCTCCCGCTCGCGACGACGCCGTCGCGCGGCGGCGGCGGTGCGACGGCCGTCCTGCGGGGGTGCGGCCTGCTCGGCTGGTTCGACGCTGGTCACGGGCGTCATCGTACGACGGGCCCGGGCCATGTTGTGACACGTGTGTCACGGCGTGTGACACGTCGGATCGCCCCGCGGGAGACGGTGCCGCCGACCGTGCGGACGAGCGCTCGTCGTTGGTCGGTGGTGTGATCCGCGTGTGCACGAGGTGGTGGTGGGCGCGCTGGTTCGGGACGGTCGAGTCCTGCTGGTGCACCGGAGTCCGGACAAGCGCGCTTTCCCGGACGTCTGGGACCTGCCGGGTGGACACCTCGAGGCTGGTGAGTCAGAGCTGGACGCGCTGGCGCGGGAGCTGCACGAGGAGCTCGGGGTGCAGATGGTGACGGGCTCGGCGTCCCAGCTGTGTCGACTGAGCGTGGGGTCGGCCGACGCGCCGGCGCTCCTGAGCGCCTGGCTCGTTGATGACTGGCACGGATCGCCGGCGAACCTCGCTCCGGAGGAGCACGACGACATCGGATGGGTCGACCTTGCAGAGCTGCCTCCACTCGCCCACGAGATGGTGCGCGCGGCCCTGGTCGCGGCGACCTCGGCCAGCTAGCCCAACGCGCGCACGGTCTCGATCGTGTCGGCCTCGTCGGCGGTCTTGTCGTCGCGGTAGCGCAGCACCCGCGCGAAGCGCAGCGCGAGGCCGCCGGGGTAGCGCGTGGAGCGCTGGAGGCCGTCGAAGGCGATCTCGACGACCTGCTCGGGACGGACCGTGACGACGTAGCCGTCGCGTCGGACCGTCGCCAGCTCGAGGAAGCGCTCGGTCTGCCAGGCCAGCATCTCGTCGGTCATGCCCTTGAAGGTCTTGCCGAGCATGACGAAGCCGCCGGTGCCGGGGTCGCGGGCGCCGAGGTGGATGTTGGAGAGCCAGCCCTGGCGGCGGCCGCTGCCCCACTCGACGGCGAGGACCACGAGGTCGAGGGTGTGCCGCGGCTTGACCTTCACCCAGGCCGCACCGCGGCGACCTGCGGCGTACGGCGCGTCGAGGTCCTTGACGACGACGCCCTCGTGGCCGGCGGCGACCACCTCGGCGAAGAGCGTCCGGGCCACGGCCACGTCGTCGGTGACGGCGCCGGGGCACCAGCGCCCTCGGCGGCACCACCTCGGCCAGCCGGTCGAGCCGCTCCCGGGCGGGCCGGTCGACGAGGTCGCTCGTCGTCGACGAGCAGCAGGTCGAAGAAGTACGGACGTCAGCGGCACCTCGCGTCGCGGAGCGCGTCGACGTCGACGTGGCTCGCGGTGCGGGCGCCGGTCTCCTGGAAGGGACGCGGCCCGACCGGAGGGGTCGAGCGCGATCGCCTCGCCGTCGAGGACCAGCCGCTGCGCCGGCAGGGCACGCACCACCTCGACCACCTCGGGCACCCGGTCGGTGATGTCGTCGAGCGCGCGGGTGCAGACGCGCACCACGTCGCCGTCCTTGTGCACCTGGAGCCGGATGCCGTCGAGCTTGGTGTCGACGGCCACCTCGGCCGGTCCGTCGGGGCCGGTCGAAGCCGGCCAGCGCCTCATCGAGGTCCGCGGCGCTCGAGGCGAGCATCGGGCGCACCGGGCGACCGACCTCGAGCCGGAACCCGGCCAGCCCGGCCGCACCCTCGCGCAGCGCGGCGACGGCCACCGGGTGCGGTGGCGCCGGCGAACATCGCCGCCCGGCGAACCGCGGCGAGCGGGCACCTCGGCGGCTGCGGCGACCGCGTCGAGGACGAGGGCGTCGAGCGCGCCCTGGCGCAGCTCGCCGGTGACCAGGCCGCGCAGGTAGGCCTGCTCGTCGGCGGTGGCGCGCGCCGAACAGGTCGCCGACCAGCTGCTCGCGCACCGCCTTGGAGCCCGCTCCGGCGACGGCGGCGAGCGTCTCGAAGGCGGCGTCGACCTCGGCCACGTCCAGCGACGGCGTCGCGGCCGGGTCCGGCAGGCTCGCTGCAGGCCACGCCAGCCGAGGCCGGTGCGGCGCTGGCGCAGCGACCCGCCGAGGTAGTGCGCCACCACCGAGACGACCTCGTCGCGCTCCTCGGCCGCGCGCCGGACCACCTCGGCCAGCGCCGCCACCTTGGCCTTGCGGGAGCGGGTGGCGCGGACGGCGGCGTGGGCGCTCACCAGGTCGTCGAGCAGCATGCGGTCATCATTCCCTGTCGCACCGACGATCTACGCTGGCGGCGTGTGCCGCGACCCGTCCCCGACCTCGAGCGCGTCTGGCGAGGCGCCGCGCTGGCCGTGCCCGATGCGCCAGGTGCTCTCGATCCTCCGGCACGGCGGCGGCGACCCGACGTTCCGCAGCGACGAGGACGGCACGTCTGGCGGGGCGTGCGCACCCCCGAGGGCCCGGCGACGCTGCGGCTCCGCCAGGAGGACGACGGCGCGGTGCAGGCGGCCGGCCTGGGGCGAGCGGAGCCGACTGGGTGCTCGACGCCGTGCCCGCGATGCTCGGCGCGCGACGACGACCCGAGCGGCTTCGTCGCCGCACCACGACGCGGTCGCCGACATGCACCGGCAGGCACGCCGCACTGGCGGATCGCTCGCACCGGCCTGGTGATGGAGTCCCTGGTGCCGGCGATCATCGAGCAGAAGGTCACCGGGCAGGAGGCGTTCGCGGGCTTCCGGTCGCTGGTGCACCGCTTCGGTGAGCGGGCGCCGGGGCCGGGGGCCGAACGACGGCTGTGGGTGCAGCCGGCCGCGGAGACGATCCGGAGCGATCCCGTCGTGGGAGTGGCTGCGCATGCACGTCGACCCGGCGCGGTCGCGCACCGTCGTGCGAGCCGCCCAGGTCGCCGCGTCCCTCGAACGGACCGTCGGGCTGCCTGCGGAGGAGGTCGACCGGCGGCTTCGCAGCCTGCCCGGCATCGGGGTCTGGACCTCCGCCGAGGTGCGATTCCGTGCCCACGGCGACGCCGACGCGGTCAGCTTCGGCGACTACCACGTGGCGAAGAACGTGGGCTGGGCGCTCACCGGCGAGGCGGTCGACGACGACGGGCTGGCCGAGCTGCTCGAGCCCTACCGGCCGCACCGCTACCGGGTGCAGCGCCTCGTCGAGCTCTCCGGCGCCCACCGCCCGCGCCGCGGACCCGCGGATGGCGCCGCGCACCCACCTGCCGGCCCGGTGAGCGCCCCCGCGACGGTGGTCGGCTACCCGTTCGCCACCAAGGTGCTGCACTGGCTCACGGTGCTGCTGCTCGCCGCCCAGGTCGTCGTCGGCTACACCCTCGACGTCGAGGACGGCCGCGACCGGGTCGAGGAGCGGCTCGAGGAGCGCGCCGACCGCGCCGGCTCCGAGGCCGAGGAGGACCGGCTCGAGGAGCTGGCCGACCGCGCCGCAGCCCGGGGACAGGGCCCGGGAAGGATCCTCGACCGGGTGACCAGCGGCGTCGAGCCGGTGCTGACCACCCACGTCGTGCTCGGACTCTCCCTTCTCCTGCTGACCGTGGTGCGGTTGGTGCGCCGGCGCGTCGTACCGCTGCCGCCGTGGGCCGAGACTCTCACCGAGGCCGAGCGCAGGTGGGCGCACCGCACCGAGCAGGTGCTCTACCTGACGCTCGTGCTGATGCCCCTCTCCGGGCTCGGGGTGCTACTCGTCGACGACGACCTGCTCCCGGTCCACGTCGCGTCCCACGTGACCTTCTACGTGGCACTCGTGCTGCACCTCGGGCTGGTGCTCAAGCACCAGCTCGTCGACCGCGACCGGCTGCTGCGCCGGATGCTCTGACGGGCTCGGCCGGGCGACCGTGGTCAGAGCAGCGGGCGGAACGGGCGCAGCACGCAGCTCGGTGAAGCGCTTGTGCAGCCCGCGGGCGGCCCACTCCGCGGCGGTCAGCTCGACGGCGTTGGTGAGGTCGCAGGCGTAGATGCGCTCCATCTCGGCGGCCAGGTCGGGGTCGATGAACTCGACGTTGACCTCGTAGTTGCCGGTCATCGAGAGCCGGTCGATGTTGGCGGTGCCGACCGTGGACCAGCGGCCGTCGACCGTGGCGGTCTTGGCGTGCACCATCGCACCGGTGAACCGGAAGATGCGGACGCCGGCGGCGAGCAGCTCGCCGTAGTAGCCGCGGGAGAGCCAGTCGGCGACGACGTGGTTGGAGGTCGCGCGGCACCAGCAGCCGCACGTCGACGCCGCGCCGGGCGGCCGCGATCAGGGCGTCGACGAAGTCGTCGTCGGGGATGAAGTAGGCGTGCGTCATCCAGATGCCGCGTCGAGGCCCGGTTGATCGCCTCCAGGTACATCGCCGCGGATCGGGAACATCCACAGCCGCGGCACGTTGCGGTGCACCCGGATCCGCGGCTCCCAGTCGGCGGCCGCCTCCAGCAGCAGCGGCCGCGCGCCGCGACGTGGGCGGCGGTGCAGGTTCCAGAAGTCGGCGAACGCCCGGCCTGAGGTCCCAGACACCCGGGACCGGTGATCCGGACGTGGGTGTCGCGCCACTCGGTCGCGTACGGCGTGCCGATGTTGTAGCCGCCGACGAAGCCGACCTCGTCGTCGACCACCAGGATCTTGCGGTGGTCGCGGCCGTAGCGGCGCAGGTCGAGGACCCGCCAGCCGGCGTTGTAGACGGGGTAGTCCAGCACCCGCAGCCGCGGCCCGAACCGCTTGAACCGGGGGTCCACGACGAGGTTGGCGAAGCTGTCGTAGATCGCGTAGACCTCCACGCCGCGCCCGGCGGCCTCCGAGAGCGCCCGCTTGAACCGCTCGCCGACCTCGTCGCCCTTCCAGATGTAGGTCTCGAAGAGGATCCGGCGCTCGGCGCCCGCGATCGCGGCCAGCATGTCGTCGTAGAGGTCCTGGCCGAAGGTGTAGGTGGTCACGGTGCCGTCGCCGACCGCGACCGGGCGTGGCGCGGTGGTCGGGAAGGGCTTCGGCTTCTTGCCGCGCCGGCGGTAGGAGTCGACGAGGGTGAGCCCGAGCACCAGCAGCACCTGGAGCCCGAGCAGGGCGAACAACGCCCGCGGCAGCGTGCCACCGACGGCGGCGAGCACGGTGCTGCGGCGGGTCACGTCCTGACCCTAGCCAAGGCCGCAGTCCGTCCGCCGGTGCGGGATCGACCGGTCAGCGTCGCTCCGGCGGCCACTGAGGACTGTCGGTGGGCCGTCGTACGCTGGTCCGCATGAGGCCTGTCACCGATCTGCAGCGCACGCGTCGCGCCGTTCAAGGTGGAGTCCGACTACCAGCCGTCGGGCGACCAGCCGACCGCGATCGCCGACATCGAGCGGCGGATCCAGCGGCGGCGAGCAGGACGTCGTGCTGCTCGGCGCCACCGGCACCGGCAAGACCGCGACGGTCGCCTGGGCGGTGGAGAAGCTCCAGCGGCCGACCCTGGTGATGCAGCCCAACAAGACCCTGGCCGCCCAGTTCGCCAACGAGCTGCGCCAGCTGCTGCCCAACAACGCGGTCGAGTACTTCGTCTCCTACTACGACTACTACCAGCCCGAGGCCTACGTCCCGCAGACCGACACCTACATCGAGAAGGACTCCTCGATCAACGAGGAGGTCGAGCGGCTGCGCCACTCGGCGACCAACTCGCTGCTCACCCGGCGCGACGTCATCGTGGTCTCGACGGTCTCCTGCATCTACGGCCTCGGCACGCCGCAGGAGTACGTCGACCGGATGGTCCGGCTCAAGGTCGGCCAGGAGTGGGACCGCGACAAGCTGCTGCGCCGGCTCGTCGAGATCCAGTACACCCGCAACGACCTGGCCTTCACCCGCGGCACGTTCCGGGTCCGCGGCGACACCCTCGAGGTGTTCCCGGTCTACGAGGAGCTCGCGATCCGGATCGAGTTCTTCGGCGACGAGATCGAGCGACTGATGACGCTGCACCCGCTCACCGGCGAGGTGGTCACCGAGGACGCCGAGCTGCACATCTTCCCCGCCACCCACTACGTCGCCGGCCCCGAGCGGATGGAGCGGGCGATCGCCGGCATCGAGACCGAGCTCGAGGAGCAGCTGGCCGCGTTCGAGAAGCAGGGCAAGCTGCTCGAGGCGCAGCGGCTGCGGATGCGGACGACCTACGACATCGAGATGATGCGCCAGGTCGGCTCCTGCTCGGGCATCGAGAACTACTCGATGCACATCGACGGCCGCAGCCGCGGCTCGGCGCCCAACTGCCTGCTCGACTACTTCCCCGAGGACTTCCTGCTCGTCGTCGACGAGTCGCACGTCGCCGTACCGCAGATCGGCGGCATGTACGAGGGCGACATGTCCCGCAAGCGCAACCTGGTCGACCACGGCTTCCGGCTGCCGAGCGCGATGGACAACCGTCCGCTGCGCTGGGAGGAGTTCCTGGACCGGATCGGCCAGACCATCTACCTCTCCGCGACTCCCGGCAACTACGAGCTGGCCAAGGTCGGCGGCGTCGACAACGTCGTCGAGCAGATCATCCGGCCCACCGGCCTGATCGACCCCGAGGTCATCGTCAAGCCGACCAAGGGCCAGATCGACGACCTGATCCACGAGATCAACGTCCGCACCGAGCGCAACGAGCGCGTCCTGGTCACCACGCTGACCAAGAAGATGTCCGAGGACCTCACCGACTACCTCCTCGAGGCCGGCATCCGCACCCGCTACCTGCACAGCGAGGTCGACACGCTGCGACGGATCGAGCTGCTGCGCGAGCTCCGGCTCGGGCAGTACGACGTGCTGGTCGGCATCAACCTGCTCCGCGAGGGCCTCGACCTGCCCGAGGTGTCACTCGTGGCGATCCTCGACGCCGACAAGGAGGGCTTCCTGCGCTCGGACAAGTCGCTGATCCAGACCATCGGCCGCGCCGCCCGCAACGTCTCCGGCCAGGTCCTGATGTACGCCGACAAGATCACGCCGTCGATGGAGCACGCCATCGAGGAGACCAACCGTCGCCGCGAGAAGCAGGTGGCCTACAACACGGCCAACGGCGTCGACCCGCAGCCGCTGCGCAAGAAGATCGCCGACATCACCGAGATGCTCGCCCGGGAGGACGAAAACACCGAGGAGCTGCTCAAGACCTGGCAGAACGTCGATCCGAAGGCGAAGAAGGCGCCCGTGCCGGGGCTCGGCCGCGAGTCCGGCAAGCACGCCAAGGAGCTCGCCGGCCTGCCCAGCCACGAGCTCGCCGACCTGGTCCAGCAGCTCACCGAGCAGATGCACAACGCGGCCGCGGAGCTCCAGTTCGAGCTCGCCGCGCGGCTGCGGGACGAGATCCAGGACCTCAAGCGCGAGCTGCGCCAGATGGTCGAGGCCGGCGCGAAGTGACCCCGGAGGAGATCGCGGGCTACGCCTTGGCCAAGGCGGGCGCCTGGCCCGACTCGCCCTGGGAGGACGACCACGGTCGTCAAGGTGGGCCCGGGGGAGCGCGGCAAGATCTTCGCGTTCCTCGGCGCCGACGGCGTCGGGGTCAAGTGCGGCCGGGGCCGGGACGGGGTCGCCGACGAGTGGCTCGACCGCTACCCCGGCGACGCGTCGGTGATGGCCTACATCGGCCGGTCCGGGTGGAACACCCTGCGCCTGACCGGAGCGATCCCCGAGGACGAGCTGCGTGAGGCGGTCGACGTGTCCTACGAGCTGGTGGTCGGCAGGCTGGCCAGGAAGCAGCGACCCGGGGGAGGTCACTGATGAGCCTGGCCGTTCAGGTGACCTTCGACTGCGCGGACCCCGGCGCGCTCGCCGCCTTCTGGGCCGAGGTGCTCGGCTACGAGCTGCAGGGACCGCCTCCGGGCTTCGTGAGCTGGGACGCTGCCCTCGAAGCCTGGGGAGTGCCGGAGGAGCACCGCAACGACCGGTCGGCGGCCGTCGATCCCGACGGCGCCGGCCCTCGGCTGTTCTTCCAGAAGGTGCCGGAGGGCAAGGCGGCCAAGAACCGGGTGCACCTCGACGTCCGTGCCGCCGCGGGCCTCACGGGTCACGACCGGATGGCGGCGCTGGAGGCCGAGGCAGGCCCTGGTGGCCCGAGGCGCGGAACCGCGTGCTCCGTCCGAGCCGGGCGCGGATTCCGGCAGCGCCGGCTTCATCGTGATGCAGGACCCCGAGGGCAACGAGTTCTGCCTCGACTGAGCGCCTGATGGCGCGGCACGTCCCGGGCGCCGACGATTCAGTCGCCGGAGGGATCCTCGCGCCCCGACTCCAGTGCCTTGCGCTGCTTCTTCTCCAGCCGGGCCCGCTCCTTCTCGACGATGTCCCGCTTGTTGAGCATCACCTGGGGAAGCCGCAACCCCACGAACAGGGTCGGGAAGATCGGCCACGGGAAGCTGCCGATGCCGCTGGTGGCCGCCCAGATCACCCAGGTGACCACCGTGATGAACAGGAACCCGTTCAGCGCCTCGGTGCGCTGCTTCTGCCAGTGGCTCAGCGCCTTGGCCGCGATGTCGTCGCGCATGCGGGGCGACAGCTCGGCGCCGGCGTGGCGTCGGGTCCAGGGAGACCAGGTCGGCCAGCAGCGGCGGCAGGTCGCCCAGGGTCTTGGCGAGCCCGGCCTCGGTGGAGCGCTCGTCGTACTCCTCCTTGGTCAGCCGCCCGTCGGCGTAGGCGTCGCCCAGGGCGGCCAGCACGACCGCGCGGTCGGCGTCGGAGGCGTCGCAGCGGCGCGCTCTCGGGACGGCGCGGGTCCGCGGAGAAGTCGTGCCACGGGACCAGCGAGCTCATGGCGGCGAGTCTAGGGCTGCGCGCCGAAGTCAGGGGCGCCCTTCTCGATGGCCTTGCGCTGCCTGCGTCTCCAGGAGCTGGCGTTGCGCGGAGATGAAGTCCTCGCGCTGGACGAGGGCGCGCAGCGGGGCGATGCCGGTGCCGACGACGACGTAGAGCGGCCACGGGAACGGCAGCTGCCACCCCTGGGGACCGAAGCCGCTGACGAACCAGACCACGGTGCAGATGAGGGACGGCACCAGCATCGCCAGCAACAGCCGCCGGCGGCGCGCCTCGTAAGCCAGGGTGGCCTGTGCGTGCAGGGCTTCCGGGCTCTTCACGCGGACCCGGGCCGATGTGGCGGGCACCAGGTCGGAGAGCAGCGGTGGCAGGTCGCCGAGGGTCTTGGCGAGCCCGGCCTCGGTGGAGCGCTCGTCGTACTCCTCCCGGGTCAGCCGCGCCGTCGGCGTAGGCGTCGCCCAGGGCGGCCAGCACGACCGCACGGTCGGCATCGGAGGCGCGCAGCGTCGCGCTCTCGGGCCGGCGCGGGTCCGCGGAGAAGTCATGCCAGGGGACGGGCGAGCTCATGGCGGGAATCCTAGGCCGGTCCCGGGCGGTCGGCCGGTGGCACGGAGCACGCGGATCGTCTGAGACACTGTGCGAGGAGGGGAGTATTCCTTCGCAGCGGTGTCGTCATCACGGACGCCGGCCGCCCCGGCGCACCTCCCGGCATCGTTGGTCCCGTTCCTGGGTAGCACCAGGGGGCGGAAGAGACCTCCGGACCATGCATTCTGCCAGCGTAGCGCCGGTGGGTGCCGCGCCGTCATGCTGTCCGGAGGAGTATGTCCGTGGACGTTCCCACCTGGGTCTGGTGGACGACCATCGTCGTCACCATGGCCATCCTGCTGTTCGACGTCGTGATCGTCGGCCGTCGCCCGCACGAGCCGTCGATGAAGGAGGTCTCGACCTACCTGTCGGTCTACGTCGGGCTGGCCATCGTCTTCGGGATCGGCGTCTGGGTCTTCGCCGGGCACCAGTACGGCACCGAGTTCTTCGCCGGCTGGCTGACCGAGTACTCGCTCTCGGTGGACAACCTGTTCATCTTCATCATCATCATGTCCAAGTTCGCGGTGCCCAAGGAGTACCAGCAGACCGCGCTGATGGTCGGCATCGTGCTCGCGCTGATCATGCGCGGCGATCTTCATCGCCGTCGGTGCGGCGGCGATCAACAACTTCAGCTGGGTCTTCTACCTCTTCGGCGCCTTCCTGATCTACACCGCGGTCAAGCTGTACAAGGAGGCCCACGAGGACGACGAGGACGGCGACTACGAGGAGCCCCGGATCGTCCGGTGGGCGGAGACGAACCTGCCGGCGACGAAGGAGTACCACGGCGCCAAGATCTGGGTGAAGGAGAACGGCAGGCGGCTGATCACCCCGATGTTCATCGTGATGCTCGCGCTCGGCATCACCGACCTGCTCTTCGCACTGGACTCGATCCCGGCGATCTACGGTCTCACCCGCGAGCCCTACCTGGTGCTGACCGCCAACATCTTCGCGCTGATGGGCCTGCGCCAGCTCTACTTCCTGCTCGGCGGCCTGCTCAAGCGGCTGATCTACCTCGGCTACGGGCTGTCCGTGCTGCTCGGCTTCATCGGCCTCAAGCTGGTGTTCCACGCCATGCACGAGAACGAGCTGCCCTTCATCAACGGCGGCGAGCACATCGAGTGGGCGCCGGAGATCCCGACGCTGCTGTCGCTCGGCGTCATCATCGGCATCCTGGCCGTCACGACGGTCGCCAGCCTGGTGGTGTCGAAGCGCCGGGGCGAGACCCTGGACGTGCCCACCGGCGCCGCGGAGCGGGCGACGGAGGCGACGTCGACGGGGTAGGCATGACGCCTTGGCCGGTCGGGTAGACAGTCGGCCATGACCGACATCCATGACCTCGGCCGGCCCACGCACCGGCGACGTGCTCGACCTGATCCTCGACGACCACCGGCGCTTCGAGGCGCTGCTGCGCGAGCTCCGCGACAGCAGCACGGACCGCGACGCCGTCCGCCGCGCGTTCTCCGCGCTGCACGTCGCGCACGCCGAGGCCGAGGAGGCGGAGGTCTACCCGACGCTGCGCCGCAAGGACGCGATCTCCGAGCACGAGGCCGAGCACGGCGAGGAGGAGCACGCCGAGGGGCACGAGGCGCTGCTCAAGGTGCTCGAGGCCGACGACCTCGAGGGCGACGACTTCGACGACCTGGTCGAGGAGCTCGCCACGGCGGTCAACCACCACCTCACCGAGGAGGAGCTGACCATCCTGAACCCGGCCCGCGAGGAGGTGCCGACGACGTCCGGACCCGCCTGGGGGAGGCCTTCGCGCGGGCGCGCAACGCGCAGCTCGACGGCGACTGCGGGCGCATCGACAACGTCCGCGCGATCGTCGAGAAGGCCGAGCAGCAGGGCCTGCTCGACGACGACGAGTAGCCGGGCGTCAGCGCGGGCGGAACCGGCCCGCCGCGACCAGCCGGTCCCGGCGCTCGGGTGCCAGCGCGCCTCCTCCAGCGCGGCGTTGCCGCCCTCGGGGGCGTGCAGCATCCACCGCTCCCGTCGGCGCCGACGGGCCGGGTCACGAAGCCCACGTGGTAGACCCGCTCGCCGGGCCGCGCGAAGAAGTACAGGTCGCCGGGCTCGACGGCGTCCAGCGGCACCGGCTCCAGGCCGTCGGCGGCCGCCTGGTCGAAGGCGTCGCGGGGGACCACCCGGCCGAGGGCCCGGAAGACCAGGTGGACCAGCCCCGAGCAGTCCAGCCCCCACGGGCTGGTCCCGCCCCACAGGTAGCGGCAGGCCGAGGATGCCGACGCGCCGTGACCAGCACCTCGACGGGCGTCCACCGGCTCTCCGTGGGGGCCGGGACGGGTCGGTCGGCCCGCACGAGGTGGCTGCGCCGCACCCAGCCCGGGTAGCCCGACTCGTCGGCGGAGGAGGGCTGCCACGGGGCGGCGACGCGCACCCAGTCGCCGCGGTCCTCGAGCAGGTGCACGGGCTCGCCGGCGGTGAGCTGGGTCAGGGTGCGCCCGTGCAGACCGAGCCGGCGCTCGGCGGTGCCCTCGGCGTCGAGGACGGCCAGCCAGGCCGCCACGTCGGGCTCGTCGGCGACCGCGGGCCGGTCGAGGGCGCGGGGCGCGGCGGGCGACGTCCAGACCGTGGCCACCGGCACGCGGACCCGGTGGGTCACGCCAGCCCCTCGATGCCCAGTCCCGGCGAGCGTCGGGCAGCACCACCGTCGCGCCCTCGTAGCGGAGCCCGCCGACGTACGGCGACGTGGACGCCCACCAGGCGGCGTCGAGGTCGGCGACCACCGTGGTGCCGCAGGCGGCGGCGAGCGCGGCTGCCGCGCCCACCCCGACGTGGGTCTCCATCATCGAGCCCACCACCGTGCCCATCCCGTGCGCCCGGGCCAGGTCGAGCAGCGCCCGGCCGGTCCAGAGGCCCCCGCACTTGGCGAGCTTGACGTTGACCAGGTCGGCGGCGCGGCGCCGGATCACCTCGACCAGGTCGCGCAGCCCGTAGACCGACTCGTCGGCCATCACCGGCGTGCCCACCCGGGACGTGACCCAGGCGAGCCCGTCGAGGTCGGCGGCCGCGACCGGCTGCTCGACCAGCTCGACGTCGAGGCCCTTGTCCTCGAGGGCCGAGACCACGCGCACCGCCTCGCGCGGGGTCCAGCCCTGGTTGGCGTCGAGCCGGATCGCGACGTCGGGCCCGACCGTGTCGCGCACCGCCGCCACCCGGGCGGCGTCGTCGGCGGCGTCGGTGCCCACCTTCAGCTTCAGCACCCCGAACCCCTCGGCGACGCGGGCGCGGGCGCCCTCGGCGAGCGCCCCGGGGTCGCCCGCGGCGAGCGTCACGTCGGTGGCCAGCCGGTGGGTGGCGGCGCCGAGCAGCACCGGCAGGCTGACGCCGCGACGCCGGGCGGCGAGGTCGTGCAGCGCCACGTCGACGGCGGCCTTGGCGCCGGCGTTGGCCGCCACCGCCGCCCGACGGCGCGGCAGCAGGCGGCGAGGTCGTCGGCGTCGCGCCCGAGTGACGGCGGCCGCCAGCGGCCCGGCGACGCAGGCCTCGGCACCCGCGAGCGACTCGCCCGTCACCTGCCAGACCTGGGGCGCCTCGCCCCAGCCGGTGACCCCGTCGGTGTCGGTGACCCGCACCAGCACCGTCGTCGGTGGTCTCGGTGCGGCGCAGGGCCGTGACGAACGGGGTGTGCAGCGGCACGCTGAGCCGGTCGGTCTCGACGTCGACGATCGTGCGCTCACCGGTGCCAACCCTCCCACACGGCGCCGCTCACCGCGGCGATCAGGTCGGCGGCGTCCGTCCTCGGGCACGATCCGACGGTGGTCAGCACCGACCAGCACGTAGGCCGGCCGCGTCGGCGGCCGCACCAGGGCCACGTCGTGGCTGACGCCGTCGACCCAGCCGGTCTTGTTCGCGACGTACGTGCCGTCGGGGAGCCCGGCGCGGGATCCCGTCCCGGTGCTCCTGGCGGGCCAGGACGGCCTCCACCTCCGCGCAGGTCCCCGGCCGCCGCCAGGGAGCGGTCGGCGACGCCGCGCAGCACGAGGCCGAGGTCCGCCGCGGTGACCACGTTGTCGAGCCCCGACTCGCGGGCGCCGGCGTCGGCGATGCCCCGCGGCAGCACGGTGTCGCCGGAGCAGCCCGGCGTCGGTCAGCACCTCGGCCACTGCGCCCGGGCCGACCTGCTCGAGCAGCAGGTTGGTCGCCAGGTTGCCCGACTGGACGGTCGCGTGCTCGGCCAGCTAGGCGCAGCGTGCCGGGAGCCGAGCGCATCCCAGGTCTCGTCGTCCTGGTCGTCGTCCTGCTCGAGGGCGTACGCCGAAGCCGTCGGCGGCGGACGTGAACCGGTTGTGCACCGGCGACCGCCTCGGTCGAGGTCGAGCAGCCCCGCCTCGTGCAGCCGGTGGGCCGCGACCAGCAGCGGCAGCTTCATCGTGCTGGCGGCGTAGTGCGGGTAGTCGGCGTCGCGGGCGAGCGTGGACGCCGCCGTCGAGGTCGCCGAGCCAGACCGAGACGCGCGGCCGCGCTCTGCCGGCCGAGAGCCCGTCGACGACGCGTCGGCGACGCGACTGCGGGGCGAGGGCGGCGGGTGCGGTCATCGGCGTCAGCGAAGCAGCAACCGCACGGCCACGTCCAGCGAGCCGGTGACCTCCTCGGCGGTCGCCCGGCCGGTCACCCACTGCACCAGGCCGGCCAGCCAGACGTCGGCGATGACCTTGGTCACCGCGAGCTGCTCGGCGGTGGGCGCCGTCTCCTCCGTCCGAGCGCGGGTCCTGGAGAGCGCCGGGCGAGCAGCCGGGTGACGTGCCGCTCGACCGCCTTGCTCTCCCCGGCCACGGTGGCGTCGGCGAACACGAACGCACGGGTGAGCGCCTCGGTGAGGTGCGGGTCGCGCTGCATCGTCGCCGTCGCCCGGCCCAGCACGTGCATCATCCGGTCGGCCGTCGTCGTCCCCTGGCGATCGGCGCGGGCCCGATGCTCGCCGCGGCCCGCTCGAACTCGCGGGCGAGCGCGGAGACGAGCAGGTGGATCTTGGAGGGGAAGTAGCGGTAGAGCGTGCCCAGTGCGACGTCGGCGCGCTCGGCGACCGCGCGCATCTGGACGGCGTCGAAACCGCCCCGGGTGGCGAGCTCGATGGTCGCGTCGAGGATCCGCGCGTGCCGGGCGCGCTGCGCCGCCGACCCGAGGTCGTCGTGGGTCAGCGAGCTCGCTGCGGTCGACTCGGAGGCTCACCTCCGGGCTGGGCGCCTCCGTACGCTAGCAAGGCGTTCTGCGATCATAGGAACACGTTTCAGTCCGATGGGGGCTGGTGTCGGACGGCGTCGTCCAGGGACGAGGTGCGGTGCGGGTCGCCCTGCTGTCCTACCGCAGCAAGCCGCACTGTGGCGGTCAGGGTGTCTACGTCCGGCACCTGAGCCGCGAGCTGGTCGCCCTCGGGCACGACGTCGAGGTGTTCTCCGGGCAGCCCTACCCCGAGCTCGACCCGGGCGTGCGGCTGACCAAGGTGCCGAGCCTGGACCTCTACCGCGAGCCCGACCCGTTCCGCACCCCGCGGCCCGGCGAGATCCGCGACCTGGTCGACGTGCTCGAGGTGGCGACGATGTGGACGGCGGGCTTCCCCGAGCCGCGCACGTTCAGCCTGCGCGTCGCCCGGCTGCTGCGCGAGCGGCTCGGCGACTTCGACGTGGTCCACGACAACCAGACCCTCGGCTCCGGGATGCTCGACTCCAGCGGGCCGGGCTGCCGCTGGTGACGACGATCCACCACCCGATCACCTTCGACCGCAGGGTCGACCTGGCCGCGGCGCCCGACCTGGCGCAGGCGACTCGGCGCTGCGGCGCTGGTACGGCTTCCTGCGGATGCAGCGCCGGGTCGCCCGGCGGCTCGGCCGTGATCCTCACCGTCTCGGAGAGCTCGGCCGCGCGACATCGCCGCGGACTTCGGCGTCGACCGGCCCACGCGGTCCAGGTGGTGCCGCTCGGCGTCGACGCCGTGTTCCGCCCCCCGGCGACGCCGCGGGTGCCGGGCCGGATCGTGGCGATGGCCAGCGCGGACACCCCGATGAAGGGCACCGGCACGCTGCTCGAGGCCGTTCGCCAAGCTCCGCACCGAGCGCGACGTCGAGCTGCTGCTGGTGGCCCGTCCCACAGCCGGGCGGTGCGACCGAGCGGCTCGTCGAGCGGCTGGCGATCGGCGACGCGGTCCGGTTCGTGCACGGCATCAACGACGACGAGCTCGCCGCGACCGTGGCCTCCGCCGAGGTGGCCTGCGTGCCGTCGCTCTACGAGGGCTTCTCGCTGCCGACCGTGGAGGCGATGGCCTGCGCCACGCCGCTCGTGGTCAGTCGCGCCGGGGCGATCCCGGAGGTCGTGGGTCCCGAGGGCTCGTGCGCCGACCTGGTGACCCCCGGCGACGTCGGGGAGCTGGTCGCACGCCCTGGAGGCGCTGCTCGACGACCCCGACCGCGCGCCCGCATGGGGGCCGCCGGGCGCGCGCGCGCCCTGGGCCGACTTCGGCTGGCGAGCGGTCGCCGAGACGACCGCCGCGGCCTACCACGAGGTGATCGCCGCGACCGGCCGCCCCGACTCCGCCGCTCGACTCCCGAGGAGACGATGAGATGCTGACCGTTGACTTCGACCGTCTGGGCCTGCGGCCCGGGCGACCGGGTGCTCGACATGGGCTGCGGGGCCGGCCGGCACGCGTTCGAGATGTACCGGCGGGGCGGCGACGTGGTCGCCTTCGACCAGGACGGTGACGAGCTCGCCGGCGTGCTCGACCTGTTCGGCGCGATGCGGGAGGCGGGCGAGGTGCCCGCCGGCGCCGAGGCCGACATCAAGCAGGGCGACGCCCTCGACATGCCGTTCGCCGACGGCGAGTTCGACCGGGTGGTCGCCGCGGAGGTGCTCGAGCACATCCCCGACGACCGCGACCGCGATCGCCGAGCTGGTCCGGGTGCTCCGCCCCGGCGGCACGCTCGCGGTCACCGTGCCGCGGTGGTTGCCGGAGCGGGTCTGCTGGGCGCTGTCCGACGCCTACCACGAGGTCGAGGGCGGCCACGTGCGCATCTACACCGGCCGCGAGCTGGTCGGGCAAGCTCGAGGCGGCCGGGCTGGTGCAGGTCGGCCGCGACCACGCCCACGGGCTGCACGCGCCGTACTGGTGGCTCAAGTGCGCGGTCGGCGTGGACAACGACCACCCACCCGCTGGTGAGGGCCTACCACCGGCTGCTGGTCTGGGACATCATGCAGCGCCCGGCTACGCACCGTACGCGGCTCGCCGAGCGTCTGCTCGACCCGCTGATCGGCAAGAGCCTGGTCCTCTACCTGCGCAAGCCGCGCGACTGCCGGTGACCCGCGAGGTGCCGGCGCTGCCCGGCCTGCTCAGCGCCGAGGAGGTGGCCGCCACGGCGGCCGTCGATCGCGGCCATGCAGGAGCCCGACGGCGCGATCCCGTGGACGACGGGGGCCGCACGCCGACGTGTGGAACCACGTCGAGGCGGCGATGGCGCTGCTCGTCGGGCGGCGAGGTCGAGGCCGCGCACCGTGCCTACGACTGGTGCCTGGCCACCCAGCGTCCGGACGGCTCGTGGCCGATGCGCTTCCGGGCCGGCCGGGTCGAGGACGACGCCGCCGAGACCAACATGTCGGCCTACCTCGCCGTCGGGGTCTGGCACCACTGGCTGGTCCGCCGCGAGGAGGCCTTCGTGCGCCGCACCTGGCCGGCCGTCCGCGCGGCGCCTCGACCTCGTCGTGGGGCTCCAGCTGCCCTTCGGCGGGATCGCCTGGGCGGGCCGCGGTCTGCACCGCCGGCACCGGCCGACGGCGCCCTGCTGGCCGGCAGCTCGAGCATCCACCACGCGCTGCGCCGCGGGCTCGCGCTCTGGCCGACCTGATGGAGCGAGCCGCAGCCCGACTGGGAGCTGGCCGCGGGTCGGCTGCGGCACGCGCTGCGCCAGCACCGGGACCGACTTCCTGGACAAGGCGACCTTCTCGATGGACTGGTACTACCCGGTGCTCGGTGGTGCGGTCCGCGGCGTAGCCGGGCCGCGCCCTCCTGGCCGCCCGGTGGGACGACTTCGTGGTCCCGGGTCTCGGCGTCCGCTGCGTCGACACCAACCCGTGGGTGACCGGCGCGGAGACCTGCGAGCTCGTGCTCGCCCTCGACGCGCTCGGCGACCGGGACCGCGCGCTCGAGCTGCTCGCGCGACATGCAGCACCTGCGCACCGAGCGGCGGCGGCTACTGGACCGGCTACGTCTAGCCGGACGACGCGGTCTGGCCCCGGGAGCGAGACCACCTACACCGCGGCCGCCGTGATCCTGGCCGTCGACGCGCTCTCGGCACGACCACGCCGGGCTCCGACATCTTCCGCGGGACCAGGCTGCCGTCGGGCTTCGCCGAGATCGGGCTGGAGTGCGGCTGCACGGACGCGGCGGCCGCAGCGGGTCGGTCCCTAGCCGCAGGCGCCGCCGGGCTCGTCGGCGTACTCCTTCTCGCTGTCCAGAGAGTCGTAGGTCCATCGGCGGACCGAGGAGTCCTCGCTGGTGACCTGCACGCAGTAGCCGCCGTCGGCGAGCACCACGACCACGGTGTTGCCCTTGCTGGGGGTGAACGTCTCGCCACCGATCCGGGTGCTGCTCCCGGGCCGGGCCTCGAGCGCCACGGGCGGCTGGCCGTCGTCGGTGAGCGCGTTCTGCATCCGCACGACCGAGGCCGCGTCGTTGTAGCCCGAGCGCTGCGCGTCGAGGCGGGCGTCGTAGGAGAGGGCGAAGGGGACGCTGACGCCGAGCGCGAGGCCGACCCCGACGAGCACGCCGATCAGGATCTTGTGCGCGCCCAGGACGCCGACGGCGCGCTTGGGGGAGGTGGGGGTGGGCGCCGGGCGGGCGCCGGCTGACGGCTGGCCATGGCAGTCATTGTCCCTCGTCCGGGGCCCGGGTCAGCGGACCGGGTCGCCGGCGTCGCCCCCGACGCGGCGCAGCACCCGCATCGACCCGAGCGCCGCGACCTCCTCGAAGCCGTAGGCGAGGGCGCGCAGGTAGATCCGGTACGGCGGCTGCCCGCCGTCGGCCGGGTCGGGGAACACGTCGTGGACCACCAGCGCGGCTCCGGCCGCGACCCAGCGCCCGAACCCGGTGTAGTCGTTGCCGGCGTGCTCGTCGGTGTGACCGCCGTCGACGAACAGCAGCGAGAGCGGGGTGCGCCAGTGCGCGCTGACCGTCGTGGACCGGCCGACGACCGCGACGACCTGGTCCTCCAGGCCGGCGTCGGCGATCGTGTGCCGGAAGCGTCGGGAGCGTGTCGAGCCGTCCGAAGCACCGGGTCGGCCAGCGAGGGGTCGTGGTACTCCCAGCCGACCTGGTTCTCCTCCGAGCCGCGGTGGTGGTCCACGGTGAAGACGGTGCCGCCGGTGGCGCGGGCGGCCGCGCCGAGGTAGATCGCCGACTTGCCGCAGTAGCTGCCCACCTCGAGCGCGGGTCCGTGCGGCAGCCGGTCGAGCGGCGACCCGGTGCAGCAGGTCGCCCTCGTCCTCCGGCATGAAGCCCTTGGCGGCTGCGGGCCTTCGGCCAGCAGGCCGGCGGGCATGCCGGCCATCCGGCGGCCGCTCATGCGTGCGGCGCGGCCGGACCGCGGCGTCGTACGTCCAGCGCAGGAAGTGCTCGACGCCGTGGACGACCGCCGCGCGTGCGGATCGAGGGGAACACGTCGAAGGCGTGCTGGGTGCCGGGGAGCTCGGCGTAGGCGACCGGGCGGTCGCGACGGCGCGCAGCGCGCCGACGAACTGGCGGGCCTGCTCCACCTCCACCAGCGAGTCGCGGCGGCCGTGGATCACGAACATCGGGGGAGCGTCCGCGGTGCACCCGCAGGATCGGCGAGGCCTGCTCGAAGGCACGCGGGTCCGTCGCCGGGTCGTCGAACAGCACCTTCGTGCGCGAGGAACCGGTCCCGCAGCTGCACGGAGCGGCGGGTGCCGATCGACCCGGCGATGTCGTAGACGCCGTAGAAGGGGACGGCGGCCTGGACGGAGGTGTCCGCGTCCTCGAAGCCCGGCTGGTACTCGGGGTCGCCCGGGGTGAGCGCGGCCAGAGCCGCCAGGTGGCCGCCGGCCGAGCCGCCGGTGACGGCCAGGAAGCCGGGGTCGCCGCCGTAGTCCGCGATGTGCTCGCTTGACCCAGGCGATCGCCCGCTTCACGTCGATCGACCTGGGCGGGGAACGGGTCTCGCGGGCTGAGTCGGTAGTTGATGGCGACGCACACCCAGCCGCGGGCGGCCATGTGCAGCATCAGCGGGACGCCCTGCTCCTCCTTGCTGCCCAGTCGACCAGGCGCCGCCGTGCACCTGGAGCAGCACCGGCGCGTCGTCGCACGTCGGACCCCGCTGCCGGTAGACGTCGAGCAGACCGCGCTTGCCGTGGGCCGGGTCGTAGGCGATGTCCCGGACGATCTCGACCTCGTCGTCGTGCAGGCCGGAACGGCCAGGCCAGCTGGGAGAGCGGCGTGGACAGGTCGAGGTCGGTGTAGGTGGCGCGGAGCCGGTCGAGGTAGTCGTCGCCGAGCGCCTCCCGGAGGGCGTCGTCGACGCGGCCGCGTGCCTGGGCCGCCTCCGCGACCAGCGCGGCCAGGCCCAGCGCGCTGCCGGCCGCCAGCGCGAGCCCGGCGCGGCTGGGTCGCTTGCGCACCAGCTCGCGGGCGGCGTCGGCCAGCGGTCAGGGAGAGCAGGTGCGGTGCCAGCTCGCTGGTCAGCCAGCCGCCGACCATCGCGGGCACCTGGGCGCGGTAGCCCGGGAGGGGGCGGACGGCGTTGGCGGTCAGCGCCGCGGTGAGCGCCTGGCGGAGCAGGAAGGTGCGGGACACGCAGGCCAGGCTAGAGAGCCCGGGTGGAACGTGTTCCACCCCGCTCCGCGATCCGGACCGGTCTGGTCGACCCGGGCCTGGCCGGAAAATCGGTCGCGCCCGGTCCCGCGGCGCGAGACGCTGGAGTCATGCAGATCGAGGAGTTCACCGTCGACGACAGCGCCGTCGTCGAGGAGGTCGTGCGGCTCGCCCGTGCAGCGCGGAGGCCGCGACTCGCCCTGGAGCCACCCGACGACCGTCGCCACCGTCAGTCGGCATGCTCCGGCACGGCTGGGACGGCGAGACCCCGCGCTCGTTCGTGGCGACGCGAGGAGACGACCGGCGAGGTCGTCGGGGTGGCCCGCTACTGGGTGAGCGAGTGGGACAACCAGGACCTGGCCTGGCTCGGACCTCACGTCGCCCCCGCCCACCGGCGTCGCGGCATCGCGACGCCGGCTCATCGAGCGCGATGCTCGACCTCGCCCGCGAGACCGGCCGCACCAAGGTCGGCGCCGACGGGTGGGACACGAGGCGCTCGTGCACGCCTTCGCGGCCGCCACGGGCTTCGAGCGGGCGCTCGCAGGCGATCAGCGGCGGCAGTTCCTCGCCGACGTCGACCCGGACGTCCTCGCGCAAGCTCCGCGACGAGGCGCGGCCTGCCGCCCACGGACTACGAGCTGATCCGGATCGTCGGGCGCGACGCCGGAGGACCTGATCGACGACGTGGTGGTGATGACCGCGGCGATCAACGACGCGCCGACCGACGACCTCGACATCGAGGACGAGGTCTTCACCGCCGAGCGGGTCCGCGGCTACGAGAAGGCGATCGCGGGGAGGGGGCAGCGCGGCTACCACCTGATCGCCCGGCACCGCGGTCGACCGGCGAGCTGGCCGGTCACACGGTCGTGGCCGTCGAGGAGGAGCGGCCGACGATCGGGCACCAGCACGACACCAGCGTGGTCCGGTGCGCACCGCGGCCACCGGCTCGGCCTGCTGCTGAAGGCCGACATGGTGCAGTGGCTGGCCGAGGTCGCGAGCCGCAGCTGAGACCATCGTACACCTGGAACGCCGAGTCCAACGACCACATGATCCCGTCAACGAGCTGCTCGGCTACCGGGTGCTCGGGCGCGGGATCTGGAGTTCCAGCGCTCGCTCTGAGCCGGTGCCGGCATCAGCACCCGCTGACACGCTCGTGCGGTGACCACGCCCCCGTCCCTGGCGCTCCTGCGGCCGCCGTCGTCGGCTTCTGCGCAGCCGGCCTCTACGTCGTCGCCTGGGGCACGTCTTCGATCGGGTCGCAGTCGTCGGCCGGTGGTCGGGCGAGGGGACTGCATGGGCGCCCCGATCGCCATGGTCGCGGTCGGACTCCCGGTGCTGTACGCCGTGTGGGCGCTCGGCCTCGCGGCGACCGCGGGCTCGGTTCGCCTCGATGCGCCCCGCTGGTCGCTCGGGCTGGTCCTCTTCGCTGCTGGCCCGGGTCGCTCAGTCCCTACCAGACGCCGGTCCTGGTCTGGCTGGTCCTGACCGCCCTGCTGACCGCCGGCTGGCGGTGGCGGTTCGGACCCTCTGAACCCTCGGGGCGCCTCAGTCCCGGGCGGTGAGCACGAGCGGTCCGTCCGGCGGTGATCGCCACCGTGTGCTCGGAGTGGGCGCCCCGGGAGCCGTCGCGCTGCGCAGCGTCCAGCCGTCGCGCATCGGTGAAGATCTGTCGGTGGCGTGCAGGAACCACGGCTCGATGGCGATCACCAGCCCCGCCGTGAGCGGCAGACCGCGGCCGGGCCGGCCGTCGTTGGCGCACGTGCGGGTCGCCGTGCATGGTGCGGCCGACGCCGTGACCCCCGAACTCGGTGTTGATCGACAGCCCGGCGGCGCGCGCGACCCCGGAGATCGCCGCGGAGATGTCGCCGATCCGGTTGCCCACCGTGGCGGCGTCGATGCCGGCGTCCAGGGCCCGCCGGGTGACGTCGATCAGCCGGAGGTCCTCCTCGCGCGGCGTACCGACGACCAGGCTGATCGCCGAGTCGGACACCCAGCCGTCGACGGCGGCCGCGAAGTCGAGGCTGAGCAGGTCCCCGTCGCGCAGCACGTAGTCGTGGGGGAGGCCGTGCAGGACCGCGTCGTTGACCGACGTGCAGATGACCTTGCCGAAGGGCATCGCGCCGAACGACGGGTGGTAGTCGATGTAGCAGGACTCCGCACCGCGCTCCTTGACCAGCCTGTGCGCCAGCGCGTCGAGCTCGAGCAGGTTGACGCCGACGTCGGCGGCGGCCCACACGGTGGTCAGCACCTCGGCCACGAACCGGCCCGCGGGCGCATCTGGTCGATCTCGGTCGGGGTCCTCAGCTCGATCACGCCGACGAGACTACGGCTGCGGTCCAGGCGACCAGGCAGACGGTCTCCGACTCCTCCGGGCAGCCCGCGGCTCCTCGATCCTGGGACCGGTGCCCGGCAGCTAGCTCTGACCGGGTCGAGGTCGTGCTACCACCGGCGGGCCAGCCAGTCCGGGATGCTGCCCCGCTCGGCGCCGAGCGTGCTGTCGTTGCCGTGACCAGGGTAGAACCAGGTCTCGTCGGGGAGCCGGTCGAACACCTTGGCCCGGAGGTCGGCCATGAGGCTGTCGAAGTCCTCCGGTCCCGGCGTCTTGCCAGGACCCCCGGGGAACAGCGAGTCGCCGGTGAACAGGTGCGGCGTCCCGTCCGGGTCGTCGTACAGCAGCGCGATCGAGCCGGGGGTGTGGCCGGCGAGGTGGATGACCTCGAGGGTCGACCGGCCCACCGTGACGGTGTCGCCGTCGCGGACGCGTGCGATCGACGGTCACCGGGAGGACGTCGGCGTCGTCGGCCCCGGCGACGGTCTCGGCACCGGTGGCGTCGACGACCTGGGGGAGGGCCCGGTGGTGGTCCCAGTGCTGGTGGGTGGTGACCAGGGTGCGCAGCCCGCCGCTGCCGATGGTGGAGAGGAGCAGGTCGGGCGTCGTCCGCGGCGTCGACGAGAAGCTGCTCGTCGGTGTGCCGGCAACGCAGCAGGTAGACGTTGTTGGCCATCTCGCTGACCGCGAGCTTGGTGATCATCAGGTGGGTCAGCTCGCGTACGTCGCCGGGGCCGCCGGGCCTGACCTTGCCGTGGTAGCTCATGTCAGCGCCACCTCGGGATCGTGGGGAGGTCGCCACCGGAGCAGGTGAGTCCATCCCCGTCGCCGCGACCGACGAGCCACCAGGCGAGTGCGCCGGCCGGGCCGCTGATCTGGGGGCCGCCGCCCGGACCGAGCTTCCACAGCCCTTCGACGTCGGTCGAGGAGAGCACCATCGGGGGGCCGTCGGGCCCGAGCTCGTCGATCCGCTTGCCGACCAGGTCGCAGCTGAAGGTGGCCGGCCACTGGGTCGGGTCGAGGTCCAGCATCAGGTCGGAGTGATGGACCAGGATCTCGGTGAGACGCCGGGGGAGCACCGTGTCGAGGCTCCACTCCTCGGCCAGGTCGGGCAGCCGGCTGTAGGTCGCGTCGGTCGGCCCGTCGTAGGCGGCGGCCACCTCGGCGAGGCGTGCGGAGGAGGCCGTGGCGTCCTCGAGGAGAGCGGCGGCGTCGAGCCGGGCGACGGTCTCGTCGATGTCGTGGTCGCGGGCACCGGCGGAGGCGTACATCGAGGCGGGCTCTCCGGCCGCGGCGAGCTCGAGCACGCGAGTGAACGCGTCGGCGTTGCGGGAGAGGTGCGCCACGACGTGCGCACGCGACCATCCGGGGAGCGCGGACGGGCCGGCGAGAGCGGCCTCGTCGAGAACTGTCAGTGCTCCCAGATAGCGTGCTGTGGCGTGGAGTGTTTCGTCGAGCAGGGGGAACGGTGTGGTCGTGTCGTCAGCGGCCATGAGCCCATCCAACACCCGATCCGGTCGGACCCTCCACCGCGTGGACCGGTCGGTGTGTCAGCTTGCGCAGCCCGCGTATCATGGCGAACACTTGTTCGAACGCTGCCGTCGACCGGTCCGGCGTCCCATCTGTCCGTGCCGCCTGCAGAGGACCATTCGTGGCTGACCAGCTGATCATCCGGGGAGCCCGGGAGCACAACCTCAAGGACGTGTCGCTCGACCTGCCGCGCGACGCCCTCATCGTCTTCACCGGGCTGTCCGGCTCGGGCAAGTCGAGCCTCGCCTTCGACACCATCTTCGCCGAAGGCCAGCGTCGCTACGTCGAGTCGCTCTCGGCGTACGCCCGGCAGTTCCTCGGTCAGATGGACAAGCCCGACGTCGACTTCATCGAGGGGCTCTCGCCCGCGGTGTCGATCGACCAGAAGTCCACGTCGAAGAACCCACGCTCGACGGTCGGCACGATCACCGAGGTCTACGACTACCTCCGGCTGCTCTACGCCCGCGCCGGTCGCCCGCACTGCCCGACCTGTGGTGCGCCGATCTCGCGGCAGACCCCGCAGCAGATCGTCGACCGCGTGCTCGCCCTCGAGGAGGGGGCCCGCTTCCAGGTGCTGGCGCCGGTGGTCCGCGGCCGCAAGGGCGAGTACGTCGACCTGTTCCGGCAGCTGCAGACCCAGGGGTTCTCGCGCGCCCGCGTCAACGGCGAGACCTACCCGCTGACCGAGCCACCGACCTTGGACAAGCAGAAGAAGCACACCATCGAGGTCGTCGTCGACCGGCTCGCGGTCAAGGCGTCCTCCAAGCGGCGGCTCACCGACTCGGTGGAGACCGCCCTCGGGCTGGCGAGCGGGCTCGTGGTCTTCGACTTCGTCGACGCGCCGCTGACCAAGGGGCGCGCGAAGAACCCGGACCGGGAGCTGCGCTTCTCCGAGAAGATGGCCTGTCCCAACGAGCACGCGATCGACACCGACGACCTCGAGCCGCGCTCGTTCTCCTTCAACTCCCCGTTCGGTGCGTGCCCTGCCTGCAGCGGCCTCGGCACCCGGATGGAGGTCGATCCCGAGCTGGTCATCGCCGACCCGACCCAGACCCTCGGCGAGGGTGTCATCGGACCGTGGTCGGGAGCCCACGTGGCCGACTACTTCTCCAGGATCCTGGCGGCTCTCGGCGACGAGCTCGGCTTCGACCTCGACACCGCCTGGGAGGACCTGTCGGCCTCGGCGCAGAGGTCGATCCTCGACGGCCACGCGACCAAGGTGCACGTGCGGCACACCAACCGCTACGGCCGCGAACGCTCCTACTACACCGCCTTCGAGGGGGTCCGGCCCTACATCGAGCGCCGCCACCGTGAGGCGGAGTCCGACACCAGCCGCGAGCGCTTCGAGGGCTTCATGCGCCAGGTGCCGTGCCCGGCCTGCGGCGGCTCCCGGCTCAAGCCGGTGTCCATGTCGGTCACGATGGGGGGCAAGTCCATCGCCGAGGTCTGCGCGATGCCGATCGACGCGACCGCCGACTTCCTCGGACGGCTGGAGCTGTCGACGCGCGAGAAGCAGATCGCCGAGCGGGTGCTCAAGGAGATCCAGGAGCGGCTCAACTTCCTCCTCGACGTCGGACTGGACTACCTCTCCCTCGACCGGCCCTCGGGCTCGCTGTCCGGCGGTGAGGCCCAGCGGATCCGGCTGGCCACACAGATCGGCGCCGGCCTCGTCGGCGTGCTCTACGTGCTCGACGAGCCCTCCATCGGGCTCCACCAGCGCGACAACCACCGCTTGATCGAGACCCTGGTGCGGCTCAAGGACCTCGGCAACACCCTGATCGTCGTCGAGCACGACGAGGACACCATCCGCATGGCCGACTGGGTGGTCGACATCGGCCCGGGCGCCGGCGAGCACGGCGGACAGGTCGTCGTGTCCGGCACCGTCGACGACCTCCTGGAGCACCACGACTCCGAGACCGGGCTCTACCTGTCGGGCCGCAAGCAGATCCCCGTCCCCGAGGTGCGTCGGCCTCGTACGCCCCGGCGGGAGCTGGTCGTCCGCGGCGCCAAGGAGCACAACCTCCAGGACATCGACGTGACCTTCCCGCTCGGTGTGTTCACCGCCGTCACCGGCGTGTCCGGGTCCGGCAAGTCCACCTTGGTCAACGACATCCTCTACACCTCGCTGGCCAAGCAGATCTACAACGCTCGCACCGTCCCTGGCCGGCACCGTCGCATCGAGGGCTTCGACCAGGTCGACAAGGTGATCCACGTCGACCAGGGCCCCATCGGCCGGACCCCGCGGTCCAACCCGGCGACCTACACCGGCGTCTTCGACCACGTCCGCAAGCTGTTCGCGACGACGCCGGAGGCCAAGGTCCGCGGCTACCAGCAGGGCCGGTTCTCGTTCAACGTCAAGGGCGGACGCTGCGAGGCCTGCTCGGGCGACGGGACCATCAAGATCGAGATGAACTTCCTGCCGGACGTCTACGTCCCGTGCGAGGTCTGCCACGGGGCCCGCTACAACCGCGAGACCCTCGAGGTGCACTACAAGGGCAAGACCATCGCCGAGGTCCTCGACATGCCGATCGAGGAGGCGGTGGACTTCTTCGCCGCGATCCCGGCCATCTCTCGGCACATGCAGACCCTGTGCGACGTCGGCCTGGGCTACGTGCGCCTCGGCCAGCCGGCGCCGACCCTCTCCGGTGGCGAGGCGCAGCGGGTGAAGCTCTCGACCGAGCTGCAGAAGCGGTCGACCGGTCGCACCGTCTACGTCCTCGACGAGCCCACCACGGGTCTGCACTTCGAGGACATCCGCAAGCTGCTGCTCGTCCTCGGTCGCCTCGTCGACCAGGGCAACACGGTGCTCGTCATCGAGCACAACCTCGACGTGATCAAGACCGCCGACTGGATCGTCGACATGGGTCCCGAGGGCGGCAACCGCGGTGGCCTCGTCGTCGCCGAGGGCACGCCCGAGGACGTCGCGGCCGCGCCGGGCAGCTACACGGGTCAGTTCCTGGCCCCACTGCTCGAAGGCACCTCGGCGCGGGTGGCCAAGCGCGCCGCGCACGACCACGAAGAAGGCTACGGCCAGGACGGCCGCCGCCAAGAAGGCGACGGCGCCGAGGACCACCGCCAAGAAGGCGACCCGCACGGCCTCACCTGCCAAGAAGACGACGGCGAAGAGGGCCACCCGCAAGCGCTCCTGAGTCTCAGCCTGTTCTCAGCCAACGGCGCACGCGGATCACTACTGTCATCTTCAACCGTTCGCCCGTTCCGAGGAGGCCGCGATGACCGCTGAGACCGAGACCCCGCCGCTGTCCGCTGCCGAGCCGCGGCGCGACCTGACCCGACGCGGGGTGATCCGCAGCGCCGCCGTCGGTGGGCTCGCCCTTCCGGTGCTGGCCGCGTGCGGCGGCGACGAGGAGCCGCCGCGGAGCCCGCCGACTCCGCGCGGTGCGAGGACGACCGGTGGCGAGGAGTCCGGTGGCGAGGAGTCCGGTGCGTTGGCGGCGACCGCTGACGTGCCGTCCGGCGGGGGCATGGTCCTGCCCGACGACCAGGTGGTGATCACCCAGCCGAGCGACGGCGAGTTCAAGGCCTTCACCGCGGTCTGCACCCACCAGAAGTGTGTCGTGGCGAGCGTCTCGGACGGCACGATCAACTGCGACTGCCACGGCTCCAAGTACTCCATCGAGGACGGCTCGGTCGCCAACGGGCCGGCGACCGAGGGGCTGGAGGAGATCGCGATCACGGTCGACGGGGACCAGATCACCCTCGCCTGACCGGGCTGTGCCCGTCCGCGGGAGTGTCGGCATGGCCTCGTAGGGTTGGGGAGTGCCCGACCCGTCGACCTACCGCCCTGCCTCGGGCTCGATCCCGACGTCGCCGGGGGTCTACCGGTTCCGCGACCCCCAGCGTCGCGTCGTCTACGTCGGCAAGGCCAAGAACCTCCGCGCCCGCCTGACGTCCTACTTCCAGGACCTCGGTGGACTGCACCCGCGCACCCAGACGATGGTCACGACCGCGGCCTCGGTGGAGTGGACCGTCGTCGGCGACGGAGGTCGAGGCGCTCCAGCTGGAGTACTCCTGGATCAAGGAGTACGACCCCCGTTTCAACGTCAAGTACCGCGACGACAAGTCCTACCCCTGGCTCGCGGTCACTCTCAACGAGGAGTTCCCCCGGGTGATGGTCGGGCGGGGCGCGAAGCGCAAGGGGGTGCGCTACTTCGGTCCCTACTCCCACGCCTGGGCGATCCGCGAGACGGTCGACCTGCTGCTGCGCGTGTTCCCGATGCGGTCGTGCTCCAACGGCGTCTTCAAGCGGTCCGCGCAGATCGGGCGTCCCTGCCTGCTGGGCTACATCGGCAAGTGCTCGGCCCCCTGCGTCGACCGGGTCTCGGCCGAGGAGCACCGCGCGATCGTCGACGACTTCTGCGACTTCATGGCCGGCAACACCGCCGCGTTCCTCAAGCGGCGTCGAGAAGGAGATGTACGCCGCCTCGGTGGCCCAGGACTACGAGCGCGCGGCCCGGCTCCGTGACGACCTCGGGGCCCTCAAGCGGGCGTTGGAGAAGCAGGCCGTCGTGCTCGGCGACGGCACCGATGCCGACGTCATCGCCGTCTCCGAGGACCCGCTCGAGGTCGCCGTCCAGATCTTCCACGTCCGGCACGGCCGGGTGCGCGGGCAGCGGGGCTGGGTGGCCGACAAGGTCGATGACGCGGACACCGCCGGGCTGGTGCACGGTTTCCTCCAGCAGCTCTACGCCGACGAGGACGGCGAGGCGATCCCGCGCGAGGTGCTGGTGCCGGCCCTGCCCGACGACCACGAGGCCCTCGAGACCTGGCTCAGCGACAAGCGCGCGGCCAAGGTGGCGATCCGGGTGCCGCAGCGCGGGGACAAGAAGGCGCTCCAGGAGACCGTCGCCCGCAACGCCTTCCAGGCCCTCGGCCTCCACAAGACCAAGCGGGCCAGTGACCTGACCACCCGCAACCGTGCCCTGGAGGAGATCGCAGTCGGCGCTGGAGCTGCCCGGGGCACCCCTGCGCATCGAGTGCTTCGACATCTCCAACCTGCAGGGCACCGAGGTGGTGGGGTCGATGGTGGTCTTCGAGGACGGCCTGGCCCGCAAGAGCGACTACCGCCGGTTCGTCATCAAGGGTGTCGAGGGCCAGAACGACGTGGCGTCGATGCACGAGGTGATCACCCGCAGGTTCCGACGGCTCCTCGACGAGCGCGTCGAGAGCACGGGATTCGACGAGTATGAGTCCAAGGATCCTCCGGGTCCGGGGATCAAGGTCCGCAGGCGGCCCAGGATCCCCGAGACCCCTCGGGCCCGATGCTGGTGGATCCCGAGACGGGCCGACCCCGCAAGTTCGCCTACGCACCCGGGTTGCTCGTCGTCGACGGCGGACCGCCGCAGGTCGCCGCCGCCCAGCAGGCGCTCGACGAGCTCGGCATCGACGACGTCCCGGTGTGCGGCCTGGCCAAGCGTCTCGAGGAGGTCTGGCTGCCGGGCCACGAGGATCCGGTGATCCTGCCGCGCACGAGTGAGGGTCTCTACCTCCTCCAGCGGGTGCGCGACGAGGCCCACCGCTTCGCGATCACCCACCACCGGTCCCGGCGCTCCAAGAGCATGGTGGAGAGCCTCCTCGACGACGTCCCGGGGCTCGGCGAGGTGCGTCGCAAGAGCCTGCTCAGGCAGTTCGGGTCGCTGAAGAAGCTCCGGGCTGCCACAGTGGACGAGATCGCGATCGTGCCCGGCATCGGCCCGCGCACGGCCGACGCCATCGTCGCCGCGCTCGCCGACCACGAGGATCGCCGCCAGCGCGGCGTCAGCGTCAACACCGCCACCGGTGAGATTCAGGAGGACGGATGAGCGAGGGTGCCCCCCCGGAGGCCCGCCGCGGCGAGGTCGTCGTCGTCACGGGGATGACCGGGGCCGGCCGCAGCACGGCCGCCAAGGAGCTGGAGGACCTCGGCTACTTCGTCGTCGACAACCTGCCCCCGCAGCTCGTGCCCGACGTCGTCGCGCTCGTCGATGAGTCCCGCGGCCAGGAGCAGCCGATCGCGGTCGTGGTCGACGTGCGCTCCGGCGCCGTTCTTCGGTGGGCTGCGCGAGGTCATCGCGCGACGTACGACCGGCCGGCGCACCACCTTGCTCTACCTGGACTGCTACGACGACGTCCTCGTCCGCCGCCAGGAGGCCGCCCGGCGCCCGCACCCGCTCCAGGAGGGCGGCCGCCTGCTCGACGGGCTCCAGCGTGAGCGGGTCGTGCTCGGCGACCTGCGGGCCGACGCCGACCTGGTGATCGACACCACCGGTCTCAACGTCCACCAGCTCACCGACAAGGTGGCGGAGGCCTTCGGCACCGAGCAGACCACCTCGATGAAGGCCACCGTGGTGTCAGCTTCGGCTTCAAGTACGGCATCCCGGTCGACGCCGACCTCGTCGCCGACATGCGCTTCCTGCCCAACCCCTACTGGGTGCCCGAGCTGCGGCCGCTGACGCGGTCGCGACGACGGCCGTCGCGGACTACGTCACAGACGAGCGCCGGAGGCTGAGGAGTTCCTGCGCGCCTACGTCGGCCTCGTCGAGATCCTCACCACCGGCTACCTGCGGGAGGGCAAGCGCTTCATGACCATCGCGATCGGGTGCACCGGCGGCAAGCACCGCAGCGTCGCGATGACCGAGGAGATCGCCGCCCGGCTGCGCCGCTCGGGGATCGAGGCACGCGCCGTCCACCGCGATCTCGGTCGTGAGTGACGGACCCGGCCACCCCGACGCCCCGCGGCCGGCGGGACGTGGGCGTCGTGGCCCTGGGCGGCGGCCACGGCCTGGCGGCCTCGCTGTCGGCGCTGCGGCGAGTCGCTGCGCGACCTGACCGCCGTCGTCACCGTCGCCGACAACGGCGGCAGCTCGGGCCGGCTTGCGCACCGAGTTCGGCGCGCTGCCGCCGGGTGACCTCCGGATGGCGCTGGCCGCTCTCTGCGGCGACGACGACTGGGGGCAGACCTGGGCGCGGGTGCTCCAGCACCGGTTCCGCAGCGACGGCGAGATGCACGACCACGCGGTGGGCAACCTGCTGATCGTCGCGCTCTGGGAGCTGCTCGGCGGCCACGTCGAGGGCCTCGACTGGGTGGGCACGGCTGCTCGGCGCCGAGGGTCGGGTGCTGCCGATGGCCGTGACCCCGATCGACATCGCCGCCGACGTCGTCGGGCTGGTCCCGGGCGAGCCCGACTGGGCGACCACGTCGTGCGCGGGACAGGTCGAGGTCGCCTCGACCATCGGGCCGCGTCGAGCGAGGTGCACCTCGAGCCGAACGACCCGCCCGCCTGCCCCGAGGCCGTGACCGCGATCCAGACGCCGCCGACTGGGTGGTGCTCGGTCCCGGGCTCGTGGTTCACCAGCGTGATCCCGCACCTGCTCGTCCCCGAGCTGCGCGCGGCGCTCTGCGACGACCCCGGCGCGGCGGATCTGGTCACGCTCAACCTCGAGCCCCAGACCGGCGAGACCGACGGCTTCTCGCCCGAGCGGCACCTCGAGGTCCTCGCCGAGCACGCCCCCGACCTACGTCTCGACGTGGTGCTGGCCGACCTGAGCGGTGCGTCGACGACGAGCGACGGCGCTGCGGGCGGCGGCGGGTCTGCTCGGCGCCGAGCTGGTGCTCGCCGACGTGGCCGCCGACGACGGCTCGCCGCGGCACGACCCGGACAAGTTGGCAGATGCCTATGCGGGAATCATGGGGCGGGCATAGGGTTGCCGCGACCTCGCGGTCAGTCGGAGGCGTCTGCCTCGTCGAGGTTCGGGAAAGAGGCGCGACGTGGCAGGATCGGACGCATGGCGATGACGGCACAGGTGAAGGCGGAGCTGGCCAGCACGCAGGTGACGAAGGCCTGTTGCCGCAAGTCCGAGGTCTCCTCGATGCTCCGGTTCGCCGGTGGGCTGCACATCGTCAGTGGCCGCATCGTCGTCGAGGCCGAGCTCGACACCGGGGCTGCGGCCCGGCGGCTCCGCAAGGACATCGCCGAGGTCTACGGGCACGGCTCCGACGTGGTGATGGTCTCCGGCAACGGCATCCGCAAGGGCAGCCGCTACGTCGTCCGCGTGGTGCGCGACGGCGAGGCGCTGGCCCGCCAGACCGGCCTGCTCGACAACCGCGGCCGCCCGGTGCGCGGGCTGCCGCCGCAGGTCGTCTCCGGCGCCGGCTGCGACGCCGTCGCGGCCTGGCGCGGAGCGTTCCTGGCCCACGGCTCGCTGACCGAGCCGGGTCGCTCGTCGGCCCTGGAGGTGACCTGTCCCGGGCCCGGAGGCCGCGCTGGCCCTCGTCGGCGCGGCGCGCCGGCTGGGCATCGCCGCCAAGGCCCGCGAGGTGCGCGGCGTCGACCGGGTCGTGATCCGCGACGGCGACGCGATCGGTGCCCTGCTCACCCGCCTCGGGCGCTCACGAGTCGCTGATGGCGTGGGAGGAGCGCCGGATGCGCCGCGAGGTGCGGGCCACCGCCAACCGGCTGGCCAACTTCGACGACGCCAACCTGCGCCGCTCGGCCCGGGCCGCTGTCGCTGCCGGCGCCCGGGTGGAGCGCGCCCTGGAGATCCTCGGCGACGAGGTCCCCGACCACCTCAAGCTCGCCGGCCACCTGCGCCTCGAGCACAAGCAGGCGTCCCTGGAGGAGCTCGGCCAGCTCGCACGAGCCGGTGCTCACCAAGGACGCGATCGCCGGCCGGATCCGGCGGCTGCTCGCGATGGCCGACAAGCGCGCCCAGGATCTCGGCGTCCCCGACACCGAGTCGACGCTGACCCCGGAGATGCTCGCCGAGCAGCAGTAGTCGGACCGCTCGCGGCACGCGTCGCGGCGTGCTTACCAGTAGCCCGGCCGGCACCGGGTTGTTACCTGCACGTACCCCGGACGACGGGTGCTCGGCCGTCCGCGCGTGCGGGTAGGGTCGTGCCCGTGACCGCGCTCCGGCCTCCCTGGCGGGCGCAGCTCCGCGACGACGCTAGCAACGAGGAGCACGTCCCGTGACCGTTCGCGTGGGTATCAACGGCTTCGGCCGGATCGGCCGCAACTTCTTCCGCGCCGTCCAGGCCTCCGGCGCCGACATCGAGATCGTCGCCGCCAACGACCTCGGCGACCTCGAAGACCATGGCGCACCTGCTGAAGTACGACTCGATCCTCGGCCGCTTCCCCGAAGAGGTCTCCGTCGTCGACGGACGGCATCCAGGTCGGCGACAAGACGCTGCAGATCCTCGCCGAGCGCGACCCGGCAACCTGCCGTGGAAGGACCTCGGCGTCGACGTCGTCGTCGAGTCCACCGGCTTCTTCACCGACGCCACCAAGGCCAAGGCGCACGTCGACGCCGGCGCCAAGAAGGTCATCATCTCCGCACCGGCCTCCAACGAGGACATCACGATCGTGATGGGCGTCAACCACACCGCCTACGACGCCGACGCAGCACACGATCATCTCCAACGCGTCCTGCACCACCAACTGCCTGGCGCCGATGGCGAAGGCCCTCCACGACGAGTTCGGCATCGTCAAGGGCCTGATGACCACGATCCACGCCTACACCCAGGACCAGAACCTGCAGGACGCGCCGCACAAGGACCTGCGCCGCGCCCGCGCCGCGGCGCTGAACATCGTGCCGACCTCGCACCGGTGCCGCCAAGGCGATCGGCCTGGTCCTGCCCGAGCTCAAGGGCAAGCTCGACGGCTACGCCCTCCGGGTGCCGATCCCGACCGGCTCGGCCACCGACCTCACCTTCGAGGCCGGGCGGGAGACCACCGTCGACGAGGTCAACGCCGTCGTGAAGGCCGCCGCCGAGGGCCCGCTCAAGGGCTTCCTGCGCTACACCGAGGACCCGATCGTCTCCGCGGACATCGTCACCGACCCGCCGTCCTGCATCTTCGACGCGGGGCTGACCAAGGTGATCGGCAACCAGGTCAAGGTCGTCGGCTGGTACGACAACGAGTGGGGCTACTCCAACCGCCTCGCCGACCTGATCACGCACGTCGGCGCCAGCCTCTGACCGACCCGGCCGGAGACCGACGTCGCGATGAAGCAGATCGACGACCTCGGCGACCTGCGCGGCAAGCGGGTGCTCGTCCGGTCCGACCTGAACGTGCCGCTCGACGGCAGCGACCGATCACCGACGACGGTCGGATCCGGGCCAGCGTGCCGACGATCCGGCGGCTGGCCGACGCCGGCGCCCGGGTCGTCGTGACCGCCCACCTCGGCCGCCCGAAGGGGGCGCCGGACCCGGCGCTACACGCTGGCGCCGGTCGCCGCCGCGGCTGGGCGAGCTGCTCGGCGACCGACGTCGCCTTCGCCACCGACACGGTGGGGGAGTCCGCGACGGCCTGCCGTGCGGCGGTCTGCGAGACGGCCAGGTGGCGCTGCTCGAGAACGTCCGGTTCGACGCCGGGCGAGACCAGCAAGGACGACGCCGAGCGTGGCGCGTTCGCCGACCAGCTCGCGGCCCTCGCCGACGCCTTCGTCAGCGACGGCTTCGGGGTGGTGCACCGCAAGCAGGCCTCGGTGTACGACGTGGCCCAGCGGCTGCCGTCCGCGATGGGCGGCCTCGTCGCCGCCGAGATCGACGTGCTCAGGCGGCTCACCGAGGACCCGGCCCGGCCCTACGTGGTCGTGCTCGGCGGCTCCAAGGTCTCCGACAAGCTCGGCGTCATCGACAACCTGCTCGGCAAGGCCGACAAGCTGCTCATCGGCGGCGGCATGGTGTTCACCTTCCTCAAGGCGCAGGGCCACGAGGTCGGCAAGAGCCTCCTGGAGGAGGACCAGCTCGACACCTGCCGGGACTACCTGGCGCGGGCCGAGGAGGCCGGGGTCGAGCTGGTGCTGCCGACCGACGTGTCGTGGTCGCCCCGAGTTCACGGCCGACGCCACCGCCGACCGTCGTGCCCGCCGACGAGATCCCGGCCGACCAGATCGGCCTCGACATCGGGCCCGAGTCCGGCAAGGCGTTCGCCGCGGCGCTCGCCGATGCCCGGACCGTCTTCTGGAACGGGCCGATGGGCGTCTTCGAGTTCGACGCCTTCGCCGGTGGCACCCGGGCCGTCGCGCAGGCGCTCGTCGAGTGCCGACGGGCTCACCGTCGTCGGCGGCGGTGACTCCGCCGCCGCGGTGCGTCGGCTCGGCTTCGACGAGGCCGCCTTCGGGCACATCTCCACCGGCGGTGGCGCGAGCCTGGAGTACCTCGAGGGCAAGCCGCTGCCCGGGCATCGACGTACTCTCCTGACCTTCCGGTGGTCGCGCTCCGTCGGGACCGTCACGACACACGACAGGACCTCATGGCCAAGCACACGCGCGTCCCGCTGATGGCGGGCAACTGGAAGATGAACCTCAACCACCAGGAGGCCGTCGTCCTGGTGCAGAAGCTCGCCTGGACGCTCTCGGACAAGAAGCACGACTACGGCAAGGTCGAGGTCGTCGTGGTGCCGCCGTTCACCGACCTGCGCAGCGTGCAGACGCTGGTCGACGGCGACCGGCTGGAGATCAAGTACGGCGCCCAGGACGTCTCCACCCAGGACGACGGCGCGTACACCGGGGAGATCTCCGCGTGCGATGCTGGCCAAGCTCGGCTGCTCCTACGTCGTCGTCGGGCACTCCGAGCGCCGCGAGTACCACGCCGAGTCCGACGAGATCGTCAACGCCAAGGCCAAGAAGGCGATCGCCGCGGGCATGACGCCGATCGTCTGCGTCGGAGAGGGTCTCGACGGTCCGCAAGGAGGGCCGCCACGTCGAGCTACACCCTCGCCCAGCTGGACGGCTCGCTGGCCGGGCTCTGAGCCGCCGAGCAGGTCGCCGACCTGGTCATCGCCTACGAGCCGGTGTGGGCGATCGGCACCGGCGAGGTCGCGACCCCCGAGGACGCCCAGGAGGTCTGCGGGGCGATCCGCGCGCGCACTCGCCGAGACTGCACGGCGACGACACCGGCGGCCTCGGTGCCGGATCCTCTACGGCGGCTCGGTGAAGGCGGCCAACGTCGCCGGCATCATGGAGAAGGCCGACGTCGACGGCTGCCTGGTCGGCGGCGCCAGCCTGCAGGCCGACGAGTTCGGCGGCATCTGTCGCTTCTACGACATGCCGGTCATCTGACGTCCCGTCCACCATCCGTCCTTCGTGAGTTAGGCTTTCCCACCGTGGTTACCACCTTCACCGTGCTGCTCGATCCTGTCCAGCCTGCTGCTGATCCTTCTCGTGCTCCTGCACAAGGGCCGGGGCGGCGGGCTCTCCGACATGTTCGGCGGCGGTGTCTCGAGCGGTCTGGGCGGATCCTCGGTGGCCGAGAGAACCTGGACCGGATCACCGTCGGCACGGCCGTGATCTGGGCCGCGTGCATCATCGCCCTCGGCCTGCTGCTCAAGGCCGGCGCAGCCAGCTCGTCCGAGACCGCACGAGGAGTCAGGAGTCAGAGCGTGGCAGGTGGTGGGAACGCGATCCGCGGCAGCCGGGTGGGTGCCGGACCGATGGGCGAGGCCGAGCGCGGCGAAGCGGCTCCCCGGCAGCGGGTCGTCTACTTCTGCGCCCACGAGCACGAGTCCGTGATCACGTTCGCGGTCGAGGCCGACGATCCCCGAGGCCTGGGACTGCCCGCGCTGCGGCCTGCCGGCGAGCCTGGACGCGGACAACCCGCCGCCGCCGCCGCAAGATCGAGCCCTACAAGACCCACCTGGCCTACGTGAAGGAGCGGCGCTCCGACAAGGAGGCCGCCGACGATCCTCGACGAGGCGATCCAGACCGCTGCGCGAGCCGCGCAAGAAGCGGCGACATCGTCTTCTGAGCGCGACTCGTGGCGCGGTCAGCCGAGCCGTGAGGCCGCGTCGTCGTCGAGGAACCAGACGGTGCGCTGCTCGCCGGTGCACGCCCGTGGCCGGGACGTCGTGCGACGTCGGCGCCGCCGAGGGCGCGCGCGACCGCGTCGGCCTTTCCGTCACCGGAGGCGACGAACCACGCCTCCCGGGTGCGGTTCAGCGCCGCGAAGGTGAAGGCTGATCCGCTGCGGCGGCGGCTTCGGTGAGTCGGTGACCGGCGACCGCGACGTCGTCGTGCACGTCGAGCTGGGCGGCGCCGGGGAACAGCGAAGCGACGTGGCCGTCCGGTCCGACCCGAGCATGACCACGTCGAAGCCGCCGCGAGCCGTGGGCGCGGACCGAGGCGGCGAACGCCGCGGCCGCGTCGATCACGCCGACGTACTCCTCGTCGGACGCCGGCATCTCGTGCACGCGGCTCGGGGTCGAGGTCGACGTGGTCGAGCCACGCCGCGCGCGCCTGCCCGGCGTTGCGGTCGGCGTCGCCGGCGGCGACGTAGCGCTCGTCGCCCCACCACAGCTCGACGCGGCGCCAGTCGACGTTGCGCCCGACCGCCTGGCGGGCGACCTCGCGGTGGATGGCGTCGGCGATGGTGCCGCCGGTCAGACACAGGCCCGGCACCTCACCCCTGGACTGCCGCCGCTCGATCAGGTCGAGCAGGGCGGACGCGACGGTGCTGGCCAGGTCGGCGGCGTCGGTCCTGAGGAGACCTCGGGATCGGTGGTCATGTCAGCTCCTCGCTCCGGAGCGTCGGCGTCCTGGCCATCCTCTTCACGGTGCGTGCGTAGACGTCGTCGGGGTCGAGCCTGCGCAGCTCCTCGGACAGCAGCTCGTCGAGGTCGCGGCGCTTGAGCGCGACCGGGCGGTCCGGCTGGCCGGGCGACGGAGAGGGTGGCGAGCTTGCCGTCGCTGCCGGACGACCTCGATGTCGCCCGTGCCGGGTGTGCAGCACCACCCGGGTGATGCCGGGGCCGTCGGAGCTGCTGCGCGTCGACCGGCACCTTGAGCCGGTCGCCCAGCCAGGCCGAGAGCAGGTCGGCGCTCGGACTGATCCGCTCGGCGCTGACCGACGCGGACGTCACCTTGGCGTCGCGTCTGGTCGAGCGCGGCGGCCAGCAGCGCCCGCCAGCCGGTGATCCGGGTCCAGGCCAGGTCGGTGTTGCCCGGCGCGTAGGCGCGGCACTGGGCGAGCATCGCCTTCGCCCGGTCCGGTGGGCACGGCGGCGGCGTCGGTGATCCGACGCCGGGCGAGCCGGCCGAGCGGGTCGGCGGCGGGGTCCGCCGGGGCCTTGGCCGGCCACCAGACGACCACGGGGGAGTCGGGCAGCAGCAGCGGGAGCACCACGGACTCGGGGTGCTTGGTGACCGCACCGGTCAGCGTGATCATGGCGCCGTCTCGCCGGTCCAGCCGGAGCCGATGCCGACCTCGGCGTCGACGCGGGCGGCAGCCGCGCCCGTCACCCAGGATCACCCCGAGCACGCGTGCCGGGTGCTCGCGCGAGGCGGACCGGGCGGTCGTCCATCGCCTCCTCGGCGTGGTCCTCGTCGACGACGAAGACGAGGGTCATCACCATGCCCATCGCCGGGCTGCCGGCGCGGCGCCGGGCCCGCAGGAACTCGGCGGCGATCTCGCTGCTCGTGGTCTCGCAGAGCTCGATCATGGCTACGGCCTCCTCCAGGTGCGCCCGTCGCGGGCGAGCATCTTGTCGGCCGAGGCCGGTCCCCAGGTGCCGGCCTCGTAGGTGTCCGGCTTGCCGTGCTCGTCCCAGTACTCGACGATCGGGTCGAGGATCTTCCAGGAGAGCTCGACCTCCTCGTGCCGGGGGAACAGCGGCGGCTCGCCGAGCAGGACGTCGAGGATCAGCCGCTCGTAGGCCTCCGGGCTCGACTCGGTGAACGAGCCGCCGTAGGCGAAGTCCATGTTGACGTCGCGGATCTCCATCGCGGTGCCGGGCACCTTGGAGCCGAACCGCATCGTGATGCCCTCGTCGGGCTGCACCCGGATCACCAGCGCGTTCTGGGTCAGCTCCTCGGTGGCGGTCGCGCTGAACGGCAGGTGAGGCGCCCGCTTGAAGACGACCGCGACCTCGGTGACGCGTCGGCCGAGCCGCTTGCCGTGCCGGAGGTAGAACGGCACGCCGGCCCACCAGCGCCGGCTCTCGACGTCGAGGGTGATGCGCGGCGATAGGTCTCGGTGCGGGAGCTCTGGGGATGTCCTGCTCCTGGAGGTAGCCCGGCACCTTGACGCCGCCCGGCCCAGCCCTCGACGTACTGCCCGCGCGCGGTGGCCAGGTCGAGACGGCGGGGGAGCACGACGGACTCGAGCACCTTCTGCTTCTCGATGCGCAGGCTCTGCGCGTCGAACGAGGTCGGCTCCTCCATCGCGATCAGCGCCATCAGCTGGAGCAGGTGGTTCTGGATCACGTCACGCGCTGCGCCGATGCCGTCGTAGTAGCCGGCGCGGCCACCGATGCCGATGTCCTCGGCCATCGTGATCTGCACGTGGTCGACGTAGTTGGAGTTCCAGATCGGCTCGAACATCGCGTTGGCGAAGCGCATCGCCAGGATGTTCTGCACCGTCTCCTTGCCGAGGTAGTGGTCGATCCGGAACACCGACCCCGACGGGAACACCTCGGAGACCACGGCGTTGAGCTCGCGGGCGGTCTCCAGGTCGGAGCCGAACGGCTTCTCCACCACCACCCGGCGCCAGCTGGTGCCGGCGACTGCTCGGCCAGGCCGTGCTCCTTGAGCTGGCCGATGACGTCGGAGAAGAACCGCGGCGGGATCGACAGGTAGAACGCGTGGTTGCCGCCGGTGCCGCGCACCCGGTCGAGGTCGAGGATCGTCTGCCGGAGCGTGTCGAAGGCGAGGTCGTCGTTGAAGTCGCCCGGGACGAACCGGAAGCCCTCGGCGAGCTGGCGCCACACCTCCTCGCGGAACTCGGTGCGGGCGTGCTCCCTGACCGCGTCGTGGACGACCTGGGCGAAGTCCTGGTCGGCCCAGTCGCGGCGGGCGAAGCCGACGAGCGAGAAGCCCGGCGGCAGCAGCCCGCGGCTGGCCAGGTCGTAGATCGCGGGCATCAGCTTCTTGCGGGACAGGTCGCCGGTCACCCCGAAGATCACCAGGCCGCAGGGACCGGCGATGCGGGGCAGCCGCCGGTCCTGCGGGTCCCGCAGCGGGTTGACGTAGGGCTTGGCCCCGGCGGCGGAGTCCCCGGCAGTCGTCGGTCATCCGAGCGCCTCCCGCAGGGCGGCGAGCCCGCCGTCGTACGTCGGTGAGGTGCACCCGCAGCACCGGCCGGTCGTGGTCGGCGAGCACGCGTGCGTCGCCGGCCGCCTGGGCCGCGATGAGCTCGGCCGAACGTGTAGTCGCGGCCCGGTACGGCGACGTCCGGCTCGTCGGCCCCGGTGACCTGCAGGTAGACGCCGACGGCCGGGCCGCCCTTGTGCAGCTGGCCGGTCGAGTGCAGGAAGCGCGGCCCCCAGCCGAACGTGACCGGTCGCTTGGTGCGCACCGCGAGCGCTGCGGCGGGTCGAGGCGAGGTCGGCGTGCCGGATCCGGTCGAGGTAGGCCATCACCGAGACGTAGCCCCGGTCGGGGTCGAGCCGGCCGAGGAGAGCGTCGACGGCCTCGGCCGAGGGTGCGCGCCGTCGTCCGCAGCGCCGCCCAGGGAGCGGACCTCCACCGGGCCGTCGGTGAACAGGGCGGGGGTCTGCGTCGGGCTGGCACCCTCCAGCATCGAGCGGGCGGCCTTCTTGGCGGTCTCCACGTCGGGCTGGTCGAAGGGGTTGATGCCCAGGAGCCGCCCGGCGACCGCGGTGGCCGCCTCCCACAGCAGCAGCTGGGCCCCCAGGGAGCCGGTGAGCGTCACGTCGGAGCCGCCGCTGCTCGTGCCCGCCCTCCGGGTCGGGTCCGCTCGTCGTCGCCGTCGGCGGTCAGGTGCACGACGGTGGCGTCCTGCGGCGGCAGCGCCACCTCCGGGTCGGCGGAGTCGTCCACGACGACCGGCAGGATGCCGGTGCCGTCCTTGCCGGTGCTCTCGGCGACGAGCTGCTCGGCCCAGTCGCCGAACCCGACCAGGCCGGACCCCTCGTCGACGATCGACGAGCTTGTCGCGCAGCGGATCGGTGCCCGCCATCGCGGCGCCCAGCCGCAGTGCCGGGTTGCCCTCGTCGTCCTCGGCGAGCAGGTCGGCGACGGCGTCGGCCTCGTCGAGCAGCGCCTCGATGTCGGCACCGGCGAGCCCGCTCGGGACCAGCCCGAACGCCGTCAGCGCCGAGAACCGGCCACCGACCTCCGGGTCGGCGTTGACGACGCGGTAGCCGTCGGCGCGGGACTGCTGGTCGAGCGGGGAGCCGGGGTCGGTGACGATGACGATGCGCCGGGTCGGGTCGAGCCCGGCGCGGGTGAACGCGTCGACGTACGCACGGCGCTGCGAGTCGGTCTCGACGGTGGAGCCGGACTTGCTCGACACGACCACCACGGTCCGCTCGATCCGGTCGGCCAGGCGCGGCGGCGACCTGGGCCGGGTCGCTGGAGTCGAGCACCGGTCAGCTCCACGCCCGCGGTCGCGCAGATCACCTCGGGGGCGAGCGAGGAGCCGCCCATGCCGCACAGCACCACGTGGTCGACGCCCTCGTCGCTGAGCTCCTCGCGCGAGCGCCGCGATCTCGCCGAGGAGGGGACGTGACGTGCGGTGCAGGCCGGTCCAGCCCAGCCGGACCCCGGCCTCGGGCTCGGCGCTCGGTCCCCACAGGGTCGCGTCCTCGTCGAACAGGCGGCTCGCGAACCGGTCGGCGACCAGGGCCGGCACGTGCCGCGGCGATCGCGTCGGCTGCCGCCCCGGGCGGGCGCTCACGGACAGCGGCTCGTCGGCTCCACTCATGGGCCTCCGTCCGGGCGGCGTCCATCTGGCCGCGGACGGTCTCGACCAGCTCGTCCCAGGACTTCACGAACTTGTCGACGCCCTCCCGCTCGAGGGTCGCGATGACGTCGTCGTAGTCGATGCCGGCCTCGGCCAGCGCCGCCATGACGGCGCGGGCGTCGTCGTAGTGCGGGTCGCACCTGTCGCCCGGTGACCTCGCCGTGGTCGGCGAAGGCCTGCATGGTCTTCTCCGGCATGGTGTTGACGGTGTTGGCGACGACCAGCTCGGAGACGTAGAGGGTGTCGGGGTAGTCGGGGTTCTTCACGCCGGTCGACGCCCACAGCGGACGCTGGGTGTTGGCGCCCGTCGGCCTTGAGCGGTCCGCGAACCGCTCGCCGGCGAACTTCTGCTCGTAGGCCTCGTAGGCGAGCCGCGCGTTGGCGACGGCGGCCTTGCCCTTGAGGTCGGAGAGCCGGGCCGTGTCGCCGCCGTCGCCGATGCGCTTGTCGAGACGCCGTCGACCTCGCTGACCCGCGGGAGACGAAGAACGAGGCGACCGAGTGGATGCCCGAGAGGTCGTGACCGGCGTACCGGGCGGCCTCGAGCCCGGCGAGGTAGGCCTCCATGACCTGGTCGTAGCGGTCGAGGCCGAAGATCAGCGTGACGTTGACGCTGATGCCCTGGCCCGAGCACCTTGGTGATGGCCGGGAGCCCCTCGGTGGTGGCGGGGATCTTGATGAACAGGTTGGGCCGGTCGACCGCCTTCCACAGCGTGTGCGCGGCGCCTCACCGTGGCGTCGGTGTCGAAGGCGAGCCCGGGCGCGACCTCGATCGAGACCCGGCCGTCGACGCCGTCGGTGGCGTTCGCAGGCGTCGGCGAGGACGTCGCAGGCGTCGCGGACGTCGGTCGTGGTCAGCTCGAAGATCGTGTCGTCGACGTCGGCGTCGGAGGCCACCAGCCGGCCGACCTGCTCGTCGTAGCGCTCACCGTCGGCGAGCGCGGCGGCGAAGATGGTCGGGTTGGTGGTCACCCCGACGACCGAGCTGTTCTTGACCAGGTCGGCGAGGTTGCCGGTCTCGATCCGTTCGCGGGACAGGTCGTCCAGCCAGATCGAAACCCCGGCGTCGGCGAGGGCTGTGAGACGTTCGGACATCGGATTCCTCCCGGGCGTGTCGTGTTCAGTTCTGGCTCCGCCGTACGGCGGTCGGTGCTGGTCTCGCTCAGGCGTCGGACGCCTGCGCGGTCCGGATGCTGTCCTCGGCCGCGAGCACGACCGCCTCGGCGGTGATGCCGAACTCCTGGTAGATCGTGGCGTAGTCGGCGGAGGCGCCGAAGTGGTCGAGCGAGACGATGCGGCCGTGCTGGCCGACGACCTCGCGCCAGCCCTGGGCGACGCCGGCCTCGACGCTGACCCGGGCCTTGACGATCGGCGGGATCACCGAGTCGCGGTAGGCCTGGTCCTGCGCGTCGAACCACTCGCGGCAGGGCATCGAGACCACCCGGGCGCGGATGCCCTTCTCGGCCAGCGTCGGTCGCGCGCCGCGACGGCGAGCTGCACCTCCGAGCCGGTGCCGATGAGCACCACGTCGGGGACGCCGCCCTCGGCGTCGAGGAGCACGTAGCCGCCCCTGGCGACGCCCTCGGTCGTTGCCCACAGCTCGCCGTCGCTCGCGGCCGCGGGGGAAGGTGGGCACGTTCTGCCGGGTCAGCGCCAGCCCGGCGGGGCGGTCGGTGTGCTGGAGGACCGCCTTCCAGGCGGCGACGGTCTCGTTGGCGTCGGCGGGGCGGACCACGTCGAGGCCGGGGATCGCGCGGAGGGCGGCCAGGTGCTCGACCGGCTGGTGGGTCGGGCCGTCCTCGCCGAGGCCGATCGAGTCGTGGGTCCAGACGTAGGTGACCGGCAGGTGCATCAGCGCGGCCAGCCGGACCGCGGGGCGCATGTAGTCGGAGAACACCAGGAAGGTGCCGCCGTAGACGCGGGTGCCGCCGTGCAGCGCGATGCCGTTCATCACCGAGCCCATGGCGTGCTCGCGGATGCCGAAGTGCAGCACCCGGCCGTAGCGGTTGCCCTGGAAGTCCTTGGTCGAGCTTGCTCCTCGGGGACGAACGACGGCTCGCCCTTGGGGGTGGTGTTGTTGGAGCCGGCCAGGTCGGCCGAGCCGCCCCAGAGCTCGGGCAGCACGGGGGCCAGCGCGCTCAGCACCGCACCGGACGCCTTCCGGGTGGCGACACCCTTGGCGTCGGCGTCGAAGCACGGCAGCGCGTCGTCCCACCCGGTCGGCAGGCTGCGGGTGCGGATCCGGTCGAGCAGCTCGGCGCGCTTGCGGTAGCGCGCCGCCCAGGCGTCGTAGCGCTCCTGCCAGGCGGCCTCGGCGGCGCGGCCGCGCTCGACCAGGCCGCGGGTGTGGTCGAGGACCTCGTCGGTCACCTCGAAGGTGAGGCTCGGGTCGAAGCCGAGGACCTTCTTGGTGGCGGCGACCTCGTCCTCACCCAGCGCGGAGCCGTGCGCCTTGCCGGTGCCCTGCGCGTTGGGCGCCGGCCAGGCGATGATCGTGCGGAGGTTGATCAGGCTGGGGCGGTCGGTGACCCGGCCGGCCTTCTCCATCGCCTCCCACAGCGCCTGCACGTCCTCGACGTACGCCGTGCCGCCGTTGGTCCAGTCGACGTCCTGGACGTGCCAGCCGTAGGCGCGGTAGCGCGCGCGAGACGTCCTCGGAGAAGGCGATGTCGGTGTCGCCCTCGATCGAGATCTGGTTGTTGTCGTAGATCAGCGTCAGGTTGCCGAGCTGCTGGTGGCCGGCCAGCGAGGAGGCCTCGGCCGAGACGCCCTCCTGCAGGTCACCGTCGCTGCACAGCGCGTAGACGTGGTGGTCGAAGGGGCTCTCGCCCGCGGCTGCCTCGGGGTCGAGCAGGCCGCGCTCGCGCCGTGCCGCCATCGCCATGCCCACCGCGTTGGCGACGCCCTGGCCCAGCGGGTCCGGTGGTGGTCTCGACGCCCGCGGTGTGGCCGTGCTCGGGGTGACCCGGGGTCTTGCTGCCCCAGGTGCGCAGCGACTTGAGGTCCTCGAGCTCGAGCCGAAGCCACCGAGGTACAGCTCGCGTGTAGAGCGTGATGCTGCTGTGGCCGCAGGAGAGCACGAACCGGTCGCGGCCGAGCCCAGTCGGGGTTGGCGGGGCTGTGCCGCATCACCTTCTGGAACAGCATGTAGGCGACCGGGGCCAGGGACATCGCGGTGCCGGGGTGACCGTTGCCGACCTTCTGCACCGCGTCCATGGCCAGCACCCGGGCGGTGTCCACGGCGCGCTGGTCGAGGTCGGTCCATTCGAGCTTGCTCACGAGCGTGCTTTCCTTCCGACGAGGTGCCTGTCGGGGCCGTCACGGCCACGCGCCCGAGCCTACTCAGCGACGGGGGTGGTCGTGCACAGGGTGTCCGAGGCCTCCCGGTACCCCGCCCGGGACGGCGCACACTAGAGTGAGTCCTGCCCTGCGAGCGTCCTGGAGGCGCCTCGGGGCGGACGTCGTCAGAAGCAGAGGTGCGCGTGACCGCCGTCGATCCCGACGTCTCGGCTGCCCGTCGTGGCATCCCCGACGGCGTCGACGACCGGCCGCCGGTGACGCCGAGCACCCCGAGCCTCAGGGACGTGCTCGGGGCCTACGTCGGGCTGACGAAGCCGCGGATCATCGAGCTGCTGCTGCTGACCACCGTGCCGGTCATGTTCCTGGCCCAGCGGGGCGTGCCGCCGCTCGGCCTGGTGTCGCCACCGTCGTCGGCGGGACGCTGTCGGCGGGCAGCGCGAACGCGCTCAACTGCGTGTACGACGCCGACATCGACGAGCGGATGCGGCGCACCCGGCGCCGGGCGCTGCCCGCGGCACATCGTGACCACCCGCGCCGCGCTCGTCTTCGGCCTGGTGCTCGGGGTGGTCTCGACGCTGTGGCTCGGCCTGCTGGTCAACTGGCTGTCGGCGGGCGCTGGCCCTGGCGGCCAACGTCTTCTACGTCGTCGGCTACACGATGATCCTCAAGCGGCGTACCACCGCAGAACATCGTCTGGGGCGGGGCCGCCGGCTGCTTCCCGGCGCTGATCGGCTGGACCGCGGTCACCGGCGAGCTCGCCTGGGCGCCGGTGGTGCTGTTCATGGTGGTGTTCTTCTGGACGCCGCCGCACTTCTGGGCGCTCGCGATCCGCTACCGCGAGGACTACGCCGCCGCCGACGTGCCGATGCTGCCGGTCGTGGCCGGCGCCCGGGTCGTGGCCCGCCAGATCGTCGCCTACTCCTACGTGATGGTCGCCACGTCGCTGCTGCTGTGGCCGATCGCCCCGACCGGGTGGCTCTACCCGGTCGTCGCGGTCGTCCTCGGTGCGGCGTTCCTGGTCGAGGCGCACCTGCTGCTCGGCCGCGCCCGGCGCAGCGACGACGTGGTCGACCTCAAGCCGATGCGGCTCTTCCACTGGTCGAACATGTATCTCTCGCTGCTCTTCGTCGGCGTCGCGCTCGACCCCCTGCTGACCCGGTGACGCAGCGGGACTCGCGCCCGTCCAGGACGCCGGAGGCGACCAAGCATGTCGACGCCCCGGGTGCCGACCGCATCGGTCGCGTCCTTCCCGCAGCGATCTCCCGGTTACCGCAGAGAGCTCGCTGGGGGAACCGGGCGATTACCACGGGAACGTGGTAATTGCCCGAAAGGGTCAGGTCGGGGTGTTCCGCCCAACTCGTCGCAAATAGACCTCTCGCTCGTAGGGGTGGTGGTCGAGCCGGGTCCGCGTGGGCGGCTGTCCCTGGGTCGGGCGGTAGTCGCCAGGCGGGTGGTGAGCACGCCCTCTCCGCGGGTGACCTGGGGGAGCATCGTGATGAGCTCGTGCACCCTGCCCGCCGGTACGTCGCCTGCGAGCACCGCCACCGGTGGACGCGGCTGCGTGGTCAGCGGCACCGCACCGGCCCGGGCCAGCAGCGCGAGCGTGGCCGCGAGAGTGTCGTCAGGCACCTCGAGGTCGAAGTGGTGCACGGGCTCGCAGACCACCGTCCCGGCCTCGTTGAGGGCGGTCCCGAGGATCAGTCGGGCGAGGTTGCGGAAGTCGCCGGCCGTGCTCGACATCGCCTTGTCGAAGGTGCCGTGCATGTGGCTCTGTCGCGGGTAGTAGCCCGAGTGCGTCATCCACACGCGGCAGTCCGGGATCTGCCAGCCGCAACGTCCTTGCTCCAGGGTGGAGCGGACGGCGTACTCCACCGCGGTGAAGAACGCGGCCGGCATCGAGCCGCGCTCGACCTCGAGGTCGAAGGTGACCCCGGCTCGATCGCGGCCGGCTCGACGCGAAGTCCGACGGTGGCCAGGAACGGGTTGGAGTCGGTGGCGATGATCTCGACCGCCTCCCGGAGCCGACCACCCGCTCGATGCAGATCACGCTGCTCGCGCGGAAGGTCGCCTCCACGCCGTACTCCTCGGCCAGCAGTGCGCCGATCACCTCCTTCTGCACCTCGCCGTAGAGCGAGAGGTGCAGCTCACGTCGGCCGTCCTGGGTGAGGTCGATCAGCGGGTCCTGCTCGGCCAGCTGGGTGAGCGCCACGTGCAGGCGTCCGACGTCCCCGGGTCGCACCGCCTCCACCACCGTCGACAGGCTCGGCCGGGCGAACTGCACGTCGGGACCGGCCGTCGCACCGGGCCCGAAGGTGTCGCCGATCCGGGCCGACTCCAGCCCTCGGAGCACCGCCACCTGCCCGCCGCCGGCCCGCGCGCTGACCTCGAGACGGCCGCCGGTGAACACCCGGAGGGCGGTGATCTTCTCGGCCGGCCCGTGGCCGAGGTCGACCCGGTCGCGGACGTGCAGGGTGCCGTCCCGGACGTGGGCGAAGACCTCCTTGGCGCCGCCGTCGTCACGCTCGATCTTGAACACGCGCCCCGCCGCGGCGCCGTCGAGGCAGGGCTCGCGGACCGGGAGCAACCGGGGCCGAGCGAGTGCATCAGCGCCGGTACGCCGGCCCCGTGACGGCCGAACCGCTAGGATCGGTACGTCGGCGCTCAGTCGCTCGCGCACCTCCAGGGTCACGAAGTCGACGTCGGCGCCGACCCGGTCGGTCTTGTTGACGAAGACGACCGTCGCGATGTCGAGCCGCTGGAGCGCGCGCATCAGCACCAGCGTCTGCGCCTGGACGCCCTCGACGGCCGAGACGACCAGCACGGCGCCGTCGAGCAGCGACATCGACCGCTCGACCTCGGCGACGAAGTCGGAGTGGCCGGGGGTGTCGATCAGGTTCACCACCACACCGTCGATCTCGAAGGAGACCACCGCGGCGCGGATCGTGATGCCACGACGGCGTTCGATCGCCATCGTGTCGGTGTGGGTGCTGCCCTGGTCGACGCTGCCGGGGTCGTCGAGCACACCGGCCTCGAAGAGCAGCCGTTCGGTCAGGGTCGTCTTGCCGGCGTCAACATGCGCCAGGATCCCCAAGTTGAGCGTGCGCAACCTTCACGTCCTTCTCGCAGATGGGCTGGAGGGAGGTGAAGGTCGCTCGCATCGGGGTGCTCCTGTCGGTCGGGTGTGGCGCCATCGCAGCACGCGCCGTTCGGCGGGGGCAACGGGTTTTCGGCGGGCTAGCCTGCCCCGGTGACGACCCGACCGACCCCGCAGGACCTCGAGGCGGCTCGCGACCGGCTGGTGCCGGACGTGCTCGCGCCCGGGCTGCGGATCGTCTTCTGCGGGATCAACCCGGGCCTCTGGACGGCGGCGACCGGTCATCACTTCGCCCGGCCGGGCAACCGCTTCTGGCCGGCCCTGCACGCGTCAGGCCTGACCCCGCGCCGGCTGGATCCGGCCGAGCAGGGCGAGCTGCCGGGTCTGGGCCTCGGCCTGACCAACGTCGTGCCCCGGGCCACCGCACGCGCCGACGAGCTCACCCGGGAGGAGTACGTCGAGGGGGGCCGGCGGCTCGTCACCAGGATGGAGGAGCTCCGGCCGTCGTGGCTGGCGGTGCTCGGGGTCACGGCGTACCGGACGGCCTTCGGGGACGAGCGGGCCCAGGTGGGGGAGCAGCAGCGGAGGATCGGAGACACGCGGGTGTGGGTGCTGCCCAACCCGAGCGGCCTGAACGCGCACTGGTCCGCGGCCGCTCTCGCCGACGAGCTCGCGCGCCTGCGCCGGGCGGCGGGGCTCTAGCCCTGGGTCGCCGGCCGGGCCGTGGCCGCGGCCGCCGGTCGGGCGCCGTCGACCGGTCCGGTGCGTTCGCGCACGCTGACCAGCAGCCACGTGAGCGCAGCCGACGTCAGCGCGGCTCCGAGCAGGTGGATGCCGACGAGCACGATCGGCAGGTCGGTGAAGTACTGCACGAACCCGACCACCCCCTGGGCGAGCTCCACCGCGAGCAGGGTGGCGGCGGCCCGCCGGGCCCGCGCCGGCGCGTCCACGGCCTTCAGCGCGAGCACCGTGGCGATCGTCAGCCCGAGCAGCAGGAAGACGACGTCGGTGTGCAGCTGGCTGACGGCGCGCGGGTCGAGGCCGTTGCGGGGCGAGGCGAGGTCGCCGGCGTGCGGGCCGCTGCCGGTGACGACCGTCCCGACGTACAGCACCGCCCACCCGGTCGCGAACACCGTCCGCACCAGCCAGGTGACCGCGTCCGGGACCACGGGTCGGGCTGGACCGTCGCCCTCGCCGACCCGGCGGACCAGCACGACCGCGACGCCGATCATCGCCAGCGACACGAGCAGGTGGAAGGCGACGACCCACGGGTCCAGGCCGGTGAGCACGGTGACGCCCCCGATCAGCGCCTGCGCGGGGACGCCCGAGACCGAGCACGAAAGCGAGCCGGGTGAGCGCGGGCCGGCCGTGCCGCCAGGCGATCACGAAGGTGGCGATGGCGACGGCGGCGAGCAGGAAGGTGACCAGCCGGTTGCCGAACTCGATGGCCCCGTGGATGCCGAGCTCGGGGTGGGGCACGAAGGACTCCTCCGTGCAGCGCGGCCAGGTCGGGCAGCCCAGCCCGGAGCCGGTCAGCCGCACCACGCCACCGGTCACGACGATCAGCACGTTGACCACCAGCGAGGTGACGGCGGCGAGGCGGACCAGTCGGTCGGTCCGCGGGGCCGGGGTCACTCCCATCGGAACGTCCGGGCCGTCAGGAAGGTGCCCAGCGCCGCCCAGAGCACCAGGACGAGCACCGGCAGCGGCGGGGAACGCCCCGTCCAGCGAGGCCGCCCGCAGCCCCTCGCCCAGTGCGGCCGAGGGCAGCCAGGCCACGGCCCCGCCCATGGCGCCGTACGACGAGGCCGGGAGCACGACCGCGCCGCCGGCCAGCAGCAGCAGGTAGACCAGGTTCGCGGCGGCCAGCGTCGCCTCGGCCCGCAGCGTCCCGGCCATCAGCAGCCCGAGCGCGGCGAACGCGGCGGTGCCGCGCGAGCACCACGACGAGCGCGCCGACCACCCCGGCCGCGGTCACGGTGGGCGACCAGCCGAGGGCCAGGCCGGCGGCTCCGAGCACCACGAGCTGGATCGTCTCGACGACGAGCAGGGCGCCGACCTTGCCCGCCAGCAGCCCGGAGCGGGGCAGCGGTGAGGAGCCGAGCCGCTTCAGGACGCCGTAGCGACGCTCGAAGCCGGTCGCGATCGCCAGCGACGTGAAGCTCGTCGACATCACCGCCAGCGCCAGCACCCCGGGGGTGAGCAGGTCGACGGGGGCGGCGGAGAGGGACAGGTCGAAGCCGCGGGCGGCCAGGATGCCGCCGACGAGCACCACCAGCGGGATCACCACCGCCAGCAGCAGCTGCTCGCCGTTGCGCAGCAGCAGCCGGGTCTCCATCCGGGCCTGGGCGGCCACCATGCGCGGCAGCGGCGCCGAGCCGGGAGCGGGCGTGAACACCCCGTGCGAGGCGAGTCCGTCGTGGGTCATGCGGAGAGGTCCCGTCCGGTGATCTGGAGGAACACGTCCTCGAGCGTGCGCTGCCCCAGCGACAGCGACTCCGGCAGCACGCCCTGCGCCTCGCACCACGCCGAGACGGACGCGAGCGTCGACGCGTCGGCCGGGCCGGTGATCAGCAGGCTCTGCGCGTTGACCGGACGGACGTCGGTGTCGGAGCCGAGCGCGGCCTGCAGGGACGCCGGCGCCTCAGGCGGGAACGGCTCGGTGACGACGAGCCGGATCGTGCTGTGCCCGGTGCCGCGGGTGAGCTCGAACGGCGTCCCGGTCGCGATCAGCCGGCCGTGGTCGATGACGTGCACCATGTCGGCGAGCCGCTCGGCCTCGTCCATGTAGTGCGTGGTGAGCACGACGGTCACGCCGTCGGCGCGCATCTCCTCCAGCAGGTGCCAGGTGGCGCGCCGCATCTGCGGGTCCATGCCGGCGGTCGGCTCGTCGACGAAGACCAGCTCCGGGCCGCCCACCACGGCCATCGCCAGACCGAGACGCTGCTGCTGGCCGCCGGACAGCCGGCGGTACGGCGTCCGGCCGCACTCGTCGAGGCCGAGACGGTCGACCAGCAGCTCCACGTCGAGGGGGTGGGCGTGCAGCCTGGCGACGTGCTCGAGCATCTCGACGGCGCGGACCCGGACCAGGCGCCGCCGCTCTGCAGCATCACCCCGATCCGGGGGAGCAGGTCGGCGCGATGGCGCTGCGGGTCGAGGCCGAGCACCCGCACGTCGCCCGCCTGGGGACGGCGGTACCCCTCGCAGGTCTCCAGCGTGGTGGTCTTGCCGGCGCCGTTGGGGCCGAGCACGGCGGTGACCGTGCCGCGGGCGACCTCGAGGTCGAGCCCGTCGACGGCCACCGTGTCGCCGTAGGTCATCCGCAAGCCCGTCGATGACGACGGCAGGTCCGGCGTCGTCGGCTCGAGGAGGTGGACACGCGGAGAGTGTAGGAACGCGGCCGCCGGAGCGGTGTCCGGGCGGATCGGCCGGGCGTGTGGGACGGGTCACGGGTCCGCTGCCTCAGCGGCGGCAGCTTAGGTCAGCCTTATTTGAAGTCACCGCACTATTAACGACACACTGTTGTTGTGGAATTCGACAGCACCCTCCGTCCTGCGCGGCCAGCGCAGCCGATGGTGCCCTCGCCGAGCGACCGCGGGGTGACGCGCCCACGCGCGAGCGGGTCGCGCGGACCATCCTCGAGCTCGGTCCCAGCACCGCGGCCGTGCTCGCCGAGCGTCTGGACCTGACTCCCGCCGGCGGTACGTCGGCACCTCGACCACCTCAGCGACGAGGGTGCGGTCGAGGCGCGCGAGCCGCGCGTCTACGGTGTCCGCGGACGCGGTCGCCCCGCCAAGCTGTTCGCGCTGACCGAGTCCGGCCGCGACCGGTTCGACCAGCAGTACGACGACCTCGCCGTCCAGGCGCTGCGCTTCCTGGCCGAGACCGGCGGCGACGAGGCCGTGCTGGCCTTCGCCCGACGCCGGGTGGCCGGCCTCGAGACCCGCTACCGCGAGATCGTCGAGGAGCGTCCCGAGATGGAGCCGTCCGAGGCGCTCGCCGAGGCGCTCACCCAGAGCGGTTACGCCGCCTCGGTCCGCGAGAGCCCGGTCGGCCAGCAGCTGTGCCAGCAGCACTGCCCGGTCGCCCACGTCGCCCACGAGTTCCCCCAGCTGTGCGAGGCCGAGACCGAGGTCATCGGCCAGGTCCTCGGCCGGCACGTCCAACGTCTGGCCACCATCGCCCACGGCGACGGTGTCTGCACCACCTGCATCCCCGAAGTCCCGTCCCACGCATCCACGACGAGAGGTTGAGCCAACGAATGACAACCATCGAGCAGATGAACCCCGAGCTCGAAGGGCTTCGGTCGCTACGAGTACGGCTGGGCCGACAGCGACGACGCCGGCTCGATCGCTGCCCGCGGTCTCAGCGAGGACGTCGTGCGCAACATCTCGGCGCTCAAGAGCGAGCCGCAGTGGATGCTCGACCTGCGTCTGAAGGGCCTCAAGCTCTTCCACCGCAAGCCGATGCCGACGTGGGGCTCGGACCTCTCGACGATCGACTTCGACAACATCAAGTACTTCGTCCGGTCGACCGAGAAGCAGGCCACCTCGTGGGAGGACCTCCCCGAGGACATCAAGAACACCTACGACAAGCTCGGCATCCCCGAGGCGGAGAAGCAGCGCCTCGTCGCCGGCGTCGCCGCGCAGTACGAGTCGGAGGTCGTCTACCACCAGATCCGTGAGGACCTGGAGGAGCAGGGCGTGATCTTCGTCGACACCGACACCGCGCTCCGCGAGCACGAGGACCTCTTCAAGGAGTACTTCGCGCACCGTCATCCCGGTCGGCGACAACAAGTTCTCCGCGCTGAACACCTCCGTGTGGTCCGGTGGCTCGTTCATCTACGTGCCCAAGGGCGTCCACGTGGACATCCCGCTGCAGGCCTACTTCCGGATCAACACCGAGAACATGGGTCAGTTCGAGCGCACCCTGATCATCGTCGACGAGGACGCCTACGTGCACTACGTCGAGGGCTGCACCGCGCCGATCTACTCCTCGGACTCCCTGCACAGCGCCGTCGTGGAGATCATCGTCAAGAAGGGCGGCCGCTGCCGCTACACGACCATCCAGAACTGGTCCAACAACGTCTACAACCTCGTCACCAAGCGCGCCACCTGCGAGGCCGGCGCGACCATGGAGTGGGTCGACGGCAACATCGGCTCCAAGGTGACGATGAAGTACCCGGCCGTCTACCTCATGGGCGAGCACGCCAAGGGCGAGACCCTGTCGATCGCCTTCGCAGGCGAGGGCCAGCACCAGGACGCCGGCGCCAAGATGGTGCACGCCGCGCCGCACACGTCGTCCTCGATCCTGTCCAAGTCGGTGGCCCGCGGCGGCGGTCGCACGTCGTACCGCGGCCTGATCCAGGTCAACGAGGGCGCCCACGGCTCGAAGTCCAACGTGCTCTGCGACGCGCTCCTCGTCGACCAGATCAGCCGCTCCGACACCTACCCTACGTCGACATCCGCGAGGACGACGTGTCGATGGGTCACGAGGCGACCGTCTCCAAGGTCTCCGACGACCAGCTCTTCTACCTCATGTCGCGCGGCATGGAGCAGGACGAGGCGATGGCCATGATCGTGCGCGGCTTCATCGAGCCGATCGCCAAGGAGCTGCCGATGGAGTACGCCCTCGAGCTGAACCGCCTGATCGAGCTCCAGATGGAAGGCGCCGTGGGCTGACCCTGCGGGGCTGCGGGGTCTCGTCGGTGCGACAAGGGTCTCGCGGCCGCCCGTCCGCGGGAGCCGGTCGCTGCGGCGGCGCGTCGCCCGAGTGGCTCCCTGCCGGGCGGGTCGGGCTGCGGGCGCCGCGGCCAAGCCGCTCGATGCTGCCTTGCCCCCACGGCCGACCGACCGCCGGAGTCCGGCGCACTGAATGGATCGAAGAGGAAGACGACGAAGTGACTGTGACTGACACTGCGCGCGAGAGCGTGGCGAACGCCCTGGAGCAGGAGCGGGTCGACTCCCACCTGCACCCCGAGGGCTCCTTCGCGGTGGAGGACCACGCCGTCCCCACCGGCCGCGAGGAGATCTGGCGCTTCACCCCGCTCAAGAGGCTGCGCGGCCTGCACTCGACGCCGAGTTCGGCACCAGCGCCACGGCCTGCACGTGGACCACGCCCGCCGGGGTGCGCGTCGAGGGCGTCGACAAGAGCGACCACCCGGAGCTGCGCGGCCTCAGCGGCCTGGTGCCCAACAACCGGTTCACCGCCCGGGTGCTCGCCGAGGTGCCCTCGACGCTGCTCGTGGACGTCCCGGCCGACACCGAGCTCGACGAGCCGGTCGTGGTCGACCTGGTCGGCGAGGACGCGTCGGTCACCGAGGCCGGGCACATCGCCCTGCGCTTCGGGGCGCACTCCAAGGCCGCGTGGTGCTCAACCACACCGGCAGCTCCTCGATGGCGCAGGTCGTCGAGGTCGCGGTGGGTGACGGCGCCCAGGTCTCGGTCGTCTCGCTGCAGGACTGGGCCGACGACGCGGTGCACCTGACCCACCACCAGGCCAAGGTCGGCCGCGACGCGCGCTACAAGCACGTGGCGGTCAGCTTCGGCGGCGACGTGGTCCGGATGGACGCCAACGTCGAGTACGACGGCCCCGGTGGTGAGGCCGAGCTGCTCGGGCTCTACTTCGCCGACGCCGGCCAGCACATCGAGCACCGGCTCTTCGCCGACCACACCGCACCGCGCACCAAGAGCAACGTGCTCTACAAGGGCGCGCTGCAGGGTCAGGGCGCGCACACCGTCTGGATCGGCAACGTGCTGATCCGCAAGGTCGCCGAAGGCATCGAGACCTACGAGGAGAACCGCAACCTCGTGCTCACCGACGGCTGCCAGGCCGACTCGGTGCCGAACCTCGAGATCGAGACCGGCGAGATCGAGGGCGCCGGCCACGCCTCCGCGACCGGACGGTTCGACGACGAGCAGCTGTTCTACCTCCAGTCCCGCGGCATCCCCGAGGACGAGGCGCACCGCCTGGTCGTGCACGGCTTCTTCGCCGACATCGTCCGCCAGATCGACGTACCCCAGATCGAGGAGCGGCTGCTGAGCACGATCGAGGCCGAGCTGGAGAAGAACGTCGGCGGCCCGGGGGAGCCGCTGATGGCCTTCACCCGCGCCTGTGCGCTCGAGCGACCTGACCCCCGACGCGCCGCTCGCGGTCGACGTCGACGGCGTCGAGGTGGCCGTCGTCCGTCACGACGACGAGGTCTACGCCATCCACGACGAGTGCTCGCACGCCGCGATCCCGCTCTCCGAGGGCGAGGTCGAGGGCTGCGAGATCGAGTGCTGGCTGCACGGCTCGCGCTTCGACCTGCGCACCGGGAAGCCGAGCGGCCTGCCGGCGACCGAGCCGGTGCCGACCTACCCCGTGCGGGTCGACGGCGACGACGTCCTGGTCGACGTCACCGCCCCCTGAACGACTGACTTCGAACCACAGGAAGAGCTGAGAACACAGCATGAGCACTCTCGAGATCCGCGACCTGCACGTCAGCGTCGACACCGAGGACGGTCCCAAGGAGATCCTCAAGGGGGTCGACCTGACCATCAGCGACGGCCAGACCCACGCGATCATGGGACCCAACGGCTCGGGCAAGTCCACGCTGGCCTACTCCATCGCCGGTCACCCGAAGTACAACGTCACCAGCGGGTCGGTGACCCTCGACGGCGTCGACGTCCTCGCGATGACCGTCGACGAGCGGGCCCGCGCCGGACTGTTCCTGGCGATGCAGTACCCCGTCGAGGTGCCCGGTGTGTCGGTGTCCAACTTCCTGCGCACCGCCAAGACCGCGATCGACGGTGAGGCGCCCAAGCTGCGCACCTGGGTCAAGGACGTCAACGCCGCCATGGCGGACATGAAGATGGACCCCGCGTTCGCCACCCGCTCGGTCAACGAGGGCTTCTCCGGCGGTGAGAAGAAGCGCCACGAGATCCTGCAGCTCGAGCTGCTCGACCCCAAGGTCGCGGTGCTCGACGAGACCGACTCCGGGCTCGACATCGACGCGCTGAAGATCGTCTCCGAGGGCGTCAACCGCTTCCGGGACAAGGGTGACCGCGGCGTCCTGCTGATCACCCACTACACGCGCATCCTGCGCTACATCAAGCCCGACTTCGTGCACGTCTTCGTCGACGGAAAGATCGCCGAGGAGGGCGGCCCCGAGCTGGCCGACCAGCTCGAGGCCGAGGGCTACGACAAGTACACCCCGGCGCGGGCCTGAGCCGGACAGAGAGGATTGATTGATGATCCAGGGACTGCTCCCTGATCTCGAAGTCATCCGCAAGGACTTCCCGATCCTGTCGCGCACGCTCGCCGACGGGCACCCGCTGGTCTACCTCGACAGCGCCAACACCTCGCAGAAGCCGCAGGTCGTCGTCGATGCGATGGTCGACCACCTCGAGCGGCACAACGCCAACGTCGCCCGCGCCATGCACCAGCTCGGCGCCGAGTCGTCGGCGGCGTTCGAGGCCGCCCGCGACAAGGTGGCGGCGTTCCTCGGCGCGCCCTCGCGCGACGAGGTGATCTTCACCAAGAACGCCTCCGAGGCGCTCAACCTGGTCGCCAACACCCTGGCCTGGGCCCGTGGACCGCTCCAGGTCGGCCCCGGCGACGAGGTCGTCATCACCGAGATGGAGCACCACTCCAACATCGTCCCGTGGCAGCTGCTCACCGAGCGCACCGGCGCCACCCTGCGCTGGTTCGGCGTCACCGACGAGGGCACGCTCGACCTGTCGCAGCTCGACGACCTGATCACCGAGCGCACCAAGGTCGTCTCGCTGACCTGGGTGTCCAACATGCTCGGCACCGTCAACCCGATCGCCGAGATCACCCGGCGGGCCCACCAGGTCGGCGCGATCGTCGTCGTCGACGCGGCGCAGGCTGTGCCGCAGATGCCGGTGGACCTCGGCGGCGATGGCACGCGGAGTCTCGCCCGGACTTCCTGGCCTTCACCGGCCACAAGGTGACCGGCCCGACCGGGATCGGCGTGCTCTGGGGCGCGGCGACCTGCTCGAGCAGCTGCCGCCCTTCCTCGGGCGGTGGCGAGATGATCGCGACGGTGTCGATGGAGCGGTCGACGTACGCCGCGATCCCGCACAAGTTCGAAGCCGGTACCCCGCCGATCGTGGAGGCGGTCGGTCTCGGTGCGGCCGTCGACTACCTCGCCGCGGTCGGGATGGACGCGGTGCGCGCCCACGAGGAGGCGATCACCGGCTACGCCCTCGAGGGGCTCGGCTCGGTCGCCGGGGTCGACCGTGCTCGGTCCGCTCGCGCCGCCCTGCGTGGCGGCGCGATCGCGTTCGAGCTCGACGGCGTGCACCCGCACGACGTGGCCCAGGTGCTCGACTCGCGCGGCATCGCGGTCCGGGCCGGCCACCACTGCGCGAAGCCGGCGCACAAGCGGTTCGGCGTGCAGAGCTCGACCCGGATGTCGTCGTACCTCTACACGACCCCGGCCGAGATCGACGCGCTCGTCGAGGGTCTGCAGTACACCAAGTCGTACTTCAAGGTGGCCTGATGGACCTGGACAGCCTCTACCAGGAGATCATCCTGGACCACTACAAGAACCCCCACCACGCGGGGCTCCGCGAGCCCTACGAGGCCGAGGTGCACCACGTCAACCCGACCTGCGGCGACGAGGTCACGTTGCGCGTGCACCTCTCCGGCAGCGGCGCCGACGCCGTCGTCGAGGACGTGTCCTACGACGCGGAGGGCTGCTCGATCAGCCAGGCGGCCGCGTCGGTGATGGCCGACCTGGTCATCGGCCGCTCGGTCACCGACGCCTCGGCGGTGCACGCGGAGTTCCTCGCCCTGATGCAGGGTCGGGGCAAGGTCGAGCCCGACGAGGACGTCCTCGAGGACGGCGATCGCGTTCGCCGGCGTCGCCAAGTTCCCGGCGCGCGTCAAGTGCGCGCTGCTGGCCTGGATGGCCTGGAAGGACGCCACCGCACAGATCCTCGACCACGACCGACGACGAAGGAGCAGTCATGACCGACGCCCACACCGACCCGCACGCCGACATGCCCGAGGTCGACCTGGCCGCCGCCGGTGGCACGACCACGGTGACCAAGGACGACGTCACCGAGGCGATGAAGGACGTCGTCGACCCCGAGCTCGGGATCAACGTGGTCGACCTCGGCCTGGTCTACGACGTACACCTCGACGAGGGCGTCCAACGTCGTGCTCGACATGACGCTGACCTCAGCGGCGTGCCCGCTGACCGACGTGATCACGGACCAGACCAACCAGGCGCTCGAGGGCCTGGTCAACGACGTCGCGATCAACTGGGTCTGGATGCCGCCGTGGGGCCCGGACAAGATCACCGACGACGGCCGCGAGATGCTGCGCGCCCTCGGCTTCAACGTCTGAGCCTGCGCGTGACCCCGCGCACCGTCCTGGTGCCGCCGGAGCGGCTGGCGCGCTGGTGTGAGAACTTCGGCAGCCCGGCACGGCGCGTCACGCCTTCGCGGTGGTCGACGGTCGGCTGAGGCTGACCGGCCGACGACGGCGAGTCCGCCGTCGGTCGCCCTGCCGTTCGGCCGGTCGGTACGACGGTCCGCCCGATCCCGGCGCTCGTCGCCGCTGCCGCGGCTCCGCGCCGCTGCCTGGGGCGTGCTGCTGGTCCGCAAGGGCGGCTTCGCGGTGGCGCTCGCTCGACGGTGACCAGGTGCGTTGCCTCGAAGGTCGGCCAACGCCACGTGCAGGGCCGCACCAAGGCCGGTGGCCAGAGCCAGCAGCGCTTCGCCCGCCGCCGCGACAACCAGGCCCGCCAGGCCTACGAGGCCGCCGCCGACCATGCGCACCGGATCCTGGTGGGCGAGGCAGCCCGCCCACCGAGGTGTTGGTGTGCGGGGGAGACCACGCCGCCGTCGACGCCGTCCTGGCCGACCCCCGCTTCGAGCGCCTCGCCGCGCACCATGCCGCCGACCACCGAAGCGACCGCCTCGCCGACCGGGTGGTCGATCCGTGGCTGCCGGTCCCCGACCCCCGCCGCAGCGTCCTCGAGGACGCCGTCGCCACCGCCCGCTCGCTCCAGATCCCCCTCACCCCAGGGTGAGAGGCCACTCTCACACCGGGATGTAGGGCGTGGTGCGCGCGAAGTGGCCGCTCGCCGGCCCAGCCGGGGGGCCTCGAGGAGTGCCCGCCGACTGACAACCACCTGCCGAGCCGCCACAGCGTGCGTGGACGCCGCGGCTCAGCCGATGCCGGCGACCTTGTCGAGCTCCTGGAGCAGGTCGTGCGCGGCCAGCTCGACCTTCTTGTGGCGCCACTCGGCCGCCCGGTAGACGCACGCGATCAGCCCGCTGCGGTGGACACGGCGGAAGTCGCCGTAGCCGAAGGCGTGCCGTGCCTTCGTCTCGTCGTTGCGCCCGCGGTCAGGCCGAGGTGCCAGGCGGCGTAGTCCTCCCACGGGTGCCGCTCGAGGTAGCCGTTCTGGGCCTCGGCGTCGGGCTGCACCTCGCCCCACTCGCTGTCGAGGACGTACTGCTTGGCCGAGATCAGCTTGCGGGCGTGCTCGACCGCCGCCGGGTTCACGTCGTACGTCGCCATCTGCGCCTCCTGCCCATCGACCGGCCACTTCACGCACGACACGCCGAAGAAGACGGGGGGAACTGTACCCTCGGCGGGCGGGGGCTTGCGAGTACCTGGCAACCCGAGGTACCTTGTGTCGCATGGTAGTGGCCCAGGACGTGCTGCGCCAGCTCCGGCGTGGAGCTCCTCGAGTACGCGTGCTGGGCCTGCTGCCCGTGACGAGCACTACGGTTCGCCCTGGTGCGCCGGCTCGGTGCCCTGGACGGCATGGTACGGGCGAGGGCACGTTGTACCCGCTGCTGTCCCGGTTGCAGAAGGACGGCCGGGTGGCCAGCACCTGGCGCGACTCGGACGCGGTGGTCCCCGCCGCAAGTACTACGCGATCACCACCACGGGCCGGCGCGCTCTGGACGACTTCACGACCGAGTGGAGTCGGTTCCGCGACACGGTGGACGGCATCCTCGAGGAGAGCACGACATGAGAGCCACCCGACTGCACCCGCTCGCCGAGGACTACCTCATCCGGCTCGAGGCCGCCGCGGCCGCGCTGCCGACCGCGACCGCGCCGAGTTCCTCGCCGGCTCCGCAGCCATCTCGAGTCCGGCCTGCGTGAGGACGCCACCTGACGCCGACGTCCTCAACCTGCTGCGCGATGTCGGCACTCCAGAGGCCATCGTCGCGCCGCCGTCGGTGAGGTCGGCCCGGTCCGGCCCCCCTGTGGTCCCGGCCCGAGCGGACCTCTCCCTGGGGGCCTGTCGAGGTCCTGGCGGTGCTCGGTCTCACGCGTCGGCACCTTCCTGCTGCCGGTGGTCGGGCCCCTGATCGGTCTGGTCCTGGCCTGGGTGTCGGCACAGTGGACGCGTCGCGAGAAGGTGGTCGCGACCGTTCTCAGCCTGCTTCCGGTGGTCGTCCTGGTGCTGGGAGCCGCGAGCGTCCTCGTCGTGCGCGAGGACTCCCAGTCGCCACCTGCGCAGGTCGAGCAAGCGCCGGTCCCGGCCCCCGAGGAGGGCACGTCATGAGCATCGGAGCATTGGAGCTGGGGGTCATCGTCCTGCTGCTGGTGAGCGGGCTCTTCCTGCTGGGCTCGGTGTTCGCCGGTGGGTTCCTGGCCTACCGGCTCAGTCGCCGCCGCCGGCGCCCGAGGCCGGAGGGTCGCGACCCCCCGGCCTAGTCCTCGACGCCGCGAGCGACCAGCGCCTCGCCGAGTGCGTCGGCGTGCCGGAGCGACCGCACGATCAGCGGTACGACGAACGCGCGCGGGCTCGCCCCGAGACCACGCGCCCGCTGCGCGTCGCGGACCTCCTCGGCGAGCCCGACGACGACCGGCACGCACCGGACGCCGAGCGCGAGCATCAGGCCGACGCGCTCCGGGTCGACACCGACCCGGCGCAGCGGCCCGCACACGGACACCAGGGCGTCGACGAGGTCGGTGGTGCGCGTGGTCAGGGTGACCAGCGCCGGCGAGCAGCACCAGCACGGCGATCACGCCGAGGACCACCACGGCCCGCTCCCACCCGTTGACGACCACGTGGAAGACCGCCGCGGCGACGGCCACCCACACCAGCGGCCGCAGCTGCGCGAGCGCGGTGCGCAGCGAGATGCCGGCGACGCCGTACCCGACCGAGACCGCCCCGAGCGCCACGAGCGACCTGCCAGAGCTCGTCGACGAGCACCGACGCGGCCCCGGCGAGCACGAGGGCCAGCAGCTTGTGCCCGGCCCGGGCGCGGTGCAGCCGACCGAGCCGCCGGGGAGGTACAGCCCGAGGGTCGTCACGGCGCTCACCCATCAGGGCCCGGTAGTGCGCCACCGCCACCGCCGGCACGTCGTCGCACACGAGCCGACCCTCGTCGAAGACCAGCACCCGGTCGAACCCGTCGAGCAGGTCCAGGTGGTGGGTGACCAGCACGCACCTGCTGGGGGAGGCCCGCGACCACGCCGACGCGATCATCGCGGCGTTGCGCAGGTCGAGCAGCGTGGTCGGCTCGTCCATCACCAGCACGGTCGGGCTCGGTGACCAGCACCGAGGCGAGGGCGAGCAGCTGCTTCTGGCCGCCGGACAGCAGGTGCGCCGGATGGTCGCGCGTGCCCGGTCGAGGCCGTAGGCGGCCAGCGCCGCGGCGACGCGCGCCGCCACCTCGCCCCGGGCAGGCCGCGGCGGCGCAGGCCGAACGCCACGTCCTCGGCCACCGTCGGCATCACGATCTGGGCGTCGGGATCGGTGAAGCAGAAGCCGACCTTGCGACGCACCTCCCGGCCCTGCGGCCGCGTGTCGCAGGCCGTCCACCCGGACCCGTCCGGCGGTCGGCAGCACCAGCCCGTTGAGCAGCCGGGCGAAGGTCGACTTGCCCGAGCCGTTGGCCCCGATCACGCCGATGCGTCGCTCGGCCAGCGTCACCGCTGACGTCGGCTGAGCACCTGCGCGCTCAGCCGCCCCGGTCGCGTAGGCGTGGCTGACGCGCGTCGACCTCGATCAGCGGCATCGCTGCACCACCATCGCGACGCCCTGGCCGCCGCCGACCGCGATCGCGGCGAGTCCGAGCTCGCCGCCGCTCGCCGGCGCACCAGCCGGCTGAACAGGCGGACCGCGAGCACGGCCCCGGAGGCACCCCACGGGTGGCCGAGCGCCAGCGCGCCGCCCTCGGGGCAGACCCGCTCCTCGTCGAGGCCGAGCGCGTCGCAGCAGGCGAGCACCTGCCCGGCGAAGGCCTCGTTGAGCTCGACCACGTCGAGGTCGCCCAGCGCGAGCGCCCGCCCGGTCCAGCGCGGCCCGGACCGCCGGCACCAGGCCGAGCCCGGGCCGGCGCGGGTCCACCCCGGCCGTGGCGGTGGCCAGCACGCGCAGGCCGGGCAGTCCGAGGTCGGCCGCGGTGCCGGCGTCCACGAGCGCGACCGACGGCGGCGCCGTCGTTGATCGCCGCAGGAGTTGCCGGCGGTCACGGTGCCGCCTCGAGCGAACGCCGGGCGCAGCCGGGCCAGTCGCTCCCGGTCCGAGCCCGGCGCGGACCCGCTCGTCACGGTCAGAGCCCCGCCGACCGGCACCATCTCGGCGTCGAAGCCGCCCGCGTCCCGAGCGGCAGCGGCGCGCGCGTGGGAGCGGGCGGCGTAGGCGTCCTGCCGCTCCCGGGTGACGCCGCACCTCGCGGCCAGCTGGTCGGCGGCCACGCCCATCTCGGGGTCGCCCAGCGCCGCCGGCGCGAACGGCGCCCGCTCGTAGCGGACCGGGTCCGCCCGCCGACCGGGGGCCGGAAGCGCCAGGGCGCGGTCGACGCGGACTCGACCCCGCCGGCCAGCACCAGCGCCCGGACGCACCGCGACCATGGCGGCGGCGACCTCGACGGCGGCCAGCCCGCTGCCGCACTGCCGGTCGACGGTCAGCGCCGGTACGTCGACGGGCAGCCCGGCGGTCAGGGTGGCGACCCGGGCGACGTCGCCACCGGGCCCGGTGCAGTTGCCGAGCACCACGTCGGCGGGGACCAGCCCGGCGAAGGCGCCGCCGAGAGCGCGGCCAGGACCGGCGCGGCGAGGTCGGCGGCCGTCACCTCGCGAAGCGCGTGCCCGGCGGTGCCGATCGGGGTGCGCAGCGCGCCGACGATGACGGGCGCGTCCGCGCGAGGGCTGGCGCTGGTCACGGACCACCGTAGAGCCGGTCAGCCGGCGGATCGCCGCCGGACGCGACACCCGCTCGGCCAGGCCGCCCGGTCGACCTTGCCGGCCGCCGTGAGCGGCAGAGGCCGAGGCGCGCCACCAGCGTCGGGGTCGTGCCGCCGCGACGAGCTCCGTGCGGGCGACCGCCCGAGCAGCCCGACGGTCGGACGGCTCGGTGAGCACCGCCCCGAGCACTGGCCAAGGTCGGGTGCGGGACGCCGAGGACCACCACCTCGCCGTGGCGTGCGCTCGCAGCACCGCCTCCGACCTCGCCGAGCCGCACGGTCGCGCCGCCCGTGGTGACGGCGTCGGGCCGCCCGTGGACGACGAGTCGGAGCCGTCCCACGCGACCGCGATCCCCGACGGTGGCCCAGCCGTCCGGATCGGCACACCCCTCCGCGAGGTACGGCGAGCGCACCCAGATCTCGCCGTCCCGGACATCCACCTCGACACCCGGGAAGGGGCGCAGCGTCGCGGCGTCGTGACCCCAGGCAACGAACGACAGCTCGGCCGCGCCGTAGTAGTGGTGCACCTCGAGACCGGCAGCGACGGCACGCTCGGCGGTGGCCGGTGCCAGCGCGTCGCCCGCGACGACCACGGTGAGTCCCGGTCGCACGCTCGGGAGCAGGTCCGCCAACGAGGCCGGGGTCAGCACGGCGTGGGTGGCGCCCTCGGCGGCGCTCACGACCTCGGCACCGGCCCAGGCGGCGTGCACCCGGGCGAACACGTTCATCGATCCCGCGGGTGCTCCCGGCACCCAGACCCGGGCGCCGGGGCCGATGCCGCTCAGGTCGGTGACGGCTGCGAAGGAGGAGACCCAGGACCCGGTCGTGCGACGCACCCGCCGCGGGATTCGCGAGGAACCCGCGGTGTGCAGCGCGACCAGGTCGCCGGCCTCGTGCGCCGCCCTGAAGACCGCGACCGGATCGGTCGCCGTCGTCAGGTCGCGGGCCTCAGACAGGCTGCTGCTCCGCGGTCCTGCGGGCCGACCGCTCTCCGAGGAGACCGGGGTAGGCGGCGTGCACGCCCCGGGCGACCATCGCCGCGATGACGACCTTCACCAGGTCGCCGGGCAGGTAGATCCAGCTGGCGACGGTTGCCGCCCAGGGCGAGATGTCGAGCACCAGGGCCATCCCACCGATGCCGAGGGCGTAGAGCACCACGACTCCGCCGACGGTGTTGGCGACGATGCCCCAGGCGAGCCGGTACGTCGCGCCGCCGCGCTCGCTGAGCCAGCCGACGACGTACGCCGCGACGGGGTAGCCGACCAGGAAGCCCACCGAGGGTCCCGCGAAGACGCCGAGGCCGCCCCGGCCACCGGCGAGCAGCGGCAGGCCGACGGCGACGAGAGCCAGGAACAGACCGAGCGAGAGGCCGCCGCGCCGGGCGCCGAGGATCGCGCCGGCCAGCATCACCCCCAGCGACTGCGCGGTGATCGGGACGGCGAAGCCGGGCGGGGTGAAGGCCGGCACCAGGCCGAGAGCGGCCACGACGCCGCTGAACATCGCCACCAGGGCCAGGTCGCGGGCCGGGACCCGTCGGTCGGACGAGCGTTCGGGGGAGGGCGGGGTGCTGGTCACGGCCGCAGTCTAGGGAATCACAAACGAGACCCTGAACGCTGGTCCAGTCCGCGTTCAGTCGTCGGCGCCGCGCTCCAGGCCCAGCGTGCTCAGCAGGTCCTCGTGCAGCTGGAACCAGACGGTGTGGCAGGAGTCGATGCGCGGCTCGTCGACGTACTTCCGGTCGCCCTGGTCGACCCTGGCGAGGGCGGCGGCGAATCGCTGCGGGTAGCCGGCAAACCGGTCCAGCACCCCCGCCAGGGACGCCCCGATCGGCTCGAGCCTGCGTCCGAGCCTCGAGAGGTCGCTCAGGACGCGCCCGTCCCAGGTCCAGTCGGAGTGGTCGTTCGCGGCCATCCGGTCCCACGTCGTCGGCCGGATCTGCCACCGGGTGGTGGTGTCGAGGAAGCGCGCGTTGAGCACGGCGAAGGTGCTGTGCACCTCCGAGACCACGTCGCGGGCAGCGACCGCGTCGAGCTCCGCTGCGAGTCGCCGGTCGTCCTCGGCACGTCCGCGATCGGTCACACCCCAGCCGGTCAGGTCCGCGAACGACGCCCGGGACACCTGGCCTCGGGCCTCCGCGTCGAGCAACAGCTCCTCGACCTCGTCGGGGTCGAGCCCGAAGCGGCCGGCCACCTCGGAGACCTGGGCCATGCCGAGGAGCCGGACCCCGTGCAAGGTGAGCAGCTCGGCGGAGGAGGGTGCGGCCATGCCGGGAAGGTACCGGTGGACCAGCAGCCTGTCTCTACAGCCGAGAGGCGCGGAACGTGTCGCAGGCTGCGAGCGTGCCCTGGCTGAGGCCGATGGTGAACCAGCGCTTGCGCTGTGCAGCCGACCCGTGCGTGAACCGGTCAGGGTCTATCCGGCCGGAGGAGCGCTTCTGGATCCTGTCGTCCCCGACCGACTCGGCGGCATCGATCGCATTGGCGATGTCCTGGTCGGTCAGGTCGAGGATGAACGGTTCGCCGCTCTCGTCGGGCACCTCGGTGGCGTCCTTCGTCCACATCCCGGCGTAGCAGTCCGCCTGCAGCTCCAGCCGCACCGCGTCGCTCTCGGCGCCCTGCTGGGTGCGCACCTGGCCCATCGTGCCGAGCACGTTCTGGACGTGGTGGCCGTACTCGTGCGCGAGCACGTAGGCCTCCGCGAAGAGCCCACCGTCGGCACCGAGCTGACCCTCCAGCATGTCGGCGAAGAAGGTGGTGTCGAGGTAGATCCGTTCGTCGACCGAGCAGTAGAACGGGCCGACGTCGGAGGTGGCCGCGCCGCAGTCCGTGTCGGTGCCGCCGCTGAAGATCGTCGTCGTCGCCTCGCGGTACGGCGTCCCGGACTGCTCGGGCAGCGCCTCGGACCAGTAGGCCTGGATCGCGTTGACGTCGGCGACGTAGGCGCAGCTGCGGTTCTGCGTTGGCGTCCGCACCCGTGCGGCACTCCTCGAGCGACGTCTCCGACTGCGGGCCGGCCGAACCGCCGGACGGCGATCCACCTCCCAGCTGACCCTGCAGCAGCAGCACCAGCACCACGATGATCAGGCCGCCGACCCCGCCGCCGACCTTCAGACCGCTGCCGCCGCTGGGCAGGCCGAGCCCGCCGCCGGCGCTGCGGCCGCCCCCGCGACGCACCTGCACCTGGCTGCGGTCGAGCTTGGCCTTGGGGTTGTAACGCACAGTCGAGCCTTCCGGTCGGTGCCCGTAGACTAGGGCTCATGCCACGTGAGACGCACTGACGCCGCGCGCATCTTCCTGCCCTCGGCTCCGACGACTCTCCACGAGGTACCCCCGCCATGATCACCGCACACCAGATCGAAGTGCGCGCCGGAGCGCGCCTGCTGATGGAGGACGTGTCCTTCCGGGTGGCGGCCGGTGACAAGGTCGGACTGGTCGGGCGCAACGGCGCCGGCAAGACCACCCTCACCAAGATCCTCGCCGGTGAGGCCCTGCCCGCCGCGGGGAGCGTCACCACCGCGGGCGACGTCGGCTACCTGCCGCAGGACCCGCGCACCGGGGACCCCGAGGTGGCCGCCCTCGACCGGATCCTCTCCGCACGCGGTCTGGACGACGTCGTTCGCCGGATGCGCGAGTCCGAGCGCGAGATGGCCAGCGACGACGAGGACGTCCGCGAGCGCGGGATGAAGCGCTACACCCGCGCCGACAACGAGCTGCACGCCGGCGGCGGCTACGCCGCCGAGGCCGAGGCCAAGCAGATCGCCTCCAGCCTCGGCATCGAGGAACGGATCCTCACCCAGCCGCTGCGCACCCTCTCGGGTGGTCAGCGCCGCCGGGTCGAGCTGGCCCGGATCCTCTTCTCCGGCGCCGAGACGCTGCTGCTCGACGAGCCGACCAACCACCTCGACGCCGACTCGATCGTGTGGCTGCGCGAGTTCCTGCGCAACCACAAGGGCGGCCTGATCGTGATCAGCCACGACGTGGCGCTCCTCGAGGCCTGCGTCACCAAGGTGCTGCACCTCGACGCCAACCGCGCGGAGATCGACGTCTACAACATGGGCTGGAAGGCCTACCTCACCCAGCGGGAGACCGACGAGAAGCGGCGCAAGCGGGAGCGGCTGAACGCCGAGAACAAGGCGAAGACACTCACCGACCAGGCCAACAAGATGCGGGCCAAGGCGACCAAGGCCCAGGCCGCCCAGTCGATGCTCAAGCGCGCCGAGAAGCTGATGTCGGGGATCGAGGCCGAGCGACGCAGCGACCGGGTCGCCCGGATCGCCTTCCCGAAGCCGGCAGCCTGCGGCAAGACCCCGCTCACCGCGAGCGACCTGTCGAAGTCCTACGGCTCGCTGGAGGTCTTCACCGACGTGGACCTCGCCATCGACCGCGGCAGCAGGGTCGTCATCCTCGGGCTCAACGGCGCCGGCAAGACCACGCTGCTGCGGATCCTGGCCGGTCTCGACGGGGCCGACACCGGCGCCGTGCACCCGGGGCACGGCCTCAAGCTCGGCTACTACGCCCAGGAGCACGAGACCCTCGACACGGGTCGAAGCGTGCTGGACAACATGCGGACGGCGGCGCCGGACCTCACCGACACGGAGGCCCGCAGCGTGCTGGGCTCGTTCCTGTTCTCCGGCGACGACGCGACCAAGCCGGCCTCGGTGCTCTCCGGCGGTGAGAAGACCCGGCTCGCGCTGGCGACCCTGGTCGTCTCGAGTGCCAACGTGCTGCTGCTCGACGAGCCGACCAACAACCTCGACCCCGCCTCGCGGGAGGAGGTGCTCGGCGCGATCCGCAGCTACGAGGGCGCGATCATCCTGGTCACCCACGACGAGGGCGCGGTGCACGCGCTCGAGCCCGACCGGGTGCTGATCCTGCCCGACGGTGTCGAGGACCTCTGGACGGCCGACTACGCGGACCTGATCGCCCTCGCCTGACCGGGCGGGGCGGGCGCACGTCGTCATCGGCGTCACCCAGGGCCGGGCTCGAAGAGCCGTTGCCTTGACGAGCACGCCCTAGGCTTCACCCATGAACAGCACCCTGGACCCGGAGGTCCTCGACCGCGGCGGTGTCCGACTCGACGAGAACGGCCTGGTCGCGACGATCATCCTCAGCCGTCCCGCCACCAAGAACTCCCAGACGCCGGCGACCTGGATGGCGCTGCGGGCGATCGGCGCCGCACTCGACCCGGCGGTCCGCGTGGTCGTCGTGCAGGGGGAGGGCGACACGTTCTCATCGGGTCTGGACCGTCGGATGCTCAGCCCCGAGGGCCTCGACGGAGAGGCCTCGCTGCTCAGCCTGCTCGACATGCCTGACGGAGAGATGGCCGAGTCGATCGCGGGCTGGCAGGAGGGTTTCACCTGGCTGCGCCGCAACGACATCGTCAGCGTCGCCGCGGTGCAGGGCTCGGCGGTCGGCGCCGGCTTCCAGCTCGCCCTCGCCTGCGACCTGCGGGTGCTGGCCGACGACGCCCGCTTCTCCATGCGCGAGCCGATCCTCGGCCTGGTGCCGGACCTGACGGGAACAAAACCACTGGTCGAGCTGGTTGGCTACTCGAGGGCGCTCGAGATCTGTGCCACCACGCGGTGGGTCGGTGCCGAGGAGGCTCTGGCGATCGGCCTCGCCACGGCCGTCGTCCCGCGCGAGGAGCTCACCGAGGCGGTGTCCGACCTGGTCGCGGCCCTGACCGCACCGCTGTACGGCGCGGTCACCGAGACCAAGGCGCTGCTGCAGAGTGCCGCCATGCTGGATCTCGAGGACCAGCGGCAGGCTCGAGCGCGAGGCGCAGGTGCGTCGGTTCCGGGAGCTCGCCGCACTGATGGGGGAGTAGCAGCCCCACCGCCGACGAGAGGGAGGAGCCGACCGATGTCGATGCACACCGGGATGGGTCCGGTCTGGCGCCACATGCGCACCGACCGCAGCGGTCGCGCACACCCGACTGGCTCGCGACACCGTGCGCCGGGTCGCTCGGCTTCGCCACGCCGCACAAGCGCCTCATCGGTGTCTTCCTGCCGCTCACCGTGGTCGACGCGGCGATGGTCGTCGTCGTACCCCTCCTGGTGAAGCGGCTCGTCGACGACGGCATCCTCAAGGGGGACAGCGGCCTGGTCACGGCGATCGCTCTGGCCATCGCCGGGGTCGCGGTCCTCAACGCGGTGCTGGCGGTCGGCCCGGGCTATCTCTCCTCGCGGATCGGGGAGAGCCTGATCTTCGACCTGCGCACCGACGGTCTTCGGCCACGTGCAGCGGATGTCGCTGGCCTTCTTCACACGCGCCCAGACCGGTGCCCTGGTGTCGCGGCTGAACAACGACGTGATCGGTGCCCAGCGCGCGTTCACCTCCACGCTGTCCAGCACCGTGTCCAACTCGATCAGCGTGGTCGTCGTCGGGATCGCCATGCTCGCGCTGAGCTGGCAGGTGACCGTGCTGTGCCTGCTGCTGTTCCCGGTCCTGCTGCTCGCCTCGCGCTGGGTGGGGCGCCGCCTGGCCGGGCTGACCCGGCAGCAGATGGAGGGCAACGCCGACCTCGGCAACACCATGACCGAGCGCTTCAACGTCGGCGGCGCCCTGCTGCTCAAGCTGTTCGGACGGCGCGCCGAGGAGGACCAGCTCTTCGCGGACAAGGCCGTCGTGGTCCGCGACCTCGGCGTGCGGATCTCGCTGATCACCCGCATCTTCGGCGCCAGCCTGATGCTCGATCCCGGCGCTCGCGACGGCGCTCGTCTACGGCGTCGGCGGCCACCTGGCGATCGACGGCGACGCTGACCGTCGGGACCCTGCTGGCCCTCGCCACCCTGCTGCTGCGGCTGCTCGGCCCGCTGCAGGGCCTGTCCAACGTCCGCATCGACGTGATGACCGCACTGGTGAGCTTCGAGCGGGTCTTCGAGGTGCTCGACCTGCCCTCGATGGTCCAGGAGCGCCCCGACGCCGTGGTGCTGCCCCGCGGCGCCGGCCGCGTCGAGTTCGACCACGTCGCGTTCCGCTACCCGCGCGCCGACGAGGTGTCGCTGGCCAGCCTGGAGTCGGTGGCTCGCACCGAGTCGCGCGACAACGGCGAGGTGCTCGCGCGAGGTCTCCTTCACCGCCGAGCCGGGCAGATGGTGGCCCTGGTCGGTCCCTCCGGCGCCGGCAAGACCACGATCACCCACCTGGTGGCCCGGCTGTACGACGTGACCGGCGGCAGCGGTGCGCGTCGGCGGCCACGACGTGCGCGACGCTGACCCTGGAGTCGCTCGAGGACGCCGTCGGCTACGTCACCCAGGACGCGCACATGTTCCACGACACCATCCGGGCCAACCTGGGCTACGCCCGGCCGGGCGCCACGGACGACGAGATCTGGGCGGCCCTGGAGGCGGCCCAGATCGGCCGCCTCGTGCGGTCCGCTGCCCGACGGGCTCGACACCGTCGTCGGTGACCGCGGCTACCGGCTCTCCGGCGGCGAGCGGCAGCGGCTGGCGATCGCCCGGCTGCTGCTCAAGGCGCCCCGGCATCGTCGTGCTCGACGAGGCGACCGCCCACCTCGACTCCGAGTCCGAGGTCGCGGTGCAGCGGGCCCTCGACCAGGCGCTGGAGGGCCGCACCTCGCTGGTGATCGCCCACCGGCTCTCCACCATCCGCAGCGCCGACCTGATCCTGGTCGTCGACGACGGCCGGGTCGTGCAGTCCGGCAGTCACGCCGCCCTGCTGGCCGAGGGCGGGCTCTACGCCGACCTCTACCGCACCCAGTTCAGCCGGTCGGCCTGACGACCGGCCCGCGGCTCGATCCGCAGGGTGCTGACGTCCGACCCGATTGCTGGGTCAGCGCTTGACGCCCGCAGCGGTTCGTCACCTTGGGTGGCGGGTCGACGCCTGTCGACGCCTGGCGACGAACCGAGTGCACTGCTTCGGGACCCGTCGTCCGAGCCGCCCTGCTCGGTCTTCGCCGTCAGCGCGGCGCTGCTGGCCACCGGGCTGGCCGCCACTCCGGGCGCGGCCGCCGCCGCGGCTCGTCTGACCGGACCGCCGAGAGCGCTGGGCTCGTCCGGGTGCAGCCCCCGTCGGAGCGCTCGAGGCCGGCCGCTACATCGTGCTGCTGCAGCGACGCCGGCGGCCACCCAGTACGACGGCGCCGATCCCCGCTTACGCCGCCACCCGGATGCGGCCCGGGCGGCTCGTTCGACGGCCGGTCGCGCCAGGTCCGGCCCTACCGCAGGCACCTCGCCGGGGAGCAGAGCCAGGCTGGCCCGGTCGGTCGGCGCCAGCCGCGGTGAAGCAGCTTCACCGTCGCGGCCAACGGCTTCGTCGCCGACCTCACCGGCAAGCAGGCGCTCGACCTGAGCACCGACCGCGACGTCCTCCTGGTCACCAAGGACGTCGCCCGCGCACCGACACCTGGAAGACCCCTGACTTCCTCGGGCTGACCGGCCAGCGCGGCGTCTGGAAGCGCCAGGCCGGTGGGCAGCGACCGGGCCGGCGCCGGCGTCGTGGTCGGGATCCTCGACTCCGGCATCTGGCCCGAGTCCCGCTCCTTCCGGGGCAGCAAGCTCACCCGGAAGCCGAAGACCCGCTGGGACATCTCGCCGGGTCGGCGAGAACGTGCGGATGGAGAAGGCCGACGGCGGTGTCTTCCTCGGCCGCTGCCAGCTAACCACCGCACGACGGCGACCCGCGGCCGCCAAGCGCTGGAACCGCGACGACTGCAACACCAAGCTGATCGGCGCGCGCTACTACCCCGACGCCTTCCTCGACCCGGTCGCCGCGTCGCGACTGGTTCCGCCACGAGTCGCTCTCCGCCCGCGACGGCGACGGCCACGGCAGCCACACCGCCGAGCACCGCGGCGGGCGACCGGGTCGAACGAGCGTGCGCACCGAGGGAGTCCGATTCGGCACCGTGAGCGGGATGGCGCCCGGAGCCCGGATCGCCGCCTACAAGGTCTGCTTCAACGACCGCGACGAGGACAGCGGCGACTGCTTCACCTCCTCCATCCTCGAGGCGATCGACGACGCGGTGAGCGACGGCGTCGACGTGATCAACATGTCGATCTCGGGTGCCGCCGACACCGTGGTCGACCCGGTGGAGATCGCCTTCGAGGGTGCCGCCGAGGCGGGCATCTTCGTGGCGACCTCGGCAGGCAACAGCGGCCCCGAGGTCTCCACCGTGGCCCACAACAGCCCGTGGCTGACCACCGTGGCGGCCACGACCCACGTCAACCTCGAGAACACCGTCGTCCTCGGCAACGGCCGCGGATCCGGGGCGCCTCGATCACCCAGGAGACCGTTGCCGCAGACCCGGCTGATCAGTCCGCCGAGGCGGCCGCCCCCGGAGACGACGAGCAGGCCGCGGCCCTGTGCTTCCTCGGCGGCTCGCTCGACCCGGACAAGGTCGCGGGCAAGATCGTGGTCTGCGAGCGCGGCGATCAACGACCGGGTCGACAAGAGCAAGGCGGTCAAGAAGGCCGGCGGCGTCGGCATGGTCCTGGCCAACGTCACCCCGGGCAGCCTGAACGCCGACTTCCACTCGGTGCCGACCATCCACATCTCCGACCACGACGCCCGCAAGGTCTTCCGCTACGTCGACCGGCGCGGCCGCAGGGCGACCGCGGCGCTCCGGCTCGGTGACGGCACCGGCAAGCAGCCGACCCCGGTGCCGCAGATCGCCGGCTTCTCCTCGCGTGGGCCCGCGCTGGCCAACGACGGCGACCTGCTCAAGCCCGACATCGCGGCTCCGGGTGTCAGCGTCCTCGCCGCGGTCGCACCGCCCGTCCAACGAGGGCCGGAACTACGACCTCTACTCCGGCACGTCGATGGCCTCGCCGCACATCGCCGGCATCGCCGCCCTCATCATGGGGGAGCGCACCGGCTGGACGCCGATGCAGGTCAAGTCGGCGATGATGACCACCGCCACGCCTCTCCGCGGCGAGCACAACGGCAAGGTCAAGGACCTGTTCGCCCAGGGCGCCGGCCACGTGGACGTGCGCCGAGCGCCTTCGACCCCGGTCTGTTCGTCACCTCCGGGACCGTCGACTGGCGCGGCTTCCTGGCCGGCCAGGGCCTGCCCACCGGCTACGAGCCGGTGGCGGCGCAAGGACCTCAACGGCCCGTCGCTGGCCCAGGGGCAGGTGACTCGGAGACCTCGTTCACGCGCGACCTGACCGCCGACCGGGCCGGCACCTGGAAGGTGTCGGTGGAGCTCCAGGGCTTCGCCGACCGAAGCCCCCGCGCGGGTCGTCCACGCGGAAAGGGCGACCGGATCAAGCTGCGGCTCGACCTGCGCGCGGACCAACGCCGCCGCTCGGACGATGGGCGACCGGTTACCTCCAGCTCGACCGGCCCGACCCGGCTCCGGCTGCCGATCGCGGTGCGCCCCGTGTCGGTGCGGGCGCCCGCCGAGGTCGAGGGGACCGGGACGACCGGGGCGGTCGACGTACCGGTCACGGCGGGCTTCACCGGCAACCTCGCCGTCGAGGTGACCGGGCTGGCCAAGGCGCAGAGCTTCGCCGGCACGAGCGCCGACATCCGCGCCAGTGCCGACGACTCGCAGTTCTTCTGCGTGCAGGTCGCGGCCGGCTCCGGGTGGCGCGCTTCGTCCTCGACGCCGCCAACGACGCCGCCGACATGGACCTCTACGTCTACTCCGCCGACGACGCGGCCTGCGAGTCGCTGACCGACGTGGCTGGGGAGTCGGCTACCGGCTCCGCCGACGAGCAGGTGACGCTCGAGGCGCCGGCAGCCGGCTTCTACCTGGTCGAGGTCGACCCGTTCGCGGCCGCACCGGGTGAGCCGACGCTGTCGCTGGCGGCTCGACTTCTTCGACGTCGCCGCCGGGCAACCAGTCCGGGGGCTTCGCGGCATCCCCCAACCCGGTGCCCGTCGTGGAGAACCGGGGCACCAGCTTCCAGGCGACCTGGTCCGGGCTGGACGCCGGACGCCCGCTACCTGGGCGTGCTCGAGTACGACGGGGCTCTCTCGCTCCGACGTACGTGAGCGTGGACACCGCGGTCACGCCCTAGGCGCGTCCTCCGGGGCGGGTCGTGGTCGCCCGGCGGACCGCGGAGCAGCTTGCGGCGCTCGTCGTAGGCGAGGTAGCCGAAGCCGAACACCGCCAGGGCGGCGAAGAACCACCACTGCAGGCCGTAGAAGAAGTGCGGACCGTTGCTGAGGTCGGGCGTGTCGGTGCGGGCCAGCGGCTCCGCCGGCCTCGGGGTCCTCCTCGGCCAGGTCGACGAAGCCGCCGTAGACCTCGCCGTCGAGGGTCGGGCCGATCGCTCGCTGGAGATCGCGCGGGTGGACCGGTCGTCGACGGCGGTCGAGTCGCCGGTCGCGTCGGCACGGACCCAGCCCACGACGGTGACCGGCCCGGTGGGCGGACCGGGCACGTCGGGGGAGCGTCGCCCGGGTTGTCGGTCGCGAGCCAGCCGCGGTTGACCAGGAGCAGCGCGCCGGAGCCGTCCAGCCGCAGCGGTGTCACCACGTCGACGCCGGAGGCGCCGTCCCGGGTCTGGTAGCGCACGATGATGTTCGGTCGGCGTCGTAGACTGCCCGTCGGCTCGCACCTGGCGCCACTCGTCCTCGCGGTCCACCGGACGCCCCGACGGCCAGCACGTCCTCGACCGGGGCGCGGTCGGCGGCGAGGTTCCGCTCGGTGACGGCGTTGCGTGCCGGCCGGTCGTCGAGGCGGTGGAACTGCCACTCGCCGAGCCACCAGCAGCCGTAGGCGAGCAGCGCCACCGCGACGGCGAAGAGCAGCCAGCGCCGGGTGAGCATGAACCCCACGGCCGACGACAGTAGGCCGTGCGGTGTCACCCGGCTCAGGACGTGTCGCGCGGGGGTGTGCGGCGGGGTCACTGCAGACTGGACGGATGAGCACGTCTAGGACTGGTCGACACGTTCGGCCGTACGGCGACGGACCTCCGGGTCTCGCTGACCGACCGCTGCAACCTGCGCTGCTCCTACTGCATGCCCGCGGAGGGGCTCGACTGGCTGCCCGACCGACGAGGTGCTCACCGACGACGAGGTGGTGCGGCTGATCGGCGTGGCCGTGGACCGGCTCGGTGTCCGCGAGGTGCGGTTCACCGGCGGAGAGCCCCTGGTCCGGCGCGGGCTGGTCGACATCGTGCGGCGTACCGCGGCGCTGAAGCCCCGGCCGGAGACCTCGATCACCACCAACGCGCTGGGTCTCGAACGGATCGCGGCGCCCTGGCCGAGGCGGGTCTGGACCGGGTCAACGTCAGCCTCGACACCGTGCGTCGGGACGGACTTCCACCAGATCACCCGGCGAGACCGGCTGCACGACGTGGTGGCCGGGCTGGAGGCCGCCGCGGCCGCGGGGCTCGGCCCGGTCAAGGTCAACGCCGTGCTGCTGCGCGGCGTCAACGACGGCCAGGCGCCCGAGCTGCTCCGCTGGTGCATCGACCACGGCTACCAGCTGCGCTTCATCGAGCAGATGCCGCTCGACGCCCAGCACGGCTGGAGCCGCGAGCGGATGGTGACCGCCGAGGAGATCCTCGCCGCGCTGGAGACCGCGTTCGACCTCAGCGCCGGCCGAGGAGCCGCGGGGCAGCGCGCCCGCGGAGCTGTTCCTCGTCGACGGCGGTCCGGCCACGGTGGGGGTGATCGCATCGGTCACCCGGCCGTTCTGCGGTGACTGCGACCGGGTGCGGCTGACCGCCGACGGTCAGGTCCGCAACTGCCTGTTCGCCCGCGAGGAGTCCGACCTGCGCGCGGCCCTGCGAGGGGGCGCGACGACGACGAGCTCGCCGATCGGTGGCGGACCGCGATGCTCGGCAAGCGGCCCGGGCACGGGATCGACGACGTGAGCTTCCTCCAGCCGGCCCGGCCGATGTCGGCCATCGGCGGATGAGTGGCCCGTCTGGGACCGTCCGATCGGGCAGGTCCGTCTGCCTGATCGGCGGTCCCGACCCTCTGGTCGGATCATCAGTGGCGAGGTCCTGCACAACGAGGCCGCGTGGCCGATGATGTGCCTATGCGTCTGTTTGCCGCCGTCGTGCCACCAGAGCACGCGCTGAAGGAGCTCGTCGAGGTCGTTCGCTGCCGCGGGTCCCGAGAGCCCGAGCTCGACGCCGTCCGGCTCGAGCGATGCGCATCCCGGTGACCAACTTCGGGAACGTCACCCACGGTGACGCCGTCCAGCTGATCAGCATCCTCGGCACGGGCTGCGGGCGCCTGGCCCGCACCCGAGCTCCGGTTCGCCGGCAGCGCCGCGCTGGAGTGGCCCGGCGACGACTCGGTCTGGGCCCGGGTCGACGGCGACGTCGACGGAGCTGCTCACGATCGGACGCGGGGTGCCGGTCGCGGTCAAGCGGCTCGGGTTCCTCGTCGACCGGCGCGCCTTCCGCCCGTGGCTGTCGCGTCGGCACGATCACCGACCACACCACCGCGACGTTCCTGGAGCAGCTGGTCGCCGTCCTCGACGACTTCAAGGGCTCCTTGTGGACGCTCGACACCCTCACGATCATGCGGCGGGTGCCGATCGACGACAACGGCGAGGTCGAGGAGATCGTCCTCGAGGAGATCCCGCTCGGCCCGCTGAGCCGCCACACGTCCGAGCCCGGAGCGAAGCTCCGGGTCCGTGCGTCAGTGCGCGGGCGACCTCAGGCGGGCGTGACTCCGCGTCGTGACCAGCCCGTGGTTGGCCCGCAGCACCTGCACGAGCGCGTCCACCGGCATCGGGCGGTGCATCAGGTAAGCCCTGGGCGAACGGGGCGTGCACGTGGTCTCGCAGGTGGTCGAGCTGGGCGCTGCGCTCGATGCCCTCGATGACGACGTCGAGACCGAGGGCCTGGCCCATCATCGTGATCGAGCACAGCAGCGCGCAGGAGCGCTCGTCCCGGTCGATCCCCTCGGAGAAGGAGGCGTCGGTCTTGATGATCCTGACCGGCATGTCCTGCAGGTAGCCGATCGAGGAGAAGCCGACGCCGAAGTCGTCGATGGCGAAGTGCGACGCCGAGCTCGGAGATGCTGGGCCATCGCCTCGATGGAGACCGCGTCGTCGCCGACCATGTCCCGCTCGGTGATCTCCAGGACCAGTCCGGCGCCCGCCATCCGGTCGCGGGCGTCGCGGACCTGGTCGACGAAGTCGGGCTCGCGCAGCTGCTTGGCCGAGATGTTGACCGCGATGGTCAGCTCGTCCCCGGCGGCCTCCAGCAGGCGCGGAGCGTCGCGGGCCGCGCGGCTCCAGGATCGACGTCGCCGAGCGGCACGATGAGGCCGCTCTCCTCGGCCACCTTGATGAAGACGTCGGGCGGTACGTCGACGCCGTTCGATTTCCAGCGGGCGAGCGCCTCGACGCCCGTGATCCGGCCGGTGGAGGCCCGCACGACCGGCTGGTAGACCAGGCTGCAGGTCGCCGGCGGCGACCGAGGCCCGCAGGGACTCCACCAGCTCGAGGCGCTGCAGGCGGGTCTTGCCCAGCGAGCCCTCGTAGGTGACGTACTGGTTCTTGCCCCGCGCCTTGGCCTCGTACATCGCCAGGTCGGCGTTGCGGAGCAGGCTCTCGGAGGTGTCGCCCGGCTCGCCGAAGGCGACCCCGACGCTGGCGCTGAGCGCGAGACGGTGGCCGGCGACGTGGGCGCCGGACGAGAGGGCCGCGAGGATCCGCTCGCAGGCCGAGTCGACCTCGACGGGTCGGACGTCCTCGAGCAGGATCGCGAACTCGTCGCCACCGAGCCGGGCGACCGTGTCGCTGGAGCGCACGCAGGAGGTGAGCCGCTGCGCGAAGTCGATGAGCACGGCGTCGCCGGCCGCGTGGCCGAAGCGGTCGTTGACCGGCTTGAAGCCGTCGAGGTCGACGAAGAGCAGGGCGACCCGGGTGCCGCGCCGCCGGGACAGCTGGAGCGCGTGCTCGACCCGGTCGAGCAGCAGGCCGCGGTTGGGCAGGTTGGTCAGCAGGTCGTGGCGGGCCAGGTGGGTCATGTCCTCGGTGAGCTGCAGCCGCGCGAACGCGTCGGAGGAGACCGCCACCAGCGCTTCGAGCGCCTGCTGGTCGGCGGCCTGCGTGGAGCGGGCCCGGTGCTTGCCCGGCGCGACCAGCCAGCGGTCGCGCTGACCGTCCTGCAGCTGGGCGCCGATCTCGTGCGGCGCCGGGGCGCGGATCGGACATCGACCTCGGCCTGGTTCAGCCGGAGCAGCGGCGGGCGTCGTCCATCAGCGCGTCGACGACCTGGCGCGTGTCGGAGAGGGTCTGGGCCCGCACCGCGGCCTCGAACAGCACCTCGAGACGACGGGCGTTCTCGGTGCCCCGCGTGACCGAGCGGGTGGCGACCAGCAGGGTGACGAGCGGGACCGCGAGAAGCATCAGCGTCCACGGCGGCGTTGCCTTCACGACCACGGCGGCGAGGTAGCCCAGCGAGTCGAACGGCACGAAGCAGGACACCGCCATCAGCGTGCCGCGCTGCATCAGCTGGTCGCGGATCGGGGAACGCTCCTCGAGCGACACCGAGACCGCGGAGACCACGAAGTCCAGGGCGAAGTAGGCTGCCGCCGCGAGGAACACCGCGAGGAGCTGCTGGAGGCTGATCGGGTCGCCGCTGCCCACCAGGGTGACGATCGCCGCCGCGACGGCGCCGCCCAGCACGCCGACGCCGACGTTGAAGCTGCTTGATCACGGTGCGCTTGTCGTTGGTGAGCTGGGTGCCGACCACGCCCAGCGTCCACAGGATCAGGGACTCCTGCGGGCCGCTGCGTGCAGAGCAGGAACATCAGCACGCAGGAGTCGAAGCCGACCTCGATGCCGCCGTCGCCGCGGTCGAGCACCAGCGGGAACCGTGCGATGACCATGATCAGCGGGACGGTGAGCAGCTCGAGCCCGCCGCTGGTGAGCTCGGGTCGACCCATCGTGAGCGCGGCGACCAGCACGGACAGCACCGCGGCTGCCAGCACGCTGCCGTCGAAGACGCGACTGACCAGCGGCGTCGACAAGGGCGGCGGCGCCGGCATCGCCGGCGCCGCTGGCGCGGTTCGGTGAGGACTGGATCGGCCATGGCTTTACCAGTATCGGCCAACGTTCCAGCGAACAACGGCGTTTTGCCCTAGTTCTCCGCGGGGCGCCCGAGCCGGATGGGGGTCAGGGATCGGTCGGCACGGCCACGACCTCGCGCAGGAAGGAGCGAGCGGTCAGGAAATCGGCCAGCGACTCCCGGTGGTCCTCGCAGGCCAGCCACACCTTGCGGCGGTCCTCGGCGTGCAGCTTCGGGTTGTTCCAGCGCAGCTCCCAGGCCGCCTCCGCCCGGCAGTCCCTGGCCGAGCAGGTCAGTGGCGCGCCGACGCCCGAGGTGTCGTCCTGGTGCTGCGACATCGCGGTGAGCGCCTCCCAAGAGGGACGGGGCGGGCGCCGTACGGTCACCCGGGAAAGAACGGCGAAGAACCTGGAAGGCGGTGCCGGACGACCACGGGGGAAGTCGTCCGGCACCGCCAAGCGCGAGCTCAGACGGGGGAGGCTGAGCTCGCGCGGTTGCGATTGTTGCACGCACCCTAGGACAAATCCAACGGTCAACGAGCGGCACACCCGAGGCGGTCGAGGTGTCTGGACCACTCGCGGGGAACGGTCGGAGCCTCCGCCGTGCGCCTGTGCGACGGCTCAGTCCCGGTGCGGACCTTCGATCGCGGTCCTCGTGAAGTCCGGGTCGATCAGGTCGGGACCACCCGGATCCGGGCTCGCGCCGGCGTTGGCCATCACCACGGCGACGTAGGGCAGGAAGAACGAGGCCACCAGGAAGACCCACATGAACCAGGCCGCATGCTCACCACCGCGAGCAGGAAGCAGACCGTCCGGATCGTCATCGACATGACGTAGCGCCGCTGCCGCCCGCCGATGTCGTCACTGCGAGATCGAGTGGCGCTGGTGATCCGGACCGGCTCCGGCTCGTGGCGAGCCATGCTCCCACCGTACGTCGCCGGGTCGCCGGACCCCAGGCCGCTGCACCGCATCGGGCCGCGCCACTAGCGTGAGCTTCACCACCCGCTGCCCAGCGGGCTGACCCAGTGCCCCAGGAGGACCCATGTCCAACCGCACCTACCGCGTCACCGAGATCGTCGGCACCTCGCCCGAGGGCATCGACCAGGCCATCCGCAACGGCATCGAGCGGGCCTCGCGCACGCTGCGTCATCTCGACTGGTTCGAGGTCACCCAGATCCGCGGTCAGGTCAAGGACAACACCGTCGAGCACTTCCAGGTCGGCCTCAAGCTGGGCTTCCGGCTGGAGGACGACTGACCGCCGGGGTGCCGGTTGGCTTCCACCACCGATCGGTAGCCGATAGCGTTCAGGCGTGTGAGCAGATCGGTACTCGTCACCGGAGGCAATCGCGGCATCGGCCGCGCCATTGCCGAGGCCTTCGTCGCCTCGGGGGACAAGGTCGCCGTCACCTGCGCAGTCGGCGACGCGCCCGAGGGCACGCTCGGGGTGCGCTGCGACGTCACCGACCCGGACGCGGTCGAGGCGGCCTTCGCCGAGGTCGAGGCGGCGCACGGCCCGGTGGAGGTGCTCGTCGCCAACGCGGGCATCACCCGCGACACGCTGCTGCTCCGGATGAGCGAGGAGGACTGGTCCTCGGTGATCGAGACCAACCTGACCGGCTCCTTCCGGGTCGCCAAGCGCGCGGCCAAGGGGATGCTGCGGCTGCGCCGGGGCCGGATCGTGCTGATCTCCTCGGTGGTGGGCCTGCTCGGCTCGGCCGGACAGGTCAACTACGCGGCCAGCAAGGCCGGACTCGTCGGCATGGCCCGCTCGCTGGCGCGCGAGCTCGGCAGTCGGTCGATCACCACCAACGTCGTCGCGCCGGGCTTCGTCGAGACCGAGATGACCGCCGTCCTCCCCGAGGAGAAGCAGACGGAGTACAAGGCGCAGATCCCGCTCGGCCGCTACGCCAGCACCGACGAGGTCGCCGGGGTCGTGCACTGGATCGCCTCCGACGGGGCCGGCTACATCACCGGTGCCGTGATCCCCGTCGACGGTGGTCTCGGCATGGGCCACTGACGCGCTCGCCGACAACAACCACGAAGGAGCACGACGCAATGGGCATTCTCGAGGGCAAGCGGATCCTGGTCGCCGGCGTCACGATGGACACCTCCATCGGGTTCGCGGTCGCGCGGGTCGCGCAGCAGGAGGGGGCCACCGTCGTGGTCTCCAACTTCGGTCGCGCGCTGGGCATCACCAAGCGCATCGTCAACCGGTTGCCGGAGCCCGCCCCCGTGATCGAGCTCGACGTCACCGACCCCGAGCACCTCGAGCGCCTGCCCGGGCTGCTGCGTGAGCACGTCGACGGGCTCGACGGCGTGGTCCACTCCGTCGCCTACGGCAATCCGGAGACGCTGCTCGGCGGCAAGTTCCTCGACGGCCCGTGGGACGACGTCGCCCAGGCGGTCCAGGTCTCGGCGTACTCCCTGAAGTCGCTCTCGACCGCCTGCCTGCCCCTGATGAGCGAGGGCTCGTCGGTCGTCGGGATGACCTTCGACGCGACGATCGCGTGGCCCGCCTACGACTGGATGGGCGTGGCCAAGGCCGCTCTCGAGTCGTGCTCGCGCTACCTCGCCCGCGATCTCGGCCCTCAGGGTGTGCGCGTCAACCTCGTCTCCGCCGGACCCCTGAAGACACTGGCCGCGAAGGCGATCCCCGGCTTCGAGGAGCTCGAGTCGATGTGGAGCGACCGGTCGCCGCTCGGCTGGGACGAGAAGGACACCGAGCCGACCGCGCGGGCGGTCGTCGCGCTTCTCTCGGACTGGTTCCCGGCCACCACCGGCGAGATCGTGCACGTCGACGGCGGCTACCACGCCATGGGGGCCTGACGAGGCGCGCAGGGGTTTCGGTAGCGTCGCCGAGGTGACATCCTCCCTCGTCGAGCTCCGGGTCCTCGAAGGCCCCAACCTCTACTTCCCGCGTGCGGCGATCAAGCTCACCCTCGACCTCACCGGGGTGATCGACGCCCCCGAGGCGCGGGCGATGCGGTTCGCGACCCGGATCGGGCTGACCCAGAGCACGTCCGGGTGAGCCGGGCAGCGGCTTCCGGCAGCGGTTCGCGGCCCGCGCGGTCGCGCGGCTGGTGCGCCACATCGCCGCCGAGAGCGGTGTCACCCGGCTGGCCGTGCGGGTGCGCCCGACCAACGACGTCCATCAGCTGGTCGTGGCCTACCCGTGGCGCAACCGCACCCGCGCCCAGGCGCTCGGTCGGGCCGTCGCCGAGGTGCTCGACGGAGTCGCGGCCGTGGGCGCCGTGGGTGAGAGGAGCACCGACCTCGAGGAGATCGTCGTTGAGGCCGCGGCGATCGTGCGCGCCAGCGAGCGCGGGCCGGCACCGACGACGATCCGGCCGCGCATCCCGATCGTCGCCGTCACCGGCACCAACGGCAAGACGACGACCTCGCGGATGATCGCCCACATCGCCCGCACCCACGGGTTGCACGTCGGCTGGTCGAGCACCGACGGCATCTACATCGACGGCGAGCTGGTCGAGGCCGGCGACTACTCCGGCCCCAGCGGCGCGGGCCGGGTGCTCGCCCACAAGGAGGTGCAGCTCGCGGTCACCGAGACCGCCCGGGGCGGCATCCTGCTCAAGGGGATCGGTCTGGCCTACAACCACGTCTCGGTGTTCACCAACGTCTCCGCCGACCACCTCGGGCTGCACGGCATCGACACCGTCGACCAGCTCGCGGAGGTCAAGGGGATCGTCTCGCCGGATCACCCGGCCCGACGGCTGGGCGGTGCTCAACGCCGACGACCCGCGCGTCCTGGCCACCCGCACCGAGATCAAGGCCCAGCCGTGGGTGTTCTCCCGCGACGCCGACTCGCCGGCGCTGCGCGAGGTGCTCAGCGACGGCGGCCGGGCCACCACCGTCATCGACGGCTGGCTGTGCGTGCTCGAGTCCGACGCCGACCCGGACCCGATCATCGAGGTGGTCGACATCCCGATGACCCTGGCCGGGCTGTCGCGCTTCAACCTCGAGAACGCTCTCGGCGCAGCCTCCGCCGCGCTGGCGATCGGGATGCCCCGCGAGGCGGTGGTTGCGGGGCTGACCTCCTTCCGGCCCGATCCCGAGCACAACCCGGGTCGGATGAACCTCTTCACCCGCGACGACGTGAGCGTCGTCATCGACCTGGCCCACAACGAGGCCGGTCTCGAGGCGCTCCTGGAGATCATGAACGGCGTACGCCGTCCGGGTGCCCGGCTGCTGCTCGCGCTGGGTGCGGTCGGAGACCGCCAGGACGAGATCGTCGGCAGCCTCGGCGAGATGGGAGCCCGCGACGCCGACGTGGTCGTCATCGCGCACAAGGCGAAGTACCTCCGCGGTCGCACGACCGAGGAGCTCGACGAGCTGTTCCGCGCCGGAGCCGCCCGCGTCGGCGTCGAGGACGTCCCGTCGTACCCCACCGAGGTGGCCGGTCTCGAGGCGCTGGTCGACCAGGCCGGGCCGGGCGACGTCGTCGGCCTGATGTGCCACGAGGACCGGCAGGGCGTCTACGACTGGCTCGCCGAGGCCGGGCTTCACCGTCGACTCGCCCGAGACCCTCCGCGACAAGGTCAGGGCCGCCCGCCCCCCTCGTTGAGACGTGCCTGCGGGGAGTTCAGACGTGCCTGCGGGGAGTTCAGACGTGCCTGCGGGGAGTTCAGACGTGCCTGCGGGGAGTTCAGACGTGCCTGCGGGGAGTTCAGACGTGGCTGCGGGGAATCGAGGCGCGGTCAGCGGTGACTCACGAAGGACCAAACGCACGCTTCCGGCGTCCCGGAGGCATCGCGTCGGCGTCCCGGAGGCACGTCTCGAGCTCCCGGAGGCACGTCTCGACGAGGTGGCTAGGAGGTGGCGGGAGTGAAGTCGGGGTCGCCGACGGGGGCGTCCTCGGAGCCGGAGCCTGCCTGGGCCTGGTGGGACCAGTTCTCCAGCTCGGCCATCACCATGGGGTGCTTGTCGACGCAGACCACGACCAGGTCGCCGGCGTTGGACCGGGCCATCGCGTGCCGGACGGCCTCGATCTCGTCGACGATGACCTCGAGCTGCTTGCAGCGAGCGCCGTCGGCCATCGCCTGACGGACGCCCTCGGCGACCAGGCGGGCGGTGTCGCCGCGCTCGCGGCCGCGGAGCTGCGACGTCCTCGCGGACGACGACGACGTCGAAGTGCTGGGCGGCGATGGTGCCGAGCTCGCGCATGTCGTCGTCGCGGCGGTCTCCCGCGGTGGCGATCACGCCGATGCGGGACGGCTTGCCGAGCTCGCTGGTGCTCGACAGGCCCTCACCGACGCGGTCCACGAAGTCGCCGAGCATCCGCATGCCAGGGGCGTTGTGGCAGTAGTCGACGATGACCGTGCGGCCGTTGACCTCGACCTCGTTGAGCCGGCCGGGGGACAGGTAGTAGCTGGTGGAGAAGGTGCGCAGCCCCTGCCGGATGTCGTGCAGCGGAGCACCCGACGCGAAGGCGGCCGCCGCGGCGGCGAGCGAGTTCTGCACGTTCATCCGGGCCTTGCCGCCGAACGTCGACGGCAGCAGGTGGGTCCAGGCCAGCTGCATCTCGCGGCGGCCGTGCTTGCACCACGATCATCTCGCCGCGTTCGCTGGGCTCGAGCACGAGCGCCTTGCCGCCCCGGCGGCAGTGCGCGTCGATCATGTCGCGCTCCTCGGAGCCGGGCTCGGCCATCGAGAACCAGACCACCTGTCCCGAGCAGCGACGCCGCATCTCGCGCACGAGCGGGTCGTCGGCGTTGAGTACGGCGTGAGCCGTCGCGCGGGACCGCCTCGACGAGCACGGCCTTGACGTCGGCGAGCTGCTCGACGGTGTCGATGCCGCGCAGCCCGAGGTGGTCGGGCTGCACGTTGAGCACGACGGCGACGTCGTTGCGCTCGTAGCCGAGGCCCTCGCGCAGGATGCCGCCGCGGGCGACCTCGAAGACCGCGAAGTCGACGCGCGGGTTCTGCAGCACCATCCGGGCCGACTTCGGACCGGACGCGTCGGCGCGGATCACCAGCCGCTCGTCGATGACGACACCGTCGGTCGAGGTCATCCCGACCTTGCGGCCCATCCCCTTGAAGATGTGGGAGATCATCCGCGACGGTCGTGGTCTTGCCGTTGGTGCCGGTCACGGCCACGATCGGGATCCGGCTCGGCGTCCCCGGCGGGAACAGCATGTCGACCACCGGCTTGGAGATGAACTGCGGGTCGCCGATCGTCGGGTGGGTGTGCATCCGGAAGCCGGGCGCGGCGTTGACCTCGCAGATCGCGCCACCGGTCTCGCGCACCGGCTCGGTGATGTCGGGGCAGATGAAGTCGATGCCGGCGATGTCGAGGCCGACCACGCGGGCGGCCTCCTCGGCGATCTCGACGTTCTCCGGGTGCGCCTCGAAGGTGCGGTCGATCGAGATGCCGCCGGTCGACATGTTGCCGGTCAGGGTCAGCTTGACCATCTCGCCGGCCGGACGGGACGTCGTCGATCTTGTAGCCCTGGTCGGCGAGCAGCTGCAGCGCCGCGTCGTCGACCTTGATCCGGGTGAGCACCTTCTCGTGGCCCGACCCCGCGACGGGGGTCGGCGTTGGTCAGCTCGACCAGCTGCTCGACGGTGGTCTGCCCGTCGCCGACCACGTGCGCGGGCACCCGCTCGGCGACGGCGGCGAGCCGTGCCGTCGATGATCAGGCAGCGGTAGTCGCGGCCGGTGATGTAGGACTCGACGATCACCCAGCCGCGCCGGGACTGGTCCTTGGCGATCGGGAACGCCTCGCGTACGTCGTCGTCGTTCTGCAGGTCCAGGCAGACGCCGCGGCCGTGGTTGCCGTCGAGCGGCTTGACCACGACGGGGTAGCCGATCCGGCTGCGCGACGGTGACGGCCTGGTCGGCGGTGCGGACGGACTCCTGCTTGGGCACCGGCAGCCCGGCCGCGCCGAGCAGCCGGGTGGTGAGGTCCTTGTCGGAGGCGACGTCGACGGCGATGGCGCTGGTCGCCGAGGTCATCGTGGCGCGGATCCGCTTCTGGTGGACGCCCTGGCCCGAGCTGCACCAGCGAGTGCTGGTTGAGCCGGATCCACGGGATGTCGCGGGAGACGGCCTCGTCGAGGATCGCCTGGGTGGACGGACCGAACGCGGTGCGCTCGGCGCGCAGGATGAACGTCTCGAGCTCCTCGTCCCAGTCGAACTCCGGGTCGCGCCTCGACCAGGTGGTTGACCAGGCGTACGGCGAGCCGGGCGGCGGCGAGGCCGACCTGCTCGTCGACGTAGCCGTAGACGATGTTGTAGTGCCCGCGCAGTGCCCTTGACCTGCCGGGTCTTGCCGCGGCGGATGTCGTGGCCGACGACCTGCTGGAGCGCCAGCGCGGCGTGCTCGGCGACGTGGCCGAGCCAGGTGCCCTCGTTGAGCCGCTCGACGAAGCCGCCGCGGCGGCCCGCGGGAGCAGGAGTGCTCGCGCAGCCCGGGAAGCATCTGCAGGAGCTCGTCGGTGAAGCCGGGCAGCGTGTTGGTGGGGAAGTCCTCGAGCGAGCCGAGGTCGACCACGAGGTGGATCGCCTTGTCGTAGGACCACACGTTGGCACCGCGGTAGACCCGCGTCTCCAGGATCGCCAGGTCGGGGGAGGGTCGCGTCGGTCGGTCGCGAGTGCTGCTCGGTCATTCTCGCGGACTCTCCTTCGGCGGGCTGCCGGGCACGGCGACGTCTCAGCACGGTGGGCGAGACGTCGCCGGCGGCGATGTCGCGGGCCAACCGCTCTCAGGTCGCGCCCGGCGACCGCGAGCTCCTCGGCCTCGGCCGGGTCGACCTCGGGTGCCTCGCGGACCAGCGCCTTGTCGGTGAGGTCGAAGACGGAGCCGGCCGGCAGCACGTGCAGGACGACCCCGGACGCCAGCAGCGGCGCGGTACGACGCGCCTCGTGGGCGTTGGAGACGACGTTGCGACCGTCGAAGACGGTCACGACGCCGCGACCGAGGACTCGCAGGATCTCGTGGCCGTCCACGTCGGTGATCAGCGGCGCCGGTGTCCTCGTCGATCCCGATGCCGAGCAGGTCGCGGGCTCTGCGCGACCAGCATCAGCAGCCGGCCGTAGCGGTTGCGCTGGCCGAAGTGCTGGTCGATCACGACGTCGCGGATCAGCCCGAGGCCGGCGGCGAGCTGGGTCATCCGCTGCTTGGGGGTGGAGCCGCCCGGAGCCGAAGGCGACCATGTGCGAGGACTGGATGCTGGCGCCGGCGCTGGTGCCGGCCACGACCACGCCGCGCTGCGTGGGCGGCCTGGATGGCCTCGCCGAACGCGGTGCCGTTGACGATCGCCGGAGAGCTTGAGCTGGTTGCCGCCGGTCATGAAGATGCCGGTGGCCTCGCTCGAGGCGCGCGACCAGGTCGGGGTCCTCCGCCTCCTCGCGGGTCTCGGGGCGGGCCGCCGACGACCTCGCGCGGCGCCGAGCCTGCGGAAGAGGGCGTCGTAGACCTCGACGATCTCGGGCCCGAGCGACGAGGCGGTCGGGATCACCGCGATCCGGGCGTCCGTCGCCGCCGGCGAGGGCGACGAACTCGGAGAGCACGGTGCGCCTGCCGAGCTTGTCCTCGGCGCCCCCGATCGCCAGCAGTGGGCCGCGCGCCGGGTCGGCTCTGGCGGAGTTCGCTCGTGCGGACAACTGGGTCGCTTCTGGCCCATTCGGCATGCACGGCAGCCTACGGGGTGGCACAGTTGCCCCCGTGACCGGGTCAGCCGCCGGCTGATCGTGATGCGGCACGCGAAGGCCGAGCCCTTCGCGTCCATCGGACCATGCCCGGCGGCTGACCGACCGCGGCGCACGCCGACGCGGCCGCCGCCGGCGACGTGGCTGCGCGAGCACCGGCGACCGTGCCGGACCACGCCGTCGTCTCGACCGCGGCGCGGACCCGGGAGACCTGGGCCGACGTGCGTGGATGCGTTCGGGCTCCGACGCGGAGGCGTCCTTCGACGAGGCGGCTCTACCACGGTGGCGTCGACGACGCGCTGCGAGGCGCTGCAGGACGTGCCCGACGGACGCGGCGTCGGTGATCCTCGTCGGGCACAACCCGACCGCGGCGTACCTCGTCCACCATGCTCGACGACGGCGACGGCGACGAGGCCGCGATCAGCGGCCTGCTGCGTGGCTTCCCGCCCGAGCGCCGCTGGTGGTCCTCGACGTGGCGGTCCGCGTGGTCGCGAGCTCGCCGCGGAGGGCGGCCGGGTCGTCGGCTTCCACGCCGCCGGACGGCGCTGAGCCGGCTCAGGCCAGCGGCGGGGCCGGGCGTCACCAGGCCGGCCTCCGCGTCGGCGGCCTCGACCTCCTCGCGGCTGATCCCGAGCAGGTACATGATCGCGTCGAGGTAGGGCACGTTCACGCCGTGTCGGCGGCCTGCTGCACCACCGGCTTGGCGTTGAACGCGATGCCCGAGTCCGGCGGCGGAGAGCATGTCGAGGTCGTTGGCGCCGTCGCCGATCGCCACGGTGGCGGCCGTGGAGACCCCGGCCCGCGTCGGCGAAGCGGCGCAGCGCGTCGGCCTTGCCGGCGCGGTCCACGATCGGCCCGACGATCCGGCCGGTGAGCCGGCCGTCGACCACCTCGAGCTCGTTGGCGGCGGCGAAGTCGATGCCGAGGTCCGCGGCGATCCGGTCGGTGACCTGGCTGAAGCCGCCGGAGACGATCGCGAAGCGGTAGCCGAGCCGCTTGAGCGTGCGCACCATCGTGCGCGCGCCCGGCGCGAGCACGATGTGCGTCGTACACCTCGTCGAGAGCCGACGCGTCGAGCCCCTCGAGCAGGGCGACCCGCTCGCGCAGCGACTCCTCGAAGTCGAGCTCGCCGCGCATCGCGGACTCGGTCACCCGGGCCACCTCGTCGAGGCAGCCGGCGTGCTCGGCGAGCATCTCGATCACCTCGCCCTGCACGAGCGTCGAGTCGACGTCCATGACGACCAGCCGCATCCCGTGCCGCAGCAGGTTCGCCGGCTGGACCGCGACGTCGACGCTCTGGGCGGCGGCCTCCTCGGCCAGCATCATCCGCAGCCGGTCCGGGTCGCGCGCCGGAGACGTGCAGCTCGATCGCGGTGACCGGGTAGCGCGCCATCCGCTCGATCCGGTCGATGTTGGCGCCGATGTCGGCGATCCGGCCGGCGATCGCGGCCATCGCCCTCGGCCTGCAGGGGCATGCCCGAGCACCGTCACGTGGCTGCGGCCCTCGCGGCGGCTCCGGTTGTCACCGATGCCCCGGTCGACCTCGACCTGCATGTCGAGCTCGCCCGCCGACCCGCTCCATCGCGTCGCGGCAGCGCCTTCCAGTCGCGCGGCGCCGTCACGAGCACGCCGAGCACGAGCCGGCGGCGGAGCACGATCTGCTCGATGTCGAGCACGGCACCGCCGAACGCGGCCAGGGTGGCGAACAGCGTCGAGGTGACGCCCGGCCGGTCCTTGCCCGGTCAGGGTGATCAGGAGTGTCTTGGGACGGCTCGTCGGTCGAGCTGTCGAGGGACACGCGGGCCACCCTAGACCGCGCCACGGGTAGGCGCAGGCGGCGACCAGGCCACGTCTCGCAGCGTGGTCGAGCGGCATCAGGACGCGCCTCGGCGGGAGTCGGCCTCTGGCGCGGTGACGGCGCCGCCGTCGTCCTCGAGCGCGAGATCCACGATCAGCCGGCAGCGGGTGGCCAGCCCGGCCAGCCGGACGGCTCGCGGGGCCATCGTCGCGGGCAGGACCAGATCGGTCGGCGCGGCGCAGCGCCATCAGCTCGTCGGCGACCTCCGGCCGCCAGCGGGCGACGTCGAGGTCCGCGAGCGCCTCGCTGGTCCCGAGCAGGCCTGCGCGCAGCGCCGGCCTCGGCCTCGAACGGGTCGGGGAGCTGCCGTCGCGAGGCTGCCGGCATCACCTGCCACTGGACGCCCGCTCCGACCGCGGTGCGGGACGAGGCCCAGGTCGGCCCCGGCGAAGACCACCCCCTCGCCGACCTCGAGCACCTCGTCGTTGAACGACGGCCGGACCACCGCGAGGCCGAGCGGGTCGCCGGCAGCCGGCAGGGCGAGCCCAGCCGCGGTGGCGCCCTCCACACGGAGCAGGCCGAGGGCCAGGATCAGCGGTACCGGCTCGTCCCGGTCGGGCAGCCGACCACGTCGTGGGCGGCGTCGTCCCCGACGACGCGGTCCCGCGCCTCGTCGAGGCTGGCGCGACCCGCCGCGAAGGCGGAGAACCACAGCGCGAAGCGTGCGGACAGCGGGAGCGAGGGGCTCACGAAGACGCAGGCTACGCCGGGGTTTCGCTCGCACGTCGCAGGCCGGAGCGGTGCCGTAGGTTTGGGGCGGTCACGCCGCCGACCAACCGACGTAAGGAGTGACATGGACCCGGTTCTCGAGCTCGCCGACGTCACCGTTCGGCGTGGTGCCGGCCACGCTGATCGAAGGCATCGACTGGACCGTCGAGGAGGACGAGCGCTGGGTGGTGCTCGGGCCCAACGGTGCCGGCAAGACCACGCTGCTGCAGGTCGTCTCGGCCCAGATCCACCCCACCTCCGGGGTGGTCGGCATCCTCGGCGAGGTGCTGGGCACCGTCGACGTCTTCGACCTGCGGCCGCGGATCGGGCTCACCAGCGCCGCGTTGGCCGATCGGATCCCGCGCGACGAGCGGGTGCACGACGTGGTCGTGTCGGCGTCGTACGCCGTGATCGGGCGGTGGCGCGAGCACTACGACGACCTCGACCACGCGCGCGCCGACGAGCTGCTCACCGAGATGGGCGCCGGCCACCTCGCCGACCGCACGTTCGGCACCCTCAGCGAGGGCGAGCGCAAGCGCGTCCAGATCGCCCGCTCCCTGATGACCGACCCCGAGCTGCTGCTGCTCGACGAGCCCGCAGCCGGGCTCGACCTCGGCGGCCGCGAGGACCTGGTCTCGACGCTGTCGGTGCTGGCGATGGACGAGATGTCGCCGGCGACGGTGCTCGTCTCGCACCACGTCGAGGAGATCCCACCCGGTTTCACCCACGCGATGATGCTGCGGGAGGGGCGTGTCGTCGCCGCCGGCCCGCTCGAGCACGTGATGACCGAGGAGACGTCTCTACGACCTTCGGGATGCCGCTGCGGCTGAGCCACGAGGACGATCGCTGGTCGGCGCGACGCCGTCCTCTGCACCGCACTCCAGGCACTCCGGCTAGGCTGGCGTCATGGAGTGGTTCCGGGATCACATGTGGGAGACCTGGACAGCCGTCACGATCCTTCTCGGGGTCGCCGAGCTGTTCAGTCTCGACCTGGTCCTGCTGATGCTCGCGATGGGTGCCGGTGTCGGCATCCTGACTGCTCTGCTCGGCCTGCCGATCGCCGTGCAGGTCCTGGCCGCGATCGCCACCTCGGTCGCCATGCTCGCCCTGGTCCGTCCCAGCATCGTCAAGCGTCTGCACGCGGGCCCCGAGCTGACGCTCGGGCACGACGCACTGGTCGGCCGCCAGGGGGTCGCCGTCTCGGAGATCACCGTCGACGGTGGCCGGATCAAGATCGGCGGCGAGCTGTGGTCGGCGCTGCCCTACGACGAGACCATCACCATCCGACGAGGGCGCCCGCGTCGACGTCTTCCAGATCAAGGGCGCCACCGCCTACGTGCATCCGGTGCCCCAGATCGAGTCGGACGACTGAAAGAGGGGACAACATGGACGGCTTTCCCATCGGACTCGTGCTCTTCGCGCTGCTGGCGGTCTTCGTCATCGCCGGCCTCGGCAAGACCGTCCGGATCGTGCCGCAGGCACGCGCCGGGGTGGTCGAGCGCTTCGGCAAGTACAAGTCCACGCTCCCCGCCGGGCTCAACGTCGTGGTGCCCTTCGTCGACAAGGTGCGCTACATGATCGACCTGCGCGAGCAGGTGGTCTCGTTCCCGCCGCAGCCGGTCATCACCGAGGACAACCTGGTCGTCTCGATCGACACGGTCATCTACTTCCAGGTCACCGACCCGGTCGCGGCGACGTACGAGATCGCCAACTACATCCAGGCCGTCGAGCAGCTGACCATGACCACGCTGCGCAACATCGTCGGCGGCATGGACCTCGAGGAGACGCTGACCAGCCGCGACGAGATCAACACCCGGCTGCGCGGCGTGCTCGACGAGGCCACCGGCAAGTGGGGGATCCGGGTCAACCGGGTCGAGCTCAAGGGCATCGACCCGCCGCCGTCGATCAAGGACTCGATGGAGAAGCAGATGCGCGCCGACCGCGACAAGCGGGCCGCCATCCTCACCGCCGAGGGCCAGCGTCAGTCCGCGATCCTCACCGCCGAGGGCCAGAAGCAGTCGGCGATCCTCACCGCCGAGGGTGACCGCGAGTCGCTGATCCTGCGTGCCCAGGCCGATCGCGAGTCGAAGATCCTGAGGGCCCAGGGTGAGGGCCAGGCGATCCAGACCGTGTTCCAGGCCATCCACGACGGCCGGCCCGACCAGTCGCTGCTGGCCTACCAGTACCTCCAGATGATGCCGGAGATCGCCAAGGGGGACGCCAACAAGGTGTGGATCGTGCCCAGCGAGATCGGCAAGGCGCTGGAGGGCCTCGGGTCGACGATGAACAGCCTGCGCGGCATCCCCGACGAGGTCGACGGTCCGGCCAAGCGGTCGACATGGGGCTCGAGCGTCCCGGACGTCAGCCAGATCGAGGGCGAGCAGGCCGAGTCCTGTCGAAGGCCCACGACGAGGTGGCTGCCGCCATCGCGGCTGCCGAGGAGTCGACCCGGGCGACAACCGCGGGTCGGCCGCGGCCGAGGACTCACCGGCTGCCCGCCCGAGGCTGACCCGGGGGAGCCGCCCGCCCAGTGAGTCCACTCGAGATCGTCGCGGTCCTCCTCGCGGGGCTCGCGGCCGGCACCATCAACACCGTGGTGGGGTCGGGGACGTTGATCACGTTCCCGACCCTTCTCGCGCTCGGCATCCCTCCGGTCACCGCCAACGTGTCCAACAACATCGGCCTGGTGCCCGGGTCGATGTCAGGAGCGTTCGGCTACCGCCGCGAGCTCACCGGCCAGAAGACCCGGCTGCTCCGGCTCGGATCCGCCTCGATCCTCGGCGGCGTGGTCGGTGCGGTGCTGCTGCTCGTGCTGCCGGAGGCGGCGTTCGACGCCGTCGTACCGGTGCTGATCGGTCTCGGCTGCCTCGTGGTGGTCGTGCAGCCGTGGATCAGCGCGCGGGTGGCGGCGCGGGCCGAGGCGCGGGGTGTGGAGCGCCCCGAGCACGGCGCCCTCTGGGTGTGGGTGCTGGTGCTGCTCACCGGGGTGTACGGCGGCTACTTCGGAGCAGCCCAGGGAGTGCTGCTGATGTCGGTCCTGGGGGTCGGGCTGACCCAGTCGATGCAGCGCAACAACGCCGCCAAGAACGTGCTGGCGATGCTCAACAACACGGTGGCCGCCGTGGTGTTCATCGCGGTTGCCGAGGTCGACTGGACGATCGTCGCCCTGATCGCGGTCGGATCGACGGTCGGTGGTCAGATCGGCGCCACCGTGGGGCGCAAGCTGCCGCCGCTGGTGCTGCGTGGTCTGATCGTGGTCGTGGGCGTCACCGCGATCACCGCGTTCGTCCTCAACTGAGGTCGAACACTTCCGTGCGCTCAGCCGGGCAGCGGGGGCACCGGCTCCCGGGGCCGCCGGGACGCCACCACCCCCTGGAGCACCAGTCCCACCAGGATCAGGACCGCGCCCGCCACGCCGGTGGCGGGCAGCCGCTCGTCGAGGAGCGTCACCCCCAGCGCTGTCGCGACCAGGGGCTCGGCCAGGACCAAGGTGGTGACCGGTCCTGCCGGCAGCACGGCCAGCCCGCGTCCGAAGAGGACGTAGGCGAGGGTGGTGGTGCCCAGCCCGAGGTACGCCGCGAGCGCCCAGCCGCCGGGCTCGGCCAACCAGGCGAGCGGTTGGAACGCCAGCACCGGCAGGAGCACCAGCCCACCGAGCCCGAAGGCGGCTGCCATCACGACCTCCGAGGCCGCGCCCCCGCGGATCAGGGAGCGGGACAAGACGGTGTAGACGGCGTACCCGAGCCCGGAGGCAAGCGCCAGCAGCACCCCCTTGGCACTCGCACCGGCGCCGGCGAGACCGTCGAGGGAGAGCAGGGCGAGACCGGCGGCGCACAGCCCGGTCGCCGCGATCCACGAGGCGCTCGGACGTTCGCGCAGCACCAGCCACGACAGCAGTCCCGCGAAGACCGGACCGCTCCCGATGGTCACCAGCGTGCCGACGGCGACACCGGCCTCGGCGACCGCGGCGAAGAAGCACAGCTGGTAGGCCGCCGTGCATCCCCCCGCGAGCAGACCGGCGCCGGTGCGCCACAGGCGCAGGGCCGCGGTGACCCGGTGGCCCAGGATCGGGAGCAGCAGGAGCAGGCCGGAGCCACCGACGACGAGGCGGGCGGCGCCGACCCCCACGGGCGTCGTCGACTCCGGGCCGAGGGCCTGGGCGGTCCCGGTGGTTCCGAACAGGGCGGCGGCCAGCAGCACCCAGACGACGGGCAGCACCGTCAGTCGGTGGAGGTGAGCGCGCTGAACCGGGCGGCGAGCTCGGCCGCGGCGCCGACGGGGAGGTCGCGCCGGCGGTAGATCCACAGCAGCAGGTCGGCGGCCGTGGCTTCCACGACCGGAGCACCCTCGGCGGCCCCGTGGCTCATCACGACCGCCCCGGGCACGGTGCCGTCGGTCAGCGTCCAGGTGTCACCGGTGTCGGTGGCGCGCAGGACGAGGGTGCCGTCGAGCGGGGTGAAGGTGCGCTCGCGGGCGTCGTCGTCCTCCACCAGAGAGGTGGTGAGGAACTCGTCGACCGAGTCCGCGGCCGCCACGGGGTCGATGTCGAGCGAGCCGCCGGCGGCATTGACCGCGTCCCAGGTGTGCACGATCGCCTCCTGGACCTGGTGACGGGTGATGAAGGCGACGTTCTGCTCGTCGGGAAACCAGGTCCAGCAGGACGCGGACTGGTCGGCGGCGGCCAGCACCTCGACGAGATGGGCGGCGCCCGCCTCGAAGGTGGCGACCAGTGCCTCGCCGCCGGGACGGGCCGGCCGGGAGGACTCCTCCGGCGGACCGGACAGCCTGTGCTCGGCGATCGTGGACCAGAACCAGTGCACCTCGGTGAGGTGCCGGACCAGGTCGGCGACGTCCCACTCCGGGCAGTGCTCGACGTCGCCGGCGAGGTTGTCGCGCGCGGCCTCGGCGAAGACGGAGGAGTAGTGGCTGATGAAGCGGGTGCAGTCGTCCACGGAGAGGGTCACGGCTGCGAACCTAGCCGTGGTCACCGACAGATGTCGCGTGGATTCCTTCTGCACCGGTGTCGGTGGTCGGGGGCATACTCGCACCCATGAGCTATGACGAGGCTTTCGCCGATCGGATACGGGCGGCGACCGAGGGCGAGGCCGGGCTGAGCGAGAGGAAGATGTTCGGCGGGCTCGCCTTCCTGGTGCACGGCCACATGGCGGTGGCGGCCGGCAGCGGGGGCAGCCTGATGCTGCGGGTCGACCCGAGCCAGGCCGACGCGCTCAGCCGGGAGCCACACGTGGAGCGCTTCGAGATGCATGGGCGGGCGATGAAGGGCTGGCTCGACGTGGGCCAGGAAGCGGTGACCGACGCAGCCGAGCTGCAGCGCTGGGTCGACGTCGGCCTCGCCTACGCCCGGTCGCTGCCGCCGAAATAGCTCAGAGTTCCTCGACGTAGGCGTCGTGCCAGCGGGTGATCTCCTCGAACGCCTGCTCACGGATCTCCTTGCGCGACAACGTCACGTCGTGCAGAGCCCCCTCGAGGCTGACCAGCGTGACGTGATCGGCCACCTTGTGCGCCCACTTCCTGATCTGGCGGACGTCCAGCACGATGTCGGTGCTGTGGCAGGACTCGTCCCACTCGCGCGGGTGTCCGGAGCGTGACGAGGTGAGCACCAGCGTCGGCACGTCGAGGTCGAGCCCGCGATGCACGCGAGCGTGGCCGCGCCGTACCGCGCGCAACCAGCCGGCGTACACCGGCCAGCTCTCCAACGGCTTCCAGGCGAGGTCGAAGGGCCATTCGCCGTCGTGGTCGCGGTGCAGGCTGCGGGCGTAGAAGCCGGAGACCTCCCGCGGGATCGACAGGTGGGGCCGCAACGCACCGATCTGGTCGATCGCGGCCGTGCCGGCGGTCCGCAGCAGCAGGCTGCCCTGGAGATCGAGCCAGGGCGCGTTCAGGACCAGGCCTGCCGCGGACGCCCCGTTGTCGTGCAGCCACAGGGGCACGACCAGGCCTCCGGTGGAGTGCCCGGACAGCAAGACGTGGTCATGGCCGTCGCGGGCGGTGATCCGGCGGTGCGCCTCGTCGAGCTCCTCGTAGTAGTCGTCGAGGTCGGTGACGAAGTTGGGTGTCTGGTGCGGCCGCAAAGAGCGACCGTACTTGCGCAGGTCGAGGGCGTAGAAGTCGTAGCCGCGGCTGAGCCAGAAGTCGGCAGCAGGCGTCTGGAAGAAGTAGTCGGCGAAGCCGTGCACGTGCAGCACCGCCTTGCGGCTGCGCGAGCGGCCGCGGCGGCGCACCAGCGTGGCGACGACCTCGCCCTCGGCGTCGTCCTCCAGCTCGATCGTCTCGGCGTAGTAGGGCTTGCCGAGGACGTCGACCTGCCAGTCGCCGAGGGATGTCGCCATGGGACCAATCCTGCCGCACCGCCGTCTCCCGCGAAGCCCGGCCTGTCTGTCGAGACGCGCTTCCGGGGAGCCCAAACGCACGTGTGGGGCGGCCAGGAGCCCCAAGCGCACGCTTCGGCGTCCCGGAGGCGCGTCTCAACTTCCCGGAGGCGCGTCTCAACTTCCCGGAGGCGCGTCTCAACGTCCCGCCAGGGTCAGCCCTCCTCGAGGACACCCTCGCGCGGAGTGGGGTGCGGCGCGGGCGGGTCGGCCGCCCCGGCGTGGACGGCTTCCTCGATGCGCTTGCCGGTGTCGGCGTCGACGTTCTTCCAGTAGTCCAGGACCTGGGGAAGCAGCCGGTCGGAGACGCCGCCCAGGATGTGCCCGGCGACGTTGCCGACGAAGCGGTCGCGCTGGGCGTCGTCCCACACCTCCCGCACGAGCGTCCCTGCCTGGCCGAAGTCGTCGTCCTCGCGGCGCAGCGTGTAGGCGGACCGGACCATCTCACCGTCGATCTCCCAGCCGTCCTCGACCGGCCCGGTCTCGTCCGACCAGCCGCGTCCGTAGGAGTTGGTGGCGTAGACCGGCTCGTCACTGCTGTGCTCGAAGGCCATCGGGCCGTCGAACATGTAGGTGTTGGCCTTCTCGACCCGGTGCTTGTTGACCGGCAGCTGCTGGTAGTTCGGCCCGATCCGGTAGCGGTGCGTGTCGGCGTAGGCGAACACTCGACCGAGCAGCATCTTGTCGGGGGAGAAGCCGATGCCCGGCACGATGGCGCTCGGCTCGAACGCGGCCTGCTCGATCTGGGCGAAGAAGTTGTCCGGGTTCTTGTTCAACGTCATCGTGCCGACCTTGATCAGCGGGTAGTCGCCGTGCGGCCAGATCTTGGTGAGGTCGAACGGGTTGAACCGGTAGGTCTTCGCGTCCGCGTAGGGCATCACCTGCACGTGCAGGGTCCACGTGGGGAAGTCGCCCCGCCCGATGGCCTCGGACAGGTCGCGGCGGTGGAAGTCGGAGTCGGCTCCGGCGATCTTGTCCGCGGCGTCCTGGGTCAGGCTCCGGACGCCCTGGTCGGACTTGAAGTGGTACTTCACCCAGAACTTCTCGCCGGCCGCGTTGACCCACATGAAGGTGTGCGAGCCGTAGCCGTTCATCTCGCGCAGCGACGCGGGGATGCCGCGGTCGCCCATCAGGTAGGTGACCTGGTGAGCGGACTCGGGGTTGTGCACCCAGAAGTCCCACTGCATGTCGTTGTCGCGCAGGCCGGTGCCGCCGCGGCGCTTCTGGGAGCGGATGAAGTGCGGGAACTTCATCGTGTCGCGGATGAAGAAGACGGGGGTGTTGTTCCCGACGAGGTCGTAGTTGCCCTCGGAGGTGTAGAACTTCAACGCGAAACCGCGTGGGTCGCGCCAGGTGTCGGGGCTGCCCTGCTCGCCGGCGACGGTGGAGAAGCGGGCCAGCATGTCGGTGGTGACGCCCGGCTGGAACAGGGCCGCCTTGGTGTAGGCGGACACGTCCTCGGTGGTCTCGAAGGTGCCGAAGGCGCCGGTGCCCTTGGCGTGCACGTTGCGCTCGGGCACGCGCTCACGGTTGAAGTGCGCCATCTGCTCGATGAGGTGGTGGTCGTGCAGCAGGATCGGGCCGGTGTCGCCGACGGTGAGCGAGTTGCGGTCGCTCTCGGCAGGAGCACCGGTGCCGGTCGTGGAGCCGCCGTGTGGTCGGGGTTCGGTCGTCATGCTGCCTCCTGAGGTTTGCGTGGCGCGGCGTCAGGACGCTCGCGGAGTCGCGGCGCGTCTCGACGTCGTACCCCACCGGGGTGGGTCGTGCATCATCGCCTCGACGCAACCACCGTTCCTGGAGTGGGTCAAGAGAGCAGCATCCCTTTCGGACCGTCTCAGCGTGGCGGGGGCGCTGCGTAGAGGTCGGCGATCACGTCCTCGATGGCCGGCTCGAGGATGGACAGGTCGGCGACGTCGTACGACGCGGCGACGGCCGCGACCACCGGCGCGGCCGAGGCGTCGGCGGGGAAGCCAGCCACTGCCGCGGGCCGTCGACCTGGCGCACGCCGGCCCCCGGGACGTCGATGCTGGCGCCGCCGGGGAGCTCGTCGACGAGGTCGACCACCAGCGTCCGGTCGCCCCGCCGAGGGCGTGCAGTCCGGTCAGCGACCCGTCGTACACCAGCGGGCCGTGGTCGATCACCATCACCCGCGAGCAGAGCTGCTCGATGTCGGTCAGGTCGTGCGTGGTCAGCAGCACCGTCGCCTGGCGCTCGGCGTTCAGATCCTCGCAGGAACTCGCGCACCGCGGCCCTTGCTGACCACGTCGAGGCCGATCGTCGGCTCGTCGAGGTAGAGCACCTCGGGGTCGTGCAGCAGCGCGGCCGCGATGTCGCCGCGCATCCGCTGCCCGAGCGACAGCTGGCGCACCGGGGCGTCGAGCAGCTCGCCGAGGTCGAGCAGTTCGACGCAGCTCCGCGAGGTTCGCGCGGAACCGCTCGCCGTCGATCCGGTACATCCGGCGCATCAGCTCGTACGAGTCGCGCAGCGGCAGGTCCCACCACAGCGTGGTGCGCTGCCCGAAGACCACGCCGATGCGGCGGGTCAGCTCGACCCGGTTGCGCGACGGGTCGATCCCGGCGACGCGCAGCCGTCCCGCCGCTGGGGGTGAGGATGCCGGTCAGCATCTTGATGGTCGTCGACTTGCCGGCGCCGTTCGGGCCGATGTAGCCGACCATCTCGCCGCGCGGCACGTCGAAGGAGATGCCGTCGACGGCGCGCACCTCGGTGGCGGTACGGCGCAGCCGCCCGCTGCGTCGGCGCACGACGAAGACCTGCGGCGGAGGTCCTCGACCTCGATCAAGGGGTCGGTCGAGCCTGTCGAGACCATGTCAGCTCCCAGTCGATCGATAGCGGCGGACGCCGGTGCTCCACGCGGCCGAGGCCAGAAGGCCGAGTGCGACGGCGGCGACGGGCGCGGCGAACTGGAAGGCCTCGGGCAGACCGAACGGGTCGCCGCGGCCGAGGATGAACAGCGAGGGGTACCAGTTGACGAAGGCGAGCGGGATCACGAACGTCACGGCCTTGCACCAGCTCGGCCGGAAGATCGTCAGCGGGAACTGCGCAAAGGTGTTGCCGCCGTAGGTGAAGGCGTTCGCACCTCGGACGCGTCGGAGGTCCAGAACTGGAAGCGCGGCGCCGAGGGTGAAGAAGGCGACGAAGATCGCCGTTCCGCACACGACGAGGTAGCCCAGCATCAGCACCTTGGCCGGCGTCCAGTCCAGGTCGAGCGTGGTCACCGACCAGGCCAGCACCACCGCGGCCTGTGCGATCCGGCCGATCCGGCGCAGCGCGAACTCGTCGGCGCACATCTGGGCGAACAACGGCACCGGCCGGATCAGCATCGTGTCGAACGTGCCCATCCGGACCTTGGTGCCGAGCCGCTCGATGTTGCCCAGGAGCAGGTCTGCCATGCCCAGGCAGAGCCCCGCCCCGCCGTAGAGGAACGCCACCTCGGCCAGGGAGAAGCCTCCGAGCGCATCGATGCTGCCGAACATGATCACGATCGCGACGAAGTCCAGGCCGCACACCACGAACTGGGCGACCGTCATGATCGTGAACGACGTGCGGTAGGCCATGGACACCCGGATCCACGTCCACGACAGCAGCCGTAGGCGCGCACCGACCAGGTCAGTCTCTCCACCACACCCTCAGCCACCCTGGACCACCACCTTGCGCCGCGCGCGGGCCAGCACCCAGGAGCAGAGTCCGAGCAGCGCGACCGCCCACGCCGCCTGGAAGGCCAGCGCGCCCCAGGCCGCGGCGCCGGCACGCTGGCCGAGCCAGATGTCGGCAGGCACCTGCAAGAACGCGGCCCACGGCAGGGCCATCGCCACGTCGCGGGTCCAGCCGGGGAACAGCACCAGGGGGACGGTGAGGCCGGAGAGGAACATCGCCGCGACCACCTGGAGGTTGCGTACGCCGGTGTCGTCGAGGAGCCAGAAGGCGCTGGCCGTGACGAGCATCCGGATGCCGAAGGACACGATCACCGCGAGGAGCACCGACACCCAGAACTGCGCCCAGGTCAGTGCACTGGCGGGGTAGCGAAGGTCGAAGAGCAGCGCGCCCACGAGTGTGGGGGCCAGCCCGCGGGTGCACAGGTGGTAGGCGGCCCGGCCCAGGTCGGTGGCCAGCCACCAGCCGAGCAGGCCGACCGGACGATAGAGATCGAGGGCGACGTCGCCGGAGCGGATCCGGGCGGCCAGGTCGTCGGTCGCGCCGCCGGACCACACCGCGACGGTCATGATCATCGCCTGGCCGAGCCACGCGAAGGTGAGCGCGTCGGACACGTCGTAGCCGCCCGCGCTCGGGTTCTGGCTCCACACCGCGATGTAGCTGAAGCTGATGATCACCCCGAAGACGCAGTTGGTGAAGATCCCCGCGAGGGTGGCTGCGGTGTAGGTCGAGTAGCGGCGGAAGGCGCGCACGGCTACGGCGACGTACAGCACCGGACCTCCTGGGGATGGTGGCGCACACGACGACAGCCCCAGGCCGCGCCGACCAGGGGAGGGGGTGTGCCGCTGTGAGAATGTGGGGAGGGTCAGTGTGCAGCACCCGACCCTGTCCGATCAATCGTGTTCCACCGAGGAGGACACCCGCGTGAGCGAGGCAGCAGCCGTTCCAGGTGCCCGTGCCGGCTCCGTCCACGAGGACGTGACCCCCTGCGCCGAGCGCAACTGCCGCGTGGTGTCGGTGATCCTGGTCGACGAGCGCGGCTGGGTGCTGCTGCAGGAGCGCGACGAGCACGCCCCGGTGGCGCCCGACCAGTGGGGTCTCGTCGGCGGTCACGTCGAGGACGGCGAGTCCTGGGACGACGCCCTCGTCCGGGAGGTCGCCGAGGAGACCGGGCTCGCGGTGTCAGGGCTCGAGCTGTGGTTCGACGAGGTGGTCCAGCACTCGCCCAAGGTGTCCTCACACCTCGCGGACCACTGGAGGATCTACGTCGGCCGGGTCAGGCTCAGTGACGAGGACATCGTCGTCGGCGAGGGCACGGCAGATCGTGTTCGTCGATCCCGCGCGGGTGCGCGCGGGCGAGCTGGAGCTGGCGATCGCGAGCGGCTTCGCGATCCCTCGTTTCCTCGACTCCGACGTCTACGCCCGCCTCACCAGTCAGCGGTGGTTGAGGAGCAAGACGCTCCCCTCCTCGACCACCGGTGTCGTGCTCGCCCGCCTCAGTGCTGGTAGGTGCCCGTGACGATGGCGCGGCCGAGCGTCTTGAAAGCCAGGTTGAACGAGACCACAGCGGGGGAGGCGGACGCGTCGACACCGAGGGACTCCTCGCCGACGGCGTGCACCACGAAGAAGTAGCGGTGGACCTGGTCGCCCTCGGGTGGGGCGGCGCCCATGAAGCCGGCTTCGCCGCCGTCGTTGCGGCACGTGGAAGGCCGAGCCCGGCAGGTCGCCGGCGGCGGCGCCCGCGTCGAGCGACGTCACGTCGGCCGGCACGTCGACCAGCACCCAGTGCCAGAAGCCCGACGGGGTCGGGGCGTCCGGGTCGAAGCAGGTCACCACGAAGCTCTTGGTGCCCTCGGGGGCGTCCGACCACGACAGCTGCGGCGAGGTGTTCCCCTCCGCGGCCACCTGGTCGTCCTTGAGCGGCTTCCCGTCCGTGACGTCGCTGCTGGTCACGGTGAACGAACCGGTGGCCGGCAGCAGGTCGTAGGGGTTGGGGGTCACGGGACGGTCGAGCGTGCTCACATGCGCCTCCTGGCGATCGATGGGCGATCTGTCGTGCTACCAGAGGCCGAGAGTAGTCCGGGGCATGGGCGGGTTCCAGGCAGCGGCGTCCGACGGGGAGAATGGGCGCATGTTCGTGGGACCCGCTGCTGCGCGCGACGCTGCTCGCCATCGAGCCGCTCGACGAGCAGGCGATGCAGGACGCCCGGGACCGGCAGGCCCAGCTCACCAAGCCGGCCGGTGCCCTCGGGCGTCCTGGAGGCGGCGTCGGTGACGTTGTGCGGCATCCAGCGCACCTGCCCGCCGCGGCCGATGGAGCGGCCCGTGGTCGCCGTCTTCGCCGCCGACCACGGTGTGCACGCCCAGGGCGTCACCCCCTGGCCGCAGGAGGTGACCGCCTCGATGATCGAGAACTTCCGCGCCGGTGGGGCCGCGGTCAACGTGCTCGCCCGCAGGGCCGGTGCGGAGGTGTACGTCGTCGACATGGGCGTCAACGCCGACGTCGCGGCCGACGACCACGTGCTGGACCGCAAGATCCGCAGGGGTACGTCGGACCTGGCCGACGGGCCCGCGATGAGCCGCAGAGGAGGCCGCGGCGGCCGCCTACCTCGGCGTCGATGTCGCCACGCAGCTGATCGGCGCGGGCCACGACTGCCTGCTCACCGGCGACATGGGTATCGCCAACACCACCGCCTCGGCGGCCCTGATCGCGGCGTTCACCGGGGCGGAGGCCGCCGACGTCACCGGTCGCGGCACCGGCATCGACGACCAGACCCACTCCCACAAGATCGCGGTCGTCCAGGCAGCGCTCGACCGGCCGCGCGACAGTGACGACCCGCTGGGGGTGCTCGCCTCGCTCGGTGGGTTCGAGCACGCCGGCCTGGTCGGCTTCGTGCTGGCCGCGGCCGCCGCCGGCGTGCCGGTCGTGCTCGACGGGCTGATCGCCGGTGCGGCCGCCCTGGTCGTGCAGGCGATCGCCCCGGACGCGATCGACTACTGCTTCGCCGGTCACCGCAGCGCCGAGCCGGGACACCAGGTGGCGCTCGAGCAGCTCGGGCTGCGGCCCCTCGTCGACCTCGACCTGCGGCTCGGCGAGGGCACCGGCGCCGCGCTGGCCTTCCCGTTGGTCGAGGCGGCCGGCGCGGTGCTGCGCGAGATGGCCACCTTCGACTCCGCCGGTGTGGCCCGCAAGTGAGCGACGGCGTGAGCAGCGACCAGGCGGACTTCCCGCCGTACCCCTCGGGGCTGCGGCTCGCCGGCCGGCGGGTCGTGGTCGCCGGTGGCGGCCACGTCGCCCAGCGCCGGGTGCCCGGCCTGATCGCGGTCGGCGCGGACGTGTGGTCGTCGTCTCGCCGCAGGTGACCCCGGCGGTCGAGGGGCTCGCCAACGGTGGCGAGATCACCTGGCACCGGCGCGGCTTCGCCGACGACGACCTCGACGAGACCTGGTACGTCATCGCCGCCACCGACGACCCGGCGGTCAACGAGCAGATCAGCGCGGCCGCCGAGGCGCGACGGATCTTCTGCGTGCGCAGCGACGACGCCCCCAAGGCCACGGCCTGGACCCCGGCGGTCGGTCGGCACGCCGGGGTCACCGTGGCGGTGCTCGGCAACCGGGAGCCGCGCACGGTCCGCCGCGATCCGCGACGCCATCGTCGCGGGGCTGCGCGACGGTGCGATCGCCGCGCCCGCACCACGCCGAGCGCAGGCCGGGCGTGGTGCTGGTCGGCGGTGGCCCGGGTGACCCGGAGCTGGTCACCGTGGCCGCGCGCCGTGCGCTGAGCGAGGCCGACGTGGTGGTCGCCGACCGGCTCGCGCCGCGCGCGCTGCTCGACGAGCTGTCCCCGGACGTCGAGCTGGTCGACGTCGCCAAGCTGCCGCGTGGACGCTCGGCCGCCCAGGAGGAGATCAACCGGGTCATCGTCGAGCGAGCGCGAGCCGGCAAGCGCGTGGTGCGCTTCAAGGGCGGCGACTCCTTCGTCTTCGGTCGCGGCTACGAGGAGGCGATCGCCTGCGCCGAGGCCGGCGTGCCGTGCCGCGTCGTACCGGGCCTGACCAGCGCGATCTCGGTGCCCGCGGTGGCCGGCATCCCGGTGACCCACCGCGGCGTGGCCCACGAGTTCACCGTGATCTCCGGTCACCTCCCGCCCGGCCACCCCGAGTCGCTGGTCGAGTGGGACGGCCGTGGCGCGGCTGCGCGGCACCGTCGTGCTCCTGATGGCGGTGCAGAACCTCCCGCCCATCGCCGGCGCCCTGCGTCGGCCGGCGGTCGCGACCGCGGACACGCCGGTCGCGATCGTCTCCGAGGGGACGATGCCGGGGGAGCGCACGCGTGCTGTCCACCCTGGGCGGCGTCGGCGACGACGTCGACGCGGGAGCAGGTGCGGCCGCCGGCGATCGTGGTGGTCGGCGACGGTGGTCGCGGTGGCGCACCCGACGCCTACGCCGGGCCGCGGGGCCGTGGCCGAGCTGATCGAGGTCGACGACCCCGCCGACCCGCGGCTCGCCGACTACCGCGACCTCCGCGACGTCGAGCTGCGCAAGCACCTCGAGGCCGAGCACGGGCTGTTCCTCGCCGAGGGCGAGAAGGTGGTCCGGCGGGCCGTCGAGGCCGGCTACGTGCCGCGCTCGTTCCTGATGGCGCCGCGCTGGCTCGACGGGCTCGCCGACGTGCTGGCCGCCACCGACGCGCCCGTGCTTCGTCGTCTCGGAGGCGCTGGCCGAGCAGGTCACCGGCTTCCACGTGCACCGTGGCGCGCTGGCGTCGCTGCGTCGGCGCCCGCTGCCGTCAGCGTCGACGAGGTGCTCGACCGGCGCACGCACGGTGCTGGTCCTGGAGGACATCGTCGACCACACCAACGTCGGGGCGATCCTGCGCAGCGGCGCGGCGCTCGGCGTCGACGCCGTGCTGCTCTCGCCGCGCTGCGCGGACCCGCTCTACCGGCGGTCGGTCAAGGTCGGCGATGGGGGCGGTGTTCTCGCTGCCGTGGACCCGGCGTCGAGGACTGGTACGACGCGCTGCCCGGCGCTGTCGCGCGCGTGGCTTCACCACCGTGGCGATGACGCTGGCGCCCGACGCCGCGGCCCGCTCGAGGACGGCGGTGGCCGGGCTCGACAGGGTGGCGCTGGTGCTCGGCGGCGAGGGGCACGGGCTCTCGTCCCGGCGCTGGCAGCAGCCGCCGACCGCCGCGCGGTGATCGAGATGCGTGCGGGGATCGACAGCCTCAACGTCGCGGCCGCCACCGCCGTCGCCTGCTACGCCCTGCAGCGCCGCTGACCCGCGCCCGCAGGACGCCGCGCCCCTCGGCCACCACGTGGCGCGGCCCGGTCACTCGGCGCCGGCACCCCAGCCGGCCCGCTGACCGGCCAGTCCGCGGGGAAGTCGTCGGCGGCCTCCTCGTGCTCCTTGTGGAGCTTCTTGCGGGCGCGCCGGTTGAGCCGGTCGCCGAACACGGTGCCGTGGCAGTGGTCGGTCTCGTGCTGCAGGCAGCGCGCCAGCAGGCCCCGGCCGGCGTAGCGGACCGCGGCGCCGTGCTCGTCCTGCCCCTCCACGGCCGCGAAGTCCGGCCGGGCCAGCGGCACGAACGCCCCGGGCAGGGACAGGCAGCCCTCGTCGCCGTCGTCGAGCTTGCGGTCCCGGCCCTCGGGCAGGAAGAGCACCGGGTTGCACACGACGCCGCGATGGTGGACGCCCTCGTCGTCGGGGCAGTCGAAGACGAACACCGACCGGTCCACGCCGATCTGGCAGGCGGCGAGCCCGACGCCGTCGGCGGCGTACATCGTCGCGACCATGTCCGCCACCAGGCTCCGCAGGTCGTCGTCGAAGGCGGTCACCGGCTCCTGCACGCGGTGCATCACCTCCTCGCCCCAGCGCGTGATCGGGCGGACCGTGCCGCCGGTCGGGAGGGCGGGGGAGTCGGGAGAGACCGGGCACGTCGGACATGCCGCCATCCTAGGGAGGCCGCGCGCACGTGAGCCGCGCCACGGCGGTCGCCCTAGGCCTCGAGGTGTAACTCGCAGTTACAGTTTGCTCCATGACCGCACCCCACCGCGCGGCCGACGGCACGACACGGCCTCACCGCGAAGGAGCGGCCGGACGCCATCGGCTACGCCGTGGCCGTGCTCAACCGGCTCGCGCAGACCACCGCGCTGGACCGGTTGCGGCCTGCGCAGCCGGCCGAGCGGGTCGTGTTCGAGGCCACCCGGTCCGGGTTCCGCACGGTCGGCGGCCGTCAGCCGCCAGTTCGCCCGCGCAGGCAGGCGGCGGGGCCGCCCGACGCGCGTGCCCGCCGCCGGCGACCGCGCGGACGCTTCGACCTGACCCCGACCGACGACGAGCAGATGCTGGTCGAGCTGGTGCGCGAGCTGGCCGACGAGGTGCTGCGCCCGGCGGCCGCCGAGGCCGACGCCGCCACCGCCGCGCCCGACAAGGTGCTGCGCTGCCGGGCGGGAGGTCGGGCTGCCGCTGCTCGGGGTCCCCGAGGAGCTCGGCGGCATCTCCACCGAGCGTTCCGCGATGGCCGGCGCCCTCGTCGCCGAGGCGCTCGCCCACGGTGACATGGGCCTGGCCGTCGCCTGCCTGGCTCCAGGCGCGGTCGCCACCGCCGCTCTCGCTGTGGGGCACCCAGGAGCAGCAGGCCACCTACCTGCCGGCCTTCACCGGTGACGACGTGCCCGCGGCGGCGCTCGCGCTGACCGAGCCGCGGCCGCTCTTCGACGCCGTTCGCTCCGGCGCGACCACCGCGCGCCCGGAGACGGCGACGAGCTTCGTCCTCGACGGCGTGAAGTCGATGGTGCCGCGCGGAGCGCACGCCGAGCTGTTCGTGGTCGGTGCCGCTCTCGAGGGCGAGCCTCGGCTCTTCCTGCGTCGAGTCCGGCACCGCCGGCGTCCGGATCGAGGCCGAGCCGTCCATGGGGCTGCGGGCGGCGTCGCTGACCCGGCTCGTGCTCGACGGGGTGCGCGTCGAGCCGCTCGGCCCTCCTCGGCAGCACCGACGACTACGTCGAGTGCGTGCGCCTGTCCCGGCTCGCCTGGTGCGCCCTGGCGCTCGGCACCGGCCAGGCGGTGCTCGACTACGTCATCCCCTACGTCAACGAGCGCGAGGCGTTCGGTGAGCCGATCAGCCACCGCCAGAGCGTCGCGTTCATGGTGGCCAACATCGGCGATCGAGCTGCAGGGCATGAGGCTGGTGACCTACCGGGCCGCCTCGCGGGCAGCCCAGGGCAAGAGCTTCGCCCGTGAGGCCGCGCTGGCCCGCCGGCTGTGTGCCGAGCGCGGCATGCAGATCGGCAACGACGGCGTCCAGCTGCTCGGCGGCCACGGCTTCGTCAAGGAGCACCCGGTCGAGCGGTGGTACCGCGACCTCCGGGCGGTCGGCGTGATGGAGGGGGGGTCCTGATACGGTCCCCGCTGCGCACTCCGCCACCCGCTCCGCACCGACCGACGAGGGGCCACCGCATGATCAACCTCGAGACGCCCCGGAAGTTCCGGCCGCTCATCGGCAACGCCCACCAGGTGGCGATGAACCTGCTGCGACCCAACTCGCGCACCTACGACCACGCCGAGCACGAGTATCCCAAGGAGCTCGACATGCTCGCCGCGATGATCGACGGGCTGTCCGACTCCGGGCAGGCCAGCGGTGCCGGCGCGTCCGGCGTACGACGCAGCGAGGACGCAGCGCGGCGCGACGACGGCACCACCCAGCAACGGCACCAACCTCGCCTCGGTGCTCTCGGTGATGGAGATGTGCTGGGGCGACGTCGGGCTGCTGCTCTCGATGCCGCGGCAGGGGCTCGGCAACTCGGCGATCGCCTCGGTGGCCGACGACGAGCAGTCCGAGCGGTTCAAGGGCGTGTGGGCGTCGATGGCGATCACCGAGCCCGGCACCGGCTCCGACTCCGCCAACATCACCACGACGGCCGTGCTCGACGGCGACGACTACGTCCTCAACGGCGAGAAGATCTATGTCACCTCCGGCGAGCGGTCCGACCACGTGGTGGTCTGGGCGACGCTCGACAAGTCACCTCGGACGCGCGGCGATCAAGTCGTTCGTCGTGCCCAAGGGCACGCCGGGGCTGCGCGTGGACCGGCTCGAGCACAAGCTCGGCATCCGCGCCTCCGACACCGCGACGATCATCGCTCGAGGACTGCCGGGTGCCGAAGGAGAACCTCCTCGGCGTCGCCGGAGATCGACGTCAAGCAGGGCTTCGCCGGGGCGATGGCCACCTTCGACAACACCCGTCCCCTCGTCGCCGCGATGGCGCTCGGCTGTCGCCCGGGCGTCCCTGGAGCTCGTCCGTGAGCTGCTCGAGCGGGCCGGTGCCGAGATCGACTACGACCGCCCGGCGCTGACCCAGTCGGCTGCCGCGGCGACGTACCTCCGGATGGAGAGCGACTGGGAGGCCGCCTACCTGCTCACGCTGCAGGCCGCGTGGCTGGCCGACAACCGCCAGCCCAACTCCCTGGAGGCCTCGATGGCGAAGGCGAAGGCGGGCCGGGTCGGCAGCGACATCACGTTGCGGTGCGTCGAGCTCGCCGGCAGCGTGGGCTACAGCGAGCACGACCTGCTGGAGAAGTGGGCGCGCGACTCCAAGATCCTCGACATCTTCGAGGGCACCCAGCAGATCCAGCAGCTGATCGTCGCGCGCCGCCTGCTCGGGAAGACTTCCGCGCAGCTCAAGTAGCGCCCGCGTTTGCCGCGCCGTCCGGAGGGGCACTCCTGTTCTCGGAGGCTCTCATGCGCATCGGCGGAATCATCGTGGTCGTCTGGCTCGTCATCGGGCTGCTGGCGGCCTTCCAGCGGGACTACTTCTCGGGCGACGACACCAACTGTGCCGAAGCGGGCACGATCGCCGTGACGGTCGTCGCCGGTCCCCTGAACTATGCCGGGGTGAACCCGAAGATCGAGGACTGCAACGTCCCCGAGCCGTCGCGCTGACCGACCGGGGAGTGATCCCGCTCCCAACGGGGGACGATCGCGGCATGAAGCTCTACGCCAACGCCCCGAGTCACCAGGCCCGTCAGGTGCTCGGTGACCTGCTCCTCGTCGTCTGGATCGCGGTCTGGGTCAAGCTCGCGCTCGTCGTGCGCGACGCGACGCTGGCGCTGGGCGTCCCGGGGGAGCTGATCGAGGAGGCCGGCACCGGGCTGGCCGGCCGGCTCCGCGACGCGGGCTCCACGGTGGGCGGTCTGCCGCTCGTGGGGGACGAGGTGCGCACCCCCTTCGACGGTGCCGGGGACGCTGCCGACAAGATCGCGTCGGCCGGCGCCGCCCAGGTGGAGGCGGTGCAGACGCTGGCGTTCTGGCTCGGCCTGACCGTGGCCGCCGTACCGATCCTGATCATGGTGGCCGTCTACGTGCCGTTGCGGGTGCGCTTCATCCGCCGCGCCACCGCTGGTCGGCGGTTCGTCGACTCGGCCGCCGACCTCGACCTCTTCGCCCTCCGGGCGATGAGCAACCAGCCACTGCACAAGCTTGCGAAGATCAGTGACGACCCGGCCCGGGCCTGGCGCGACGGTGATGCTGTGGTCCTGGCGGCCCTTGCCGCGCTCGAGCTCAGGGACGTCGGACTGCCGGCGCCCCGACCCTGACGCGCCGCCTCCGGCGTCACCTAGGTTGGCAGACATGGCTCGGACCACCCGCAGATCCCGGCAGCAGCTCATCGTCGACACGCTGGAGGACGCGTTCGCCGACCTGATGACCGCGGACCCGAAGGCCTTCCGCGGCAAGTACCGCAAGATGGCCGCCGACCCGTTCGCCTTCTACCGCGGCTCGGCCTGCTTGTTCTACGCCGACATGACCGCGACCAAGGACAGCTGGGCCGACGAGCGGACGTCGGCGGTGTGGATCCACGGAGACCTGCACGCAGAGAACTTCGGCTCCTACATGAACTCAGACGGCCGGCTGGTCTTCGACGTCAACGACTTCGACGAGGCCTACATCGGGCACTTCTCGTGGGACCTGCGTCGGTTCGTCGCCAGCCTCGGCCTGCTCGGCTGGCAGAAGGCGCTGCCCGAGGACGCCGTGCGCAAGCTCGTCGCGGCCTACCTGCGGGCCTACCTCGCCCAGGTCAACCACTACGTGGAGAGCGCGGACGACGACGACTTCGCCCTGCACCTCGGCAACACCGAGGGACCGGTCCTGGACCTCCTCGTCCGGGCGCGGCTGTCCAGCCGGGTGGAGCTGCTCGACGGGATGACCCGGATCGACGGGGCGGATCGGGTCTTCGCCGAGGACGCGAGCGTTCGTCGGCTGGGAAAGGCGGAGCGTCGCAAGGTCGAGGCAGCCTTCGCCACCTACCTGGAGACGATTCCGGAGGGCAAGCGCGTGGACCGCGAGCTCTTCTACGACGTGCGCGACATCGTCGGCAAGTCCGGCTTCGGCATCGGCAGCGCCGGGCTCCCGGCGTACAACGTGCTGGTGGAGGGCTACAGCCAGTCGCTCGACAACGACGTGGTCTTGTCCATGAAGCAGGCGAACGTGCCGGCCGTGAGCCGCTTCGTCGACAGCGCCGCCGTCGAGAGGTACTTCGACCACGAGGGTCATCGGACGGTGGTCAGTCAGCGGGCGCTGCAGGTGCACACCGACCCGCTTCTCGGCTACACCAGCATCGACGGCGTCGGGTACGTCGTCTCGGAGATCTCGCCCTACGAGGCGGACCTCGACTGGGACTCCCTGACCGAGCCCGCGCAGATGACCGTGGTCGTCAAGGAGCTCGGCCGGGCGACGGCCAAGGTGCACTGCGCCTCCGACGAGGACAGCGAGCAGAGCCTGGTGAACTTCCAGACCGAGGAGGCGATCTGCGCCGTGCTCGAAGGCCGCCGCAAGGAGTTCGTCGCCGACCTCACCGACTTCGCGATCGACTACGCCGACTCGGTGCGCAAGGACCACGCGCTGTTCGTCGCGGCCTTCCGGGAGGGCCGCATCGGCGGCGTCAGCGCTACCTGACCCGGTAGGCAGCCGCCGAGGCCGGCGCGCGCAGCACCCCGGGGACTCGCCACTGGCGATCCTCGAAGGCGCGTGCGACCGCGGTCTCCACGATCTCGAGCCGGTCGCTCGGCAGCAGCACGATCGCGGAGCCGCCGAAGCCGCCACCGGTCATCCGCGCGCCGATCGCGCCCGCGGCAAGGCTCGTCTCGACCACCGTGTCGAGCTCGGGGCAGGAGATCTCGTAGTCGTCGCGCATCGAGACGTGCGACGCCGTGAAGAGTCGGCCGACCTCGTTGAAGTCACCCGCGCCGAGGGCCGCGACCGTCGCGCCGACCCTGGCGTCCTCGGCGGCCACGTGCCGGGCACGTCGGCGCAGGACGTCGTCGTCCAGGCCGGCGAGGGCGCCGTCGTCGACCCCGACCAGGGTGTCGACGCCGAGAGCAGCAGCGGCCCGCTGCGACTCGCCTCTCCGGTCGCCGTACGAACCGTCGGAGAGGGAGTGCTGCACGCGGGTGTCGACGACGAGCAGGGTCAGGTCGGCGGTCGCCGGTTGCCACGGCACCAGGCTGCGGACGCCGGAGGCGAAGTCGATGAGCAGGGCATGATCGGCAGCGGCGAAGGCGGCGACTGCCTGGTCCATCCCGCCGGTCGGGGCGCCCACGACGTCGTTCTCGGCACGGATGCAGGCGGTGACCAGTCGTTCGCGCAGCTGGTCGTCGATCTCGTGCCCGGCGGTTCCGCAGGCGGCCAGCGCGACGGATACCTCCAGCGCGGCGGAGCTGGACAGACCGGCGCCCAGGGGCACCCGGCCGTCGACGACCAGGTCGAGCCCGGGCACGTCGACGCCGTCCTCGCGGAGCGCCCACAGCACGCCGGCGGCGTACGCCGCGAAGCCGGTCGTCCCGCGATCCGCGACGTCGTCGAGGCTGCCGCTCCAGGTGTCCTCCGACTGGAGGCTGTGCACGCTGACCAAGGCGTCGTCACGGGGTCCGGCGGCGACGTAGCAGGCGTGGGGGAGCGCGATCGGGAGCACGCGCCCGCCGTTGTAGTCGAGGTGCTCCCCGATGAGGTTCACCCGCCCGGGTGCGGCGTACACCCCGTCCGGAGCACGCCCGGAGCGATCCTCGAACGCCGCCGCCAGCGCTGCGGCGATCTGCTCGGGCTCTCCGGGTTCGACGACGTCGGGGCGGGTCGGCATCCGCCCACTCTAGAGATCCCACCCCGTCGAGACGTGCCTCCGGGAAGTTGAGACGTGCCTCCGGGAAGCCGAGACGTGCCTCCGGGAAGCCGAGACGTGCCTCCGGGAAGTCGAGACGTGCCTCCGGGGAGTCGAGGCGCGAGTCCGGGGAGTCGAAGCGTTCGGATGGTGCTCCCCGGTCCGCTCCTCACCGTCCCGGAGGCGCTCTCACCTCTCAACCTCCCAAGCCCACCTCTCAACCTCCCAACCCCACCTCTCAACCTCCCAACCCCACCTCTCAACCTCCCAACCCCACCCCTCAACGTCCCGAACCCACCTCTCACGGGGCGGGGGGCGTGACCAAATCGACAGTGCGGCGTTGTAGAGGGCATGCCGGGAACACGTCCCCGGCCCGACAGGGAGGAAACCGCCCGCATGCGTCGCTCCGCACGCAGGACCTTGCGTACAACCCTCGGGATCGGCGCTGCCGCTGCCCTCGCCGCCGTGGCCGCGCTCCCCGCCGCGGCCGCACCACCGCCGCAGGCCGGGCTGCTGGGCGACCTCGGGCTGGCGCCCGTGCAGGGCTTCCTCCAGGGCGAGCTGTCCGACCTCGGTGTCGCCGAGCAGACCACCGTGCTGGTGCACGGCACCGACCTGGCGGCCGCGAACAACGCCGTGCGTGTGGCCGGCCTGACCAAGGCGACGAGCTTCGACCGGATCGGGGTCGTGGTGGCACGCGGCACCAAGGCCCAGGTCGCCGCGGCGCGGGCCGTGCCCGGCGTCACCTACCTCGAGGGCAACACGCCCATCGAGTTCTCCCAGACCACCTCCAACACCGCGACCCGCGGCGACGAGGCCTACCGCACCCTGACCGGCGCGGATGGCTCCGCGCTCAGCGGCGCCGGCGTCTCCGTGGGCGTCATCGACTCCGGTGTCGACCCGACGCACCCCTACCTCACCGAGGCGGACGGCTCGTCGGTCGTGGTGTCCAACCAGAAGGTGCTCTGCGACCCCTTCGAGGCTGCCTGCCAGGTGGTCGAGCTGCCCAACTCCGTCGACACCGACACGCTGTCCGTCGGCGGCCACGGGACCCATGTCGCCGGCATCGTGGCCGGCCGCGACACGACGCTGGCCGACGGTGCGCAGCTGCACGGTGCTGCTCCCGGCGCCAAGCTGGTCTCGCTGTCCACCGGTGCCGCCCTGGTGATCGTGGGCGCCGACGCCGCCCTGAACTGGGTGCTGGAGAACCACGAGGCTCCCTGTGGCGCGGGTGTGCCGGCTGCCGAGTGCCCGCCGATCAAGGTCACCAACAACTCCTACGGCCCCAGCGGCGGTGGCGAGTTCGACCCCAACTCCGCGACCGTCAAGCTCCAGCGGGAGCTCGCCGACGAAGGCGTGCTGACCGTGTGGGCCGCCGGGAACGATGGCGGCGACGGCTCCGAGAGCCTGACCAACCCGCCCGGACAGGACCCCACCGGCGGCGTCATCTCGGTGGCTTCCTACAACGACCTCGAGAGCGGCACCCGCGACGGTGAGGTCTCCGACTTCTCCTCGCGTGGCCTGGCCGGCGACACCTCCACCTACCCCGACGTCTCGGCACCCGGCGACACCATCACCTCGTCGTGCCGTCTCTACCTGGTGATCTGCAGCACCGGCCTCGACCCGCAGGAGGGTGGCGACTTCAACACCATCAGCGGTACGTCGATGGCCGCGCCGCACATCGCGGGAATCGTGGCCCAGCTGTTCCAGGCCGACCCGACCGCGACGCCCACCGAGATCGAGGACGCGATCACCTCGACGGCCTACCGGTACTCCTTCGGAGCGCCGTACGCCAACGGCACCTCCTACGACAAGGGGCACGGGCTCGTCGACGTGGTGGCCGCCACCCAGGCGCTGACCGGGGCCGGCTGAGACCCGCTGGGGGATGGATGGGGACGGGACCGGTCGCGATGCGGCCGGTCCCGTCGGCGTGACACCGGCTGATTGACTGTCCCTGACCCATCCGGTCGGGCCGGACTCACGAACAATCCCCTGAACGCCACATCCACGGGAGGGACCCGATGACGCTCACCACCGACCCCCAGGCAACCGCGGGCCCGGGGGCGCCGAACGCAGGCGCCGCCGGCCAGATGGCCGAGGTCGTGCAGCCGCTGTTCGGCGGCACCCTGCCGGTGCGGCTACGCGCCTGGGACGGCAGCGAGGCCGGCCCCGCGGGCGCACCTGTGGTCGTGGTCCGTGACGCCGCGGCGACTGCGCCGCCTGGTGTTCCGTCCCGGTGAGCTCGGCCTCGCCCAGGCCTACGTCACCGGGGAGATCGACGTCGAGGGCGATCTGCTCGACGGCTTCCGCCGGGTCTGGCAGTCCGTCCGCGAGGACGGTGCCTCACCGCGGCTCAACCCGACCGCGCTCGCCCAGGGCCTGCGCACCGCGTTCCGGCTCGGGGCCATCGGCGTGCCCCCGGCACCGCCGGCGTCCCAGGCCCGCCTGCGCGGTCGGCTGCACTCGGCCCGCCGCGACCGCGACGCCATCTCGCACCACTACGACCTCTCCAACGACTTCTACTCGCTGATCCTCGACCCGCACATGGCCTACTCCTGTGCCTACTTCACCAGCGACGCGGCCGACTACACGCTCGAGGACGCGCAGCGCGACAAGCTCGACCTGGTCGCGCGCAAGCTCGGACTCACCGACGCCGCCGAGGGTCACCGCCACCTCGACATCGGCTGCGGCTGGGGCTCGATGTCGCTGCACCTGGCCCAGGAGTACGGCGTCAAGGTCGTCGGCGTCACCATCGCCGCCGAGCAGAAGGCCTTCATCGACGCGCGGATCAAGGAGCGCGGGCTCGAGGACCGTGTCGAGATCCGGCTCCAGGACTACCGCGACGTCGTCGACGGCCCCTTCGACACCATCACCTCGATCGAGATGGGCGAGCACGTCGGCAAGAAGAACTACCCGGTCTTCACCGGCGGCATCCACCGGTTGCTCGCGCGACGGCGGTCGTGCGCTGGTGCAGCAGATGTCGCGCACCACCGCGCCCGGGCGGCGGTCCCTTCATCGAGGCCTTCATCGCCCCCGACATGCACATGCGCCCCGTCGGCGAGACCGTCGACCAGTTCGAGCGGGCCGGGCTCGAGGTGCGCGACGTGCACGCGCTGCGCGAGCACTACGTGCGCACCGTCGACGCCTGGTACGCCACCTTCGAGGACAACTGGGACCACGCCGTCGAGATGGTCGGCGAGGAGGTCGCTCGCGTCTGGCGGCTCTACCTCGTCGGCGGTGCGCTGGCGTTCGAGGAGGGCCGCATGGGCGTCGACCAGATCCTGATGGTCAAGCCGACGCGCAGCGGCCGCAGCAGCCTGCCGCGGTGCGCGACTTCTGATGGCCGACTTCCCGCTGGGCGCCTTCCTCGGCGCCGTCCCCTTCACGCTGCTCGCCGTGCTGCGTCGTCCTCGGCGTCACCTTCGTGGTCGCGCTGCGGCTGGGACGGCACGCCGTCGTCGACGTGACCTGGGGCTTCGGCTTCGCCGTGGTGGCGATCACGGCCTTCGTCGTCGCCGAGGGTGAGGGCGACGGCGTCATCAGCACGCTGGCCCTGGTCCTGACCGTCGTCTGGGGCGTCCGGCTGGCCACCCACATCGCGCTGCGCTCACGCGGCAAGGGGGAGGACCCGCGCTACGAGGCGCTGATGGCCAAGGCGCCCGGCAACCCCAACCTGCACGCCTTCGTGCGCATCTACCTCACCCAGGGTGCGCTGATGTGGTTCATCTCGCTGCCTGTGCAGGTGGCCATGTTCGACGCAGGGCGAGGCCAATCTCGCCACCTGGCTCGGGGTGCTGCTGTGGCTGGTCGGCTTCGTGTTCGAGACCGTCGGCGACCTGCAGCTGACCCGGTTCCGCAACGACCCCGCGACCAAGGGCCAGGTGCTGGACACCGGCCTGTGGCGCTACACCCGCCATCCCAACTACTTCGGTGACGCCTGCGTCTGGTGGGGGATCGCGCTGGTCGCGTTCAGCGCCTGGCCGGGGATCCTGACCGTGCTCTCTCCGCGTCGTCATGACCTGGCTGCTGGCCAAGGGGAGCGGCAAGCCCCTGCTGGAGCGGGGCATGGCCGAGCGCCGGCCCGGCTACGCCGACTACGTACGCCGCACCAGCGGCTTCTTCCCGTTGCCGCCCAAGAAGGCCTGACCAGCACCCACACCGCACCACGACCCACGAGGAGCACCCATGAAGACCATCCGGAGGGCTCGACCGCGCCCGACTTCGAGCTGCCCGACGAGAACGGCAACCCGATCCGGCTCAGCGAGAGGCTCAAGGACGGCCCGGTCGTGCTGTTCTTCTACCCCGGGGCGCTCACCGGTGGCTGCACGCAGGAGGCCTGCCGCTTCCGCGACCTGTCCGCCGAGTTCAAGGCCCTCGGCGCCCAGCCGCTCGGCATCAGCGCCGACACGGTCGCCAAGCAGAAGGAGTTCTCCGAGGTCAACACCTTCGACTACCCGCTGCTCTCCGACGAGGACCGCGAGGTCGCCAGCGGCGTACGGCGTCAAGCGGAAGTACGTCACCCCGGTGAAGCGGGCCACCTTCGTGATCGACGAGGACCAGACGATCAAGAGGGTCATCGCCACCGAGATGAAGATGGAGATCCACGCCGACGAGGCGCTCGCCGCGCTCAAGTGACGGACCGGCTCGGTTTCGTGCTGCTGGGGCAGATGTAGCACCCTGGACCCGTGCGCTTCGTCAACGACTCCTCGCCCGGCTACGACCTGACCTACAACGACGTCTTCATGGTGCCCCGGCGGTCCTCCGTAGGGTCCCGCTACGACGTCGACCTGGGCAGCAGTGACGGCACCGGGACCACCTTGCCGCTGGTCGTGTCCAACATGACAGCGGTCTCGGGCCGCCGGATGGCCGAGACCGTGGCACGCAGGGGTGGCCTGGCGGTCGTCCCGCAGGACATCCCGCTCTCGGTCGTGCGCGAGGTCATCGGCTGGGTCAAGCAGCGTCACCTCGTCTTCGACACCGCGATCACGCTCGATCCCTCGATGACGGTGGGCGACGCCATGGCGCTGCTCCCCAAGCGCGCGCATCGGGCCGCGTTCGTGGTCTCCGAGGACGGTCGCCCCCTGGGGGTCGTGACCGAGGACGACTGTCGTGGCGTCGACCGGTTCACGCAGGTGGGCCAGGTGATGAGCGCCAACCCGCTGACCCTCCCCGACACGATCGACCCGCAGGCCGCCTTCGACGAGCTGGACCGAGCACGTCGTCGGGTGGCTCCGGTCGTGGGCGCCGACGGGCGCCTCGTCGGGGTGCTGACCCGGCTGGCCGCACTCCGCTCCACGCTCTACGACCCCGCCGTCGACGCCTCCGGGCGGCTGCGGGTCGCCGCCGCCGTCGGGGTCAACGGTGACGTCGGCACCAAGGCCGCCGAGCTCCTCGACGCCGGTGCCGACGCACTCGTCGTCGACACCGCACACGGGCACCAGGACCGGATGCTCGAGGCACTCAAGGCCGTCCGCGCCCTCGACCCGGGAGTACCGGTGGTCGCGGGCAACGTCGTCTCGGCCGAAGGTGTCCGCGACCTCGTCGCCGCCGGTGCCGACATCGTCAAGGTCGGTGTCGGCCCGGGAGCGATGTGCACCACCCGGATGATGACCGGCGTCGGGCGCCCCCAGTTCTCGGCGGTCCTCGAGTGCTCGTCAGCGGCCCGCGAGCTCGGCGCCCACGTGTGGGCCGACGGGGGAGTCCGCTACCCCCGCGATGTCGCGCTGGCCCTCGCCGCCGGCGCCTCGCAGGTGATGATCGGCTCCTGGTTCGCCGGCACCCACGAGTCCCCGGGCGACCTGCACGTGGATGCGGACGGGCGCGCCTACAAGGAGAGCTTCGGGATGGCGTCGGCGCGCGCGGTCGCCAACCGCACGAGCACGGACACCTCCTTCGACCGTGCCCGCAAGGGGCTCTACGAGGAGGGCATCTCCTCCAGCCGGATGTTCCTGGAGAAGGACCGTCCCGGGGTCGAGGACCTCATCGACGAGATCTGCGCCGGGGTCCGCTCGGCCTGCACCTATGCCGGCGCCCGCACCCTGGAGGAGCTGCACGCCGAGGCCGTGATCGGCATCCAGTCGGCGGCCGGCTTCCACGAAGGGCGCCCGCTGCCCACCGGCTGGTGAGTCGTGGGCGTCACCGCCGCCCGCGTCGGCCACCCGAGCGACGAGGCCCCGCCGCTCCCCGACGCGGCGGCTGCCGCCGGGCGGACTTCTGGCCAGGCGGCCGCGGCGGCGAGGCCTTCGCGGGCGGCTGGGGCGGTCCATCACCGCGCGAGCTGTTGGCGGTGCGACCGCGGACGATGCCGATGAGCGCCTCGGTGAGGGGGTCGTCGAGGTCGGTCCGCCAGGCCAGCCCGACGGTCGTCGTGCTCGCGTCCACGACCGGCACCGCGACGACGTCCTTGCGGTGGTGCGCACGCGCCACCGACATGGGCATCAGCACGATGCCGGTGCCGGCAGCGACGGTCTCGACCTTCAGCCGGGTCGAGAGCGCGGGGTCGTCCAGCACGATCTCGTCGCGCAGGTCGTCCAGCGGGATCTCGTCGTACGCCGCAGCCGGGTGCTCGATGCCGACCACGACCACCGTGATCTCGTCGTACAACGCGATGTGGTGCAGGCCCTGTCTCTGCTCCTCGGTGAGGTCGCGCACGAACGCCATCGCCGCGGCGCCGGACCGCACTGCCTCCACCTGGGCGGTGTCGTCGACGAGCGACAGGACCAGCGGGGTCGCCGGCTGGCGCTCTGCCCAGCGGCGCCGCCACTTGTCGAGGGTGACCCCGTCGACGAAGGTGACCCGGAACGCCACCGACGATCCTGCTCTCGTCATGGCCCTCCTCCACCGTTCTCAACCCCGCCGCGAGCCGACCGCATCAGCTGGCCGCGTCAACGACGCTCGAGGATCCCGCGCACGAACGCAGCCTGGCCGACGTGCTGGGCGCAGTCGTCCACGACGCTGACCAGGCGTGCCGCGAGGGTGACCGGCGGGTCCCAACGCCGGTCGACGACACGGGCCAGGTCGATGTCGCTCAGACCCTGCACGTAGTCGACCGTGCGGCCGTGCACCGCGTTGTGGTACCACGTGAGCATCTCGGCATCCGCGACCACCTGGCCGACCTGCTGCGGGGTGTGTCCGAAGCCGTGGTCGTGGTTGTCGAGGGGGAGCGCGAACCGGCCCGACCAGCCGTCGCTGATCCACACCTGCGTGGTGCCGGCCACCTCCGCGACGTGGTCGTCCTGCACCCGGGTGAGGTGCCACACCAGCCAGGCGATCGAGTTGGCGTCGTCGTCGAGCCGGTCGGCGAGCTGACGCCGCGAGAGCCCGTCGACGGCGGCGTGCACGTTCTCCTTGACGCGGTTGAGCCCGTCGATGATGACATCGGTCGCTGCGGTCATGCGGCGAGTCTGGCACGTGGGTGAAGGCTGCAGACCCGGACTGCCGGCGCCCGTGCGTCCTGCGTCGGGATGCGCGATGCTGGCCTCGACGCGACGGACGAGCCGGAGGTGCCGAGATGGCAGGGTCGAAGATCACGAAGAAGGACCAGCACACAGCTCACCCGGTGCGCCGCGTCGCAGGCGTCGTGGCGATGGGGTTGATGGTCGCGGCCGTCTGGCAGGAGCTGCGCAAGCCGGCCGACGAGCGGGAGTGGCACGGTCAGCTGCTCAGTGTGGTGCCCTACGACCTGCGGCCACCGTCCATGGCCCGCCTCCAGAAGAGCTTCTGGGCGCCGGAGACCTCGAGCGTGTTCGTCCCGCGCGCCTTCGGCGTCGGCTGGAGCATCAACCTGGCCGCGCTGTGGGCGTGGATCCGGCGCGCCCGCGGCTGAAGGTTCACGAGGGGGCGAAAGCGAGGCCCCGCTCGGCGAGTGCCTCGTCCAACCGGGCGAGGGCGACCGGGCCGACGCCGTGCAGGGCGGCGAGATCCGCACGGCTCCGGTCCGTGAGCTGCTCGAGCGACTCGACACCCTCGGCACGGAGCGCGCGGGTGGCGGGAGCCCCGATGGTGCGGGGGAGCGGCGTACCCGTGGGCCGCACAGCGCGCACGCGGGCCGGGCCTGCGTGGTCGAGGACGGCCTCCCCGCGCGGCGAGAGCCGGTAGCCGATCGCCAGCGACTCCGTGAGTCCCTTCTCCTTCAGCTTGCGCACGTCTGCCTTCCACGCCAGCGTCTCGCGCCCGAGCTCGGAGGCGAGCTCCGGTGCCCGTACGCCGGGCGAGCGGTCGATGATCTCCAGGGTCGCCCGTGTCCAGGGCCCCCGCTTGGACGCCGCGTCCAGGCGGTCGAGCCAGGTCCTCAGCAGGTCGATCTCTGCGGAGTCCGGGACCGACTCGCGCAGCTCCTCGCGGGGGTCCCTCCCCGCGTAGGCGAGACCGACCCTGAACACCGGACGGTCGGTCCGATGCGCCAGCGCCTCCTTGAGGGCCGCCAGGCTCGGAGCTCCGGCACGCCGAGCGTCCTCGGCGCGCAGCGAGGAGATCGAGACCTGCTCCGCGGAGGTCACCTCCACCAGGCCAACGGCTGTCCGCATCCGGGTGCCGACCTTGACGCGCGGCCGGTCCCACCGCCGGAACGCGAGGTCGATCTCCCCGTTCCTGATGGCGATCAGCTCGACGGGACGGATCATCACGAGGACAGTCCACCACGGTCGATCCACATCCGTCCGGGACGGGGGAGCCGAGACGATCTGACCCCCACACCGACGGGGTGTGGGGGTCAGAATCTGTGTCCGAGGGGGGACTTGAACCCCCACCCTCTATACGAGGACTAGCACCTCAAGCTAGCGCGTCTGCCTATTCCGCCACCCGGACGAGTGACACTTCTCGTGTCGCCAACTCGGGGTCTCCCGACGAGCGTGACCACCCGGTTGTGCGGCGGCAACTGTAGCAAAGGACGGTCCCGAACTTCGCATCGGGCATGTCGTCACCAGGGGTGTCAGGATGGACAGATGAGCACCCAGGACACCAGCACCGAGCCCGGGTACGACCCGGCAGCCGAGGTCGTCGACATCTGCCGCGACCTGATCCGGATCGACACCACCAACTTCGGCGACGGGTCCGGGCCCGGGCGAGCGCAAGGCGGCCGAGCACGTCGCCGCGCTGCTCGACGAGGTGGGCATCGAGTCCGAGCTCTACGAAGGCACCGCGGGACGCACCAACGTCGTCGCCCGCTGGGGCGGGGTCCCGACCGGCTCGGCGAGCGAGGAGCGCCGCGATCCGCTGCTGCTGCACGGCCACCTCGACGTCGTACCGGCCGAGGCCGACGACTGGACCGTGCACCCGTTCTCCGGTGAGATCCAGGACGGCTACCTGTGGGGGCGGGGTGCGGTGGACATGAAGGACTTCGACGCGATGCTGCTCTCCGTGGTGCGCGCGCGGGCCCGTGCCGGCGCGGAGCCGGAGCGCCCGACGGTCCTCTGCTTCACCGCCGACGAGGAGGCCGGTGGCCACGACGGGGCCGAGAAGATCGTCCTGGACCGACCCGACCTGCTGGAGGGATGTCGCGAGGGCGTCGGGGAGGTCGGCGGCTTCAGCACCACCATCCGCGGGCAGCGGTTCTACCTGATCGAGGCCGCGGAGAAGGGGATGGCCTGGATGCGCCTGACCGCGAGCGGCAACGCCGGTCACGGCTCGATGGTGCACCCTGACAACGCGGTGACCCGGCTGGCCGAGGCGGTCGGCAGAATCGGCCGGCACGAGTGGCCGGTGCGGCTGACCCCCTCGATGCAGGTGCTGCTCGGGGCCGTCGGCGAGGTCGCGGGCGTCGAGGCGACCCCCGACGTCGGCACCTGACCTGGTGCAGGAGTTCGGGTCCGCCGCGCGGATGCTCGGCGCGGTCATCAAGAACACCACCAACCCGACCATGCTCGGCGCCGGCTACAAGGTCAACGTGGTCCCCGGGGAGGCGACCGCCCACGTCGACGGCCGGTTCCTGCCCGGCTATGAGGACGAGTTCTTCGCCACCCTGTCCGAGCTCGTCGGGGACGGCGTCGACATCGACTTCGTGAGCAAGCAGTCGGGCCTCGAAACGACCTTCGACGGCGACCTCGTCGACGCGATGACGGCATCGCTGCTCGCCGAGGACCCGGAGGCCCGCGTTGCGCCGTACCTGATGTCGGGCGGCACCGACGCCAAGCACTGGGACAAGCTCGGCATCCGCTGCTTCGGCTTCGCACCGCTGCGGCTGCCAGGAGACCTCGACTTCACCGCCCTGTTCCACGGGGTCGACGAGCGGGTGCCGACCGACGCCTTGGAGTTCGGGGCGCGGGTCTTCGACCGGTTCCTCGACCAGGTGTGACCCAGGGCGGCTGGCTGGGGGCGGCTGGCTCAGGCGCCGACGAGATCGTCGCGGCGCTGCCGGATGATCTTGCGCCGCAGGACCACCTTGCGGGTGCCGTCCGGGAAGAGCCGCAGCCGGTCGAGCTCCCAGCCGCCGTGCTCGGCGCGGTCGACCAGCATCCGGGTGACGAAGTTGCGCGAGAAGTCCCGCGGGATCGTCAGCCGCTCGAACTCGTACTCCACACCCCGGCGCAGGCCCGCCTGCCTGGCGGTGGTGTGGAGCGCGGAGTGAGACATGCGATTCATCGTGGCACGTCCACCCTGGCCTGTCCGACCATTGGACGCCGTCCGTGCCGCCTCAGTCGGCCGACACGTCGTCGAGCGCTGCCACCAGCTCGTCGGGAAGCGTGCACTGCTCCGCGCTCAAGGAACCCTTGAGCTGGGCGGCGGTGCGTGCGCCGACGATGGGGGCGACCACACCGGGCCGGTCACGGACCCAGGCCAGCGCCACCTCGAGCGGCGTCCACTCCAAGCCGTCGGCAGCACGCGCGACCGCCTCGACGATCCGCGCGCTGCGATCGCCGAGGTAGCCCGAGACGAAGGCCTGGAAGTGTGGTGACGCCGCGCGCGAGTCGGCGGGTGTGCCGGAGCGGTACTTTCCGGTGAGCACACCGCGCCCCAGCGGTGACCAGGGCAGCAGCCCCAGGCCGAGCGCCGCGGCGGCAGGGACGACGTCGTCCTCCGCGGAGCGGTTCAGCAGGGAGTACTCCACCTGGTGGGAGGCGAGCGTGGCCCGACCAGGAACGGCTCGCTGCCAGGTCGCGGCCTGGGCGCTCTGCCAGCCCTGGTAGTTGGAGACGCCGACGTACGACGCCCGGCCCGACGACACGGCGTAGTCGAGTGCCGAGAGGGTCTCCTCCAGCGGGGTCTCGTCGCTCCAGGCGTGCACCTGCCACAGGTCGATGTGTTCCACACCGAGCCGGCGGAGCGAGGCGTCGAGGGTCGCGACGAGCGAGCCGCGCGAGGTGTCGGTGCGGCGCTGGCCCCGGGACCGGCCGATTCCGGCCTTGGTCGCGATCACCACGTCGTCGCGGCGGACCACGTCACCGAGGAGGGAGCCGACGAGCTCCTCGGCCGCACCGTCGCCGTACCCCGCCGCAGTGTCGAGCAGGGTGCCACCTGCCTCGACGAACGAGACCAGCTGGTCGCGGGCCTCGTGCTCGTCGGTGTCGCGCCCCCAGGTGAGCGTGCCGAGCCCCATCCGGGAGACCTTCAGACCTGTGCGGCCCAGGTAGCGCTGCTGCATGGGACAAAACTATCGGCCGGGGACGCGATGCCCTTCTCCGCCTCGCCGTACGCCCTTCCGTAGGGTGTGCGTCGTGCTCGACTTCCTCAAGGCCGTGGTTCTCGGCCTGATCCAGGGTCTGACCGAGTTCCTCCCGATCTCCAGCTCGGCCCACCTGCGGATCTTCCCCGAGCTGTTCGGCTGGGGAGACCCGGGCGCCGCGTTCACCGCTGTGGTGCAGATCGGCACCGAGGTCGCCGTGCTTCTCTACTTCCGCAAGGACATCTGGCGGATCGCCTCCGCCTGGCTGCGGTCGCTGGTCAAGCCGGAGCTCCGCGGGGCCGTCGACAGCCGGATGGGCTGGTACATCATCGTCGGCTCGCTGCCGATCGTGCTGCTCGGCGTGGCCCTCAAGGACGTCATCGAGAGGGACTTCCGCAACCTCTGGATCATCGGTACGACGCTGGTGGTGCTCGGCGTGATCCTCGGCATCGCCGACCGGGTCGGGCGGACCGACCGCACGATCGACCACATGACGTTGCGGCACGCGATCCTGCTCGGCGTCGCGCAGGCCTGCGCACTCGTCCCCGGCGTCTCCCGCTCCGGCGCCACGATCAGCATGGGACGCCTCCTCGGCTACGACCGTGAGGCGGCGACGCGGTTCGCCTTCCTGCTCGCGATCCCGGCCGTCGTCGGCGCGGGCATCTTCGAGCTGCCCGAGATCCCCGGAGGGGACAACGCCTACGGGCCACGGTCCCACCCTCGTCGCCACGATCGTCGCCTTCGTCGTCGGGTACGCCGCCATCGCCTGGCTGCTGCGCTACGTCACGACCCGGTCCTACCTGCCGTTCGTGCTCTACCGGATCGTGCTCGGGAGCGCGACCCTCGTGCTGGTCGCCGCCGGCGTGCTGAACGCGTAGCGTCGCGCTACAACCAGCCGGACTTCTTGAACAGCCGGTAGAGCACCACCGACGAGACGACCATGAGCCCGAGCGCGAAGAAGTAGCCGTAGTGCCACTGCAGCTCGGGCATGTAGGCGAAGTTCATGCCGTAGATGCCCGCCACGAGGGTCCCGACCGCCGCGATCGCCACCCAGGCCGAGATCTTGCGCATGTCCTGGTTCTGCTCGACGCTGATCCGTGCCAGGTGGGCGTCGAAGGCAGTGGAGAGCAGGCCGTCGAGGGTCTCGATCGTCTCGGAGACGCGCACCAGGTGGTCGGCCACGTCGCGGAAGAAGGGCGCCGCCTCCTGGGTGATGGCCGGCACCGACCCGGTCGCGAACCGCTTCATCGGCTCCCGGAGCGGGTTGACCGCGCGGCGCACCTCGGCGAGCTCGCGCTTGAGCACGTAGATGCGTCGCGAGTCGTGGGTGCGCTGCGGCGAGAACACCGACTCCTCCACCTCGTCGACGTCGACCTCCAGCTGGGCGACGACCTCCTCGTAGGAGTCGACGACCCGGTCGCAGATGGCATAGACGACGGCTGACGGTCCATGCCCGAGCACGGCTTCGCGGCCCTCGAGGTCGAGCCGCGCCGAGTGCAGCTCGGTGCCCTGGCCGTGACGGACGCTGATGATGAAGTCACGACCGACGAAGAGGTTGATCTCCCCGGTCTCGACCGCGTCGTCCTCGTCGACGTACCAGAGCGTCTTGAGGACCAGGAAGATGCCGTCGTCGTAGCGCTCGAGCTTGGGCCGCTGGTGGGCGTGCAAGGCGTCCTCGACGGCCAGCGGGTGCAGGTCGAAGGCCTTCGCCACCTCGTCGAGCTCGTCGCCGCTGGGCTCGTGCATGCCCACCCAGACGAAGTCGTCCGCCCCCGACGTGGCGGCTCGCACCCGCGCGAGGTCGTCCTTGGCGCACGGCATCGGCACCCGGGCTCCTCCGCGGTAGAGCGCGCTGTCGACGATCATGACCCCGACACTAGTGTCGAGACCATGCCAACTGTGATCCTCGTGCGACACGGCCGGACGACGGCCAACGTGAGCGGCGTGCTCGCCGGGCGCAGCAAGGGCGTCCACCTCGACGACGTCGGTGTCGACCAGGCCGCCGCTGCCGGGGCGAGGCTCGCACCGCTGGCGCTGGCCGCAGTGGTCACCAGCCCCCTCGAGCGCACCCGCGAGACCGCCCGCGCGCTGGCGTCCGCGCAGGAGTCCCCGGTCCGGCCGGTGTCGGAGAAGGCGCTCCTCGAGTGCGACTACGGCTCCTGGACGGGTCGGGAGCTGAAGACGCTGGCCAAGGAGGACATGTGGCGCACCGTGCAGGCACACCCTTCCGCCGCGGTGTTCCCCGACGGTGAGTCGATGGCCGACATGGCCGCTCGTTCGGTGGCCGGCGTACGGCGCTGGGACGCGCGGATCGAGGCCGAGCACGGGCCGGACGCCGTCTGGGCGGCGGTCAGCCATGGGGACGTGATCAAGGCGATCCTGGCCGACGCCCTCGGCATGCACCTCGACTCCTTCCAGCGTCTGGTGGTCGACCCGGCTTCGGTCTCGGTGGTCCGCTACACCCCGCTGCGCCCCTTCGTGCTCTCGCTGAACTCCACGGCCGGCGACCTGGCCCACCTGCGCCCGCCCGCGAAGTCGAGGCGCCGCAAGCGCGTCAGCAGTGACGCTGCGGTCGGCGGCGGAGCAGGTTCCAGGGCGCGTGGCTAGGGTGCGTTCCCCAGATCCGTCGGCCTGCTGGCCGCCGCCCGGATTTGGGAGACACGCCCTAGGCTCGGACCCATGCCATCGGTGATCCACAACTTCGACCCGCCCGAGCGCTTCGTCGCCGGCACGGTCGGTCCGCCCGGGCAGCGCACCTTCTTCCTGCAGGCCCGCACCGGGACGCGGGTGACCAGCGTCGCCCTGGAGAAGCAGCAGGTCGCCGTCCTCGCCGAGCGCATCGACGAGCTGCTCGACGAGCTGCTCCGCAACGAGGAGGCGGCGGCGACCATCCCGGCGGTCTCGCCGGTGGCGCTCGAGGACAACGGCCCGCTCGAGCAGCCCATCGTCGAGGAGTTCCGAGCCGGGACGATGACCCTGTCGTGGGACGCCACCGACGAGCGCATCGTCGTGGAGGTCTTCCCCTTCACCGAGGAGTCTGTGGTCGAGCCGGGCACGCCTGAGGAGGAGATCGAGGAGCCGGAGCCCGAGGAGATCCTGATCGTCCGGTTGCCCGCCGGGCTGGCACGTGCGTTCTGCAAGCGGGCCTCCGTGGTCGTCGGCGCCGGCCGTCCCTCGTGCCAGTTCTGCGGTGGCCCGATGGATGCCTCGGGTCACCTGTGCCCGCGCGCCAACGGCTTCCGTCGTACGACGCCGGCGCCGGACTGACCTGCATGGACGTGTCGCGGGTCGGCGCCTGTGCGGACCTGTTCGAGGGTGAGGTCGAGATCGAGGGTCGGATCATGCCGGCATCGAACGCGACCTTCTTCGGGGCGGTCGTCGCGGCAGGAGTCCGGGTGCCCTGTGTCTACAAGCCGATCGCCGGCGAGCGGCCGTTGTGGGACTTCCCCGACGGCACCCTCGCGCACCGGGAGGTGGCTGCCTTCCTGGTCTCCGAGACGCTGGGCTGGGACGTGGTACCGCCGACGGTGCTGCGCGAGGGTCCTGCCGGGTCAGGCATGGTGCAGGCCTGGCGGGAGCCGGACGCGGGGCAGTCGCCGGTGGACCTGGTCCCCGAAGGCAGGGTGCCGCCGGGCTACCTGCACGTGCTCGACGCCCACGACCAGCGCGACCGGCCGATCTCGCTGGTGCACGAGGACAGCGACGCCCTGCGACGGATGGCGGTCTTCGACGTCCTGGTCAACAATGCCGACCGCAAGGGCGGACACGTGCTCGCGATGACCGACGGGCACCGGTACGGCGTGGACCACGGCGTCAGCTTCCACGTCGACGACAAGCTCAGGACGGTCCTGTGGGGCTGGTCCGAGCAGCCGCTCCGCGACGACGAGCGGGCGGCCATCCGCCGACTGCTCGACCAGACCTGCACGCTCGACAGCGCCGTGCGCACTCGTCTCGACGAGCTCCTCGCCGGGCACGAGGTCGATGCCTTCGTCAGCCGCTGCGAGTGGCTGCAGGCGGCGGGTCGGATGCCGGCGCCGTCGGGGGAGTGGCCGGCGATCCCCTGGCCGGCGTTCTGACGCGCCCGTCGCGAGCCACCCGGTCCACACAGTCAGCCGGGTCAGGGCCGTCAGGATGTTCCTCGGCCGCTCCGGCCCGCCAGATCGGGCCTGATCGGGTTGGTTAGGCTTCCCGGCATGCACGCGTGGAGCAGTCCCGACCTTCCTCGGCTCGAGGGCTTCCCGGTTGCGCCACCGGTCCGGGTGCACGACTCCTCGACGCGCGGCGTCCGCGCCACGCAGCCGGAGGGTGCTGCTCGGATGTACGTCTGCGGCATCACGCCGTACGACGCCACCCACCTCGGACACGCCGCCACCTATGTGGCTTTCGACCTGCTCAACCGTGCCTGGCGCGCCGCCGGGCACGACGTCCGCTATGTGCAGAACGTCACCGACGTGGACGATCCGCTCCTGGAGCGTGCCACAGCCACCGGGGTGGACTGGGTCGAGCTCGCGGAGCGCGAAACCGAGCTCTTCCGCACCGACATGACGGCGTTGCGGGTGCTCCCGCCCGACGCCTTCGTGGGCGCCGTCGAGTCGATCCCTCTGGTCGTGGAGCTGGTCCACCAGCTGCGTGAGCTGGGCGAACGTCTACGACGTGGACGGCGACCTCTACTTCGCGGTGCACTCCGACCCGCGCTTCGGGGAGGTCTCCCGCATCGAGGAGTCCCGGATGGTCGCTCTCTTCGGAGAGCGTGGCGGCGACCCCGACCGCGTCGGCAAGAAGCACCCGCTCGACTGCCTCCTGTGGCAGGCCGAGCGCCCCGGTGAGCCGGCGTGGGACACCGAGCTCGGACGTGGCCGTCCGGGCTGGCACATCGAGTGCGCGGCGATCGCGCTGGACAACCTCGGCGAGGCCTTCGACGTGCAAGGTGGGGGCAGCGACCTGGTGTTCCCGCACCACGAGATGAGCGCGTCCGAGGCCCAGGCCGCCTTCCCGGGGCTGAGCTTCGCCCGGTCCTACGTGCACGCCGGCATGGTCGGCTACGAAGGCGAGAAGATGTCGAAGTCCAAGGGCAACCTCGTCCTGGTCTCCGCACTGAGGGAGGCCGGGGTGGACCCGATGGCGATCCGGTTGGCCCTGCTCGGGCACCACTACCGGGCCGACTGGGAGTGGACCGACGCCGACCTGGAGGGTGGCCGGACCCTGCTGGCGCTGCTGCGCGACGCCGTGTCGCGCGACGTCGGCGCGGCGTCGGCGCCGGTCGTCGCAGCCGTGCGGGAGGAGCTGGCACACGACCTCGACGCTCCGGCAGCTCTCGACGTGTTGCGCGGCTGGGCCGAGGCCAGCTGCGGTGCAGGCGGGGCCGGGCCCGACACCACGGAGGCCGGCGCAGGCAGGGTCATCCGCACGCTGGTCGACCAGAGCCTCGGACTGGCCCTCTAGCCCGGATGCGGAGCTGGCGCTGCCGGGAGTGGGTCAGCTGTCGTCGGTGTCGCGGCGCTTGAGATAGCGCTCGAACTCTCGGGCGATCGCCTCGCCACTGGCCTCGGGGAGCTCGGCGGTGTCGCGGGTCTCCTCGAGGGCCCGGACGTAGTCGCCGATCTCCTCGTCCTCCTCGGCGAGCTCGTCGACGCCGCGCTCCCAGGCACGGGCCTCCTCGGGGAGGTCGCCGAGCGGGATGCTGATCTCCAGCAGGTCCTCGAGCTGACCGACCAGGGCGAGGGTGGCCTTGGGGCACGGCGGCTGCGCGACGTAGTGCGGCACCGCGGCCCAGTAGGACACCGCCGGGATGTCCAGCCGGGTGCAGGCGTCCTGGAAGACGCCGACGATCCCCGTCGGACCTTCGTAGTTGGACTGCTCGAGCTTGAGCTTGTCGATCAGCTCGGGCTCGGTCGCCGTGCCGGTCACGGGGATCGGCCGCGTGTGCGGGGTGTCGGCCAGGAGGGCCCCGAGGGTGACCACGATCTCGGCTCCGAGGTCGTCGGAGGCGGCGAGCAGCTCGGCGCAGAACTGGCGCCACCGCATGTTGGGCTCGATGCCCCGGAGCAGGATCACGTCACGGAGGGCGCCCGGCGGTGAGGCGATCGCGAGCTGCGTCGAGGGCCACGTGATCCGACGCATCCCGTCCTCGCTGGAGCTCACGATGGGCCGGTTCATCTGGAAGTCGTAGAACTCCTCCGGATCGATCGCCGCGACGACCCGGGCGTTCCACACGCTCATCAAGTGGTCCACCACCGACGACGCCGCGTCGGCAGCGTCGTTCCAGCCCTCGAACGCGGCGATGAGGATGGGGGAGCGGAGCTCCGGCACCTCTTCGATCTCGATCACCGGGCCAGCGTAGTGGGCGGGTGATCCCGGACGCGGCAGGAGCACCCCTCGGGAGGGTGCGTCGGAGCCCCGCAGCGCGGGTGACACAATATGAGATGCCGGTGTCACCATCCGGTATGTCCGCGGCGGCGCACCGCCCCCGTGCCTAGGCTGGCGAGCGGCCTCGACCTGGCAGGCCCCTCCGCCGTACCGCCGCGTCCCTGTCACCACCAACGAGGAGCATCGTGTCCGACGCCCCCACCCTCCGCCCCGACGCGACCGGGGAGCTGACCTCGGTCCTCCGTGAGCGGATCCTGGTGATGGACGGCGCCATGGGCACCTTGATCCAGGGACACGGGCTGGACGAGGACGACTACCGCGGCGACCTGTTCGAGGGCCACTCCCACGACCTCAAGGGCGACTCCGACGTCTTGTCGATGACGCGCCCCGACGTCATCACCGACATCCACCGCACCTACCTGGCCGCGGGCGCCGACATCATCTGCACCAACACGTTCACCGCCTCGTCCATCTCCCAGCTGGACTACGGCCTGGAGGACAGCTGCTACGAGATGAACCGCGTAGCGGCGTCCCTCGCCCGCACAGCCGCCGACGAGGTGAGCACCCCCGACCATCCGCGCTACGTGGCCGGCTCGGTGGGACCCACCAACCGGACGGCCTCCATCTCGCCCGACGTCAACGACCCCGGGGCGCGCAACGTGTCCTTCGAGGAGCTCGTCGAGTCCTACCTCGAGGAGGCCAACGGTCTGGTCGACGGGGGAGCAGATCTTCTCCTCGTCGAGACGATCTTCGACACCCTCAACGCCAAGGCGGCGATCTTCGCTCTCGAGACGCTCTTCGAGGAGCGCGGCCGGCGATGGCCGGTGATCATCTCCGGCACGATCACCGACGCCAGCGGGCGCACCCTCTCGGGCCAGACCACCGAGGCGTTCTGGCACTCCGTCCGGCACGTCCGGCCCCTCGCGGTCGGCCTCAACTGTGCCCTGGGGCCCAGCGAGATGCGGCCCTACGTCTCCGAGCTCTCGCGGCTGGCCGGCTGCTTCGTCTCCTGCCACCCCAATGCCGGGCTGCCCAACGCCTTCGGTGAGTACGACGAGACCCCCGACCAGATGGCCGACGTGCTCGGCCAGTTCGTCGCCGACGGGCTGGTCAACATCGTCGGCGGTTGCTGCGGCACCACGCCGGAGCACATCTCAGCGATCGCCACGGCCGCCAAGGGCGTCGAGCCGCGGGAGCGGTCCGGCGTCGAGGCCGAGCGGGCGCTGCGCCTGTCCGGCCTCGAGCCACTCAAGGTCACCGAGGACTCGCTGTTCGTCAACGTCGGAGAGCGCACCAACATCACGGGGTCCGCGCGCTTCCGCCGACTGATCAAGGAGGGTGACTACGACACGGCGCTGAGCGTCGCCCGCCAGCAGGTGGAGAGCGGCGCCCAGGTCATCGACATCAACATGGACGAGGGGATGATCGACGGCGTCGCCGCGATGGACCGCTTCGTCAAGCTGGTGGCCAGCGAGCCGGACATCTCCCGGGTGCCCCTGATGATCGACTCCTCCAAGTGGGAGGTGATCGAGGCCGGCCTGCGCTGCGTGCAGGGCAAGGCGATCGTCAACTCGATCTCGATGAAGGAAGGCGAGGAGAAGTTCGTCGAGCAGGCCCGGCTGTGCCGCAAGTACGGTGCGGCCGTGGTCGTGATGGCTTTCGACGAGGACGGCCAGGCCGACAACCTGGAGCGCCGCAAGGCGATCTGCCGGCGGGCCTACGACATCCTGGTCGACCAGGTCGGCTTCCCCGCCGAGGACATCATCTTCGACCCCAACGTCTTCGCGGTCGCGACCGGCATCGAGGAGCACGCCGCCTACGGCCTTGACTACATCGAGGCCACCCGCTGGATCAAGGACAACCTGCCCGGCGCGCTCGTCTCCGGTGGCGTCTCCAACGTCTCTTTCTCCTTCCGCGGCAACAACCCCGTGCGCGAGGCGATCCACGCCGTCTTCCTCTTCCATGCCATCAAGGCAGGCATGGACATGGGCATCGTCAACGCCGGCGCCCTCGTGGTCTACGACGAGATCGACGAGCGGCTGCGTGAGCGGATCGAGGACGTCGTGCTCAATCGTCGTCCTGACGCCACCGAGCGACTGCTGGAGATCGCCACCGAGTACGCCGGCGACGGCTCCCAGCGCGAGATCGCCGACGAGGCGTGGCGGAGCCTGCCGGTCGCGGAGCGGATCACGCACGCCCTGATCAAGGGCATCGACGCCCACGCCGAGTCCGACACCGAGGAGCTGCGCGCCGAGATCGAGGCCCGAGGCGGCCGACCGATCGAGGTGATCGAGGGCCCGCTGATGGACGGGATGAACGTCGTCGGTGACCTCTTCGGGGACGGCAAGATGTTCCTCCCCCAGGTCGTCAAGAGCGCCCGGGTGATGAAGAAGGCCGTCGCCTACCTGATCCCCTTCATCGAGTCGGAGAAGACCGATCAGACCGCGAGCCGCACCAAGGGCACCATCGTGATGGCCACCGTGAAGGGCGACGTGCACGACATCGGCAAGAACATCGTCGGTGTGGTCCTCCAGTGCAACAACTACGAGGTCATCGACCTCGGCGTGATGGTGCCCGCCCAGAAGATCCTCGACACGGCACGCGAGTCCCGTGCCGACATCATCGGGCTGTCCGGCCTGATCACCCCTTCGCTCGACGAGATGGTCAACCTCGCCTCGGAGATGGAGCGCCAGGGCCTCGACATCCCGCTGCTCATCGGGGGAGCCACTACCTCGCGCGCGCACACAGCGGTCAAGGTGGACCCGAAGTACCACGGTCCGGTCGTCTGGGTGAAGGACGCGTCGCGGTCGGTGCCGATCGCCTCGACGCTGCTCTCCGACGAGCGTCGCCCGGCCCTGATGGAGGACGTCAAGGCCGACTTCGACTCCATCCGCACCCGCTACGCGGCCAAGACCCAGGAACGGCCCCTGGTCTCCCTGGAGCAGGCACGTGCCAACGCGACCGGTATCGACTGGGACGGCTACACCCCCCCGGTTCCGCGTCACCTGGGCGTGCAGACGTTCACCTCCTACGACATCGAGGAGCTGCGCGGGTTCATCGACTGGCAGCCGTTCTTCAACGCCTGGGAGATGAAGGGACGCTTCCCCGACATCCTCAACAACCCCGCGACCGGTGAGACCGCGCGCAAGCTCTACGACGACGCGCAGGAGATGCTCGACAAGATCGTGGCCGAGGGCTGGCTCGAGGCGCGCGCCGTCGTCGGGCTCTTCCCGGCCAACGTGGTCGGCGACGACATCGAGGTCTACACCGACGACTCCCGCACCGAGGTGCTGACCACCCTGTGCAACCTGCGGCAGCAGGGTCAGCACCGCGAGGGTGTGCCCAACCGCTCGATGGGTGACTACGTCGCGCCCAAGGACACCGGACTCGCCGACTACGTCGGCGGCTTCGCGGTGACCGCCGGGATCGGCTCGGAGGCCAAGGCCACCGAGTTCAAGGAGCAGCTCGACGACTACTCGGCGATCCTGCTGGAGTCGCTCGCCGACCGGCTCGCCGAGGCGTTCGCCGAGTCGATGCACGCCCGGGTGCGCCGAGAGCTGTGGGGCTACGCGCCCGACGAGAAGCTCAGCAACGAGGAGCTGATCAAGGAGGCCTACGACGGGATCCGGCCCGCCCCGGGCTACCCCGCGTGCCCCGAGCACACCGAGAAGCTCAAGCTGTGGGAGCTCCTCGACGTGCAGGAGGCCATCGGCGTCCGGCTGACCGAGTCGATGGCGATGTGGCCCGGTGCCTCGGTGAGCGGCTTCTACTTCAGCCACCCGCGGTCTCAGTACTTCGTCGTCGGCCGGCTCGGCAAGGACCAGGTCGAGGACTACGCCGCCCGCAAGGGCCTCTCCCTGCGCGAGACCGAGCGCTGGCTCGGGCCCAACCTCGGCTACGAGCCGGAGGACTGACTGACCCGCGCCGTCGGCCGGCGGTTCGCTGACTTGGAAACCTCAACATCACGTCCCAGCGAACGTCATCCGCGGTCCCCTTCCCCGCTCTCCTGCATCAACCCTCGAACATCACTCGTGGCGATGCCTCGCTCTCCCTCGCTGCCCCTTTGTCCGCGCCGTTCGTGACCCAGAAGATCTCGGACAGAACAGGGACAGTGACACGACAGCGCGAGGCAGAACAATCTGCGACACCGGGCCCATCAGCAGGCCCGACCCATCTCGGCACCAACCCTGAGGAGCTGTGCCATGAGTCCCACCTTGCAACGCGTCGTCGCCTTGCCCGTGTTTCTGGTCGCTGGGGTGCTGAGCCTGCCTCTGGCCGCTTACTTCCTTGAGGACCGAGGTACCGAGAACTGGATCGTCCCGGTCCAGCTGCTCGTCATGGCAGCGATCGGCGCCGGTGTCACCGTCACTCTCCCAGCCCTGGCTCGGGCCCACGCCCCCACGGGACGACGCGCCCTCACCGGCGCACTATGGGGGCTGCTGGCGGCGTCTGTCGGCGTGCTGGTGTTCTGGTTCCAGCTCAGCGGCTTCCGCGGCGCCTGATCGCGTCGACGCGGACTCGGGCGGCCCGGCGATCGACATGCGGGCGGCCTCCGACTTGGGAGGCCGCCGCTCAGGAGGAGCGCGGGAGGAGGATCCACGCCGCCCAGGTCAGGTCTCGGCCGACGTAGCCGGGGTGTCTGCAGCGGCCAGGCCTCCGCGATCCAGCGCGGCACGAGCTCGTCGAGGGCCGCCTCGAGGTCGGTGTCCACGCACTCGTCGACGACCCACCAAGAGATGTCGGCATCGGCGCCGGCCTTGTCGGTCGGGTCGATGTAGACGCAGCCCAGCAGGGCGGTCTCGTCCTTGTCGAAGAGGGCATAGTTGAAGGATTCGTGGGCTTCCGATCTCGTCCGCGTGGCGCTCGAGGTCCTCGCGGTCCTGCTCGTGGGTCATCGTGGCCGGGGGCCAGCCCCAAGCCTCGCCGTAGATGCTCCACAGCCGTTCGCGGGACCCCATGACAGCGACCATGTCGAGGTCGGTGTCGCCTGCGCGGATCGGGCGAAGGTGGTGCCCGAAGGGCACCTGCACCCGGGTGGGGTGGTCGAAGTCAGCGGGCAGCCAGGTGCTGGCGGGCTGCTGGGGCGGGCTCATGCTCGTGCCTTTCTGGGTGGGTGCCGGCGGGTGCGGGCCCCGTCAGCCGGGTGAGATCGAGTATCCGCGCTCGATGGCAAGGCGCCGCAGCGTGGACAGCCCACGGCTGGTGTTGGACTTGACGGTGCCGAGCGAGCAACGCATGACCCGAGCGGTCTCGGCCTCGGTCAGTCCTTCGTAGTAGCGCAGCACCACGGCCGAGCGCTGCCGGGGCGGCAGGGACTCGACCAGCGGCCGGAGCTTCGTGTTCGTGGTCCGGCCCGTTCGCCCATCCACCCCACTGGACCGGGGGCTCGGGCGGATCGGCCGTGACCCACTCCCGGGAGCGCCAGGACTGGCGGTGCCAGCTGGCGTACTGGTTGGCCATCGCCCGGCGCACGTAGGTATCCGCCGCACGCGGCTCGCGGATGGTGTCCCAGCGGGCGCCGACGTTGATGAGCACGCTCTGCAGGAGGTCCTCGGCGGAGTGCGGGTCGCCCGCGATCGCGCACGCGACCCGCAGGAGAGCCGGGCGCCGCTCGGCGACGTACGACGGGAAGTCGAGCTCGCCGCGGCGGCGGACAAGCTCGAGCTCGAGCGTGGTGGTCACGGGGATCTCCTGCGGTCGGGGCAGCGGGTCCTGCCTGGATCACCAGTCCAGGGTCGGGCAGGCACGATCACCACGGACAGTGGGAGGTGTGCGAGTGGTGTGCGGGTAGCGAGTCCGCTGGTCAGGCGCGTTCGGCGAGAGCGAGCGCTGCCGCTTCCTCGGCGGCAAGACCACGTCCGAGGTCGAGCGCGTCGTCATAGCGGTCGGCGCCGAGCCGCGAGCGGGCCTCGTCGGCCGCGGCGGCGCGCTGCTCGGGATCCGGGCGGTAGTAGCCGTAGCCCCGAGAGCCGATGGCCTCCCGGATGCCCTGCGCGGCACCGAGCAGCAGGGGCACCCGAGCGTGGATGCCTTCGGCCACCTCGAGGATGGCACTCGCGTCGAGCAGGTAGGCAAGATTGGCGTGGTCGCCCGTCTCGAGGGAGAGCCGCATCCCTTCCTCGAGGTGGAGCCGCGCCCGGTCCTTGCAACCGCGAGCGAGCTCGACCTGCGACAAGTTGTAGAGGGCGATGTACATGGAGAGCCGGTCACCGCGCCGGCGCGCCGAGGCCAAGCCACGCTCGATGCGGTCCACGGCGCTCTCGTAGTCGCCCTGGAGGAACGCCACCGTGCCGTGCCAGATCCACGACAGGGCCCAGGTCCACTCGCCCCCGACACCACATTGCTCGGCCAAGGGCCTGGCCCGCGTGAAGCACTCGGCCGCCTCGACGAGATCACCCACGGCCAAGGCGGTGAGCCCGACGCCGGCCACGGCATTCGCCATCGCCGTCGGGTCGTCGGCGGCATGGGCCGCCGCCTGCTGCCACCAGGCCCGTGCCGCGGGCACGTCGTCGAGGGCGAACGTCATCGTGGCCGCGGCCAGCGCCGCCCACGTTCGCACCTCGGCGGGCAGGTCGTGGGTGAGGACAGCTTCGGAGAGTCGACGACCGTGGCTGTGATGGCCGCGGAGCCACCAATACATCCACAGTGCCCAGCAGAACCTCCCAGCCGTGACGGCGTCACCGGCGGCCAGGCTCCGCTCGATGGCGGCGGTGAGGTTGGGGTGTTCGTCGTCGATCCGCGCCAGCGCGTCGACCTGGCCCCCGTCGCGGTAGCGGGGGGCGATCGTCTCGGTGAGGGCGAGGTAGTGGACGGCGTGCGCTCGGGCGGACCGGTCCCACTCCCCGGCCTCCTCCAGCCGGGCGCGGGCGTACTGGGCGACCGGCTCCAGCAGCCGGTGCCGCCGTCCGGCACCTGCGGTGGCGTCGCTGACAACGAGGGAGTGCTCGGCCAAGCTCTCGAGCGTGAGCAGCACCCGCTCGGGACTGGGTACGCCGGCCGGGCCGGCGATGCTTTCGAGGTCCGCGAGCCGGAAGCCACCGACGAAGATCGCGAGGAGGCGAAACAGCGCCTGTTCCTCGGACCCCAGCAGGCTGTAGCCTCCAGTCGAGGGTCGCCCGCATCGTGCGCTGCCGCTCGGGGAGGTCCCGGGCGCCCTCGAGGAGCGCGGGATCGAGCCGGGCCAGGAGGGTGACCGGGTCGAGGAGGCGCGAGCGAGCCGCCGCGAGCTCGATAGCCAGCGGGATGCCGGCGAGGCGGACGCAGATGCCGGCGACAGCCTCTGATTCAGCCGCCCCGGTGCCCCAACCCGGGCTCACGGCCCCCGCGCGGTCCAGTAGGAGACGCACTGCGGGCGAATCCCCGCTGCCATCGGGAAGGCCGAGCGGCTCAACGCTGACCTCCACCTCGCCCCGCAGGCGCAGGGCCGCACGGCTGGTGGCGAGCACCGTCAGACCGGGCGCCGCCTCGACGAGGGCCGCCACCTGCGGCGCCGCGCCGATGACATGCTCCACGTTGTCGAGCACGAGGAGTATCTGTTGGTCGCGCAGTCGCTCGGCCACCACCGCCACCGGGTCGGCGTCCGGGCTCGGGGTGGCATCGACCGCGTCGGCGATGGCGGGCATGACCGCGTCCGGAGCCAGCAGCGGTGCCAGCTCGACGTAGGCGACACCGTCCGAGAAGCGGTCACGCCCCCGGTCCGCTGCTGCGAGGGCCAGCCGGGTCTTGCCCACGCCGCCGGTGCCGGTGAGCGTGACCAGGCGCCGCTCACGGACCAGCTCGACGATCCGGTCGACCTCGGCGTCCCTGCCGATGAGGGGGGTCGCCGGGAGCGAGAGCTCTCGGCTTCGGACGATCGGTGCGGTGTCGCGGGGTGCCACGGCGGCGCTCGACCTGGAGGGGACAGCGGCGATCAGCCGGGCCCGGTCGGCCTCCGTGGCGGAGAGGGCGTCGGCCAGGGCCCGGATGCTGTGGGGGTAGGGACGGGTGCGGGTGCCGCGCTCGAGGGCGCTGACGGCGTGGCTGCTCAGGGCCGCACGCTCCGCAAGCTCCTCCTGCGAGAGCCCCGCTGCTTTCCGGAGACCGCGCAGCAATGCTCCGAAGGACTCCTGGCTCTCGCGACCGATCAGTGGAGGCACCGGAGTCGGCAGTTTCGCGGACGGGGCGGTGTTCTCCTCGGCCAGTCGCTGGGTGCCGGACGCAGCGATCGACGCGGGTATCAGGTCAGGTGGTGAGCCGAGATCCTCATCCTGGCGCAGCACCCGTCCGTGCAGGGCACGCAGCGCCGGGGAGGGCTCGAGGCCCAGGGACTCGTCGAGCACGTCCCGGGTGCGACGGTAGGCATCGAGCGCGTCCGCCTGGCGACCGCTGCGGTAGAGAGCCACCATGAGTAGCCCGGTGAGAGACTCCAGGGCCGGATCGTGTGCGACGTGTCGCTCCAGGTCCGCGATCACCTCTGCGTGCTTGCCGAGTGCCAACGCGATCTGGGCACGCTCACAGATCGCCGCCAGCCTGAGCTTCGGCGAACCGGCCGGCCTCGACCGCCGCCCACTGCTCCGTGGCGAAGTCACTGAGCGCGTCGCCGCGCCACAGGGCCAGAGCATCGTCGTATGCCTCGAGGCGTGCTGCGTCTGCCCCGTCCGGATCTGCCGCAGTGCGCCCACGAGCCTCGCGCACTCGGGCGACGAAGTCGATGGCGTCGACCGACCGGGGATCGACGTTCGCCCGATAGCCCACGCCTTCTCGCGTCACCACCTCCGGTACGCCACTCGCCCTCAGGCCGCGCCGCAGCTTGGACACGCGGATCTGCAGAGCGTTGATCGGGTCGACCGGAAGTGACGATTCCGACCAGAGCCGGTCGACCAGCAGGGTCGCCGGGATCGTCTGGCCGGGAGAGAGCAAGAGCTGGACCATGACGGCGCGCTCGGCCGCACCGGGCATCTCCACAGGGCGCCCTTCGACCGCGAGCTCCATCGGACCCAACAGCCGGAAGCGCACGTCCATGGCACTCTCCTCGCCACCCCGTCTCGTCATGGTGCCGCAGCAGCTGGACTGGCGCAACGACTCGGATGCGTGCGCCCAGTCGGCGTTGGACGGAGCTCCACGACGGGTCACCGGGCAGAGTCGATCAATCTCGTTCGGGCCGTGTCACGTGCTGGTGGCAGACGCAGGAAGGCTCTGCTTCACGGCTATGTGACATCTGGGACCTGCCACCCGTTCGGGCAGCAGTCCCGGTTGATCGGCGTCTGGATGCGTCTTGGTCATGGTGACGATCGCGAATGCTGCGCACCGGCGTTCTAGGCTCGGTCGTCGCATGAAGTTCTTAGGAGGACATTCTGAGTACCGCCAGATCTCGATCACCCCGAGATGAGCACCCGGATGGGGGCGCGCGGTGGCCGGCGGCCGTCCTGTGGGACATGGACGGCACCCTCGTCGACACCGAGCCCTACTGGGTCGAGTCCGAGCACGAGGTGGTCGCGCTTCACGGCGGCACCTGGAGCCACGAGCTGGCCCTGCAGGTCGTCGGGTTCGACCTGCTCGACGCCGGCCGGTTCATCCGTCAGCACTCGGGCATCGATGTCGAGCCGGCCGACATCGTGGAGCAGCTCCTCGACCGCGTCGTGCGCCGGGTCGAGGAGTCGGTGCCGTGGCGGCCGGGGGCGCGTGAGCTGCTCGTGGGGCTGCGAGAAGCCGGGGTGCGTTGCGCCCTGGTGACGATGTCCTACCGGCGGTTCGTGGCGCCCATCCTCGCCGAGCTTCCCGACGACACCTTCGAGGTCGTCGTGACGGGTGACTCGGTGAGCCAGGGCAAGCCTCATCCGGAGCCCTACCTGCGGGCCGCCGCCATGCTCGGGGTGGACCCGGGTAGGACGGTGGCGATCGAGGACTCCAACACCGGCACCCGCTCGGCGGAGGCGGCCGGCTGCACGGTCCTCGTCGTTCCCAACCACGTGCCGGTGCTCCAGGGGAAGCGACGGGTGTTCGTCGACAGCCTGCGCGAGGTCACCCCGTCTCGCCTGGCTGCCCTGGTCGATGGGTCCTAGTACCACCGGACAATGGTGGGCGCCCGCGGAGGGCCGTCATCCTGGAGGCCAACCAACGGAGGCCCACCATGACGCACACCACCCGCACCCGCGCAGCGGTCATCACCACCGCAATGCTCCTGCCCTTGTTCACCGCCCTGCCGGCCTCGGCCAACGATGACGACGTCATCCGCGAGGGAGGGTGCAGCGGCGGCACCGACTGGAAGGTGAAGGCCAGCCCCGAGGACGGCCGCGTGGAGGTCGAGGGCGAGATCGACAGCAACCGCTCGGGCCAGACCTGGCACTGGAAGATCAAGCACAACGGCAGCTCCAGCGCCCGGGGCAGCGCCGTCACCGGTGGCAGGAGCGGCTCGTTCGAGGTACGGCGGGTGCTGGTGGACCTGTCCGGTGTCGACACGTTCGTGTTCCGGGCCCGCAACCGTGGCTCGGGCGAGATCTGCCGCGGATTCGTCACGTTCTGATCCAGCGGCAGGCGCCGTCCCCGCATACTGGCGGCTGGTCCGCGACGAGGAGGCCCGACGGTGCGACTGCTCCGGCACCCGCTGACTCAGTTCCTGGTCGCGGGGTCCCTGACCCTGCTGGTGGTATCCCTGGCCACCGGTCGGCTCAGCGATCGCGCCGCCTCCGACGAGGCGATCGACATGGCGGTGGCGACCACGCGCTTGATTGCCCGCTCCGTGGTGGAGCCCGCCGTGCCCGAGGGGCTCGTCGACGGCGACCCGGGGGCCCTGGACCGCTTCGACCAGACGGTCGTGCGGCGGCTGGCCGTCGACGACGTGAAGCGGATCAAGATCTGGAACAGCGACGGCAGGATCGTCTACTCCGACGACACCCGGCTGATCGGCGAGGAGTTCGCCCTCGACGACGACGAACGAGCAATTCTCGTGTCCGGTGGCGTCGATGCCGAGCAGTCCGACCTGAGCAAGCCGGAGAACAGGTACGAGCGCGGCTCGGGGGGACTGCTCGAGGTCTACACCCGGATCGTCTCGCCCGAGGGTGAGGCGCTGCTCTTCGAGGTCTACTACTCCGCTGCCGACATCTCGAAGCGGCAGCAGGAGGTGTTCGCCGCCTTCCGCCCCATCACCCTGGCCGGGCTCGGGGTGCTCGTCCTCGCAACCGCTCCGTTGCTGTGGGTGCTCACCCGGCGCCTGGACCGAGCTGCCCGCGAGAGGGAGCGACTGCTCCGCGCGGCGGTGGACGCCTCCGACGCCGAGCGTCGGCGGATCGCGCGCGACCTGCACGACTCAGTGGTGCAGGATCTCGCCGGCACTGCCTTCTCGCTTTCCGCGGCGGCCCGGTCGGGAGGGGCGCAGACCGCCGAGCTCGACCGTCTCAGCGGATCGGTGCGGCAGTCGTTGCGCGGGCTTCGCTCCCTGCTGGTGGAGATCCATCCCCCCGAGCTGACCCCGTCCAGGCTGCCGGCCGCCCTGGAGGACCTGGTGGCCGGCGCCTCGAGTGTCAGCACGGAGGTCGACAGCGGCGATCTCAGCGGGCTCGACGACGCCGGGGCCGCGCTGGTCTGGCGCGTGGCCCAGGAGGCGGTGCGCAATGCCCTGCGGCACGCCGATCCCGGACACCTGCTCGTGCGCGTGGATCGCGGAGGTCACGGCACCGTGCTCGAGGTCATCGACGACGGGCGCGGGTTCGATGCCGGCGCAGTCCCGGACGGAGGTCACTTCGGCCTGCGTGGGCTGGAGAGCCTGGTCCGCGACGCCGGTGGCCGCATCTCCGTGGTCTCCTCGCCGGGCTCGGGGACGACCGTTCGGCTGGAGCTCGGATGATCCGGGTCGTGCTGGTCGACGACCATGCCGTGGTGCGTGCCGGCCTGGCCCAGCTGATCGCCGGCGCGGGGGACATCGAGGTGGTGGGGACGGCCTCTGACGGGGCCGAGGCGCTCCGGGTGGTGCGCGAGCACCGTCCGGACGTGGTCCTGATGGATCTCCAGATGCCCGGCACCGACGGAGTCCAGGCCACCCGGGACCTGCACGACCAGGGTCTGGAGGCGCAGGTCCTGGTGCTGACCTCCTTCTCCGACGCCGACCGGATCGTCGCGGCCCTGGACGCGGGCGCGGTCGGATACCTGCTCAAGGACGCGGAGGCGGACGAGGTCCTCGACGGGGTCCGGGCCGTAGCCCGGGGAGAGTCGCCCCTGCACCCGCGAGCTGCCCGCGCACTCCTGCGCTCCCGGTCGGAGTCACCGGCCGGTCCGGCCGGGAACGGCGGCCTCACCGATCGCGAGCACGAGGTTCTGTCCCTGGTCAGGGCGGGGCTGGCCAACAAGCAGATCGCGCGCCGACTGGGAATCAGTGAACGCACCGTGAAGGCGCACCTGACCTCGATCTTCCAGCGGCTCGGCGTCACGGACCGCACCCAGGCCGCTCTGTGGGCCGAGCGGCAGGGCCTGTGACGGTGCAGCCGGCTCAGGGCACCGTCGGGGGAGCGTCCGCACCCTCGAGGGCGGCTCGCGCCGAGGGGTCCGGGAGCGGAGGCGGCGTGCCGCCCCACTCGGGGCACAGGGACTTGTGGGCGCACCAGCCGCAGAGGGCACTCTTGTGCGGCTGCCAGTCGCCGCTCTCCTGGGCGCGGGAGATGGCCGCCCAGATCGCCTCCACCTTGCGCTCGGTGGCCAGCAGGTCCTGCTCGTCGGGGGCGTAGCGGAGCACCTCGCTGTTGCCGAGGTAGATCAGCTGCAGCATCGCCGGGACCACCCCGCGGGTGCGCCAGAGCACCAAGGCGTAGAACTTCATCTGGAACAGCGCCCGTGCCTCGAACGCCTCGTGCGGGGAGCTGCCGGTCTTGTAGTCCACGACGCGGATCTCGCCGGTCGGGGCGACGTCGAGCCGGTCGACGACACCACGCAGCAGCAGCCTGGAGTCCAGAGCGACTCCACGTAGAGCTCGCGCTCGGCCGGCTCCAGGCGGGTGGGGTCCTCGAGGGTGAAGTAGCGCTCCAGGGCCTCGCGGCACGAGGCGAGCCAGGCTCCGATCTCGGGACCCTCGGGTCCGAACATCTCCGCGACCTCGGGCTCGAGCTCGAGGACGGTCTCCCAGGCAGGCTGCAGCAGCTCGGCCGCCCGGCCAGGGGTGCGCGCGGCCGCGGGCAGGTCGAAGAGCTCCTCGAGAACCTTGTGCACCACGGTGCCGCGCACGGCGTCGGGCGAGGACGGCTCGGGGAGCCTGTCGATCGTGCGGAAGCGGTAGCGGAGCGGGCAGGTCAAGAAGTCGCCCGCGCGGCTCGGGGACAGCGAACCGAGCACGTCGACGCCGTCCACGACCATGCGGTCGGCCGGCAGCTCCGGGACGTCGCGCTCCACCTCTGTCTCCATGTCGCTCGACCCTAGGCGACACCGCCGACACCCCCGGCACCACCGGCACCGCCGACAGGCGCACCGCGATAGTTTGGCGTGGTGACACGAGCCGAGCGCAGCCGCGAACCGGGGACCCTCAAGATCGGTGAGATCGGCGGGGTCGACGTCCTGGTGCGCTCGTCGTGGTTGATCGTCGCGGCACTCATCTCGTTCCTGCTCGCCCCCGCGATCGAGCAGGTGGAGCCGGGCATCGGCAACGGGAAGTACGTCGCCGGCGTCGCGTTCGCGGTGCTGCTCTACCTCTCGGTCCTCCTGCACGAGATGTCCCACGCACTGATGGCCAAGCGGTTCGGTCTCCCGGTCCGGTCGATCACCTTGCACTTCCTGGGGGGCGTCACCGAGATCGAGGGCGAGCCGGACACTCCCGCGCGCGAGTTCGGGGTGTCTGTCGTGGGTCCGATCACCTCGATCGCCGTCGGCCTGGCGTTCCTGCTGCTCCATCCCGTGGCGCCGGAGGGACTGCTGCGGCTCGCGGTGGACGCGTTGGCCGGCGCCAACCTGATCGTCGGCGTCCTCAACCTCGTGCCGGGTCTCCCGCTCGACGGCGGCCGCGTGCTGCGCGCAGCGGTCTGGAAGGCCACGGGCAACCCGCACCGCGCCACCATCGTCGCCGGCTGGGGCGGTCGGGTCGCCGCGGTGCTGGCCCTCACCTTCCCGATCGTGCAAGGACCGATCATGGGACGCCCTGCGCTGGTGACGGACTACGTGCTCGCCTTCGTCATCGCGCTCTTCCTCTGGACCGGCGCGACGCAGTCGATCGTCTCGGCCAAGGTGCGCCGCCGGCTGCCGGTGCTCCGCGCGCGCGCCCTGGCCCGGCGCTCCTTGTCGGTGCCCCGCGAGCTGCCGCTGGCCGAGGCGGTGCGGCAGGCCCAGGAGGCGCACGCGGGGAGCATCGTCGTGCTCGACGTCGACGGCGAGATCACCGGGATCGTCAACGAGGCCGCCGTGCTCGCGACCCCCGAGGAGCGCCGCCCCTGGCTGGCAGTCTCGACGGTCGCTCGTACGCTCGACGACGGTCTCCGGCTTCCGGCCGATCTGTCCGGCGAGCCGCTGATCCGGGCGATGCAGCGCACCCCTGCCTCGGAGTACCTCCTGGTCGAGCCGGACGGTTCGGTCTTCGGCGTGCTGGTGGCCGAGGACGTCGACCGCGCCTTCGCCGCCTCCACCTGACTGTCCTAGGGTTCGGGCCATGGCCGATGCCTCCCCGACTCCCTCCGACAGCCCCGCCGACCGTGCGGATGGTGAGGCCTGGTCGGGGGTCCACCGCGGACCGCTCGCGGAGGGGGAGTGGGTGCGTCTGACCGACGCCAAGGGGCGTCGGCACAACATCTGCCTCGAGTCCGGCAAGCGCTTCTTCTCCAACAAGGGCCACCTCGACCACGACGAGCTGCTCGGTCGTGACGAGGGCTTCTCCGTGACCTCTTCGGCCGGGGGCGAGTACCTCGTGTTCCGCCCGCTGCTCAGCGAGTTCGTGGTCTCGATGCCCCGTGGTGCGGCGGTGGTCTACCCCAAGGACGCCGCCCAGATCGTCGCCATGGCCGACGTGTTCCCGGGCGCCCGGGTGGTCGAGGCCGGGGTCGGCTCGGGTGCGCTGACGTGCTCGCTGCTGCGCGCGGTCGGTCCGCACGGCAACGTCTCGTCCTACGAGCGGCGCCAGGAGTTCGCGGACGTCGCCGAGCGCAACGTCGACCAGTTCTTCGACGGGAGGCACCCGGCCTGGCAGCTCACCGTCGGCGACCTCGTGGACGCGATGGCCGAGGGGGACGGCAGCGTGGACCGGGTCGTGCTCGACATGCTCGCGCCCTGGGAGTGCGTCGACCGGGTCGCACGGGCGCTGGCGCCGGGCGGGATCATCTGCACCTACGTCGCCACGACGACCCAGCTCGGCAAGACGGTCGAGACCATCCGCGCCCACGGCGGGTTCACCGAGCCTCAGCCGTGGGAGACCCTGGTGCGCGACTGGCACGTCGAGGGCCTCGCCGTGCGTCCCGGGCACAAGATGATCGGGCACACCGGCTTCCTGGTCACCGCCCGCCGGATGGCCGGTGGCGAGGTCGCCCCCGCCAAGAAGCGGCGTCCAGCGCCTGGCGCCTACGGCGTGGACTACACCGGGCCGCGGCCCTCCGGGCTGCCGCCGGGAGTGGGCGAGGAGCCCTACACCGACTGAGCCTTGGGCATCGGTCGTCAACGCACCCGAAACACGGGCGCGTCGAAAACGTAACCCGACACATCCGATCAAGCCCCTTCAAAAGCTTCGCCGCCCGAGTAGGGTCAAAAGCGTCACGAAACCCACGTTTGCGGAGGTGACGGTCATGGCTGGATCGGAGAGCGGGTCGGAGCGCGGTCGCGCGCGGACCCCGGAGGAGCTCGAGGGCCAGCTCGGCTACCTCGAGGCCGAGGTGGGCGACCTCCGTCGCCGCCTGGCCGAGAGCCCGGTCCACTCCCGCGCTCTCGAGCAGCGGCTGGCAGAGACCCAACGTTCGCTCGCCGGCGTCACCGCCCAGAACGAACGCCTCGCCCAGACCCTCCGCGAGGCCCGTGACCAGATCATGACGCTGAAGGAGGAGGTCGACCGGCTCGCCCAGCCGCCGGCCGGCTTCGGCACCTTCCTCTCCCGCAACGACGACGACTCCATCGACGTGTTCACCGGCGGGCGCAAGCTGCGTGTCAACGTGAGCCCGTCGGTGGACCTCGACGACCTGCGCAAGGGCCAGGAGGTCATGCTCAACGAAGCCCTCAACGTGGTCGCTGCGCTGGAGTTCGAGCAGGTCGGCGAAGTCGTCATGCTCAAGGAGATCCTCGCCGACCAGGAGCGCGTGCTCGTCATCGCCAACGCCGACGAGGAGCGAGTGGTCCGTCTGGCCGACCCGCTGCGCACCGAGACGCTCCGCGCAGGCGACTCGCTGCTGCTCGACACCCGTTCGGGCTACGTCTACGAGCGGGTGCCCAAGTCCGAGGTCGAGGAGCTCGTCCTCGAAGAGGTTCCCGACATCGACTACGAGAACATCGGCGGTCTGCGGGGCCAGATCGAGCAGATCCGCGACGCCGTCGAGCTGCCGTACCTCCACCCCGACTTGTTCAAGGAGCACGAGCTCAAGCCACCCAAGGGTGTGCTGCTGTACGGCCCACCCGGGTGTGGCAAGACGCTCATCGCCAAGGCAGTCGCCAACTCGTTGGCCAAGAAGGTCGCGGAGAAGACCGGTCAGGAGGGCCGCTCGTTCTTCTTGAACATCAAGGGTCCCGAGCTGCTCAACAAGTATGTCGGCGAGACCGAGCGGCACATCCGGCTGGTGTTCCAGCGGGCCCGGGAGAAGGCCAGCCAGGGCACCCCGGTCATCGTGTTCTTCGACGAGATGGACTCGCTGTTCCGCACCCGCGGGTCAGGCGTCTCCTCCGACGTGGAGAACACCATCGTGCCTCAGCTCCTCAGCGAGATCGACGGTGTCGAGGGACTGGAGAACGTCCTGGTCATCGGCGCCTCCAACCGCGAGGACATGATCGACCCCGCGATCCTGCGTCCCGGCCGACTCGACGTGAAGATCAAGATCGAGCGCCCCGACGCGGAGTCGGCGCGCGACATCTTCTCCAAGTACCTCACCGCCAACCTGCCCCTGCACGCCGACGACCTCGCCGAGTTCGGTGGCGACCGGCTGGCCTGCGTCGGCGGGATGATCCAGCGCACCGTGGAGCGGATGTACACCGAGACCGAGGAGAACCGCTTCCTCGAGGTCACCTACGCCAACGGCGACAAGGAGGTCCTCTACTTCAAGGACTTCAACTCCGGCGCGATGATCCAGAACATCGTCGACCGGGCCAAGAAGATGGCGATCAAGGACCTCCTGGACCACAACCAGAAGGGCATCCGGGTCACCCACCTGCTGCAGGCGTGCGTGGACGAGTTCAAGGAGAACGAGGACCTTCCCAACACGACCAACCCCGACGACTGGGCTCGCATCTCCGGCAAGAAGGGCGAGCGGATCGTGTTCATCCGCACCCTCATCACCGGCAAGCAGGGCACCGAGCCGGGGCGGTCGATCGACACCGTCTCCAACACCGGCCAGTACCTGTAGGTTCGGTCCCGTGAGCCACCGGGAGCCGGAGAAGCTGGAGCGTCAGGATGTCGAGGCGCTGCTGGAGACCCGGCACGAGCTCGGGCCGTCGTACGAGAAGGAGATCGTCGACTCGTTCGCGGAGCGCATCGAGCGGGCGGTGGAGGAGCGCGTCGACGCACGGCTCGTCCACCGGGGCGGAGACAACCGCGCCGAGGCCGGCGGGCAGGTGCGCCAGTTCGTCCTCGGTGTCATCTCCCTCGGCGCCGGCATCCCGGTGACGATCGTGCCGCTGGTCGCCGCCGACAGCCTGGCGGGCGCCGTGATCGGATGGGTCGGGATCGTGGCGGTCAATGCCGCGCACGCCGCGAGCCTCAACGGCCCGCGGCGGAACCAACGCCCTCGGTGACGTCGGCCACGGTCGCGTCCAGCAGTCGGACGATGTCGTCGGCCTGCACCATCAGCGCCACGCCGTGCGCGCCGCCGCCGAGAGACACCTGGCCGGTCATCGCCGCGTCGGCCACGACCGGCCACGCCGTGGTGCTGCCGAGCGGGGTGATCGTCCCGCGCTCGTAGCCGGTCACCTCACGAGCGACGTCGCCGCTGGGCATCGAGATCCGGCTGACCCCCAGCAGCGCGCGGAGCTTGGGCCAGGAGATCTCGCGGTCACCCGGCACCAGCACGAACCGGTAGTCGTCGTCGCTGAGGCGCACGACCAGGGTCTTGACGACGGCAGCAGGTGCGACGCCTCGGGCGGCGGCCGCCTCCTCCAGCGAACGGACCGGACCGTGCCGGGTGACCTCGTGGGTCAGGCCGAGCGCCTCGGCGGCCTCCTGGGCGCGGGTGCGGTCCTCGCTCACAGGGCGACGCTATCGGTTCCCGAGACGCGCCAGTCCCACGACGTGGGAAGCCGTGCTGGGTTTCGGGGGGTGCACCCGCGTACGGTGAGAAAGTCAGCCACCACGCGAACCAGGTCAACTCACTCAGGGGGAGTCATGATTGCCTTCATCGTCACCATCCTCGTCCTCGCGCTGATCATCGGCGCGGTGCTCGTCATGCGCGGTGGCGTGGGCAAGCCTCGCCACGAGAGCCTGGGTGCCACCCAGAGTGATGGCGCCGACCCGCTGATCCGCCACCAGAGCAGGCATCGGGACACGCCAGCCGGAGCCGACATCGACCAGCCCGGCGGACGAGAGCACGACAGCAAGAGCTGACGCCGCCCAGACAGTGAGGGTCCTACGGAACCATCACAGAGAAGGCGACTTCGTCGTCCGCGACACCACTGATCGCCGTACGGATCTCGACGTCGGCCGGCGCAGCGCAGCTGGCCGCGGCAGCCCGAACGTGCGCGGAGGCGTTGAGGTCGACGGTGTTCCCGTACTCGACCGACACGATCGGCGCCAGCGTGTCCCTGTTGATGGTCGCGTCGCTGAGCGTCAGGCACCAGATGCCCACCCCTCCCTTCGACAGCGTCGAAAAGCCCGAGGTGCGCGCGGTGATCAGTGAACCGACACCGGCGTTCGTCGTCACCGCGTAGGCCCGCGCGGAGCCTGCCGGTCCTTGTGCGCCCGCCGCCCCCGCGGGCCCTGCCGGGCCGGCCGCGCCGGCCGGACCGGTCGCGCCCTTCAGCGCGGCGACGGCGCTGCCCTTCATGTCCTTGACCTTGATGGTGCCGTTCTTGATCTTCTTGCTGGTGACGGCGTTCTTGGAGAGATCGCCGGTGTCGATCTTCCCCGCCGCGTAGCTGGCCCCGCTCCCCGCCACGACAAGCGCGACGACGGCCACGACGGCGGCGGGTGAGGGAAGCTTGAGGAACGTACGCATGGGATGCCCCCTGGTAGTTGGGTGTGGGTTCCTCGTGACGCTAGGGCGGGGCGCGTGGGACTGTCTGTGACTGCATCGGGGGGTCCGTCCCGGCCCCACCGGGCCCTGATACTGATCCTTTGTGGCTGGTCTTGACCACCGGTCCGCGAGCGGCGCCGAACCGTCGGGGGAGCCCCGCGTAGGCTCTGGCTCATGAGCGTGCGCCGGGTGATGGGGACCGAGACCGAGTTCGGCATCTCGGTGCAGGGTCAGCCCACCGCCAACCCGATGGTCGCCTCCTCCCAGGTGGTCAACGCCTATGCCGGCTCGACCCTCAAGGCGCGCCGCGCACGCTGGGACTTCGAGGAGGAGTCACCGTTGCGAGACGCGCGCGGGTTCGACATGTCCCGCGAGGTCGCCGACTCCTCGCAGCTGACCGACGAGGACCTCGGTCTCGCCAACGTCATCCTCACCAACGGGGCGCGGCTCTACGTCGACCACGCCCACCCGGAGTACTCGACACCCGAGTGCACCAACCCCCGCGACATCGTGCTGTGGGACAAGGCCGGTGAGCAGGTGATGCTCGACGCGACCCGGTTCGCCGCTGCCGTCCCCGGCTCGGCCCCCTTGCTGCTCTACAAGAACAACACCGACAACAAGGGCGCGTCGTACGGCACGCATGAGAACTACCTGATGCGGCGGAGCACGCCGTTCGGCGACATCGTGCGGCACCTGACGCCCTTCTTCGTCAGCCGTCAGGTGGTGACCGGAGCCGGCCGCGTCGGGATCGGCCAGGACGGGCGCGAGCACGGCTTCCAGATCAGCCAGCGCGCCGACTACTTCGAGGTCGAGGTCGGCCTCGAGACCACCCTCAAGCGACCGATCATCAACACCCGGGACGAGCCGCACGCCGACCCCGACAAGTACCGACGGCTGCACGTCATCATCGGCGACGCCAACCTGGCCGAGGTCTCGACGTACCTGAAGGTCGGCACGACCTCGTTGGTGCTGGCGATGATCGAGGAGAGGTTCATCTCCGTCGACCTTGCTGTCGAGCAGCCGGTCCGGGCCCTGCGTGCGGTCTCCCACGACCCGTCGCTGCGGGAGCTCGTCAGGCTCAACGACGGCCGCACGCTGACCGCCGTACAGCTGCAGATGGAGTATCTCGACCTGGCCCGCAAGTACGTCGAGGACCGCCTCGGCGCCGACGTCGACGACCAGACAGCCGACGTGCTGGCGCGCTGGGAGTCGGTGCTCACCCGCCTCGAGACCGACCCGATGTCGTGCGCTCGCGAGCTCGACTGGGTGGCGAAGCTCCAGCTGTTGCAGCAGTACCGCGACCGGGACGGGTTGGAATGGGACGACGCCAAGCTGCACCTGATCGACCTGCAGTACGCCGACATCCGTCCCGACAAGGGGCTCTACCACCGGCTGGTCCGGCTCGGCAGGATCGAGCGGATCCTCCACGACGACGAGGTCAGCGTGGCGATGCACCGACCACCCGAGGACACCCGCGCCTACTTCCGGGGGCGGTGCCTGGAGCAGTACGCCGACCGGATCGCGGCCGCCTCCTGGGACTCGGTGATCTTCGACCTCCCGGGTCGGGAGTCGCTCCAGCGGGTGCCGACGGTCGACCCGCTGCGGGGTAGCCGGGCGCACGTCGGAGAACTCCTCGACCGTTGTAAGACCGCAGAGGCCTTGTTCGAGGCTCTGACTCGGTAGGGTCGAACCAGACGGACGGCCGGTGTGCCACCGCAGTCCGTCGGTCGTCGGTCGCACCCGGACCGGCGGTCGAGCTCGTCGAGACGCGGAGGCCCACCATGGCGCAGGAGCACAAGCAGTCCAAGAAGTCCTCGGAGACCGAGGACGCGGCTGAGGTCGAGTCCACCAGCGAGGTGGCCGAGCGCAAGGAGCAGCTCGACGAGGACATCGACGCGATCCTCGACGAGATCGACGACGTGCTCGAGACCAATGCCGAGGACTTCGTGAAGTCCTTCATCCAGAAGGGTGGCGAGTGAGGGAGACGATGACCGGCACCCACCACGGCCCCGCACAGGGCGCGCGTCTCGACGCCTCGTTCCTCACCCCCGGCACCTCGTCGTTCTCCGACTTCCTCTCCGGCCAGGCCCCGGAGCTGCTGCCCTCACGACGGGTGCTGCCCGAGGGCAGTGCCTCGGGTCTGGCTCCGCACGGCACCACCATCGTGGCCGCCACCTTCACCGGGGGGGTCGTGATGGCCGGTGACCGCCGGGCGACGATGGGCAACATCATCGCCCAGCGCGACATCGAGAAGGTCTTCCCTGCCGACGAGTACTCCTGCGTGGGCATCGCCGGCACCGCCGGACTCGCCGTCGAGATGGTCCGGCTCTTCCAGACCGAGCTCGAGCACTACGAGAAGATCGAGGGCACCACCCTCTCGATGGATGGCAAGGCCAACCGACTCGCCGCCCTGATCCGCGCCAACCTGGGGATGGCGATGCAGGGGCTGGCGGTCGTCCCGCTCTTCGCGGGCTTCGACGTCGACGCGGAGCAGGGCCGGATCTTCTCCTACGACGTGACCGGCGGACGCTACGAGGAGACCGCCTTCCACGCCGTGGGTTCAGGATCCCTGTTCGCCCGCGGTTCGCTGAAGAAGCTCTACCGCGAGGACCTCGACGCCGAGGGCTGCGCCACCGCGGTCGTCCAGGCGCTCTACGACGCCGCCGACGACGACTCCGCGACCGGTGGGCCCGACATCACCCGTCGGATCTTCCCCGTCGTCGGGGTGATCACCGACGAGGGCTACCACCGGCTGCCCGACACGGAGGTGGCCGGCATCGCCGACCGGGTGATCTCCGCCCGGATGAATCGTCCCGACGGCCCCGCCGCCCCCCTGATCTGAGCCAGGAGTCCCGCCACCCATGAGCATGCCGTTCTACGTCTCGCCCGAGCAGCTGATGAAGGACCGGGCCGACTTCGCGCGCAAGGGCATCGCGCGCGGTCGCTCGGTGGCCGTCGTGCAGTGCGCGCAAGGCATCGTGTTCGTCTCGGAGAACCCCTCCCAGGCGCTGCACAAGGTCAGCGAGATCTACGACCGGATCGCCTTCGCCGCGGTCGGTCGCTACAACGAGTTCGAGAACCTCCGGATCGCCGGGGTGCGGCTGGCGGACATGCGCGGCTACGCCTACGACCGGCGCGACGTCACCGGCCGCGGGCTGGCCAACGCCTACGCCCAGACCCTCGGCACGATCTTCTCCAGCGGCGGGGAGAAGCCCTACGAGGTCGAGATCTTCGTCGCCGAGGTGGGCGACCTTGCCAGCGACGACCAGATCTACCGACTCACCTACGACGGTCAGGTGGCCGACGAGCACGGCTTCGCGGTGATGGGCGGCAACGCCGAGCTGGCGGCGGCGTACCTCAAGGAGCACTACACACCCGAGGGCGCCCTCGACGACATCATCCGGCTGGCGGTCGTGGCCCTGGGGCGCGACGAGTCCGACGGCCGGGCCATCCCGGCCTCCGCCCTGGAGGTCGCGGTCCTCGACCGCACCCGCACCCAGCAGCGGAAGTTCCGCCGCCTCAACGTCGTCCAGCTCGGCCGCATCCTGCCCGACAGCGGTCCGGACGACGGTCCGGCGACGGGGGAGGGGACAGCCCCGGACCCGGCCGCCCCTCGACCGATCCCTCCGGGCCGGACGACCCGGCCGACCCCACCGACACGATCAGCAGCCAGCCGCCGCTGGAGAGCCCGACCACCGGCGAGCCCGAGCCGCCGGTCGCACCTCCCACCGGCTGACGCCGGCTTGCGGTTTGGTCCCCAACCGCAAGGTTTGGGCGCCGAAACGTGCGGTTCGTGACCAATCGATGGGTAGTACGACGCCCTCCTGGCGCGTCGTCCACAGGCCCGGTGATGAGCCTGGTGGAACACCGGCCAACCGGTGAAGATCGACGCTCATGGACCCCTCGGACGCGGTGCGCGGTGAAGTGCGGCAGTCCGGCTACCGCCGGTTGAGCCACGGCCTGTACCTACCACTGCGCGAGGATCGGCGCGCGGAGGAGGAGACCAGGCGCGATCTGGCGGGCTGGATGCTGGTGCTGCCGCCCAACGCGGTCTTCACCCACATCACAGCGGCCTACCTGCGGCGATGGTGGCTGCCGAAGCTGCCGCGCTTCGTCCCGGTGTTCGCAGCGACGCAGTTGCACAGCAACCGGCCGAGGCGCTCCGGGTTGGTCTGCTCGAGGTTGGGTCGGGAGGCGGGGAACGACGTCATCGACGGGCTCCCTGTCGACGCCGCCCCGGAGGTGCTCCTCCGCTCGGCTCGTGATCTCTCCGTCCTCGATCTGGTCCCGATGATCGACTCGGCCCTGCGCATCGGGGACGTCGCCGTGACCGAGCTCGATCGCATCTGTGCATCGAGTCGACCGGGCGTGCGACAGCTCCGGCTGGCGGTCTCGCTCGCCGACTCGCGTTCGGAGTCGCCCTGGGAGTCGATCCTCAGGCTGTTCCACCACGTCGTGGAGATCGACGTGACGCCGCAGGTGCAGCTGCACGACGCGGCCGGTCGATGGGTGGCGCGTGCCGACCTGTGGGTGCCAGGAACGCCCTTCGTGCACGAGTACGACGGCCTCCACCACGCACGCGGTCCGCAGCGAGCCGATGACCTGCGCCGCACGCGACGACTCCATGACGCTGGTTTCATCCGACGTGGCTACGTCGCGGACGACCTGATCAACCACCCTCTGGCGATGCTGCAGGAGATGGACCGCGAGCTCGGGCGGCGGAACCAGTCCAGCAGGTTGACCCGGTGGCGTCGCTGGGTGGCGCAGTCGTCGTACTCCGACGAAGGGCGGCGCCGGCTGCAGAACCGCTGGTTGCGCCGGACCGGCATCACCGATTGGTCACAAACCGCATGATCTGACCGCCAAATGTTGCGGTTGGGGACCAAACCGCAAGCCCAGCGGGCTTGCGCGAGTCGGGGACGCCATTGGGGCACTCCGCCTAGGGTGGGACACGTGGACCGCCGGATCTTCGGGATCGAGAACGAGTACGGCGTCACCTGCACGTTCCGCGGGCAGAGACGCCTCTCGCCGGACGAGGTTGCCCGCTACCTGTTCCGCAAGGTCGTCTCCTGGGGTCGGAGCAGCAACGTGTTCCTGCGCAACGGGGCGCGGCTGTACCTCGACGTCGGCAGCCATCCCGAGTACGCCACGCCGGAGTGCGACAACCTCGTCGACCTCGTCACCCACGACAAGGCGGGGGAGCGGGTGCTCGAGGGCCTCCTGGTCGATGCCGAGCGGCGTCTCCACGACGAGGGCATCGCGGGGGATGTCTACCTTTTCAAGAACAACACCGACTCCGCCGGCAACTCCTACGGCTGCCACGAGAACTACCTGGTCGGGAGGCACGGCGAGTTCTCCAAGCTGGCCGACGTGCTCATCCCGTTCCTGGTGACCAGGCAGATCATCTGCGGGGCGGGCAAGGTCATCCAGACCCCGCGCGGGGCGATGTACTCGGTCAGCCAGCGCGCCGAGCACATCTGGGAGGGCGTCAGCAGCGCCACCACCCGCAGCCGACCCATCATCAACACCCGCGACGAGCCGCACGCCGACGCCGAGCGCTACCGCCGCCTGCACGTCATCGTCGGCGACTCCAACATGAGCGAGACGACGACGCTGCTCAAGGTCGCCAGCTGCGACCTGGTGCTGAGGATGATCGAGGAGGGCGTGGTGATGCGCGACCTCACGATGGAGAACCCGATCCGCGCGATCCGCGAGATCTCCCACGACATGACCGGGCGACGCAAGGTCCGCCTGGCCAACGGCCGTGAGGCCAGCGCGTTGGAGATCCAGGAGGAGTACCTCACCCGCGCCCGCGACTTCGTCGACCGCCGGGAGCTCGACGACCCGGTCATCAGCCGCACCCTGGACCTGTGGGAGCGCTGCCTCAAGGCCGTCGAGTCCGGCGACTTCGGTCTCGTCGAGCGGGAGATCGACTGGGTGATCAAGTGGAAGCTCATCGAGCGGTACCGCGCCCAGCACGGCCTGCCGCTCAGCCACCCGCGAGTCGCCCAGCTCGACCTGGCCTACCACGACATCCACCGGGGGCGCGGGCTCTACTACCTGCTCGAGAAGCGGGGGGCAGTCACGCGGGTGACCGACGACCTGCGGATCTTCGAGGCCAAGTCGCTCCCGCCCCAGACCACCCGCGCCCGGCTGCGCGGCGAGTTCATCAAGCGCGCCCAGGAACGCCGCCGCGACTTCACCGTCGACTGGGTGCACCTCAAGCTCAACGACCAGGCCCAGCGCACGGTGCTGTGCAAGGACCCGTTCCGCTCCCATGACGAGCGCGTGCACAAGCTCATCGAAGGCATGTAAGCCTCCTCACCCGCCTCGGATGTGGGGTCGTTGGGTGGCCACGGTTATCGTGACTGCGAAGTACCACCCTCCCTGTCTCCCACCCTGTCGAGGTGCTATCTCCGTGCGTCGCCGCTTGATCGCTGTGTCCGTCGTGTCCCTGCTGCTCTTCGGGAGCGCAGCCTGTGGAGGGGACGGCACCGACAACGACAGCGCCGCAGGGAGCGCCTCCGACTCGTCGTCGGGTGAGCCCATCGACGGACTCACCGTCGAGGGCGAGGTCGGCGAGAGCGTCGAGGTGTCCATGGAGGCACCGCTCGCCAAGGGGACCGCCTCCCAGGTCATCACCGAGGGCGACGGCAACCCGCTCAAGCTCAACGAGACGTTCCTCCTGCACCTCTACATCGGCAACGCCACCTCCGGCGACGACGCCATCAGCACCTACGACCAGGAGGTGCCGATCCAGGTCGTCGCCTCCGAGGACCAGCTCTTCAAGGCCGTCCTCGACGAGATCGTCGGGCAGCCGCGCGGCACCCGGCTCGCGATCACGGCACCGGTCAAGGACGTCTGGGGTCCCCAGGGCGCCCCGCAGCTGGAGCTGAAGGCCTCCGACGAGGCCGTCTTCGTCGCCGACATCGTCTCGGTCCAGCCCACCGAGGTCATCGACGGCCCCGAGGGCACCGACGTCGAGCCGCCCGCCGACGCGCCCACGGTCATCGAGGAGGACGGAAAGGTCACCGGACTCGACTTCTCCGAGGCCCCCAAGAAGGCGCCCAAGGACCTCACCGTGATCCCGCTCGTGGAGGGTGACGGTCCCGTCGCCGAGCCCGAGTCGATGGTGACCTTCAACTACTACGGCGCCGTCTGGGGCGAGGCCAAGCCCTTCGACGAGTCCTACAGCCGCGAGCCGGCGCCGTTCGGTGTCGGGGTCAACGGTCTGATCGGTGCCTGGGACAAAGAGATCCCCGGCCTCAAGCGCGGCAGCCGGGTGCTGATCATCGCCCCCGCCGACGAGGCCTACGGCGACCAGGAGCAGCCCGACATCCCGGCGGGCTCGACGCTGACCTTCGTGGTGGACGTCCTCGGAGTGGATGAGTAGCACCGACCCACGGCTGAGGTAGGTTCGCGTCGGACCTGACCACACAGCCGACCTGAGGGGTGCCCGTGACCGCGCGCAAGAGTGAGCGGCTGCTCAACCTGCTGATCACCTTGCTGGTCGCGCGCAGCTATGTCTCCAAGGCGCGGATCCGCGAGGTCATCGAGGACTACCAGACCTCGAGCGACGACGCCTTCGAGAAGATGTTCGAGCGTGACAAGGAAGAGCTTCGCTCGCTCGGCATCCCCATCGAGGTCGGGTCGGCCGACAAGGGCTTCGACGACGAGCCGGGCTACCGCGTGGAGCGCTCCGCCTTCGAGCTGCCCGACATCGACCTCGAGCCCGAGGAGGCCGCGGTCATCGGCCTCGCCGCCCGGGTCTGGCAGCACGCCGGGCTCGCCGCAGCCACCTCGGACGCGCTGGTGAAGCTCAAGGCGGCGGGCCTCAGCGTCGACCGTGCGGCGCTGGATCTCGTGCAGCCGCAGATCGCGGCCGAGGAGCCGGCGTTCGAGCCGTTCTGGAACGCCACCCGGACACGCACGGAGATCACCTTCGACTACCGGCGCTCCAACGGACCGGAGGTCACCACCCGGCACCTCCAGCCGTGGGGGGTGGTCTCCTACCGTGGCCGTTGGTACGTCGCCGGGCACGACGTCGATCGCGAGGCCACCCGGATGTTCCGGCTCTCGCGCGTCGTCGGCACCCCGGTCCCGGCCAAGCGCGGCGGCACGTTCGTCGTGCCCGAAGGCACCGACCTGCGTCAGGTGACGTCCGCCCTGGCGCCCGCCACGCCTGATCGGCAGGCCGTGATGCTGGTCCGCGAGGGCGCCGGCCACGGCCTGCGCCGGCACAGCGAACCGGTCGAGGGAGACGCACCGGTCGGCTGGGACCGACTCTCGGTGCGCTACTCAGGCGGTGGCGGGATCCTGGACGAGGTGCTCGGCTACGGCGCCGACGTGATCGTCGTGGAGCCTCAGGAGCTCCGCAGCGCGGTGGTCGACCGGCTGCAGGGGATCGTGGCCAGTGGGGTGAGCACATGAGCGCCGCACGCGACCAGGTGGCCCGGCTGCTGGCCCTGGTGCCCTACATCCAGTCCCGCACCGAGGTGTCGGTCGCCGAGGCCGCCGCCGAGTTCGGCGTCTCGGACGACCAGATCGTCAAGGACCTCAACGTGCTGTGGTTCTGCGGTCTCCCAGGCCTCGGGATGGGCGACCTCATCGACGTGGACATGGACGCGGTCGAGGGGGAGGGCCTGATCCGGGTCGCCAACGCCGACTACCTCCGGCGGCCGCTGCGGCTCGACAGCTCCGAGGCGTCGGCGCTGATCGTCGCCCTCCGAGCGTTGCGGGACGGCAGCTCTCGCGACGTACGGCCCATCGTGGACCGCACCCTGGGCAAGCTCGAGGCCGCTGCCGGTGACGGAGCAGCTCTCGCGGCCCAGGTCGACCTGCGGTTGAGCGCGCCGAGCGGGCGCACGGCCGACCTGCGCGAGCAGCTCGCTGGCGCGGTCAAGGCCCGCCGCCAGGTGCGCATCGACTACTACGTTCCCTCGCGCGACGAGTCGACGGCGCGGGTGGTCGACCCGCTGGGCCTGGTCGCCGCCCAGGGCAACGACTACCTCGACGCCTGGTGCCACCTGGCCGAGGACCAACGCCTGTTCCGGCTCGACCGGATCTCGACGGCCGAGGTCCTCGACGTCGCGATCCCCGACGAGGTCGCCGAGGTCGGTCCGCGTGACCTGGCTGACGGGATCTTCCAGCCCTCGGCCGACGATGCCGGGGTCACCCTGCTGCTGGAGCCGCACGCGCGGTGGGTGGCGGAGTACTACCCGACCGAGGTCAGCGAGGAGGCCGAGGGTGGTCGGCTGCGGGTGCGACTGCGAGCCGGCGACCCGGCGTGGCTGGTGCGGCTGCTGCTCAGGCTCGGCACCGACGCGGTCGTCGAGGAACCCGACGAAGTTGCCCGTGAGGTTCACCGATCCGCGAGTGCCGCACTCGCGAACTACACGTGAGTAGCGCGCGTAGTATGGATCCGACGTAGCGCTTCACCCCTTGAGAGGACGTCATGAGTTTAGGCCCCCCGGAGATCATCCTCATCCTGCTTGTCGTCGTGCTGCTCTTCGGCGCGAAGAAGCTCCCTGAGCTCGCCCGGGGCAGTGGTCGTGCGTTGCGCATCTTCAAGGCCGAGACCAAGGGCCTGATGGACGACGACGAAGACGAGACCAAGACCGACGCCCAGAAGGCGACCGAGCAGCGCGAGATCGACGCCCAGCGTTCCTCCGAGCCGGCCGCCCACGTCGAGACCGCGGAGGTCGTCGAGGAGCAGCGCCCGGACACCGGCCGCTGAGCATGCCGACTGACTGACGACTGACCCGTGCTATCTGCTGCCAGTGTGCTGAGGCTTTTCCGCGTCCAGCCCAAGAACGCGATCGGCCCCGACGGGCAGATGGCCCTCGCCGATCACCTACGTGAGCTGCGCGCCCGCGTGATGACCGTGATGCTCGTCCTGGTGGTCGGCATCGTGGTTGCGTGGTTCTTCTACGACGAGATCAACGAGGTCCTGCTCCTCCCCTACCGCAACGCGCAGGAGATCCTCGAGGCCAAGAACGTCGATACCGAACCGGTGATCTCGGGCGTGGCCACCTCGCTGCTGCTGCAGCTCAAGGTCAGCGCGCTCGCCGCGGTGGTGGCGACCTGCCCGATCTGGCTCTACCAGATCTGGGGCTTCATCGTGCCCGGGCTGCACCCGAGCGAGCGGCGCTCCACCAAGCTCTTCGTCGTCGTCGCCGGCCCGCTGTTCGTGGCCGGGGTGGCGACGGCCTACTACGTGTTGCCCAAGGGCATGGAGGTGCTGATCGGCTTCACGCCCGAAGGGGTGCAGAGCTTCGTGGACCTCACGACGTACCTCAGCTTCATCATCCGGATGATGCTGGTCTTCGGTGTCGCCTTCGAGATCCCGCTCTTCGTGGTGATGCTGAACCTCGCCGGCGTGATCTCCGGAGCCACCCTGAAGTCCTACCGGCCCTGGATCGTCGTCGGCACCTTCGTCTTCGCCGCGGTCGCCACACCGTCGACGGACCCGTTCTCGATGGTGATGCTGGCGATCCCGATGTCGCTGCTCTTCCTGGCCTCCGAGCTCATCGCCCGCTCGGTCGACAAGCGTCGCGCCAGGGCCGGCGGACACCTGGACGGGATCGACGACGACGAGCGCTCCGACCTCGACTACGAGTCCGAGAGCGTCGACCGCTCCAGCCTCGACGACGACGATTGAGCACGTCATGACCGCCAAGCGGCCCGAGGTGCGACCTGTCGACCCGTTCGACCTGCCCGAGTGGCTCGGCGAGGGCGACGTCACCTGGACCGCCACCGCCAGCGTCCACGGGGGGCACCGCGTCCCCGGCGAGCTCACCGGAGACGGTGAGCCTCTCGCCTGCGACCTCCTCGGGGCCGACCAGGCGTTCCCGGTGCCGGTCCTCGACGACGACTGGCGGCGGCAGGCACACCAGGCCTGGACCCACGGGCAGGTGCTGCTCGCCGACTACGACGGCCGGCTCACCCTGGCGGTGCCGGGCACGTCCTTCACCGCCGACCTCGCCCTGGAGGCGGTCGGTCGGCTGGCCAAGTCCGTGGGGGTCAAGCCGGGCCAGTTCGTCGCCGCTCTGCGGCTCTGAGGCCCGAGACCTCAGCCGCGCAGCAGCAGCAGGTCGTCGAGGATCTCGCCGATCCGGGCCCACAGCGACAGGTGGCCCTGGTCGTCGTCGAGGTGCACCGAGGCACCGGGGACGTGCGCGGCCAGCCAGGTGCCGTGGGAGAACGGCACCATCCGGTCCTCGGCGCCCTGCCAGATCGACACCGGCACCGTGATGTCCTCGAGGGAGAAGCCCCATTCGCGGGTGAACGCGAGGTCGTCGTCGACCCAGCCGTCGATGCCGCGCAGGGTCGCGCGCTGGAAGACCGCGAGCGTGCGCCTGGCGTGCTCGCCGGTCGCGTAGGCCTGGTCGACGGGGGAGAGGAGCCCGCCGAGGGCCTCGGCGATCTGCTCGGCGGTGATCTCGGTCAACGACGCCGCCTCCGGGCGCAGGTAGGCCTCCAGAGGCTCACGACCGGCGACCGCGGCCCCGAACTCCGCGTGGTTCTCCGGGCCCATCCCCTCCAGGAAGTCCAGGCCCTCGGCCAGGTACGGCGCCACGCCCGCCCCGGTCGCCGCCGCCCGGCAGCGGTCCGGGAGCAGCGCCGCGCAGGCCAGCGAGTGCGGCCCGCCGCCGGACCAGCCGAGGGTGACGAAGTCGGTGTGGCCGAGGTGGTCGAGCAGGGCGGCGACGTCCTCGGCGACGTCGGCGACCGCCCGTCCCGGCCTCGCGCCCGACTCGCCGTACCCGGCGCGGGTGTACTGGATCAGCGCAAGCCCCCGCTCGGCCGCGGCGTCGGCGTACGTCGGGAACGGCACCGCGGCGCCGGGGGTGCCGTGATGGTGCACGAGGGGATAGCCCGCCGGGTCACCCTCGACCAGGTACTCCAGGACCCGACCGTCGGGAAGGCTGACCTGCTGGTGCGTCGTGTCCGGCATGAAATCCCCTCGCTGGATGCTGTGGCGCAGCCGAACATACCTGGACGCCCGCGTATCCTCCGTGACGTGGCCCGATCGATCGCGCTCCTGGTGAACCCGACGTCCGGCAAGGGCCGCGGGAGACGTACGGCTGCGATCGTGCTGCCCCGGCTGCTCGAGGCCGGCTTCGACGTCGAGGAGATGACCGGCGAGAGCGTCGAGCACGCCCAGGAGCTGGCCCGGCGCTGCGTCGCCGACGGTGTGGAGAGCCTGGTCGTGGTCGGCGGTGACGGTCTGGTCCATCTCGGCACCCAGGCCGTCGCCGAGACGGCGACCAACCTCGGGATCATCCCGTGCGGCACCGGCAACGACGTGGCCCGCTACCTCCACATCCCGCGCACCGACCCGCAGCTCGCCGCCGATGTCGTGGTGGGCTCCCGGGTGCGCACCATCGACCTGGCGCGCACCGGGCCGACGTACTTCGTGACCGTGCTGGCCTCCGGCTTCGACTCGCTGGTCAACGAACGGGCCAACGCGATGCGGTGGCCACGCGGACAGATGCGCTACAACGTGGCCACGCTCGCCGAGCTGCGCGTGCTGGCCCCGCTGCCCTACACCCTCGACCTCGACGGTGAGACCCGACAGGTCGAGGCGACGCTCGTCGCCGTCGGCAACGGCGAGTCGTTCGGCGGTGGCCTGCGGATCACCGACGGCGCCAGCCTCGAGGACGGCCTCCTCGACGTGGTGATCATCAAGCCGATGTCCAAGGCGCGGCTGCTGCGTGTCTACCCGATGCTCTTCACCGGCAAGCACGTCGGCATCCCCGAGTACGAGCACCACCGGGTCCGACAGGTGACCGTGGCGGCCCCCGGGATCGTCGCCTACGCCGACGGCGAGAGGATCGCGCCGCTGCCGCTGACGATCGAGGCCGTCCCCCAGGCGCTCCGGGTGCTGGTGCCCTGATGTCGAGCCCCTCGGACCGCTACGCCGCCTTCAGGCGCGGTCAGAAGACACCAGCCTTCACCGAGTTCGCGAGCCTCTACGACTTCGCCCTCGACGACTTCCAGGTGCGGGCCTGCCACGAGCTCGAGGCCGGCAACGGCGTCCTGGTCGCGGCGCCGACCGGCTCGGGGAAGACGATCGTCGGCGAGTTCGCCGTGCACCTGGCGCTGGCTCAGGGCCGCAAGTGCTTCTACACCACCCCGATCAAGGCGCTGTCGAACCAGAAGTTCGGCGACCTGGTCAAGCGGTACGGCGCCGACGACGTCGGTCTGCTGACCGGTGACAACACCATCAACGGTGAGGCCCCGATCGTGGTGATGACCACCGAGGTGCTGCGCAACATGCTCTACTCCGGGTCGCGAACCGCTCGACGGTCTCGGCTTCGTGGTGATGGACGAGGTGCACTACCTCGCCGACCGGTTCCGTGGCGCCGTCTGGGAGGAGGTCATCATCCACCTGCCCGAGTCGGTGGCGCTCGTGTCGCTCTCGGCCACCGTCTCCAACGCCGAGGAGTTCGGCGAGTGGCTCGAGACGGTCCGTGGCGCGACCACGACGATCGTCGAGGAGCGGCGACCCGTACCGCTCTACCAGCACGTGATGGTGGGCCGCCGGATGTATGACCTGTTCGCCGACGACCACGGTGGCGGTCCTGCCCGGCGGCCCCGGCGGCCCCGGCGGCCCCGACAGCAAGGTCAACCCCGAGCTGTTCCGGGTCGCCCGCGACGACGGCCGGGCGGGCGCGCCGGTGATCGCCGGAGAGGGCGCAACGCGCCCCAGCGCCGGGGCGGCGCGCGCAGCCAGGGCAGCGGACGCAGGCCCTACCTGCCCAGTCGCTACGACGTGGTCGAGCGGCTCGACGCCGCCGGGCTGCTGCCGGCCATCGTGTTCATCTTCAGCCGGGTCGGCTGCGACGCCGCGGTGCAGCAGTGCCTCAACGCCAACCTCAAGCTCACCACCCCCGCCGAGCGGGACGACATCCTGGAGTTCGTCGAGAGCCGCTGCCAGGACATCCCCGAGGAAGACCTTCACGTCCTGGGCTACCACGACTTCCTCGACGGGCTCTCCCGCGGCATCGCCGCCCACCACGCCGGGATGCTGCCGCGCTTCAAGGAGTGCGTCGAGCAGCTCTTCGCCTCCGGCGCGCTGCAAGGTCGTCTTCGCCACCGAGACGCTGGCGCTGGGCATCAACATGCCGGCCAGGAGCGTGGTGCTCGAGAAGCTCTCGAAGTGGAACGGTGAGACCCACGCCGACGTCACACCGGGGGAGTACACCCAGCTCACCGGCCGCGCCGGTCGCCGGGGCATCGACGTCGAGGGCCACGGGGTGGTGCTGTGGCAGCCGGGCCTCGAGCCCAAGTCGGTGGCCGGCCTCGCCTCGACTCGCACCTATCCCCTCAAGTCGTCCTTCCGGCCGTCGTACAACATGGCGGTCAACCTGGTCCACCAGGTCGGCCGCACCACCGCCCGGGAGCTGCTTGGAGTCCTCCTTCGCGCAGTTCCAGGCCGACAAGGCGGTGGTCGGGCTGGCGCGTCAGCTGCGCAAGGCCGAGGACGCGCTCACCGGCTACGCCGAGGCGGCGGCGTGCGACAAGGGCGACTTCATGGAGTACGCCGGGCTCCGGCGCCGCCTCTCCGAGGTGGAGTCCGAGCTGGCGAAGGCGCGCCGCGCGGACCGGCGCGACGAGGTGGTCACCTCGCTGGAGTCGCTGCGTCCCGGCGACGTGATCGAGGTGCCGGCCGGACGCTTCTCGGGCATGGCCGTCGTGATCGACCCGGGTGTGCGCTCGGACCGCGACGGGCCCCGGCCCTACGTGCTGACCGCGGACCGGCACGCGCGGCGGCTCTCGATGGCCGACTTCCCGGTGCCGGTGGCGGCCTTCACCCGGATGCGGATCCCGAAGACCTTCAACGGCCGCAACCCGCAGTCACGACGCGACCTCGCCTCCACCTTGCGGCAGCGCACCCACGGGCTCACCCCGCCGCCGAACCTCGGCAGTGCCGGCCCGCGTGGGTCGGGCCGCGGTCGTGGCCCGGTGCCAGGTGGTGAGGACGAGATCGGGCGTCTCCGCGCAGCCCTGCGCGAGCACCCCTGCCACCCCTGCCCCGACCGGGAGGACCACGCCCGCTGGGCCGAGCGGCACGCCAAGCTCGACCGGGACACCCGCACCCTGAGACGCCGGATCGAGCAGCGCACCAACACCATCGCGCGGCAGTTCGACCGTGTCTGCGACGTACTCTCCGATCTCGGCTACCTCCAGGACGACGAGGTCACCGAGTCCGGCGCCCGGCTGCGGCGGATCTACACCGACATGGACCTCGTGGCCGCCGAGTGCCTGCGCAACGGGCTCTGGGACGACCTCTCGCCCGGTGGGCTGGCCGCCGCCTTGTCGGCCCTGGTGTTCGAGGCCCGCCGTCCCGACGACTCGCAGAGCCCCCGGCTGCCCGGGGGAGCGGTGAAGCAGGTGCTGGCCGACACCGTGTCGGTGTGGGCCGACCTCGACGAGCTCGAGCGCCAGCACAAGCTCGACTTCCTCCGCGAGCCGGACCTGGGCTTCGCCTGGGCCGCGTTCCGGTGGGCCGAGGGCGCCCCGCTCGACGAGGTGCTCGACGAGACCGACCTGGCCGCGGGCGACTTCGTGCGCTGGATGAAGCAGCTCCTCGACCTGACCGACCAGGTGGCCGACGCAGCCGGGGAGAGCGCCCTGCGGGAGACCGCCCGGGCGTCCGCCAGGGCGCTGCGGCGAGGCGTGGTGGCCTACTCCTCGGTAGCCGACTGAGGGTCGCGGGACCGGGGGACAGCGCGGCCAGCCGGTTGGGTAGTGTCTGTCCTGGCCTTCCCTGCTGCACGGACGTGGCCGCGCCGTGCCCCGATCTCGAGCCTTCTGGAGCATGGGTGTCGCACCGCCGTCGAACGTCCTGGATCGACCAGTTCGTCCTGCGCGAAGACGTGAACAACCCGTTCGTGCAGGTGATCACCTCTGCCCAGCAGGTCGCCCGCGTCGCCGAGGACCGGGTCGGGCTCACCCGCGCCGAGCTACGACGACGTGGCCGCTGCGCGCTACCAGGCGCGCGTGCTCGAGGACCTCGCCCGGATGCTCGACGAGGACGTCGCGGCCCACGGCGCGCGCGCCGACGAGGCACTGGCGGCCGCGGTGGACCCCGTCGTCCGGGGCCGGGTGCTCACCGGGTCCCTCACCGGCGCAGTTCGCGCCAGCGCGATGCTGGTCGACGGCTGCCACACCCTGCTGGGGCTCTGCCGAGAAGCTCCTGGTCATCCGCCGCCCGGCCAGCCGGCTCACCCTGATGGCCGCGGTCGGAGTCGACGCGAGCCGCCGCCAGCACCGCCGCACCTGACCGTGCTGCGTGAACCTGCCACGGATCACCGACGTCGCCGTTGTACGACGAGCTGGCCAGCGGGATCGACAGCTTCGACGTCACCCTGGCCCGCGCCAACCGGGTCGCCTCCGCCCTGAGGAGCGAGGTCAGGGTGGGCTTCTCCGTGCCTGCCCAGCGAGCCGTGCAGCTGCGCTGATCCGGTCGAGGTCAGGTCGACGGGCGGTGCTCGTACGGCGTCGACAGCACGATCGTGGTGCGGGTCGACACGTTGGCCGCGGCACGGACCCGGGCCAGCAGGTCCTCGAGGTCGGCCGGGGTCGGCACCCGGACCTTGAGGATGTAGGACTCGTCGCCGGCCACCGACCAGCAGCTCTCGATCTCGCTGATCCCGCGCAGCCGCTCGGGCGAGTCGTCGGGCTGCGGACGGGTCGATCGGCCGGATCGAGATGAACGCGGTCAGCGGCTGACCGACCTGCGCGTAGTCGATGGCGGCGCCGTACCCCTTGATCACGCCGCGCTGCTCGAGCCGCTTGACCCGCTGGTGGACCGCGGACGTGGACAGCCCGGTCGCCTTGCCCAGGTCGGTGAAGGACATCCGGCCGTCGGCGGCCAGCAGCGAGAGGATGTGCTGGTCCAGGTCTTCCACGGGCGTAGCCTAGCGGTCCTGCGCGCCCGGCGGCAGGACGGCTCCGGCCTGGAAGACTCCGGCCTTACCCGTCGACGCCGACTGATGCTGCTGGACACCGCCTCGCTCTACTTCCGGGCGTTCTTCGGTGTGCCGGACTCCTTCACCGCGCCCGACGGCACGCCGGTCAACGCGGTCCGGGGCCTGCTGGACTTCATCTCCCGGCTGGTCGGCGACTACCAGCCGACCCACCTGGCCTGCTGCTGGGACAACGACTGGCGTCCGCAGTGGCGGGTCGACCTGGTGCCGTCCTACAAGTCCCACCGGGTGGTCGCACCCCGCGCACGGCGGGCCAGGGCGGCAGCACTGGCTGGAGGAGGTGCCCGACCCGCTCGAGGCACAGATCCCGATCATCCGCGACGTCCTCGCCGCCTTCGGCATCGCCGTCGTCGGGGCCGACGGCTACGAGGCCGACGACGTGATCGGCACGCTCGCCACCGGCGCCGGCATGCCCGTGGACATCGTCACCGGCGACCGTGACCTGTTCCAGCTCGTCGACGACGACGCGGAGGTGCGGGTGCTCTACGTCGCCCGGGGCGTCGGGCGGCACGAGCGGGTCACCGACGACGTCGTCCGCGAGAAGTACGGCGTGGAGGCCAGCCAGTACGCCGACTTCGCGACCCTGCGCGGCGACGCCTCCGACGGTCTGCCCGGAGTCGCCGGTGTCGGCGACAAGACCGCCGCGACGCTGCTCCGCCGCTTCGGCGACATCGACGGGATCATCGCCGCGGCCGACGACCCGGACTCCGACCTGGCGCCCAGTCCCCGCGCCGCAAGATCAAGGACGCCGCCGACTACCTCGCGCGTCGCGCCCGAGGTCGTCGCCGTGGCCCGGGACCTCGACCTCGGCGCGCCGGACCTGACCCTGCCGCTGACCCCGGTCGACCCCGCGGGCCTCACCCGGCTCTCCGAGCAGTGGGGGCTGGACAGCCCGGCCGCCCGGTTGGTCGAGACGCTGACCTCGCTGCGGGGCTGAGCGGGAACCACCCACCGCCGGGTGGTGTAGGACTTCCGTGGAGAGGAGGTCCCAGCCCCCTGAGCACCGACGACGACGCGCAGGATCTGGCCCGCGTGCGCGCCGGCGACCCCGACGCCTACGCCGCGCTGGTGCGACGCCATGCCCCGGTCGCGATCCGGACGGCTGCGCTGCTGGGGGCGGGCGCGGACGCGGAGGACGTGGCCCAGGAGGCGTTCGTGAAGGCGTACGGCGCCCTGCCCCGGTTCCGCGAGGGGGCGCCGTTCCGGCCGTGGTTGCTGCGCATCGTCGCCAACGAGACCCGCAACCTGCATCGCGCGGCCGGCCGGCGCTCAGCGCGGGAGCAGCGGGCCTGGGCCGCCGCCGAGCCACTCCTGCTGCACGGCAACGGCCAGGAGGTCCCGGACGCCGTGCTGGGATCGGTCCGCCGGGAGGCCCTGGTCGCCGGACTGCGGCCGGCTCTCGGTGCCGCACCGCCAGGTGGTCACCTGCCGCTACCTGCTCGACCTCGACGTGGGTGAGACCGCGCAAGTGCTCGGCTGGCCGCGGGGAACCGTGAAGTCGCGCCTGCACCGGGCGCTCGCCGCCTTGCGCGAGGAGGTGGATCACGATGGCTGACCTGTCGGACGACCTGCGCGCGCTCGGTCGCTCGGCGGTGACGGCGCCCGACACCGACACCTTCACCGCGCGGGTGATGGCAGCCGTGCCCACCCCGGGCGTGACACGTCCCTCGCTGCGACGACGCCTTGCCATCGCGGCCGTCGTGGTGCTCCTGGCCCTCGTGGGCACGCCTCCGGTGCGGGCGGCCATCGCCGACTGGTTCGGCTTCGGCGGCGTCAAGGTCGAGCAGGACCAGAGCCCGCCAGGGGACGACGATGGTGCGGCGCCGCCCGTGGTCGGGGGCGACGGCGGTCCGTCGGTCACCGAGGCGGCGACGCGGGTGGGCTTCCCGCTCCTCCTGCCGGAGGCCCTGGGCGCACCGGACGGCGTCGAGGTCAGCGCCGACCGTCGGGTGGTGTCGATGAGCTGGGAGCTGGCGGATCGGACCCTGCGGGTGGACCAGTTCGACGGCACCGTCGACTTCACCCTGGTCAAGCAGGCGCCACGTCTCCGGTTCGTCTCGGTCGACGGGCAGGACGCGCTGTGGTTCCCCCTCCCGCACCGGTTGACCCTCCTCGGTGCCGACGGGGCGCCCGCGAGCCGGCCCCGGGTCGCCGGCCGCACCCTCGTCCTTCCCGGCGCCACCACGACCTTCCGGCTCGAAGGTGCCGGCCTGCGCCTCGCGCGTGCGGTCGAGATCGCGCGATCGGTGGAACCGGTCACGTGACGGTGGTGTAGCAGGAGCACCTGAGACCCCCGAGGAGGCCGCCGTGCGCCGTACCGTCGTCCCACTCCTGCTCACCGCGCTGGTGCTGCTGCTGTGGCCCGCCGCCCCCGCGTCGGCGGGTGGACCGACCAGCGTCCTGATCTCGGTGCCGGGGGAGGGCCGCGTGGCAGCGCTCTCCTGGTCAGACTCTGCCTACGACCGGCTCGCCGAGGCGGTCGGCGTCGGCCAGGTGCTCCCGGCGGCCGGTCACGACCCCGACCTCGGGTCGCAGACGCCGATCACGCTCACCTGGCTGATCCACGACGTGACTCCGTGGCGGCTCGACCGGGTCTACCTCCACGAGGGCGCGACCTACGTGCTCACCCAGGAGAGCCCCGGCGGAGGGTCCTTGACCCGCGCCGAGCCGATCCTGCACCGCGTCGGGCCCGAGCTGATGGGCCTCCTCGAGACTGCGCTTCCCGAGGGCCGGGGCGACGACGTCGCCGCTGCCGCCGACGATCGGAGCCGGTGCCGCCGCGCCGACGGCCGAGCCGCGGGCGGAGGTCGAGCCGGAGGTCACCGCGGCCGCGGTCGTCGGCGACGATCTCGCCGGTGCTGGCGGGCGGGATCGGGCTCGGCGGGCTGCTCGCCGGGGTGCTCGGCACGCTCACCGCGGTCGCCGTACGACGGCCGGGGAGCGGTCCGACGAATCCCTCCCGTCGACCCAGGACCAGCTGGTCTGGCCGTAGCCCGACGTCGCGGACACGTCATCGATTGGTCACGAACTGCAGGTCTGCGGCCCCGAAAGCTGCGGTTGGGGACCAAACCGCAGCTCCCGGCGGGAGCAGCGGACGACCAGCTCTCAGACGATCGTCAGCGACTTCTGCGACTCGGCGGCGTGCCGGGACGCGGCGGCCCGTCGCTCGGCCTCGACGAGGTCCGGCAGCCCGCCGTGCTCGCGCCACCAGGACTGGCCGGCCTCGGGCAGGGAGTGGATCGGGTCGTAGTACTCGTAGTGGCGCGACATCGCCTCGGGGTCGCTGGCCTCGATCGAGGTGCGGTAGTTCTTGGTCCAGTAGGAGATGCCCAGCTCGGCATCGTAGTCGGCGTTCTGGTGCACCCAGCGCTTGCCGACGAACGGCACGTCGCAGACGATGCGCGGGGTCGCGAAGCCGGGCAGGTAGCCCATGATGTGGTGCTGGAGCCGCTGCGCGTCGGCCAGCGACACCCGCCAGTGCTCGCTGAACGGGATCATGTCGCACATGTAGAAGTAGTAGGGCATGATCTGCGCGCCGTCGAGCAGCGCGAAGCAGAGGTCGAGGAGCGCGTGCGGGTCGGCGTTGACGCCGTCGAGGAGCACGCCCTGGTTGCGTACGTCGCGGAGGCCGGCGTCGAGCATCGCCTTCGTCGCCTCGGCGACGATCGGGGTGACCGACTGCGCGTGGTTGACGTGGGTGTGCATCGCCAGGGAGACGCCACGCTCGCGGGCGAGCGCGGGCGACCCGCTCGACCCCGGCGCGGACGTCGTCCTGGAGCCAGTGCTGCGGCAGGCCGGCCAACGCCTTGGTGGCCAGCCGGATGTCGCGGATGTTGTCGACCTCCAGCACCGCGGTGAGGAACTCCTCGAGCCGGGGCCACGGCATGTTGGCGACGTCCCCGCCGGAGACCACGACGTCGCGCACCGACGGCGTGGCACGCAGGTAGGCGAGCATCTCCGCGTGCCGGTCGACCGGCTTGCCGAGGAACTTCAGCTTGTCGATGGTCGGGCGTCGAGTTGCCGACGAGGTCCATCCGGGTGCAGTGGCCGCAGTACTGCGGGCAGGTCGGCAGCAGCTCGGCGAGCACCTTGGTGGGGTAGCGGTGGGTGAGCCCCTCGGCCACCCACATGTCGTGCTCGTGCAGCGAGTCGCGCGTGGAGTGGGGGTGGGAGGGCCAGTCGGTACGGCGGTCGGAGAAGACCGGCAGCATGTAGCGGCGGATCGGGTCGGCATACATCGCCTCGGTCAGCGAACCGGGGCCGGAGGGTGCCTCGTGCGGCGCCATCGTGTTCATCATCTGCGGCGGGACCAGCATCGACATCGTCGCCCGCTCGGCCTGGTCGCGCTCGAGGTCGGCGTAGAAGCGCTCGTCCACGAGGTCGCCCCACAGTGCGCGGAGCTGGCGGAGGTTCTTGACGCAGTGCGCACGCTGCCACTGGACCGAGGCCCAGTCCTCGGCGGTGACGTCCTTCCAGCCCGGGAACCGCGTCCAGTCGGGCTCGACGAGCTCGGTACGCCGGTAGGGGTAGGGCTGACCCGACTCTTCCCAGGAGGTGGCCGGGATGGTGGCGGTCTCGATGCTCATGGTGGCTCCTGATGCGTGGTTCTGGTGCGTGCGGGCGCGTCGTTTGTGGTGGCGTCGCCGGTCATGTCAGAGTACGCAAAGATTCTCCGGTGCGTCCAATAACGCGCCGCAAGATTTCCCGTGAGAACGACGAACGCAACGAGGACGACCCGTGAACGACGTCAGTAGCAGCCCGGTGGGGCTGCATCGTGTGCTCGCGCCGGCCGGCGTGCTGCCGCAGGCGGCCGAGCGGCTCGACACCGCCCGCGAGCTGGCCGCCGACGAGGTCCGGATCCGGGTGCGGCGGCTCAACCTCGACGCGGCCTCCTTCCGCCAGCTCGAGCGCAAGCACGCCGGCGACGGCGACGCCGTGCGCGCCGAGGTGCTCGACATCGTGCGCAGCCGCGGCAAGATGCAGAACCCCGAGACCGGGTCCGGCGGGATGCTGGTCGGCGTCGTCGAGGAGGTCGGCGCCGGCTCGCCCCTCGGGCTGGCCGTGGGGGACACCGTCGCGACGCTCGTCTCGCTCACCTTGACGCCGCTCGTGATCGAGGACGACCTTGCCTCCTGGGACGGCCGCAGCGAGCAGGTGCCGGCCGACGGCTACGCCATCCTCTTCGGCCGCTCGATCGCCGCGCGGATCCCGGACGACCTCTCCCCGGAGCTCTCGCTGTCGGTGATGGACGTCTGCGGCGCGCCCGCGCTGACCGCTCGCGTGGTGCGGCAGTACGTCGACCCGACCGTGGTCGTGATCGGCGGGGCCGGCAAGTCGGGGTCGATGTCGCTGGCCGCGGCACGCGACGCGGGCGCCGCACGGACGATCGGCGTCGTGCCGGTGCCCGCCGAGGCGGCCCTCCTGGAGGAGGCCGGGCTGGCCGACGTGGTGGCCCTGGCCGACGCCCGCGACCCGGTGGCGCTCTCCGAGGCGATCAACGCGGCAGGTGGTCCGGCCGACGTCACCGTGGTGTGCGTCGACGTACCGGGCTGCGAGGGCGGCGCCATCCTCTCCACGGGCGACGGTGGCACGGTCATCTTCTTCTCGATGGCCACCTCCTTCAGCGCCGCAGCGCTCGGGGCCGAGGGTCTCGCCGCCGACGTGACCATGCTCGTGGGCAACGGCTATGTGCCCGGTCACGCCGACTACGCGCTCTCCCTCCTGCGTGGGCACGAGGGGGTCCGCGCGCTGTTCGAGCGCCGGCTATGACAATGGCGTCATGAGGACTCTCCTGCGCGGCGGCTACGTGCACACCCCGGCCGACCCGCACGCGACCGCGCTGTGCGTCGAGGACGGCGCCATCGTGTGGACCGGCGACGACGACGCCTCCGTCCACTTCGAGGAAGGCGCCGACCGGGTGATCGAGCTCGAGGGGCGTCTGGTCACGCCGGCGTTCGTCGACGCCCACGCCCACCTCGCCCAGACCGGCTTCGCGGCCGCCGGTGTCGACCTGACGACGCCCACCTCGCTGCACGAGGCATTGGACGCCATCGCGACCTTTGCCCGTGCCTCCACCGAGCCGGTCGTGCTGGGCCACGGTTGGGACGACACCACCTGGCCAGAGCAGCGCGCGTTCACGCGCGAGGAGCTCGACCGCGCCACCGGCGGGCGGCCCACCTATCTTGCGCGCGTCGACGAGCACTCCGCCGTCGTGTCCACCGCCTTCCTCGACGCCTGCCCCGACGTCGTGCACGCCGAGGGGTACGACGCCACCGGACGCGTGGAGCGCGACGCCCACCACGTGGCCCGCGAGGGCCTCTTCCGGCTGCTGCCGCCCTCGGCCCGCGAGGACGCGATCGTGCGCGCGCTGCGGATCGCGGCGTCGCAGGGGATCGGCATGGTCCACGAGCTCGGCGCCCCGCACATCTGCCCGCCGGAGGACCTCCTCGTCGCCGCAGCCTTGAGCCGCACCGGCACGCTGCCCGAGGTGGTCGGCTACTGGGGCGAGCTCGGCGCCGTGGAGACCGCCCGCGAGCTCGGCGCGATCGGGCTGGCCGGCGACCTCTGCATGGACGGCTCGCTCGGGTCGTGGACCTCGGCGCTCCGGGAGCCGTACTCCGACCACCCGCACGACCCCACCCACGACGGCCACCTCTACGTCGAGGCCGAGGACGTCACCGCCCATGTGCTCACCTGCACCGAGGCCGGCCTCCAGGCGGGCTTCCACGTGATCGGAGACCGCGCCGTCGACGCGGTGGTGGCCGGCTTCGTCGCGGCCGCCGAGGTGGTGGGGGAGTCCGCCGTCGTGCGTGGCCGGCACCGGCTCGAGCACCTCGAGATGGTCGCCCCCGAGCAGATGGAGACCCTCGGGAGGCTCGGCATCACCGCCAGCCAGCAGCCGGTCTTCGACGCGGTGTGGGGCGGCCAGAGCGGCATGTACGCCCAGCGGCTCGGCCACGAGCGGGCCGCCGGGATGAACGCCTTCGCCTCGCTCAACCGGGCCGGCGTCGCGCTGGCCTTCGGCTCCGACAGCCCGGTGACCGCCTTCGGGCCCTGGGCTGCCGTGCGGGCGGCCGCCTGGCACCAGACCCTGACTGAGCGCGTGACGGTCCGGGCAGCGTTCAACGCCCACACCCGCGGAGGCTGGCGGGCCGCCGCCCGCGACGAGGGCGGCGTGATCGCCCTCGGCGCCCCCGCGAGCATCGCGGTCTGGGACGTCCCGGGTGACCTGGTCGTGCAGACCCCGGACTCCCGGGTGGCCGCCTGGTCGACCGACCCGCGCGCCGGCGTACCCCAGCTCCCTGACCTCCACCCCGACGTCGACCTGCCGACCTGCGTGCTCACGCTGGTCAACGGCGCGGTCGTCCACGAACGCGAAGGAGCGTTGTAGTGGCATCGCCAACATCGACCGGCCGGAGCGCCGGCGTCAAGAAGCTCGACCTCGACCCGGTGACGGTCCGCAAGGCCCGCACCCTCGCGCGGCAGGTGGGGCGCCCGATCGTCGACCTGGCCAAGAAGCACACCACGGTCTCGGTCGAGCGGGCCACGTTGCGCCTGGCCGGTCTCCAGGGCGCCGACGCCGACGGCACGCCGTGGGTCAACCGGCTGCTCGATGCCGTCCGCGGTGACGTCGGGATCGAGCACGGCGTCGCGCTCCCGGTCTGGGACGCGCTGGTGCGTGGCGAGGCCGACGACCTCTCGGTGCTCGCCCAGAAGGCCTCGGCGGGCTCGGTGCGCTTCCGGCTCCCCGAAGGGCGCGACCTGACCCGGGCGCGTGCGGCCGCGGGCAAGCAGGTCGGCGCCGGTGTCCGACGGGTGGATGCCCGCCGCCGTGAGCGCGAGCGGCTGGTGAAGCGATGGGGCGACCCCGACCACAAGCCCTGGATCTACCTGATCGTGGCCACCGGCGACATCTACGAGGACATGCCGCAGGCGCAGCAGGCCGCGCGCGAGGGCGCCGACGTGATCGCGGTGATCCGTTCGACCGGCCAGTCGTTGCTCGACTACGTCCCCGAGGGGCCGACCCGCGAGGGCTTCGCCGGCACCTACGCGACCCAGGAGAACTTCCGGCTGATGCGGGCCGCCCTCGACGAGTCGAGCAAGGAGCTCGGTCGCTACGTGCGGCTGACCAACTACGCGTCGGGGCTGTGCATGCCGGAGATCGCGCGCGCTGGCCGGGCTCGAGCGGCTCGACATGATGCTGAACGACTCGATGTACGGGATCCTCTTCCGCGACATCAACCCCATCCGCACCTTCGTCGACCAGCGCTTCAGCCGCCAGGTGCACGCGCGCGCCGGCATCATCATCAACACCGGTGAGGACAACTACCTCACCACCGCAGACGCCGTCGAGGCCGCCCACACGGTGACGGTGAGCCAGCTGCTCAACGAGTACTTCGCCAAGGAGGCCGGCCTCGCCGACTGGCAGCTCGGCCTCGGCCACGCGTTCGAGATCAACCCCGAGCTGCCCGACAGCTTCCGGATGGAGCTCGCCCACGCGCTGCTCGCCCGGCAGCTGTTCCCGAACGCACCGCTGAAGTGGATGCCGCCCACCCGGCACATGACCGGCGACGTCTTCCGCGGCTACATGCTCGACGCGTTCTTCAACCTGATCGGCTCGCTGACCGGTCAGGGGATCCTGCTGGTCGGGATGATGACCGAGGCCGTGGTGACCCCGTGGATCTCCGACCGTGACCTGGCGCTGCAGAACGTCCGCTACGTGATGAACGCCGCCGGCAACCTCCACGAGGACTTCCACCCCGCGCCGGACGGCTTCATCAACCAGCGCGCCCGTCAGGTGCTCGGCGAGAGCATCGACCTGCTGGAGAAGATCCTGGCGCACGAGTCGAGGACGGGCCTGCTCGACGCCATCGCCGACGGCACCTTCGGGCTGATGAGCGACCGGCCGACGCCGGCCGCGGCCTCGAGGGGGTGGCGAGGAAGGCGCCGACCTACTACAACCCTGCGAGCGAGATCCTGGAGCAACCGGTGGTCGAGCAGCGAGACCTCCGAGGAAAGGACGCCAAGTGAGCGACTCCCACATCCTGCGCCCCTACGGCGACACCACCGGAGACGGCATGGTGCGCTGTCGTTCACCCTCCCGATGGCGAACTCCAAGGTGGCCGAGGGGGCTGCCGCCCAGCTCGCCAACAAGATGGGCATGGATCCCGCCCTCGTCGTGCACGCCAAGGCGATGGGGCCCGACTTCACCTTCTTCGTCGTCTACGGCCGGGTCAACCACCTCGTCGACACCAGCAAGGTCGTCATCGTCGAGCGTGACTACCCGCTGCTGGCCCCCAAGGAGGTCAACCTGGCCATCCGCAAGGGCCTGCGCCGACGCCTCGTGGTCGTGGGCGGCTGCATCGGCACCGACGCCCACACCGTCGGTATCGACGCGATCCTCAACATCAAGGGGTTCGCCGGGGAGAAGGGGTTGGAGTACTACCGCGAGCTCAAGGTGGTCAACCTCGGCGCCCAGGTCTCGGTGCCGCAGCTGGTGGAGCGCGCCCGCGAGGAGAAGGCCGACGCCATCCTGGTCTCCCAGGTCGTCACCCAGCGCGATGCCCACATCTTCAACACCAAGGAGATGTCGGCGGCGTTCCGCGAGGTCCTACCCGCGCGACCGGCAGCCGTTGCTGATCGTCGGCGGACCCCGCTTCGACGAGACGATGGCCGGCGAGCTCGGCGTCGACCGGGTCTTCGCCCGCGGTACGACGCCCGGTGAGGTCGCCTCCTACATGGTCGACCAGCTCGTCACCCGTCGTCCCGGACGTCCCTCCTCGACCAAGAAGAGTGGCCTCATGAGCTCGAGCAGCCAGCGACGGGACCCGCGCCTCGGACTCGTGGTGACGCACCGTCGCTACGTGCCCTACTCGCACGCCCACTACGCCGGCAACCTCGTCGACGGTGCCTACTCGCTGGGCCTCTTCGGCGACGTGGCGACCGAGGTGTGCATCCGCACCGACGGCGACGAGGGCCTGTTCGCCTCCTACAGCGACGTGCAGTTCCGCGCGCCCGTGCGCGCCGGTGACGTCCTGGAGGTCACCGCCGAGGTCACCACGGTCGGTCGGCGCTCGCGCACGCTCAGCCTCCAGGCCGTCGTCGTCGGGCGAGGCCGGCCGGACCTCTCCGGGTCGGCGGCGGAGATGCTGGCCGAGCCGATCGTGGCCACGACGGCGACGGGCGTCGTGGTCGTACCACCAGCCGCCGACAAGCCCTGAGCCGAACCGGCGTGTCGTAGTGCGACACGCCGGGATTCCCCAGAAAAGCAAAGGGAATCCCGTCGCCCGACGACCCCGACTGACCTGCGGAAACGTCGATTCATGCAGGTCAGCGGCCAGTTGACAGAAGGGTGCAGGATTCTGCAATCTCTGCGTCGTCCACCAAGCAGGCCGAGGTCGCGCGCTGACGTCCAGGTGGCCACGGCACCGGGTCGGGTACCACGAACCCGGGGGCCGCGGTTCCCGGAAGCCGGTGTCGCGACAACGGGGTGGTACACGAAGAGAGCCCGGCGCCCAGTAGACAACGGCCCCGACGTCCGCACCCAGCGGTCGCGTGGTCGGTCCGAAGGGTCTCGGGCTCTTTTCGCGCCCTCGGGAAGCTCACCCGCGCGGGCCCGGGAGCCCAAGAGCGCGTCTGGACCTCCCGGAGGCACCCCTCGACCTCCCGAGGGCACGTCTCGACGGGGCGGGGCGCGGGTGCGCCGGGGGCCGGTCGGTAGATTCAGGTGGTGACCAGCCTGCCCGCACGCCTCCTCGTGGCCGTGGTGTCGGGCCTGGCGGCTGCCGCGGCGTTCGAGCCCTTCGGCTGGGCCTACCTCGCACCGGTGGCGGTGGCCGGAGCCACGATGGCGGTCGTGGGACTCTCGCTGTGGCGTGGGTTTCTGGTCGGGCTGGGATTCGGGCTGGCCTTCATGGGCCTGCTCCTGCCCTGGCTGCCAGGTGATCGATCCGATCGCGTGGCCGGCCCTGAGCGCCCTGGAGGCGCTGTTCTACGCCGTCGGCGGGATGGCGGCTGCCGCGGCGACCCGGCTGCCGCGCTGGCCGCTGTGGGTGGCTGCGATCTGGGTGGGGGTCGAGCTGCTCCGGGGGACCGTCCCCTTCGGCGGCTTCCCCTGGGGGCGGCTCGGCTTCGCGGTCGTGGACACCCCGGTGCTGCCCAGCGTGGCGTACGTCGGGGTCCCGGGCGCCACCTTCCTGGTGGCCCTGGTCGGAGCGACAGCGGCCTGGTGGGCCCTGGAGGGCCGCCGACGTCCGGTGCGGGGAGCGGCCGTCCTCGGACTCGCGATGGCGCTGAGCGTGGTCGCAGCCCTGCTGCCGCAGCCGGGAGCTCCCGGACCCACCGAGGAGCCGGCGACGGCCCAGGTGGCGGTGGTGCAGGGCAACGTGCCAGGGATCGGTCTCGACGCCTTCTCCGAGCGGCGGGCGGTGCTCGACAACCACGTCGAGGCCACGCTCGAGCTCGCCGACGAGGTCGCTGAGGGCGGGGCGCCGCAGCCCGACCTGGTCATCTGGCCCGAGAACTCCTCCGACATCGACCCGACCCGCGATGCCTCCGTGGAGGCCGACGTCGCCGAGGCCGCCAGGGCCGTCGGCGTGCCGCTGCTGATGGGCGCCGCGGTCGGCGACCGGCAGGTCACCGGCTGGCACAACCGCGCGATCCTGTGGTCGGCACAGGGGGAGCCGGTGGACTCCTACGACAAGCGGCGACCCGTGCCCTTCGGGGAGTACATCCCGCTGCGCGGCCTGCTGGCCCCGTTGGTCCCCGCGCTCGACCAGATCCCCACCGACATGATCCGCGGGGACCGCCCCGGCGTGCTGGAGGTCGGCCCGATCGCGGCCGGTGTGGTGATGTGCTTCGAGGTGGCCTACGACGCGATGTTCCGCGACCTCGTCGAGGGCGGCGCCAACCTGGTCGTCGTACCGACCAACAACGCGACCTACACCGGCACTGCACAGGTCGAGCAGCAGTTCGCGATGTCGCGGGTGCGGGCCGTCGAGACCGGCCGCTACGTCGTGGTGGCCTCCACCAACGGCATCTCCGGCGTCCTCGCCGCCGACGGGTCGGTCGTCGTCCGGGCCGTCGAGCAGACCACGATCGTGCTCGACGAAGGCGTCCAGCTGCGCGCGGCGGTGACTCCGGCCGTGCGGGTCGCCGGGACGCTCGAGCTGGTCCTCGCCCTGGCGGGGCTGGTTTCGCTTCTGGCCGGTGCGGCCCTCGGCTATCGTCGGCGCTCGCGCGTCGAGAGGGAAGCATGAGTCAGCAGCCGGGCCGGGTCGTGATGGTGGTGCCCACCTACAACGAGGCCGACAACCTCGACTGGATCGTCGGGCGACTCCGCGCAGCCGTGCCCATGGTGGACGTGCTCGTCGTCGACGACGGCTCGCCCGACGGCACCGGCGACATCGCCGACCGGCTGGCAGCCCAGGACCCGCAGGTCTCGGTGCTGCACCGCACCGCCAAGGCCGGCCTGGGTGCGGCCTACCTTGCCGGCTTCGCGCTGGCGCTCCGCCGCGGGTACGACGTCATCGGGGAGATGGATGCCGACGGCTCCCACCAGCCCGAGCAGCTGCACCTGCTGCTCGACGCGCTGGTCGGCGCCGACCTGGTGATCGGCTCCCGATGGGTCCCCGGTGGATCGGTGGTCAACTGGCCGGCAAGCCGCAAGGCGCTCTCGGCCGGGGGAAACCTCTACGCCCGGCTCGCGCTCGGCATCCCGGTGCGCGACGTGACGGCCGGCTTCCGCCTCTTCCGGCGTACGACGCTGGAGGCGATCGACCTCGCCACGGTCGAGTCGACCGGCTACTGCTTCCAGACCGACCTGGCCTGGCGCACCAGCCGGGCCGGTCTCCGCATCGCCGAGGTGCCGATCGAGTTCGTCGAGCGGGTGCGCGGTGAGTCCAAGATGGACCGTGCCGTCGCGGTCGAGTCGCTGCGCCGGATCACCCGGTGGGGCCTGGCCGAGCGGCGCCGTCAGGCGGGCGACGTACTCTCGAAGGTGACCCGCGCACCCGCCCGTTCCTGACCAGGAGGCCCGAGGCCATGACCAACCCGGTGAGACGCCTGGTGCCGTGGTGGGTGCTGGCGCTGCTGTTCGTGGCCCTGCCGGTCACCGAGATCTACCTTCTGATCCAGGTCGGGCAGGCCATCGGCGGCCTGTGGACGGTCGCGCTGCTGCTCGCCTCCGGGATAGCCGGGGCGTGGCTGGTCAAGCACGAGGGGAGTCGGGCCTGGCGGGCGCTCCAGGAGGCCCTCGTGGCCCGACGGATGCCGGCGCGGGAGCTCGCCGACGGCGCGCTCATCCTGATCGGCGGGACGCTGCTGCTCACGCCTGGCTTCATCACCGACCTCGTCGGCGCCTTCGCGGTGCTGCCCTTCACCCGGTCGTTCGCCCGCAGCCTCCTGACCAGGGTGATCACCAGGAAGTTCGCGGCCGGCGCCGGCTTCGCCGATCCCACGACGCGACAACGCCCCGGCACCGACGAGTCGGTGGTCCGGGGCGAGGTCATCAACGACTGAGCGGAGGCTCAGCCGGCGCGGATCTGATCAGGCGGTGCGGGCCTTCTTCTTGCTGGGCCGGTGCAGGTGGGCCGGTCCGATCTCTCCGCCGCGCAGCAGCTCGAGCCGCTCGGTGAGGATCTCCTCGAGCTCGGCGACCGAACGCCGCTCGAGAAGCATGTCCCAGTGCGTGCGGACCGGCTTCTCGGCCTTCTCCTCCTTGAGCTGCCCGTGCTTGCTCAACGCCTCGGCGCCGCAGCGTGGGCACTCCCAGACCGCCGGGATGTCGGCCTCGACCGACATCGGGATCTCGAAGTCGTGCCCCTGCGGGCAGGCGTAGCCGATGCTCTGGCGTGCCGCGAACTCGATTCCGCGCTCGTCCTCGAAGCTCTGGCCCCCGAGACGGGCGCCACGCAGTGTCCGCTCTCCCATGAGCGTCCTCCACTCTTGATTGGTTCCCCGTGTACATCTACCGGACGGGTGACGAGGCGTCACCTGACGCGCACCGCATCCTCCTGAGTCCCAACGAATGCACCGGGTCAGAGATTCCCGGACGACTCGTGGAACGCGTCCGTGCCACCCATCAAGGTACCCGGATCCGAGGCGATCCACACCTTGACTTGAAGCGACAACTGTAAGGGTCAGCGTAAATCGGTGGCTCGCACGCCGGCGGCCACCTACCGTGCCAGGCATGGAGACCGACACCGCCCGCGTGCTCGGGCGCTTCCTGACCGCGGGGCAGGTGCAGCGGATGCCCAGCAAGGCGGCGAAGCGACTGGTGGTGCTCGAGCACCTGGCCGGGCGGTTCGAGCCGGGGGAGCGGTACGCCGAGAAGCAGGTCGACGCGACCCTCATCGCGGCCCTGGTGCCCCGCGAGGACGGGGGAGAGGTCGATCACGTCTCGGTCCGGCGCTACCTCGTCGACCACGGCCTGATGTCCCGCGCCGACGGCGTCTACTGGCGCCGCTGAGGCGACTGGCTCGCGCGGATCGACGGGGCGGCTCAGACGACCGACGGTACCTCGTTGCCCGCGTCGCGGATGCCGCGCGCGGTGTCCACGCGGAGCAGCAGCGCACCGCCGATCACGAAGAAGATGATCAGCGCGAAGATCGCCGGTCGGTAGGAGTCGGTGAGCTGGTAGACCAGGCCGAAGACCAGGGTGCCGAACCACGACGTACCCCGCTCCATCGCATGGTAGAAGCTGAAGTACTCCGCCTCCTTGCCGCGCGGGATCAGCAGGCTGAAGTAGGAACGGGCCAGCGCCTGGGTGCCGCCCAGCACGATGCCGATCGCGATCGCGAGCAGCAGGAAGGGCACGAGCTGCCGCTCGGGGACGAACAGCGCCAGGGTCACGATCACCATCCAGATGACCAGGCCGCCGAGGATGACCGACTTGGCGCCGTAGCGCCCGGCCAGCCGGCCGAACCCCAGGGCGCCGAAGACGGCGACGAACTGGACGACGAGGTAGACCGCCAGCACGGTGCCGGTCTCGAAGCCGAGCTCCTCCACGCCGTAGGTCGAGGCCGAGGCGATCACGGTCTGGATGCCGTCGTTGAAGAACAGGTAGGCGATCAGGAAGGTGAGCGCCACCGGGTACTGCCGCATCCCGCGCAGGGTGGTCCAGAGCTGGCCGAAGCTGCGCGCGACGACGCCGCCCTCGGCCTCGACGACGTGCTCGGGCGCCCGGTTCTTGATGCCGAGGAAGGGGATGAAGGTGAAGGCCGCCCACCAGATCGCCGCCGAGAGCATGCTGATCCGCACCGCCAGCTCGGTGGAGAGCCCGACGCCGTCATGGAAGGTCACCAGCAGGAAGTTCAGCGCCAGCAGCAGCCCGCCGCCGGCGTAGCCGTAGGCCCAGCCCCGGGAGGAGACCCGGTCGCGCTCGTCCTCGTCGGCGATCAGGCACAGCAGCGCATCGTTGAAGACCGCGGAGGCGCCGAAGCAGAGGTTGGCCAGGATGAAGGCGAACACTCCGAGCTGCCAGTTGTCGCCCGCGACGAAGAACAGCAGGGCGGCGAAGAAGGCGCCGGTCCAGGCGAAGCCGGCCAGCAGGTCCTTCTTGCGCGCGGTGCGGTCCGCGACCGCCCCGAGCAGGGGGAGCAGCAGCGCCGAGAGCAGCGTGGAGGCAGTGATCGTGAACGACGGCAGCGCGCCGGGCGCGATCGCCAGACCGAGCACGTCGACCCGGTTGTCCACCGCGGCCTTCTCGGCGACCGTGATGAGGTAGGGAGCGAAGAGCACTCCGGCGATCGTGGTGCTGAAGGCGGAGTTGGCCCAGTCGTAGAAGTACCAGGCGCGCTGCTCCTTGCGCCGGGCGATCGGTGCCAGGTCGGCGACGCCGCCGGGAGTGCCTGGGGTCATGTCAGTCCCTCCATTGTCCGCGGGCCACCAGCACGCCCTTGAGCACGTCGGTGCGGTCGGTCATCAGTCCGTCCACACCGAGGTCGAGCAGGGCGTGCATCTCGTCGGGCTCGTCGACGGTCCACACGTGCACGGGCCGTCGTACGGCGTGGGCGCGGGCGACGAGCTCGGCGGTCACCACACGGACCGGGCCGCGCCGGTGCGGCACCTGGAGCACGTTGCCGTGCCCGCTCAGCCGCCGGGCCAGCCTCCGCGTCGGCGCGAACCGGAGGCCGGCCACCGCACGGGGAGCACAGGCGGTCGCGACCGGGCGGTCCAGGGCCCGACGGAAGGACGCCACCCGGTCCTCGGAGAACGACCCGACGCAGACCCGGTCGTGGGCCGCAGTCCGTCGCACCAGGTCGGCGAGAGGCGCCACCGCGGCGCCCGACTTCAGGTCGATGTTGAAGCGTGCGCCGGGGAACGCCTCCAGGAGCGAGGCAAGGGTCGGTATCTCCTCGCGTCCGCCGATCCGTGCCCGGCGTACCGTGGAGTGGTCGAGGTCGGCGATCCGGCCGTTGGCGTCGGTGACCCGGTCGAGCACCTCGTCGTGGAAGGCGAGCAGGATCCCGTCACGGGTCGCGTGCACGTCGGTCTCGAGGTAGCGGAACCCCTGTGCCACGGCGTGCGCGAAGGCCGTGTAGGTGTTCTCCAGGCCGACGAGGTCGGGGTGGGTGGCGCCACCGCGGTGCGCGAACGCCTGCACCGCACCGGGCTGGTCGAGCCCGTCGTCGAGGAAGGCCAGGCCTGTCCGGGGACGCGTCACCTGTGCAGTATCGAGGAACACATCGCGATCGTGACGCAGAATCGCGGCGCCCGCATGGGCGTTGCTACTCAGGTGTCGCGCTGGTGTCCCGAGTATCGTCGTTGCCATGGACTCCAGCGACGAGATGACCTGCCCGAAGTGCCAGTCCGCGCTGGCCTCCCGTCACGTCGGGGACGTCACGGTGCACCAGTGCGCATCCTGCTCGGGCATCTTCTTGGAGCGGGCCGAGCTGTGGAACCTCATCGACGCCGAGAACGACTGGCACATCGGCCGCGAGTCCGGCCCGGTCACGCAGCCGCTGCCGCGGATCACCGCCGACATGACCGCCCCGCCGCCGTCGTCGACCAAGGCCGCGCGCGCCTACATCGAGGCGCTCTTCAGCTGACCGGTCCAGCGGCCGGGTGGGCGAGACCCCGAGGTTTCGAGGTGCCTCGTGCCTCGGCCCTGTACCAGCGCGGTCCCTTCCTGGGTGTGTCCCCCTTGCCCCAGGCGGACGGAGGGCGCCCGGATCGCGGCATGAACGAGCTTCACCTCAGCTGCCGCCGACGCCAGACGATGGCGCAGTTGGGCGACTCCCCGGTCGGGGCCGGATCTGTCCGGATGACCCTGAAGCCCTCGCGCTCGTAGAACTGTGCGGCTCGGGTGTTCCCGGCGAAGTGCTCCACGTCGACGCGGTCCACTCCCCGCGGAAGCGATGCGATCGCCTGACCGAGCAACTCCACGCCAAGTGATCGGCCCCGATACTCCGGAGCGAGGTACATCTTCCAGATGACCTGCTCGCCGTCCATCTCACCGGTCTCGCACACGCCCACAACGTGGCGATCCGTAGCGGCGACCTGGACCCGGTTCGCCTCGACAGCGGGTGTCATGCGATCGAGCGACCACCAGGCCAACTGCGCCCGCGCGGCATGCTCACCGAGGATCGGGGTGTAGTACGGCGGGATCACGGCCGCTCCGAAGGCGACGATCGCATCAAGATCGTCGAGCTCTGCCTTCCGGACGTCGACCTCCATGGTCGACACCATAAGGAGCCCGCACGCTCATGAGCCAGATGCGAGCACTTCCACTGAAACAGGGACACCCAGCTAGATGTCGCGGAACGTCTCGATCCGGGCGCCCAGGCCGTTGAGCCGCTCGGCGAGGTCCTGGTAGCCGCGGTTGATGACATAGACCGAGCGCAGCACCGAGGTGCCCTTGGAGGCCATCATCGCGAGCAGGATCACCACGGCGGGGCGGAGCGCGGGCGGACAGACGATCTCGGTGCCCGACCAGTGCGTCGGCCCCTCGATCATCACCCGGTGCGGGTCGAGCAGCTTGACCGAGGCGCCGAGCTTGGTGAGGTCGGTCAGGTAGATCGCACGGTTCTCATAGACCCAGTCGTGCAGAAGCGTCTGGCCCTGGGCGGCAGCGGCGATCACCGCGAAGAACGGCAGGTTGTCGATGTTGAGACCCGGGAACGGCATCGGGTGGATCTTGTCGATGGGGGAGTGCAGCACGGAGACCTTGGTGGTGAGGTCGACCAGGCGGGTCTGGCCGTTGTCCGCGACGTACTCCTCGGTGCGCTCGTAGACGAAGCCCATCTCCTCCAGCAGCGCCAGCTCGATCTCGAGGAACTCGATGGGCGCCCGTCGGATGGTGATCTCCGAGCCCGTGACGATCGCGGCGGCCAGCAGCGACATCGCCTCGATCGGGTCCTCCGAGGGGGAGTAGTCGACGTCGACGTCGATCTCCTCGCGTCCGTGGACGGTCAGCGTGGTGGTGCCGATGCCCTCGATGCGCACGCCCAGCTTCTCCAGGTAGAAGCACAGGTCCTGGACCATGTAGTTGGGGCTTGCGTTGCGGATCACGGTGACGCCGGGGTTGAGCGCGGCGCCGAGGAGGGCGTTCTCGGTGACGGTGTCACCGCGCTCGGTGAGGACGATCGGCCGGGTCGGGGAGACCCCCGGGCTGACGGTCGCGTGATAGCTGCCCTCGGTCGCCTTGACCTCCAGACCGAACGGCCGCAGCGCCGCCATGTGCGGCTCGACCGTGCGAGTGCCGAGGTCGCAGCCACCGGCGTAGGGGAGCTCGAAGGTGTCCTCGCGGTGCATCAGCGGGCCGAGGAACATGATGATGGAGCGGGTACGGCGCGCGGCCTCCTCGTCGATGGCGCCGAGGTCGAGCATGGCGGGCGGCACGATCTCGAGGTCGTTGTCCTCGTTGAGCCAGGTCGTCTGCACGCCGATGCTGTGGAGCACCTCGAGGAGCCGGTTGACCTCCTCGATCCGGGCGACCCGGCGCAGCGTCGTCCGCCCCTTGTTGAGCAGGGAGGCGCAGAGCAGGGCCACGCCGGCGTTCTTCGAGGACTTGACGTCGATGGAGCCCGAGAGCGTCGTCGGACCGGTCACGCGCAGGTGGGTCGGGCCGACCGTCCCCAGCGAGACCAGCTCGGAGTCGAGGGCCTCGCCGATGCGGGCGATCATCTCCAGGGAGAGGTTCTGGTGGCCTCGCTCGATCCGGTTGACGGCACTCTGGCTGGTGCTCAGCACGTCGGCGAGCTGGGCCTGGGTCCAGCCGCGGTGCTTGCGCGCGTCACGGATGAGGTTGCCGATCCGGGAGAGGTAGTCCGTCATGCGCGAGACGATATCTCAGATATGAGATAGATCAAGACAGGCGCGCGAGCTCCTCCACCAGGTCCGTCCTCAGGTCGTCGTGCTGGGGTCCGAGCACGGTCTCGGGGACCGGGTCGAGCCATCGCTCGAGAGGGTGCAGGGCCACCGGGCGCCACACGTGGTCGGCGCCCTCCCACTCGTAGCGAGGCCAGACGTGAGCGTGCAGGAAGGCGTCGTAGTTGCCCTGGATCTCCAGGTTGATCCGTCGGAACTGGGGGTCCCGGCGGGCGCAGACGTTCTGCACCGCCTCGGCGAGCCGCTCGGCTCCGGCGAGGAAGCCCACCCGACGCTCACGGGGGAGGTCGGTGAGCCGGTCCACGCCCGGGGTGTCGGTGATGAACACGCAGTAGCCGGGCAGGAACTGCACGTCACCGATCACGGCGAAGCCTTCGTCGAGGCGGGCCAGCACGGTCGGGTTGCCCCCGCGCAACGCCGCGCCCACCCGGTCCTTCCTCCAGTCGTCGCTCACGTCGAGCAGTGTGCCGCAGGGTGCGGTCCGTCTCGTCGCGGGGCGGCCACCTTCTCGCGACCTGGGCCGGGTGGCAGGATCGCGGACATGCGTGCAACCACGATCCATGCCCCCGGCGACATCCGCCTCGAGGAGCGTCCGGTCCCGACCATCGACGAGCCGCACCAGGCCATCGTCAAGGTGGTGGCCGGCTGCGTGTGCGGGTCTGACTTGTGGCCCTACCGCGGGGAGAACCCGATCGACGCCGGCTCCACGATCGGTCACGAGTGCGTCGGTGTCGTCGAAGAGGTCGGACGGGAGGTTCGCGGGTTCACGGCCGGCGACTTCGTGGTGGTGCCCTTCGTGCACGCCGACAACACCTGCCCGCACTGCGTTGCCGGGATGACCTCCGCCTGCCAGCACCAGGGGTTCACCGCGAGCGGGCAGGCGGAGTACTCGCTGGTCCACCAGGCGGACGGGTCGTTGGTCAAGACCGACGGGATGCCGGACGCCTCGCTGATCCCGTCGCTGCTCGCGCTCTCCGACGTGATGGCCACCGGTTGGCACGCCGCCGTCGCGGCCCGGGTCGCGCCTGGCTCGACGGCCGTCGTGGTCGGCGACGGCGCCGTCGGCCTGTGCGGCGTGCTCGCCGCGGCCCAGCTCGGCGCGGAGCGGGTGGTGGCGATGTCCCGGCACGAGCCACGACAGAAGATCGCGCAGCAGTTCGGCGCGACCCACGTGATCGCCGAGCGTGGCGAGGACGGCGAGCAGCAGGTGCTCGACCTCACCGACGGCATCGGGGCCGACGCGGTGCTCGAGTGCGTGGGCAACGACGCCGCGATCAAGACCGCCTTCAAGGTGGCCCGGCCGGGATCGACGGTCGGCTTCGTCGGCGTACCGCACGGCGTGGAGCTGCCGATCCGGCGGATGTTCGGCAAGAACATCGGTCTCGCCGGCGGGATGGCGCCGGTTCGCACCTACCTTCCCGACCTGCTCGACCGGGTGCTGGAGGGCCAGATCGACCCGGGCCTGGTCTTCGACCTGACGGTGCCGCTCGACGATGTCGCCGAGGCCTACAAGGCGATGGACGAGCGGCGCGCGATCAAGGTGCTGCTGCAGCCCTGATCCGCACAGGCTGATGCAGCAAGCACGGTCAAGCCGGGCGTCGGCGCGATGTCCTACCGTGAGGAGCATGTACGAGACCGAGGCGGAGATCACAGCGCTGCAGGACCTGCTCGACCGGTCCCACGCGTCGGCCACCGACCACCTGCGCGACATCATCCAGGGCGACCGCCGGCTCAGCGCGGACGATCTGGTCGCACTCCTCTCCGGCATGCGGGTGCTGTCGTTGGCGACGGTCACGGCGCAGGGACATCCTCGGGTCAGCGCTGTCGACGGGCACTTCCTGCACGCGACCTGGTCCTTCAGCACCAGTGGCACGGCCGCCAAGGCCCGCCACATGCGCGCGCGTCCCGACGTGAGCGTTGCCCACGTCGACAACGAGGAGCTAGCGCTGTTCAGCCACGGTCGGGTGGAGCCGCTCGCCGAGGGCGACCCCGAGTGGGACCAGACGCTGGGTCACTGGACCGACCACTACGGCAGCTCGCCGCTGGAGTGGGGTGAGTCGATCGTGCTCTACCGCTACCGACCGCACTGGATGGTCGGCTATGCCTGGAAGCGCGCCGAGCTGATGGCGAAGCGCGGGCTGGCATGACGACCTTCGACCGCGTCGAGGCGATGGTGCTTGCCTGGCCGGAGACCTCGAGCACCCCGTCGTACGGCGGCTTCCACGCCCTGCGGGTCAACAAGTCTCTGTTCGCCCGGCTGCGCGGGGAGATGCAGGACGACCTCGACGACCTGACCGGCGAGCCCTACGGGGAGGTCCTGATGGTCCGCGTGGCCGACCTGGGGGAGAAGGAGGCGCTGCTCGCCGACGACCCGGAGGTGTTCTTCACGGTGCCGCACTACGACGGCTACGCCGGCATCCTGGTCAGGCTCGCCCGGGTCGAGGAAGGCGTGCTCCGCGAGCTGCTGCTCGACGCGTTCGTACGCACCGCACCCAAGCGGGCCGTCCGGGCGTGGCAGGAGCAGTTCGGGCCGCTGCCCGGCGGGGAGTGATCGTTATGTCAGGTGACGGGTCGCGGAACGTCACCCGGGGCGGGAGCTGATGGCGGCCGATCGCAAGCACGACGTCCGGGTCCGGCCGGCCAACGAAGCGCGCTGGGAGGATCTCCAGGCTGTCTTCGGCGTGCGTGGCCAGGGTGTCAACTGCCAGTGCCAGCGCTACAAGCTCGAGCCCCGCGAGTCCTTCGGAGCCTTCCCGGCCGAGGAACGCGCCTTCCGGCTGCGCCGGCAGACCGAGTGCGGGCACCCGGATGCTGACTCCACCAGCGGCCTGGTCGGCTACCTCGACGACACTCCGGTCGGCTGGTGCGCGGTCGAGCCGCGGCCGGCCTACATCGGCCTGGTCCGGCACGGACGCGTGCCGTGGGACGGCCGTGAGGAGGACCGGACCGACGGGTCGGTGTGGGCGGTGACCTGTCTGTTCGTCCGCGCCGGCCATCGTGGTCGCGGCGTCAGCCGGGCGCTGGCGAAGGCTGCGGTGGTGCACGCCCGCGACCGAGGTGCCCGGCGCTGGAGGCCTACCCGATGACCACGCGGGAGCGCCGTGGTCGAGGAGCTGCACGTCGGCACGACGAGCGTCTACGCCGCCGCCGGCCTGGCCGAGGTCAGCCGGCCCTCGCAACGTCGCGCCGTGATGCGGATCGACTTCGGGCCCGGCGGACGGTCGATGTCCCCCAGCCCAGCAGCGGATGAGTCGTAAGGTCGTGGCATGTTGCGCATCGGAGCAATCGTCCTGAACGTGCCCGACACCGGACGAGCGGCCGAGTTCTGGAGTCAGGCGCTCGGATACCAGGCTGCGGACAACCCCGACTTCCTGGTGCCGAGCGAGCCTGGTGCGCCCAGGCTGCATCTGGACACGACGGACCGGACCCACCTCGACCTCTGGGCCGCTGGCGACGAGGACCAGGCGGCCGAGGTCGAGCGCCTCCTCGGCCTCGGTGCCACCCGCGTGGACTGGGACTATCCCGAGGACGCCGACTTCGTGGTGCTGGCTGACCCGGACGGCATCCTGTTCTGTGTGATCTCCTGAGCGGAGCCGATCCGCATCCTGTGCTGGAGCCAGGGGCGCCTGATTCCCGGTGAACCGGCCCGCGGCGTATCGCCGATAAGCGACATTATGTCAGGTATCGAAGACGTGCTCCCCGGCACGGCGCAGGCGACCCTTCGATGCTCCGGATCAGCCGGCCTCGAGGACGAAGAAGAGGAAACAGAGGAACGACGTTCGCTCGCCGAGATCAGGTGGCAACAGCTCGCGCGGCGTCTCGGGCAGGAACGGCGGCTCGCTGATGACCGAGATCCTGAATCCAGCCCGGGTGAACGCGTCGGTCATCGCGTGCAGCGGCCGGTGCCAGAAGGTCAGGTCGACGGTCTGTCCGTCGAAGGTGTAGTCCTCGGTGTACGCAGAGACCACGAAGTAGTCCTCATCCGGGTAGACCACCGGTCGGATCACCGGATGGTTGACCGAGAGGATGAGCCGGCCACCGGGCCTCAGCACGCGGCGCAGCTCCGCCAGCGGGCCCGACCAGTCCTCGAGGTAGTGCAGCACCAGGGATGCGACCACGTCGTCGAACTCCCCCGTCTCGAACGGCAGCGGCCCGGCGAGATCGGCGACGAGCACCGTGGTGTCCGGTCCGAGCCGTCGCTGCGCCAGCGCCACCATCGCTTCGCTCGAGTCGAAGCCTGTGACCTCTGCGCCCCGGTCGCGCAGGGCAGCCGCGAGCGGTCCTGCGCCGCATCCGGCGTCGAGGATGTTGCGGCCGCCGACGTCGCCGGCGAGGGCGATCATCGCGGGCTGCGCGTAGTAGGCGTTGAACAGACCGGTCTCGTTCTCCCGCGCATAGCTCTCGGCGAACGAGTCGTAGTGATCGGCTTGCATCGAGTCCCCTCCTCAGATGTTGAGGCGGACCCTAGCTCCCCGTTGCTGGACGGGTGGGCCTTGGTCGACCCACGTCGAGCTCGGCGATATGGCCCGATGAGGGCGTCCCACCGCTCCTTGCTGTCGCCACGCTGGCCCTCTGCGAGGTAGGTGGTGAGGTCGTCGGCGTGGATCTGCCAGCCTGCGCCGTACGCCGCGACCTGGTCGATCGGGAGGCCGCGCTCCTCGATGGCGAGCCGGGTCCGTTCCCCCTCGGCGGTCAGCGTCACCTCGATGACCTGCTCGGGGCTCTCGCCCTCCTCCTGCGTCGTCACGAGCAGCCGGCGGGGCGGCTCGCAGACGTCGACGCGACCGGTGCCCTCCCAGCCGCTGGTGAAGCGTGCGGCGAACGTGCCGCCGACCTGGAGGTTGCCAGTGACGTCGGCGATCCAGCGGCTGAGCCGGGCGGGCTCGGTGCACGCCTCCCACAGGTCGTCGATGTCGGTGGCGTAGACGTCCTCGACGCGCACGGCTCCGTGTGCCTCGTCGAGCGCCCGCAGTGTCCCGATGATCTTCATGCTCGCTCCTTCTTCCCTCGTGCCACCTCGGTGTGGAGGGCCTCGATCCGGTTCTGCCAGAGGAGCCGGTAGTCCCCCAGCCATTCATCGACCTCGATCAGCGCGGCCGGCTCCAGGCTGTAGATCCGGCGCTGCGCGTCCTGTCGTACGGCGACCAGCCCGGCCTCCCGCAACACCCGCAGGTGTCGCGATACCCCCGGTCGGGCGATCGGCAGCGCCTGGGCCAACTCGCTCACCGTCGCCGGGTGGTCCCGCAGGATCGACAGCATCGTGCGCCGGCTCCCGTCGGCGAGCGCCGCCAGCACTGTGTCCATGCACCGAATGTACCCGATCAGGTACGTACCCGCAAGGGTACAGACAGTCACGCGTCCGGCCGCTACCGTCGGCGTGAGCAAGGAGGTACCCATGACCGACTTCCCCGTCCTGCTGCACACCGCGATCGACGCGCGCGACTGTCGTGGCCTGGCCGAGTTCTACCGCGAGCTCCTCGGGCTGCACTACCGCGAGGGTGAGGAGCCGCCCAGCGACGGGAGTCGCGATGATGCCGACTGGTTGGTGCTGCTCGACGCCGACGGCCGGCGGGTTGTCACCATCCAGGAGAAGAAGGACACCACTCCCCCCACCTGGCCCTCGGAAGACGTCCCTCTGCAGATGCACCAGGACTTCAAGGTGGCCACAGTCGAGGACCTGGAGCGGCACCGCGCGCGGGCCGAGTCGCTGGGAGCACGGGTCCTGCACGACCGGTCGCACGACGATGGTGAACCCCTCTACGTGCTCGCCGACCCCGCCGGCCATCCGTTCTGCCTGCTCGTCCAGTAGGGACCGGACTGCGCGCTCAGCTCCGTGGAGCTGGGGTCCTCACGGCGGGGCGGTGTCGGAGCCTTCGGCCACGGCCCGCAGGCGGGCGACGTACCCGCGCCACCAGTCCGCGTCCCTCTCGGGCAGGTTGTCGACGGCGGGCAGCATGCCGCGCGCGCCGTCGGCCTCCTCACGGAGGATGTCCAGGTGCCCCGCGTGCCGCCCCGTCTCCGCGACCATGTGCACCAGCAGCCGTCCGAGGGTGGTCTCCTGAGGCTGCCGCCACGGCACCCGAGCCGGCGCCTCGAGCGGCAGCCCCGCGATCGTCTCGTCGGCCCACGCGGTGGCACGGCGGTAGCGGTCGACGATGTAGGTCGGGCTCTCCGTCGCGGTCGCCCACATGTCGACGTTGGGCTCGGCGTCCTCGTCCCACGCCACTGCCTCGGGCCACGGACGGTCCAGACAGGCACCGAAATAGTCCGCCTCCACCCCCGTGAGGTGCTTGACGATGCCGAGCAGGTTGGTGCCCGTCGCCGTCCTCGGCATCCGCACCTCCCGCTCCGAGAGCCCCTCGACCTTCCACAGCACAGCTTCTCGTTGCCGCTGGAGGTAGCGGCACAACGTCTCCTTCAGATCCATGGCAACAACGATGCCACGCCTGTAGCTCGCGGGGGTCAGCCGGTGAGCGCCGTGACGGTAGGCACCGGCCGGGGTCGCACCGTGCGGTCGAGGTCGCGGAAGAAGCAGCCGGTGAAGTGTCCGCCGGCGATCGTCAGCGTCGCGTTGCCGAGATGCGAGACCAGCCCGCCCACGGTCGCGTCCGCGTCGTAGGCGAGGACGGTCGTGGCATGAGCGGCCAGCAGGCGGACCCGGAGGTCGACGTCGAGCCGTCCGCAGCGACCGCGGGCCTCGACGCGCACCTGCAGGGCTGTCCCAGGCCGCAGGTCGACGATGGTGAACGTGCCCCGGTAGGTGTCGGCCACCGGCCCGATGCGTGCCTCCAGGCTCGCTGCGTACACACCGTCTCCGCGCGGCTCCATCGACGCGCACCCCGTGATGACGGTGCACAGGACCTCGCGGTCGTGCAGCGCGGCCCACACGGCTCCGATCGGTGCCTGGACGTGTCGCTCCCCGTTGAACCTCATCCTCGTGCCCTCCCCCCGAGAGCGTTGCCGATGAGTCCTAGGAGACCGCACCGGGAGACTTGATACATCCTCCGACAGACCGAGATCTGACTACGCCGACCCGGTCGTCCGGGCGGTGCGACTAGGTTGCGGGGATGGACGCGACCTACACCCATGGGCACGAGGAGTCGGTGCTGCGCTCGCACCGTTGGCGTACCGCCGAGAACTCCGCCGGCTACCTGCTCCCCCACCTGCGCGAGGACCTCAGCCTCCTCGATGTGGGGGCCGGCCCGGGCACGATCACCGGCGACCTGGCCGGTCGGGTCGCATCGGCAACCGCGACCGAGGTGGACGAGGACACCCTCGCCCTCACCCGTCAGGGAGTCGAGGCGGCGGTTCGTCCCGGCACCGCACGGGTCGAGTACGTCGTCGCCGACGTGCATGCCCTCCCGATGCAGGCCGCCTCCTTCGACGTCGTGCACGCCCACCAGGTGCTCCAGCACGTCGCCGATCCGGTACAGGGCCTGAGAGAGATGCGCCGAGTCGCGCGACCGGGCGGCCTGGTCGCGGTCCGCGACAGTGACTATCCGGCGTTTGCCTGGTATCCCCGTGTCCCTGGCCTCGACGAGTGGCTCGAGCTCTACCTCACCCTCGCGCGCGGCAACGGCGGCGAGCCGGCAGCCGGGCGGCGCCTGCTCTCCTGGGCGAGGACGGCCGGCTTCGAGGAGGTCACCGCAACGTCGTCGACCTGGTGCTTCTCCACACCGGAGGATCGGGCCTGGTGGGGCGGCATGTGGGCCGACCGGGTGCGGCACACCAAGCTGGCCCGGCAGGCCATCGCCACCGGAGCCGCAACCGCGTCCGATCTCGACCGGATCGCGGCGGCGTGGCGCAGCTGGGCGGCCGCCGACGATGGTTGGTTCTCCGTGCTGCACGGCGAGATCCTCGCCCGCGCCTGACCTCCGGACGTGGCCCGGCGCCGGGCATCCGTAGCCTTGCGCCATGACCGACCGCAGTGGCGCAACGAGCGTGGACACCGTGCGTGCCAAGCATGCGGTGAGTGTGGTCTTCGTGCTCAACGGGCTCGCGTTCGCCTCCTGGCTGTCTCGGGTGCCGGCCGTCCGTGACGGGCTCGACCTCACGCCCGGGCGGCTCGGACTGCTCCTGCTGTGCCTCTCGGCGGGCACGGCGGTCGCGCTGCCGCTCTCCGGCGCCGTGGTGGCGCGGCTGGGTCCGGCCCGGACGGTGGCCGCGATGGCGGCCGTCGTCACGCTCGGCCTGCTCGTGATGGCGGCCGGGCTGTCCTCGGCGGTGGTGCCGTTGGTCGGCGCCGGCATGTTCGTCTACGGCATCGGCACCTCAGGCTGGGACGTGGCGATGAACGTCGAGGCGGCCGACGTCGAACGACTGGTCGGGCGCACGCTGATGCCGCGCTTCCACGCCGGCTTCAGTGCCGGCACGGTGACCGGTGCCCTGCTCGGGGCGGGCTGCGCCCGGCTCGACATCGCCCTGCCGGCGCAGCTGATCGGGATCGCGCTGGTCGTGGTGCTCGTCGCACCGTTGACGACCCGCTGGTTCACCCCGGTCCCCACGATCGACCCCGACGCCGAGCCGCGCCCCGGGGTGCTCATCGCGTGGCGCGAGCCGCGCACCCTGCTGATCGGCCTGGTGGTGCTGGCGTTCGCGCTCTCCGAGGGAGTCGCCAACGACTGGGTGGCACTCGCCCTGGTCGACGGGTACGGCGCCGCCGAGTCCGTCGCCGCCACCGGCTTCGCGATCTTCGTCTCGGCGATGACGCTGGGCAGGCTGCTCGGGGGCGGAGTCGTCGAGCGGATCGGTCGGGCCGCCACCTTGCGGATCACCGGCTGCCTGGTCGCCGCGGGGGTCGCCGTCGTGGTCTGGTCGCCGGGCCTCCCCGGGGCCATGGTGGGCGCTGGCCTGTGGGGCATCGGTGCCTCGCTCGGGTTTCCGCTGGGCATGAGCGCGGCCGCGGACGACGAGCACCGCTCCGCTGCCCGCGTCTCGGTGGTCGCCTCGATCGGCTACACCGCCTTCCTCGGCGGGCCTCCCCTGGTCGGCCTCCTCGCCGACTCCCTCGGGGTGCGTCAGGCCGTCGTGGTGGCGGCCGTCGCCGGGCTCGGCGGGGCCCTGCTGGCGCGGGCAACGGCCCCGGTCGTGGCCGAGCAGGCGTCCGCGGAGCACCGGCTACCGTGAGCCGCATGCGACTGCCCGTCCCCGGCCCCCGTGACCTCTGGCAGCTCCTCGAGCGCAGTGGCGAGGCGATCGAGCAGCTGCTCGGCGCCGTACCCCGTCTCAGCGGGCTCCTCGACGACGTCGAGGCCCTCCTCGTCCGCGTGAACACCCTCGTGACCGACATCGACGCCACCCGCGCCGCCGCGGACGAGGTCGTCGCCCGGACCGAGGCGACCGTGACGCGTGCGGACACCGTCATCTCGACGGTGACCCCGTTGACCGACCGGCTCGGTGGTCTGCTCGACCGGCTCGAACCACCCCTGACCACGTTGCAGCCGACGCTCGACCGGCTCGCCGAGACCACCGACCCGCGCGAGGTCGACGCCCTGGTCGCGCTGATCGACCAGCTCCCGGGCCTGGCGGCCCAGATCGAGACCGACGTCATCCCCGTCATCCACAGTCTCGGCAGCGTGGCGCCTGACCTGCACGACCTGCTGGACATGACCGGCGAGCTCAACGAGATGCTGGGTCAGATCCCGGGCATCAGCCGGGTGAAGCGACGCATCGACAAGCGGCAGGAGGCCGAGGGACGGGGCTGACGCCGCAGACCCGGCATGTCAGCCGAGCACCTGGGTACCTCGACACTGTCACCACATCGTCGATGGAAAGGGTGTGAGAGTCGTGACCACCTCCGATCACAGCGACCGCAAGGTCGCCTTCCTGGTCGCCGCGGAGGGAATCGAGCGCGTCGAGCTGACCGAGCCCTGGCAGGCCGTCCTCGACGCCGGGTTGGAGCCGGTGCTCGTCTCGCCCGACTCCGGAGAGGTGCAAACCTTCGACCACCTCGACAAGGCGTCGACCCAGCAGGTCGACGTGATCGTCGCGGACGCGGCGGTCGACGACTTCGTGGGGTTGGTGCTGCCGGGTGGTGTGGCCAACCCGGACGCACTGCGCATGGATCGCGCGGCGGTCGCCTTCACCCGGGACTTCCTGGCCTCTGGCAAGCCACTGGCCGCGATCTGTCACGCACCGTGGACGTTGGTCGAGGCCGGGGTGCTCGAGGGGCGGTCCCTCACCAGCTGGCCCAGCCTGCGAACCGACATCACCAACGCCGGGGGGACCTGGAGCGACGAGAAGGTCGTGGTGGACGGCAACCTGATCACCAGCCGCAACCCCGACGACCTGCCCGTCTTCATCTCGGCGCTCCTGGAGGCCCTGCAGCACGGAGCCGCCGGCACGTCGTCCTGAGGTCGCACGTCGGCCACCGCGGTCGACACCCATCCGCGAAGTGTCCACCGACGAACCGGACACATGGGACTTCTCGCCGACGGCCGGGCCTACCTGATCCAGCGGTCGGCCGCCGCAACGGTCCGCTACGGCGAGAGCCTCTCCTTCGAGGGGCGGGACCTGCCCGCACCTGAGGTCATCCGGGTGCCGACGCGGCGCGGCTGGGTGAGCGTGCACGTCTACCGGCCACCCGGTGTCGAACGACCTCCGGTCTACGTCCACGCCCACGGCGGTGCGTTCGTGATGCGCTTCCCGCAGATGGACGACTTCTTCTGCCGCCACGTGGCGGCTGTGTGCGGTGCCGTGGTGCTCAACGTCGACTACGACGTGGCGCCGCAGGTGCGCTACCCGGTCGCCCACGAGCAGCTGCACGACGTCGCCTACTGGGCATCCGGTCACGGCCGGGACCTTGCCGTCGACGGCACCCGGGTCGCGATCGGCGGGTTCAGCGCCGGCGGCAACCTTGCGGCCGCGGCCGCGCTCGAGGCCCGCGACGAGGGCACCTTCTCCCCCAGGCTCCAGCTGCTCGGGGTGCCGGCCCTCGACGTGGCGTCCGCCGTGACCCGCGACGCCAGCACCTCGGGCTCGATGGTGACCCCTCGCCTGCAGCGGCTGGTCCGCAAGACCTACTTCCGTGACCGCTCGCGCCGGGGCGAGCCCTACGCCTCGCCCGTGCTCGCCCCCGACCTCGCCGGCGTGGCTCCGGCGGTCGTGGTCACCGCCGGCCGAGACGCCCTGCGCGAGGCCGGGGACCGCTACGCGAGGCGGCTGGCCGCGGCCGGCGTACCGGTCACCCACCACGTGGTCCCCGAGGCTGACCACTACTTCCTCGACGGCAACCGGACGCGGGCGCGGATGACCCTCGACGTGTTGACCGACTCCCTCGACTCGGCGTTCGGCCGCACCGTGGAGCACACCGAGTAGGTTCCTCGGGGTGAGCACTCACGGGCCGTTCTCCTCCCGCCGGGTGAAGCGCGACCTCGTCTCCGGCCTGCCGGCCGCCGGGATGGTGGTGGGTGCGGTGGTCGGTGCGATGGGCGGCTTCGCCGGGGCCGAGGGCGGGCCGGTCGGCCTGGGTGGGCTCGGCATCCTGGCCGGGTTGGCGATCGGCACCCTGCTTCGGCTCGCCCTCCGACCGGACCCCGAGGAGGAGCAGTGAGTCCTCTCGAGACGGTGCCGACGCCGAGCCTGGTCGTCGACCTCGACGTGATGCAACGCAACATCGAGCAGATGGCGGGGCACGCCGAGGCGGCCGGGCTGACGCTGCGGCCGCACGCCAAGACCCACAAGACGCCCCAAGTGGCCGACCGGCAGCGGGCGGCCGGGGCGGTCGGCCTGACCGTGGCCACCGTCGCGGAGGCCGAGGTGTTCGCGGCTGCGGGCCACACCGACCTGTTCATCGCCTACCCGCTGTGGCTCGACCCGGCGCGCGCGGAGCGGATCAGGAGCCTGCTCGACGAGGCCCGACTGACCCTCGGCGTCGACTCCCCCGAGTCCGCCCGGCGGATCGCCGCACAGCTGGGCGAGGACACCGGGAGGGTGCGCATCGTCATCGAGGTCGACAGTGGCCAGCACCGCAGCGGGGCCCCGCCCGAGGACGCCGGTCTTCTCGCCGAGGCAGCCCGACACGTGGGCCTCGACGTGCGCGGCGTCTTCACGTTCCCCGGGCACTCCTACTCCCCCGGTGCGCGCGAGGTCGTCGCAGCCCAGGAGCTCGCCGCGCTCACCCGGGCCTCGGCCGCCCTCCGCCGACACGGCGTCGAGTCGGGTGTGGTGAGCGGCGGGTCGACCCCGACAGCGGTCCTGACCAGTCGCGACCCGGGGCCGCTGACCGAGCTGCGCCCTGGCGTCTACGTCTTCGGCGACGCCCAGCAGTGGGAGCTCGGGACCATCGACCCGAGCCAGATCGCGTTGACCTGCTGGGCCACGGTGGTCAGCCACGCCGGTGGCCGCGTGGTGCTCGACTCCGGCAGCAAGGTGCTCGGCGCCGACCGTTCCGCCTGGGTCACGGGCCACGGCCGGCTCCTCGACCATCCCGGGGCCAGGATCGTGCAGCTCTCCGAGCACCACGCGGTGGTCGATTGGGACGACGGCCCGGTTCCGCCGCTGGGCAGTCGGCTGCGCGTCGTACCGAACCACGCGTGCAACGCCGTCAACCTGGTCGATGAGCTGCTGGCCGTCAGCGACGGGCAGCTGGTGGCCCTGTGGCCGGTCGCCGCCCGGGGAGCCAACACGTGATCGACCTGGTGATCTTCGACTGCGACGGCGTCCTGGTCGACAGCGAGCGCCTGACCACGCGTGTCGAGGCGCGGGTTCTGGGCGAGCTCGGCTGGGCCCTGCCGGTCGAGGAGGTGGTCGCACGTTGGATGGGGCGTACGCTCGGACGCGCAGCTGCGCGACGTGGCCGACCGCCTCGGCGCCGACGCGGCAGGGGCCTTCGACGAGCAGACCACACGCGAGCTGCACGCCGCCTTCGAGACCGAGCTCACCGCGGTCGAGGGTGTCGAGGACCTGCTCGACCGGCTGGGCAGCGCCGGGATCGCGACGTGCGTGGCGTCGAGCGGCAGCCACGAGCGGATGGGGGTGACGCTGCGGGTGACCGGGCTGGAGGGACGGTTCACCGGCCGGATCTTCAGCGGTACCGAGGTCGCGCACGGCAAGCCTGCTCCCGACCTGTTCCTGCACGCCGCCGACCGGTCGGGCGTCGAGCCTGCCCGTTGCGCCGTGATCGAGGACAGCGTGTTCGGCGTCCGGGCGGGGGTGGCCGCCGGGATGACCGTCTACGGCTTCGCCGGCGGATTGGTGTCGTCGGCACGGCTCGCGGAGGCCGGCGCCGTGGTGTTCGAGGAGATGAAGGACCTGGTGCCCCTGCTGACCCACTCGTGCTGAAGGATCGCGTAGTCGGCCTCTGTGCCCCACTCCCCCTTGAACCACTCGTTGTCCACGAGCACCGCCTCGCGGCGCATGCCGAGCCGTTCGAGCACCGCCGCCGACCCCGCGTTGCGGGCGTCGATGCGGGCGATCACGCGGTGCAGGTCCAAGGTGTCGAAGGCGATCTCCAGGATCGCGTTGGCCCCCTCGGTGGCCAGACCCCTCCGCCAGAAGTCCGGGTGCAGCACGTAGCCGACCTCTCCGCCCCGGTGCGCCTGACTGCGCAGGAACAGCACGAACTCCCCCACCAGGCGTCCGCTCTCCACGTCGAACGCGGCGAGGGTCAGGCCGTCGTCGTCGCTCTCCAGCCGCACCCTCTCGTGCCGCGCCAGCGCCTTGCGCGAGGCGGACTCGTCGCGGGTCTCCCAGGGGAGGTAGCGCGCCACGTCGTCGCGGCTGTGCAGGTCGTGGAAGGCGTCGAAGTCGTCGGTGCGGTAGGGACGCAGTCGCAGCCGGGCGGTCTCGCCGCGGAAGTTCGAGAAGTCCACCGGGGCACTGTGCCACAGTCCGCCGCGGCAGATTCCCACGGGAACGTGGGAATCTTGGGGCGCCGGGGCCCTCCCCGTCGACGCTCCTACGATCGAGGCGTGCGCACTGTCTTCGACCCGAGCGATCCCGACGTCAACTTCTACGGTCTCCTGACCGCTCTCGTGGTGCCGCGCCCGATCGCATGGATCAGCACCGTGGCTGCCGACGGCACCCCCAACCTGGCGCCGCACTCGTTCTTCTCGGTCGCCTCCGCTGAACCCCCGATCGTCTGCTTCACCTCCGTGGGCGCCAAGGACACCCTGCGCAACGTCGAGGAGACCGGTGTGTTCGTGGTCAACCTGGCACCGGCGCGCCTGATCGAGGAGGTCAACAACTCCTCGGCGCGGTTCGGCGCCGCCGTCAGTGAGGCCGCCGCGCTCGACATCACCCTCGAGCCGAGCGAGCTGGTCGACGCCCCCCGCGTGGCCGCCTCACCCGCCTCGCTCGAGTGCCGACGGCACAGCACGATTCCCGTCGGAGACTCGACCCTGGTGCTCGGCGAGGTCGTGCGGGCCACCGTCGATCCGGCGGTCCTCGTCGACGGGCACCCGGACTACTCGTTGCTCGACCCGTTGGCGCGGTTGGGAAGGAACGAGTGGGGGCTGCACGCCGAGGTCGTCTCGATCACCCGTCCCCGGCGCCCCGAGGATGTCGGCACGGCCTAGGGGGCAGCCACCAGGACACTCAGCAGTTGGCGAAGAGCGCCTCAGGGTCGAACAGAGCCGGCAGGTCGCCGCGCAGCACGGGGTCGGCAGCGTGGTCACGGAGCTGCTCGGTGCCGACCTCCCGGACCGATGCCGTGACGTCGTACGTCGTCTGCTCCACGTCCCACGCCAGCACCACGCCCGGCGGCTCGCTGGTCGTCGCGCGAAGCAGCTCGACGGTGCCACCGGGGCCGCAGCGGACCGTCATCGGCGCCATCCCACCGTCGGTGGCCACGAACGGGATCAAGGGCTGCCCGTCCACCGTGAGCTCCTCGACGTCCCCGGAGGTCGTGAAGAGGTGCGGCTGGAAGCCGCCGCGGGGATGCCGGCCCCCGTCGATGCGGACCAGGTCGTCACCCCCGTCGAGCCGCACCACGCGCAGGCTCGACGAGTCGAGGTCCAGCGCAGTGATGTCGACCCCCGAGACGCCCGCGTCGCCGAGCCTGACCAGCCCTCCTGCACACGGGCCGGACGCGGGCAGCTTGACCTGCCCGCCGGCGAGCTCGGTCACCGGCGCGTCCGACCGCTCGAACGCCGCGACCGTGCAGTCCTTCCACCGGGTCGTCCCGGGCTCTGACGGGGTCGCTGCGGTGTCACCTCCGGCGTCGGCGCTCCCGGGGCCGGAGGCCTGACCGCAGCCGACGAGGCTGAGGGAGAGGGCCAGCGGGAGCGCGGTGGCGAGCAGACGACGAGGAGGGATGCGCATGGGAGTGGGACGCACGACTACGTGGACGGGTTCCCGCGCGCGCCCATCCCGGTCCGTCGGCGTACGGCGTCCAGGGCTGCTGACCACAGCCCGCGCAGCCCTTCGTCGAACGCCGATCGTGGAAGCACGGCCTCCGCGGCGACAGTCAGCTCCAGCACCACGCCGCCGACGATGAGCCCGGCGATCAGGTCGGCGAACCAGTGCCAGTTCAACGACACCGACACCACGACCATGAGCACCGACAGGGCGCTCACCGCCGACCAGAGCAGCGCGGCGAGGCGCCCCCGCACGCCGAGGTAGCGACCGAGCAGGAAGACCGCGAGGCCGTAGACGAGCACGATGTTGGCCGTGTGTCCCGAGGGATAGGCCATCCCGCCGATGAAGAACGACGGATCGGCGGGCGCCGGCTGGCCCCGGCCCAACGCCAGCTTGAGGACCAGCACGAGGAGGTTGAGGGTGAAGACCGATCCGGCGGCCACCACCGCGGGGCGCAGGGTGCCATTGCGTCGGCAGCACGCCCACACCACCAGCCCGAGCACCGGCAGGCAGACCGCCCGCTGCCCCACCCGGTCCAACAGGTGCAGCACCGGGAGCCAGCCCGACGGCGCCGGCTCCAGGTTGAGGTAGGCGTCCAGGGCGGTCAGCCGTCCGGTGGCCAGCCAGGTGAAGCCGCAGAAGACGAGGAAGAGGAAGCCGGCGAGCGCCAGCGCGGACGACGCCTCGCTCGTCCACCCTTCGTGGCGACCCGGCACGTCACCGGGTACCGCCCCTCGCTCGTCCACGCTGTCTCCGCTCGGTCCGCCCGGTGCACTCCGTCCGACACGGCGCCACCGCGGGAGGGCGGCACCGTTGCCCTCAAAATATAGGGTTCCCTGTGTGACCAGAGATCGTCGCCCCGGACCGTCGGTGCGCACCCGTGTCCACGAGGTCCGGGTCGACGGGACCATCTCACGGGAGGATCGGCTTGCCACCGAGGAACCCCTCGAGATCCGCCTCGCGTGGCCCGGAGCTCCGGCCCGCCGAGTCGCGGTCACGATGCGTACGCCGGGTCACGACTTCGAGCTCGCCACCGGGTTCCTGCGCGCGGAGGGCGTCCTGGCCCGTGCTGACCACCTGCACCGGGTGGCCTACTGCACGGATGTCGACCTGACACCCGAGCAGGAGTTCAACGTCGTCACCGTCGAGCTCTCCGGACCGCCGCTTCGCGAGCCCCCGCCCAGGTACGCCGGGCTCTCGGCTGCCTCGTCCGCCTGCGGGGTCTGCGGCACCGAGAGCATCGACGACGTCCTGGCCGTCGTGGCGTCCACGGCTGGCACCCCGGCGACGGATCTCGCCGTCGACCCCGCGATCGTGCACCTGCTGCCCCAGCGGCTGCGCGCCGCCCAGAAGGTCTTCGACTCCACCGGCGGGCTGCACGCGGCCGGGCTGTTCGACGTCGCCGGCGACGCGGTCGTGGTCCGCGAGGACATCGGGCGGCACAACGCGGTCGACAAGGTCGTCGGGGCGAGGCTCCTGACCGGCGACACCGCTCCGGCGCCGGTGCTCACCGTCAGTGGCCGGATCGGCTTCGAGATCGTGCAGAAGGCCGTCGCCGCCGGAGTCGGGCTGCTCGTCGCTGTCGGTGCGCCGTCCAGCCTCGCCGTCGACCTGGCCCGGCGCGCGGGCCTGTGCACGGTGGGCTTCGCCGGACCGGAACGCTTCGTCGTCTACACCGCGCCCGAGCGTCTCGGCGTGTGAGCCGGGCTGTGTCGGCGGCCGCGCTTAGCGTTGCTCCCGATGCGGATCATGCACACCTCCGACTGGCACCTGGGGCGCTCCTTCCACCGGGTGGGGCTGCTCGACGCCCAAGCGGCCTTCATCGACCACCTCCTCGCCGTCGTCGAGGCCGAAGCGGTCGACCTCGTGGTCGTCTCGGGCGACGTCTACGACCGTGCGCTGCCGCCCGTCGACGCCGTCGAGCTGGCCGACGAGACCTTCGCCCGCCTGGCCGCCTCCCGAGCGCAGGTGGTGGTGACCAGCGGCAACCACGACTCCCACATCCGGCTCGGCTTCAACTCCCGGCTGGCCGACGCCGCCGGCGTCCACCTGCGCACCCGGTGGCAGGACGTGGGCAGTCCCGTCAGGATCGATGACCGCCACGGGTCGGTCGCCGTCTACGGCCTGCCATACCTCGAGCCCGACGCGGTGCGCGGACCGTGGGGACTGGAGAGCCGCAGCCACGAGGCCGCCCTCGCCGAGGCGATGCGACGGGTGCACGCCGACCTCGCGGGGCGCCCGTCCACCCGTTCGGTGGTGATGGCGCACGCCTTCGTCGCAGGGTCGGCCGACGCCGCTCCCGCCCTGGCCAGCGACAGCGAGCGCGACATCTCCGTCGGCGGCGTACAGATCGCTCCGACAAGCCTCTTCACCGGCGTGGACTACGCCGCTTTGGGCCACCTCCACGGCCGGGCCCGGCTCACCGACTCCGTCCGCTACAGCGGATCCCCCCTGGCCTACTCCTTCTCCGAGGCCGGACACACCAAGGGCTCGTGGCTCGTGGAGCTCGGCGCCGACGGTTTCGAGAGGGCCGACTTCGTGCCGGCGCCGGTCCCCCGCGGTCTGCGCACCGTGCGCGGTCGCCTTGCCGACCTGCTGGCCGACCCCGTCCTCGCCGCCGCCGAGGACAGCTGGCTCCAGGCCACCCTCACCGACGTCCGCCGGCCACTGCACGCGATGGAGCGACTGCGTGCCCGCTTCCCGCATGCCCTGCTGCTGGCCTTCGACCCCGAGGGTGCCCCGCGGGCACGGGGGCCGGTCCTCCCCCGCGTCGACGGTCGCTCGGACCTCGACGTGGCGCTGGGCTTCGTCGCCGAGGTGCGTGACCTCGAGGCCACCACGGAGGAGGCGCTGCTGCTCCGCCTCGCGTGCGACTCCTGCCGCATCAACGACGACCGCGACTCGGACGGCTTCATCGACGTGGAGCACACCGGATGAGGTTCCACGAGCTCACGGTGGCGTCGTTCGGACCCTTCGCCGGCCTCGAGCGCGTCGACTTCGACGCGCTCAACGATGCAGGTCTCTTCCTCCTCTCCGGCGCGACCGGTGCCGGCAAGACCAGCATCCTCGACGCCGTCTGCTTCGCCCTCTACGGCCAGGTGCCGGGTGTCCGGGGGGTCAAGGCGCTGAAGTCCCAGCACGCCCCCGACGACGCCCATCCCGAGGTGGTGCTCGACTTCAGCGTGCGCGACCGCCGGTTCGTCGTACGCCGCTCGCCGGAGTGGACGCGGCCCAAGCGGCGTGGCGAGGGACTGGCCACCGAACGTGCCCGCGCCACCCTGAGCGAGGTCCGGGCTGACGGGGAGCACCTGCTCAGCTCGCGCGCCGCCGAGGTCGGGCACCTCGTCTCCGACCTCGTCGGGATGCAGGCCGCCCAGTTCCAGCAGGTCGCGATGCTCCCCCAAGGTGAGTTCCAGCGGTTCCTCCAGGCCAGCAGCCAGGAGCGTCACGACGTCCTCCAGCGGCTCTTCCACACCGACCGCTTCGCGAGGATCGAGGACTGGGTCGCCGACCACAGCAAGGCCCGGCGCGAGGCCTCGTCCTCGGGACAGGCCCTGGTGCAGCGTCTGATCGACAGCCTCGCCGAGCGCGCCGGCGTGGAGGTGCCGACGGCCCTCGCCCCCGACACCCTCGAGGCCAGCGCCGGCGCCGGGCTGGTGCTGCCGTGGGTCTCCGCACAGCTGTCCGGGGCCACGACGCTGGAGCAGACCGCTCGCTCCACGATGGCCACGAGACGGGAGGATGCCGACCTGGCCCGCGCCGTGCTCGACGAGGCGACCGAGGTGAGCAGCCTTCTGGAGCGCCGCCGCCGGGCCGACAGCCAGCTCGCCGTGCTGCAGAGAGACAGCCCCGCGGCCGAGGGCGCTGCGACCGCGCTTGCCGATCATGGGCGAGCAGCATCCTGTCTGTCGCTGCTCGGTGTGCTCGACCGGGCCCGCCGCGACGCGGATCGCCTCACCGGAGAGGCCGAGCGCTGCGCCGCGGCCGCGACGGAGCGACGGCTGACCCCCGACCCAGCGGCCGAAGATCCGTGGGCCGCGGCTGTCGAGAGCCTGCGGGAGCGGCACCGCCGCGCCGACGAGATCGTGCCGCTGCTCGAGGAGGCCGACCTCGCCCAGCGGCAGGTCGTGGAGACCCAGGAGCTCCTCGCGGCCGCCACCGAGGCGCGCACCCGTGCGGCCGGTCGCCACGACGACCTGCCGGTGCGACGGGGCGTCCTTCGCGCCACGCTCGACGAGGCCACCCAGCTCGCGGGCCGGTCCGAGATGCTCAGCCTGCAGATCGCCGCGACCCGGCAGCGCGCCCGCGCCGCTGCCGACCTCCCTGATGCCGAGGAGACGCTGACCCGTCTCGCCGACGACGCGCGGGAGGCGCGCGACCGTGTCGGTGACGCCCGCGACCACCTCCAGGACCTCGTGCAGCGCCGTCTGGACGGCATGGCAGCGGAGCTGGCCGGCCGCCTGGCCGACGGCGAGACCTGCCCGGTGTGCGGTGGCACCGACCACCCCTCCCCTGCCGCCCCTTCGAGCAACGCCGTGACCGCCGTCGACCAGCACGACGCCGGCGAGATCCTCGAGCGGGCCCAGAACCACCTGGCCGAGCTGACGGACCTCCGCGCGGCCGCCGAGCGACAGGTCGGGTCGTTGCGGGAGCTCGCCGCCGCGCGGCCGGCCAGGGACTGGCAACGCGACCTGGAGGCCGCCGAGTCCGCGCTGGCGGAGAGTCGCGCTGCTGCAGCACAGGTCTCGACGCTGGAGCCGACGCTGATCGCTCTGGAGGGGGAGATCGCCGAGGCCGGTCGCACCCTGCGCGACCACGAGGTCGCGGTCGCCGAGCTGGGTGAGGCTCTCCGGGGCCTGACCGACCGGGCCGAGCGGGCCATCGAGGCTGTCGCAGCGGTCTGGGACGGGAGCGAGGTCGCTCCCACGCAGCTCCCCGGGATGCTCGAGGCCGTCGCCGCCGACCTCGAGACGGCGCTGAGGGCGCAGGAGACCGCTCGGGTCGCCGCCGCGGCCCTCGCCGGGGTCGACGACCTGACCAGGCAGGCCGGTGATGCGGCTGCCGACCACGGATTCGAGAGCCTCGCCGCCCTGCGGCGGGCGGTCCTCCCGGACGCCCAACGCGAGTCTCTCGAGGCCGATCTGGCCGGTCGTCGACGTGCCGAGGCCGCGGCCCGCGCGGTGCTCGACGATCCCGCGGTCCGTGCGGTGGCCGATCGTGCCGCCCCGGACCTGGGGGTCCTCGCCGTCGACGTCCGCGCGGCGGCTGCCGAGGCCGACCAGGCTTCTCGTGCCTACCACCGGGCGGAGGACCGGCTGGCTGCCCTGGAAGGACTCCGCGCTCGCCTCGAGGACGCGCTCGACACCTGGCGACCGGCCCGTGAGGCCCACGTCGTCGCCGAGTCGATCTCCCGGCTCGTGCGCGGGATGGGCGGAGACAACCATCTCCAGATGCGCCTTTCGGCCTACGTGCTGGCGACCCGCCTCGACCAGGTGCTCGAGGCGGCCAACGAACGCCTCTCCCAGCTGCGCGACCAGCGCTACCTCCTCCAGCGCACCGGCCGGGCGACCCGCCGGGGCAGCCAGGCCGGCCTGGGCCTGGAGGTGGTCGACCAGTGGACCGGCGACGTGCGTGACCCCTCGACCCTGTCCGGGGGAGAGACCTTCGTCGTCTCGCTCTCCCTCGCGCTGGGTCTGGCCGACGTCGTCACCCACGAGGCTGGTGGCACCGAGATCGAGACACTGTTCGTGGACGAGGGCTTCGGCACGCTCGACGCCGACACCCTGGACGACGTGATGGATCGCCTCGACGGGCTGCGAGCGGGCGGACGCACCGTGGGCGTGGTCAGTCACGTCACCGAGCTGCGCAGCAGGATCCCGGTGCAGGTGCACGTCGACAAGTCCCCCGCCGGGTCGACGATCCGCAGCCTCGATCCAGACGGCGCCCGGCTGGTGCCTGCGGGGCCTGCCGGGTGAGCCCGACCGGTCCACCCCGGATGCTGGCCGTGATCGACCTCGACGGTGTCCTGGCCGACGTCCGGCACCGGCTTCGTTTCGTGGAGACCCGCCCCAAGGACTGGGGCGCCTTCTTCGCAGCGGCCCCCGACGACCCGGTGCTCGAGGAGGGCCGGCGCGTCGTCGAGGCCCTCGCCGAGGTCCACGACATCGTCTATCTGTCCGGGCGCCCCGAGTATTGCCGCGACGACACGCTCGCCTGGCTCGCGCGGCACGACCTGCCGGATGCGCTCGTGTTGATGCGGCCCTGGGGTGACCACCGGCCGGCGCGCGAGCTCAAGGTCGCCAAGCTCCAGGAGCTGGCTCGCGAGCGCGAGGTCGCGGTCCTGGTCGACGACGACGTGCTGGTGTGCGACGCCGCGCGGGCCGCGGGTTTCGACGTGCTCCCGGCGACCTGGATGGGTGCGGCGCCGACCCTCCACGAGGCCCAGGAGATCGACGGCCAGACCTGAGCCGACTTCCTCTTCGGCACGCCGCGGCCCTGCTTGCCGGAGTGCGCGGATCCCCGGATAGGTTCGGGGCATGTCTTCGTCGCAGATCGATCCGACGTTCTCCGCGCTCCCCTACCGCCGCATGGCCGAGGCCGCCTTGATGCGAGCCCGTGACTTCCACGTCACCCACGCCGACTTCCGGTTCGAGCGGATCCGGACCCAGGACGTCCGTGTCCGCGACGGCCGCCTCCAGGGTGCCTCGGACACCGAGGACGTCGGCTTCGCCGTGCGGGTGATCCTCAACGGCGCCTGGGGCTTCGCCTCCGGCGTCGTGCTCACTCCCGACTCGGCGGTCCAGGTGACCGAGACGGCCATCCAGACGGCCCAGGTGGCCGCGGCGATGACCACCCGCCCGGTCGCTCTCGCGCCGGAGCCTGTCTACGACGACGTCGAGTGGGTCAGCGCCTACACGATCGACCCGCTCGCCGTACCACTCGCCGACAAGGTCGAGCTCCTCGGCGAGCTCTCCCGGCGCCTGTACGAAGCTCCGGGCGTCGCCCACTCCAGCGGTGTGCTCAAGCAGGTCGTGGAGAACAAGTTCTACGCCGATCTCGCGGGCTCCCGCACCACCCAGCAGCGGGTGCGGATGCTGCCGGAGTTCGAGGCGTTCGGCTCCGACGAGGCGACCGGCGCGTTCGACTCGATGCGCACCATCGCGCCCCCGGTCGGGCGTGGCTGGGAGTACCTCGTGGACGGCTCCTACGACTGGGACGCCGCCATCGCCGAGATCCCGGACCTCCTTGCCGAGAAGCTGAAGGCCCCACCGCGTCGAGGCGGGTCGCTACGACCTGGTCATCCACCCCTCCAACCTGTGGCTGACCATCCACGAGTCGATCGGGCACGCCACCGAGCTCGACCGGGCGCTCGGCTACGAGGCCAACTACGCCGGCACGTCGTTCGCCACTCTCGACCAGCTCAACACCCTCCAGTACGGCTCCCCCGTCATGCACGTCACGGGTGATCGCACCGTCGAGCACGGGTTGTCCACGGTGGGGTACGACGACGAGGGCGTCGCGACCCAGACCTGGGACATCGTCAAGGACGGCGTCCTGGTCGGCTACCAGCTCGACCGCTCGATGGCTCACGACTACGGCGGCGAGCTCAACGGAGGCCGCAGCAACGGCTGCGCCTACGCCGACTCCCCCGGTCACATCCCGATCCAGCGGATGGCCAACGTGTCGCTCCAGCCGGCCGCCGACGGGCCGGGCACCGACGGCCTGATCTCCCAGGTCGAGCGCGGCATCTACGTCGTGGGCGACAAGTCCTGGTCGATCGACATGCAGCGCTACAACTTCCAGTTCACCGGGCAGCGCTTCTACAAGATCGAGGACGGCCGGCTCGCCGGTCAGCTCCGCGACGTCGCCTACCAGGCCACCACGACCGAGTTCTGGAGCTCCATGGAGCAGGTCGGCGGTCCGGACACGTGGGAGCTCGGTGGCGCCTTCAACTGCGGCAAGGCCCAGCCGGGGCAGGTCGCGGCCGTCTCCCACGGCTGCCCGACCTCGCTCTTCCGTGACGTCAACGTCCTCAACACCACCAGCGAAGGAGTGGCATGACCTCCCCGACTCCCCAGGAGCTCGTCGAGCACGCGCTGAAGGCCTCCCGCTCCGACCAGACCGTCGTGCTGGTCCACGACTCCACCAGCGCCAACCTGCGCTGGGCCAACAACACCCTGACCACCAACGGCGTGATGCACGACGTGAGCGTCACCGTGGTCGCCTTCCACGGCCGGGCCGGGGTACGGCGACCGGGTCGGTCACCGGGAGCGCCGCCTCGGTGGAGCAGGTGCAGCGCATCGTCGAGGCCGCCGATGCAGCCGCCGCGTCGAGCAGCCCGGCCGACGACGCCGCAGAGCTCGTGGCCGGCGATGCCGCGGACGACTGGGAGGACCAGCCCGAACGCACCTCCATCGAGGTCTACTCCGACTTCGCTCCGGCGCTCGGCGAGGCGTTCGCTCGCGCCACGGCCGACAAGCGGGTGCTCTACGGCTTCGTCGACCACGACCTCACCACCACCTACCTCGGCTCCTCGACCGGCCTTCGGCTGCGGCACGTGCAGCCGACCGGCCACTACGGCTGCACCGGCAAGACCGCCGACCTGGCCACCTCGGCCTGGGTGGGCGGCGCGACCCGCGACTTCAGCGACGTCGACGCCCACGCGATGGAGGCCGACCTCGTGCGCAGACTGAGCTGGGCCGAGCGCCGGGTGGACCTTCCGGCCGGGCGCTACGACACCGTGCTGCCGCCCACGGCGGTCTCCGACCTGATGATCTACGCCTACTGGACCGCGGGCGCCCGTGAGGCCCACGACGGCCAGAGCGTCTTCTCCCGCCGCGGCGGCGGCACCCGGATCGGTGACACCCTCTCCTCACGTCCGGTGCAGGTCTACTCCGACCCGGCCTACCCCGGAATCGGGGCCGCCCCCTTCGTCACCGCGAGCCGGAGCAACAACCTCGAGAGCGTGTTCGACAACGGCCTGCCGCTCGGCCGCACCGACTGGGTCAAGGACGGAGCCCTGGCCGCCCTCCTCCAGACCCGGCACTCGGCCCGGATCACCGAGCAGCCGGTGACGCCCTACATCGACAACCTCGTCGTCGCCGTCGACGGGGCAACCGGCGACACCGACGACCTCGTCGCCGGCGTCGAGAGAGGGCTGCTGGTGACCTGCCTCTGGTACATCCGTGAGGTCGACCCGCAGACCCTGCTCCTGACGGGCCTCACCCGAGACGGGGTCTACCTCGTCGAGAACGGCGAGGTCACCGGCGCGGTCAACAACTTCCGGTTCAACGAGAGTCCGATCGGGCTGCTCGACCGCTTCTCGCACGCCTCGGACACCGGGCTGAGCTTCTCCCGCGAGTGGGGTGACCACTTCCCCCGGACGGCCACGCCGGCGCTCCGGGTCCCCGACTTCAACATGAGCACGGTCTCGCAGGCTCAGTAGCCGCCGCCCCGAACGCCCCCTCCACCCCGACAAAGTCGAGACGCGCCTCCGGGAGGTTGAGACGCGCCTCCGGGACGTTGAGAGGTGCCTTTGGGAGGTCGAGAGGCGCCTCCGGGAAGTTGAGAGGTGCCTTTGGGAGGTCGAGAGGCGCCTCCGCGGTTACCAGAGGGCACGCATGGGCTCCCAACCCCGCGTCTCAACGCCCCAACCCCGCGTCTCAACACCCCAACCCCGCGTCAACCGCCCGGGCCTCTGAACGGGTGGTCAGGCCGGCGGGCCGCCGGGGATGGGTGCCGTGTCGTCGTAGGGCGTGCGGGTGTAGATGAAGGTCGCGCCCTCGAGGTGGGAGACCGAGCCGTCCTCGTGACGCCGTAGCCGTAGCGTCTCTCCGTGGTGGTAGCCGGCAGAACCCACCAGCTGGCCGTCGCGGAGGACGAAGCGGTGCGCCTCGACGCCGTTGCCGAGGTGGCAAGCGACGACGTGGGTGCCCGTCCAGGAGAAGCCGTAGGCGGTGTTGCCCCAGTGCCAGACCCCGAGGAGGTCGCGCACCTCGTCGGGCACCTGCGTCGCCGGTTGCCAAGCCACCGGGAGGGTCGGCTCCAGCTCCTCGAGGGTATGCAGCAGCTCCAGCGGCAGCGCCTCCGCACGCAGACCACTGGTCCCGTTGGCCAGCACCACCGCGCCGGTCCGGCGGGCGCGGTCGGCGAACAGTCCAGCGAGGAAGCCGGGCATCGAGCCGGTGTGCCCGAACACCATTCCGCTGCCCCCGGCCGCCAGGCGGAAGCCCAGCCCGTAGCCACCGGCCATCGCACCGGCCAGGCTGCCCGACTGGGGCGTGCACATCTCGTCGAGGGTCGCCTCAGCGAGTACCTCGGTGTTGCCCGAGGCCAGGAAGGCGGCGTAGCGGCCGAGGTCCTCCACCGTGCTCCAGACCTGGCCGGCCGGAGCCATCGCACCGGCGTCGTGCGCCGGCTCCTCGTCGAGGGTGTTGGCGAAGTGGTGGACGCTGTAGCCCTGGGCGGCGGGCTGCTCGGGGAGGTACGACGTCCGGTTCATGTCCAGCGGCAGGAGCAGCCGGGTCCGGACCGCCTCGAACCAGGTGGTCGCGGTGAGCCGGCGACCAGCTCGCCGAGCAGGCCGAAGGCGATGTTGGTGTAGTGGAAGGTCGTTCCGGCCGGGAACGCGGGTGGCACGTCGGCCAGCCGCGACGACAGCTCGTCGAAGGACCCGCCGGGCGTGCGCTCCCACCACTCACCCGCGGGCTCGGAGTGCATCCCCGAGGAGTGCGACAGCAGCGAGCGGATCGTCCGGTCCCCGTAGTCGACACCGGGGAGGTGCTGGTCGAGCCGGTCGTTGAGGTCGAGCAGGCCCTCGTCGCGCAGCTGCATCACCACGACCGCGACCAGCGTCTTGGTGATCGAGCCGATCCGGTACTGCACGCCGGGCCCGGCCGTGTCGCCGTACGACGAGGACCAGACCAGCTCGCCGTCGCGCACGACCCCACCGACGACGGACGGCAGCCGACCCGCCACCTGGTCGCGAGCGAGCAGCACCCGCAGTCGCCGCGCTGTCAGGTCGGCGACCGGCTCGATACGCGGCTGGGTCACCGATCCGGCTCCTCGGCGAACGCCTCGGGCGACGGGCAGGCACAGACCAGGTTGCGGTCGCCGTAGGCCTGGTCGATCCGGGCGACCGGTGGCCAGTACTTGTCCGGGTCGTAGCCGGTCGGGAAGGCCGCCAGCTCCCGGCTGTAGTCGCGGTCCCAGTCGCCCACCAGTGCGCGCGAGGTGTGCGGGGCCCCCCGCAGCGGGGATCCTTCCGGGGTCCACTCCCCCGACTCGACCTGAGCGATCTCGGCACGGATCGCGATCATCGCCTCGCAGAACCGGTCGAGCTCGGCGAGATCCTCGGACTCGGTCGGCTCCACCATGAAGGTGCCGGCGACCGGGAAGCTCATCGTCGGGGCGTGGAAGCCGTAGTCGACCAGGCGCTTGGCGACGTCGTCGACGGTGACGCCCGAGGACTTCGTCAGGCCTCGCAGGTCGAGGATCGCCTCGTGCGCGACGAGCCCGTTGTGGCCCCGGTAGAGCACCGGGTAGTGCTCCTCGAGGCGGTGCGCGACGTAGTTGGCGCTGAGGACGGCGACCGACGTCGCGTCGGTGAGCCCCTCGCCGCCCATCATCCGCACGTAGGCCCATGAGATGGGCAGGATCCCCGCGGAGCCGTGCGGGGCGGCCGAGATCGGCCCGATCCCCTCGCGGCGTGCGCTGTCGGGGTGCATGGGGTGGCTGGGCAGATGTGGCGCCAGGTGGGCGCGCACCGCCACCGGACCCACGCCGGGACCGCCACCGCCGTGCGGGATGCAGAACGTCTTGTGCAGGTTGAGGTGCGAGACGTCGCCGCCGAACTCGCCGGGCTTGGCGTGGCCGAGGAGCGCGTTGAGGTTGGCGCCGTCGACGTAGACCTGACCACCGTGCTCGTGCACCACCTGGCACAGCTCGGTGATGCCGTCCTCGTAGGCGCCGTGGGTCGAGGGGTAGGTGACCATGATGGCGGCAAGGTCCTCGGCGTGCGTCTCGCACTGGGCGCGGAGGTCCTCGAGGTCGACCGCGCCGTCGTCGGCCGCCTTCACCACGACCACCCGCATCCCGGCCATCACGGCGGACGCCGCGTTGGTGCCGTGGGCCGAGGACGGGATCAGGCAGATGTCGCGGGCCGGCTCGCCGTTCGCGACGTGGTACGCGCGGATCGCCAAAAGTCCGGCGAGCTCGCCCTGAGAGCCCGCGTTGGGCTGGACCGAGACCCGGTCGTAGCCGGTGACCTCCGCCAGCCAGCCCTCGAGCTGCTCGATCATCTCGGCGTAGCCGGTCGCGTCCTCCGCCGGTGCGAACGGGTGCAGGTCGGCGAAGCCGGGCAGGCTCACCGGCTCCATCTCCGTGGTGGCGTTGAGCTTCATCGTGCACGATCCGAGCGGGATCATGCCGCGGTCGAGGGCGTAGTCGCGGGCGGAGAGGCGGCGCAGGTAGCGCAGCATCGCGGTCTCCGAGTGGTGGCTGCTGAACACCTCGTGGGTCAGGTACGGCGTCTGCCGCACCAGCGACGACGGCAGCTCCTCGCCGACGCGCGCGTCGACGGCCTCGATGTCGACGTCGACCAGGCCGAAGGCTCGCAGCACCGCGTCGACGTGCCCGCGCCGCGTCGTCTCCGACGTGGTGATCGCGACGGTGTGATCGTCGACCAGGCGGAGGTGGACGCCCTGGTCGCGGGCCGAGGCGACCACGTCGGTGCCGGACCCGTCCGGCAGCGTCACCGTGACGGTGTCGAAGAACTCGTCGTGCCGCACCTCGACGCCGCCGTCGCGCAGGGCCGTCGCCAGGACCCCGGCGTAGCGGTGCACCCGCTGCGCGATCGCCCGGAGCCCCTCGGGCCCGTGGTAGACCGCATACATGGAGGCGACCACCGCGAGCAGGACCTGCGCGGTGCAGATGTTCGAGGTGGCCTTGTCGCGGCGGATGTGCTGCTCGCGGGTCTGGAGCGCGAGCCGGTAGGCAGGGCGGCCCTCGGCGTCGACGGACACCCCGACCAAGCGGCCCGGCAGGTGCCGCTCGAGGCCGGACCTCACCGCCATGTAGCCGGCGTGCGGGCCGCCGTAGAACAGCGGGACGCCGAAACGTTGGGTGGTGCCCACCACGACGTCGGCTCCGAGCGAGCCCGGCGACTCCAGGAGAGCCAGCGCCAGCAGGTCAGCAGCCACGACGGCGAGAGCCTTGCGCTCGTGGGCGGCCTCGATCAACGGCCGGGGGTCGAGCACGTGCCCGTCCGTGCCGGGGTACTGCAGCAGCACGCCGCTCAGCTGTCCCTCGGGCAGGCCGTCGGCGAGGTCGGCGACGACCACCTCGATGCCGAGCGCCCTCGCCCGCGTCTGCACGACCGCGATCGTCTGGGGCAGGGCGTTGGCGTCGACGACGAACGGTCCGTCACCGGACTTGTTGCCGCGGCGGACAAGGGTCATCGCCTCGGCGGCAGCGGTGCCCTCGTCGAGCAGGGACGCGTTGGCGGTCGGCAGACCGGTGAGGTCGCCCACCATGGTCTGGAAGTTCAGCAGCGCCTCGAGCCGCCCCTGGGAGATCTCGGGCTGGTAGGGCGTGTAGGCGGTGTACCAGCTCGGGTCCTCGAGCACGTTGCGCCGTACGACGGGCGGGGTGACCGTGCCGTGGTACCCCAGCCCGATCATCGGCTCGCGCGGGGCGTTGCGGGCAGCCAGCGCGCGCAGCTCGCGAGCGGTCTGCTCCTCCGACGCGGCAGCGGGGAGGTCGAGCGCGGCGCCGGCCCGGATGCCCCCGGGCACCGCTGCCTGCATCAGCTCGTCGAGGGATCCGAAGCCCAGCGCGGCCAGCATGGTGGCGCGGGAGGAGTCATCGGGTCCGATGTGACGGCGGCTGAAGGGCTGCGCGGCGTCGAGCTCGGACAGCGTGGGGTGGTCGGACACGGGGGGCTCCTGAGGCTCCTGGACGACAGCGGTGGCCTGCGGCAGGTCGCCTCCCCCTCTGTCGTCACGACCCGGGGCGTGCGGTCGTACCTCCAGAGCTGCCTGTCCCGCGCGGTCCGGGCGCCTGAGAGGTTCCGGGGAGGAATTGCCCCTTCGGCGCTCCACCACGACGCCGACGTCCCGGATGGTTGCCCGATCAGGACGCGCCGCCGGCGGAGTCTCTCCCGCGCGGTGTGCTCAGCCCCTCGAACGTTACACCAGCCCCCTGCAGCAGCCCCGACGCACCGAGCCGCCGCGACCCCGTGGGGGCGCAGCGGCTTCGGAGGAGGCGGGAGGGTCGACTCAGCCGGCGGAGCGGGCGCGGCGACGGGCGGCGAGCTCGTCAGCCGCGTGGTCGGTGGCGGGCTCCTCGGTCGCACGCTCGCTGGGCAGCTCGGCCAGCGACCCCTCGATCTCGCGCCAGACACCGCCGATCGCGATCCCGAAGACACCCTGACCGCCCTGGAGCAGGTCGATGACCTCGTCGTTGCTGGTGCACTCGTAGACGGTGGCCCCGTCGCTCATCAGCGTCACGCGGGTCAGGTCGTCGGTGCCGCGCTTGCGCAGGTGCTGGACGGCGGTCCGGATCTGCTGCAGCGAGATGCCCGCGTCGAGGAGGCGCTTGATGACCTTGAGGAGCAGGATGTCGCGGAAGGAGTAGAGCCGCTGCGTGCCCGAGCCACTGGCGCCGCGCACGGTGGGCTCGACCAGGCCGGTGCGGGCCCAGTAGTCGAGCTGGCGGTAGGTGATGCCGGCCGCATTGCAGGCCGTCGGACCGCGGTAGCCGGCGTCGCTGGGCAACGGCGAGACGTCGTCGTCGAAGAGCAGCCCCTGGCTGTCGGCGGCCTGGGCGGCCTCGATCGCCGCGCTGTCAGCCTCGCGCTCGTGCGCGGACTTGTCGCCGTTGCCTGTCACGGTGGACCTCCGTCATCTCTTCGCTCAGCCTGTCGCTCCGAGGGAAGCCGTCAGGCTCCGGGGAGGAGCACAACGGTGGAGTTACAGCGAAGACATCCCCAAGGTAAACCTCGCCTTGAGGGTGGTCAACGAACTCGGGCCTTCTCGGCCCGGCGTGTCGCGTCGAATCTCTTCCCGCGCCAAACCCTCAACCTCAACTTCACAGTTACTGTTGAGACGCGCTCCCGGGAGAGTCGAGACGCGCCTCCGGGAGGTCGAGACGCGCTCCCGGGACCCCGATGCGCACGCTTGGGGCGAGGGCCGCCGATCCCGTCGCCTCAGTGCGAGTCGAAGTCCTCCGGCGTGACGTGGTCGAGGAACTCGCGAAACTTCTCCACCTCGTCCTCCTGCTCGTCGGGCACCTCGAGACCGGCCTCGTCGAGCACGTCCTCGGCGCAGACGATCTTGGAGCCGGTGCGGAGCGCCAGCGCGATCGAGTCGGAGGGACGGGCACTGACCTCGACGCCGGTGTCGAAGACGAGGACGGCGTAGAAGATGCCGTCCTTCATCTCGGTGATCCGCACCTCGGAGAGATCGTTGCCGGTGGCGTTGAGGAGGTCCTTCATCAGGTCGTGGGTCAGCGGTCGCGGCGGCACCACCCCCTGCTGGGCGAAGGCGATCGCGGTCGCCTCGACTGCCCCGATCCAGATCGGGAGGTACCGGTCCCCTGCCACCTCGCGCAGCAGCACGATGGGCTGGTTGGACGGCATCTCCACCCGGACACCGATCACATCGACTTCACGCACGTCGTCACCCTACTCCGCGTCGAAAGACCGTTCGCACTCGCTCCGCAGGGCACCAGACGTCATCGTCCGCCGTGCAGCCCGGACTTCACCAAGGTCGCGTGCAGCTTCACCGAGAGGGCCGCGATCTCGCGGACCGCCTCCTCCGCACGGGCCTGCGCACCGGGGTCGCGCTGGCGCCTGATCGGCTCTGCCACCTGGTCCACCAGGCCGACCTCACGGTCCGCCGCGGTCTTGAAGGCGCGCAGGTGACGCGGCTCGAGGCCGTACGCCGACAGCTCCCCCGCCGCCTTCGCGATCACGAGCGCGTCACCGTCGAAGTGCTTCGTCCCCGGACGCAGCCGGACCATCCCGAAGGCGACCAGCTGGTCGAGCAGGTCGTCGTCGATCTCGGCCGTCTCCACGAGCTCGCGCCGCGAGAGCCTCAACGTCGGCCCGCCGGCAGCGAATGCCTCGGGTGAGGGCATCCCGTCGCCGGAGAGGACCACCCGCGGGACCTGGGGCCCGGTCACCGGCTGGGCCGGTGGCTCGAGACCACGGTCCATGGCGTCGAGGTGCTCGCGGATGACCTTCAGGGGCAGGTAGTGCTCCCGCTGAGCGGTGAGCACGTAGCGGAGCCGGGCAACGTCGTCGACGGAGAACTTTCGGTAGCCCGCCGCGGTCCGCTCCGGCGAGACAAGACCCTCGGTCTCGAGGTAGCGGATCTTGGAGATGTGCAACCCCGGGAAGTCCGGGCGCAGCCGGTCGAGCACCTCGCCGATGCTGATCCTGGGCTCACCCGATCCCCTGGTCTGTGCCGACGCGTTCGACGAGCCCGCGCTGGCTCCCCCCGTCACCGCTCGCTGCCTGCTCCTGCGTGGCTGGCGAAGTAGACCAGCCGGTACTTGCCGATCTGGACCTCGTCGCCGCCCTGGAGGGCGACCTCGTCGATCCGGTCACGGTTGACGTAGGTGCCGTTGAGGCTGCCGACGTCGGCGACGGCGAAGCCTCCGGGCCCGCGCCGGAACTCGGCGTGCCGGCGCGAGACGGTCACGTCGTCGAGGAAGATCTCGCTGTCCGGGTGGCGGCCGGCAGCCACCACGTCGGTGTCGAGCAGGAAGCGGCTCCCGGCGGAGGGGCCGCGCTGCACGACCAGCAACGCGCTGCCGGCAGGGAGCGCGTCGACCGCGGCGGCGTCGGCTTCGTTGAGGGAGCCCTCCTCACGGTGGTCGGACTCCTTGGCCGGTGCCCCGAACGTGATGGTGGCGGTCGTCTCCGCTGCCTCGGGTGCGGCCCCACCCTCCTCCTGCACGATGCGGTGTCCGCACCGCGAGCAGAAGCGTGCGTCGTCCGGATTCTGGTGTCCGCACTCGGTGCAGAAGGGCATCGATTGCCTCCCAAGAAGCGTGGGGTGGACCTCGAGATGACCCGAGGGAACTGCTGGAAAGGAACCCTCAACCGACGCTCGAGGTTGATGGTTCTGCCAAAACCTATCAGGGGTGGCGGCGGCTTCGACACCGATCGCCGAGGACTCCGTCGGCCTAGTGTCCGCCGGGCCGGACCGGCTGGGAAGTCCTCGCTCAGAGCTGTTGCTGGTAAGCCGCAGCGTCCATCAGGGTGTCCACGACCGAGGCGTCGGTCGGCGTGACCTCGAAGAGCCACCCGTCGCCGTAGGGGTCGGAGTTGACCAGCTCGGGGGTGCCGTCGAGAGCCTCGTTGCGGGCCACCACCGTGCCGGAGAGCGGCGCGTAGACGTCGCTCACGGACTTGGTCGACTCGAGCTCGCCGACGGCCGTGCCGGTCTCCACCTCCGCGCCGACGTCGGGGAGCTGCACGTAGACGATGTCCCCGAGCGCCTCCTGGGCGAAGTGCGTGATGCCGACGCGCACGGAACCCTCGGCATCGCCGGGGCTGCGCACCCACTCGTGCTCGACGGTGTACTTCAGGTCCTCGGGGTACACGGCAATCGGCTCCTTCGTCGGGTGGTCCGGACGCTCCTGCCCGGGCGGGCGGTAGACGGGTCGAGGGGAACGGTGGGCAGGCTACTCGGTCGGCACGGGGTCGGCGTACTGGGTCTGCGGCACCTCGTGGATCGAGTTGATCTCCACCGTCTCCGAGCGCACCACGCCGACGGTGCCGCCGACGCGCTCGACCTCGTAGGTGAAGCCCCGGCGGAGGTCCAGAGCGCTGGCAAGGTTGTGAGGGCCGCCGATCGCCTCGATCGTGTACGGCGCGGTGATGACTTCCCCGTCGACGACGACACCGCCGTCGGGTACGTCGCGCAACGACGTCTGGGCGACCACGCGCACGGTGTTGTTGAGCTCGATCGCCTCCGCCCCCGCATCGCGCAGCTCCTGGATGCCGTTGACGAGGTTGTTGGCGCCGACCGCTCCGTCGGGGTCACGGACGTCGACCTGCACCCCCGACCCGACCGCCGGTACCGTCCCGGCGAGGATGCCGAGCTCGTCGACGCGTTGCCGCGCCCGCTCGAGCGCGGTGCGGCGGGCCTGGGTGTCGTTCAGCAACGAGCTGCGGGTCTGCTCGAGCTGGGCGATCTCGTTCTCGGCTCGCTGGGAGGCCAGCGAGAGGGAGTTGATCAGGCTGATCAGCTCGTCCTGTCGGGCGCCGACGTACTCCGCGTCCGTGCTGTTGGAGCGCACCTGCACCACGGCAGCGAAGCCGAGCACCACCATGAGCAGGCCGACGGTGACCTGACCGCGGCTGCCCGGTCGCCGCAACGAGGCGAGCAGCCGGTCCCGGCCGGTCGCCGCCGGCTGCACGGGGGGCGGCTCGGCGCCGGTGTCCTGCGGGGTCGCGTCGTCAGGCATGGAACAGGTGCCTTCGGATGGCCGCGACGTTGGAGAAGATCCGGATGCCCAGCACCACGATCACGCCGGTCGACAGCTGGCCGCCGACACCGAGCTGGTCGCCGAGATACACGATCAGTGCGGCGATCAGCACGTTGCTGACGAAGGAGATGACGAAGACCTTGTCGTCGAAGATGCCGTCGAGGAAGGCCCGCAGCGCGCCGAAGACCGCGTCGAGTGCGGCCACGACGGCGATCGGCAGGTAGGGCTGGAGCCAGATCGGCACCTCTGGCTGCAACAGCAGGCCGAGGAAGACCCCCAGGATCAGGCCGAGCGCCGCGATCACGGGATCGTCTCCGGGGTGTGGGCGTAGCGCAGCCCGCTGCGTCGGGCGGCCGGCACGGTCAGTGGATCCTCGCTGTTGGTGATCTCGAAGTCCACACCATAGAGCGCCTGCAGGTCGAGCCACCATTGGCCGCCGGGTGTGTCGATGAAGCGTGATGCAAGCGTGTCCGGATCACCGATGACCCGCAGCAGGTACGGCGGCGACAGCGGCCGGAAGTTGACGGTGACGACGGCGCCACCCTGGCGGATCGCGGTCAGCGCGGTGAGCCGCTCGCCGTTGATCGAGATCGCCTCGGCCCCGGAGAGCCACAGGCCGTTGACGAGCTTCTGGAGGTCGAGGTCGATGATCTGGTTGGACTCGTCGGCGATCGGGGGGCCGTCGTCGGCGGTGATCCGCACGCCGGGACCCTGCGCCTGGTCCGCCCCGGTGGCAACACCGAGCGAGGTCAGTCGAGACTGGACCGAGCGACCCTGGGCGGTCGCCTCGAGGTACTGCGTCTGCAGCGTCTCGGTCTCGCTCGCCAGGGACCCCACCCGGTCGCGCCGCGCCGCCAGCTGCGCCTTGCGGGCATTGACCTGGTCGACGAGCTGCTCGTGACTGGTCGCGGTGTCATCCGCGGTGCGCGAGGTCTGGACGGCCGCGGTGGCGATGAGCACGCCGAAGAAGGCCAGCACGGCGAGCGCGGCCGTGCCCGGTCGCCCGGGCTTGCTCGGACGACCGGGCACGCCGGCGCCCTCGAGCTGCTCGTGCTCCACCTCGGCGTGCCGCTGCGAGGCCGCAGCGTAGTCCTCGTCGAGGGAGGTGACGGTCAGGTAGTTGAGCAGCCCCATCACGGCGTGCGGCGGCGGGTCGGGAAGCGGGCGAGCCGCGTCTCCCCGACGCTTGCTGGTGCCCCCTGCGGGCTCGAGCTCAGGGGGCATCGAGATTCGGCGCCCGTCTGTCGTGGTCGGCCAGCAGCTTGCGCACCTGCCAGGTGTAGAGCAGCCCGGCCCACCAGTAGAGCGCCGTACCCCAGATGGCGAAGGCCCAGCCGAAGACCCGGGCGAGCATCGCCATCAGACCGGAACCGTCGCCGAGCAGGAGCAACGGGAAGGCGTAGAGGAGGTTGGCGGTGGCGGCCTTGCCGAGGAAGTGCACGGGCAGTGCGCTGTAGCCGCGGGTCCGCAGGAAGGGGACCAGTCCCCACAGGAACAGGTCGCGGGCCGGGAGCAGGATGGCCAGCCACCACGGGATGATGTCGCGCACCGCGAGGCCGATCACGGTGGACAGGATGTAGAGCCGGTCGGCGACGGGGTCGAGGATCTCGCCCAGCTTGGAAGTCTGGTTGAGCTTGCGGGCCAGGTAGCCGTCGAGGTAGTCGCTGATGCCCGAGAGCAGCAGCACGAGCAGTGCCCAGGCGTCGGCCTCCGGGACCAGGATCAACCAGAGGAACAGGGGCACCCCGCCGAGGCGGACGATGCTGATGACGTTCGGGATGGTCAGGACCCGGCGACTACCCGTCGCCGTCACGCCCTGGCTGTCCACCGAACCCACCTTTTCCCACGCTCACCCCACTCGTCGTGAGTCACCCTATCCGGTGAGTCCGCGGCTCCTGGACGGCGGCGCTTCGTGGCGCGGCCCCTCGTGCGTGGAGGGGAGGCTCAGTCGCGGTGCAGGGTGCGTCCGCAGCGCGGGCAGTGCGCGCGAGCACACACGTCGAGCTGCTGGCCGCAGCGGCAGCTGCGCGACGTCGGTGCGGCGACCCGGGTCAGGACGGGCCTCTTGTCTGTGGTGGTGCGCATCGTGCTCATGTCGTTTCTCCCGGTTTCCCCTCGGCTCATCCATGAGACAGAACAGATCGGCGCTGATGACGCCGAAACACGCCGAATGGCCCGAACGGGTCAGGGAAACGACCTGATCGGGTGTGGCCGGGCACGGGTGTGCGTCCCGTGCTGAGCAGGGCGGGTCAGGCGCCGTTGCCGGAGTCGTCGAGCAGCGACCCGAGCAGCTCCTCGAGGTCCGCCGTGTCCCCGCCGAGCAGACCTTCGAGATCCTCCAGACCTTCAGGCCTTCCAGGCCTTCCAGGCCTTCGAGATCTGGCAGGCCCCCGTCGCCGGAGCCGGCCTCGACGCCGAGGTCCGCGTCGCCGTGGGTGCCGTCGATCCAGCGGGCCCAGGCGTCGTCGAAGCCATCGCCCAGCTCCGAGGCCAGAGCTTCACGGAGACCGTCGGCGGTGATCATCGTGAACGCGTGCTCCTCGGTGACGGCACCGAGGGCGGCCACCACCTCGTCCCGGCCGTACTCCTCCTCCAGCGCGAGGTAGAAGGCGGCGGCCTTGCCGTACACGACACCGGAGTACTGCAGCGAGGAGTCGAACGCGTCGGTGGCCTGGTCGGCGGCGGCATCGACGCCGCCGAGCAGCCTCATCTGTTCGTACCCGGCCTCGATGTGCCCCCGACAGAGGTCGTCGATCTCCCGCGCGCTCCCCTGGGCCAGCTCGCGCATCACCAGGCAGGCTGAGTACTGCGCCAGCGGTTCGTCGACGACGGGAGTCAGCACGGAGTCGTTGCCGACGAGGATGTGCCACCACTCGTGACCGACCTCGTGGGCGATCGTCCAGGGCCGCAAGGTCTGCAGCACCCGACCGGTGTCACCGCCGCCGAGACCACCGAGCAGCTCCTCGAACCCGCCCAGGTCACCCAGGCCTTCGAGACCTTCCAGCCCCTGGAGGTCGCCCAGCCCACCGCCCCCCAGCATGTCCTCCAGCCCACCCAGCCCCGGGATGCCGCCGCCGAACAAGGCGGGCTCGATCCAGGTCGCTCCCGGCCACTCCATGCCGGCGACACCCGAGCCCAACGGCGCGGCGACGACGTCGAACTCGCGCCAGGGGTAGTCGACGAACTCCTCGGAGAGCACCTCGAGCGACGTAGCGGTCTCCTCGAGCACTCCCGCGAGCTCTTCCTCGCTGTCCTCGGGACCGTGGGCGCGCACCACGACGCCGGCCAGGTCGCCCCCGAGCGCGCGCTCCTCGGTGACGTACCCGCGCGCCAGGCTGACGACCAGGTCGTTCATGCCGTAGCCCTCCGAGCTGATCGTGCGCCGGCCGTCGCTCACCTCGTCGTCGGTCCGGATGCCGCCGTCGATGACGGCCCACGTCTCGGGAACGCTCAGCCGGAGGCGGATCAGTGCCGCCGGGGAGTTGCCGATGTCGCCGAAGCCGGCCGGGACCGGCTCGGCGCTGCCGCCCTCGGGGATCCACAACGGGAACCAGTGACCGAGGTTCCAGGCGTCCTCGTGGCGCGAGAGCAGGCCGATGTCGGCCGGCCCGGCCATGCCTCCCAGGGAGCCCAGCGCGTCGAGGAGGCCACCTCCGGACTCGGTCATCGGCAGGGTGTAGCCGAACGGGAGCTCGATGCTCACCCGCTCGTCGTGGCCCTGGGGTAGCGGCACGGTGACCAGCGCCGCTTCACGGCGAGCCTCGACGGGCGCGCCGTCGACGGTGACGTCGCCGAGCGAGGCGTCGGCATCGAAGTCGGGCAGGCCCGGGAAGAACCTGAAGAGCACCTCGTCGACCGTGCCGACGGGGAGGCCGGCGCTCGCGGTCCCTGACACCTGCCCGGACTCCGGGTCCACCTCGGCCTCGATGACGTAGGTCGGTGCTTGCGCCAGGCCGGCGCGATCCGCGATCGCGACCCCGGCCGGGGTCATCGACACGGCCGCGTCCCAGTCGGGCTCGCCGGCGTCGTCGGCACCCTTGTCGAGCAACGAGCATCCCGCCAGCAACGAGGCGGTGAGCAGCGAAGCGACGAGAGCGGGCACGCGTCGGGTCATGGCTCCATCATGACAAGCCGCAGGGACCGGGCCGGCCGTCATCCACAGGCTCGTCGCGCAGCGGGAGGCAGCGGCAGGGAAAACCTGTTGCCGACGACGGGTCCGGCTGGGCACGCTCCTGCGATGATCCCGACGCACTGGACGCCGTATCGCCGCGTCGACGACGGAGAGGTCGTCGGCTACCTCGCTCCGGGTGAGGGCGACATGCACGTACCGACCTCGCTGCTCGGCCACCCGCTGGGCGTGGCGATGGAGCGCGAGGACGCGACCGAGCTGCTCGAGCGCACCGGACTCGCGCTGCTCGCCGACAAGTGGCGGCTCGACCGCGAGGGCGCCGACCTGCTCGTCGAGGTGGTCCAGGTGTCGCCGGTCGAGGTGGTGGTGCGGTCGGTGGACTTCGGTGACGCGTTCGCGACCTACGGGACGACGTACACGCTGGCGGTGCCGGTCGGCGCTGAGCTGCGTCCCCGCTGAGGTCCGCGCGAGGACGGGTGGTGACAACGGCACGGCCCGGGCGGAGGATGTAAAGCAGTCGCTACCGCACCGGGCGGTGGCGTCGCTCATCCAAGGGGGATCCCGCATGCGCAGGACCACGTCGTACGTCGCCGCCACCCTCGGGGTTGTGGCACTCGCCCTCTCGAGCCCGGTCGTCGCCGAGGCTGCCCGCTCGATCACCAGCGGAGACATCCGCAACGGGACGATCAAGAGCAAGGACATCCACAACCAGACGATCAAGGCCCGCGACATCCGCAACAACACGGTGCGTTCCAAGGACATCCACGACGGGGCTCTCACCTCCGCCGACTTCGCCCCGGGTGCGGCCTCGGTCTCCGCCTATGCCCGGGTGATCGCCACCCCGGCGGTGGTCTCCTTCGACGCCGGGCGCACCAAGAACTTCGTGGCGGTCACCAGGCTGTCCCAGGGTCTCTACTGCCTGGAGCTCGCGCCGGGGGTCAACCGCGTCGTGGCCGTGGTCGCGGCACCCGAGGGAGCGCTCGGCAACGCGAGCGCACAGTGGACCGGCGACTGCGGCACCAACGGGGTGCAGATCCAGACCGAGCGGCTCAGCGTCGGAGGCGCGGGCAACCTCAACAGCTCCACGGACAACGGAGTCTCGTTCCACGTGCTCGTGCCGTAGCGAGACCCGCGAGGCTGTGCCGCGCGTCAGTCGATGGGCGCCAGCGGGTGGATCGCCACGGCGCCGGACAGGTGGTCTCCCGCGGCGGCGAAGGCCGCAGCGACGTGCGGCGTCTGCAGGTGCGCGTCGAGCGCGGCCTGGTCGGCCCAGCGCTCGAGTGTCACGAACGTGCCCGGGGCCCCCTGGGACTCGTAGAGGTCGTAGGCAAGGCACCCCTCCTCGGCACGGGTGGCCGCTGCCAGCTCGTTGAGGGCGGCGCGCATGCCTGCCTCCGAGCCGGCCTTCACGGGGACAGTGGCAACGACGTGAAGCTCGGACATAGGGGTCCTCTCGGGTCAGTGGGTCCACAGTACGGCGCGGCGGGGCACGGGCATCGGTCCCAGCGACGACCTCTGGTCGAACGTCAGGCACCATGAACCGGTGACGAGCCCAGAGCACAACCGCGGCGTCGGTGTGCTGATCGCTTCCGCTGCCACCGGCGTGGTGGCGCTGGGGCTGGTGTACTACCTCACCGTGCTCACCCTCCGCGGGCGCGAGATCAGCGACGCGTCGTTGCGCGGTGCGATCTCCATCAGCCCGGCGCTCCAGGACTCGGTGGACGCCGTGCTCAACGTGGTCTCGATCGGCTCGTTGCTCGGCGCGATGGCGGTGGTGGCCTTCATCGCCCTGCTCCGCCTCGCCCGCCTGCTCGGCCTGGCGGCCATCACGCTGCTCGTCGGTGCCAACGTGTCGACGTGGCTGCTGAAGAACGTGCTGCTCCCCCGCCCCGACCTGGGCGTGGACGAGATCGCCCCGGCCACCTTGAACAGTCTGCCCAGCGGCCACACCACCGCGGCGTACTCGGCCGTCGTGGCACTGCTGATCGTGATGCCCCGGCTCTCCCGTGGGCCGCTGGCCTTCGTGGGTGCGTCGTACGCCGCGGTCACCGGCCTGGCCACGATGTGGGCGGGCTGGCACCGGGCGGCCGACTCGGTGGCGGCCTACCTGGTGGTCGGCGTCTGGGCGATGGTCTCGGTCGCCGGCGTCATCTGGCTGGGCTCGCGGCGACGAGGGGGGCAGCCTCCCCGAGTGCCCTCGGTGCCCCCGGTGCCCCTGGTGACCCGGCGATCGCGCTGGCCCGTCGCGGTGGCGATCGGCTCGTTCGTCCTCGGGACCGCCGCGACCGTCGCGCTCTCCGCCGCCGACGGTCTGCGGGACACCCTCGTCGGCTCCCTGATCGCGTTCGGGGTCACCGCCCTCTTCGTGATCGGCAGCGCCGTCGCGGTGACCGTCGCCGTCGTGCGTGCGCTGGAGCTGATGGACGCCGTCACGGGGACCTACGGACGCCCGGCCTGAGCCGACGGCAGCCGGTACCTCGGGTCTGCCGCTGACGCTGAGCCCGCTCGATCTCGACGCCTTCGACGAGGACGCGTCAGCCGTCGCCTGCGACGTCGCGCCCGTCCGTCGTGTGTGGGTCCTCGTCGATCGCCCCGACGGCGAGTGTCGGCTCGGGCTCCACGCCGGGCGGCCGGCGGTCGAGGTGAACTGCCGCGATCATGCAGCGCACCGACCCGCCGGCCAGCTCGATGGTGGGGATGTCGATGTCGATGATGGTGCACGACTTCTCGATCACAGCCACCTGGTCCGGACGCAGGCTGCGGCGGGCCCGCGAGGACATCACCATCAGGTAGTGGCGACGTCCCTCGGGCGTCCGACCGCACAGCTCGACGGCGTTTCCGGCGAACTCACGGATCTGCAGCTCACTGAGCTCGATGACCCTGCGACCGTTGACGGTCAGCCGCTCGCGGACGGCTGCCCGGCGAGCCTCGTCCGGGATCATCTCGAGTGCGATCATGGCGACGTCGGTGCCGATGCAGGCGATGACGTTGGTGTGGTAGACCGGCACTCCGGTGGAGTCGACGGCTTCGAAGGCCATCGGCTCGTAGCCGAAGTCGGTGCAGAACCGCTCCAGCACGTGCGCGTCGGCGCGGTGGCTCACCGCCGTGTACGCGACCCGTGACACGTGGTCGAGCACCATCGCGCCGGTGCCCTCGAGGAAGATGCCGTCGGGCTCCAGGCCGGAGTAGTCGATGATCGTCTGCACGCGGTAGGACGACTTCAGCATCTCCAGGACGTCGGTACGGCGCTCGTGACGCCGGTTGGAGGCATACATCGGGTAGACCGCGACGTTGCCGCCCGCGTGCGTGGAGAGCCAGTTGTTGGGGAACACGCTGTCGGGTCGGGTGTGGTCCTCGTCGTCGAAGACGTGCACCCGCACACCGGCCGCTCGGAGCGCATCAGCGACGGCATCCATCTCTGCGAGTGCCATCGCCGAGGTCACCTCAGCGGACTGTCCGTCCGGCAGGGCTCCCTGGAAGGCGTTGTCTGCCGCCGTGTGCGGGTTCGGCACGAACCGCTCGGCACGGACCAAGATGACGGCAGAAGGGGCTTGGGCGCTCACGACGGGAATCTAGACGACCGCGAACGAGTCCGCGCCATCACCCCCGGCGTCGCGTGCATCCCCCGCCCACGAGCTGTCCAGCCGGGCCGCACCTTCGGGCTAGGGCTCCTCGAGGACCAGTGCCGGAGTGTGCCGCTTGAGGGTCTCCCCGCGGAAGAAGGCGGGGTGGCGTGCACGCTGGATCATCATGAACACAGCACCGAGCACGATCAGGCCGAGTCCCAGGATCAGCACCAGCCCGACGCCACCGATCGACGCGCCGCTCCCGTAGTCCGGCGACGCACTGTCGCGCAAGGTGACCACGAACACCGCGAAGAGGCCGAGGCCACCGAGCAGGGGGAAGACCAGCTTGAACACGACGCTGTAGACGTCGTCGAACAGCTCGCGGCGGAAGAACCATATGCAGGCGAACGCCGTCAGTCCGTAGTAGAAGCAGATCATGATCCCGAGCGAGTAGATGGTGTCGGTGAGGACCCGCTCGCTGACGAAGGTGAGCACCGAGTAGAAGGCTGCCGCGCCGATGCCGGCGGCCACGGTGGCGTAGGACGGGGTCTTGTAGACGGGGTGGATGGTGGCGAACTTCGCGGGGAAGGCGCGGTAGGCCCCCATCGCGAGCATGGTGCGTGAGGTCGGCAGGAAGGTGGTGATCAGGCTGGCCGCGCTGGAAGCCAGCACCGCGAGGAACAGCACCAGGTCGAGTGGTTGACCCAGGATCGGACGAGCCAGCGCGCCGAAGATGTTGTCCGAGATCTCCTCGTTGGCCAGACCGAGCCCGGTGTCACCCACGCCGGCGTACATCTGGAGGGAGACGGCGACCAACAGGTAGGTGAGCAGGATCGAAACGACGCACAGCAACGCCGCCCGTCCCGGGGTCTGGTCGGAGTCGGTGGACTCCTCGTTGACGGTGAGTGCGGTGTCCCAGCCCCAGAAGGCGAAGATCGAGCCCGAGAGGCCGGCGACGAACGCCGAGACGGTCAGGCCGGTCGGGCTGAACCAGTCCAGGTCGAAGGGGATTCCGCTCACGGAATCGGCGGACTTGGCGAAGGCCGCGATGACCAGGGCCCCGAGCACGACCACCTGGAACAGCACCAGCACGATCTGGACCCGCTCGGTCGTGGTGATGCCCCGGTAGGAGACCCAGGTCGCGAGGGCGATGAAGACGATGCAGGTCAGCACGTTGATCAGGCGGTTCTCCCACAGGTCGCCGATCGCAGCGGTGTCCAGCACGTCACCGAGGAACTGGTAGAAGAACTGCACGGCGACGCCGGCGAGGTTGGACAGCACGATCACCGTGGCCAGGATCGCCGCCCAGCCACCGAACCACCCGACGTACGGGCCGAAGGCCTTGGTCGTCCACGTGAAGGAGGTCCCGCAGTCCGGGGCCACCTTGTTCAGCTCGCGGTAGGCGTAGGCGGCGAAGAACATCGGCAGGAAGCCGGCGATGATGATCACCGGCATCTTGTTGCCGGCCTCTGCGACGAGGATGCCGATGGTCGCGGTCAGTGCGTACGCCGGCGCGACCGACGAGATGCCCAGCACGGTGCCGCCGAACAGTCCGACGGCGCCCTCGGAGAGCCCCTTGCCCAGGAGATCGCCTTCAGGTTGGTGGTGTGGATCATGGTCACCGTGCATGGTCTGTCCCTCCCCGCACTCGTGCCGCTGGCTCTCAGTCCTCCGCAGTCCCAGGGTGCAGCGAGATCAATGTAGGGCCGGACGAGCATTCCGTCGATGGCCCGGACCGACCGGATCCGAGGACCTGTGCGAGGCCCACCGCCGCATGCGATAGTGCGACCCGAAGCAGACGTTGCGTTCCTCGTGAGGCAGGAGCAGGCCGATGGCTCAACACCCGCTCGACCCGCTCGATGCCGCTGAGTTCCGCCAGACCGTCGCGGCGCTGCGACGTGAGCAATCACTGTCGCAGTCGTGGCGGATCGCCTCCATCGAGCTGCGAGAGCCGCCCAAGGCCGAGGTCAAGGCGTGGCGTCCCGGAGACCGGGTCCTCCGCACGGCCTTCGCGGTGCTGTGGGACCGCGCGGACAACCAGACGTGGGAGGGGCTCGTCGACCTGACCAACGACGAGGTCGTGTCGTGGACCCACGTCCCGGGCGTCACCCCGCACTTCACCGTGGACGAGTACCACGAGGTCGACGAGGCGATGCGGGCGCATCCCGACGTCATCGCGACACTCCAGGGCCGGGGCATCACCGACATGAGCCTGGTGGCGATCGAGGTGTGGACCTACGGCAAGGCGCTGATGCCGCCCCAGTGGCGGGACCGGCGACTCGGCTGGTGCGACGTCTGGTACCGCGAGACACCGCACGGCAACCTCTACGCCCACTCCGTCTCCGGGCTGAAGATCGTCGTCGACGTCAACACTCTCGAGCTTCTCGAGATCGAGGACGACCACGACCACGGGCAGCCGGAGGTCGACGGCGAGTATGTACCCGGGGCCTGGACCGGCGAGCTGCGCAGCGACCTCGCACCGCTCCACATCACCCAGCCTGACGGCGTGTCGTTCACCCTCGAGGGCACCGAGCTCCGGTGGCAGAACTGGTCGATGCGGCTCGGCTTCAACTACCGCGAGGGTCCGGTCATCCACCAGGTGGCCTACGACGACCACGGCAAGCGGCGTGAGGTGGCCTACCGGATGTCGTTCAGCGAGATGGTGGTCCCCTACCGCGACCCCTCCTTCGACCACTACCGGCGTACGGCCTTCGACATCGGCGAGTGGGGCCTCGGCTTCATGACGACCTCGCTGGAGCTGGGCTGTGACTGTCTCGGCGAGATCCGCTACGTCGACGCGGTCCTGCACGACACGAAGGGCGAGCCCTACACGATCAAGAACGCGCTCTGCCTCCACGAGGAGGACAACGCCGTGCTGTGGAAGCACGTCGACCACGACCTGGGTGCCGAGGTCAGGCGGATGCGACGGATGGTGGTCTCCTGCCACGCGACCGTCGCGAACTACGAGTACCTCGTCTACTGGCGCTTCTACCAGGACGGCAACATCGAGTGCGAGGTACGCGCCACCGGGCTGATGGTCACCACCCCGTTCGGTGATGGGGACCCGCCCCCGAGCACGGGGACCGTCGTCGACCACCGCACCTATGCGCCGTTCCACCAGCACTTCCTGGTGGCGCGTCTCGACCTCGACGTGGACGGGGACGAGAACACCGTGATGGAGGTCGACTCGCGGGGGCTCCCGGTCTCGGAGGACAACCCCCACGGTCTGGCCGTGGTCACCGAGTCCACCCCGGTCAGGTCGGAGGCGCAGGCGGCCCGTGACTTCAACTGGGAGACCCAGCGTTCGTGGAAGGTGGTCAACCCGAATCGGACCAACAAGGTCGGCACCCACCCGGCCTACAAGCTCGTGCCCTCCTCCTCGATCCCTCCGATGATGGACCCCGACGCGCCGCAGTACCGCCGGGCGCCGGTCATCGGCCACACGCTGTGGGTGACCAGGCAGCACGACGACGAGCGCTGGCCCTGTGGGGCCTACCCGACCCAGTCCGACCACGACGAGGGCATGTCACGGTGGATCTCCGACGACGAACCGCTGGAGAACACCGACGTCGTTCTCTGGTACGTCTTCGGCATCCACCACATCACCCGGATCGAGGACTGGCCGATCATGCCGGCCGACACGGTGGCCTTCTGGCTCAAGCCGTACGGCTTCTTCGACCAGAATCCTTCCATCGACGTGGCACCGTCGATGAACGCCGAGGGGCAGTCGTGCCACAGCGACGCCGACGGACACTCGGACGACCCGCACAGGGACTGATGGCCGGCCCGGTCGACGGCGAAGGTTCACTCGAGCCCGTCGGCCGTCACCTGCCTGGTGTCCTCACCACCGACCTTGTTGACCAGCGCGTTCGACTCGGTGGCCGCCACACTCCGTCCGGCCATCGGGTCGTCCGCATGATTCGTCAGGGTCGGGGTCTGCTGACGGGCCGGAATCCCTTGGCGACCAACCACGCCGGGAGGACGAGGAGCTCGAACAGGCCCCCGGGAGCGAGGAGGAGTAGCCCCGGCCCCGCATTCATGTCGAGCACGCCCAGGAGGTCCAGAGGCACTCCCACGGAGAGCACTCCGTATCCGACCAGACCGAGAACGGCGATGGGCCGAGGGACCAACCCCGAGACCAGCAGCAGGTAGGTGAGGACCAGTCCGCCGAGACCGGTCGGCACATAGACCCACAGCAGGTGATTCGGGACCACCTGCAGCTGGCTGAGCAGGTAGACACCGCACGCGGCGGAGACGGCGAACTCCGTGATCCGGAGCACCGGATACCAGAGGGCGAGCCTCGGGTTGACCTCTCGCAAGACCGGATACATCAGCAGGCCGATGCCGACGATGGCGAGGCCGGCACCGATCATGAACAGGACGCCGACAGTCGGGGCTGTTGCGGAGTCGCCGTCCACGAAGGCCTGGATCAGCGACGTACCGACCATCGCCGTGACCATCTGGACGACGAACAGTGCGCCGACCGCGACCGCGATGGTCCGCCGTGACATGACGCCTCGGCTCGAGGCGGCAGCCGGCCTCTGGGACATCTGGGTGGTCATGAGCGCTCTTCTTCGATGTCGATGGTGATGGCGACCTTGCCCCGTACGTCTCCGGCCTCGAGGTGACGCATGGCGTCGGGGACCTTCTCGAGCGGGTAGGTCCGGTCGATGCTGGGTGTCACGGTGCCGGCTTCGAGGTGCTCGGCGAGCCGCTCGAGGTCGCTGGCACGCTCCTTGGAAGCGAGCATCGTCAAGCGCTGGGACACGAAGAGGGACACCAGGGGGGCTCGCAGGCTTCGCCCGAAGCCACCCGTCCAGTTGCCACCCCCCTCGCCACCGACGATGACGGCCGTTCCGGCGGGGGTGAGTGCTCGGCGCAGTCGTGCGAGGGTGGGGTTCCCCCCGATGTCGAGGATGAGGTCGTATCGGCGCGACCCGTCGGCGAAGTCGTCCTTCGAGTAGTCGATCACGTGGTCGGCACCGAGGCTCCGCACCAGGTCGAGCTTCGCTGTGCTGCTCACCCCGGTCACCTCGGCCCCGAGTGCCTTGGCCAGCTGCACGGCGTAGCTTCCGACTCCCCCGGACGCCCCGAGGACCAGCACCTTCTGACCTGACCGGAGATGACCGCAGTCAACGACCGCCTGGAGGGCGGTGCCACCAGAGATCGGCAGCACCGCGGCCTGCTCGAAGGTGAGGTTCGCCGGCTTGAGGGCGACCTTGTCCTCGAGCGCTGCGGCGTACTCGGCGAACGAGCCCCGCGACATCCCGTACACCTCGTCGCCGACGGCAAACTTCGTCACGGCCGACCCGATGGCGACGACCGTCCCGGCGACGTCGATCCCCGGCACCGGGTTCTTCGGCCGACGGAAACCGAAGCCGATGACGCGCAGCAGATGAGGCTTGCCGGTCATCATGTGCCACGTCCCGCGGTCGAGACCGGCGGCGCGGCACCCGGATCAGGACCTCGTTGTCGGCGATCGCCGGGCGGGCGGTCCGGGTCGGACGCAGCACCTCTGCGGTGCCGTAGGCGTCCTGAACGATGGCTCTCATGGTGCTGTCCGCGGTCGCGGGGCGGCTGTCGACCGACTTCATCGAGGGATTCATCCTGTCGCTTCCTGTGGGGTGGCCGTACTTAGTACGATCACGCTACCGTACTATGTACGAATGCGCCAGGGTCTGGGAGGTACGCAGTGATGCCGGTGTCGAGGAACGCACGTCAGGGGCTCAACCGAGAACGGGTCCTGCTGGGGGCTGTGGCGGTTGCCGACGCCGGCGGGATCGCGGCGTTGACGATCCGCTCACTTGCCGCCGAGCTCGGGGTCAAGCCGATGTCGGTCTACCACCACGTCGCCAACAAGGACGAGATCCTCGACGCGATCGTCGACATGGTCTTCAGCGAGATCGAGCTGCCGGCAGTCGGTGGCGACTGGCGGCTGGAGATGCGGCGGCGGGCCGAGTCAGCCAGGGAGGCGCTGCGACGTCACCCGTGGGCGATCGGCCTTCTCGAGTCGCGAAGGCGTCCGGGCCCAGCGACCCTCAAGCACCACGACGCGGTGATCGGCGTCCTGCGCGATGGTGGCTTCTCGGTGGAGATGACCGCACATGCCTACGCCCTCATCGATGCCTATGTGTACGGGTTCGCGCTGTCGGAGGCGTCCCTGCCGATCAACGGCCCGGAGACCGTCACCGAGGTCGCCGAGCAGATGATGGAGCACTACTCCGCCGACGAGTATCCGCATCTCGTCGAGTTCTCGATCGAGCATGTCATGCAGCCCGGCTACGACTTCGGCGAGGAGTTCGACTTCGGTCTCGGCGTGGTGCTGGACGGCCTCGCGAGATCACTGACTTGAGCCCGCGGCCGGCGTCAGGTTGACGAGGTGGTGGGGTTCTCGACGATCTCGCGCAGGGTGGCGAGGTGGTCGGTGAAGGCAGTGCGGCCTGCGGGGGTGAGCTTGAGCCAGGTGCGGGGCCATTTGCCAACGTGGCCCTTGCGGATGGCGATGTAGCCGGATTGCTCGAGGGTCGAGGCTTGACGCGACAGCAGCGAGTCGCTGACCTGGAGGGTGTCGCGCAGGAAGCGGAACTCCAGCTCATCTGCTTGAGCCAGGCCGGCGAGTATCGAGAAGCGCACGGGCTGGTGAACCAGGTCATCGAGGCGTGCGCGCGGGTGGGCGGTCATGCGCCGCGCCGGAGTCGCCGGGCCCACAGCAGTGTGGGAACTGCCCCCACGATGGCCCCGAGAGTGAAGGAGAAGCCGATGGTGCCGTCAAGCAGGCTCCCGAGAGAGAACAGGGCTGCGGCGCCCCACAGGCCGAGCGCCCACTCCACCCACATCGGGGTTCTCCGCGCCCGCACCTGGCGCCATCGACGCAGGTAAGGGAGATTGGTCCCCGCCGTGACGGCGACGGCGACCACCACGAGTGTCACTCCCAGCAGGCCAGCTGCCCCACCCGAGTTGTCGTTGAGATCGATGGCCATCCCGAGGAGCAGCAGCGTGAGACCCATCGCCATGTAGACCGGATACTCCTGCGGGGCCCGGGCCCGCACGGCGGACCCCACCTCTGCTGCGTCCGTCAGCAGGGCTTCCGCTTCATGCTTCTTCGATGCCATCGCGATTCTCCTCGTTGAAGTAGTTTCCGCTAAGGAAACTACTTGTCCGACTGCCTGTCAAGGCCTTGTTTCAGGGAGGGCACCTCGCGAGCCTTTGCGTCTTCTGACGGGCCCTCCACGCATGGCTGTCGAGCCTGCGGAACTCGACGCGGACTCCCAGCGCGGCTCCGTCCCGCTAGCGGAAGGGCGGATTCTGGCGGAATCCGCCGATCCTTTCGCGGTGCGCCTCGCGCCCTTGAGAACGGTTGCCCTCGAGACGCCGGATCAGCAACCATGGCGGCCATGGCATCTCGGGCATCGAACTTCTGTATCGACGCGGTCGACCCCTACGCGCAAGTGAGGTGGTGGTCACTAGTGCTCGAAGATTTCCAGCTGCTCGACGAGGCGGAGATGGGGCCCGACGAGGAGGAGTGCTGGCTGGTGGGACCCGAAGACCGCGAGATCATCTTCGCCCGGGTGCCGGAGCCGAAGACTGTCAAGAACCGCATGCACCTCTGTGTCCGCCCCACCGACCGCACCCGCGAGGAAGAGGTCGACCGAATCCTCGCGCTGGGCGCCACACTCGTCGACGATCGGCGCGTCGGACCTGACAAGGGGTGGGCGGTGCTGGCAGACCCTGAGGGCAATGAGTTCTGCGTTCTCACCCGCTACACCCCCGGGGGCTGACGGGCGCGCCGGGAGCTCGCTTCCGATGCTTTCATCGGGACGCGCCAGAGGAGCCCACTTCGGGTAGGTACCCGGCTGGACCAAGCCTCACTGGTCTCCCCAGTTCCATGGCTTGACGATGGTGTGGCGGCGAGCCGGGTGATGACCCGAATACTCCCGGAATGGATGGGGAGTCAGCCGCAGCGGGTTCACATGCAGAACCGGCTCCGAGCCAGCGTTTCCGCTGGTCAGAGCCGGTTCGATCGGTCGGGCTGACAGGATTTGAACCTGCGACCCCTTGACCCCCAGTCAAGTGCGCTACCAAGCTGCGCCACAGCCCGATGCCCTCGAAACCGACCGGCGGACCGGGCGCTCGAAGGCGTGTGAACCCTACCGCAACGACTCCCCGGGCCCGAATCGGGAGGCGCCTCAGCGCACCGCGGCGCTGTCGCGCGAGACCCGCAGCGAGGACGTGTCGACGGCGACGAACGCCGAGGCGGGGATCTGCTTGAGGTCGGCGATCAGGCGGTCGGACCAGCGGGCGTGCCGCTCGCCCTGGAAGAACCAGGGCGAGCCGTTGTCGGCGAGCACCAGGCCGTAGGTCTTCATGGCGCGAACGACGCTGCGGGCCTCTGGTCCGAAGCCGGCCGGGCGCCAGGACGCGTCGAGCCGGAAACGGGCGCCCATCGGTGGGTAGTCGCGACTGCTCTGCGAGCCGGCGTCGTGGCGGGCCGGCCACACGTGGTGGCGCGATGTGACGTCGGTGGTGAACCGGATGGCGTGGTCGACCTTGCCTGCCTTGACCTCGCGGTGGCGGAGCAGACCGGGCAGGATCGGCAGGCCGGCGGCATCGGCGGAGGTCCACGTGTCGGGGCGCAGCTCGTTGCCGGTGAGCTTCCAGGTCGCACCGGAGCCAGCGAGCCAGCGGCCGCTGACCCTCCGGGTGGCAAAGGTCTCGTACAGGCGGCAACGGTCGCGGTCGACCACGACGGCGTGCCGGTCACCCGACGAGCGGCGGCCGCCCTCGATCCGGGTGTCGGCGCCGAGCGGGTAGCGGACGTGGTCGCTCTCGTCGGAGTAGTCGAAGCGCACCTTCACCCGGGGGTGCCTCTTGCCGACGACGGTGACGGGGATGCCGTAGTCAGGTCCGTCGCCGTACGACGGACCGAAGTCGGGGTGCAGGTCGCGCCCCGTGGACATGTGGGAGAGCCAGGCACTGCTGCGGGGGTGCACCGGTAGGTCGGTGACGGCCGCGCGCCAGTAGTTGTCCTTCGGGAAGGCCGGGCAGCCGCCGACCTGGGTGGCCTCGGCGGAGCCGACGTACGACGCGGCGAGGGCGAAGGCCGCTCCGAGAAGGGCGACGAGGCGTGGTTTCGAGACGGTCACTTCGTTCGCTCCTCACCCACCGGATGGTTCGTCGACGACCGAAGGCTAGCGCTGCCGCTTCTTGCGGGGCCGCTGCTCGAGGTGGATCGGCGAGCCGATGAATCCGAACTCCTCGCGCAGCCGGCGCTCGATGTAGCGAAGATAGCCCGCCTCGAGCATGCCCGAGGTGAACAGCACGAAGGTCGGCGGCTCGGTGGAGGCCTGGGTGCCGAAGAGGACCTTGGGCTGCTTGCCGCCCCGCACCGGGTGCGGGTGTTCAGCCACGAGCCGACCCAGGAAGGAGTTGAGGGCGCCGGTGCCGATCCGGGTCCCCACCCGGCGAGGGCGGCGTCAAGCGCTGGCACCAGCTTGTCGACGTGCCACCCCGTGCGCGCGGTGATGTTCACCCGCGGCGCCCAGGGGACGCGGACCAGGTCACGCTCGATCTCGCGGTCGAGGTAGTAGCGTCGCTCCTCGTCGACCAGGTCCCACTTGTTGAAGGCGATCACCAGGGCGCGCCCGGTCTCGGCGACGTTGGTGATGATCCGTAGGTCCTGCTCCGAGATCGGTGCCGAGCCGTCCACCACCATCACGCAGACCTCGGCGCGCTCGATGGCACCGTTGGTGCGCAGGCTGGCGTAGTACTCGTGACCAGAGGCTTCCTTGACCCGCTTGCGGATGCCGGCGGTGTCGATGAAGCGCCAGGTGCGGCCACCGAGCTGGACGAGCTCGTCGACCGGGTCCACGGTGGTGCCGGCGACGTCGTCGACGACCGCGCGGTCCTCCTTGGCCAGCTTGTTGAGCAGCGAGGACTTGCCCACGTTGGGCTTGCCGACGATCGCGACCCGCCGCGGGCCGCCGGCCGGGCCGAACGACTCGGGTGGGGGCTCGGGCAGCGCGGCCAGGATCGCGTCAAGCATGTCGCCGGACCCTCGCCCGTGCAGGGCGGAGACCGGGTAGGGCTCACCGAGGCCGAGGTTCCACAGCCCGTAGGCCTGCGCCTCGGTGCGCTGGTCGTCGACCTTGTTGGCCGCGAGGATCACCGGCTTGCCGGCGCGGCGCAGCACCTTCACGACTGCCTCGTCGGCGTCGGTGATGCCGACGATGGCGTCGACCACGAACAGCACCGCATCGGCGACGGTCACCGCGATCTCGGCCTGGGCGCGGATCGCCTCGGCCAGGCCCCGGGCGTCGGGATCCCAACCACCTGTGTCCACGACGGTGAAGGCGCGGCCGTTCCAGTTGGCGTCGTAGGAGATCCGGTCGCGGGTCACCCCGGGGATGTCCTGCACGACGGCCTCACGCCGGCCGATGATCCGGTTGACCAGCGTCGACTTGCCGACGTTGGGTCGTCCGACGACCGCGAGCACCGGGATCGGTCCGGCGGCCTCGACGAGGTCACTCGGCTGGGGCTCGGTGTTCATGCGTCTTCGTTCCTTCGGGACACGCCACGCGCTTCGCGGACGTCCTGGTCGGTGATCATCGGCAGCGGGCCGGGCAGCTCCCGGTCGGTGAGGGCCTTGGCCTCAACGAGATGCTCGACGAATCTGTTCCGCAGCTCGGCGGTGGTACGGCGTACCTCCGCCTGGGTCCGGGGCCACGGCTGCGCCTCCCAGTGTCCCGGAGCGCCGTACACGAAGTCGAATCGGGCACCCCGCGGGGGCACCGAATTGGTGTGTCCACCGGGCAGCCGGGTGCCGAACATCACCAGCGGGACGACTGGCGCGCCGGTCACCAGGGCGAGATATCCGGCTCCGGTGTGGACGTGCGCCATCTCGCCGTCCCCACGGGTCCCCTCGGGATAGATCCCGACCACTCCCCCGTCGCGGAGCACCCGCAGGCAGGTCCTGATCGCCAGCGGGTCGACGTCGTAGCGGGAGAGCGGAATCTGGCCGGCCGCGCGAAGGAAGACACCGGTGCGGCCATCGAACATCTCCCGTTTGGTGAGCGCATGCACGGGCCGGGGCGTGTACGCCACCATCAGAGGGCCGTCGAGGAGGCCGATGTGGTTGGAGGCGATGATGCACGGGCCGGTGGTCGGGACGTGCGCCTGGCCGAAGACCCGGATGTCGTAGCGGCGTCCCAGGACGAGCCGCGCCGCCGGCCTGAGCACGCGGAGCGGCACGGTCGGCGGGTGCCCGGTCTCGTCGGTGCGGGGCAGCCCCTGGCTCACGGCCCGTCGCTGGACCGGTCGGAGGCGAGCTCCTTGTCGACGAGAGCCACCACCTGCTCGACGACCTCCTCGAGGGTGAAGAACGTGGTGTCGAGGTGGTGGGCGTCCTCGGCCATCGCGAGGGGTGCCGTCGCCCTGCCCGAGTCGATCTTGTCGCGACGCAGAAGGTCGGCCCGGGTGGCGTGCACACTGGCCCCGGTGAGCTCCGCCGTCCGTCGGGCGGCCCGCGCCTCGGGGTCGGCGGTGAGGTACACCTTCACATCGGCGTCAGGGGCCACCACGGTGCCGATGTCGCGGCCCTCGACCACGATGCCGCCCTCGCCGATGACGTCGCGCTGCTCCCGCAGCAGCCGGGCCCGTACCTCCGGCACCACGCTGACGGCGCTGACCGCAGAGGTGACTGCCTGGGTGCGGATCGGTCCGGCCACGTCGCTGCCGTCGACCGTGATCGTCGGGGCGTCCGGGTCGGTGCCGGAGACCAGCAGAGGCGCATCGGCCTTGGCCGCGACCGCAGCAGGGTCGTCGACGTCGATGTCGTGCTCGAGCATCCACCAGGTCATCGCGCGGAACATCGCCCCGGTGTCGAGGTAGCGCAGCCCGAGCCGTTTGGCGACTCCGCGCGAGGTGCTCGACTTCCCGGAGCCTGACGGCCCGTCCATCGCGACCACGACACCCACTGCAACGCTCCCGCCTCTTGCCTCTCCGGACGCGCGAACTCTACCGATGGGTGGTCCAGCCGCGCTCCTCCAGGGAGGACACCAGGTGGTCGACGCTGTCCTTCGAGACGTCGAGCTCGACGAGCCCCACCGGGCGCCCGGGGTCGTGGTCGATCCGGAGGTCCTCGATGTTGACCCCGATCTCGCCCGCGTCGGCCAGCAGCCGGGCCAGCTCGCCCGGATGGTCGGGCACCGCGACGAAGACCGAGGTGTCCGCGACCGAGGGACCGCCGTGCTTGCCGGGGATCACGGCCGTGCCCGAGACGCCCCGCTCGAGCAGGGCGTTCACGGCGTCCCGGTCGCCCGCGTCGAGCGCGATGAGCAGGGTGTCGACGTCGTCGCGCACCTCGTGGAGCAGCGCGGAGAGCGCAACGGTGTTGCCGGCCACGATCTGCTGCCAGAGGAGTGGGTCGCCCGCAGCGATCCGGGTGACGTCGCGGACCCCTTGCCCGGCCAGCGCCAGGTGGCTGCGCGGCGCGTCGGTGAGCCGGCCGGCGACCAGGGCGGCCAGCAGGTGCGGCAGATGGCTGGTGCGCGCCACCGCCGCGTCGTGCTCCTCCGGGGTGAAGGTGACCGGCGTCGCCCCGCACAGCGTGGCCAGCGCGGTCACGGCCGCGACGGCCTCCGGGTCGGCCAGCTCGTGCGGCGTCACCGCCCAGGGACGGCCGTCGAAGAGGGAGGCGCTGGCCGCGAGCGGTCCGGAGCGTTCGCTGCCGGCCATCGGGTGGCTGCCGACGTAACGGGCCACCTCGGCCGGCGACACCGTGTCACGGATCGCCGCGAAGGGGACTGCCTTGACGCTGCCGACGTCGGTGACCACGGCGTCGGTGTCCCGGAGAGCCCGCGCCGAGACCGCGGCCAGGGCATCGGGCGGCACCGCCACGACCACCAGCGCAGGCCGCCCGACGGCCGCGGCGTCGAGGTTGGCGGCGCCGAGACCGACGGCGATCTCGACGTGCTCGGGGTGCAGGTCACTGAGCGCCACATCGACGCCCTGTCGTCTCAGCGCCAGACCGATCGAGGTGCCGAGCAGCCCGGCCCCGATGACGAGGACGGGACCGTCAGGCCTGCTCATCGGGCACCTCACGGACCCGGGTCAGGTCGCGTCGCAGCAGGGCGGCGCCGTGCAGGTAGACGTGGGTGATGTCGGACTTCGGCAGGTCGGTCTCGATGTGTGCCAGCATCCGGACCACGCGGGGCATCGAGCCCTCGATCTCCAGCTCACGGGCGCAGATCAGTGGCACGTCGCCGAAACCGAGCCGGCGGGCGGCGTACGCCGGGAACTCCGAGACCAGGTCGGACGTGGCGGTGAAGATCACGCTGATGAAGTCGTCGACCTCGAGGCCGTTGGCCGACATCACGTCGAGCACCATCTCGGCGACCCGCTCGAGCATGTGCTCGCGCACGTCGTCCTCGAGCTGGGTCGCCCCGCGGACCGCGCGCACCGCCACCTCATCGCCTCCTCATGTCCGACATCGACCCTAATGGCACACCGGCTCAGAGCCTGGCGGCGTCCAGCAGGGCGCCGAGCTCCTCGCGAGTGAGGTCGCGCAGGTCCCCGGAGCGCAATCCCCGCAGCACGACCGGGCCGATGGCGGTGCGGGTCAGCTTGCGGACCGGGTGGCCGACGTGGTCCAGGAGCCGGCGGACGATCCGGTTGCGGCCCTCGTGGATGCTCAGCTCGACGATCGAGCGGGTGGGCTGTGCGGAGACCACCTTGGCGGCCGAGACCTCGACCGGCCCGTCGTCCAGGGTCACCCCGCCGCGCAGCTTGCGGATCGTCGCCGCGACCACCTGCCCCTCGACCTCGGCGACGTAGCTCTTGTCGAGCTCGTAGGAGGGGTGCGCGACCTTCTGCGCGAAGTCGCCGTCGTTGGTGAGCAGGATCAGGCCCTCGGTGTCGGTGTCGAGCCGGCCGACGTGGAAGAGCCGCTCGGGACGGTCGCCGACGAACTCCGCAAGGGTGCGTCGGCCCTCGGGGTCCGACATCGTCGAGACGACGCCGCGCGGCTTGTTGAGCACGAGATAGACGTGTGCGCTCCGTGGGGGCAGCCGCTTGCCGTCGACCCGGATGACCGCCGTCGCCGGGTCGACCTTGGTGCCGAGCCGGGTGACGACCTCGCCGTCGACCTCGACCAGGCCCTCGAGCATCAGCTCCTCGCACTTCCGCCGGCTGGCCACGCCGGACTGGGCCAGCAGCTTCTGCAGCCGGACCAGGCCGTCCTCGTCGGGCAGACCTCCGGGCGGGACCGGATCACCCATCCGGGCCACTCATGCGGAGTCGGCGGAGTCGAGGTCCTCGAGATCTTCGAGGTCACCCATCTCCGGCAGGTACGGCGCCAGCTCGGGCAGGTCCTCCAGCGAGGTGACGCCGATCCGCTCCAGGAAGTAGGACGTGGTCCGGTAGAGCGTGGCCGTGGTCTCGCTGTCGTGACCGGCCTCCTCGACGAGGCCCCGCGCCACCAGGGTGCGCATCACGCCGTCGACGTTGACGCCGCGGACCGCCGAGACCCGGGCACGGCTGACCGGTTGCTTGTAGGCGACGACGGCGAGCGTCTCCAGGGCGGCCTGGGTCAGCCGGGCCCGCTGCCCCTCGAGCACGAAGCGCTCGACCACCGCCGCGAACTCCTCGCGGGTGTAGAAGCGCCAGCCGCCGGCGACGCTGCGCAGGTCGAAGCCGCGCCCCTGCTCGGCGTACTCCTCGGCCAGCGCGTGCAGCGCCGCACGCACGTCCTCGGGCGGGTAGCCGACCGCGCTGGCAAGCGTCACGTGGTCCAGCGGCTGGTCGGCCACCATCAGCACGGCCTCCAAGGCCGGACGCAGCGCCGCGACCGGGATGTCGAGGGTCTCCGACGACTCGGTGACCGCCACCTCCTCGGGAGCCTCGGCTTGCTCGTCGTGCTCGCTCACTGCTGCTCCTCCATCGTCTCGGGCTCGTCGGCCGGTGTCGGGGACGGCCAGGATGCTTCGGCCTCCACGGGCGCTGCATCTTCGGGCGCTGCATCTTCGGGCGGATCTTCGGGCGCTGCATCTTCGGGAGCGGGATCCTCGGGTGGGGCACCGTCGAACTCATCGGTGATCTCCACCTCGCCCTCCTCGGCGCCGGTCCACCGCACGGTCAGCTCACCCAGCGGCGTCATCTGGTCGAAGGCCACTGCGCCCTCCCGGAAGAGCTCGAGCAGCGCCAGGAAGCGGGCCACCCGGGTCAAGGTGTCCGGGGCGTCGCGCGCGATGGACCGGAAGGTCATCGTGCCCGAGCGGCGCAGCCGCTCGACCACGAGGAGGGCCTGCTCCTTGACGCTGACCGTCGGGGCGTGGATGTGGGCCAGCGAGAGCTCCTCGACCGGCTTGGGCTCCATCGCCTTGGCCGCCAGCGCCGCGAACTCCTCGAGCCCGAGACCGATGAGCACGTCGGGGAGCAGCGTGGCGAACCGCTCTTCCAGGCCGACCGCACGCGGGTGCCGCAGGCTCTCCCCCGCCATCCGGGTCTCGAGGACGCCGGCGACCTGCTTGAAGGCGCGGTACTGCAGCAGCCGGGCGAAGAGCAGGTCGCGCGCCTCGAGCAGCGCCAGGTCGTCCTCGTCCTCCACGTCGCCCTGCGGCAGCAGCCGGGCCGCCTTGAGGTCGAGCAGGGTGGAGGCGACGAGCAGGAACGACGAGGTCTGCTCGAGATCCCAGCCCAGCTCCCCGGCGCCCTTGATGTGCGCGATGAACTCGTCGGTCACCTTGGAGAGCGACACCTCGGTGATGTCGAGCTTGTGCTTGGCGATCAGGCTGAGCAGCAGGTCGAAGGGACCCTCGAAGTTCTCCAGGCGTACGGCGAAGGCCGTCGTCACCGGTCCCTGATCAGCCGTCTCCACCAGCCCAGCATCCACGCTGGCGACGTCCACGCTCAACCCGCTCAGGCTCCCGGTCCGCTGCCGGGGTCGCCCGAGGCGTTGATCGGAGCGCCGGTCGGCGTCTCACCCGCACCAGGACCGAGACGCTGCACGAGCACGCTGTCGCCGCCGTTGGCCTCCAGATCGGCGAGCGCGAACGCGACCGCGGCGCGCACCAGCCGGCCCCGGTCGACCCCCAGCGCGTGGTGTCGTCGCAAGGTCAGCCGGGCGTGCTCGATGTCGAGCAGCTCCTCAGAGGTGATGTAGACCGTCATCTTCTCGTCGTGACGGACCCGTCCGCTGCCGGTGCCGGGGCTCTTGTCCGGCTCGGCAGCCGCGTCCCTCACATCGCTCGACGTGGCCGCGACCGGGTCGGTCCCGTCCTCGACGGGGTCGGGGACGACGGTCGGGCGGAAGAGGTCGTCGGCGGTGGGCAGGCTCACTCGTCGAGGCACCGCGCCAACACCTCCCGGGCCAGCTGGCGGTAGGACTCGGCCCCCGGCGACGTCGCGGCGTAGGTGGTGATCGGCTCGCCGGCGACCGTCGAGTCGGAGAACTTCACGGTGCGCCGGATGACGGTGTGGAACACGGTGTCGCCCCAGGCCTGCACCAGCCGCTCCATGACCTCGCGACCGTGGAGGGTGCGCCCGTCGTACATCGTGCCGAGGACGCCGTCGATCTGGAGCTTCGGGTTGAGCCGTTCGGTGACCTTGTCGATGGTGGTCTTGAGCAGCGCGACGCCCCGGAGCGCGAAGTACTCGCACTCCAACGGCACGATGACGCCGTCGGACGCTGTCAGCGCGTTGACGGTGAGCAGGCCGAGCGAGGGCTGGCAGTCGATCAGGATGACGTCGTAGTCGGCCAGGGCCGGTGCGAGCACCCGTTGCAGGGTCTGCTCGCGGGCGACCTCCTGGACCAGCTGGACCTCGGCAGCGGACAGGTCGATGTTGCTGGGCAGCAGGTCCATGCCGGGGACGTTCGTCGGCACGATGACCTCGTCGATCGTGACGTCTCGCTGGAGCAGCAGGTTGTAGATCGACAGGTCCATCTCGTGGGGGTTGAGGCCCAGGCCCACCGAGAGCGAGCCCTGCGGGTCGAAGTCGACCAACAGCACCTTGCGACCGTACTCGGCCAGCGCGGCACCGAGGTTGATGGTCGTCGTGGTCTTGCCGACGCCACCCTTCTGGTTGCACATCGAGACGACGCGGGCGTTGCCGTGGATGCTGATCGGTCGGGGCTCGGGCAGCTCAGGCATCGGCCGGCCCGTCGGACCGAGCTTGACCTCGGGGGGCTCCTCGGTGAGCACGGGGGACGCCGCGACGGCGGGCTCGGGGCGTTGGAAGGGGATCGGGTCGGACACGCGCTGGGGCTCTCCTGCGTCGATACGGGGGGAAGGTCCCGTTGACGGGCGGGTCGCCTCCTGCGAGGGAGGCGGCCAGCTCGACATCCGGGCCGGGTCGACCAGAGGAGGCATGTCGGGTGCGCCGGTGCCGTTGTAGTCGTTCACAGCTCTGCCTCTCCTCGTGGCCGGTGGCGCGTCTCGGGCCGGGTGCTCAGGTCCGGGGACCGACCGGCAGGCGACGCGCCGCGGCGACTCTATGGGGTCACGCCGATGAGTCTTCCGCCCGGGTCAGGCCGTCCGGGGAGGCGCGCCGGTCCATTTGTCGACTTTCCTCGCCGAGGTTGCGGTTTGGTCCCCAACCGCAGGATCGGCGGCCTGAAACCTGCAGTTCGTGACCAATCGTGGCCGTTGGAGGTGGCCCCCGGGGGTCACTCAAGGGCGCGCGGATGCGCCGTGGCGTACACCTCGCGCAGCGAGTCGACCGTGACCAAGGTGTAGACCTGGGTGGTCGTCACCGAGGCGTGTCCGAGCAGCTCCTGGACGACGCGGACGTCGGCGCCGCCGTCGATCAGGTGGGTGGCGAAGGAGTGCCGCAAGGTGTGCGGGGAGACGTCGGCGGTGACCCCGGCCCGCTCGGCGGCCTTGGCCAGCACCGCCCAGGCGCTCTGCCGGGAGAGCCGACCACCGCGTGCGTTGAGGAACAGCGCTCCCCCGTTGCCGCGGGTCCGGCTTCGCACGGTGTCGAGCCCGGCGAGGTCGGGGCGGCCCCGCACCAGGTAGGTGTCCACGGCTGCGCCGGCGTAGGACCCGACCGGCACGATCCGCTCCTTGCCTCCCTTGCCACGCAGGCGTACGGCGCCAGGGCTCGCCTCTGCGGGATCGGGCAGGTCGAGGTCGTCCACGTCGAGCCCGACGGCCTCGGAGATGCGCGCGCCGGTGCCGTAGAGCACCTCGAGCAGCGCCCGGTCCCGCAGCGCCAGCGCCGTGCCGGGTGCGCCGGCGGCATCGAGGATCCGCTCGATGTCCACCAGAGGCAATGCCTTGGGCAGCCGCTTGGCCGGCGCCGGCGGGCGCACTGCGGACGAGGGGTCGGCAGCAGCGAGCCCCTCCCGCACGGCGAACTTGTGGAACCCCCGGACCGCCACCACCGTGCGCGCGGCCGAGGCGGCGGAGAGCGGCGGGTGCGCCTCGTCGCCCTCGCGCAGGGCGCGCAGGAACGCGGTCACGACCTCCTCGCTCACCGCCCCGGGGTCCTCGAGGTCCCGGTCGGCGAGGAAGGCGACGTAGCGGCGGAGGTCGCGCCGGTAGGACTTCAGCGTGTTGTCCGCCAGTCCACGCTCGACCACGAGGTGGTCCAGGTAGGTGCGGACCGACCGCTGGAGGACGGTGGGTCCCCCGCCCGCCGGGTCGGTCTCGCCCGGCGAGCTGGATTCCCCGCGAGACTCGGCCACCCTCAGCCGAGCACCTCGGCCAGGGAGGTGCTGGCCATCGAGTGTGCCTCCGCGACAGGGGCGTTGGTCACGCTGCCGGCGTGGGTGTTCAGGCCGAGCGCCAGCGAGGCGTCGTCGCGGAGCGCCTGGGTCCAGCCCTTGTCGGCCAGCGCCACCGCGTACGGCAGGGTCGCGTTGGTCAGCGCGTAGGTGGACGTGTTGGGCACCGCACCAGGCATGTTGGCCACGCAGTAGAACACCGAGTCATGGACCATGTAGGTCGGGTCGGCGTGCGTCGTCGCGCGGGTGTCCTCGAAGCAGCCACCCTGGTCCACGGCGATGTCGACCAGCACCGAGCCCGGCTTCATCCGCGACACGAGCTCGTTGGAGACCAGCTTGGGCGCCTTCGCCCCGGGGATCAGCACGGCGCCGATCACCATGTCGGCCTCCATCACCTGCTGCTCGATCGCCAGCTTCGACGAGGCCAGGCCGTGCACCCGGTTGCTGTAGCGCCAGAACGACATCCGCAGCTTGTCGAGGTCGGTGTCGAGAAGGGTCACGTCCGCACCCATGCCGAGGGCGATGTTGGCGGCGTTCTGCCCCGAGACACCAGCACCGATGATGACGACCTTGGCGTTGGCCACGCCACCCACGCCGCCCATCAACACCCCTCGGCCGCCCTGGGCGCGCATCAGCGAGTGTGCGCCGACCTGGGGTGCCAGGCAGCCCGCGACCTCGGACATCGGGTAGAGCAGGGGCAGCGAGCCCGAGGGCAGCTGCACCGTCTCGTAGGCGATGGATGTCACCTGGCGGTTGACCAGCTCCTCGGTCAGCGGCTTGTCGGCGGCGAGGTGGAGGTAGGTGAAGAGCGTCTGCCCCTCGCGCATCCGGTGGTACTCCTCGGCGACGGGCTCCTTGACCTTGAGCACCATCTCGGCGTCAGCCCAGACGTCGTCGGCCGTGTCGATCATGGTCGCGCCCGCGGCGACGTAATCCTCGTCGGGGATCTGGGAGCCTAGGCCGGCTTCCTTCTCGACGATGACGTCGTGACCGTGCTGGGTGAGCTCGTGCACACCGATCGGGGTGAGGGCCACGCGGTACTCGTGGTTCTTGACTTCCTTGGGAACGCCGATCTTCATCGACTGCTACGTCCTCTCCGGGCTGGGAGCCGCCGCGTCCTCGGGGCGACCGCCTGAGCATAGTGAACTGCCTCGGGGGCGGCGCAGCGGACGGGTCCGGCTCGCGGGTGCGAGTGGTCAGGCCGAGCCGGACCGCCGGCTCGCGCGCAGCGTGTAGGCGAGCACCGCCTGGCCGGTCGGCCCGTTGGTGATGTCGTGGGCGAGGAACGCCTCGACCAGGTCGGCCACCGGCACCCAGGAGGTGGTCATGTCGGCCTCCTCGTGGGCCGGGGTGAAGTCACCCCGGTCGGGCGCGGCGGAGAGCCCGCTCGCCAGGAAGATGTCGATCCGCTCGCTGCTGAGACCCGGGGAGGGATAGGTCGCCAGCAGGTGCTCCCAGGTGTCGGCGACGAGCAGCGCCTCCTCGCGGAGCTCCCGTTGGGCGGCGAGGAGGGGGTCCTCCCCCGGTACGTCGAGCAGACCGGCGGGCAGCTCGAGCATCCGCCGCTCGACCGGGTGCCGGTACTGGTGCAGCACCAGCGTCCGCTCGCGGTCGTCGACGGCGAGGATCACCACAGCCCCCGGATGCTCCAGCACCAGCCGGCCGAACGTCTCCCCGGGCCGACCGGGTGCGGAGATGGTGTCGCGACGGACCGCGAACGGCGCGTTGCCCGACCAGATCCGCTCGACCTCGTGGACCGGCCAGTGCTCGGCCGGGTCGCTGAGCTGGTTCATCGACGTGGTCTCGAGATGCGTCGGCTGCGGCTCGCCCTGGGGAACCGAGGGACGAGGCGTCACGAAGGGCTCGGCTCCTCGACCGTCGTGCGACTCGTCGAGGCGACCGAGCTCTCGGCGTCGGCCTTGCGGCGCAGCGCCGCCTCGTCGATCGGGAAGCGCAGCTCGCGCTGCCGCTCGATCGCCGCACCGACCAGGCCGGAGAACAGCGGGTGCGGCCGGGTCGGGCGCGAGCGCAGCTCGGGGTGGGCCTGGGTGGCGAGGTAGTAGGGGTGCACCTCACGGGGGAGCTCGACGAACTCCACGAGGTTGTTGTCGGGAGAGGTCCCCGAGAAGACCAGCCCGGCCGCCTCGAGGCGGTCGCGGTAGGTGTTGTTGACCTCGTAGCGGTGCCGGTGCCGCTCCTCGATCTTGGCCTCGCCGTAGGCCTCGCGCACCAGCGAACCGTCCTTGAGCTCGGCCGGGTAGAGACCCAGCCGCATGGTGCCACCCATGTCGCCCTCACCCGAGACGATGTCCATCTGCTCGGCCATCGTCGCGATGACTGGCTCGTCGCAACCGGGGTTGAACTCGGTGGAGTCGGCCTTCTCCACGTCGGCCATGTGACGCGCGTACTCGATGACCATGCACTGCAGGCCCAGGCAGAGCCCGAGCGTGGGGATGCCTTGGGTGCGGGCATACTCCAGCGCGCCGACCTTGCCCTCGATGCCGCGGATGCCGAAGCCGCCGGGAACGCAGATCGCGTCGACGTCGGCGAGGTGCCGGGCGGCGCCCTCGCGCGTCTGGCACTCGTCCGAGGGCACCCAGGTCAGCTTGACCTTGGCCTCGTGGGCGAATCCGCCGGCGCGCAGGGCCTCCGCGACGGAGAGGTAGGCGTCCGGGAGGTCGATGTACTTCCCGACCAACGCCACGGTGACCTCCTCGGCCGGGTGGTGCACCCGGCGCAGCAGGTCGTCCCACTCGGTCCAGTCGACGTCGCGGAAGGGAAGGTTGAGACGGCGTACGACGTACGCGTCGAGGCCCTCGGTGTGCAGCACCTTGGGGATGTCGTAGATCGACGGCGCATCGGCAGCGTTGACCACGGCCTCCTCGTCGACGTCGCACATCAGCGAGATCTTGCGCTTCATCGACTCGGGGATCTCGCGGTCCGAGCGGCACACGATCGCGTCCGGTTGGATGCCGATCGAGCGGAGAGCGGCCACGGAGTGCTGCGTGGGCTTGGTCTTCAGCTCACCCGACGGTCCGATGTAGGGCACCAGCGAGACGTGCAGGAAGAAGCAGTTGTCCCGACCCACGTCGTGGCGCACCTGGCGGGCCGCCTCGAGGAACGGCAGGCTCTCGATGTCGCCGACGGTGCCACCGATCTCGGTGATCACGACGTCGACGTCGGAGCCGGCCATCGCACGGACACGCTCCTTGATCTCGTTGGTGATGTGCGGGATCACCTGGACCGTCTCGCCGAGGTAGTCGCCGCGGCGCTCCTTGGCGATCACCTGGGAGTAGACCTGCCCGGTGGTGACGTTGGCGATGCCTTGGAGATCGGTGTCGAGGAAGCGCTCGTAGTGACCGATGTCGAGGTCGGTCTCGGCGCCGTCGTTGGTGACGAAGACCTCGCCGTGCTGGAACGGGTTCATCGTGCCGGGGTCCACGTTGAGGTACGGGTCGAGCTTCTGCATCGTCACCCGGAGCCCGCGTGACTTCAGCAGGCTGCCCAGCGAGGAGGCCGTCAGACCCTTGCCGAGCGAGGAGGCGACGCCTCCGGTGACGAAGACGTGCTTGGTCGGCTGTGATGCGGCCAAGTGAACTCCCGTGGCGTCGTGGCTGACTCGATCGTGTGCGGGACCCGGTCGTGCGGTCCTCCACGGGGTTTCACCCTACCAACGAAGTCCGACACGCACCGCATCGACACCGGCCCGGAGACGGGCAGGAGGGTCAGGAAGCGACTACTCCCCCGACGCCGAGCCCGGCATCGGACCGTCGGCGGCGTCCACGGCGCCGAAGTGGCCGGTCTGGTCCTGCGCCTGGCCGGCCAGCGCCATCACGGCGACGATCCGGGCGGCGCTGCGGCCCAGCGTGTCCACCGTGGAGACGTCGCGGGCGGCGACGACGTCGTCCCGGATGCCGCGTACGACGCCGCGCTCACGGGCCGAGGCGACCGGGCCAGCGACGACCACCCCGTCGGTCTCCGCGTCGATCGCGGTGGCCACGGTGGTGAGGATGCTGCTCGCGCCGGTCCGCTCCTCGTCCGAGCCGTTGCCGGCCCCGGCGACGATCAGGACGAGACTGCCGCGGCGGTCGAGCGTGCCGTCGGCCGACATCAGCCCGGCGGTGCTCAGCCCGGCGAGGATGCTCTCGGCGGTCCCGTCGACGCCGGCTCCGCCGGGCTCCCGGTCGGTGGCCACGGCCCGAGCGATCAGCGCGCCCACGGTCTCGTAGCCGCTGGCGTCCGCGGGGACGTTGACGTCGGAGGCACCCTCCAGGAGCTGGCTGCTCAGCTCGTCGACGAGCTGCCGGTTGTCCACCGTGAGCAGACCGTCGCCGATGCGGACGGTGCCGCCGACGGTGCCACCCGCCACGCTCACCATGTCGGCGAGGGCGCCGACCTCGGCCTGCTGGGAGGTGGGCAGCGCGAGGAGGGTGACCACGCGGCCCTGGAGCGAGCCGTTGAGCAGGCCCGGGGCGACGGTGTCGGCGAAGCCGTCGGTGAAGCCGTTGGTGCTGCGCAGCCCCGCGATCTCGGCGCGCAGCTCGCCCTTGAGCGCACGGTCGGCCTGGACCTGGTCGACGAGGGTGTTGTCGACCTCGCCCTTCAGGGGGCCGCCGCCGAGGGCGACGCCGACCGCCAGGGCCAAGAAGACCGAGACGATCGAGACGATGTGGTAGCGGAACGAGATCACGAGAACAGTCCTTGGATCCAGTCGGTCAGGTCGGTCAGTGCACCCTGGAGCCAGGACCACCACTCCGCCCCGACGGGTGTCGCGGAGATGGCCACCCCCAGCGCGATCAGGCCGGCCAGCAGCACCAGGGCGAGGTGCCACAGCCGGACCCGGCCGGCGTACAGCTGTGGGACGCCCTTGGCGTCGATGAGCTTGGGGCCCACCCGCAGGCGGGTCAGGAAGGTGCTGGCCAGGCCGGCGCGTTGTCGGTCGAGGAACTCGTCGAGCGTGGCGTGCATCCCGACCGTGATCACCAACGAGGCGCCGGCGGCGTCGGCGAGCAGCAGGGCGATGTCTTCGGTGGTGCCGGACGCGGCGAGCTCCTCGGCGCGCACGCCGAGCCGCTCGAGCCGGTCGCTGCCGAGGGCTCGACCGCCCCGATCGGTGTGCAGGACCACTTCGCGGGAGTTGCGCAGCGCGTTGTCGGTGACGGTCTGCCCCTGCTCGTGGGCGGTGGTGCCCTGGCCGAGACCCTCGGCCCCGACCACCACGATGTCGGCCCGGTGGCCTGCCATCTCGAGGGCGTCGGCCCCGGCATCGACTCCGATCAGCACCGGACGCTGCTCCCGGATGAAGCGGCGGAGCTTGCGCAGGTCGGCGCGGTGGTCGTAGGCGCGCACCACGACGACGACGGGGCGACCCGAGACCTGGGTGCGCAGCGTGGGGACGCCCTGGCCGTGCAGCAGCAGGTCCTGCTCACGGCGCAGGAACTCGGTGGTGTTGTGGGTGAAGCTCTGCAGCTGGGTCGCGAGCCCACCCCGGGCCTCGCTCATCTTGGTGGCCACGTCGTCGGGCCCGAGGCGGACGCCTTCGGCGATCACGTCCTGGTCGCGCATCAGGCGGTGTCCGTCGATGCGCACACCGGCCCCGTCCTGCACCCGCTTGAAGACTTCCGGCCCGACGTCGTCGAGGAGGATGACCCCGGCCTTGGTGAGCAGCTCCGGGCCGAGGTTGGGATACCGCCCGGAGATGAACGGCGCGGCGTTGACCACTGCGACGACACCGGCCTCGACGAGCTGCTCGGCGTGCGCTCGGTCGAGGTCGAGGTGGTCGATGACCGCGATGTCACCGCGCCGGAGGCGGCGGACCAGACCCGTCGTGCGGCGGTCGACCCGGGCGGTCCCGGAGATTCCGGGCAGCCCGTCGACGGGCTGTTGGCGAGACGGGAACTTCATGGCGCCGCCATGCTCTCACGCAGAGCCAACCCATCCCGGGACATTCGGTGCGGGTTGGCGCGGCCACTCTCACACCGGCTGCACCGCGCGAGTCGTCCCCGACCTCGTCCCGCCGGGATGGCAGCATCGCGCCATGAAGTCCCCCCGCGAGCGCTGGGAGCACCTCAGTGAGTGGCCGCTGACCGCGGCGGCGGTCGCCTTCCTGGCCGCCTACGCGTGGCCGGTGATCGACCCAGCGCTGCCGCCGGAGGCCTTGCGCCTGTGCCAGGTGGTCACCTTCGTCACCTGGCTGGTCTTCGTCGCCGACTACGTGATCCGGCTGCGACTCTCCCGGGACCGGCGCCGCTTCGTGGTCACCCACCTGCCCGACCTGGCGGTGGTCCTGCTGCCGCTGCTGCGTCCGCTGCGCCTGCTCCGGCTGGTCAGCCTGCTGGCCGTCCTCAACCGGCACGCCGGCTCCAGCTTGCGGGGTCGGGTCGCGCTCTACGTGGCCGGTTCCTTCGTCCTGGTCCTGTTCGTGTCGGCGCTGGCGGTCCTCGATGCCGAGCGCGGCCAGCCCGGGGCGGTCATCTCGAGCCTGGCCGACGCACTGTGGTGGTCGGCCACGACGGTGACGACGGTCGGGTACGGCGACCTCTACCCCGTGACCGGCGAGGGCCGGATCGTCGCAGTGGGGCTGATGATCTCCGGCATAGCGCTGGTCGGCATCGTCACCGCCTCCCTCGCCTCCTGGCTGATCGAGCGCATCGCCGAGGTCGAGGAGGAGTCGCAGTCAGCGACCCGGCACGACGTACACCGGCTCCAGGACGAGATCGCGTCCTTGCGCGCCGATCTGTCCGCAGCGCTCGAGCGCCCGGTGGTGCGGGAGCCCACCGACTAGAGGGCAGCGCCGCGATCGGGTTCGCCCTGCGTCAGCCTTCGATGGTCGAGGAGCCGAGGAGCGGGGCGTCTCGTCACCACTGCTCACTGGCGCGCCGGCAACGTCTGATCCAGCGTTCTTCGGGTGGGTCAGAGACTTCGACCTCGACCGCCACCGTCGCCTGCAGGGCACCCAGCGCGGAGCGCAGCCGCTCGATCTCGACGTTCACATACAACAGGTCTTCGGGGCGGGCTGCCGCCCACAGGGTCTCGGCCACTCCCGTGAGTGCTTCGCGGGCCGCCGCGACGCCAGCCATCGGGCTGGGCGGCGAGTCCGGGAGCATCTCCATGACCTGACTCTCCCAGGACCCACCGACAGTTTTCGAACTGAACGAAACCAGCGAGAGCTCTACTTCTTGTGACGTGGCTTCTTCGCAGGCTTGCCCGGGCCTCCGGGCGGCGAACCCTGGGGTCGGCTCGAGGGCGGGCCGGCGTCCTTTCGCAGCCCGATCAGCTTGCCGGAGATCCGGGTCGAGGCGAGGGCCGCCTCGGTGCCGGCAGGCAGCTCGGCCGGCAGCTCGACGAGGGAGAAGTCGGGGCGGATCGAGATGTGCCCGAAGTCGCGGCGGCTGAGCCCGCCCTCGTTGGCCAGCGCGCCGACGATCTGGCGGGGCTCGACCTTGTGGCGCTTGCCGACCGCGATCCGGTAGGTCGCCATCGGGGGGCCGTCGGTGCGCCGCGGAGCTCGGTCCGGCCGGGCGGACCCGCCGTCGCGGCTGCCCCGGTCCTGGCGCCGCGGCGGCTCCGGCGCCGACTCGACCAGCAGGGGGGTGTCGCCCTGGAGCACGACGGCGAGCGCCGCAGCCACGTCGACCTCGGGTACGTCGTGCTCGCGGACGTAGTGGGAGACCACGTCACGGAAGAAGGAGACCGGTTCGGTCTGGGCGAGCGCGCCGGTGATCGCGTCGTCGAAGCGGGCCAGCCGCGTGCTGTTGACGTCGTCGTCGCTGGGCAGTGGGATCTGGGTCAGCGGCTGCCGGGTGGTCTTCTCGATCGACTTGAGCAGGTAGCGCTCTCGCGGGGTGACGAAGGAGATCGCGTCGCCGGTGCGCCCGGCCCGGCCGGTGCGCCCGATCCGGTGCACGTAGGACTCCGGGTCGGTGGGGATGTCGTAGTTGACGACGTGGCTGATCCGCTCCACGTCCAGGCCGCGGGCGGCCACGTCCGTGGCGACCAGGATGTCGAGCTTGGCCTTCTTGAGCTGCTCGATGGTGCGCTCGCGCTGGGCCTGCACAACGTCCCCGTTGATCGCTGCCGCGGAGTAGCCCCGGGCCCGCAGCTTCTCGGCGAGCGTCTCGGTCTCGTTCTTGGTGCGGACGAAGACGATCATGCCCTCGAAGTTCTCCACCTCGAGGAGCCGCGTCAGCGCGTCGACCTTCTGGGGGTAGGACACCATCAGGTAGCGCTGGGCGATGTTGGTGGCCGTCGCGGTCTTGTTCTTGACGGTGATCTCGGCGGGGTCCTTCAGGTACTTCTTGGAGATCCGCCTGATCTGAGCCGGCATCGTGGCAGAGAACAGCGCCACGTTCTTCTCCACCGGGGTGTCGGCCAGGATCGTCTCGACATCCTCGGCGAAGCCCATGTTGAGCATCTCGTCGGCCTCGTCGAGCACCAGGAACCGCAGCTCGGTCAGGTCGAGGGTGCCCTTGTCGAGGTGGTCCATGATCCGACCGGGCGTGCCCACCACGATGTGTACCCCCCGGCGCAGGGCGCTCAGCTGGACGCCGTAGCCCTGGCCGCCGTAGACCGGCAGCACGTGGATGCCGGGCAGCTGGGCGGCGTAGCGCTCGAACGCCTCGCAGACCTGCAGCGCGAGCTCGCGGGTGGGCGCGAGCACCAGTGCCTGCGGCGTCTTCTGCTTGACGTCGAGGCGGGACAGGATCGGGAGCGCGAAAGCCGCGGTCTTGCCGGTGCCGGTCTGCGCGAGGCCGACGACGTCGCGTCCCTCGAGCAGCGTCGGGATCGTCGCTGCCTGGATCGGCGACGGCGTCTCGTAGCCGACCGCGTTCACCGCCTTCAGCACCCGCGGGTCGAGGCCGAGATCGGCGAAGGTGATCGGGGCGGGCTCTGCAGGCTCGGGGGAAGACTCGTCGGGCATGAGGCAACGGTAGGGCTTCTGGGCCCGCAGGGGTTATTCGTGTGGCGCGCGCGGACTGCGCTTGTACGCCGACACCGTCGGGTCGCCGCGCAGCCAGAAGCGCCAGGGCACGTCGGCTGCCTGGCTCACGCCCACACGTGGACCGGACGCGACCTCGGCGGCCGCAACCGGGGTGGTGGGCAGAGTGAGGTGCTCGGCGAGGTCGAGGCCGTCCTGGTGGCGCTGGATCCCGAGGGCCTGGGTCAGGTTGGCGGGACCGCGGGCGAGCTCGATGTCGGCACGACCTCCGCGCCGCTGCCGGGCGGTGCGGTGGCCCTCGATCACCTCGCCCGCGCGCAGCAGCACCGCTGATGCGCGACCGTCGGGCCCGCAGACCACGTTGGCGCACCAGTGCATGCCGTAGGAGAAGTAGACGTAGAGCCGGCCGGGCGGACCGAACATGACCGCGTTCCGGGCGGTGGTGCCGCGGTAGGCGTGCGAGGCCGGGTCGTCCGGTCCGTCGTACGCCTCGACCTCGGTGAGCCGGACGGTCACGCCGCCGTGGGTGAGGGTGCCGCCGAGGAGGACCGGAGCGATCTCGACGACCGGCCCCTCCAGGCGCTCAGCCCAGCCGGGCACGGTGCTCGGCGACGACGGCGCGCAGCTCGGCGAGCTGCTCGGCGACCCGGACCGGCGCGGTGCCGCCGCGGCCGGTGCGCGAGGCCACCGACCCTTCGACGGTCAGCACCGAGCGGACGTCGGCGGTCAGGTGAGGGGAGATCGCGGCGAGCTGCTCGTCGGTGAGCTCGTCGAGCTCGACACCGAGCTCCTCGCAGCGCTGGACGCACTCCCCCGCCACCTCGTGGGCGACACGGAAGGCGACCCCTTCGCGCACCAGCCACTCCGCCACGTCGGTGGCGAGCGAGAAGCCCTGGGGCGCGAGCTCGGCCAGCCGGGTGGTGTCGAAGGTCAGGGTGGCGACCATCCCGGTGACGGCGGGCAGCAGCACCTCGAGGGTGTCGACAGAGTCGAAGACCGGCTCCTTGTCCTCCTGGAGGTCGCGGTTGTAGGCCAGCGGCAGCGCCTTCAGGGTGGCCAGCAGGCCGGTCAGGTTGCCGATGAGTCTCCCCGCCTTGCCGCGGGCGAGCTCGGCGATGTCGGGGTTCTTCTTCTGCGGCATGATGCTCGAGCCGGTGGAGTAGCCGTCGTGCAGCCGCACGAAGCCGAACTCCTTGGTGGCCCAGAGGATCACCTCCTCCGCGAGCCGCGAGACGTCCACGCCGATCATCGCGGTGACGAACGCGAACTCGGCGACGAAGTCGCGTCCGGCGGTGCCGTCGATCGAGTTGGCGCTGGACCCGGAGAAGCCGAGCTCGTGGGCGACGATCTCGGGATCGAGGCCGAGGCTGGAGCCCGCCAGCGCTCCCGAGCCGTACGGCGACTCCGCGGCCGTGCGCCGGCGCCAGTCGGTCAACCGCTCCACGTCGCGGACCAACGGCCAGGCGTGCGCCAACAGGTGGTGACCCAGCAGCACCGGCTGGGCGTGCTGGAGATGGGTGCGGCCCGGCATCACAGCGCCGTGGTGCTGCTCGGCCTGGTCGGTGAGCGCGTCGACGAGATCGAGCACGTGCCCGGCCACGGACAGCGAGTGGTCGAGCAGGAACGACCGGAACAGGGTCGCGATCTGGTCGTTGCGGCTGCGCCCGGCCCGGAGCCGGCCGCCGACCTCGGGGCCGACCTCGAGGAGCAGCAGCCGCTCGAGCGCACCGTGGACGTCCTCGTCGGACTCCTCCGGCACCAGGTCTCCTTCGCGCCAGCGGCGCGCCAGGACGTCGAGGCCGCGGTGCAGCTCGGCCTCCTGGTCCACGGTGAGGAACCCCGCCGCGGCCAGCGCCTTGGCGTGGGCGTGGGAGCCGGCGATGTCGTAGAGGGCCAGCCGCCAGTCGAAGTGGGTCGACTTCGACAGCGCCGCCAGTGCCGGGCTCGGGCCGTCGGCGAACCGGCCGCCCCACAGCGCCCCTGTGTTGGTGGCCATCAGTCGGTACCCGACTCCATCGCCGCGTGGTCGAGGGCCTCGTCGTCGAAGCTGTCCTCCCCGTTGCGTCGGGCGATCCGGTCGGCTCCACCGGGCTCGATCTGCCCGAACAGGTTGCCGTTCTCGACCAGCACGTGGCCCTGATCCTGCGGCTGGCCGGCGTACATCTCCAGCTTGGAACGGGAGTCGGCGATGTCGAGGTTGCGCATCGTCAGCTGACCGATCCGGTCGGTGGGACCGAACACGGCGTTGTCGGTGCGCTCCATCGAGAGCTTGTCGGGGTGGTAGGAGAAGTGCTCACCCGAGGTGTCCAGGACGGTGTAGTCCTCACCACGGCGCAGCCGCACGGTGACCTCGCCGGTGACCAGTGAGGCGATCCACCGCTGGATGGCCTCGCGCAGCATCAGCGCCTGCGGGTCCAGCCAGCGACCCTCGTAGAGAAGCCGGCCCAGACGGCGTCCCTCCGCGTGGTAGTTGGCGATGGTGTCCTCGTTGTGGACGGCGTTGAGAAGCCGCTCGTAGCCGATCCAGAGCAGCGCCATGCCCGGTGCTTCGTAGATGCCGCGCGACTTGGCCTCGATGATCCGGTTCTCGATCTGGTCGGACATGCCCAGGCCGTGCCGACCGCCGATCGTGTTGGCCTCGTGGACCAGTGCGACCGGGTCGTCGTAGGAGATGCCGTTGATCGCGACCGGGCGACCCTGCTCGTAGCGCACGGTGACGTCCTCGGCGTCGATCGTGACCGTGGGGTCCCAGAACTTCACGCCCATGATCGGCTGCACCGTCTCCAGGGAGACCTCGAGGTGCTCGAGGGTCTTCGCCTCGTGGGTGGCGCCCCAGATGTTGGCGTCGGTGGAGTAGGCCTTCTCCTGGCTGTCGCGGTAGGGCAGGTCCCGCTCGGTGAGCCACTGGCTCATCTCGGTGCGGCCGCCGAGCTCCTTGACGAAGTCGGCGTCCAGCCACGGCTTGTAGATGCGCAGCTCGGGGTTCGCCAGCAGGCCGTAACGGTAGAAGCGCTCGATGTCGTTGCCCTTGAACGTCGACCCGTCTCCCCAGATGTCGACGTCGTCGTCGTGCATCGCGCGCACCAGCATCATCCCGGTCACGGCGCGTCCCAGCGGCGTGGTGTTGAAGTAGGCCCGGCCGGCGGACCGGATGTGGAAGGCCCCGCAGGCCATCGCGGCCAGACCCTCCTCGACGAGCTGTCGGCGGCAGTCGACGGCGCGGGACAGCTCGGCGCCGTACTGCAGGGCGCGCTCGGGCACGCCGCTGATGTCGGGCTCGTCGTACTGGCCGATGTCGGCGGTGTAGGTGCAGGGCACCGCACCCTTCTCCCGCATCCAGGCCACGGCCACCGAGGTGTCGAGGCCGCCGGAGAACGCGATGCCGACGCGTTCGCCGATCGGGAGGCTGGTCAGGACCTTGCTCATGCCGGGGTCCCCGCGGAAGCGCGAGCGGTCTTGTGGGACGGGTTCATGGGAGTTCCTTCAGGTGTCTCGACGTCAGGTGGTGCTTGTGGTGAGGGGGTGTCTGGCTCAGTGCGCGCCGTTGGCGAGCGCGAGGAACCGGGCGGCCAGCGCATGACCGCCGTCGGGTCGTCGGCTGATCACCAGGACGGTGTCGTCGCCGGCGACGGTGCCGAGCACGTCCTGCTGCTCTGCCTTGTCGAAGGCGGAGGCGAGGAACTGGGCGGCACCCGGCGGGGTGCGCAGCAGGGCGAGGTTGGCCGAGGCATCGGCCGAGACGAGCAGCTCGCCGAGAAGACGGGCCAGCCGTGCCTCGGCCGCCGCGGTGTCCTGCACGACGGGAGTGCGGTCGCCACCCTCGGCGGGTACGGCGTAGACCAGCTGGCCCGAGGGGATCCGCACCTTGACGGCGTCGAGCTCGACCAGGTCGCGCGACAGGGTCGCCTGGGTGACCTGGACGCCGGCCTCCTGCAGGAGCTGGGAGAGCTCGGTCTGGGAGCGCACCGGCTGCCGGCCGAGCAGGTCGACGATCTTGTGCTGGCGGGCGCTCTTGGTGAGCGGGATGGTGGCGGTCATGCGCCGACCTCCTGATGGGCGAGGAGCCAGGTGAGCAGGGCCTTCTGGGCGTGCAGGCGGTTCTCGGCCTCGTCCCAGACGATGCTCTGCGGTCCGTCGATCACCTCGGTGGCGATCTCCTTGTCGCGGTAGGCGGGCAGGCAGTGCAGCACGACCGCGTCCTCGGCGGCCCCGGCGAGCAGGTCGGCGGTCAGGGAGTAGGGCACGAAGGGCCGGGAGCGCTCCTCGGCCTCCGCCTCCTTGCCCATCGACACCCACGTGTCGGTGGCGACCACGTCGGCACCGACGACGGCGGCGACGGGATCGAGCACGTAGTCGGCCGACCCACCCGTCGTCGAGGCGATCTGCTGCGCCCGGGCCAGCACGTCGGCGTCGGGGGCGAAACCGTCGGGACCGCTGACCTGCACGTGCAGTCCAGCGGTGGCTCCGGCCAGCAGGTAGGAGTGGCTCATGTTGCTGGCCGTGTCGCCGAGGAAGGTCAGCGCCAGGCCCGCGAGGTCGCCCTTGTGCTCGGCGACGGTCTGCAGGTCGGCGAGGAGCTGGCACGGGTGGAACTGGTCGGTGAGCGCGTTGACGGTCGGTACGTCGGCGTACGTCGCCATCTCCTCGATCCGGGACTGGTCGAAGGTGCGCCACACGATCGCCGCGGCCTGCGGCCCGATCACGCGAGCGACGTCGGCCACGGACTCGCGACTGCCGATCTGGGCGAGGTTGCCGTCGACGACCATCGGGAAGCCGCCGAGCTCGGCGATGCCCGTGGTGAACGAGACCTGGGTGCGCAGCGTGGGCTTGTCGAAGATGACCGCGACAGTGCGGGGGCCGGCCAACGGACGCTCGGCGAAACGGTCGGCCTTGAGCCTGGCGGCGAGCGCCAGCACCTCGGCCTGCTCGACCGGGGTGAGGTCGTCGTCGCGCAGGAAGTGCCGGGTCACGAGGCCGCTCCGTAGGCCGCGTCGAGGATGCCCGGCCAGGCGGCGATCAGCTCGCCGGCCTGCTCCTCGGTGATGACCAGCGGCGGCGCCAGACGGATGCTGCGCGGTCCGGTGCTGTTCAAGATGAAGCCCGCCTCCTGGCCGGCCTCGACGACCTGAGCGCCGACCTCGGCGTCGAGATCGAGGCCGAGCCAGAGTCCGGCGGCACGGATCTCGGCGACCCGGGGGTCGGCAAGGCCGTTGCGCAGCTGCTCGCCGACGCGGACCGCGTTGCCGAGGAGGTCGTCCTTCTCGATCGTCTCGATGACCGCGAGCGCGGCGGCGGTGGCGACCGGGTTGCCGCCGAAGGTGGTGCCGTGGTTGCCGGGCTGGAGCAGCTCACCGGCGTCGCCGAGCGCGATGCACGCGCCGATCGGCAGACCGCCGCCGAGTCCCTTGGCCAGCGTGACGATGTCGGGGGTGATCCCCGAGGCGGCGTGCGCGAGCCAGGCGCCGGTGCGACCGATGCCCGACTGCACCTCGTCGATCCACAGCAGGGCGCCGTGGTCGCGGGTGATCCTGCGTGCGGCAGCGAGGTAGTCCGCCGGCGGGACGACCACGCCGGCCTCGCCCTGGATCGGCTCCAGCACGACGGCCGCGGTTTCCTCGTCGACGGCCGCTGCGAGCGCACCGGCGTCGCCGTACGGCACGAAGGTGACCCCGCCGGGGAGCGGCTCGAACGGCTCCCGGTAGGCGGCCTTGGAGGTCAGGGCGAGCGAGCCCATCGTGCGGCCGTGGAAGCCGCCCTCTGCCGCGACCACGTGGGTGCGGCCGGTGCGGCGGGTGAGCTTGAAGGCGGCCTCGTTGGCCTCCGAACCGGAGTTGGCGAAGAAGACCTTGCCACCTCCGGGACCAACACCGATGAGGTCGAGCAGCCGCTCGGCCAGGGCGACCTGCGGCTCCGTGGCGAAGAAGTTGGAGACGTGGCCCAGGGTGCCGAGCTGCTGGGTGACCGCCGAGACGAGTGCCGGGTGGGCGTGACCGAGCGCGTTGACGGCGATGCCGCCGAGGAAGTCGAGGTAGCGGTTGCCGTCGCCGTCCCACACGACCGGACCCTCGCCGCGCACCAGCACCAGCTTGGGTGGTCCGAAGGTGTTCATCAGCGATTCGGCGTACCGCTTCTTGAGCGCGTCGTTCATGCGTCAGCCCCCGTCTGCCGGGCTTGCCGGATCTTGGTCTCGGTGTCAGGCAGCACCTGGGTGCCGATGCCGTCGTCGGTGAAGATCTCCAGGAGTACGGCGTGCGGCTCACGGCCGTCGACGACGGTGGCCTTGGGGACGCCGCCGCGGACCGCGTTGAGGCAGGCCTTCATCTTCGGCACCATGCCGCTGGCCAACGAGGGCATCAGCTCCTCCAGGGCCTCGGGCCCGATGTGGCCGATGACGTCGTCGCTGTCGGGCCAGTCGCGGTAGAGGCCTTCGACGTCGGTGAGCACCAGCAGCTTCTCGGCGCCGAGGGCGACCGCGAGCGCGGCGGCGGCAGTGTCGGCGTTGACGTTGTGGACCAGGCCGAGCTCGTCGGGGGCGACCGAGGAGATGACCGGGATGCGCCCGGAGTCGACCAGGTCCTTGACCGCCTCGGGGCGCACCTTGGCGACCTCACCGACGAGACCGAGGTCGACCTCCTCGCCGTCCACGATGGTGTTGGTGGCCTCGGCGGTGAAGAGCCCGGCGTCCTCGCCGCTGAGCCCGACGGCCAGCGGTCCGTGGGAGTTGATCAGCCCGACCAGCTCGCGGCCGACCTGGCCGACCAGCACCATCCGGACCACGTCCATCGCCTCCGGCGTGGTCACCCGCAGGCCGCCGCGGAACTCGGACTTGATGTCGAGGCGCTCGAGCATGCTGCTGATCTGCGGACCACCGCCGTGCACCACCACCGGGTGGAAGCCCGCGTAGCGCAGGAAGACGATGTCCTCGGCGAAGGCCTGCTTGAGGGTGTCGTCGGTCATCGCGTTGCCGCCGTACTTCACCACGATGGTCCTGCCGTGGTAGGCCTTCAGCCACGGCAGCGCCTCGGCGAGGGTGGCGGCCTTGTCGGTGGCGCGCTTCCAGCTCTCGGGGCTCGCGGATGCGAGCAGCCCCTGGGTGTCGATGCCGGTGTCGTCGTTGGTCACGTCGTGTCAGCTGCTCTCAGCTCGAGTAGGCGGAGTTCTCGTGCACGTAGGCGTGCGTCAGGTCGTTGGTCCAGACGGTGGCGCGCTCGCTGCCCGCCTTGAGGTCGATGGTCACGGTGACCTCGCGTGCCTCCAGGTCGACACCGGCCGGGTCCTCGTGGGGCTCGGAGGCCCGGCACACCCAGACGCCGTTCATCGCGACGTCGAGGTCGGCGGGGTCGAAGGCGGCGTCGGTGGTGCCGATCGAGGCGAGCACCCTGCCCCAGTTGGGGTCCTTGCCGAAGACGGCAGCCTTGAACAGGTTGCTGCGGGCGACCGAGCGGCCGACGCGGACCGCGTCGTCCTCGCTGGCGGCGTTCAGCACCGTGATGGCGATCTCGTGGTCGGCGCCCTCGGCGTCGGCCAGCAGCTGCATCGCGAGATCGGTGCAGGCCCGGGTGAGCGCCTCGGTGAAGTCCTCCTCGGTGGGGGTGATCCCCGAGGCGCCGTTGGCCATCAGCGTGACGGTGTCGTTGGTGGACATGCAGCCGTCGGAGTCGAGCCGGTCGAAGCTGACCCGGGTGGCCGCGCGCAGGGCACGGTCGGCGGCCCCGGCGTCGACCGTCGCGTCGGTGGTGAGCACCACCAGCATGGTGGCCAGCTGGGGTGCGAGCATGCCGGCGCCCTTGGCCATCCCGCCGACCTTCCAGCCGCTGCCCTCGACCACGACCTGCTTGCTGACCGAGTCGGTGGTCATGATCGCCTCGGCCGCATCGGTTCCCCCGTCGTACGACAGGCCGGCGAGAGCGGCTTCGACCCCGCCCAGCACGTCGTCCCGGTCGTTCATGAGGCCGATCAGACCGGTGGAGCAGACCACCACGTCGAGGGCGCCGATGCCGAGCCCTCCGGCGACCTTCTCGGCCACAGCGTGCGTGGTCTGGAAGCCCTCGGCGCCGGTGTAGCAGTTGGCGCCGCCGGAGTTGAGCACGACCGCGCGGACGACGCCGTCCTTGACCACCTCCTGGCTCCAGAGCACCGGGTTGGCCTTGCAGCGGTTGGCGGTGAACACGGTGGCCGAGGCGTAGCCGGGCCCGTCGCTGGAGACCAGCGCGACGTCCTTGCCGCCCGAGGCCTTGAGGCCGGCGGCGACGCCTGCGGCGCGGAATCCCTGGGGCGCGGTGATGCTCACGTGTCGCTCTCCTGCGGGGTGAGGGGTGGGTGGACGGTGTGGCCGGCGGCGACCCAGGCCGCCTCGGCGGCGTCGGCGACCGCGCCGCGGACGAGGATCCAGTCGGTGTCGTACGTCGAGATCGTGAACACGCTGATCCCCGCGTCGGCGAGGGGGCCGAGCAGGCTGTGCAGCACCCCGGTGAGCTTGAAGTCGAGCGGCCCGGTCACCTCGAAGGCGACGTAGGGTCCCTGCCGCTTGGCCTTGGCGGGCACGTTGGCGGCGTGGCACACGATCGAGGTCTCGTCGGCCGTCGCGGTGACCGAGAAGAGCGTGGACGCGGACGCCCAGGCGGGGATCTTGGCGCCGCGGCCGAGACGGACCACTGCCAGGGCGTCACGGTGCCGGGTCAGGTCGAAGCTGCGGGTCTCGTCGCCGGCGGTCACGGGGCGATCCCCACCGTGGTGAGGCCTGCGGTCTCGTCGAGGCCGAGCGCGAGGTTCATGCACTGCACGGCTGCTCCCCCGGTGCCCTTGGCGAGGTTGTCGACCGCGGCGACGGCGACGAGCCGACCGGCCGCGTCGTCGACGGTCACCTGGAGGTGCACGGCGTTGGAGCCGATGACCGACTTGGTCTGGGGCCACACCCCCGGTGGCAGCAGGTGCAGGAAGGGCTCGTCGGCGAACGCCTTCTCGTAGGCGGCGTACGCCTCGTCGGCGGTGACGGTGGTCGGGGCCGAGCAGGTGGCCAGGATGCCGCGCGGCATCGGCACCAGCATCGGGGTGAAGGAGACCCGCACCTCGGCGTCGGTGAGGCCACCGAGGTTCTGCACGATCTCGGGGGTGTGCCGGTGGGTGCCGCCGACGCCGTAGGCGCTGGCCGAGCCCATCACCTCCGAGCCGAGGAGGTGCGGCTTGGGCGCCTTCCCAGCCCCGGAGGTGCCGCTGGCGGCGACGACGACGATCCCGCTGGCATCGACCAGCCCGGCGGCGACGGCAGGGGCCATCGCGAGGGTGGAGACGGTCGGGTAGCAGCCGGGCACGGCGATCCGGGTGGCGCTGCGCAGTCGCTCGCGCTGCCCGGCGAGCTCGGGGAGGCCGTAGGGCCAGGAGCCGGCGTGCTCGCCCCCGTAGAACTTCTCCCAGGCGTCGGCGTCGGCGAGGCGGAAGTCGGCGCCGCAGTCGATGACCACGGTCTCCTCCGGGAGCTGCTTGGCGATCACCGCCGACTGGCCGTGCGGCAGGCCCAGGAAGACCACGTCGTGGCCGGCGAGGACCTCGACGGTGGTCGGCTCGAGCACCCGGTCGGCCAGCGGCACCAGGTGAGGCTGCAGCGCACCGAGCCTCTCCCCCGCGTTGGAGCCCGCGGTCAGTGCCCCGATCTCGACGTCGGGGTGCGCGAGCAGCAGCCGCAGCACCTCTCCCCCGGCATATCCACTCGCTCCGGCGACGGCCACGCTCCGCTTCGACATATGCATGACCATACAGTCCAATGCATACTCAAGGCCAATCCGCCCGCCGAGGGGTCACTCCTTCAGGCCCTTTCGCGGCGTGTCGCCGCCTGAGTGACTCCTCGACCTCAGGCGCGGTGGACGGCGCCGTGACGCTCGACGGCGAGCGCGACCGCGGCGTCGCGGGCCGCGCCGGTGTCGGCCTCGGTCAGGGTGCGGTCGGGCGCGCGGAAGCGCAGCGCGAAGGCGAGCGACCTCTTGCCGGCGCCGACCTGCTCACCGGTGTAGACGTCGAAGAGTCGCACCGACTCGCACAACGGGCCGGCACCCTCGCGCAGCGTGGCAGCGACCTGCTCGGCCGGGACCGCGACATCGACCACGAGGGCGACGTCCTCCTTGGCGACCGGATAGCTGGAGAAGCCCGGCGCGGGCACGATCAGCGTGGCGCGCTCGAGGAGCTGGTCGAGATCGACCTCGGCGACGGCGGTGCGGGCGGGCACGCCGTACGACGTGCACACCCGGGGGTGCAGCTCGCCGGCGAAGCCGATGGAGACCTCCCCGAGCAGCAGCTCGGCGCAGCGGCCCGGGTGCCACGGGGTGCGGGTCGCCGACCTGCACCGTGAGCTCGACCCCGAGAGCGGTCGCGACGTCGCGAACCGCTTCGATCGCGTCGGCCCATCCGGCGGCACGCCCGGGACCCCACCAGCCGGCGCGCTCGCGCTGGCCGGAGAGCCCGAGCGCGAGATGGAGGGGCTGGTCGGGCAGCGCCTTCTGGAGGTCGTCCCACTCCCCCTCGGTCGGGGGGCGGTCGACGGGGAGGATCGGCGCCGCGACCGTGCCACGTGGAAGCGTGACGGTGGCGGTCTCGAACAGCGCGGCGTCCGACATCCCGCGACCGGCGTTGCGGGCGAGGGCCCTGAGCAGGCCGGGCAGCAGCGTGGTGGTCATCAGCGGCTCTTCGGAGCTGATCGGGTTGGCGATCCGCATCGCCTGCCGGCGGTCGTCCCCCGCGTCGAGGCCGAGCCGGTCCAGGTCGGGGGTGCCGACGAACGGGAAGTTCACCACCTCGACGTACCCGGCACCGGCGAGCGTGCGACCGACCCGGCGACGCAGCGACTGGGCCGGGGTGAGTCCGCGTCCCGGTGGTGCGTCGGGCAGCACCGACGGGATGTCCTCGTAGCCGACCAGCCGGGCGACCTCCTCGACGAGGTCGAACGGGTCGCTGATGTCCGGCCGCCACGGGGGTACGACGGCCGTGAGCTCGTCGTTCGCGACGGTGACGTCGCAGCCGACCGCCCGCAGGTGGGCGATCGTGGTGGCGGCGCTGATCTCCATGCCGGTGATCCGAGCCGGCAGGTCGGACTGGATGGTGACGCTGCGCGGGGCAGGGGCGTCGCCGACCTTGGTCACCGAGCTCGAAACGGTGCCGCCGCCGTACCGCACGAGCAGCTCGGCGACGCGGTCGGCCGCGGCCTCGCAGATCGTCGGGTCGACGCCGCGCTCGTTGCGCTTGCCGGCCTCCGAGCTGATCTTGTGACGCTTGCCGGTGCGGAACATCGACACCGCGTCCCAGTGGGCCGACTCGATCAGGACCCGGGAGGTGGTGGCCGACATCTCGGTCGCCTCGCCTCCCATCACGCCACCGAGGCCGATGATCCCGGAGTCGTCGGTGACGACGAGGTCCTCAGGTGAGAGCGCGCGGTCGGCACCGTCGAGGGTGGTGAGCCGCTCGCCGGCGCGTGCCCGCCGGACCCCGACGGTGCCCTGGAGCTTGTCGGCGTCGTAGCCGTGGATGGGGCGGCCGAGCTCGAGCATCACGTAGTTGGTGACGTCGACGGCCAGGGAGATCGGTCGCATCCCGGCGAGCTGGACTCTCCGGGCGAGCCAGCCCGGCGTCGGCGCGGTCGGGTCGAAGCCGCTCACCTCGCGGGCGACGAACACCGGGCAGCCGACCGCGTCGTCGATCGTGACCGGGTAGCCGCTCCCGTCGGGGGCGGGGGTGTCGCGCAGGGCCGGGTCGCGGAAGGGCGCGTCGAAACCGAGCGCGGCCTCGCGGGCCACACCGCGCAGCGAGAGCGCGTAGGCACGGTCGGGGTTGATCTCGAACTCGATGACCTCCTCGCGCAGGGAGAGCAGGTCGAAGGCGTCGTCTCCTGGCCGGCCGGCGTCGGCCGGCAGCACGATGATGCCGTCGTGATCCTCACCGAGGCCGAGCTCCTTGGAGGAGCAGATCATCCCGGCCGAGACGTGGCCGTAGGTCTTGCGGGCACTGATCTCGAAGGGGCCGGGCAGTACCCCGCCGGGCAGCACCACGACGACCAGGTCGTCGGGCGCGAAGTTGTGGGCCCCGCACACGATGCCCTGCGGTTCGCCGGTGCCGTTGGCCGCTCCGACGTCGACGGTGCACCAGTTGATCGTCTTGCCGTTCTTCTGCGGCTCGGGCTCCATCGTGAGCACCCGGCCGACGACGAGCGGACCGCTGATGTCGTGGCCGGGCCTCGTCACGGCCTCGAGCTTCAGCCCGAGCGCGGTCAGCCGGGCCGCGAGGTCCTGCGTCGAGACGCCCTCGGGCAGGTCGACGTACTCACGGATCCAGGAAACGGGGGCCTTCATGTCTCAGATCTCGCTTCCGAAGGCGGTGGTGAAGCGGACGTCGCCCTCGAACATGTCGCGCATGTCCTCTGCGCCGTGGCGGAACATCAGGGTGCGGTCGATGCCCATGCCGAAGGCGAAGCCGGTGTAGCGCTCGGCGTCGACTCCGCACGCGGTCAGCACGCGCGGGTTGACCACGCCGCAGCCGCCCCACTCGATCCAGCCCTCGCCGCGGCAGGTGCGGCAGGTCTGCATGGCCGGCTCCGCGCCGCGGCAGACGAAGCAGCGCAGGTCGACCTCGGCGCTGGGCTCGGTGAAGGGGAAGTACGAGGGCCGGAAGCGGGTGGTGATCCCGTCGCCGAACATCGAGGCCGCGAAGTGGTCGAGCGTTCCCTTGAGGTGGGCCATCGTGATGCCCTCGTCGACCACGAGGCCCTCGACCTGGTGGAAGACCGGGCTGTGCGTGGCGTCGTACTCGTCGGTGCGGAAGACCCGTCCCGGGCACACGACGTAGATCGGTGGCTCGCGGGTGAGCATCGTGCGGGCCTGCACCGGTGAGGTGTGGGTGCGCAGCACGATCGCGTTGTCGGCAGGCTCCATCCAGAAGGTGTCCTGCATCGTGCGCGCGGGGTGGTCGGGGCCGAGGTTGAGGGCGTCGAAGTTGAGCCACTCCGCCTCCACGACCGGACCCTCGGCGACCTCCCAGCCCATCGCCACGAACACGTCGCCGATGCGCTCGGAGAGCGTGGTGATCGGGTGCCGGGCGCCGGTCGGCATGCGGTCCCAGGGCAGCGTGACGTCGACGGTCTCCTCCACCAGCATCCGCTCCTCGTGCTCGACCTCGAGCTCCTCCTGGCGGGCCGTGAGCGCCTGGTTGATCGCGCCACGGGCCTGGCCGACCCGCTGGCCGGCGTCCTTGCGCGCCTGCGGTGGCAGCGCCCCGATCTCGCGGTTGGCCAGCGCGATCGGCGACCGGTCGCCCGCGTGCTCGGCGCGCACCAGCTTGAGCGCGTCGAGATCGCCGGCTCGGGCGATGGCGACCAGCGCGGCCTCGCGCATCGCGTCGACCTCGGCCGCCTTGAGCGGGGTGACCTCGACCGGGTCGTAATCGGAGTTGGGGCCAGACATGGGGAGCAGTCTAGGAAGTGCCGCGTCGGCCCGACGAACCGGTTTCGCCACCGAGCCCCGGCGAGGAGTCATCAATGTCGCGACGCGCCGCCTGAAACCCTGATTCTGTGACCCCTCAGCCTGCTCGAAGGGTGGCCTGTCGCCGGTGGGGTCAGAGGGGGTCGGCGGCGGGCCAGAGGATGGTGATCCGGGCGCCGCCGGAGGGGGCGTCGCCGATCTCGACGAGGCCGCCGTGGGCGCGGACGAGGCCGTGGATGATGTACATCCCCAGGCCCGAGCCGCCGCGGGTGCCGTGCTTCCAGAACTTCGTGAACACCCGGCTGCGGATGTCGGGGCTGATCCCGTCGCCCTCGTCGTCGACGTGCAGCACCACCCCGGCGAACGGCGCGTCGGCCCCGAGAGCCGTGATGGACAGCGCCACCCTGCCCTCGCCGTGGCGGATGCCGTTGTCGACGAGGTTGTGCACCACCTGCGCGAGCTTGTCGGGGTCGGCCTGCACCGGCGGCAGCTCACCGTCGACGGCCAGGGTGATCTCGCGGCTGGTGCCGGCTCGCAGGGAGTCGAGCACCCTCTCGACGCCGGCGTGGAAGTCCAGCGGGCGGGCATACAGGGAGAGACGTCCGGTGTCGATCCGGGCGACGTCGAGGAGCTCGGCGATCAGCCGGGTCAGCCGGTCGGCGTCGACGTTGACCGTCTCCAGCATCATCCGCTTCTGGGCGTCGTTGAGCTTGTCCCACTTCGAGAGCAGCGTCGCGACGAACCCCTTCACGCCGGTCAACGGCGAGCGCAGCTCGTGGGCGACGGTGGCGACCAGGTCGGAGCGTTCGCGGTCGAGCCGGGCGCGCGCCTTGGCCGAGCGCAACGACACCGCGACCTGGTGGACCGGCTCGCGCGCGGAGCCGCGTTGGATGCGCACCGTGACCAACAGCTCGGTGCCGTCGGCGAGGAACCACGACTGCTCCGAGAGCTGCGTGCGCGTGGAGAGCCCGGTGTACGGCGCGGCGTTGGCCCACCAGTCGTTGCCCGCCTGGTCCTGCAGGGCGACGACGTCGGCCAAACGCTTGCCGACGCCGTCCGGGGAGCGGAGCAGGGAACTGGCCGCGTCGTTCATCACGACCACCACACCGGCCTCGTCGGCGACGACCACGCCGTCGGGCAGGGCGTCGAGCACCAGCTGGCCGGCGTCCCCTGCGGTCGACATGACCGACACGTTAGCCCTTGATCGTGTCGTTTGGGTTTCGGCGCTGGCTGCGGGCTGAGGCGTAGAGGCAGACGGCGGCCGCTGTGGCCAGGTTGAGGCTCTCGGCGCGACCGTGGATCGGGATCGCCACTCGCTCGTCGGCCAGCGCCGCGAGGTCGTCGGGCAGCCCCCAGGCCTCGTTGCCGAAGAGCCAGGCGGTGGGCCCCGTCAGCAGCCCCGCGTCCTCGGCATCGTCGAGGTCGCGCTCCCCCGCCCCGTCGGCGGCGAGCACCCGTAGGCCGGCCGCCTGCAGTCGCCGTACGACGTCGGCGGGGTCGGACTCGAGCGCGAGGGGGACGTGGAACAGCGAGCCGGCGCTCGCGCGCACGGCCTTGCCGTTGTATGGGTCGACCGAGCTGCCGGCGAGGACGACGGCCCCGGCACCGGCGGCATCGGCGCAGCGCACGACGGTGCCGGCGTTGCCCGGGTCGCGCACGTCGGCACACACGGCGACGAGCCGGTGCGGAGTGGCCAGCACGTCCCCGAGCGGGCGGTCGACGAAGCGACAGACGGCGACGACGCCCTGGGGATGGACGGTGTCGCTCAGGGAGGCCAGCGCGGCCTCGTCGACGAGCTGCCAGGGCAACCCCACCGCGGCGGCCGCGAGATCGGGGTGCTGCGCATCGAGCCCGGGGACGGCGAAGAGCTCACGCACACATCCACGCAGCGCGAGCGCCTCACGGACAGCCTGCGGCCCCTCGGCGAGGAAGAGCCGGTGCTCGGCCCGAGACGCACGACGGGCGAGCCGCCGAGCCGTCTTGACCCGGCCACTCCCCTTGGTGAGAAGGGGTTCGGTCGGGGACGACTCGGGACTCGCCACGTCGAAGGTGCCGGTGCGGGCGGTGCCGGCGGTCAGGCCGACGCCGTCTCCGCGGCCTCGCGAGGAGCGTTGACGTCCGCGGGAAGCGCAGCCTTGGCGGTCTCGACCAGCGCCACGAAGGTGGGCAGGTCGTTGACGGCCATGTCGGCCAGGATCTTGCGGTCCACCTGGACACCCGCGGCCTTGAGACCCTGGATGAAGCGGTTGTAGGTCATCCCGTTGGCGCGGGCAGCGGCGTTGATCCGCTGGATCCACAGCTTGCGGAAGTCACCCTTCTTGGCCTTGCGGTCCCGGTAGCTGTAGACCAGCGAGTGCGTGACCTGCTCCTTGGCCTTGCGGTACAGCCGCGAGCGCTGACCGCGGTAGCCGGAGGCCCGCTCGAGGACTACCCGGCGCTTCTTGTGGGCGTTGACCGCCCGCTTGACGCGTGCCACTTGTTACTCCTTGATGCAATTCGATGGATGCTCGCCGCCGTGCTGCGACCACCCCTGGGGACGGTGCGGGCTGGTCAGCGGCCGAGGAGCTTGCGGACCTTGGCGGTGTCGGCCTTGGAGACCTCCGTGGTGCCGGACATCCGCCGGGTGACCTTGGAGGACTTGTGCTCCAGGTTGTGGCGCAGGCCCGCCTTCTGGCGACGGATCTTGCCCGAGCCGGTCACGCGGAAGCGCTTGCTGGCTCCGGAGTGCGTCTTGTTCTTCGGCATCTCTTCAGTCCTTCGTTGTTCGTTCGACGTTCTGTGGGACTTCGACTACGTCTGGATCTGCTTCGCCGGCGTCCTTCTCTCCGACCTCGGCGGGCGGCTTCGCCGCCGTCCTGCTATCTCCACACCGGCGGCCGGCTTCGCCGGCGTCCTCGATCGAGTCGTGACTTCGTCACGCCTCGATCTCAGGATCGAGACTCTCGGACCGGCGGCGCGGCTTCTTCATCGAAGGGTCGGTCGGCGCGGTGGCCGTGCGCTCGGCGTGCTCGGCCTCCTTCTCAGCGGCCCGCTCGGCGGCCCGCTCGGCCTTGGCGGCCTGCACCTCGATCTTGGCTTCGGCCTTCTTCTTGTGCGGGCCGAGCACCATGATCATGTTGCGACCGTCCTGCTTGGGCGACGACTCGACGAAGCCCAGCTCGTCGACGTCCTCGGCCAGCCGTTGCAGGAGCCTGAAGCCCAGCTCGGGGCGGTGCTGCTCACGACCGCGGAACATGATCGTGATCTTCACCTTGTCGCCCGCCTTGAGGAAGCGCACGACGTGACCCTTCTTGGTCTCGTAGTCGTGGGCGTCGATCTTGGGGCGGAGCTTCATCTCCTTGATGATGACGTTGGTCTGGTTCCGACGGGCCTCGCGAGCCTTCTGCGCGGCCTCGTACTTGAACTTGCCGTAGTCCATGAGCTTGCAGACCGGCGGACGGGCTGTCGGAGCGACCTCGACGAGGTCGAGGTCGGCTTCCTGCGCGAGTCGCAGGGCATCGTCGATACGGACGATGCCGACGGTCTCGCCGTTGGGGCCAACGAGACGGACCTCGGGTACCCGGATCCGGTCGTTGATTCTCAGCTCAGTGCTGATGGGTCCTCCTGGGTCGAGTGCTGTGGTGGTGACCAGCCATGCCAGGGACCTCGAGAAACAACGAAGCCTCCGCATGGTGTGACAAGCGGAGGCCGTACGAGCGCCCGTGCCGGGCTCTCGACGAGATCATCGCCGGCGTCGGGCCGGCTCTCACCTCGTGACCGTTACCCGACGACCTGGTGGAGCGACGGTCGGTGCGGGTGGGGGCCTGGGAAGGTCCCGCTTGTCTGATCGTGCTGGTTCAACCTCCGGCACGCTCGGGATATTCCGGCCCGGGCGCACCGATGGCCGACCCAGCAGGATCGGTCGTCGTCAAGGATAGCCCGAGACACCCTCCGGATGCACATCGACGCCGTCGTGCCAGTCTTCCCCCATGAGCCATGCCGCTGCTGAGCCCGCTCCGGAGTCTGCCGAGGCCCTCGTCCACGAGTCCGCCCTGGGGGGTGGCCTGAGCCGGGACATCGCCGAGGTGCCTGCCCTGGAGATCGTCTCGACCGCCGCGCTGCACCTGATGAGCGCCGCAGCGGTCAACCTGGGACTGGCCGAGGACCTCCCCGAGCACCAGGACCTCGACGAGGCCCGCACCCTGATCGAGGCGCTTGCGGGCCTGGTCACTGCCGGGGCTCCCCGGCTCGGTCACCACCACGCCGCACCGTTGCGCGACGGCCTGCGCACCCTGCAGCTGGCCTTCCGCGAGGTCTCCGAGATCCCCGACCCTCCCGGCGAGGGCCCGGGCGAGAAGCTCACCGGTCCGGTCTCACCCATGCGCGCCCGCCACTGAACCCGTCCCCGATCCGGGCGAGGGTCCAGCCCTCCGCGAGGGCGACCAGGTCGTCGCCCTGCACGACGAACATCACGGGTCCGGCGAGGTCGAGCAGCAGCGCGTCCGCGCCATCCTGTCGGGCGGAGCGGGCGGCGTCGACCGCCGACACCGGGACCGGTCGTGCCTGCGGGTCCCAGGTCGCCATCGACGTGGTGCCGCTGAAGGCGAGCAGCGCCGTACGACCGTCGCGCCCGCGCATCAGGACGGTGGCCATGTCGGAGGTCTTGTCGTGGGTCAGCCCCTGGTCGTCGACCTCGACCTCACCGAGGACCGCGACCACCGGGACGAGCAACCGGGCCGTCTGGAGCACCTCGAGGGTGTCGAGGTGCCGGGCCGCGGGATCAGCCTGGTAGGCCGCGAGTGCCGCCACCAGGTCCGGCGGTGCGGCACCGTCGTCGCCGGCGAATCCGGGATCGGGCAACGTGGGCATGGATCGATCCTCTCAGCCGGGGAGGGCGCCTGTGGGCGTCACCCCCGTAGGCTTGGGGTGTGGGCGAGTACGACGCGACGACCTGGCAGGCCATCGGCATCACGTTGACGGTGGTGGGCCTCGCTGCGAGTGCACTCGCCTGGCGCTCCCGGGGTGCCGCCTCCGGACTGCGAGGCGTCGGCTGGTCGTTGCTGCCGCTGGCGGCAGCACTCACCGGGTTGTTGCGGGTGGCATTCGAGGTCGCCGACTCGGTCGGTTCCTGGGCGGTCCGGCTGGTGTTCAGCCCCGTCGTCTGGACCGGCGTGGTCGTCGCCGGGGTGTCGGTGGTGGCGTTCGTCGTCTCCGGCTTCCTGCGCCGACGCAGCCCCCGGCCCAGCCGCGCGGAGCGACGCGCCGCGAAGGCAGGAGGTCCTGCTGCGCCAGCCGTGACGAGCAGCGGTCGGGCTCCCGCCACCACGACCGCGAGTGGCAAGGGCGCTGCTGACGAGGACATCGACGACATCGAGGCGATCCTGAAGAAGCACGGCATCTCGTGACCCGTGGGCTCGACGGGTCGGTGGCTCGCCACCGCCTCGCGGCTCGGCTCACCGCGGCGCTCGGCACCCTCCCGGACGCTCCCACCACCCCGACGTACGTCGTCGACCTCGACGCCTTCGACGCCAACGCGGCCGATCTCGCCCGCCGCGCCGCAGGCACGCCGATCCGGGTGGCGTCGAAGTCGCTGAGGGTGCCGGCCCTGATCTCGCGGGCGCTCGCCACACCTGGCTTCGCCGGGGTGCTCGGCTACACGCTGCGCGAGGCTCTCTGGCTGCACGCGCAGGGGATCTGCGGTGACGTCGTGCTGGGCTACCCGACGGTGGACGTGCGAGCGCTGGCCAGGCTGACCGGTGCCGTCGACGCGGCCACGGCGATCACGCTGATGGTCGACGACGTCGCCCAGCTCGACCTCATCGACGCCGCGCGCAGCGGTCCAGCGATCGTCCAGGTCGCCCTCGACATCGACGCCGGCCTGCGCGTCGGCACCTCGCACGTCGGGCCGAAGCGCTCGCCGCTCCAGGACAGCTCCCAGGTGGTCGACCTCGCCCGCGCGGTGGTGGGGAGGCCGGGCTTCACCCTGGTCGGCGCGATGACCTACGAGGGCCAGGTCGCGGGCGTGCCAGACGACGTTCCCGACCAGCGTGCGCGCTCGCTGGTGGTACGGCGGATCAAGGCGGCCTCGGTCGGTCAGCTGGCACACCGGCGTGCCGAGATCGCCGCCGCGCTGCGGGACCTGGCCGACCTCCGCTTCTGGAACGCGGGCGGCTCCGGCAGCATCGAGACCTCGGCTGCCGACCCGACCGTGACCGAGGTGACGGCCGGCTCAGGGTTGCTCGTGCCGGCGTTGTTCGACCACTACCGATCGTTCGAGCCGCGGCCGGCCGCGTTCCTGGGCCTTCCCGTCGTCCGGCGGCCGTCCGCGGACTGCGTGACCGTGCACGGCGGCGGCCTGATCGCCTCCGGCGCTGCCGGCAAGGACCGCTTGCCGTTGCCGTGGGCTCCTCCGGGGCTGCACCTGACCGGTCTGGAGGGCGCCGGCGAGGTGCAGACGCCCCTCGTCGGGCCCGGTGCTGCCACGCTGCGGATCGGGGACCTCGTCTGGGTCCGGCATGCCAAGTCGGGCGAGCCCGCCGAGCACGTGCGGGAGGTGCACCTCCTGGCGGGCTCGGAGATCCTCGAGGTGGTGCCGAGCTACCGCGGTCTCGGCGAGGCGTGGTGACCGGTACGGCGGCACCCCTGGACGCGGCCGGGATCGTGGACCGGGTGCTCTCCAGCGCGCCGACCCTCGGTGACTCCCGGCTGGTGTGCGTGGACGGCCCCGCTGGCTCCGGCAAGACCACGCTGGCGGCTTCGATCCGGCGCGCGGTGCCACGGGAGGTCAGCTGCCGGGTACTGCACCTCGATGATCTGTACCCCGGCTGGGACGGACTGCGCGCCGGCGTCGAGCACGTCGGGCGGTCGGTGGTGGCGCCCTTCGCCGCCGGCCGGCCTGGCCGTTACCGGCGCTACGACTGGGTGGCCCAGCGGCCCGGCGTGTGGGTGGACGTCCCCCTCGTGGACCTGCTCGTCATCGAAGGCGTCGGTGCCGGCGCGTCGGCCTATGCCGCGGCCATCACGTTCCTGGTGTGGGTCGAGGCGGCCGAGGCCGATCGGCTCGCCCGCGGCCTGGCCCGCGACGGCCTCGCCACGCGCGAGCAGTTCGTGCGGTGGATGGCTGCCGAGGCGCCGTACCTCAGCGGGGAGGGGACCCGCTCCCGCGCCGACCTGATCCTCTCCACCTGACCGCTCCCTCCGGGGTTGAAACGTGGGTTCGGGAGGTTGAAAGGTGGGGTTGGGGCGCCCATGCGCGCGCATCGGCGTCCCCGGGGTGCGTCTCGAACTCCCCGGGAGCGCGTCTCAACTCCCCGGGAGCGCGTCTAACTCCCCGGGAGCGCGTCTCAACTCCCCGGGAGCGCGTCTCAACGGTGGGCGGAGCGGCGGAAGTCGCCGAGGATGGCGGCGATGGCGGAGGCGGCGGAGGCGGCGACCTCGCCGTCGGTCACCAGCTGCGGGTCGGTGGCGAAGCTTGCGGCGACCGGGACCAGGTCGTCGAGGGAGCCGACGACGTCGACGCCCGCAGCCCCGATCGCCTCGACGTGCCCGGCCGACACCTGCCGGCACCACTCCTCGAACCGGGCCGGTAGTCGGGCCGGTACGCCGCCCTGCGCGGAGAGGATGCGCTTGCCGAGGTACATCTTGCCGGTGGCTCGGTAGGCCTCACGGCGCCGCAGCCGCGGACCGAGCTCGACGTTGACGCGTCGCAGCAGCTCGGTCTGCACCAGCCCGAGCGAGACGTTGCGACGCGACACCGTGCTGTCGAGCGCTGACGGGTCGACGTCGATCACGCGGCAGTAGCGCGCGAGCAGCTCCTCCGGGTCGCCGCCCGCCGGTGGCACCGTGACCAGGTGGATGCGCTCGGCCGGGATCGCGCTCCCCCAGCGCTCCAGCACCGCAGGCACGTCCTGGTTGGCCCAGAAGTCACGAGCGTCCCGGCCCCGCTCGACGACCGCGGTGAGGTAGTCCTCGAAGGTGTACTTCCGCCGGGCGGTCACCTTCTGCTGCCACACCGACGGCACCTGACGCGCCAGGTCGCGCACGGTGAGCACGACGTGCACCTCGGTCCCGGCCAGGGCATCGATGAGTCGACCGACCTGCCCCGGGGTCATCGGGGCCAAAGACTCCTCGGAGAGCAGGTAGCGGGTGGTGCCGTCGGAGGCCGCCAACGACCGCTGCAGCCGACGCTGCATCCGGCTCAGCGCTGCCCCCACCTCCCTGCCGTCCACGCCAGGACGGAGGCGGTCGCGGGCGGCGAGCATCACCCGGAAGGTCTGCTTCTTGCTGCCCGGCAGCATCGCCAGGCCCTGTCCGGCAAGCGCGTCCCGGGACTGCCACATGACCGACTGGAGGTAGGAGGTGCCGGTCTTCTGCAGACCGATGTGCACAAAGGTCCGGGGCGTGGTCGGCACCGTGCCATCCAAGCACGGACGGCGGCAGGATCAGCCGTGCACCGGGTCGCGGAACGACGCGTAGTTCGTCCACCGGCTCTCGACCTCGAAGCCGGCACGCTGGTAGATGCCGAGCGCGCCGGTCGGGTTCTCCGAGTCCACGTCGAGGGACGCCTCGTCGAAGCCGGCGTCGCGGTAGAGCACCAGCGAGCGGCGCAGCAGCATCCCGGCCAGGCCGCGGCCGCGGTGCTCCCGGCGGGTGCCCACCTTGGCGACGTAGGCCTCACGTCGGCCGGTGGCCTCGAAGTAGGCGTCGTACTCGTTGGACTGCACGTAGGCCACCACGTGCTCGGGCCGGTCCTCCTCCACCACCAGCAGGCTGAGCCCGGGCCGGAAGTTGCGGCTCTCCCTGACCCACTGCTTCCACATCACCTCGGTCCACGGGGTGAAGTCGGGGTGGTCGACGAACGCGGCGTTGTGCGCCTCGTGCATCGCTCGGTCGAGCTCGGCGGCGTACGGCAGCACGCGCAGGCCCTCGGGGACGGCGGACAGGTCGTCGTCGAGGTCGAGGTCGGCGAGCTGGGCGCGCATCACGAAGTTCCACCGCTCCGGCACCATGCCGGCGGCGACGGCAACGCTCTCCTGCTCGGTGTTGGCCGACAGCCCGGTCAGGTTGATCTTGGCGGGACGCTCGGGGTGCCTCTCGGCGTGCACCTCGTCGGCGCGGGCCAGCATGGCCGAGACCACACGGGTGCCGATCCCTTCGCCGCGCCTGGCCGGCACGACCGAGCCCTCGACGTGGATCTTCATGTGGGTGTCGTCGGTCGAGCGCGGGTAGACCGCGAAGTAGCCCACGAGCTCCTCAGCGAGGAACGCCCCGACGATGTCCTTGCCGACCTCGATGTCGGGGTTGGCGAACTCCTCGGCGAGGTCGTCCTCGTTGTAGTGCTCCCCCGTCCGGTCGACCTCCTCGACGGCGGCGAGAAGCCGGGCGAGGAGCGGGATGTCGTCGGTCAGCAACGGTCGGAGGGTGAGGTCCACTCCCCGAGGCTAGGGCTGCCTGCGGCGTGGGCGCACCCGCATTACCCGCCGGGCTGGGTAGGTTGCCGGGGTGGTCGACCAGCCGGGCAGGGACGAGCCGCCCGTGCCCCTGCTGCGGCTGCGCGGCGTACGGCGGGTGTACGGCGACGTGGCGGTCCTGCCCGGGATCGACCTGGACGTCGACGCGGGCGCCGCCGTCGCACTGACCGGTCCCAACGGCTCCGGCAAGTCCACGTTGCTGCGGTGCGTGACCGGGCTCGACGAGCCGACGGCCGGCACCATCGAGCTCGACGGCGCGCCCGTCGACGAACGCTCGCCGCGCACCCGCCGCGACCTCGCCGTCGTCATGGACGAGCTCGACTTCTTCCCCGACCTCAGCGTGATCGAGCACCTCGACCTGATCGCTCACGCCCACGGGGTGGCCGACGTGCACGCGGTGGTCGACGAGACGCTGCGAGTGGTCGGGCTGATGGACCAGGCCGCCCAGCTGCCCGGGACGCTGTCCTCGGGCCAGCGACGCCGGCTGGCCCTGGCCAGTGCGTTCGTCCGCCCGCGCCGGCTCCTCGTGCTCGACGAGCCCGAGCAGCGACTGGACTCCGCAGGGCTGACCTGGCTGGCCGGGCGGCTCCGCGAGGAGAAGGCTGCCGGGCTCGGGATCCTGTTCGCCAGCCACGACGACGCCCTGGTCGCTGCGGTGGCCGACGAGGTGATCATCCTGGACCGACGGTGAAGGAGATCGGGCTCGTCGGGCCGGCGACGACGACACCGCCCAGTCCCCGGGAGCTGCGGGCGGAGGTGCGGCACTGGCGTCGGGGCCGGGCTGACACACCGTGGCTGGAGGTCGTCCAGGACGCCTACATCGCGGTGTTCTCGGCCGTGGTGCTCGGCGCGATGGCCACCAACGTGGTGCTCAACGTGCGCGGCATCGTCAGCGACGACTGCGCCAGCGCCGCGTGCGTCCAGGGCCGCACTGCCTTCCCGTGGCTGGCCTGCCTGCTGCTGGTCGCGGGTGCCGTGGCGGTCGGCCGCCTGCTGGGACCGGTGTCGGTGACACCGGCAGTCGGGTCCTGGCTCCTCGGCTCACCGGCTGACCGCACCGCGCTGGTGCGGCCGCGGCTGCTGCGCGCGTGGGTGCTGACGGTGCTGCTGGTCGGAGCGGTCGCCGGGCTCGGTGCGGCGCTGGCGGGCTTCCCTGCGCTGGAGGCGGCTCTCGTGGCGGCCACCACGGGGCTCGTCGCGGCGGCGGGGGTCGGGCTCTCCGCCTGGGGGCAGGCCCGGAGCGACCGCGCACCCCGCGTGACCTCGTTGGCACTGCTCGGGCTGTCGTGGCTTGCGCTGGCGCTGCTCGCCCTCGGCGTACCTCTCCGGCTTCCGCGCATCCAGCCCGTGGACGGCGACTGGCTTCTCCCCGCGGTGGTCGGCGCGTTCACCGCCCTGGCCCTCCTGCTCGTGACCGGTCGCGCCGCGCTGGCAGTGCTCCCGGAGATCCGCGGGCCGCGGCTCGCCGCAGCCGGTGCCCTGGCGCCCAGCCTCTCCGGGGCCCTGGCCACGCTCGACCTGGCGCTGGTGTGGGACATCGTCCACGGGCGGCACTGGAAGGACCGGGCGATCGTGCGCCCGGTCCGCGGGCGCCTCCGCGGTGCGCTCGCCCTCGTCGATCGGGACGTCGCCCGCTTGCGCCGTGCCCCCGGCCCCGCCGCCGCCTTGGCCGCCTGCCTCGTCGTGCCGTACGTCGCCGCGGCACTCGACCTGGGCCGCGCCATCCTGCTGGTGGCGGTGCTGACCTCGTTCGTCGCCGGGATCGGGCTCTTCGCCGGGCTCCGCGTGATCAGCCGCACGCCGCTGCTGGCGCGCTGCCTGCCGCTCACCGGCCCGACCACTTGGTGGGCCTGCCTGGTCGTTCCCGGGATGACGACCCTGGCCTGGTCGCTCCTCGCCGCGCCCGCTCTCGCGTCAGGACTCGACGACGGAGCTGCTCCGCAGGCGCTCGTCGGACTGCTGGCCGCCGTCGTCGTGGCACTGGCATCGGTGTCGGCCTCGGTGCGCTGGATGACCGGTCGCGCGCCGGACTACCGGATGCCCCTGGTGTCCTCGCCGGCCGGGGCCATCCCGACCTCGCTGATCGGGAGTGTCGTCCGAGGGCCCGACATGGTGCTCCTGGTCACCGCGCCGGTGCTGCTCGTGCCGACCGAGCAGGGACTTCTGGTCGCCTGCGCGGTAGGCGTGCTCGCTCTCGTGGTGCAGGTGCAGCGCGCCCCCTGACGACGCGAACCCCCTAGGGTGTGCCCATGGTGGCGCCCAGCGGTGAGCAGCTCGAGATCGCGGCGGCGGGCTACCGGGCGGTGATCACCGAGTGCGGCGCCGGGCTGCGCGTGCTCGAGCACGACGGTCGGCACCTGGTCGCCGGGTATCCCGAGGACGCCCCGTGCTCCTCGGGCCGCGGACAGCTGTTGCTGCCCTGGCCCAACCGGATCTGCGACGGCCGCTACGACTTCGACGGCGTCCGGCACCAGCTCCCCCTGACCGAGGTGGAACGTGGCCACGCCAGCCACGGCCTGACCCGCTGGGACGCCTGGACGGTGGGTCAGCACCTTGGCGACTCGGTCACCCTCGCGCACCGCCTGATGGGCCGTCCCGGCTACCCCTGGACGATCGACCTCACCGCGATCTATGCCGTCTCGGACCGCGGTCTCGACGTCGAGATGACCGCCACCAACCGCACCGACCGGCGGGCGCCGTACGCCGCCGGGGCGCATCCCTACCTGAGCGCGGGACCGGGCGACCTCGACACCTGGGAGCTGACCCTGCCGGCGGCGACCGTGCTGGAGACCGACGACCGGCTGATCCCGACCGTGGAGGTCGACGTGACCGGGTCGGAGCTCGACTTCCGCACGCCGCGGCCGATCGGCGACCTCGTCGTGGACGCTGCGTTCGGTGGGATCGAGCGCGACGACGACGGCTGGGGCGAGGTCCGCTTGCGCGGGCCGCACGGCGATGTCGTGCTCCGGGTGGACGAGCACTGCGGCTGGTTCCAGGTCTTCACCGGCCCGCCCGGACGCCGCGACGGGCTCGCGGTCGAGCCGATGACGGCACCGCCCAACGCCTTCGCCACCGGCCGGGACCTGCTGGTGCTCGAGCCCGAGGAGCCAGTGACGGTGCGCTGGCAGATCGGCCTGGCCGACTAGGAGGTCGCTGTTGCTCGCCTTCGGCTAGATCGCGATCAGGGCCGGTGACGAGGCATCCGACCCGGCCCGGTGGCCCGCTCCGCGTTCGCCACTCAGGTCGACGGCGGCACGTAGCCCGTCGGGTCCTCCCCGAGGTCCACGATCGCGGCCACCGGGCCACCTCCGTCGGGCCCCTGGTGGGCCGCCGAGACCGAGACGAACACCGCCGGGTCGCCCGTCACGGCAGCCGTCACGCCGCCGACCGCGGACTTGATCTGCCGGTGCCAGTGCACGTCGGAGTCGTCGAGCATCGCGTTGCGGCGGCCGGCGACCTGACCGTCCTGGCTGACCTCGCACTTGAGGAACACGTTGACCAGACGGCCCGCGAGGTCGTCGCGGTGCGGACGCTCGGGCAGGTCGAGGCCGGCGTCGCGGATGGCGTCCCAGATGCCATCGGCGTCGAGAGCGTCGTCCATCACGCCGTGCCCGATGCGGAAGCGGCCACCGACACCACGGGTGTTGCCGACGACCACCACCTGGGCCTGGTCGAGCTCGACACCACTGGAGCAGGACGCGACCGCCGAGAACAGCGACCGGTCGTGCATCACGTCGGCGTCCGTGGGCATCTCGATCTCACCGAGAGCCACGGCGATGCCCAGCGCCGTACAGCCGTTGGAGAGGTCCATCGACTCGTGGGTGTGCTCGGTCCACACCGTCTTGCCACGGCTCTTGGCGTCGCGGATCGTGTGGATGGTCAGCAGCGGCGTCTTGGTCTGCACGTAGTGCACGTCAGCGACGTCGTCGATGCCGGCCCGCTCCATCGCGACCTTGACGGCCGCGGCGACCTTCTCGATCATCGCGACCCGGCCGATGTCCTCGGGCTGGAGCACGTCACTCATCGCGAAGCCGACCGTCAGCCGCGGCTCGTCGGTCTCGGCCGCACGCTCGGGAGGCATCGTGGCGAAGATGGTGGCGTGCGGGCTGATGATGCCGTCTGTTCCGCCGGACCACACGATCGGGACCTGGCTGACGTCCTCGGCGCTGCGGCTTCCCTTGGCGACCAGCACCTCGCGGAAGGCCCGGTCCGCGATGATCCGGGTGTAGTCGTTGACGCCGCCGTTCCCCTCGGTCTTGCCGATGACCGCGATCACGCGGTCGGCGTCGAGGGTGCCGTCGTCGATCAGGTCGGCCAGACCGCTCGCGTCGGAGACGGACAGGATCGGCACCTTGCGCACGTCGATGGGCTCAGGCATGGGGATCTCCCTCGGGTTGGTGGTCGGCGTCGTCGGGGACGACGACGGTGGCGGTGGCGTCGCCCGGGGACCGGACGACGTCGAGGATGTGGCTCAGGTCAGTGATCGCGGCGTGGTGGCCGCCCTGCTCGACGAACCGGCAGACGGCGTCGACCTTCGGCCCCATGGACCCGCTGGCGAAGTGCCCCTCGGCAGCGAGGGCACGCATCCGGCTCACGGACACCCGGCCGACGGGCTCGGCGTCGGGGGTGCCGAAGCGCAGCACGGCCTGGGGTACGTCGGTGACGACGACGAGGACGTCAGCGGCGACGGTGCGCGCGAGGAGGGCCGCACCGAGGTCCTTGTCGATGACCGCCTCGACACCGTGGAGCGTGCCGCCCTCACGGACCACCGGGATGCCACCTCCACCGTTGGCGACGACGACGAACCCGGCGTCGACCAGCGCGGTGACGGCGGCGGCGTCGAGGATCTCGCGCGGTTCCGGGGAGGCGACGACGCGGCGCCAGCCCTTCTCGCCCCGGTCCTCCCAGGTCTCGCCGTGCTCGACCAGAAGGGCCGCCTCGTCGGCCGGCAGGAACCGGCCGATCGGCTTGGTGGGCCGGGTGAAGCCGGGATCGTCGGTGTCCACCCGGGTGCGGGTGACGACCGTCGTGGTCGGCCGGACGACACCACGCCGGGCGAGCGCGTCGTCGAGCGCGTTCATCAGCACCAGCCCGAGAGTTGCCTGGGTCTGGGCACCGCACCAGTCGAGCGGCACGGGAGGCACGACCGCGGCGGCGAGCTCGTTCTTGACCAGCAGGTTGCCGACCTGGGGACCGTTGCCGTGGGTGAGCACCACGTCGACCCCCTCGGCGACGAGGTCGGCGACGCTCCCCATCGCGGCCGTGGCCGCCGCGATCTGGTCCTCCACCCGGGCACGGCCGTCGGGCCCGGTCATCGCGTTGCCCCCGAGGGCGAGCAGGACCCTCATCACCGGCCCCCGGCCACGCGCAGGACCGCCCCGGTGACGTAGGGACAGGCGTCGCTCATCAGCCAGGCGATGGCCTCGGCGACCTCGTCGGGCTCGCCCACCCGGCCCATCGGCACGCGTGGTCCGACCCGTTCGACCCGGCCGGGCTCGCCGGCGTCGGCGTGGATGTCGGTGCGGATGGTGCCGGGTGCGACGGCATTGACCCGGATGCCGTGGGGGGCTGCTTCGACGGCCAGACCCTGGGTGAGCGCCTCGACGCCGGCCTTGGCTGCGGCGTAGTGGACGTACTCAGCCGGGGCCCCGAGTGTCGCCGCCGCCGAGGAGACGTTCACGACGGTGCCGCCCCCGGCCGCGGTCAGGTCGCGCACGGCCCGCCGCGCGCAGAGGACGGCCGCGGTGAGATTGAGGTCGATGACCCGCCGGATGACGTCGACCGGGGTGTCGACCAGGTCAGCGATGTGGGAGGTGGCGCCGGCGTTGTTGACCAGCCCGGTCAGGGTGCCGATCTCGGCGGCTGTGTCGAAGAGCGCGTCCACAGCACCCGGGTCGGTGACGTCGCCCCGGACGGTCAGGCACCTTGCGCCGAGGTCCTCGACGGCCTTGCGGGTGCCGGCCGCGGACTGGTCGTCGCTGGCGTAGCCGAGCACCAGGTCGTGGCCCCCGCGGGCCAGGCGCAGGGCGGTGGCGGCGCCGATGCCGCGGGTGCCGCCGGTGATCACGGTGAGGGGTCGCGGGCTCATCGGCGCGCACTCCCCACGAGGAGTGGACGCTTCCCACGAGGCACACCGCGTGTTGAGCGTCCATAACCCCGCGTTACAGCTCGCGCTGTCATCGCAACCAGTCCACGTCGGCCGAGGTGGCGCCGGCGGCGAGGGTGGCGTAGCCGGGGCCGCGGTCGAAGAACGGCTCGTCGCCGGTGCGGGTGGCGCGACGCTCCTCTCGCAGCGCGGCACTCGCGGCCACGTCGACCTCCGGGGCGTCGTCCGGACCGGCCACGACCACGCCGTAGGACTCGCGCGCGCCCGCGCGGGACACCTTGCCCCAGAGCACGTCGCGCGCGACCTCGTCGTACGGGCGCTCGAGGGGGTCGCCCCAGCCGCCGCCACCGGTCGTGCGGATCCGGATCACCTCGCCGGCCGCCACTGGCTCGGCATCGGCGAGGGCGTCGACCACTCGCTCACCCGGTCCGCCCGGGTCGATGGTGACGCTGAACGGCTGGCCGGCCTTGCCGCCCTTGACGCCCCAGCAGGCCAGGATCGAGCGGTCGGCGATGGACATGAAGTGGGCGTCCTTGAGCATCCTGATCTGCTTCTCGTAGCCCAGCCCGCCGCGGTAGCGTCCGGCGCCGCCACTGTCGACGCTCAACCCGAGGCGCTCCACGACGAAGGGGAACCGCGCCTCGGAGAACTCGCTGGGCAGGTTGCGGGAGTCGGGCACGACGTGGATGGTGTCCTCGCCGTCGGCGTAGTAGCGACCGCCGGAGCCGCCGCCGAGCACCTCGCGCATCAGGTAGGGCGCGCCGTCGAGGTCGGTGCCGTAGACGCCGGTGTAGCGGATCGTCTCCTGGTCGGCGGGCATCCGGCCGTCCACGGCCTTGGCGAGCACCCCGGCCAGCACGCCGAGGAGCCGCAGGATCACGAAGGTGCGGGCGTTGGTCGGCGCCGGGAACTCGGGGGTGAGCAGGGTCCCCTTGGGCGGGAACCGCATCTCGATCAGGGGTACGACGCCCTCGTTGACGTCGAGCTCGGCCATCCGCTCCGGGGTGTCGGCGAGGTTGCGCAGGATCGGGGCCAGCCACTTCTTGAGGAAGTTGCCCTCGGCGTAGTCGCCGCAGTGGTTGATCGGCCCCTTGGCCTGCGGGCTGGTGCCGTGGAAGTCGAAGATCAGCCGTTCGCCGCCGGGGTCGTCGGCGGTGGTCTTGGTCAGGGTGATCCGTTGCGCGTGCAGCCGCGGCTCGTCGACGCCGTCGTGCTCGGCGTAGTCCTCCCAGACGTACTCCCCCACCGGGATCTTGGCCAGCACCTCGCGGCGGAAGGTCGCCGTGGTCTTGTCGAGCACCGCGTCGAAGCACGCCTCGACCGTGTCCCGGCCGTAGCGGTCGAACAGCTCGCTCATCCGGCGCGCACCCATCAGGCAGGCGGAGCACTCGGCGTCGAGGTCGGCGGCCAGGGACTCCGGCATCCGGGAGTTGCGGGTCATGATCTTGAGCGCCGCCTCGTTGGGCACGCCCTGGTCCCACAGCCGGATCGGCGGGACCATCAGGCCCTCCTCGAAGACGCTGGTGGCCTTGCTGGGCATCGATCCCGGTACGGCGCCACCGATGTCGTCGTGGTGGCCGAACGCCTGCACGAAGGCGACCACCTGCGGCCCGTCGCCGCTGTCGTGGAAGACGGGAGCCGTGACGCACAGGTCCGGCAGGTGGCCGATGCCGCCCTCGGAGAGGTAGACGTCGTTGTGGAAGAACACGTCCCCCGGTCTCATGGTCTCGATCGGGTAGTCCCGGACCACGGGATGCACCAGCGCCGAGTAGGACCGGCCGGTGAGCTTGCGCAGCCGCCGGTCGTGGATGCCGGCGCGGTAGTCGTGGGCGTCGCGGATCATCGGGCTCCGCGAGGTGCGGCCGATCGCGGTCTCGACCTCCTGCTCGACCGAGGCGAGGTAGCCCTCGACGATCTCGACGAGGATCGGGTCGACGCTCATGCCGTCCTCCTGATCACCAGGTTGCCGTAGCCGTCCACCCGGGCCTCGAAGCCTGGGTGGAGCGGCACCGTGGAACTGAACTCCTCGAAGACCGCCGGCCCGGTGACGCGGTCCCCGGCGCCCAGCCTGGCCCGGTCGTAGACGGGGGTCTCCACCCAGTCGTCGAAGCAGACCGACCGGGTGCCGGTGCGCGCCGACTCAGCACCGGCTCCGGCGGCGACCTCGCGCAGCTCGGGCTTGCGGATCGGGCCGATGCCGGTGACCCGGAGGTTGACCCACTCGACCTCCTGACGGGGGTCGTCGCGGTTGTCGTAGGAGTAGAGCGCCCGGTGCTCGTCGTGGAAGCGAGCAGCGACGTCGGCGACGAGGTCGTCGGTGACCTCGCCGTCGGGCACGTCGACCCTCACCTCGTAGGCCTGGCCGTAGTAGCGCAGGTCGGCGGTGCGGACGAACTGGCGCTCGCCCGCCGCGAACCCCTCGCGCTCCAGCGCGGCGTCGGCCCGGCGGGCGAGGTCGTCGACGACTGCCTGCACCGCGGTGGTGTCGAGCTGCGACTGCCGGGCGACGTGGGTCTGCACGTAGTCGTTGCGGACGTCGACGGTGAGCAGGCCGTAGGCAGAGAGGTTCCCGGGGTTGAGCGGCACCAGCACGGCCCGGAGCCCGAGGATGTCGACCAGCCGGCAGGCCAGCAGCGACCCCGAACCACCGAAGGTGACCAACGCGAAGTCGCGCACGTCGAGGCCTCGGTTGACGGTGACCTGACGCAGCGCGTTGGCCTGGTTCCACGCGGAGATCTCGAGGACCCCGGTGGCGCAGGCCTCGAACCCCAGACCCAGCCGCTCGGCGAGGGTGCGGATGCCGCGGTCGGCCAGGGGCACGTCGAGCGGCACCTCACCGCCGAGCAGGTGCGGCGGGATCCGGCCGAGCACGGCGTGGGCGTCGGTGATGGTCGGCTCCTCACCTCCGTGGCCGTAGCAGATGGGGCCCGGGTCGGCGCCGGCCGACTGCGGCCCCACCTTGAGGGTCCCTTCGGGCGAGATCCACGCGATCGAGCCACCGCCCGCCCCGACCGTGACCACGTCGATCATCGGGATCTTGCTCGGGTAGGCGCCGACGTGGCCCTCGGTGGTCAGGGCAGGCCGGCCGTCGATGACCACGGTCACGTCGGTCGAGGTACCCCCGCCGTCACAGGTGACGACCTGGTCGAAGCCGGCCCGTTCGGCGACGACCGCGGCACCCAGCGCACCGGCCGCCGGGCCGGAGAGGACCGTGGTGATCGGTTGGTGCACGACCTCGTCGGCGGAGAGCACGCCGCCGTTGGACTTCATCACGTAGAACGGGATCGCCCGTCCGTCGAGCTCGTCGAGACGACGGGCGATGTTGGCGACGTAGCGGCGGATGTTGGGCTTGACCGCGGCATCGACGAGGGTGGTGACGGAGCGTTCGTACTCGCGGTACTCGCGCAGCACCTCGCTCGAGATCGAGACGGTCGCCTCGGGATGCACCTCGTCCAGGATCGCCCGCATCGCGATCTCGTGGGCGTCCTGGGCGTAGGAGTGCAGGAAGCAGACGCCGATCGTGTTGATGCCCTGGTCGCGGAACCAGCCTCCGACCTCGCGCGCGCGCTCGGCGTCGAACGGCCGGATCTCGGACCCGTCGACGGCCAGCCTGCCGCCGACCGTCTTGACGCGGTGGGCCGGCACGATCCGGTCGGGCTTGACCCAGAAGTAGGAGTTGCCGTAGCCGTCGGGCACCGACTGCCGCGCGATCTCGAGCATGAACTCGTAGCCCTCGGTGGTGATGAAGCCGAGGTTCTCCACCTTGCCCTCGAGCAGCTTGTTGGTGGCCACGGTGGTGCCGTGGCTGACCGCGGTCACCGCGTCGCCGCCGAGCCCGAGCTGGCCGAGGACCTTGTGCACCCCGGTCATGAAGCCCTCGGCCGGGTCGTGCGGCGTCGACGGCGTCTTGGTGGCCGCGAGCCGGCCGGTCGCCTCGTCGACGGCGACCACGTCGGTGAAGGTGCCGCCGGTGTCGATGCCGATGCGGATCCGGCTCATCGGAGTCCCTCCTGGGCGTCGACCTGGTCCACCACGGCGGTGAGGGCTGCCAGGCTGCGGCGTACGTCGTCGTCGGTGGTCGACCAGTTGCTGACCGAGATCCGCAGCACCGCCCGCCCGTGCCAGAGCGAGCCGGTCATCCAGGCCGTGCCGTCGGCCAACATCCCGTCCACGACCGCGCGGGTGCGCTCGTCGGTGCCGAAGCTGACGCACACCTGGGTGAAGCAGACGTCGTTGAGCACCTCGGCGCCCGGCAGTGTCGCGATCCCGCTCGCGAAGGCGGCCGCGTGGCGGCACAACCGGTCCACGAGGTCGCCGACACCACTGCGCCCGAGTGCCCGCAGCACCGCCCACACCGGCACGGCCCGCGCCCGCCGCGAGATCTCGGGCACCTTGTCCAGCGGCTCACCGGCCTCGTCGTGGATCAGGTAGTCGCCGTGCATGCCCATCGCCGCCCGCAGCGCCGCCGGGTCGCGGACGATCGCGAGGCCACAGTCGTAGGGCACGTTGAGGGTCTTGTGGGCGTCGGTGGTCCAGGAGTCGGCGAGGTCGTGGCCGGTCACGAGCGGGCGGTACGTCGCTGACCCGGCCGCCCACAGCCCGAACGCACCGTCGACGTGCACCCAGGCGCCGTGCCGGTGCGCGACGTCGATCGCCGCGGCGAGGTCGTCGAAGGCGCCCGAGTGCACGTTGCCGGCCTGGAGCACCACGACGGTCGGTTGTCCGGTCCCGGAGCGGAGGGTCTCCTCGAGCGCGTCCACCCTGATCCGGCCCTGGTCGTCCGCGTCCACCGGCTGGGGCAGCCCGAGCCCGAGGTAGCGCAGTGCCAGGTCGACGGTGTCGTGCCGCTCCGCGCCCACCAGCACCCGCACCCGCGGGCCGCCGGTGAGGCCGTCACGGGCCGCGTCCCAGCCGGCCCGACGCAGTACCTCGTCGCGGGCGGCGGCAAGGCAGGTGAACAGCGACATCGTCGCGCCGGTGACGAAGCCGACGGCGCTCCCCGCCGGGAGCCCGAGCAGGTCCAGGAGCCAGCGGCCCGCGACGTCCTCGACAGCGGAGTGGGCGGGGGTCAATCTGCGCAGACCGGCGTTCTGGTCCCAGGCGCTGGTGAGCCAGTCGGCGGCGAGTCCGGCCGGGTGGGTGCCGCCGATGACGAAGCCGAAGAACCGTCCCGACGGCATCGCGGTCAGCCCCGGCTCACAGGCTTCCGCGAGCAGCTGGACGACGTCGGCCGCGTCGCTCGGCCCGTCGGGCAGCTCGGGGCCGAGCGCGTCGGTGATGCTCGCGATGTCCGCCTGCGGCGGCACCGGGCGCGTGTCGAGGGTGGCCAGCCACTCGAGGGCGAGGTGGTGGGCGCGGTCGAGGGCAGCGGCAGCGGACTCCATCAGGCGCCGTCCAGGGCCGGCCGCCGCTCACCGACACGGGTGAGCTGCTCGAAGGCGTGCGCGATCTCGAGCAGGCGACGCTCGGCGTGCGGCGCGGCCACCACCTGGATCCCGACCGGCCACCCCTCGCGGGTGAACCCGGCAGGCAGGCTGATCGCGGGGCAGCCGGTCACGGTGATCAGGAACGCCGAGCGCATCCAGTCGAGGTAGGTCTCCTGCGTGCGCCCGTTGATGGTGGTCGGGTACTCCACCTCGGCGTCGAACGGCGGCACCTGGCTCACCGGCATCACCAGGACGTCGTAGACCTCGAAGAAGCGGCGGACCTTGTCGCCGAGGCTGGTCATCCGCTGGTACGCCGCGGCGATGTCGGCACCGCTCAACGACTCCCCGGCGCGGATGTTGTCGGCCAGCGAGGCCTTGAAGCCGTCGGGACGCTTGGCCAGCATCGAGCCGTAGCGGGACTGCATCATCCAGGCCCGGAGCGTGCGGAACACCTGCTCCGCACCCGTCACGTCGAGGTGGTCGTGCTCGACGTGAGCGCCCGCATCCTCGAGGACCACCGCCTGCGCCTCCACGATCGCGGCGACCTGGTCGTCGACCTCGAAGACGCCCCCGAGGTCGGTGGACAGCGCGACCCGGAGGCCGGAGAGGCTGCCGTCGAGCGGCGGCGAGAAGGCGCGTCCCGGCGTGTCCAGCGCCGTACGGTTGCGGCGGGTCGGTCCGGCCATCACCGAGAGCAGCAGCGCGAGGTCCTCGACCGAGCGCGCCAGCGGGCCGCCGACCGAGGTGACCTCCCAGAGGTTCGGCGTCGGCCAGGTCGGCACCCGCCCGACGCTCGGGCGCAGGCCGACGACGTTGCAGAACGAGGCCGGGTTGCGCAGCGAGCCGCCCATGTCGGAGCCGTCGGCCAGCGGCACCATGCCGGCCGCCAGCGCGGCCGCCGCTCCCCCACTGGATCCGCCCGCCGACCTGCTGAGGTCGTGCGGGTTGCGGGTGGTGCCGAAGATCGGGTTGAAGGTGTGCGAGCCGGCCGCCCACTCCGGCACGTTGGTCTTGCCGATCACCACGGCGCCCGCCTGCCGCACCCGCTCGACGATCAGGTCGTCGCGCCGGGACACGTGGTCCTCGCGCAGCGGCGACCCGAAGGTGGTCCGCCAGCCCGCCACCTCGTGGGTGTCCTTGAACGCGTGCGGGAGTCCGTGCAGGGGTCCGAGATCGTCGCCGCGGGCCACCGCCTCGTCGGCCTCGGCCGCCCCCGCCCGGGCGCGCTCCTCGTCGAGGCTGACCACCGCGTTGACGGCGGGGTTGACGGCCGCGATCCGGGCCAGGTGCAGGTCGAGCAGCTCGCGGGCAGAGATCTCCTTCGCCGCGACCGCCGCCGCCATCTCCCGGGCCGAGGAGTAGTGGTCGATCTCGCTCAACGTCGCCGCCCCGCGATCCATCCCCCCACCACGGCCCCCACCAACGCAGCCGCCGCCCCCACCGCGATCCCCTTCACGAAGTCGTTCCCGGCTCCGCTGCCCCCCGGCGGTGTGAACACCGCGCCGGGGGCTACGTGGCCGGTCGCAGGTGACGCGACCGAGGCGGGCGCGCCGACCGTGGATGGGCCTGGCCCCCCGGCGAGGGACGAGCCGGGGTGGTTGGGCGCCGGCGCCGCTCCGGGGAGGTCGCCGGAGGCGGCCCCCACCGCAGCCCCGGCGGCACCCGACGAGATCAACCCATCCACGTTCCTGAAGAACTCAGCCGCCATCCTCTTCGAGACACCCGTCAGCATCCGCTGCCCGACCCCACCGATCATCCCGCCGACGACCGCGTCGGCGTCATAGCTGAGCGAGGTGCCGCCGTCCGGCGCGTCCTCCAGGGTGACCGCGACCTCCGCGCCGATGGTGCCGGCCGCGCCCGCGCCCTGGGCATGCATCCGGAACGACCCGGGCTGCTGCTGGTCGGTCAGTCGCACCTCACCGTCGTAGACGCCCTTGATCGAGCCGACGCCCGCGGCGACCGTCATCGCGTAGGCGTCACCGCCGAGCGCTTCGAGCCGTTGACAGCCGGGGATGGTCGCAACCAGCACGGCCGGGTCGTTGAGCGCCGCCCAGACCGTGGCTCGGTCGGCGGTGAGGGTCGACGTGCCGGACACCTTCATGCGGACTCCTCGGTCGGGCGTGGCTGGGCGGACTGGCGCAGGTGGAAGAGCTCGCTCGGGGAGATCGGCATCCGCCGGATCACGATGCCCTCGGCGTCCTCGATGGCCGCGGCGATCGCGGCGGACCCGGGGATCACCCCTGCCTCGCCGGCGCCCTTGACCCCGAGGGGGTTGAGCGGCGAGGGCGTCACCAGGTGGTCGATCTCGATCTCGGGGACCTCGGAGGCGTAGGGCATCAGGAAGTCCATGAAGGAGGCGTTGAGGAGCTGGCCGTCGGCGGCGTACTCCATCCGTTCGTAGAGCGCTCCGCCGACGCCCTGCGCGACGCCGCCATGGATCTGTCCCTCGACGATCATCGGGTTGATCAGCGTGCCGCAGTCGTGCACGACGCAGTAGCGCAGCACCTTGATGTCGGCGGTGTCCGGGTCGGTCTCGACGACGACGGCGTGCATACCGTTGGCGAAGGTGGAGCGGGGCGGCGAGTAGAACTGCGACGCCTCGAGCCCGGGCGACTCCCCTTCGGCCACCGGTGCCGTGTCGGGGTCGGCAGGCGCGGCGAACTGGGTGGCTCGCTTGGCTGCCTCGTCGAAGGCGTAGCGCAGCGGGTTGGAGAGGACGGCGACGGCGCCGAGGTCGATCTGACCGCCACCCTCGCCGGCGCCCTTGACCCGCACCTGCCCCTCGACGATCTCGAGGTCGTCCACGGAGGCCTCGAGGGCGGAGGCCGCGATCCGCAGGGCCTTCTCGCGCACCGCCCGCGCCGTGAGCGCGACCGCGCTGCCGGACATCACCGCCGTGCGAGAGGCGAACGTGCCCACGGCGTACTTGAAGCGTCGGGTGTCACCGGTGGTCACCCTGATCCGCCCGATCGGGACGCCGAGCTCGTCGGCGACGATCTGGGCGAGCATCGTCTGGTGGCCCTGCCCCTGGGTGGTCAGCCCGGTGGACACCACGACGGTGCCGTCGGTCTCGACGCGGATGTGGCCGCCTTCGTAGGGACCTACACCGGTGCCCTCGACGTAGCAGGCCAGCCCGATGCCGACGCGGCGGCCTTCGGCACGCGCCTGGTCGCGGTAGGCCCCGAAGCCGTCCCAGCCGACCAGCTCCTTGAGCTTGGCCAGCGAGCCGGGGAAGTCACCGGAGTCGTAGAGCAGCTGTCGCCCGTCCTGGAAGATCAGGCCCTGGTCGAAGGGCATCTCCTCGGGCTGGATGAAGTTGCGCTCGCGCACCACGGTGCGGTCGAGGCCGAGGTCGGCGGCGATCGCGTCCATCGTGCGCTCCATGACGAAGCAGCCCTGCGGCCGGCCGGCTCCGCGGTAGGGCGTCACGATCACGGTGTTGGTGTAGAGGCTCTCGAACTCCACCCGGTAGGCGCCCGGCTTGTAGGGGCCGAGCAGCTGGGTGGAGGTGATGATCGGGACGATCAGGCCGTAGGGGGTGTAGGCGCCGTGGTCGTGCCAGAAGCGCACCGACAGGCCGAGCAGCCGGCCGTCGTCGTCGTAGCCGACCCGCACCTGGTGGAGCTGGCCGCGCTCGTGGGCGGAGGAGATGAAGTGCTCGCGCCGGTCCTCGGTCCACTTGACCGGCCGGCCGAGCCGGAGCGCCGCCCAGGGCACCAGCACCTCCTCGGGCCAGGGGTGCACGATCTTGACGCCGAACCCACCGCCGACGTCGGGCGTGACGACCTCGACCCGATCGACCGGGAGAGCCAGCTTGGCGGCGATGGCCTGCCGCACGCTGGTCGAGGTCTGGGTGCTGCTGTGCACGGTCAGCGACTCGTCGTCGGCGTCCCACCTCGCGTAGACGCCCTTGCCCTCCATCGGCATCGACGCGCTGCGCTCGATCTCCAGGTCGAGCTCGAGGACGTGCGGTGCGGCCTCGATGGCAGCGGCGGCGTCGCCGTTCTCCTGGACCATGTGCGCCGCGACGTTGCCTGGTACGTCGTCGTGCACGAGGTGCTCGGCCGCCCGCGCGGCCTCGACGCCCACGACGACGGGCAGGAAGTCGTAGTCGACCCGGATGCGTTCGACGACGTCCTCGGCGGCGTACCGGTCACGCGCGACGACCATCACGATCGCCTCGCCGACGTGGTTGACCTCGTCCCTGGCGAGCGCGTGCTGGGTGCGGCCGTGGGTGAGCGTCGGGTGCGGGATCAGCAGCGGCAGCTCCTCGGCCACCCGGGTGCCGTGCTGCTCCTCGTCGGCGACGAGGTCGTCGTAGGTGTAGATCGCGACGAGCCCGTCGACGTCGAGGGCGTCGGTGACGTCGATGTCGAGGACGCGAGCATGGGCGTGCGGACTTCGCACGAAGGCCACCTCGAGCGCGTCGTGACCGAGGTCGTCGAGGTAGCGACCGTTGCCGGTGACCAGCCGCGGGTCCTCGACGCGGAGCACCTTCTCCCCGACCATCCGGGTCGTCACGAGGAGCTTCCCTCCCGCCGCAGCTCGGCGGCCCGCTCGACGGCGGAGACGATGTTGACGTAGCCGGTGCAGCGGCACAGGTTGCCGCTGATCGCCTCGCGCGCCTCGTCCCGGGTCGGCTCGGGATGGTCCTCCAGGTAGGCCGTCACCGTGGTGACGAAGCCGGGCGTGCAGAAGCCGCACTGGAGAGCGTGGCACTCGTGGAAGGCCTGCTGCACCGGCCCCATCCCGCCCTCCGCCGAGCGGCAGCCCTCGACGGTGGTGATCGCGGCGCCGTCGAGGCTGACCGCGAAGAGCAGGCAGGAGCGCATCGGAGCCCCGTCGACCAGCACGGTGCAGGCGCCGCAGACGCCGTGCTCGCAGCCGACGTGGGTGCCGGTCAGCCGAAGGTCGTGCCGCAGCGCGTCCGAGAGCAGCCGACGTGCGGGCAGGTCGAGGTCGTGCCGCACCCCGTTGACGGTGAGGCCGACCCGGACCCGGTTGCTGGAGTCGCCGGTGACGCTCATGCGGCGCTCCGCCGCGTCGCGGTCGCGGCGTCCTGCGCCTGGCCCAGGGCTCGCTGGGTGAGCACGTGGGCAAGGTGACGGCGGTAGGCCGCGGTGGCGTGGATGTCGTCCTCGGGGTCGATCACCGCGTCCACGAGGTTGCGGGCGGTGGCGCCGTCGACCCCGCCACCGGAGCCGCTCACGGCGTCGGCGAGGTCGACCACGACCGGTCCCGGCCCGACCGAGATCAGCGCGACCCGCGCAGCGGTCACGGCCAGGTCGGGGTCGACGGTGACGACGGCGGCGACGCCGCACATCGCGTAGTCGCCATGGCGCCGGGCAAGCTCGACGAAGGCGCTGCCGCTGCCGGCAGGGGGTCTCCGGAAGGTGGCGGCGACGGCCACCTCCTCGTCGACGTGGGCAGTCTCCATCGGCCCGAGGAAGAAGTCGGTCGCACCGACGCGGCGGGATCCCCCCGGGCCGACCAGCTCCACGTCGCCGTCGAGCAGCGCCAGCACCGCGGTCATCTCCGCGGCCGGGTCACCGTGGACGAGACTTCCCACCGTCGTACCGCGGTTGCGGATCGTCGGGTGCGCGACCTGGGAGAGCGCCTGCGACAGCAACGGGATGGCCCGGCGCGCGGCGGCGTCGTGCTCGACGCGGCTGTGCCGGGCCAACGCTCCGACCCGGACTCCGTCGGCCGAGACCTCGACGGAGTCCAGCGCGGGCAGGTGGTTGATGTCGACGAGGTGTCCGGGCGCGGAGAGCCGCATCGACATCAGTGGGATCAGGCTCTGGCCACCCGCGAGCACCTTGGGACCCTCGTCGGCGTACGCGACCAGCAGCTGCACAGCCTCCTCGACGGTGGTGGGTCGGTGGTAGGTGAACGCGGGCGGTTTCACGAGCCTCTTTCGCCGTCGGGTTGCCGGGGCCGGGACGGCCAGTCAACACCCTCAGTGGGTGCGGTGCGACCCACCCTCGCCGGGGTCGTCCCCCTCGACCTCCTCGTCGTGGTGCAGACCCGATCTCCCCACCGCGAGCAACGCCCCGTCGTCCTTGAGGTCGGCGGGCGCCACCGCACGGGCGAGGTGGTAGGCGGCCAGGCAGACGATCGTGCCGAACGCGATGCCGGCCAGGGAGAAGTCGTCGGTGATCTGGAGGGTGGTGTCGCCGATCGCGATGATGATGCCCGCGGCGACCGGCACGAGGTTGACCGGGTTGGCGAAGTCGACGCCGTTCTCCTTCCAGATCTTGGCGCCCAGCAGGCCGATCATGCCGTAGAGCACCACCGTGATGCCGCCGAGCACACCACCGGGGGTGGCCGAGACGATCGCGCCGAACTTGGGGCTGAGCCCGAACAGGATCGCTACGACCGCGGCGACGTAGTAGGCCGCGGTGGAGTAGACCCGGGTCGCGGCCATCACCCCGATGTTCTCGGCGTACGTCGTGGTGGGCGAGCCGCCGACCGAAGAGGTCAGCGCGGTCGCGAAGCCGTCGGCGGCAATGGCCCGGCCCATGACCGGGTCGAGGTCGCGGTTGGTCATCTCGGCGACGGCCTTGACGTGGCCGGTGTTCTCGGCGACGAGCGCGATCACGGCGGGCAGCATCAGCAGCACGAACGCGAAGGAGAAGGTCGGGGCGTGGATGCCGACGATGCCGTTGGCGAAGTCGCTCATCGGCGGGAAGCCGACCCAGTCGGCCGCCTTGACGCCGTCCCAGTTGACCCGGAAGTGGGTGGTGACCTCGCCGGCGCCGGCGTCGAAGGAGGTGATCTGGCCGAAGGCCCGGTCGAAGAGCCAGGACAGCACGTAGCCGAAGATCAGGCCGAGGAACACCGCGATCCGGCCGAGGAAGCCACGGAGTCCGACCGCCATCAGGACCACCGCGGTCATCGTCAGCAGCGCGACCCACTGGTCCTGCGGCCAGTAGATGTCGGCCACCACCGGAGCAAGGTTGAAGCCGATCAGCATCACGACCGCACCTGTGACCACGGGCGGCAGCACGGCGTGCAGGACACCGGTGCCCAGGAAGTGGATCAGCACACCGACCAGTGCCAGCACGACACCCGCGATCAGCACCGCGCCGGTGACATCGGCGGGATCGCCGCCCTGGCCGTAGATCGCGGCCGCTCCGCCGACGAACGACGCCGACGTGCCGAGATAGCTGGGCACCCGGCCCTGGACGATCAGCAGGAAGCAGATCGTCGCGATGCCGCTCATCATGATCGCGAGCTGCGGGTTGAGCCCCATGATCAGCGGGAAGACGAAGGTGGCGCCGAACATCGCCACCACGTGCTGGGCTCCCAGTCCGACCGTGCGGCCCCACGAGAGCCTCTCGTCGGGAGCCACCGCCGCTCCGGGCGGCGGGGTCTTGCCGTCGTAGACGACCTTCCAACCAAACGCCATCGCAGGCCTCCCTGCTCGAGCCCCGGCTCCCACCGGCCGGCGCACCCAGGGCCCGGACCGGTCGGCCCGCGCTCAGTGTCACTGTGCACCTTCGGGGACCGACCGCCAAGCACGTGGTGGCTCGACACGCGGGGCGCCGATCTGCGTAGCCTGGGGCCGTGCCCGCCCACCGTCCCCGTGTGCTCACCTGCGCTGCGTCGAGCCTGGTCGCGGACGTGCTGCCCGACGCTGCCTCGTGGTCCGAGGCGGTGCGCACCTCCGTCAGCGTCCACTACGAGACCGGCGACCCGGCGGTGCCTGTGGTCTGCGTCGCCACACCGGCGGCGGTGCTGCTGCCCTATGCGGTCGTCGTGCCTGTGCTGCCGCGCGACGTGGTCTCGTTGCGGGTGACACGGTGGTGGTCGCCGCCGCGGCCGACCGGCCTGGCCGCCCCCGAGGCCTCCCGCTGGTCGCCGTGGGCGCGCAGCGTGGGGCACGACCTCCGTCCGATGGACCTGGTCGGCCGCGGCGAGGGCCTCACCCCCGCGGGTGACGACGTTCTCGCCGGCGCACTGGTCGCCGCGCACGCCATCGGCGACCCGCGGCTCCACGACTGGCGCGGAGCCACCCGGGCAGCACTCGCCGGACGCCGTACGACAGCGGTGTCGGTCGGGATGCTGCACGCCGCTCTGGACGGCTGGTCCTCCCCCGCACTCGCCGACGGGTTGACCGCCCTGTGTGGCCCCGACGACCCCGGCCCGGCGCTCGAGAGGCTGCTCGCGGTCGGGCACTCGTCGGGTCGGCACCTGCTCGACGGGGTTGTGCACGTCCTGTCCACCCACCTACGAGGAGTCGCCGCATGAAGCATGTCGAGGTCCGCAGGGGCTCCTACGTCGACTCGGTGTCGCTGATGCAGGTCAGCCGCCGGGTCGCCGACCTCGACGGGGTCACCGCCGCCCTGGTCGCGATGGCGACGGACCTCAACCTGGAGCTGGCGGACGGGATGGGCTTCGACGTCCCCCCGGGCACCAGCGGCAACGAGATGCTGGTGGCCCTCGACGTCTCCGAGGACGTCCTGGAGCCGGCGCGAGCGGAGGTCGACGCCGCCCTGAGCGCCGCCTCGCGGCCCGCGTCGTCGTCCGGCTTCGGTGCCGCACCGGAGCCGCTGACAGTGCGTGCCGCGGTGCGTGACCTCGACCCCGCGACCTCGGTTGCGCTGATCTCGACCCCGGGCCAGTACGCCTTCGGTGACGCCCTCGACGCCGTCGAGGCCGGCCTGATGACGATGGTCTTCAGCGACAACGTGTCCCTCGCGCAGGAGGTCGCCCTCAAACGACGGGCCGCCGAGACCGGTGCGCTGGTGATGGGTCCCGACTGCGGTACGGCGGTGGTCGGCGGTGTCGGTCTCGGCTTCGCCAACGTCGTGCGGCCCGGACCGGTCGGCATCGTGGCCGCCTCCGGCACCGGCGCACAACACCTGCTCGCGCTGCTGGACGGCGCCGGGGTGGGGGTCGCGCACTGCCTGGGCGTCGGCGGCCGCGACCTCAAGGCAGCCGTCGGAGGGCTCTCGACCGTTGCGGCTCTGGACCTGCTCGACGCCGACGCCCCCACCGAGCTGATCGTGGTGGTCTCCAAGCCGCCCGACGACGACGTCGCCGCCGCGGTGCGCAGCCACGCCGAGGCCCTGTCGACGCCGGTGCTGTTCGGGCTCCTCGGGCCTGGCCAGCCCGACCTCACCGAGACCGCGGCGTCCGTGGTCGCGGCGGTCGGGGGGTCCTGGACCTCGCCGGAGCACTGGTCGGGCCGGGTGTCCACCTCCCGCGACGGCGGTTCGCTGGTCGGGCTCTTCGTGGGCGGCACCATGCGCGACGAGGCCACGATCATCGCCGAGAAGACGCTGGGCGCCGGGCTGGAGATGGTCGACTTCGGCGATGACGACCTGACCCGAGGGCGACCACACCCGATGATCGACGGCTCCCTGCGCATCGACCGGATCAGTGCCTGCATCGACGACGCGTCGGTCGGCGTGCTGCTCCTCGACGTCGTCCTCGGCCTGGGCTCGGACCCGGATCCCGCGGCGTCCCTCGCGGAGCCGCTGCGTCGCGCGACCCAGGCCCGGCTCCCGGTCGTGGTCAGCGTCGTCGGCACCCGCGACGACCCGCAGGACCTGCGCGGCACCTGCGCGGCCCTGAACGACGCCGGTGCCGCCGTGCACCTGTCCAACGCCGCCGCCGCGCGCGAAGCAGCCGAGCTCGCCAAGGGGTCCCGATGAACCTCAGCGCCCCGACCACCGTCGTCACCGCCGGAGCCGGTCTGCTGGCCGACGCGGTCGCGCAGCAAGCCGTCGACACCCGGCGGGTCGCCTGGCAACCGCCCGAAGGCGATGCCGGCTCGTTGGCGGTGGTGCTCGCCGACGCTCGGCGGCGCGAGGCCAACGAGCTGGCGTTGAGCCGGATGCTCGCGGCCGAGGCCACCCTGGTCGACGTCCGGCCGGCCTCCGAGGCGCTCGGTCTGGAGCCCGGCCAGTTCCTCCACGCAGGACCCCCGGTCACCTGGGAGCGGGCGTCGGGCCCGATGCGTGGCGCCCTGATCGGCGGCATGCTGCTCGAGGGGCTCGCCGACGACCCGGACGCCGCCGAAGCCACGCTGGCCGACGGCGAGGTCTCCTGGGAGCCCTGCCACGCCCGGGGCGCCGTCGGACCGATGGCCGGGGTGGTGACGCCGTCGATGTGGATGTTCGAGCTGCGCGACGACGTGCACGGGACCACGTCCTGGTGCTCGCTCAACGAAGGGCTCGGCAAGGTGCTGCGCTACGGCGCCTACGGCCCCGAGGTGATCGAGCGGCTTCGCTGGATGGGTGCCGTGCTCGGGCCGCTCCTGCAGGGCGCCGTACGCACCCTGGCGGCGGAGCGCCCCGTCGACATCAGGGCGATCATCGCCCAGATGGTGCAGATGGGCGACGAGGGGCACAACCGCAACCGCGCAGGCACGCTGATGTTCCTGCGCGAGGTGCTGCCCGCGATGATCGACTCCGGCGCACCGTCCTCGGACGTCGCCGAGGCGGTGCGGTTCGTCGCCGGCAACGACCACTTCTTCCTCAACCTGGGGATGCCTGCCTGCAAGCTGCAGACCCGGGCCGCCGCCGGCATCGACGGGTCGTCGGTGGTGACCGTGCTCGCGCGCAACGGCACCGACTTCGGCATCCAGACCTCCGGCACCGGCGACACCTGGTTCACCGCGCCCGCGAACACGCCCGAGGGCCTCTACCTCGGCAGCTTCGGCCCCGAGGACGCCAACCCTGACATCGGCGACTCCGCGATCACCGAGGCGGCGGGGATCGGCGGCATGTCGATGGCGACCGCGCCCGCGATCGTGCGGTTCGTCGGCGGCTCGGTGCCGGACGCGCTCGCCACCACGCAGCGGATGTATGACATCACCGTCGGTGAGAATCCCGCCTTCGCGATCCCGATCCTGGAGTTCCGCGGCGCCCCCACCGGCATCGACGTCACCTCGGTGGTGCGCTCCGGCGTCCTCCCGCAGATCAACACCGGCATGGCGGGCCGGATCGCCGGCACCGGCCAGGTCGGCGCCGGCCTGGTCACCCCGCCGATGGAGTGCTTCACCCAGGCGCTCGACGCCCTGGCCGCGCGCGCCCCCGAGCAGCTGTAACGCGGGGTTATGGACGCTCAACCCGAGGTGTGCCTCGTGGGCAGCGTCCAGACCTCGTGGGAAGTGGTGGAGGTCAGTCCGTCTGCCAGGCCCACAGCGCGATACCGAGGGGCGTCAGGCCGAGGGTGAGCAGGGTCGTCGCGCTGACGACACCCGCGACCCAGACGGCTTTGCGCATCCGACGCGCGACGCGCCACTCAGTGGCCAGCCCGTGCAGCGACAGCATCGCGCCGAGGGCGGCGACGATCGCCCCGAAATACACTGTCAGCGCCGCGCCCGCCTGGAAGAACGACGCCAGCGGCCCGCCGTCGGGGTAGGGCCACAGGTCCTTCGGGTCGTGGGCACCTCCGGCCACCTCGGCCAGGGTCACCTCGTCGAGGCCGCTGAGGTGGTAGGGCACCAGCAGGAACAGCACGAAGCCGAGCAGGGGCAGCGCCGCCGCCGTCAGCGCTACTGCCGGGTGGACGGTCTGAGGTGCGGCCCTCACCGTCTGCGCCTGCGCCATGGGGCGAGTGTGCGCCTCCCAGCGACCGCCGTACAGGATCTCGGCGGGCCACTTCCCACGAGCAACAGGCGCATCCCACGGGTCAGGACCCGTGTTGAGCGTCCATAACCCCGCGTTACAGCGGGCTCTCGGGCAGCCGCTCAGTCGTTGCGGTCGGGCCTGGTGAGCACGTCGACGAGGGCGCGGAGCTCGCGCACCTGTCTGGTCGCGCGGGCACCGTCGGAGGCCTGGATGCCGAGCACCTGGGAGGTGGTGCCGTCGCCGAGGTCGAGGACGGCCCAGGGGCTGCCGGGTCGCATCGTCACCGCGACCACCTCGGTCCACTCCAGGTGCCGCGAGCGATACCCGTTGACGACCCGGAGCCCGTCGTGGCGTGCCTCCACCCGGCTGCGCGCCAGCCCCCAGCCGAGCGCGAGGAAGCCGAGACCGAGGACGATGATGGTGCCGCGCTGGAAGAGGGTGAACTTCGCGCGGATGTCCAGCGGCAGGGTGAACCAGACGACGGCGGCGACGAGCACGAGCAGGCCGCCGAGCCCGAAGACCGCCAGCCGTACGCCGATCGGGCGGAACGTGTGCGGCAGGTCCACCGGAAGCGCGCGCTGCGTCATCGGACCGGCCGCCGGCTCAGAGTCGGCAGGCATGGATGTCCGTGGTCAGGATGCCGCGCGCGCCGAGGTCGTAGAGCTCGTCCATCACGCGCTGGGCGGTGTCTCGAGGCACCATCGAGCGGACCGCGACCCACCCTTCGCGATGCAGCGGCGACACGGTCGGGCTCTCGATGCCCGGGGTCAGCGCGACGGCCCTCTCGACCCGCTCGGTGCGGATGTCGTAGTCCATCATCACGTAGGACCGCGCCACGAGGACGCCTTCGAGCCGGCGACGGAACACCTCGAAGCCGGCAGGCAGCGAGGCCGCGGCACGCGTGACGAGCACCGCCTCGGAATCCAGGATGGCCTCGCCGAACACCTCGAGCCCGGCCTGTCGCAACGTGCTCCCGGTCTCCACGACGTCCGCGATCACGTCGGCCACGCCGAGCTGCACCGAGGTCTCCACCGCGCCGTCGAGCCGGATCACGCTGGCCTCGATGCCGCGCTCCTCGAGGTAGCGGCGCACCACCCCGTCGTACGACGTGGCGATGCGGGTGCCCGCGAGGCCCTCGAGCCCCCCGACGGTGCCGGGCCGGGCCGCGAAGTGGAAGCGCGAGCGGCCGAAGCCGAGCGGCAGCACCTCCTCGGCCTTGGCGCCGGAGTCGAGGAGCAGGTCGCGCCCGGTGACGCCCACGTCGAGGGTGCCCTCGCCGACGTACAGCGCGATGTCGCGCGGGCGCAGGTAGAAGAACTCGACACCGTTGTCGACATCGGTCAGCGTGAGCTGCTTTGAGTCGGCGCGCTGCTTGTAGCCGGCCTCCCGCAAGATGTCGGAGGCGGACTGGGACAGCGAGCCCTTGTTGGGGATCGCGATCCGCAGGATGTCGGTGCTGCCGTTGGTGACGCTCATGCTGGTGCTCATGGGAGTGGCCTCGCGGTTCAGAGGTGGGCGTAGACGTCGTCGAGCGACAAGCCGCTGGCGAGCATCAGCACCTGGGCGTGGTACAGCAGCTGGCTGATCTCCTCGGCCGTGCGCTCCTTGCCCTCGTGCTCGGCCGCCATCCAGGACTCGGCGGCCTCCTCGACCAGCTTCTTGCCGATGGCATGGACGCCGCTGTCGAGCGCGGCGACGGTGCCGCTGCCCTCGGGGCGCGACTGTGCCTTCTCGGACAGCTCGATCCAGAGCTCGTCGAACGTCTTCACGCAGGCAACCCTACGGCGTGGGTACGGCGCGCTAGCTCCGGATGTCCCGCAGGGTGGTCGCGGTCACCACGGCGGCCGACGCTGCCTCGTAGCCCTTGTCCTCGGAGGACCCCTGCAGGCCGGCCCGGTCGAGTGCCTGCTGCTCGTCGTCGCAGGTCAGGACTCCGAAGCCGACGGGGATGCCGGTGTCCAGGGTGACCCGGGTCAGTCCGTCGGTGGCGGCGGCGCAGACGTAGTCGAAGTGCGGGGTGCCGCCGCGGATGACGACGCCGAGGGCGACGACCGCGTCGTACCCCCGCTCGGCCAGTGCCTTCGCCACCACCGGCAGCTCGAAGGAGCCCGGGACCCGCACCAGGTCGGGTCCGTCGACCTGGAAGTCGTCGAGCGCCCGCTGGGAGCCGGCGATGAGACCGTCCATCACCCCGGTGTGCCAGCTCGACGCGACGACGGCGACGCGGAGGTCGCTGGCGTCGATGAGGGTGAGGTCGGGGCTGCCGTGTCCGCTCATGCCTTGACTCCTGGGGTCTGATCGAGGTCGGGGAGCTCGTGGCCCATGCGGTCCCGCTTGGTCAGCAGATATCCGATGTTGTGGTCGTTGGGGTGCGGCGTCAACGGCACCCGCTCGGTCACCGGCACACCGTAGTCCTCCAGGTTGGTCACCTTGTCGGGGTTGTTGGTCATCAGCCGCACCGAGCGCACACCGAGGTCACGCAGGATCTGGGTGGCGGTGCCGTAGTGCCGGGCGTCGGCCGGCAGCCCGAGCTCGAGGTTGGCGTCGACCGTGTCGCGACCGCCGTCCTGGAGCTGGTAGGCCTGCAGCTTGGCGACCAGGCCGATGCCACGACCCTCATGGCCGCGCAGGTAGACGACCACGCCACGCCCCTCGGCGACGATGCGCTCCATCGCCTCCTCCAGCTGGGGTCCGCAGTCACAGCGCGCCGAGGCGAACACGTCACCGGTCAGGCACTCCGAGTGCACCCGCGTCAGTACGTCGCGGCCACCGTCCTGGCCGCCGAGGTCGCCGTGGACCAGCGCGACGTGCTCGGTGCCGTCGATCGTCATCCGGTAGCCGAAGGCGGTGAAGTCCCCCGACCTGGCCGGCAGCCGGGTCTGCGCGACCCGCTCGACGTGGCTCTCGTGGCGCCGACGGTAGTGGATCAGGTCGGCGATGGAGATCAGCGCGAGGTCGTGCTCGTCGGCGAAGTCGCGCAGCTGCTGGCCGCGCTTCATGGTGCCGTCGTCGTTGACGACCTCGGAGATGACCCCGGCCGGGGTGAGCCCGGCCATCCGGGCCAGGTCGACGGCGGCCTCGGTGTGGCCGGGCCGGGCCAGCACGCCGCCCTCGGCGTACCGCAGCGGGAACACGTGGCCGGGCTGGGTGACCTCGAACGGCTCGGTCGCGGAGTCGTTCAGGACCCGCACCGTGTGCGACCGGTCGGCCGCGGAGATGCCGGTGGTGACGCCGTCGCGGGCGTCCACGGAGATCGTGTACGCCGTGCGGTAGCGGTCGCGGTTGTGCGGTGTCATCAACGGGATGCCGAGCCGGTCCAACGTCGCTGCCTCCATCGGGGCGCAGATCACCCCGGAGCTGTAGCGGATGGTGAACGCCATCAGGGCGGGCGTCGACCGGCTCGCGGCGAAGATCAGGTCACCCTCGTTCTCGCGGTCCTCGTCGTCCACCACGACGACCGCCTTGCCGGCGGCGATGTCGCCAACGGCTCGCTCGACGGTGTCGAGGCGGATCCTGGGGGCTCTCATCCGACCAGCTCCCGCTCGGGCGCCGGTTGGGTGGCCCGCCGCCACACCGTGAAGCCGACGATGACGAAGCCGCCGTACACGAGGTACATCGCGGCCGTCGGGTAGTAGCCGGCCTGCACCAGCGTGGTGACGCCGACGACGTCGACGAGGATCCAGACCAGCCAGAACTCCACCCAGCCGCGGGCCATGCCGTAGGTGGCCAGCATCGAGCCGGTCAGGATCCAGGCCTCGGTCGTGGGGCCCCACGAGCCGATCTGGGTCAGCACGGCGTAGGCGACGCCGTAGCCTGCGACGCCGAGCACGACCAGCAGCAACCGCTCCCGCGGGGTCGCCCAGCGCGGTGTGATCGCCCGGCCGTCCGCGGACCCGCCCGCCCGGCGTGCCTGTGACCAGCGCACCCAGCCGTAGAGGGCGACCGCGGCGAAGAAGACCTGCCGGCCGGCTTGGCCCCAGAGAGGCTCGGAGACGATCCCGCTCAGCTCGCCGGTGGCGAAGACCGCGAAGAGCAGGGCGTTGCCGACCAGTCCCACGGGCCAGGCCCACACCACCCGGCGCATCCCGAGCACGGCGCTGCCGAGCCCGAAGAGGTTGCCCACCACCTCCGGGACACTGAGCTGCCCGCCGGGCACGGCGAAGGTGCCGTGGATCAGCCACTCGATGAGGTTCACGGGTTCTCCTGGGGGTGGGTGAGCAGGCGTTCGACGTACTTGGCGATGACGTCGACCTCGAGGTTCACGGGGTCGCCGGGTTGCTTGAACCCGAGGCTGGTGCGCGCCAGCGTCTCGGGGATGAGGCTGACGGTGAACGAGTCACCACCGGTGGTCGAGCCTGTCGAGATCTCCACGACGGTCAGGGAGATGCCGTCGACGGTGATCGAGCCCTTCGGTACGAGGTAGCGGGCCAGCCCGGCAGGGAGCGCGATCTCGACCAGCTCCCAGTGCTCGCTGGGCTCCCGGCGTACGACGCTCCCCGTGCCGTCGACGTGACCTTGCACGATGTGGCCGCCGAGCCGCGTCTGCGGGGTGACCGCGCGTTCGAGGTTGACCCGGGAGCCCACCTCCAGGACGCCGAGCGAGGTCTTGTCCAGGGTCTCGCGCATCACGTCGGCGGTGAACGACTCACCGTCCCGGTGGGCCACTGTCAGGCAGCAGCCGTCGACCGCGATGGAGTCGCCCTGGGAGACGTCGCTCGTGACGTGCGGTCCGCGCACGGTCAGCCGGATCGCGTCGGTCTGGTCCTCGATCCCGTCCACGACGCCGAGCTCCTCGACGATGCCGGTGAACATCAGTGATCCGCCTTCCGGTCGGGTGCGGTCCCCGGCTTCATGGTCAGCCGCAGGTTGGTGTCGGGACCCTCTCCGAGGACGGTCACGTCGGCGACCTCCAGGTGCAGGGCCTCGGTGATCGTGGTGATGCCCAGATCGCCGACGGCCGCACGGCCGGCGCCCAGCAGCATCGGCGCGACGTAGCTGACCACCTCGTCGACGAGACCGGCGGTGAGGAACGCGGCTGCCAGGGTGGCGCCGCCCTCGAGGAAGACGTGCTGCCGGTCGCGGGCGAACAGCGTGGCCAGCGCCTCGTGCGGATCACGGGTGCGCAGGTGGAGCGTCTCCGCGGCGTCGTCGCGGACCCGCCGGTCGGCCGGTACGTCGCGCAGCCCCATCACGGCGCGGAGCAGCTGGTGCTCGCGCGGGAGGCTGTTGTCGTGCTCGTCGCGGACCGTCAGCTGAGGGTCGTCGACCAGGACGGTCTCGGTGCCGACCAGGATCGTGTCGCAGAGACCGCGCAGCCGGTGCGTGTCGAGCCGGGCGGGTCGCGAGGACACCCAGCGAGACGTGCCGTCGACAGCGGCGCTGCGGCCGTCCAGCGTGGTCGCGAACTTCCAGGTCACGAAGGGCCGGCCGTGATCGACCGCGAAGGTCCAGACCCGGTTGAGCGAGCGCGCGTCGGCGGCCATCAGCCCGCCGACGACGTCCACACCGCCACGGCGCAGCGTCTCCGCTCCGCCAAGGGCGACCGGGTTGGTGTCGGCCTGCGCGAAGACCACGCGGGCGACGCCGGCGGCGGCCAGGGCCCGTGCGCACGGCCCGGTGCGACCGGTGTGGTTGCAGGGCTCGAGGGTGACGACGGCGGTGGCGCCGCGAGCGGACTCCCCGGCACGTGTCAGCGCGTCGACCTCGGCGTGCGGCGTACCCGCGCCCCGGTGGAAGCCCTCGGCGAGCGTCTCCCCCGACGGGGACAGCAGCACGCAGCCCACCCGCGGGTTCGGGCCCAGCGGCACCCCCGGCGACGCCGCCAGGTCGAGGGCGCGCGCCATCGCCGCGGCTTCGACCGGGCTGGTCCGGCTGCTCATCACTGCCTCTCGTCACGTCGCGCGACGGGGCAGGAACGGGAAGACAGGGTCGGCACCGCGTGCCGGGAGACCCGGGCACGGAACCGGCTGCGTGCGCTTCCCATCCGGACTTTGACCGTCGGTCCAGGAGTTCCACCTGGTCAACCGGCTGCTGGCTGCAGCCGGGTCGCGGACTTTCACCGCCGGCTCGGAATTGCACCGACCCCAGAGCACGCGAGCATGTTCACTCGTCCCCACCAGCCTGCCACACAACCCGCGCCGCCGGTGCTGTGAGATCGGCCACGCAGACCCGGACCGGTGCGGGGCCGTGCTGTCGCGAGAAGGGGTTGGTGGCCCCCATGCGTGCGTTTGGGGGGGCGCCGCCCCCCGAAACGCACGTTTCGGTCTCCCCGCTGCCGCGTCCCAACTTCCCGGAAGCACGTCTCAACTTCCCGGAGGCACGTCTCAACTTCCCGGAGGCACGTCTCAACGGTGGGGCCTATGCTTCGGAGCAGACACGACCGCCGCTCGGGAGGCCCGAACCGTCAGGGGGTTCCTCCCGGCATGGCTCGTCCCACCATCGTGACCGTCGACGACGACCCGCAGGTGTCTGCCGCGATCACGCGCGACCTGCTCACCCGCTACGGCGGGGACTACCGCATCGTCCGCACCACGTCGGGCCAGGAGGCCCTCGGGGTGCTGCGCCGAGCTCGCGCTGCGCGACGACCCGGTCGCGATGATCGTCACCGACCAGCGGATGCCGGAGATGACCGGCACCGCCATGCTCGAGCACGCGGCAGTGCACGCGCCGGAGGCCAAGAAGCTGCTGCTCACGGCCTACGCCGACACCGAGGTCGCGATCACCGCCATCAACGAGATCGGCCTCGACCACTACCTGATGAAGCCGTGGGACCCGCCGACCGAGCGCTTGTACCCGGTCATCGACGACCTCCTCGACGACTGGCACAGCGAGCACCCCGACCATTCCAGCGACGTCCGCGTGGTCGGGCACCGGTGGTCCGAGCGCAGCCACGAGCTCAAGACGTTCCTGGCCCGCAACCACGTGCCCTACCGCTGGTACGACGTCGAGCGCGACGCCGAGGGCACCCGGCTGGCGGGCCTCGCCGTGGCGGGTCCCGAGGAGCTGCCGCTGGTGCTGTTGCCGGCCGGTGACACGCTGCGCTCCCCGACGACGCTCGACCTCGCCGGCGCTCTCGGCCTCAACACCACCGCCCGGCAGCCGCTCTACGACGTCTGCATCGTCGGCGGCGGCCCGGCCGGACTGGCAGCAGCCGTCTACGCGGCCTCCGAGGGTCTCAGCACCGTCGTGGTCGAGCGGGAGGCGCCCGGCGGCCAGGCCGGCCAGAGTGCCGCCATCGAGAACTACCTCGGGTTCCCCCGCGGCCTCAGCGGCTCCGACCTGGCCCAGCGGGCGCTCGCGCAGGTGCGCAGGTTCGGCGCCGAGCTGGTGCTGGCCCGCGACGTGGTCTCGCTGGAGCAACGTGGCCCGGTGCGGGCCGTGGCTCTCGACGGCGAGTCGGTGATCGAGGCGCGCACGGTCATCGTCGCGACCGGTGTCTCCTACCGGCGGCTCCCGGCCACCGGCACCGACGAGCTGACCGGCCGGGGCGTCTACTACGGCGCCAGCGCCTCCGACGCGGCCCAGTGCCAGGACGAGGTCGTGTACGTCGTGGGGGCGGCCAACTCGGCGGGACAGGCGGTGCTCAACCTCGCGAAGTTCGCCAAGCGTGTGGTGCTGCTGGTGCGCGGGGCGACGCTCGAGGCGTCGATGTCGCGCTACCTCGTCGACCGGATCGAGGCCAACACGGGCATCGAGGTCCGGGTGGGCACCGAGGTCACCGCCTGCCAGGGCGACGGCCACCTGGAGTCGTTGGCACTGCTCGACCGGGCCGCCGGGCTGGAGGAGCATGTCGACGCCGACTGGCTCTTCGTCTTCATCGGCGCTGCCCCGCGCACCGACTGGCTCGACGGCGCCGTCATCCGTGACGGCAACGGGTTCGTGGTGACCGGGCCGGACCTGGCCGAGGGGTGGGCGCTCCCCCGGGCGCCGTACGCATTGGAGACGAGCGTGCCCGGCGTCTTCGCGGCCGGCGACGTGCGGCTGGACTCGATGAAGCGGGTCGCCTCCGCCGTGGGCGAGGGCGCGATGGCCGTGCACCTGGTGCACCGCTACCTGGCCACGATCTGATGGGCGACGACCTGGTGGCGGCCGCGGTCCGCCTGGACGAGCTGCACCCACTGCCCCTGTTCGCCCAGCTCGGCGACGAGCAGCTCACCGCGCTCCTCGACGCCGGTGAGGTGGTCGCCACCGCCGCCGGCGACGAGCTGTTCACCGAGGGCCAGCCGGCGGAGCAGTGGTGGGTCCTCATCGAGGGCACCCTCGACCTGTCCCGACGCACCGGCCCGCGGGAGGAGGTCATTGCCCGCATGGACGTGCCGGGCCGCTGGGCCGGTGGCTTCCGAGCCTGGGACGAGGACGGCACCTATCTCGCCACCGGGCGAGTGGTGGCGCCGGGACGGGTGCTGCGGGTGCCCTCGCAGCGGCTGCGGGCACTGACCGACGAGTGGTTCCCGCTCGGCGGGCACCTGATCACGGGTGTCTTCCACACCGCCCGCTCGATCGACGCGACGGCCCGCCAGCACGGCGCGCTGCTCACGCTCGGGACGCTCGCGGCCGGCCTCGCCCACGAGCTGAACAACCCGGCCGCGGCCGCTACCCGCTCGATCGACGAGGTCCAGCTGCTGGCCGGTCAGGTGCTGGAGTCGCTGCGCGACCTGGCCGTCGCCGGAATCTCCGCGGACCAGTACACCGAGCTCGACGGGCTCCGGTCGGCGCTCGTGCGCCCCGCCGTTCCGTTGTCCCCGCTGGACCAGGCCGACCGTGAGCAGGAGGTCGGCGGCTGGCTTGGCCGGCACGGCGTCGCGGACCCGTGGCGGCTCGCGGCGACTCTCACCGCAGCAGGCGCCGACCCGGCGTGGTGCCAGCGGGTGGTGGACCTGATCGGCGCCGACGCCCTGGTCCCGGCCTTCTCCTGGGTGTCGCGGACCCTCCAGGTCGAGCTGGTGCTGCGGGAAGCGCGGGAGGCGGTGCACCGGATCTCCCAGCTCGTGGGCGCGGTCCGGTCCTACTCCCAGGTCGATCGGGCCACCACCCAGGACGTCGACCTGGTCGAGGGGCTGGAGAGCACCCTGGTGGTTCTCGGCCACAAGCTGCGCGGCCAGGTCACGGTGGTGCGTGACTACGCCGACGTACCTGCGATCGCCGCGTACCCCGGTGAGCTCAACCAGGTCTGGACCAACCTCGTCGACAACGCCGTCGACGCGATGTCCGGCGCCGGGACGCTGCGTATCGGCACTCGCCTCGACGAGGACCATGTCGTGGTGGAGGTGGAGGACACCGGGCCGGGGATCGCACCGGAGGTCCAGGCGAGGGTGTTCGAGGCGTTCTTCACCACCAAGGACGTCGGCAAGGGGACCGGGCTCGGCCTGGACATCGCCAAGCGGATCGTGGTCGAGCGGCACGGCGGCTCGATCGAGGTCGAGTCGCGACCCGGGCGCACCGTGATGACCGTTCGACTGCCGGTCCGGCGCCCCGCCTAGCCGTTGAGACGCGGCTTCGGGAGACCCAAGCGTGCGCTTGGGGGTGGGCCCGGCCCCAGACGCACGCTTGGGCGGCCCGGGGGCACCACTCAACTCCCCGGGGGCGCGTCTCAACTCCCCGGAGGCACCACTCAACCTCCCGGGGGCGCGTCTCAACGGGCGGCTGCGGCTGCGGCGGAGCGGAGGCTCTCGACCATGGCGTCCGGGTCGTCGGCCTTGAACACCGCGGAGCCGGCCACGAAGACGTCGGCGCCTGCCTCCGCGCATCGCTCGACGGTCTCGGGCGAGACGCCGCCGTCGACCTGGAGCCACAGGTCGAGGCCGTGCTTGTCGATGAGCTCGCGGGTCCGGCGGATCTTGGGCACGCAGATGTCGAGGAAGGACTGACCTCCGAAGCCGGGCTCGACGGTCATCACCAGCAGCATGTCGAGCTCGGGCAGCAGGTCCTCGTAGGGGTCGATCGGCGTCGCCGGACGCAGGGCCATCCCGGCGCGGGCACCCAGGGCACGCACCTCCCGCGCCAGCCGCACCGGAGCCGCCGCCGCCTCGACGTGGAACGTCACCGAACCGGCGCCGGCCTCGACGTAGGCCGGAGCCCAGCGGTCCGGATCCTCGATCATCAGGTGGCAGTCCATCGGGGTGTCACTGGCACGGCCGAGAGCCTCGACGACAGGGAGCCCGACGCTCAGGTTGGGCACGAAGTGGTTGTCCATCACATCGACGTGCAACCAGTCGGCGCTCGGGATGCGGGCTGCCTCGTCGGCGAGCCGGGCGAAGTCGGCGGCGAGAAGGCTCGGTGAGATCTGGATACCCATGGTGCGCCCGAGCCTAGTGGGGACGCAGGAGGGCGAGGAACATCGCGTCGGTGCCGTGCCGGTGCGGCCACAGCTGGACGGTGCCCGGCAGCGGCCCCGCAGCGTCGTCGATCCCGGGCAGGTGCGCGGTGGCGTCCTCCAGGTGTACGTCGGCGCGACGCTCGAGGACTGCCTGCACCACACCGCGCGTCTCGGCGAGCAGCGGCGAGCACGTCACGTAGGCCACCAGGCCACCGGGCCTCACCGCGTCGATCGCCTTGTCGAGCAGAGCACCCTGGAGCGGGACCAGGGCATCGAGGTCGGCGGCACTCTTGCGCCACCGCGCCTCGGGCCGACGACGGAGCGCCCCCAGCCCTGAACAGGGCGCGTCGACCATCACCCGGTCGAAGGTTCGAGGCGCCCACGCAGGGCGGGTGCCGTCGGCGGTCACCACGCCCGCCAGTCCCGATCGCGCGGCTGCGGTGGCGGTGCGCACGAGAGCGGTGCGGTGCGGTTGCCGTTCGGCGGCCAGCAGCCGGGCACCACGCTGGGCGGCGACGGCGGCGAGCAGCGCTGCCTTCCCACCCGGCCCGGCGCACACGTCGAGCCATCGCACGTCCGCGCCGTCGACCCGTGCACCGGCCAGGGCCAGCGCAACGAGCTGTGATCCTTCGTCCTGCACGCCTGCGCGGCCCTCGGCGACGGCGTCGACCGCGCCAGGGTCGCCTCCGGTGAGCGTGACGGCGTAGCCGGGCCGCTCGGAGGCCACTCCCCCGGCAGCGACCAGCTCCGCCACGCTCGCCAGCCCCGGCCGCGCCACCAGGGTGACCCGGGGCGCGTCGTTGTCGGCGGCCAGCAGTGCCTCGATCTCGTCGGCGCGGTCACCGAGAGCGTCGGCGAAGGCTTCCACCACCCAGCGCGGGTGCGCGTGCGCGAAGGAGGCGTAGCCGACCGGGTCGGTGCCCGGATCGGGCGCCAACCGGCGGATCCAGCCGTCGAGGTCGTGACGGGCGACCTTGCGCAGCACCGCATTGGCGAACCCGGCTGGACGGTGCCCTACCTTGGCGCGCACGAGGTCGACGCTGGTTCCGACGGCGGCATGGGTCGGCACCCGCATGGACAGCAGCTGGTGGGTGCCGAGCCGCAGCGCGTCGAGCACGCCGGCATCGACCTTGGCCAGCGGGCGGTCGACGTTTGCGGCGATGACGGCGTCGTAGAACCCTTGGCGCCGGATCGTGCCGGAGACCAGCTCGGTCGCGAAGGCCGCGTCCCGGTCGCGGATCTGGCGGGCGCGCAGCAGGGGTGGCAGCACGAGGTTGGTGTAGGCCAACTGCTCACGCACCGTCACCAGCACGTCGTACGCCGCCCCCCGGGCCGGGTCGACACGCGGTCGTTGCTGCCGGGCGGGCCGCCCGGACGTCGAATCAGCCATCCGCGCCGAACCGTGCCCCCGACGTCACCCGCACGCCACGCGCCCAGTCGGCGGCGGCCATCTGCTTCTTGCCGAACGCCTTCACCTCGCCGAGGCGCACCGGCAGTGAGCCGGTGCCGACCAGCACGGCGTTCTTCTCGACCCGCAGCTGCCCCGCGGGCAGGTCCTCGACGTCGGCCTCGATGAGCACTGGTCCGACCTTGAACCGCTCCCCTCCGAAGGTGGTCCAGGCGCCCGGTCCCGGCGTGCAGGCACGGATCCGGCGGTCGATCGCCGCGGCCGGTTCGGTCCAGGCCACCTCGGCGTCCTCGACCCGGATCTTGGGGGCCAGGCTGACCCCTTCCTCGGGTTGCTCTCGGGCTTGGAGGTCGCCGCTCTCGATGCCGTCGAGGGTGGCCGCGAGGAGCTCGGCACCTCCCGCGGCGAGCCGTGCGAGCAGGTCGCCGGCGGTGTCGGCCGGACGGACGGACTCGGTCATCACGCCGAAGACGGGTCCGGCGTCCATCGCCTTCACGATCCGGAAGGTGGTCGCCCCGGTGACCTCGTCGCCGGCCCAGATCGCGTGCTGCACCGGAGCCGCACCCCGCCAGGCCGGCAGCAGCGAGAAGTGCAGGTTGACCCATCCGTGCGGCGCGATGTCGAGGGCCGACTGCGGCAGCAGCGCACCGTAGGCGACCACCGGGCAGCAGTCCGGTGCCAGCTCCCGCAGGGCGGTCTGGAAGTCCGGTTCGCGCGGGTGCTCGGGCTTGAGCACCGGTACGCCGAGCTCCTCGGCCCGCATCGCCACCGGCGACGCCAGCAGCCTGCGGCCTCGTCCGGCGGGCGCGTCCGGGCGGGTCACCACCGCGACCAGCTCGTGGTCGGAGGCAGCGATCGCGTCGAGGGAGGGCAACGCCACCTCCGGCGTACCGGCGAAGACGACCCTCACAGGCCCAACCCGTTGGTGGCGTGTGGCGAGACCTTCACGACGGGTGGTGCGCCGAACCAGTCTGCCTCCCGGATCGCCTTCATGGCCGCCTTGCGGGTGTCGCGGTCGAGCCGGTCGACGAAGAGCACCCCGTCGAGGTGGTCGGTCTCGTGCTGGATCGCCCGGGCGAGCAGCTCGCTGCCCTCGATCGCCACCGGGTCACCGTGCATGTTGAAGCCGTGCGCCACCACCGAGAGCGAGCGCTTGCAGTCGAAGGTCAGTCCGGGGATCGACAGGCAGCCTTCGTCACCGTCCTGGGTCTCCTCCGACAGGGTCAGGGTCGGGTTGACCAGGTGGCCGGGCTCGCCGTCGACGTGCCAGGTGAAGACCCGCAGGCCGACGCCGATCTGCGGTGCCGCGAGGCCGGCGCCCGGGGCGTCCAGCATCGTGTCGGTGAGGTCCTCCACGAGGCGACGAAGCTCTTTGTCGAAGTCGACGACCGGTGTCGCGGGGGTGCGCAGCACGGGGTCCCCGAACAGGCGGATCGGCTGGATGGCCATGCGACGCAACGCTCCTCGGGACGACGACGATTCGGCCGCAGTCTACGGAGCCGGGCGGCGAGGTCCGGATGCGGTGGCTCAGTCGAGGGCCGGCGGGTCGACCTGCACCCGCAGGGCCGGCAGCTTCTTGGCGTCCCGCACCCCCTGGAGCTCCACCAGCGCCCGCGAGAGCGCCGCCCCCGCGGAGCGTGGCACCCGGACGACCAGGCGCAGATCGTCGCCCGCGGGCACCGGTCCGAGCACCTCGGCCCCCTCGGGCAGTTTCAGGGCCACGACGGCGGCGTCCAGGTCGGACTCGGCCCCGGTCAGGGTGGCCAGTCGGGAGGCGGGCGGCAGGTGCGCGGACTGCCGCTCGGCCATCTCGCGCTGGGCGAAGCCGGCCGGGTCCCAGCGCACCAGCGCCTGCAGCGCCGGTTCGGCGGCGTCGCCCACGGCGACCACCCGGCCGCCGGCGTCGCCGGATCGGGCGAGGGCCGCGGCATTGAACCACCGGCGCAGCGACTCCTCGCCCGTGCGCAGGTCGGGGCGGGAGAGCATCAGCCAGGTGTCGAGGAGCACGACGGCCGCGTAGCCGCCCGGAGCCACCGGTTCGGCCCCCGGCGTCGCCACCACGAGGGCCGGTTCCGCGTCGACGAGGGCCACGACGTGGTCCCCGCCCGAGCTGCGCACCGGGACCGACGGGAAGGCACGGCCGAGCTCCTCAGCGGTACGGCGCTCGCCCACGACCGGCGCTCGCAGGCCGCGGTTGCCGCACTCGGCGCAGGCCCACTGCGGCTCCGCCGTCCCGCACCACCGGCAGCTCGGTGGCTCCGAGGGCCGCGGCTGGTGCAGCGGGCCCTGGCAGGTGCGGCAGCGCGCGGGCGCGCGGCAGCGGTCGCAGGCGAGGGTGGCGGCATAACCCTGGCGGGGCACCTGGAGCAGCACCGGGCCGCGCTCGAGGCCGCCGCGGATGGCGTCGTACGCCGAGCGTGGCAGCCGCGCGGTGCGGGCGCCGGGGTCGCGTTCGAGCTCGCGGTCGGTGGCGCCGGCGACCGCGACGTGCGGAGCCATGGCCCGCACACGCGTGCGGAGAGCGGCGAGCTCGCGTGCCCAGCCCGTGCGCACGAGGTACTCCCCCTCGACGGTGCGGGCGTAGCCGCCCACGATCGCGGCACAGTCCTCCTCGTGGGCGCGGGTGAGCAGCACCTCGCGGGTGTGCGGGTAGGGCGCCCGCGGCTCGGCGTAGAGGTCGTCGCCGTCGTCCCACAGGGCCACCAGGCCGAGGTCGCGGACCGGCGCGAAGGCTGCCGCCCTGGTGCCGACCACGACCTGGACGGCGCCGCGCGAGACCGCCAGGAACGCGCGGTAGCGCGCCGAGGGTCCTGCATCAGCGGTGAGCACCACGTGCCGTCCGACGCCGAGGACCTCGGTGAGGGCGGCGTCGAGCCGGCTGACGTCGCGGTGGTCGGGACCGCACAGCAGCGACCCGCGCCCCGAGGCGAGGGTGGCCGCCGCGGCGTGGGCGAGCAGCGTCGGCCAGTCGGCCCCCGGCAGCGCCGACCACACCCGCCGCGGCGTACCCCCGCCGGCGAGGTCATCGGTCAAGGTTGTGTCGTAGGGCTCCCAGGCGGCACGCGCCGCGGCCAGGTCGGGGCTGCAGGGCGGAGCCGTCGCGCTGGGCTGCTTCTCGACGGCGGCGTGCCGCGGGGGCACGGCCAGGCGCAGCACGTCGGAGCGGGTGCCGGCGTAGCGAGCGGCGAGGAGCCCCGACAACCGCTCCACCGCCGGCGAGAGCACCGGCTCCGCACTCACAGCGCGGCGCAGCGGCGTCAACCGACCGGGGTGGTCGGACACGTCGACCCGCTCGAGGACGAACCCGTCGGCGTCCTGGCCGGCGAAGCGGACCTTCACCCGGGAGCCGGGCACCACGTCGGCGTCGAGCTTGCGCGGCACGAGGTAGTCGAAGGGCTTGTCGAGGTGAGCCAGCGGTACGTCGACCAGGACACGGGCCACCGGCCGCGCATCGGCCGGATCGACAGGCTTCGGCCCCTTGGTCGATGTCTGCGCCCGCGTCTTGGCCGCCCGGGCCGAGCCGCGGGCGCGCGCGAGGCCGGGCAGCTCCAGCTGCGGCGCACTGTCGTCCGGCTCGGTCACGCGACGATCCTCGCAGGACGGCCGGACAGGATCAGCGGGTGGCCGTCCCGGGACGGAGGGGGTAGCGACACCGCGACCACCTTCCCGCAGAGAACAGGAGGTTGCCGCAGGGAGTTCCCTGCGGGAACCGGGCGATTACCACGCCACCGTGGTAATCGCCCAGCCGACTTTCAGACCCCCGCCGCCGCCTTCAACGCGTCGACCCGGTCGGTCCGCTCCCAGGTGAAGTCCGGCAGCTCACGGCCGAAGTGGCCGTAGGCGGCGGTCTGGGTGTAGATCGGCCTCAGCAGGTCGAGGTCGCGGATGATCGCGGCCGGACGCAGGTCGAAGACCTCGAGGACGGCCTTCTGGATCGTCGCGACGGAGACCGTCTCGGTGCCGAAGCAGTCGACGTAGAAGCCGACCGGCTGGGCCTTGCCGATCGCGTAGGCGACCTGGACCTCGCAGCGACGGGCCAGGCCCGCAGCGACGACGTTCTTGGCGACCCAACGCATCGCGTAGGCGGCGGAGCGGTCGACCTTCGAGGGGTCCTTGCCGGAGAACGCACCGCCACCGTGACGGGCCATCCCGCCGTAGGTGTCGATGATGATCTTGCGACCGGTCAGGCCCGCGTCGCCCATCGGACCGCCGACCTCGAAGCGGCCGGTCGGGTTGACCAGCAGCTTGTAGTCGTCGCTGGGCAGGTCGAACGTGGCCAGCACCGGGTCGACGACCTGCGCGCGGATGTCCGGGGTGAGCATCGCGTCGAGGTCGATGCTCGGGGCGTGCTGGGTGGACACGACGACGGTGTCCACACGCACGGGGCGGTCCTCGTCGTCGTACTCGATGGTGACCTGGGTCTTCCCGTCGGGGCGCAGGTAGGACAGCGTCCCGTCCTTGCGTACGTCGGTGAGGCGCTCGGCGAGGCGGTGCGCGATCATGATCGGCAGCGGCATCAGCTCGGGGGTGTCGTCGCAGGCGTAGCCGAACATCAGGCCCTGGTCACCGGCGCCCTGCTTGTCGAGCGGGTCCTCCGAGGAACCGGTGCGGGACTCGTGGCCGGTGTCGACGCCCTGGGCGATGTCGCCGGACTGGCCGCCGATGGCGACCATGACGCCGCACGAGTGACCGTCGAAGCCCTTGTGGGACGAGTCGTAGCCGATCTCGAGGATGCGGGCCCGGACCTTCGCCTTGATGTCGACGTAGCCGCCGGTGGTGACCTCCCCGGCGACGACCACGAGGCCGGTGGTCAGCAGCGTCTCGACGGCGACGCGGCTGCCGGGATCCTGCTCCAGCATCGCGTCGAGCACGGAGTCGCTGATCTGGTCGGCGATCTTGTCCGGGTGACCCTCGGTCACGGACTCGGAGGTGAAGAGACGTCCTGACACTGTGCTACTGCCCCATTCATCGGTTGCGGAGTTCAATCGGGAGAACCTTACTCGTTGGCAGGAGGAGACCTCACGACGTCTCGAAGCGAGCCACGACCCGGTCCCAGATCACCTGGGCGAGGGCAGCCTTGGACCCGCGCGGCACCTCGTGGGCGCCGCCGTCGCTGTCCAGGATGACCGCCTCGTTGTCGGCCTGGCCGAAGACCTGGCCGCCGCTCACGTCGTTGACGACGAGCAGGTCGCAGCCCTTGCGGACCAGCTTGGCGCGCGCATGGTCGAGCACGGAGCCGTCGTCGTCCCCGGTCTCGGCGGCGAAGCCGACGATCACGGCCCCGGGGTGGCGTCGCTCGCGGGAGATCTCGGCGAGCACGTCGGCGGTCTGCTCGAGGTGCACGACGGGGGCGGAGCCGTCGCCCGGCTTCTTCATCTTCGAGGTCGCCCGGGCGGCGGGGCGGTAGTCAGCGGGCGCGGCTGCCATCACGACAGCGTCGGCAGAGGTGGCCGCGGCGACCACGGCGTCACGCAGCTCACCGGTGGTCTCGACCGGGACGACCTTGATGCCGGCCGGGTCGGGCAGCGCGACGTTGGCCGCGACCAGGGTCACCTCGGCGCCGCGGGCGGCGGCCGCCCGAGCGATGGCATAGCCCTGCAGCCCCGAGGATCGGTTGCCGAGGAAGCGGACAGGGTCGAGGTACTCGCGGGTGCCGCCCGCCGAGACGACCACGTGCCGACCGGCGAGGTCCAGCAGCGGTGCAGCGGTACCGGCCCGGGCGAGGACGTGCCGGGCGAGCTCGAAGATCTCCTGTGGGTCAGGGAGGCGACCCTTGCCGGTGTCGGCCCCGGTGAGCCGACCCTCCGCCGGCTCGACCACCAGGGCGCCGCGACGGCGCAGGGTGGCGACGTTGTCCTGGGTGGCGGGGTGCTCCCACATCTCGGTGTGCATCGCCGGGGCGTACACGACCGGGCACCGGGCGGTGAGCAGGGTGTTGGTGAGCAGGTCGTCGGCGATCCCGTGGGCCGCCTTGGCCATCAGGTCAGCGGTGGCGGGCGCGACGACGACGAGATCCGCACTCTGCCCGATCCGGACGTGCGGGACCTCGTGCACCGACTCCCAGACGTCCGGAGAGACGGGTTTGCCCGAGAGCGCCGCCCAGGTGGCCGCCCCCACGAACTCGAGGGCGGCCCGGGTGGGCACGACTGTGACCTGGTGCCCGGACTCGGTGAGGCGGCGTAGCAGCTCGCAGGCCTTGTAGGCCGCGATCCCGCCACTGACACCGAGGACGACGTGCGTCATGGCCGGGGTGCGATCAGCTCTCCGACGACTCGGCGGCAGCCGCGGCGGCGGCCTCGGCCTCGGGGTCGATGTCCTCGCAGGTCAGCAGGTCGTCGGCGATCTCACGCATCGCGATCGAGAGCGGCTTCTCCTGCACGTGGGTGTCGACGAGCGGACCGACGTACTCCAGAAGGCCCTCGCCGAGCTGGGAGTAGTAGGCGTTGATCTGCCGCGCGCGCTTGGCGCTGTAGAGCACCAGCTTGTACTTCGAGTCGGTCTTCGTCAGAAGGTCGTCGATCGGGGGGTTGGTGATGCCCTCGGCGATGGGTGCGGTTCCGGACACGCGGTGACTACCTCACGAATGGGGGTTGGGGTCCCGGGCCGGCTGCGGCCGCGGGGGGTCGACCATCAAGGCTACCAACTCCTCGGCGGCAGCGTGAATCTCGGTGTTGACGACCGTCACGTCGAACTCCGCCTCGGCGGCCAGCTCCTCCCGGGCGGTGTCGAGCCTGCGGGCCCGCTCGGCGGCGTCCTCGGTGCCCCGACCCACCAGCCGGCGGACCAGCTCCTCCCACGACGGGGGCTTCAAGAAGACGAAGAGCGCCTCCGGCATCGTCTCGCGCACCTGGCGAGCGCCCTGGAGGTCGATCTCCAGCAGCGCGGGCCGCCCTTCGGCGAGCGCCTGCTCCACCGGGCGCCGTGGGGTGCCGTAGCGCGCCGCCTTGTGCACCACGGCCCACTCCAGCAGCCGGTCGTCGGCGACGAGGGCGTCGAACTCCCCGTCGCTCACGAAGTAGTAGTGCCGCCCGTGCACCTCGCCCGGACGCGGCTTGCGGGTGGTGACCGACACCGAGATCCAGACCTCGGGGTGTCCGGCGCGTACGGCGGCGGCGACGGTGCCCTTGCCGACCGCGGTCGGGCCGGCCAGCACCGTCAGGCGCGGATCAGCCACGCGAGCCGAACTCGCGCTCGAGCGCGGCGACCTGGTTGGCGCCGAGGCCACGCACCCGGCGGCTCTCGGAGATGCTCAACCGCTCCATCATCTGGCGGGCCCTCACCTTGCCCAGCCCGGGCATCGAGGTGAGCAGGTCCAGGACCCGCATCTTGCCGATGACCTCGTTCTCCTGGCCCTGCCGGAGCACGTCGACGATGGAGGCACCGGAGTGCTTGAGGCGGTTCTTCACCTCGGCCCGCTCCCGCCGGGAGGCGGCGGCCTTCTCCAGGTTGGCCTGGCGCTGTTCCGGGGTGAGTTCCGGCAATGCCACGGTGAAGACCTCACTCCGTCGAAGGGGGGTTGCTCGGGGTCGCAATCCAGGGCGTGTCAGTGATCCCAAGTCCCGCTGCGGTTCACCAACGCACCCTAGTGATTGCGGGGGTTCGGCTGCAACGCGACCGGGCCACGAGGCCCCGCTCCCGTGCCGGCCACGCTCAGAGTCCCGCTCCCCCGAGATCGACGCCACACACGTCGCGCGCGTGCTGCTCGATGCCGGCGGCGGCGTCGACCACCGACGGGGAGCGGAGCTTGTCGCCGGCGCCACGGATCGCGCGTTCGGTCTCCACGCCCTCCTCGTCCCCGGCGACCTCCAGCGCGTCTGCCAACCCCTGCCAGGCGTTGACGAAGGTCAGCCACTCGTCGTCCAGGTCGTCGGGAGCCGCGTCGGCGAGCCGCCCGAACAACGCCGCCGCCTCCGCGACCGAGCCGGCATCGGGCTTCGCGCTGGTGAGCTCTCTCAGCGAGGACCGCTCGTCGGCCAGGGTGGCGCAGTAGTCCTCGGCGGGGTCCGAGCAGCCCGACGGGGCCAGCAGCAGCACGGCGACCGCGGACCCGAGCCTGACGACGCCTCGCGGCATCAGCCGACCAGGCCGCGCCGACGCAGTAGCGGCTCACTGCTCGGCGCCCGGCCGCGGATCGAGGCGAAGGCCTCGAGCGGGTCGACGGAGCCGCCACGCGCCAGCAGTCGGCGCCGGAAGGTGTCGCCGTTCTCACGGGTCAGGCCACCGTTGTCGTGGAACCAGTCCACCATGTCGGCGTCGAGCACCTCGCTCCACAGGTAGGAGTAGTAGCCGGCGTCGTACCCGTTGGTGAAGGCGTGCGCGAAGTAGCCGCTCCGGTACCGCGGCGGCACGATGTCCGAACGCACCCCGTGCCGCTCCAGGGCTGCGACCTCGAAGGCCTCGACCTCTGCCGGATCGGTCGGTGCGGTGCCGGGGGTGACCCGGTGCCACTCGTGGTCGAGCAGTGCGGCTCCCAGCATCGAGACGGTGTCGAAGCCCATGCCGGCCTCGCCCGAGGCGATCAACCGGTCGGCCACGTCCTGGGGCAGCGCCTCGCCGGTGGCGTGATGACGCGCGTAGCTGGCCAGCACCTCCGGGTCCCACGCCCACATCTCGTTGACCTGGGAGGGGAACTCGACGAAGTCGCGCGGTACGTCGGTGCCGGCGAGACGGGGGTAGGTCACGTCGGAGAACAGCCCGTGCAACGCATGCCCGAACTCGTGGAAGGCCGTCCGCACCTCGTCGACCGTCATCAGGGCTGGTTGGCCCTCCGCCGGGCGCGGCACGTTGAGGCAGACCACGACGACCGGCCGCTGGTCGAGCAGGTGCGACTGGGTCACGAACTCGTCCATCCAGGCGCCCCCGCGCTTGGTGGGCCGGGCGAACCAGTCGCACACGAACAGGCCGAGCACGGGGCTGTCGGGACCGTCACCGTCACGGACCTCGTAGGTGCGGACCCCCGGGCCGTAGGCCGGCAGGTCGAGACGCTCGACGAAGGTCAGCCCGTACAGGCGCTCGGCGGCGAAGAAGACGCCGTCGCCGAGCACGCGGTCGAGCGAGAAGTAGGGCCGCAGCGCAGCGGTGTCGACGGCGTAGGTCGCGGCCTTGACCTTGGCGGCGTAGTAGGACCAGTCCCACGGCTCGACGGGTCCGTCGATGCCGTCCTCTCGCATCGCGGCCTCGATCGCCTCGCGCTCGCCGGCCAGGTTGGCCATCGCGGGCGCGGCCATGGCGTCGAGCATGTCGGTGACGGCCGACGTGGTGCCTGCGGTCTGATCCTCCACGACGTACGCCGCGTGGTCGGGGTGGCCGAGCAGCACGGCCCGCTCGGCGCGGAGGGCCGCGATCCGGATGATCAGCGCCCGGGTGTCGTGGTCGCCGCCACGCAGCCCACGGGTGGTGGCGGCCTCGTGCAGGCGACGACGCAGACCGCGATTGCGCAACGACGCGAGGGCCGGCTGGATGGTGGGCGAGAGCAGCGTGAGCACGTGGCCCTCGAGGTCCCGGTCCTTCGCGGCCAGGGCGGCGGCGTCGATCGCGTCCTCGGAGAGCCCGTCGAGCTCGGCGACGTCCTTGACGTGCACGGCCATCGAGTTGGCTTCGGCCAGCAGCGTGCGACCGAAGGTCGTCGTGGTCTTGCTGATCTCGTCGTTGAGCTCGCGCAGCCGCTGCTGCCGCTCGACCGGGAGGCTCGCGCCGGCGCGGACGAAGTCGGTGTGGTGGCGCTCGACGAGCCGGACCTGCTCCTCGTCGAGTCCGCTCTCGTGGCGCGCAGCGTGCACGGCGTCGATCCGGGCAAAGAGGTCGGCGTCGAGCAGGAGAGCGTCGCGGTGCGCCGACCAGGCCGGCATCAGCTCCCCCTCGAGCTCCTGCATCTCGGGCGTGGCCATCGAGTTGGCCAGCTCGTAGAAGACCCGCATGGTGCGCTCCAGCAGGCGCCCGGTGCGCTCGAGGGCGACCACGGTGTTGTCGAAGGTCGGGGGTTCCTCGGCGCCCGCGATGGCCGCGACCTCGGCGCGGTGCTCGGCCACGCCGGCCTCGAAGGCCGGCCGGTAGTGCTCGGTCCGGACCTGGTCGAACGGCGGGAACTCGAAGGGCAGGACGCTGGGCGCGGCGAAGGGGTTGCTGGCATCGAGAGGCATGCGTCCAGTTCTACCCAGCCGGTGGTCCGGTTGTCGAAACGCCGACCCACCGAAGCACAGGTCAGGGCAGGGCGTCGACCTCGTCGGCCGCCCGGCGGGCGGCCTCGTGGAGCGCCTGCCGGTCGGGGCCGGCCCTGAGCACCTCGCGTGAGGTGCTCGGCAGCACCGCCCGGGTGGTGGGTCCGAACAGGGACGCGATGTCGGCGATGCTGCCCCCCTGGGCGCCGTACCCGGGCACCAGGACCGGGCCGTTGACGTCGAGCTGGTGGGTCGGCTCGTCCCCCTTCGTGCCGGACTCGCTCCCGACAGTGGCGCCCACGACGACACCGACCGAGCCCAGAGGCTGCTGGCCGGCGTTGCGGCTGGCAACGGCGTCCAGGACGGTGGCGGCCACCGTGCGTCCGTCAGGGGTGGTGGCCTGCTGGAACTGCCGGGCCTCGGGGTTGGAGGTCATCGCGAGCACGAACACCCCCCGGTCATGGGCCAGGGCCGTGTCGATCACCGGGTCGAGCGATCCCATCCCGAGGTAGGGCGAGACGGTGATGGCATCGACGGCGAGCGGGCTGGACGGGTGCAGGTAGGCATCGGCGTAGGCCTGCGCGGTGGTGCCGATGTCGCCTCGCTTGACGTCGAGGAGCACGAGCGCACCGAGCTGGTGGCAGGCCGCGATCACCCGCTCCAGCACCGCGATGCCCGCGGAGCCGTGCCGCTCGAAGAAGGCGGACTGCGGCTTGACCACCGAGACCGAGCCGGCGACCGCCTCGACCGCGCCGAGAGCGAACTTCTCCAGCCCGAAGGGTGAGTCGGTCAGCCCCCACGCATCGAGCAGCTCCGGGTGCGGGTCGATGCCGACGCAGAGCCGGCCGCGGTTGTCGATCGCGTCTGCGAGTCGGCTGCCGAAGGTGGTCATCGGGTCACTCCTGGGTGCTGGGTGGCGAGGCCCCGTCCGACGAGCTCGGTCGGGGCCGTGAGGTCGTGGCGGGCGAGCAGCGCCGCCAGCTCGTCGGCGACGCGTCCCGGCGCGGCCGGGTCGGCGAGCAGCGCGGTGCCGACAGCGACGGCGGTCGCGCCGGCGAGCAGCAGCTGCCAGGCGTCGGCACCGGAGCGGACGCCGCCGGCGCCGACCAGCGGCGTGCCGGGCAGCGCCTCGTGGACGTCGGCGACAGACCGGGTCGCGAGGGGCAGCACCGCCGGGCCGCTGAGGCTGCCGTGGTGCCCACTCAACGCGGGTCGTCCGGTGTCGGGGTCGAAGACCAGCCCGGGCAGCCCGTGACCGATCACGAGGGCGTCGGCGCCCTCGTGGACCACCTGGCGGGCTACGTCGACCAGGTGGCTGCCGGGTGTGAGCTTGACCAGGACCGGTAGGCCGCGGGGCGTGTCCCGGCGCACCACGTGGACCGCCTTGCCGGCCGCGAACGGGTCGAGGTCGAGCGCCCCTCCCCCGGCGTACCGACCGGACAGCTCGACCTCCACGGCGGCGACGCCGGGGGCACCGCCGGCGTGCCGGGCCAGCTCGGCGTAGTCGGCGAGCGTGCGACCCGCGATCGACACGATCGTCCGGACGCCGCGCTGGGCGAGCCAGGGAAGCTCAGTGGCGAGGAAGCCCTGAAGTCCCGGGTTCTGGCCGCCGCTGTCGGTCAGCACACCGCCGACGGTGGGGACCAGCCGGGGCGCGGGGTTGCCGGACTGCCGGTCGAGGGTCAGCGTCCGGGTGGTGAACGCGCCGAGCCGGTCGAGGTCGACGTAGGGCTCGAGCTCGCGACCGCTGCCGCCGCACCCTGCCGCGGTCAGGACGGGCGTCGCCAGCGACAGCCCGACGAGGTCGGTGGTGAGATCCACCGTCGCGGTCATCGGGCACCCTCCGGGACGGTGCCGAGGTCGGCCCAGCGCACCCGGTCACCGCGTACGACGGGCCCGTCGGCGCACACCCGGGCCATCCGGGTGAGGCCGTCCTCGCCGACCATCGGCAGGACGCAGCCGCCGCAGAGGCCGGTGCCGCACGGCATCGGCACGTCGACCAGCAGCACCTGGCTCCACGACCCGTGCGCCTCGGCCGCGGCCGCGACCTGGTGCAGGGTCCGGGTCGGGCCGGCGGCGTAGACCACGTCCGCACCGGTGCGGGTCAAGACGTCGGGCAGGGTGGTCGCCAGAGTGCCGGCGATCCCGACGGAGCCGTCGCGTGTCACCACCGTGACCCCCCGGGTGGCCCGGCGCGCCTCCAGCGCGCCGAAGAGCTGCGGCTCCCCCGCCGCCCCGAGCAGCATGTGGACCGCGCAGCCCCGCTCCCGCAGCCGCTCTGCGAGCGGGAACAGCGGCGCCGCTGCGCCCGCCTCGCCCACGAGGAGGCAGGTCACCGCCTCCTTGGGCAGCGCGAAGGGGCGTCCCAGGGGACCTGTGACGGGGACCGGCGTTCCCGCCGGGGCTGAGGCCAGCCAGGTCGAGGCGGCATCGGCGTCCGGGCCGGCTCCCGTGAGTGTGAGCACGACCTCGACGGTGCCGCCGTAGGCGCCGGTCGCCCGCACGCGGTGGATCGGGTACGTCGCCGGGACGACCCGGGACGAGAGCGCGCCACCGAGCCCGAGGGCGACCATCGTGCCCGGGCGGAACCGCTCGGGCACGCCCGGGGCGACCAGGGTGACGAGGTGGTGGGCACCGATGCGCTTGGAGCTGAGCACCTCGCCGACGACCTGCACCGGCCCGCTCCCACCTGCCGCGACCTCCCCCGCCGTGGTCATGAGCCCGCCAGCTCGCGCTGCACCCGGGCCGGCCAGCCGGCCCCCTCGTAGACGAAGGCGGTGTAGGCCTGGAGCAGGGTGGCGCCGGCGTCGAGCCGTGCGCGGGCGTCCTCGGCGTCGCCGATGCCACCCACCGCGATGATCGTGAGCTCCGGGCCGACCCGCTCGCGCAGCAGCCGGAGCACCTCCAGCGCCCGCTCCCGCAGGGGCCTGCCGGAGAGGCCGCCGGCCCCCGCCGCCGCCACTTCGTCGGGCGAGGACACCAGCCCGTCGCGGCTGATCGTGGTGTTGGTCGCGACGATCCCGTCGAGTCCGAGCTCGACGGCGAGGTCGGCCACCGCGAGCACGTCGTCGTCGGACAGGTCGGGAGCGATCTTGACCAGCAGCGGGACCCGGCCACCACCAGGCGCCTCCTGGGTCCGCACCGTGACCGCGTCGGCCTGGCGGCGTACCGCCTCCAGCAGCGGACGCAGCCGTTCCACCGACTGGAGGTCACGCAGGCCGGGGGTGTTGGGGGAGGACACGTTGACGACGAGGTAGTCGGCGTAGGGCGTGAGCAAGCGGGTGGACTTCTCGTAGTCCTCGACCACGGCGTCGAGGTCGGACTCCGCGACGACCTTGGTCTTGCCGATGTTGACCCCGACCACCACGTCGCGGCGACCCCGACCGGTCCGGACCCGACGCCGGGCCAGCCGTTCCGCGACGGCCTCGGCTCCGTCGTTGTTGAAGCCCATCCGGTTGACCACCGCCCGGTCGCGGGGCAGCCGGAACAGTCGCGGACGGTCGTTGCCCGGCTGCGGCTCACCCGTGACGGTGCCGACCTCGACGAAGCCGAAGCCCAGCGCCGCCAGGGCGTCGATGCCCTCGGCGTTCTTGTCGAACCCGGCAGCCAGGCCCAGCGGGCCGGGGAACTCCAGCCCCATCGCCCGGACCGGGATCCCCGGCCGGTCGAGCCGCTCGAGCCGGCGCAGAAGCGGGCGGCCCGCCCGCAGCGCCCGGAAGCCGGCGCGGTGGGCCCTCTCGGCGTCGAGGCGCACCAGCACGGTGTCGAAGGCGCGTCGGTACGCCGTCACCTCGCGGGTCCTGCGGAGGGAGCGGCGCCGTCGCGCCGGGACCAGTCCTGGAGCGAGCGGACGCCGATGCCGCCGCCGCGCAACGCCTCGATCCCCTGCACCGCCGCGCCGAGCCCCTGCACCGTGGTGATGCACGGGATGTTGCCCATGACCGCAGCGGTGCGGATCTCGTAGCCGTCGATGCGGGCCGAGCCGCCGCCCGAGGACCCGTGCGGGGTGTTGATCACGAGGTCGATCTCTCCGGACAGGATCAGCTGCACGGTGGTGGGCTCGCCCTGCGGGCCGGGGCCCTCGAAGTGCTTGCGCACGACGGTGACCTTGACGCCGTTGCGACGGAGTACCTCGGCGGTGCCCTGGGTGGCGAGGATCTCGAAGCCGCGGTCGGCGAGCACCTTGATCGGGAAGATCATGGTGCGCTTGTCGCGGTTGGCCATCGAGACGAAGACCCTGCCGCTGGTCGGCAGCGACCCGAACGCGGCGGTCTGCGCCTTGGCGAAGGCGGTGCCGAAGTCGGCGTCGAAGCCCATCACCTCACCGGTCGACTTCATCTCCGGTCCCAGCACGGTGTCGACGTTGCGGCCGTCGGGCGTGCGGAAGCGGTTGAAGGGCATCACCGCCTCCTTGACCGCGATCGGCGCGTCACCGGGCAGGTTGCCGCCGTCGCCCTCGGCGGGCAGCACCCCGGCCAGGCGCAGGTCGGCGATCGACTCCCCCAGCATCACCCGGGCCGCGGCGCTCGCGAGCGGCGTCGCGGTCGCCTTGGACACGAAGGGGACGGTGCGACTGGCCCGGGGGTTGGCCTCGAGGACGTAGAGGACGTCGGAGCCGAGTGCGTACTGGATGTTGAGCAGCCCGCGTACGCCGATGCCGATCGCTATCGCCTCGGTCGCCTCGCGGATGCGGGCGATCTCCTGCGCCCCGAGGGTGATCGGCGGCAGCGCGCACGAGGAGTCGCCGGAGTGGATGCCGGCCTCCTCGATGTGCTCCATCACGCCACCGAGGAACAGCTCGTCGCCGTCGAAGATCGCGTCGACGTCGATCTCCACGGCGTCGTCGATGAAGCGGTCGACCAGCACGGGGTGCTCGGGGCTGACCAGCGTGGCCCGGGCGATGTAGGACTCGAGTGCGGTGTCGTCGTAGACGATCTCCATGCCGCGACCGCCGAGGACGTAGGACGGCCGGACCAGGACCGGGTAGCCGATCTCGTCGGCGATGCCCTGCGCCTCGTCGTAGGAGGTGGCCAGTCCGTGCTTGGGCGCCGGCAGGCCCGCCTGGGCGAGCACCCGGCCGAACGCACCGCGTTCCTCGGCCAGGTGGATCGCGGCCGGCGACGTGCCCACGATCGGGACGCCCGCGTCCTCCAGGCCCTGCGCGAGCCCGAGCGGGGTCTGCCCGCCGAGCTGGCAGATGACGCCGGCGATGGGGCCGGCCTGCTCCTCGGCGTGCACGATCTCGAGCACGTCCTCCAAGGTCAGCGGCTCGAAGTAGAGGCGGTCGGAGGTGTCGTAGTCGGTGGAGACGGTCTCGGGGTTGCAGTTGACCATGATCGTCTCGTAGCCGGCCCCGCCCTTCGACGCCGACAGCGCCAGGCTCGCGTGCACGCAGGAGTAGTCGAACTCGATGCCTTGCCCGATCCGGTTGGGCCCGGAGCCGAGGATGATCACGGCCTCCCGCTCACGCGGGCGCACCTCGCTCTCCTCGTCGTAGGAGGAGTAGTGGTAGGGCGTCTGCGCCGCGAACTCCGCGGCACAGGTGTCGACGGTCTTGTAGACCGGGCGGATGCCCAGGGCGTGCCTGACTCCCCGCACGACGTCCTCACGCATCCCGCGCATCGCCGCGAGCTGGGCGTCGGAGAAGCCGTGCCGCTTGGCCAGGCGCAGGGTCGCCACGTCGAGCTCGGGCGCCTCGAGGACCGCGGTCGCGACCTCGTCGATGAGCAGCAGCTGGTCGAGGAACCACGGGTCGATGGCGGTGGCCTCGTAAAGCTCCTCCTGCGTCGCTCCGGCGCGCAGGGCGTCCATCACCTCGCGCAGCCGACCGTCGTGCGGGGTGCGGATGCTGTGCATCAGGGCAGCCTTGTCGAGGTGGCCGACCGGCGTCGCCCAGTCGAACACCGCGCCCTTGCTCTCCAGGCTGCGCAGCGCCTTCTGCAGCGCCTCGGTGAAGTTGCGCCCGATCGACATCGCCTCTCCCACCGACTTCATGTGGGTGGTCAGGGTCGGGTCGGCGGAGGGGAACTTCTCGAACGCGAAGCGGGGCACCTTCACCACGACGTAGTCCAGGGCGGGCTCGAAGGATGCCGGCGTGCCCAGTCCGTGGGCGGTGGTGATGTCGTTGGGGATCTCGTCGAGGGTGTAGCCGATGGCCACCTTCGCGGCGATCTTGGCGATCGGGAAGCCGGTGGCCTTGGACGCCAGCGCGCTGGACCGCGAGACCCTCGGGTTCATCTCGATCACCACGACCCGCCCGTCGGCGGGGTTGACCGCGAACTGGATGTTGCAGCCGCCGGTGTCGACGCCGACCGATCGGATGATCCCGATCGAGAGGTCGCGCAGGTGCTGGTACTCGCGGTCGGTCAACGTCATCGCGGGCGCGACCGTGATGGAGTCGCCGGTGTGCACGCCCATCGGGTCGAGGTTCTCGATGCTGCAGATGATCACGACGTTGTCGGCCTGGTCGCGCATCACCTCGAGCTCGTACTCCTTCCAGCCGAGGATGGACTCCTCCAGGAGCACCTCGGTCGTGGGGCTGGCCGCGAGACCGGAGCCGGCGATCCGGCGCAGGTCCCCCTCGTCGAAGGCCATCCCGGAACCGGTCCCGCCCATCGTGAACGACGGCCGCACCACCATCGGGTAGCCGAGCTGGCCGGCCGCCGCGAGGCAGTCGTCCATCGAGTGGCAGATCACCGACGTGGCGACCTCTCCCCCGAGCTCCTCGACGATCTGCTTGAACGACTCGCGGTTCTCGCCGCGATTGATCGCCTCGATGCTGGCGCCGATCAGCTCGACGCCGTACTTCTCCAGGACGCCGGCCTGGTCCAGCGCGATGGCGGCGTTGAGGGCGGTCTGCCCTCCGAGTGTCGCGAGCAGGGCGTCGGGCCGCTCCTTCTCGATCACCTTCTCGACGTACTCCGGGGTGATCGGCTCGACGTAGGTCGCGTCGGCGAACTCCGGGTCGGTCATGATCGTGGCCGGGTTGGAGTTGACCAGGACGACCCGGATGCCCTCCTCCTTGAGCACCCGGCAGGCCTGGGTGCCCGAGTAGTCGAACTCGCAGGCCTGGCCGATGATGATCGGGCCGGACCCGATGACCAGGACGCTCCTGATGTCGGTGCGCTTCGGCATGTCAGCTTCCTTCCGGCCGAGGGGTCAGTTCTTCAGGTCCTGTGTCGGCGTGTCGGGGCACAGCCGACCCCTCACCCCCCTGGTCTCGGGACGGCTCGGACATCAGGTCGCAGAAGCGGTCGAAGAGGTACGCCGCGTCGTGCGGCCCCGAGGCCGCCTCCGGGTGGTACTGCACGCTGAACGCCTTGAGCGCTCCGGAACCGTCGCGCAGCTCGAGCCCCTCGACCACGTCGTCGTTGAGGCACACGTGACTGACACTGGCCTGCCCGAACTCGGTGCGGGTCGTGCCGGCGAGGGGGGCGTCGACGGCGAAGCCGTGGTTGTGCGCGGTGACCTCGACCTTGCCGGTGGTGCGGTCCATCACCGGTTGGTTGATGCCGCGGTGCCCGTACTTCAGCTTGTAGGTGCCGAAGCCGAGCGCCCGGCCGAAGAGCTGGTTGCCGAAGCAGATGCCGAAGTAGGGAATCCCTTGCCCCAGCACGGACCTGAGCAGCTCGACCTGGTGGGTGGTGGCGGCCGGGTCGCCGGGCCCGTTGGAGTAGAAGACGCCGTCGGGGTTGACCGCGAGCACCTCGTCGAGGCCGGACGTCGCGGGCAGCACGTGCACCTCGATGCCGCGCTCGGCCATCATCCTCGGGGTGTTGGCCTTGATGCCGAGGTCGACGGCGGCGACGGTGAACCGCCGCTGGCCCACCGCCGGGACCACGTAGCCCCGCGCCGTGGACACCTGACCGGCCAGCTCCGTACCCACCATCTGCTCGGCCGCCAGCACCCGGCCCAGCAGCGCCTCCGGGTCGGTCTCCACCGTGGAGATGCCCACCCGCATCGCACCGCGCTCGCGCAGGTGCCGGGTCAGCGCCCTGGTGTCGACACCGCTGATGCCGACCACTCCTTGCTCGCGCAGGGCGTCGTCGAGGGAACGCCGGGACCGCCAGCTCGAGGGGACCCGGGCCGGGTCGCGCACGACGTAGCCGCTGACCCAGATGCGGTGCGACTCGGGATCCTCGTCGTTCATGCCGGTGTTGCCGACGTGCGGGGCTGTCATCACCACGACCTGGCGGTGGTAGGACGGGTCGGTGAGCGTCTCCTGGTAGCCGGTCATCCCGGTGGAGAAGACGGCCTCGCCGAAGGTCTCACCGGTGGCGCCGTAGGCATCACCGTGGAAGGTGCGGCCGTCCTCGAGGACGAGCAACGCCGGAGTCGGGGCACTCACTTCGAACTCTCCTTGACCAGCTTGGAAATGGACCTGATCCATGTGTTGTGAGCCTCGGTGACGCCGCGGTCGGCCACCACCTCGTCGGTCAACCGGAAGCCGGTGTCGAGGACGTAGTCGCCGTGCTCCCAGGTCACGACAAGCAGCCCGTGCGGCGGCACCACCTTGCCCGCGATGCCTTGGTCGTGACGGGCGCCGCGCAGCGCCGAGCTCGGGATCCGGAAGGACCCGCCCAGCCGGATCACGTCGAGACCCTCGGGCGAAAGGTTGAGCCGACAGAGGCTCCGCGCGCCCAGGCCACGGGCAACGACACGGTCGAGCCAGTCACCAGCGACCGTGGTCCCGACGTAGCGGGCACCCGCCCCGACCTTCGCGTCGGGCAGGTCGCGGATGGTCGGGGCGTGCACGAGCGGCGGGAGCTCGTGCTTGTTCGCCCGCCCCCTCCAGCCTCGCCACATGCCCAGGTAGGCCAGCACCAGCACGACCCCGAGCAGCCCGACCGCCTGCCACGTCTCCACTAGGCGAGCTTCCCGTCGAGCACCGTCGGCGTGCCCCGCAGGAAGGTGGCGACCACGCGCCCGGGCAGCTCCATCCCGGCGTACGGCGTGTTGCGGGACAACGACACCGTCTCGGTGGCGTCGACCACCCGGGTCGCCGCTGGATCGTAGAGCACGACGTTGGCCGGCTCGCCGACCGCGATCGGACGGCCGTGACCGCTCAGGCGGCCGATCTCGGCGGGCTTGCTCGACATCCGCTGCGCCACCCCGGCCCAGTCGAGCAGGCCGGTGTCGACCATCGTGGCCTGCACGATCGAGAGGGCGGTCTCCAGGCCGATCATCCCGAAGGCGGCGGCCTGCCACTCGCAGTCCTTGTCCTCATGGGGGTGCGGAGCGTGGTCGGTGGCCACGACGTCGATCGTGCCGTCGGCCAGTCCCGCCCGCAGCGCCTCGACGTCCGTGGCCGACCGCAACGGCGGGTTGACCTTGTAGATCGGGTCGTAGGTCGCCGCCAGCTCGTCGGTGAGGATCAGGTGGTGCGGGCAGGCTTCCGCGGTGACGTTCCAGCCCTTGCTCTTGGCCCACCGGACGATCTCCACCGAGCCGGCGGTGGAGACGTGGCAGACGTGCAGCCGGGAGTCGACGTGGGCGGCGAGCAGGCAGTCGCGGGCGATGATCGCCTCCTCGGCGACCGCCGGCCAGCCACGCAGGCCCAGCCGGCCCGACAGCTCGCCCTCGTTCATCTGCGAGTCCTCGGTGAGCCGCGGCTCCTGGGCGTGCTGGGCGATCACTCCGTCGAAGGCCTTGACGTACTCCAGCGCCCGACGCATGAGCACGGCGTCGGAGACGCACTTGCCGTCGTCGGAGAAGACCCGGACCCGTGCTGCGGAGTCGGCCATCGCGCCCAGCTCGGCCAGCCGCTCGCCACCGAGTCCCACGGTGACCGCGCCGACGGGGAAGACGTCGCAGTGCCCGGCCTCGCGACCCAGGCGCCAGACCTGCTCGACGACGCCGGCAGTGTCGGCGACCGGGTCGGTGTTGGCCATCGCGTGCACGGCCGTGTAACCGCCCACCGCCGCCGCCATGGTTCCGGTGTCGACGGTCTCGGCGTCCTCGCGTCCGGGCTCGCGCAGGTGGGTGTGGAGGTCCACCAGCCCGGGCAACGCGATCAGCCCGTCCGCCTCGATCACCTCCGCGTCCTGCCTGGTCGAGGAGCCGGGGTCGACGAACACGCCGCCCTCCAGCAGCAGGTCAACCGGGTCGCCGCCCAGGACGCGGACGTTCTTGATCAGGTAGCTGGTGGTCACGGGGAGTCCTCCGTCGTACCGGTCGAGACGGCGGGTTCGGAGCCGCCGAGCAGCAGGTAGAGCACGGCCATCCGGACCGCGACCCCGTTGGTGACCTGCTCGACGATCACCGAGCGGTCGGAGTCGGCGACGTCCGCGGTGATCTCCATGCCACGGATCATCGGGCCGGGGTGCATCACGATCGTGTGGTCCTGGAGGGTGGCCATCCGGCGCCCGTCGAGTCCGTAGCGACGGCTGTACTCCCGCACCGTGGGGAAGAAGGCGGCGTTCATCCGCTCCTTCTGCACCCGCAGCATCATCACCACGTCGGCCTTGGGCAGCACGGCGTCGAGGTCGTAGGAGGTCTCCACACCCCAGCCGTCGATGCCGTACGGCAGCAGCGTCGGCGGCCCGACCAGGGTCACCTCCGCGCCGAGCGTCTTCAGCAGCAGCGCGTTGGAGCGCGCCACCCGGCTGTGCAGCACATCGCCCACGATCGCGACCCGGCGGCCGTCGAGGTCCCCGAGGTGCCGCCACATCGTGAAGGCGTCGAGCAGAGCCTGCGTGGGGTGCTCGTGGGTGCCGTCACCGGCGTTGACGACGCTGGACCGCGACCAGCCGGCGTTGGCCAGCAGGTGCGGCGCCCCGGACGCCCAGTGCCGCACCACCACGGCATCGGCACCCATCGCCTCGAGGGTGAGCGCGGTGTCCTTCAACGACTCGCCCTTGCTCAGCGACGAGCCCTTGGCCGAGAAGTTGATGACATCGGCGGAGAGGCGCTTGGCGGCGGCCTCGAACGAGATCCGGGTGCGGGTCGAGTCCTCGAAGAAGAGGTTCACGATGGTGCGACCGCGCAGAGCCGGCAGCTTCTTGATCGGGCGGTCCGCCAGGGACCGCAGCTCATCGGCGGTGGTGAGGATCAGCTCGGCGTCGTCGCGGGAGAGGTCGCCCGCACTCAGGAGGTGCTTCTTCACGGGGTCTCCCTCTCGTCGGCGTGCCTGTCGTCGGGGCTGCTCGTCGAGATCAGCACGGCGTCCTCGTCGTCGAACTCCGCAAGGTGCACCGAGACCTTCTCGACCAGGGACGTCGGCAGGTTCTTGCCCACGAAGTCGGCCCGGATCGGCAGCTCGCGGTGGCCGCGGTCGACCAGGACGGCCAACCGGACGGCCTGAGGTCGGCCGAGGTCGTTCATCGCGTCCAGCGCCGCACGGATCGTGCGGCCTGAGAAGAGCACGTCGTCGACGAGCACCACCACCTTGCCGTCGATACCGTCGGTGGGGATCTCGGTACGCATCAGGGTGCGAGCCGGCCGCAGGCGCAGGTCGTCGCGGTACATCGTCACGTCGAGCGACCCGACCGGGACCTCGACGCCCTCGACCGCAGTGATCTTGGCCGCGACCCGTTCCGCGAGGGGTACGCCCCGAGAAGGGATACCGAGCAGCAGGAGACCTGCGGCACCCTTGTTGCGCTCGAGGATCTCGTGGGCGATACGGGTCAGTGCGCGGGAGACGTCACGCGCATCCATGACGGTGGACTGTGCCGAGGTGCGGGCTTGCTGTGCGTTCGGTTGGGCACACACGAGCTCGTCTGACCTCCTTCTCCGCCTCACGGGACGGCTCGTTAAAGGATGTCGATCGAGCCAGACTCTAACAGGGCGGCCGGTCCCCGACCACGTCGCCAGCTCCGTGTCCCGTCCTGCGGACGACCCGATGTCAATGCAGGTCGTTGACCGCCTCCTCGACCGCCCGGTGGAAGGTCGGGTAGGCGTAGATCATCGAGCGCAGCAGTGCGACCGGGACCTCGGCATGCACCGCGACGGCCAACATCGAGAGCACCTCCCCGCCCGACGGGCCGACGACGGTGGCACCGACCAGGACGCCCCGGTCGGCGTCGGCGACGACCTTGATCACGCCCTCGGCCTTCGCGATCCAGCCTCGCGTCGATGTGGCGAGGTCGGTCGTGCCGACCTGGATGCGAAGCCCGGCGTCTCGGGCCTGCCCCTCGGTCAGGCCGACGCTGCCGACCTCGGGATCGGTGAAGGTCACCCGCGGGACAGCGTGGTACGCCGCTTCCGGGCCTTCCTGGCCCAGGATGTCGCGCACCGCGACGGCTGCCTGGTACATCGACATGTGCGTGAACGCGCCCTTGCCGGTGATGTCCCCGACGGCCCAGAGCCCCTCGGTGCCGGCGACCCGCATCCGGCCGTCGGTGTCGAGGGCGCGCGCGTCGGGGTCGACCCCCACGCTCTCGAGGCCGATGTCGGCGATGTTGTTGCGGCGGCCTGCCGCGACCAGCAAGGCGTCCGCGGTCAGCTCCTGGTCGTCGACACGGACCCGGAAGGTGCCGTCGTGGTAGGACACCGCGCCCACGCTGACGCCGGTCAGCACCTGGATGCCCTCGTGGGCGAACACGTCGGCGACGACCTTGCTCGCCTCCGGCTCCTCGGGAGCCAGGATCCGGTCGGCGAGCTCCAGCACGGTCACCCGGGTGCCGAAACGCGCGAACGCCTGGGCCATCTCCGCGCCGATGGCGCCGCCGCCGAGCACGACCATCGAGCCCGGGGCGGTGTCGACACGGACGACGTCGCGGTTGGTCCAGTACGGCGTGTCGGCCAGTCCGTCGATCGGCGGCGCCGAGGGCTCGGTGCCGGTGTTGAGCACGATTCCCTTCCGGGCCCGGTAGCTCGTGCCGTCCACCTCGACCTCGCGGGGTCCGAGGATGCGCGCACTGCCGTGCACGACGGTGGCGCCCGCCTTCTGCAGCCGCTCGACCGCGACCGTGTCGTCCCAGTCGGTGGTCGCCTCCTCCTTGATGCGACGCGCCACCGGGGTGAAGTCGGGCGAGACCGACGCCGTCCCCGCGAAGTCCTGCACGCGCCGCCCCTCCGCCAGCACGTCAGCGGCGCGCACCATCATCTTGCTCGGGATGCAGCCGTAGTAGGGGCACTCTCCGCCCACGAGGCGACGCTCGACGGCCAGCACCTCGAGACCGGCTGTCGCCAGCTGCGTCGCCACTGACTCTCCGCCGGGTCCGAGCCCGACGACGACCACATCGACTTCCTGAGCGCTCATGGTTGCCAGCCTGCCACGTCGAGACCAGCCGGCGGAGGAACCCTGCTGCGCGCTCGTCCTCGGCCGCACCTGTCCGCGCAAGCGTCCAGCGCGAACAAGAAGACGACGAGGCCAGCGATGAATCAAATCGACGAGGGCGGTCTCTTCCCCTGAAAGGACCGCCCACCACACGAGCGAAGGAGGTGACGACGATGACCACCGAACGTCATGCCTGGGAATCGCTCCAGACAAGTCCTCGACCGGCGGTCCGCCCGGTCGACGCGACCTGCGGGTGCGGCCAGGACCTGGACACCTGCACGGGGCGGCACTGCCCCCGCTGCGGCACGTCGATCGCCGCCGATGCCGCGTGAGGCAGGCTCCCGCCGCCGCCGCCGGCGGCGCAGCGCAGCGCAGCAAGTCAGGCGATCGGAGAGGCACCCTAGGCTGAGCGCATGACCGGCACGCCGATCCGGCTCCACATGTGGAGCGGGCCGCGCAACCTGAGCACCGCGATGATGCGCTCCTGGGAGAACCGCCCCGACACTGTGGTGGTCGACGAGCCCTTCTACGCCGCCTTCCTGCACCGGACCGGGCTCGACCACCCCGGCCGCGACGACGTGCTCGTCGCCCAGCCGACCGACGAGGCCGTCGTGCGCGCCTCGTTGGCCGCGCCGACGCCCGAGGGCTGCCGCCTGCACTACGCCAAGCAGATGACCCACCACCTGCGTCGCGACGACGACCTCGCCTGGACGTTGGCCTTCCGCAACGTGCTGCTGATCCGCGACCCCGCCGAGGTGGTCTCGTCCTACGTCCGCTCGCGCGAGGCCTGCGAGGCTGAGGACATCGGGCTCCTCCAGCAGGTCCGCATGGTCGACTTCTGGGACGCCCACGAGGTGACCCCGCCGATCATCGACGCGGGCGACTTCCTGCGTGACCCAGAGGCCTACCTGCGCTGGCTCTGCGACTGGCTCGGGGTCGCCTTCAGCGACCGGATGCTCGCCTGGCCGGCCGGCCCGCGCGACACCGACGGCGTCTGGGCGCCGCACTGGTACGCCGCGGTCCAGGCCTCCACCGCCTTCGAGCCGTGGCGGCCGCGCGAGATCGATCTCGACGACCACGACGCCGCGGTGGCCGCGACCTGCCGCCCGGCGTACGACAGCCTGCACCGTCGTCGGCTCCAGTTGGGCTGACTTCAGGACAGGAGCTGACCGGAATGGTCGCGAGACTGGAACCCCCGAACCCCGAGACCAGGAGGAACTGATGGACTTCAAGATCGAGCTGATCCCACTCCCCGTCACCGACGTCGACCGTGCGATCGCCTTCTACCGCGACTCGGTGGGCTGGAACGTCGACCACGACCAGGTCGTCTCCCCTGAGCTGCGCTTCGTGCAGGTCACCCCGCCCGGCTCCGCCTGCTCGTTCTGCTTCGGCACCGGGCTGGAGATGATGCCGGAGGGCTCCTCGCAGTTCGTCCAGATCGTGGTCGAGGACGCGGACGCCGCGCTCGCCTACCTCCGTGAGCGCGGGGTCGCATGCGACGGCGTCGACGAGCAGGCCTGGGGCCGGTTCGTCTACTTCGCCGACCCCGACGGCAACCGGTGGGCGCTCCAGCAGATCGTCATCCCCGACCAGTGATGCGACCTGTGCTGCGGACCAGCCTTCCCGCAGCGACCTGGCGCTGACCGGAGGGAGTTCGCTGCGGGAACCGGGCGTTTACCACGGGAACGTGGGAATTGCCCGGGGGCACCTACGCCGTCAGCCCCGCCTTGTCGCGCAGGATGTTGCCGAGCACGCCGTTGACGAAGCCCGGCGACTCGTCGGTGGAGAGGTCCCGGACCAGGCTCATCGCCTCGCTGACGGCGACGGCGTCGGGGGTCTCCTCGACGTAGAGCAGCTCGAGGACGCCGAGCCGGAGCACGTTGCGGTCGACGGCCGGCATCCGCACCAGGGTCCAGCCCTCGGCGTAGGTCGAGAGCAGCTCGTCGATCCGGGTCTGGTGCTCGACGATGCCGCGGATCAGCTGCACGGTGTACTCGTTGACCGGGGGCTCGCCGGACATCACCCGCTCGTCGAGGGTGTCACCGAGCGGCAGGCCGCGCACCTCGCACTCGAAGAGGATGTCCAGCGCCCGCTTGCGCGCCTTGGAGCGTGCCGCCATCAGGCTCGGCCGATCTCGGGCCGGATCGTGGGTCGGGTCACTGGGAGACGCGGCCGAGGTAGCTGCTGTCGCGGGTGTCGACCTTGATCTTCTCGCCGGTCGTGATGAAGAGCGGCACGGAGATCTCGTGGCCGGTCTCCAGTCGCGCGGGCTTGGTGCCACCGGTGGAGCGGTCGCCCTGCAGGCCGGGCTCGGTGTAGTCCACGAGCAGCTCCACCGAAGCAGGCAGCTCGATGTAGAGCACCCGGCCCTCGTTGGTGGCGACGATGGCGTCCTGGTTCTCGAGCAGGAAGTTGGTGGCGTCGCCCACGATCTCGGGAGCGACCTCGGTCTGCTCGTAGTTAGAGGTGTCCATGAAGACGAAGCTGGTGCCGTCGTTGTAGAGGTACTGCATGGTGCGCTTGTCGACGTTGGCGACGTCGACCTTGACGTCGGCGTTGAACGTCTTGTCGACACTCTTGCCGGACTCGATGTTCTTCAGCTTGGTGCGCACGACCGCGCCGCCCTTGCCGGGCTTGTGGTGCTGGAACCAGGTGACCGACCAGAGCTGGCCGTCGAGGTTGAGCACCATGCCGTTCTTGAGGTCGTTGGTCGTTGCCATGCGCAGTCGTAGCCTTCGGTCGAGTCGAGGGGGCCGCCGTACGGCGGCAGCCGCCAAGTCTAGGCCAACCCCGCAGCCGCCCCTAACCGAGCGAGCCCGGCTCCTGCCCAGCGAGGTGGACCAGCGCCTGCCGGTAGCCGTCGATCCCCTGCCCGGTGATCACCGCCGAGGCGTACGGCGAGACCACGGAGGTGTGCCGGAACTGCTCCGGACGGCTGGCCGGGTCGGAGATGTGCACCTCGACGAGGGCGGCCTCGAGCTGTCCGCAGGCGTCGAACAAGGCGTAGGAGTAGTGCGACCAGGCCGCTGCGTTGAGGACCACCGGGGTGGCCTGGTCGGCGGCCTCGTTGAGCCAGTCCAGCAGCTCGCCCTCGTGGTTGGTCTGGCGCACCTCGACCTCGAGGCCCAGGCCTCGCCCCCACCCGACGCAGAGGTCGGTGAGCTCGGCGTGCGTGGTGGTGCCGTAGATCTCCGGTTGGCGACGCCCCAGCCGCCCGAGGTTCGGGCCGTTGAGGACCAGCACCCTCATCGTGAGGCTCCAGCGTTGGGGGCGATCTCGGCGAAGGCGGCGGTGAGCAGCGCCGGGTCCGGAGCGGTCATGACCGCGGGCCGGGCGAGGCCGTCGAGCACCACGAACCGCAGCTGGTCGCCCCGCGACTTCTTGTCGACCTTCATCGCCTCGTGCAGCTGACCCCATGGGGCCACCCCGTTGTAGGAGGTGGGCAGTCCGACCAGCTCGAGCACCGAGCGGTGCCGCTCGGCGGTCGCGTCGTCGAGACGGCCCGCCATCCGGGCCAGCTCGGAGACGTAGGTCATGCCGATCGCGACCGCGGCTCCGTGCCGGAACTGGTAGCGCTCGGCCTTCTCGATCGCGTGGCCGAGCGTGTGCCCGTAGTTGAGCGACTCACGGCCGGGGTGCTGGGCGCTGCCGCCGGTCTCGCGGAGATCCCCCACCACCACGTCGACCTTGACCTGGATCGCCCGCTCGATGAGCTCACGCAGCAACGGCGCTGTCGGCTCGACCGCCGCGATCGGGTCACCTTCGATGAGGTCGAGGATCCCCGGGTCGGCGATGAAGCCGCACTTGATGACCTCGGCCAGACCGCTGATCAGCTCGTTGCGTGGCAGCGACGTCAGCGTGGCGAGGTCGCAGAGCACGCCCGCGGGCTCGTGGAAGGCGCCGACGAGGTTCTTGCCCTCTCCTGTGTTCATCCCGGTCTTGCCGCCGACCGCTGCGTCGACCATCGCCAGCAACGTCGTGGGCAGGTGCACAACCTTCACCCCGCGCAGCCAGGTGGCCGCGACGAAGCCGCCCATGTCGGTGGTCGAGCCACCGCCGACGGTGACCACGGCGTCGGACCGGGTGAAACCGGTCTGGCCGAGGACCTGCCAGCAGAACGACGCGACCGGCGCCAGCTTGGCCTCCTCGCCGTCGGGGATCTCGATCCCGTGGGCGTCGTAGCCCTGGTCGACGAGGTCCTGCCGGATCGCCTCGCCGGTGGCAGCGAGCGCGCGCGGGTGGATGATCGCCACCCGGCGGACACCCTCCCCGAGCATCCTCGGAAGCTCGCCGAGCAGACCGGTGCCCACCACCACGTCGTACGGCGACACGCCCCGGACCGGCAGCGTGGTGCGGTCGTCGTGCTCGGTCATCAGGCTCCTGCCTCCAGCTTCTCCACTGCCTCGGCCACCTCGGTGGCCACGTCGTCGGGGGTCCGGCCGTCGGTGTCGACGTGCACCTGCGAGATCGCCTGGTAGATCGGCAGCCTCTCGTCGAGCAGCGCCTTGACCCGGGCGCGCACGTTGCCGAGCAGCAACGGACGGCCGATGCCGAGCCCGACCCGCTTGACCGCGTCGGAGAGTCCCACGTCGAGGAAAACCACGCGGTGGCCGACGAGCGCGGCCCGGGTGCCCTCGTCGAGCACGGCTCCACCGCCCAGCGCCAGGATGCCGTCGTGGCCGGCCAGAGCACCGGCGACCGCCGCGCGCTCCAGCTGGCGGAAGTGCTCCTCGCCGTCGTCGATGAAGATCTCGGAGATCTGCCGGCCCTCCGCCTCCTCGATGTCCGCGTCGGTGTCACGAACGGTGAGGCCCCACCGCTCGGCGAGCAGTGCGGCCACCGTCGACTTGCCCGCGCCCATCGGACCCACGAGCACGACGCGCGGCCCGCGGGTCGCGGCGGTCACCGGTACCTCAGCGTGTCGAGGTAGCCCTGGACGTTGCGCCGGGTCTCGCTCACCGAGTCGCCGCCGAACTTCTCCAGCACCGCCTCGGCCAGCACGAGGGCGACCATCGCCTCGGCGACGATGCCGGCGGCCGGCACCGCACAGACGTCGGAGCGTTGGTGGTGCGCGACGGCTGCCTCACCGGTGGCGACGTCCACGGTCCTGAGCGCACGCGGCACCGTGGCGATCGGCTTCATGGCCGCCCGCACCCGCAGTGCCTCGCCGGTGGACATCCCACCCTCGGTGCCTCCGGAGCGTCCCGACGTACGCCGGATCCCGTCGTCGGTGCCGACGATCTCGTCGTGCGCCAGTGAGCCAGGGGTCGCGGCGAGGTCGAAGCCGTCCCCGACCTCCACGCCCTTGATGGCCTGGATCCCCATCAACGCGGCGGCCAGCTTGGCGTCGAGTCGGCGGTCCCAGTGGACGTGGGAGCCCAGGCCGGGCGGGAGGCCGTGGACGACGACCTCCACGACGCCGCCGAGGGTGTCACCGTCCTTGTGGGCCTGGTCGATCGCGGCGACCATCTGCTTGCTGGTGTCGGGGTCCAGGCAGCGCACCGGGTCGTCGTCGAGATGGCCGACGTCCTCGGGTGCGGGCACCGAGCCGCGCGGCGCTGTCACCGGGCCCAGCCCCACAACGTGCGAGACGACCCGTGCACCCGTCGCCTGCTCCAGGAACGCCGAGGCGACGGCGCCGAGGGCCACCCGCGCCGCGGTCTCGCGTGCAGAGGCACGCTCCAGGATGGGTCGGGCCTCGTCGAAGGCGTACTTCTGCATGCCGACCAGGTCCGCGTGCCCCGGACGTGGCCGGGTCAGCGCCGCGTTGCGCGCCAGCGCCTCCAGCTCCACCGGGTCGACGGGGTCGGCCGACATCACCTTGTCCCATTTGGGCCACTCGGTGTTCCCGATCCGGATGGCGACCGGGCTGCCCAAGGTCTTGCCGTGGCGCAGCCCACCGATGATCTCGACCTCGTCCAGCTCGAACTTCATCCGGGCGCCGCGGCCGTAGCCGAGCCGCCGGCGCGCCAGCGCCTCCACGATGTCGTCGGAGGTCACCGAGACGTGGGCCGGCAGTCCCTCGAGGACGGCAACCAGAGCAGGGCCGTGGGACTCGCCCGCGGTGAGCCAACGCAGCATGCCCTCAGTGTTTCACGCAGCTGTGCGCCTGCGATCAGGCGTACCAGCCCCCGACGTACGGCCCGAGCACCACGCCCGTGACCGCCCCGACCAGCATGAACGGACCGAACGGGTAGGCCTTGCGACTGAACAACCGCAATCCAGCCAGCAGCAGCCCGCCGACCGCGCCGATCAGGAAGCCGGTCCACAGCCCGACGAACAGCTCGGCCCATCCCAGGTAGCCCAGCGCGATCCCGAGCACCCCCGAGAGGCGTACGTCGCCGTAGCCCATCCCCTTGGGGTAGATGAACCACAAGGCGAAGAACAGCCCGCCCGCCACGGCCCAGCCGAGTGCCGCACCGAGGAGCCGCCCCCAGTCGCCCTCGGACCACGCCGCAACGGCCGCCATCAGCGCCACCACGCCGTAGGAGGGCGCGATCACCGCCGTTGGCAGCCGTCGGGTGTGCCAGTCGACGACCGCCAGCGCCACCCCGACAGGCACCAGGTAGAGCAGGAACCCCAGCGCGGGCGACCAGCCCACCGCGCCACCGAGCAGACCCGCGACGACCGCGCAGGCCAGGCTCGCCCCCGCCCGCAGGCCTCGACGGCGGGCGATGTCGGCGTAGAGCTCCTTGACCTCGCCCTCCTCCCGGGGGGGTGCCTGGGGCCGCTCCGCCGGTGCCTCCGGCATCGGCTCCGGGTCGGGCTCCGCCCCTGGCGTCCGCTCTGCCTCCCGCTCCGCCTCGGGCTCCGCCTCGGGCTCCGGCTCGGGGATGCGGGCGATCAGCACCGGCACCAGCTGGCCGACCAGCAGCCCGTAGAGCGCGCAGGCCAGGGCGACGCCGGTTGCCCAGGTCACCGGGTCGCTCATCCCACCGGCTCCAGCGCCGCCCGGAGCACGTTCACACCGACGGCGCGGCCGGTCATCAGCTCGACCTGCAGCGCCGCCTGGTGCACCAGCAGGTCATGACCGCTGACCACGACCGCTCCCGACGCCTGCGCAGCGACCGCGAGGGGGGTCGGCCACGGGTCATAGACCACGTCGAAGAGCACGGCGCACTGCCGGGCAAGTCGGAGCAGCGACTCGTGGGCGGTCGCGGGGACCGTCGACACGACGACATCGGCTCCCGGCACCTCGGCCCCGAGCGGGCGCACCTCGACCGAGGGGGATCGCGGGTGCCGGCCCAGCACCGCGACGGTCCCGGCCGCTCGATCCGGGTCCCGCACCAGCAGGGTCACGAGCTCGCAGCCCAGGTCGGCCAGTGCCCAGGACACCGAGGCCGCGGTGGCACCACCGCCGACCACGGTGGCCCGGCGGAGCGGGCCGGCGTAGTGCTCGCGAAGCGCGGCCGCGGCCCCGGGGATGTCGGTGTTGTCACCGACTCGCCGGGCACCGTCCAGCACGACGGTGTTGGCTGCGCCCGCGAGCGCGGCCCGGTCGGACACGTCGTCGAGGTGCGGAAGCACTGCGCGCTTGAGCGGCATCGTCAGCGACAGTCCCCGCCACCGCCCGTCGAGTCCGTCGAGGAAGTCGGCCAGGTCCGCCGCGTCCACCTCGTGGGCGTCGTACTCCCAGTCGAGACCGAGCGCGGCGTAGGCCGCCCGGTGCAGCTGCGGCGACAGCGAGTGCGCGATCGGGCTGCCGAGCACCCCGCACCGCGTCCGCGTCACGAGCACCGGTCGGAGGTGCTGCAGAACTCGGCCAGCTCGACATTCTTGAACCGCAGGAACTCGTCGTAGTCGTCGGTGAACTTGGTCTGGCCGGTGTCGAGGTTGACCGTGACGTAGTAGAACCACGGGCCCTGGGTCGGGTCTGCCGCGGCAGCGATGGCTGCGTCACCGGGCGACTCGATCGGCCCCGGAGGAAGGCCGGGGTACTTGCGCGTGTTGTACGGCGAGTCGACGTCGAGGTCCTCGCTGGTCAGGGCCAGACCGAGGTCACGACCGAGCGCGTAGTTGACGGTGGCGTCGATCTGGAGGAGGCCGCCGGTCTCGTCGCTCTCCAGCCGGTTGTAGATCACCCGGGAGACCTTGCCGCGGTCCTGGTCCCGGTTGGCCTCGGACTCGACCAGGCTCGCGATCGTCATCAGCTCGCCAGGTGTGTAGCCGAGCCTCCTCGCCGCGCCCCGGAGGTCGGCGTCGTCAGCCGCCTGCTCCCAGCGGTCCACCATGGCCGAGAGCATGTCGACCGGCTTGTCGTTGGGGCGGAAGGCGTAGGTGGCCGGGAAGAGGTACCCCTCGGCGTTGCCGTCGGCGTAGCCCGGCAGCCCCAGCGACCCGGGGTCGTCCAAAGCCCGGCGGAACTGCTTGGCGCTGAAGTCGGTCTCCTTGGCCAGCACCTCCACCACCTGCTCGACGCGCAGCCCCTCGGGGATGGTGACACCCGTCTGGATCAGGTTGGCCGGGTCGACGAGCACGTCGAGAGCCTCCGCGGCGGGCATCTCCTTCTGCAGCTCGTAGAAGCCGACCTGGATGCCGGTCGAGTCGGGGTTGACCCGGGCCGCGTCGGTGAAGGCCTCGAGGCTGGCGACCACGCCCTCGTCGAGCAGCTGGCTGCCGATGTCGGAGGCACTGTCGCCGTCCTCGACCTCGATCAGCACCGACCCGCTGCCGGGGCCTGCGTAGTCCTCGGGGTCGCTGAAGCGGTCCCGGAGCGCGTCGATGCCGGTCGACGCCCCCCAGTAGAGCCCGCCTGCCAGCACGGCGAGCAGCACCAGGAGCGCCAGGCAGCCGAGTCCGCGCCGGGAGCGGCGCGCGCGATGCGAGGTGAGTTCGATGCCGACGTCACTCAACTTCTCTTGTTCACCCTATCCATGGCCGGGCCCCGTGTCGTGCGGGACGGCGACGATCTCCCCCGGTGCCGTCCCGGTGCTGCGTTCGGTCTCCAGTGCATTCTGCAAGATCACCACGGCTGCGGCCTGATCGACCACGGCGCGTCGCTTCTTGCCCTTCTTACCCCGTTCACGGAGAACCGCCTCCGCGGAGACGGTACTGAGGCGCTCGTCGCAGAGCCGCACGGGGATCGGCGCGAGCGCGGTGGCGATCGACGCCGCGAAGGCGCGGACCTTGACCGCTGCTGGTCCCTCGCCGCCGGAGAGGCTGCGCGGCAGCCCCACGACGACCTCCACCGCGGACTCCTCCTCGGCAATCCGGGACAGCCGCACGAGGTCGCCCTCGCCCCGGGCGACGGTCTCGACCGGGGTGGCGATCAGCCCGGACGGGTCGGACCGCGCGACCCCGATGCGGACGTCCCCCACGTCCACACCGAGCCGCACTCCGCGCCGCACTCCGGGCCGCATCAACGGTGCGTGGCAGCCCGGCCGACGGCATGCTCGACGTCGAGCAGCGCCTGGTCGACGTGGGCGAGGTCGGCACCGCCGCCCTGGGCGACGTCGTCCTTGCCGCCGCCACTGCCGCCGAGTGCCGTCGCGGCGGCCTTGACCAGCGCGTTGGCCGAGATCCCCCAGCCCTGGGCCTCGTCGTTGACGGCGACCACGACGGCGGGCTTGCCGTTGCTGGAGCCGATGATCGCGACCACGGCGGGCTTGTCGGTCGGCATCCGGCCGCGCAGGTCCAGCGCGAGCTTGCGCACGTCGCCCGCGCCGGCACCGTCGACGCGGTGCCCGACGAACTTCACCCCGTAGACGTCCTTGGCTCCCGCCGCGAGCTCGCCCGCGGCGGCAAGGACCTGGCTCATCCGGACCCGCTCGATCTCCTTCTCCGCGCTGCGGAGGCGCTCGACGAGGTCGTGGACGCGCTCGGGCAGCTCCTCCGGGCGCGCCTTGAGCGTCTCGCTGAGCTGCGCGACCAGCACGTGCTCGCGGGCCAGGAAGCGGTAGGCGTCCCCACCGACGAGCGCCTCGACCCGTCGCACGCCGGAGCCGATCGACGACTCCCCCAGCAGCTTGATGACGCCGAGCTGGCCCGACCGCCCCGCATGGGTGCCGCCGCAGAGCTCGCGCGCCCAGTCGCCGACCGAGATCACCCGGACCTGGTCGCCGTACTTCTCCCCGAACAGGGCCATCGCTCCGGACTTGACCGCCTCGTCCTGGGTCATCGTCTCGGCGTGGACCGCGAGGTCGGCGAGGACCAGGTCGTTGACCCGCTCCTCGACGTCGACCATCGCCGACGCGGGGACGGCCCCGGTGGCGGAGAAGTCGAAGCGGAAGCGGCCCGGCGCGTTCTCCGAGCCCGCCTGTGTCGCGGTCTCACCGAGGGCCTCGCGGAACGCCTTGTGCACCATGTGCGTCGCGGTGTGCGCACGGCTGATCGACCGACGTCGTTCGATGTCGACGGCCGAGTGGGCGGCCTCGCCCACACTGACCTCGCCCGAGAGCACCCGGGCCCGGTGCACGATCATCCCGGTGATCGGCGACTGCACGTCGAGCACCTCGAGGCGCGCACCGCCGGCCAGCTCGATGACGCCCTGGTCGGCGAGCTGGCCGCCGCCCTCCGCGTAGAACGGGGTGCGGTCCAGCACCACCTCGACCTGGTCACCCTCGCGCGCGGAACGCACACTGGCTCCGGTCCCGTCGACGATGCCGCCGACGACGGACTCGCTCACGACCTCGTCGTAGCCGGTGAACTGCACCGCGCGGCCGAGCTCGTCGGCCACGGTGCGGTAGGCGCCACCCGAGGCGTGCTGACCCTTCTTGGAACGCGCGTCGGCCTTGGCGCGCTCGCGCTGCTCGCTCATCAGCCGGCGGAACTCACCCTCGTCCACCGCGAGCCCCTGCTCGGCCGCCATCTCCAGCGTCAGGTCGATCGGGAACCCGTAGGTGTCGTGCAGCGCGAACGCCTTCGCGCCGGACAGCTGCGCCTCGCCGGCGCCCTTGGCGTCGGTCGCTGCCAGGTCGAAGATCGTGGTGCCGGTGCGCAGGGTCTGCCGGAACGCGTCCTCCTCGGCGTAGGCGACGGTGCTGATCCGCTCCCAGTCGCTGTGCAGCGCGGTGTAGCTCTCGCCCATCTTGTCGCGGCTGACCGGCATCAGCTCGGGCAGCGCACGGTCCTCGAATCCGAGCAGCCGCATCGACCGCACCGCGCGGCGCAGCAGCCGGCGCAGCACGTAGCCGCGCGACTCGTTGCCCGGCGTCACGCCGTCGGCGATCAGCATCATGGAGGAGCGCACGTGGTCGGCGACCACGCGGAACCTCACGTCGTCGTCGTGGTTGGCGCCGTAGTGACGTCCGGAGAGCTCCTGGGCCTTCGCGATGACCGGCGCCATCACGTCGATGTCGTACATGTTGTCCTTGCCCTGGAGCAGGAACGCGACCCGCTCGAGGCCCATGCCGGTGTCGATGTTCTGCTTGGGCAGCGGCCCGGCGATGTCGAAGTCGGACTTGCTCCGGACCGCGCTGAGCTCGTCCTGCATGAACACGAGGTTCCAGAACTCCAGCAGCCGGTCCTCGAGCTCGACCGGCATGTCGGGGCCGAGCGTGGTCGGGTCGAAGTCGGGTCCCGACGCGGACCCGCGGTCGTAGAGGATCTCCGAGCACGGGCCGCCCGGGCCGGGCATGCCCATCGACCAGTAGTTCTCCTTCTTGCCCAGCCGCACGATGCGCTCGTCGGGCAGCCCGGTGACCTTCTTCCACAGCTCGACGGCCTCCGGGTCGTCGGCGTAGACGCTCGGGTAGAGACGGCTCTCCTCCAGACCGAAACCGCCGCGGTCGCGGCTCTGTGTGACCAGCTCCCAGGCGTACTCGATCGCGCCTTCCTTGAAGTAGTCGCCGAAGGAGAAGTTGCCGCACATCTCGAAGAAGGTGCCGTGCCGGGTGGTCTTGCCGACGTCCTCGATGTCGGGCGTGCGGACACACTTCTGGATGCTCACCGCCCGGTCGTACGCCGCCTTCTCCTGGCCCAGGAAGTAGGGCTTGAAGGGCACCATGCCGGCGTTGACGAAGAGCAGGTTGGGATCCTCGAGCAGCAACGAGGCCGACGGCACCGCCCGGTGACCTCGCGCCTCGAAGTGCGCGATGAACCGTCGGCGTACCTCCGCGGTGTCCATCAGTCGGTGCCTTCTCTCTGGTCGTCGGGGCGGCCGCTGTCGCGGCCGCTCGTGATCTGCTGCTGGCCCCCAGGTAACGCGAGTCCGAGGCGGTTCCGCACGTCGTTTTCCTTCTCCGCCATCCCGGCCCGCACCTCGTCGCCGAACAGGTGCACCCCCAGCGACAGGCCGGCGAGCCGATCGGCGAGCCCCTCGGGGGTGAACGCCTCGGCGGCCCGCCGTGCCCGGGCGACGCCGTAGACGCCGGCACCCGCACCGGCGACGAACCACAGCACCCGACTCATGCGGGGTACCCGCGAAGGTGCGAGCAGCCGTGCGGGGTGTTCATGCTGCGTCCTGGTGGAGCGCGTTGGCGCGGAGGTGCCGCTTGGCCTCCTTCAGGTCGCGCTTGCGCTGCTTGCGGGCGCGGCGGACCTCGCGGCGCATCTCGAAGCCGATCCGGTTGCGGCTCTCGGCCGACAGCGCTCGGCGGACGCCGTGACCGAGCGACAACAGCGTCACCATTGACTCCCCGAGGGCGGCCGTGGCGAAGGCTCCGGGCGTGATCGACGGCACCGGCTGGCCCGTCGGACGCGTGCCGGCGAGGGCCTGGCGAGGGCTGGTCGGCAGGTGGGTGGTCTCCGGCGCACCGGCGGTCGTGATGACGAACTCCTGTGGCGTGGCGGACGGCGGTGCGACCCGGCGCGCGAGCGTCTCCAGTCGCTGCTCGAGGACCCGCAGCTCGCGGCGTGACTCGACGAGCTCAGCCTGCAGGCGACCTCGCGCCCGGTGCGCGGAGACCGCCACGACGACGCCACCCGCGCCGGTCACGGCGAGGGCAGCAAGCAGCCACCACAGCCCGGAGTCCATGGTCACCGACCCTACCGCGCGGGTGGTGCGGCGTGACCGTCCCCTCGGATCAGCCGGCGCACCCGTGCCCACCGCTCCTTGATGCCGGCCTCGGCGCCGAGGGCGGTGGGTTGGTAGTAGGCGGCCTCCTGCACGACGTCGGGGGCGTACTGCTGCTCGGCGATGCCGAACGGCTCGTCGTGGGCGTAGCGGTAGCCCTTGCCGTGGCCGATCTTCTTCGATCCCTGGTAGTGGGCGTCACGCAGGTGGCTGGGGACGGGACCGACCTTGCCGGCCTGGACGTCGGCGACGGCGGCGGAGATCGCGGTGGTGACGGCGTTGGACTTCGGGGCGAGCGCCAGCGCGATCGTCGCCTGCGCCAGGTTGAGCCGGCCCTCCGGCATCCCGATGAGCTGCACCGCCTGGGCGGCCGCCACCGCGGTGGTGAGCGCGGACGGGTCGGCGAGGCCCACGTCCTCCGACGCCAGGATCACCAGCCGACGGGCGATGAAGCGCGGGTCCTCACCGGCCTCGAACATCCGGGCGAGGTAGTGCAGCGCCGCGTCGGCGTCGGAGCCGCGGACGCTCTTGATGAACGCGCTGATCACGTCGTAGTGCTGGTCCCCCTGCCGGTCGTAGCGCACCGCGGCCCGGTCGACAGCCTTCTCGGCGGTCCCCAGGTCGATGTTGGTCGTGCCCGTGGAGGAGGCGGCACCCGCGGCGGCCTCGAGGTAGGTCAGTGCTCGCCGGGCATCACCACCCGCGAGCCGGACGAGGTGGTCGCGGGCCTGGCCGTCGAGGGTCAACGCGCCGGCAAGACCGCGCTCGTCGAGGAGGGCCTCCTCGATGACGCCTCGGATGTCGTCGTCGGTCAGCGACTCCAGCGTCAGCAGCAGGGAGCGTGAGAGCAGCGGTGAGATCACCGAGAAGAACGGATTCTCCGTCGTCGCTGCGATCAGGGTCACCCAGCGGTTCTCCACGCCGGGCAGCAGCGCGTCCTGCTGGGCCTTGCTGAAGCGGTGCACCTCGTCGACGAACAGCACCGTCTCGCCGTCGCCGCGGGTCAGCCTGGACCGGGCCGCGTCGATGGCAGCGCGCACCTCCTTGACCCCGGCCGAAACCGCCGAGACCTCCACGAACTGACGATCGGTCTGCTGGGAGACGATCGACGCGATCGTGGTCTTGCCGGTGCCGGGCGGGCCCCACAGCAGCAACGACATCGGCTGGTCACCTTCCACCAGCCGGCGCAACGGCGCTCCGGGGGCGAGCAGCTGCTGCTGCCCGACCAGCTCCTCCAGGGTGCGCGGACGCATCCGGACAGCGAGAGGTGCCGAGGCGTGGGTGTTGCCCGCCAGGGTGCCACCGCCCTTCGACTCGGGCGTGCCGATGTCGAAGAGCCCGTCCATGACGGCCAGCCTAGGCGTGGGTCGCTCAGGCGTCCTTGTCGGTGCCCGAGGTGGAGGTGCCGTAGGTGCCCCCGGTGCCCGTGCTGGCCCGGTTGACGGTGCCTGTGGGGTTGTCGGTGTTGACCTTGTCGGAGGCCGCCGTATGGCTGGCAAGGTCGGTCCAGGACTCCGCATAGCCCGGGTTGTCGAGGTCCTCGGCCGACTTGGTCGCTCCCGCCACCTCGTTGCCGTCACGATCGACCCCGAGGGCACTGAGCGTGATCGGCGACGACGGCTGCTCGCCGTAGGTGCCGGCGAAGTGGCAGGCCACCTTGTGGGACCTGCCGATCTGAAGAAGCGGCGGCTCGACCTTGGCGCAGATGTCCTGGGCCATCCAGCAACGGGTGCGGAAGCGGCATCCCGACGGCGGGTTGATCGGGCTCGGTACGTCGCCCTCGAGCCGGATGCGCTCACGCCGTCCGCCCACCGCGGCGTGCTTCACGTCGGGCGCCGCAGACAGCAGCGCCTGCGTGTAGGGATGGTGAGGCCGGCTGTAGAGGGTCTCCCGGTCGGCGATCTCGACGATCTTGCCGAGGTACATGACCGCGATCTCGGGGCAGAAGTGCCGCACGATCGCGAGATCGTGGGCGATGAACAAGAACGCGATCCCGAACTCCCTCTGCACGTCCTGGAGCAGGTTGACCACCTGCGCCTGGATCGATACGTCGAGAGCGGACACCGGCTCGTCGGCAACCAGGAGCTTGGGCTGCAGGGCCAACGCCCGGGCGATACCGATGCGCTGGCGCTGACCACCGGAGAACTCGTTGGGGTAGCGGTTGTAGTGCTCGGGGTTGAGCCCGACCACCTCGAGCAGCTCCCGGACCCGGTTGAGCACGTCCTTCTCGGGCACCACCTTGTGCACCCGAAGTGGGGTGCCCACGATCGCTCCCACGGTGTGCCGCGGGTTCAGCGAGCTGTAGGGGTCCTGGAAGATCATCTGGATCTCGCTGCGCAACGGAAGCATCTGCTTGTTGGTGAGCTGGGAGATCTCACGACCGTCGAACTTCATCGACCCCGCGGTCGGGTCGTAGAGCCGGGTGATCAGTCGACCCGTCGTCGACTTGCCGCAGCCCGACTCCCCCACGAGGCCGAGGGCGCTGCCCCGCTGGACCTGGAAGGAGACTCCGTCGACGGCTTGCACCTGGCCGATCGTGCGCCGCACCAGCCCCGAGGATCGCACGGGGAAATACTTGGTCAGGTTGGACACTTCGAGGATCGGTCCGTCGCCGTGGGACGCGCTCGGGGCAGCGGAGACGTCGGTGTCGGTCATGGCGTTCATTGTGCTCCTAGGCCGTGTCTGGAAGAAGTGCGGCCACAGCGGGCGTGGCATCCGCGCCCGATCCGGCAAGGCCGAGGCGCGAGAGAGCAGCGTGCTGCACCGAGCGGTGAGGATGCCGCCGGTCGGGATGCGGGGTCGCCGACGCGGCCGGAGGAGTGACGGGCACGGCCTAGCGACCTTCCGGTGCGGTGTCAGTAGCACCGGACGCGTTGGCGGCATTGTCCTGGACGATCAGCTCGAGCAGGTCGGGCGCGATCTCGGGGAGCACCTCGGCTTCGTAGATCGAGTCCGAGTCTGCGAGGTGGCAGCGCTTGAGGTGCTGACCGCCCCGGTTGCCGGCCACAAGGTCGGGCAGCTCGGTCGTGCACAGGTCGCCGGGCACCTTGTCGCGGTGACCGCAGCGCGGGTGGAACGCACACCCCGGCGGTGGCGAGAGCAGGCTCGGCGGGTTGCCGGGGATCGGGATCAGCCGGGCGTCGGTGTCGCCGCTGACGTCGGGCACGCTGGAGAGCAGCCCCCACGTGTACGGCATCTCCGGGTGGGTCAGGATCTCCTTGGTCGGACCGTGCTCGACGCAGCGGCCGCCGTACATCACCAGGACGTCGTCCGCCATCTCGGCCACCACCCCGAGGTCGTGGGTGATGATGATGATCGCTGAGTTGAACTCGCGCTGCAGCTCCTGGAGCAGGTCGAGGATCTGCGCCTGGACGGTGACGTCCAGAGCGGTGGTCGGCTCGTCGGCGATGAGCAGCTTGGGGTCGTTGACCAGCGACATCGCGATCATGGCGCGCTGCCGCATGCCGCCGGAGAACTGGTGCGGGTAGTCGTCGACACGACCTCGGGCCTGCGGGATGCCGACCCGGTCCAGCATCTCGATCGCCTTGGCGCGCGCCTTGGACTTGGAGACGTCGTTGTGAGCACGGTAGGCCTCACTGATCTGGGCGCCGATCGAGTAGAACGGGTGCAGCGCCGTCAGCGGGTCCTGGAAGATCATCGCGACGTCGTCGCCGCGGATGGCCTTCATCTGGTTGTTGGTCAGGCCGACGATCTCCTTGCCATCGACCTTGATCGAGCCCGACATCTGGGTCCGCTTGTAGTCGTGCAGACCCATGATCGCCATCGACGACACGGACTTGCCGGACCCGGACTCACCGACGATGCCGAGGGTGCTGCCCTGCTCGAGGGAGTAGCTGAGCCCGGTGACGGCCTGGACCACCCCGTCGGCTGTCGGGAACCGGACGGTGAGGTCGTCGACGACGAGGAAGGGGCCGCCCTCCCCCGCCCCGACGCCCTGGGTCTGCTGGCTCGGGGACACAAGGTTGTCGGTCATGTGAGGCGCACTCTCGGGTCGATCACGCTGTAGATCACGTCCACCACCAGGTTGGCCACCACGATGAACATCGCGGCGATCAGGACGGTCGCGGAGATGATGGGCAGGTCCTTGCCGTTGATCGCGTCGAGCGCGCTGAGGCCGATGCCCTGGATGTCGAAGATCCGCTCGGTGAAGATGGTGCCGGCGAGCAGGAAGGCGAAGTCGAGTCCGAAGATCGTCACGACCGGCACGATCGCGGCGCGCAGGCCGTGCTTGAGCGTCACCCGACGCTCCGAGAGCCCCTTGGCTCTGGCGGTACGCACGAAGTCCTCGTTGAGGGACTCGATCATCGACCCGCGACTGAACCGGGCGTACTGCGTGGAGTAGGCCAGGCCGAGGATCAACCACGCCAGCAGCATCCCCTTGATCCAGGCGATCGGTCCCTCGTCGATCGGCCCGAAGTAGCCGCTCTCGGGGAAGATCGCCCACTGGCTGATCAGGAACAGCCAGGCCAGCAGGGCTAGCAGGTAGTAGGGGATCGCGTTGATGAAGAGGCTGGCGCCCACGATGCCCTTGTCGGCGAGGGTCCCGCGTTTGCGCGCGGCCAGGATCCCCATCGTCAGGCCGATGGACAAGAAGAGCACCGACGCGCCCAGGGCTATGGAGAGGGTGGCTTTGAATCTGTCGAAGAGGTACTCCGTCACCGGGATGCGGAGCTTGAAGGAGACGCCGAGGCACGGGGCGGGGCAGTCGATGCCGATGGAACCGAGCTTGAACTCGCCGCCGGTGGCGATGTCCTTCATGTAGCTGCCGTACTGCTGCGCCACTGGCTCGTCGAGTCCGAGCGAGCTGCGGATGTTCTCCAGTCGCTGCGGGGTGCAGCGCGTCTCCGGGCAGTAGGCCAGGGCCGGGTCGGAGGGACCGTAGAAGAACAGGGCGAAGACGGCGATGGAGACGACCAGGAGGACGAGCACTCCCGAGATCACTCGCCGGACGATGTAGCCGAACATGAGGCGGGTCTCCTCGGTCCGAGGGATGGGCAGGTGGTGCGGCGGTCCGATGGGGGGTGGGTCACCCCACCCCCCATCGGGTCACACTACTCAGCGCTCAGGTGATGAGCACCGTTTGTTCTCGGAGGAGCTACATCACTCGGTGATGTACATCCGAGACATGGTCGGCATGCCACGCACGTTGTCGTTGGCCATGCCACCCACCTTGGAGCCGTGGATCATCGCGACGCCGCCGTAACCGGTGACGACCGCGGGGTACTGCTCGGTCTCCAGCTTCTCGTCGAAGTCGCCCCACGCCTCGACGGCGTCCTCGGGGCTCAGCTCGTCGAGGATGCGGTTCTGCTCGTCGGTGAACTCCTGGACATCGAAGTTCGCCGGGTTCGGCATCCCCTCGAGGCCCACCAGCTCGGCAGCCCACTGGGCCGGGAACCAGGAACCGCCGGACGGCCAGTCCGAGCACCATCCGCTGGAGCGGACGTTGATCGGGCTGTTGTAGTCCGTGCGGTCCGTGCGGACCGTCTCGACCGTCGAGGCGATCGGGGTGGCCTTGAAGCCGCCGGCCTCGAGACCCTTCACGATCGCGTCCTTGGCGGCAACGGACTGCTCGTCGTCGCTGGAGAAGAGGAACTTGATCTCGTAGCCCTCCTCGCCGGCCTCGGCCAGCAGCTCCTTGGACCTCTCCGGGTCGGTGTTCACGCCACCGATGCCGAGGACGTCGTACTCCTTGCGACCGGCGGTGCCGGGCGGAAGGATCGAGGTGCCGGGGACCCGGGTGACGCCGACGATGTCACCGGCGGCCTTCCACGCGTCCTCGTAGGGGTAGGCGTACCCGATCGCCTTGCGCACGTTGATGTCGGTGATCTTCGTCATGTCGATGTACCACATGAACGTGCAGGGCTGGGTGCCGCGAACCAGACGCTCGGGCTCCTCGGAGATCTGACGGTACGACGACGCCGAGACGTTGTCGTAGGTCAGCGTCGTCTGGGCCGAGCCGTTGTCGTTGATGATGATGTTCTCGAGCTTGGCGGTGTCCTGAGCGAACTTGAACTCCCACCCGTCGACCATCTGGATACGACCGGGGTCGGTGTTCGGGTCCCACTGGTCGTTCTTGGTCAGGGTCAGGCTGGTGCCTGCCTTGTAGTCCGCGAACTTGTAGGGACCGGTCGCCAGCGGAGCCTGGCCGTAGGTCTCCGGGTTGTCCTTCGCCTCCGGGATGGCGGTGAAGGCCGGGAACGACGCGTAGTAGTCCATGTCGGAGAACGGACGACGCATCTTGATGGTGATGTCCTGGCCGTTGGCCTCGACGCCGGCGTAGTCGGCGCCGTCCTGGAAGGGACCCTTGTACTTGTCACCGTCGAGGAAGAAGGTGGTCTGGTAGGTCGGACCGTCCGGGAGCTCCTCGATCGCGAACGAACGCTTCACCGCGTACGCCACGTCCTCGGCGGTCACGTCGGAGCCGTCCTCGTACTTGAGGCCCTCACGGAGCGTGAACGTCCACTCGGTGTTGTCCTCGTTGGGCTGGCCCAGGTCGGTGGCCATGTCCGGGATCAGCATCATGTCCTGGGACTCCTCGTCGTACGCGTACTGCGTCAACGAGCGGGTCACCAGGTCAGACAGGATCGCGGTCGAGTCCGTGTAGTAGGCCTGGGTCGGGTCCAACGTGGACGGTGCGACCGCGGTGAGCACGGTGAGCGTGCCGCCCTCCGTGGCGTCCTCGGGAATCGGTGCGGGGGCCTCGCGCTCGGGGTCCTTGAACGAGCCGGCGTTGCCGCCCTCGCCCAGGGTCTCCTCTGCGGACGGAGTGTCACCGTCGGTGCCCGGATCGTCGCTGCCTCCACCACAGGCAGCGAGTGTCATCATGGCAGCGACGGCGAGGGCCGCGGCTGGTCTCTTCATGCGCATCTAGGTGTACCCACCTCTCTTGGCTGGTCGATGCTTCCCATCGGTGTCAGATTCACCGGCGAGTCTTGGGGTCGAAGGCGTCGCGTACGGCGTCTCCGAGCAGGTTCAACGCGACCACGAGGAAGAAGACGCCGACCACGGGTGCGTAGAGGTAGAGCGGATAAGTGTTGAAGAACGGCACGGCGGAGTTGATCGTCTGCCCCCACGAGGGGATGCCGACGACTCCGATGCCGAGATAGGCCAGGCCGGCCTCGGCGGCCACGAACGCGGGCAGTCCCAGCGAGATCGACACCACGATGGGGGCGATCAGGTTGGGCAACAGCTCCTTGAAGAGGATCCGCCGCGTCGGTACGCCGATCACGCGAGCGGCCTGCACGAACTCACGCTCACGCAGGGACAGCACCTCACCGCGCACGAGGCGCGCGAGGGTCATCCAGCCGAACAGCGACAGCACCGTCAGCAGCGCCGCGAACTGCCAGAAGCGCAGGGCCCCCGGGTTGTTGCCGAACCGGCTCACGATGATCGGGGCCAGCGCCAGCGCGACGAGCAGGAAGGGCAGCGACAAGAAGACGTCGACGATGAAGTTGATGGCCTTGTCGACCCAGCCGCGGCTGAAGCCGGCCAGCAGCCCGATCGTCACACCGAGCAGCGTCGCCACCACGGTGGACACGGTCGCGACCATCAGCGACGTGCGCGCCCCGTAGAGCCAGTCCGCCAGGTTGTCGTGCGCGGTGTTGGGGGAGATGCCCAGGGGGGCCTCCCAGGTGAAGCCGTGGTCGGGGGGGCCGATCAGCGGGAAGTTGAACTGGTCGAGGTCGTCCGAGGGCGACCCGGCGCGCAGCTCGACTCCGAACAGGCGGGTGAGCAGGGGCGCGAAGATCGCGATCAGGATGAAGAGGGCGACGATGATCAGGCAGGCCATCGCGATCTTGTCGCTCCTGAGGCGACCGAGCGCGATCTGCACCGGCGAGCGCCCGGCGATCTCCTGCTGGACGACTTCCGGCTCCGACGACGGAACATCTTGTTCCGACATCTCCGTGGGTGAGATACCCATGGTCACCTTTCTGGTCGAGGCCGACCCGAGATCCTCTGCCGGTCCGCCGGTAAGGCGCGCTGCAGACCTGGACCTTGAAGCCGAAGTGACTGTAAACGACGGTTGGCCTCAGGTTGGGTCAGAAGCGGTAACGATTGATACCGACACCGGCGCCCTTCCGAGGGTGTGGCTGGTGCTCAGCGGGCGGGTGTCCCCTCCTGTGGGCTGGGGGTCGTCCCGGCTGCTTCCCCGGGCTCTGTTCCGGTCGCGTTTCCGGGCTGCCCTGGGGCCGCCGCGACCGGACGGGCGTCCACGCCGGCCTCCTTGCGCTGGGCCGCCGTGATGGGTGCCGGCGCCGCCGTGAGCGGGTCGTAGCCGCCCCCGGTCTTGGGGAAGGCGATGACCTCGCGGATCGAGTCGGTGCCGCTGAGCAGCGCGCAGATACGGTCCCAGCCGAAGGCGATCCCGCCGTGTGGCGGCGCGCCGTACTTGAAGGCGTTCAGGAGGAAGCCGAACTTCTCCTCCGCCTCGGCCTCTCCCAGTCCCATCACCGCGAAGACCCGCTTCTGCACGTCCTCACGATGGATACGGATCGACCCACCACCGATCTCGTTGCCGTTGCAGACGATGTCGTACGCGTAGGCGAACGCAGAGCCCGGGCTCGGTGTCGAAGGTGTCGAGGGACTCCGGCTTCGGCGAGGTGAAGGCGTGGTGCACCGCGGTCCAGGCGCCGCTGCCGACCGCCACGTCGCCGGCGGCCCTGGCGTCGTCGGTGGGCTCGAAGAGGGGCGCGTCGACGACCCACACGAAGCTCCACGGCCGACTCGTCGATCAGCCCGCCGCGACGGCCGATCTCCAGGCGGGCGGCACCGAGCAGCGCCCGCGCCGACTTGGCCGGACCCGCGGCGAAGAAGACGCAGTCACCCGGCTGGGCGCCGACGTGGGCGACGATGCCGGCCTTCTCCTCGTCGCTGAGGTTCTTGGCCACCGGTCCGCCGAGCTCGCCGTCCTCCTGGACCAGCACGTAGGCCAGGCCGCGGTGCGCCGCGCTGCTTGGCGAACTCCTGCCAGGCGTCGAGCTGCTTGCGCGGCTGCGATGCTCCCCCGGGCATGACCACGGCCCCGACGTACGGCGCCTGGAAGACCCGGAACGGCGTGTCCGTGAAGAACTCCGTGCACTCGCACGAGCTCGTGATCCATCCGCAGGTCGGGCTTGTCGGTGCCGTAGCGGGCCATCGCCTCGGCGTAGGTGATCCGCGGCAGCGGCGTCGGCACGTCGTAGTCCACCAGGGACCTTCCAGAGCGCCCTGAGCACCTCCTCGGAGAGCGCGATCACGTCGTCCTGCTCCACGAAGCTCATCTCGACGTCGAGCTGGGTGAACTCCGGCTGCCGGTCGGCACGGAAGTCCTCGTCGCGGTAGCAGCGCGCGATCTGGTAGTAGCGCTCGAGGCCGCCGACCATGAGCAGCTGCTTGAACAGCTGCGGGCTCTGCGGCAGGGCGTACCAGCTGCCCGGGCGCAGCCGCGCCGGCACGACGAAGTCGCGGGCGCCCTCGGGGGTGCTGCGCGTCAGTGTCGGCGTCTCCACCTCGACGAAGTCGTGCCCGCCGAGGACGTCGCGCGCGGCCCGGTTGACCTCCGACGGAGGCGGATGGCCGCGGCCGGGCCGGATCGGCGCAGGTCGAGGTAGCGGTGCGCGAGCCGTCTCCTCCCCCCCGAGCCTCCCTCGTGGCCGGACTCGTCGATCGGGAACGGCAGCGGCGCACTGGCGCTGAGCACCTCGACGTCGCTGGCGATGACCTCGATCTCGCCGGTCGGCAGGTTGGGGTTGTGGTTGCCCTCCGGGCGTGCGGAGACCTCGCCGGTGATCTTGAGGCAGTACTCGGCGCGCAGGTGGTGGGCGACCTCCTCGTCGCGGATGACGACCTGGACCACGCCGGAGGCCTCACGAAGGTCGACGAAGGCGACGCCACCGTGGTCGCGGCGGCGGGCGACCCAGCCGGCGAGGGTGACGGTCTGTCCGACGTGGGCGGCGCGAAGACTGCCGGCGTCATGGGTGCGGATCACTGCTGCTGCTCCTTGCTGGTGACGACCTGCGGGCGCAGGTCCTCCTCGGGTGGGGTCCAGGTGTCGGGGTCGGCGTCGACCTGGTCTCCGGACCGGATGTCCTTGACCTGGTCGGGCCGCCCCTCCGTATCGATGCTCCGGTCGACCGGATCACCGGGGAACCACACGAAGGGGATGCCGCGCCGCTCTGCGGTGCGGATCTGCTTGCCGAACTTCTGCGGCGCTGCGGCGACCTCGGTGGGGATGCCGCGTGCACGCAGCCGGTTGGCGATGTCGTCGCTCCGGGTGCGGGACTCCTCGTCGACGAGCGCGACGAGCACGGCGCTGGGCACGCTGCGCGACGCGGTCAGCTCCCCGGCAGCGAGCAGCGGAACGAGCATCCGGCTGACGCCCAGCGAGATCCCGACGCCGGGGAACGTCGCCTTGCCGTCGGTCGCGAGGGCGTCGTACCGGCCGCCGGAGCAGATCGAGCCGAGGCCCTCGAACCCCTCCATCACGGTCTCGAAGACGGTGCCCGTGTAGTAGTCCAGGCCGCGGGCGATCCTCAGGTCGGCCACCACCTGGACGCGGTCGCCGGAGATCGCCGCACAGCCCTCGATGACGGCGGCCAGCTCGCGCAGGCCCTGGTCGAGCAGGTCGGACTCGACACCGAGCGCGCGGACCCGGTCGACGAAGGAGGTGTCGCTGGAGCGGATGTCGGCGAGCTGGAGGCACAGCGCGGCCTGTTCCTCGGTGAGCCCGGCTTCGTCGACGAGCATCGTCTGGACGGCGTCCCCGGTCAGCTTGTCGAGCTTGTCGATGACGCGCATGACCGCGTCGAGGTCGGTGGCTCCGATGCCGGCGTAGAAGCCCTGGATCAAGCGGCGGTTGTTGACCTGGAGAGTCAGGCGCGGCACCGGCAGCGCGGCCATCGCCTCGGCCATCACCCGCGCCACCTCGACGTCGTGGTGGAAGGCGAGCGTGTCGCGGCCGACGATGTCGATGTCGGCCTGGGTGAACTCGCGGTAGCGCCCCTCCTGCGGCCGCTCGCCGCGCCAGACCTTCTGCACCTGGTAGCGGCGGAAGGGGAACTCCAGCTTGCCGGCGTTCTCCAGCGACGTACCGCGCGAAGGGCACCGTGAGGTCGAAGTGCAGGCCCAGGCCGGCGTCGGACCCACCCTGGCCCTCACGCTCGGCCTGGAGCCGGCGCAGGACGTAGACCTCCTTGGAGGTCTCTCCCTTGCTCAGCAGCTGGTCGAGCGGCTCGACCGAACGGGTCTCGACGGAGGCGAAGCCGTGCAGCTCGAAGGTGCGGGCGAGGGCGTCGATGACGGCGAGCTCCACCGCGCGGTGCGCGGGCAGGAACTCGGGGAAGCCGCTCATCGCGGCGGGACGACTCATCTCAGAGGCCTCGGTTCGGGGCGGGGGCTGTCGATCAGGTCCACGAGGTAGGGGTTGGTGGCGCGCTCGCGCCCGATGCTGGTCTGCTCCCCGTGGCCGGGCAGCACCACGATGTCGTCTGCCAGGGGCAGCACCCGGTCGCGCAGGCTGCGCAGCATCGTGGGGTGGTCGCCGCCCGGCAGGTCGGTGCGCCCGATGGAGCCGGCGAACAGCAGGTCTCCGGAGAACATCAGCTCGGACACGTCCTGCTCGCCGTACGGCGAGCGGAAGGTCACCGACCCGCGTGTGTGCCCGGGGGTGTGGTCCACGAGGAACTCCAGCCCCGCAAGCTCCAGCTTCGCCCCGTCCTCCAGCTCCGCGACGTCGTCGGGCTCGGCGAAGTCGTAGGACCCGCCGAGCAGCATCGAGGCGGTCTCCGGCGACATGCCGGCCATCGGGTCGGTGAGCAGGTGCCGGTCCTCCGGGGTGGATCCAGGCGGTGGCGTCGTAGCTCCCCGCCACCGGGGCCACGCACCACATGTGGTCGATGTGGCCGTGGGTCACCAGCACCGACACCGGCTTGAGCCGGTGCTCGCGGACCACCTCCGCGACGCCCTCGGCGGCGTCCTTGCCCGGGTCGACGACGACGCACTCGGCTCCCGGGCCGGTGGCCACCACGTAGCAGTTGGTACCCCACGGGCCGGCGGGGAAGCCAGCGATCAGCACAACGAGGCTCCTGGAATCTGGGGCGGTCGGGGGACCCGAGGAGCCTACCGAGGCGCCCACTCGGACCGATAACCGATATCGGGGGCGGCCGGGGGCTGGGGGCCGGGATCGGGGCGGGAGATTCCCACGTTCCCGTGGTAATCGCCCGGTTCCCGCAGCGAACTCCCTGCGGGAAGCACCCGATCGCTGCGGGAAGGTGGAGGGTTACCCGCTTGTGTCCTCTCCTCCCGTGACCCTCGGGACGCGTGACTCTAGACTCGCGTGCGTGGTCACGAAGAAGCAGCGTCGGCGCCAGCTTGCCCAGGCGAGCGCCCAGCGTCGCGCCGGACGACAGACCGCCCGCGCCACCCGGCGCCGGCGGTTCCGTCTCGCGGCGGCCACACTCGCGGTGCTGGTGGCCGTGACGTCCCTGCTGGTCTGGATCGTCACGCGTGAGAGCGACCGCGAGTCCACGGCGAACCCCGGTGCCGTCCTCGGCGCCCCGGTCGTCCCGACTCCCCATGAGGTGACCCGTTGAGCTCCGCCGACCACGAGCAGCCGACCCCGACCGAGCCCGCTGAGGAGCAGCAGCAGGAGCCGACGCCGGAAGCGGCCTCGGACCCCACTCCGGAACGGGCAGAAGAGCCGCAAGCGACCCCGCCAGCAGCACCGGCACCGGCAGCAACCCCGGCACGGGTTCCGACGCCGGGGCCTCCGCCCGGCGCTCGGCCGACGCCGACCCCACCTCCCTCGGCCACGGCCCGGCCGGCAGCACCGGCGCCCGCTCCCCCGGCGGCGGCTCCCGGCGCCTCCGAGCAGGCCGCCCGGGAGGCGGCCACCTGGGGTCGCGTCGCCGACGACGGGACCGTCTTCGTCCGCACTGCCGACGGTGAGCGTTCGGTCGGGCAGATGCCCGACGCCACCCCTGAGGAGGCGATGTCGTTCTACACCCGGCGCTATGTCGACCTCGCGTTCGAGGTCGACCTCCTGGAGAAGCGGGTGAAGAAGGGTGCGCTCGGGCCCGACGAGGCTGAGTCCTCCGTGGCGCAGGTGCAGGCCGCCCTGGTCGATGCTCAGGCCGTCGGCGACCTGGCCGGCCTGGAGACCCGGCTCGGCGCCCTGACCGCGACCATCGACAAGCAACGGGAGAAGCGCAAGGCCGAACGAGCCCGCAAGGCCGAGCGCGCCCGCGTGGAGAAGGAGCGCATCGCCGGCGAGGCCGAGAAGCTCGCCGAGGGCACCGACTGGCGCAACGGCGCCAACCGTCTCCGGGACCTCCTCGAGGAGTGGAAGGCCCTGCCTCGCCTGGAGAAGCCTGTCGACGACGGTCTCTGGCGTCGCTTCTCCACCGCACGCACGACGTACACCCGCCACCGCAAGGCGCACTTCGGCGAGCTCAACGAGAAGCGCGAGGGCGCGCGTGGTGTGAAGGAGAAGCTCGTCGTCGAGGCCGAGAAGCTCGCCGACTCCACCGAGTGGGGCCCGACGGCGGGGAGCTACCGCGACCTGATGAGGCGGTGGAAGGCCGCGGGCCCGGCACCGCGCGGGGTCGATGACCAGCTCTGGAAGCGGTTCCGGGCGGCCCAGGACCAGTTCTTCGGCGCCCGCGACGCGGCCAACGCAGAGCTCGACCAGGAGTTCGCCGCCAACGCGGAGAAGAAGGAGGAGCTGCTGGTCGAGGCCGAGAAGCTCCTTCCGGTCACCGACCTGCGCGCCGCCAAGGACGCCTTCCGCGACCTCGCTGATCGATGGGATGCCGCCGGAAAGGTTCCGCGCGAGCGGATGAAGGACCTCGAGGGTCGGATGCGCAAGGTCGAGCAGGCGATCCGCGGGGTCGAGGACGACCAGTGGCGCCGCTCAAACCCCGAGGCGCGCGCCCGGGCCGCCGACACCGTCGCCCAGCTCGAGACCTCGATCGCCGATCTCCAGGCCAAGCTCGACAAGGCGGAGGCGGCCGGCAACACCAAGAAGGCCGACGAGCACGCTGCAGCCCTGGAGGCCCGGCAGTCCTGGCTCACCGAGGCCAAGAAGGCCCTCGAGGAGTTCTCGGGCTGACCCGATCGATGGTGCTGGCGCCGCGGGCAACCCCCGCGGACGGCACTACTGCGTGACGCGGTAGGCGTCGAAGACGCCGTCGACCGAGCGCACCGCCTTGAGCACGTGGCCGAGGTGCTTGGGGTCGGCCATCTCGAAGGTGAAGCGGCTCTTGGCGATCCGGTCGCGGGTGGTCGAGAGCGATGCGCTCAAGATGTTGACGTGCACGTCGGAGAGCACCTTGGTGATGTCGGAGAGGAGCCTGGCACGGTCGAGGGCCTCGACCTGGATGTTGACCAGGAACAGCGACTGCCCGGTGGGTGCCCACTCGACCTCCACCAGGCGCTCGGGCTGGGAGGTCAGGCTGCTGGCGTTGGTGCAGTCGGCGCGGTGGATCGAGACACCGGCGCCACGGGTCACGAAGCCGAGCACCTCGTCGCCGGGGACCGGGGTGCAGCACTTCGCGAGCTTGACCCACACGTCGGAGAGGCCCTTGACGATGACCCCGGCGTCACCCCCGCCGGCCGCGCGACGTGAGTGCCCGCGGGTGGTGATCTGGACGCCCTCGGCGAGGTCCTCGGCAGCTCCCTCCTCGCCGCCGTGCAGGTCCAGCACCCGGCGTACGACGGCCTGCGCGCCGAGGTTGCCCTCGCCGACCGCCGCGTAGAGGGCGGACACGTCGGCCAGCCGCATCTCGCCGGCAACCGTCGAGAGGATGTCGTGGGTGAGCACGCGCTTGAGGGGCATGCCCTCCTTGCGCATCAGCCGGGCGATCTGGTCCTTGCCCTGCTCGATGGCCTCCTCGCGGCGCTCCTTGGTGTACCACTGCCGGATCTTGTTGCGCGCCCGCGGCGACCTGACGAAGCCGAGCCAGTCGCGGCTCGGTCCGGCGGTCGGCGCCTTGGAGGTGAAGACCTCCACGACGTCGCCGTTGTCGAGCGTCGACTCCAGCGGCACCAGCCGACCGTTGACCCGCGCCCCGATGGTGCGGTGCCCGACCTCGGTGTGGATGGCGTAGGCGAAGTCGACGGCCGTCGACCCGGTGGGCAGCGCGATCACGTCGCCGCGCGGGGTGAAGACGTAGACCTCCGCGACGTTGATCTCGAAGCGGAGCGACTCCAGGAACTCCCCCGGGTCCTCGGTCTCCTGCTGCCAGTCGAGCAGCTGGCGCACCCACGCCATGTCGGCATTGCTGGACTCCGCGGCGACGTCACGGGCGCCGTCCGGGCCGGCGGCGAAGCTCTCCTTGTACTTCCAGTGCGCGGCCACGCCGTACTCGGCTCGCCGGTGCATCCCGAAGGTGCGGATCTGCAGCTCGACCGGCTTGCCCTCGAGGCCGATGACCGTGGTGTGCAACGACTGGTACATGTTGAACTTCGGCATCGCGACGTAGTCCTTGAAGCGTCCCACCACCGGGTTCCACCGGTTGTGCAGCACGCCGAGGACGCCGTAGCAGTCGCGGTCGGTGTCGACCAGGATGCGAATCCCGACGAGGTCGTAGATGTCGGAGAAGTCGCGGCCGCGCACGATCATCTTCTGGTAGATCGAGTAGTAGTGCTTGGGCCGACCGGTGACCGAGGCCTTGATCCTGGCATCGTCGAGATCGCCCTGGACCTGCTCGATGACCTGGGCGAGGAACTGGTCGCGCGAGGGCGCGCGGTCGGCAACGAGTCGCACGATCTCGTCGTACATCTTGGGGTGCAGGGTCGCGAAGGCAAGATCCTCGAGCTCCCACTTGAGGGTGTTCATGCCGAGCCGGTGGGCCAGCGGCGCGAAGATCTCCAGCGTCTCGCGGGCGATCCGCTCCTGCTTCTCCTGCTTGAGGTAGCGCAGTGTGCGCATGTTGTGCAGCCGGTCGGCGAGCTTGATGACCAGGACGCGGATGTCGCGGCTCATCGCGACGATCATCTTGCGGATCGTCTCGGCCTGGGCGGAGTCGCCGTACTTCACCTTGTCGAGCTTGGTGACGCCGTCGACGAGGGCGGCGATCTCGTCCCCGAAGTCACCGCGCAGCTCGTCGAGGGTGTACGCCGTGTCCTCGACCGTGTCGTGCAGCAGCGCCGCACACAGCGTCGGCTCGGTCATGCCGATGTCGGCGAGGATGGTCGCCACCGCGAGGGGGTGCGTGATGTAGGGATCGCCGCTCTTGCGGGCCTGGTGGGCGTGCAGGCGCTCGGCGGTCAGGTAGGCGCGCTCGACCATCGCGACGTCGGCCTTGGGGTGGTTGACCCGGATGGCGCGGAAGAGGGGCTCGAGCACCGGGTTGCCGGGCTGGTTCTTGGTGGCCATCCGAGCCAGGCGGGCGCGCATCCGACGCCCCGAGGGCGGGCCCCCCGGCCGGCTCTGCTCGGGCGGCAGCGCCGCCGTGTCGGCCGGCTCGACGGGCTCGGCGGCGGCCTCGCCGGGCGTGGAGACGACGCTCTTGTCCGTCATCGGTCCACCTCCCTGCCTCTGACCGGTGCCGTCAGTCTAGACGGGGTGACCAGGGCTGCTCACACGGTCGTCAGGGTGTGCAGCGGCAGGTCGCCGATGGTGGCGCGACCGGGGAGGAACGAGAGGTCCATCAGGACCGCCAGTGCCGTGACCGTTGCGCCGCACCGCTCGACGAGCTCGCGGGTCGCGGCGGCCGTGCCGCCGGTCGCCAGGACGTCGTCCACGAGGAGCACCCGGTCGCCGGCCCCGAAGGCATCCTGGTGCACCTCGAGAGTCGCCTCGCCGTACTCCAGCGAGTAGGAGACGGCGTGGGTGGCGCCGGGCAGCTTGCCGGCCTTGCGAACAGGCACGAAGCCGGCCCCGAGGGCCAGGGCGACCGGTGCGGCCAGGATGAAACCGCGGGCCTCCATCCCGACGACCTTGTCCACGACGACCGCACCCGCCTCGTCGCGGCCTGCCGCCGCGAGGGCCGCCACGATGGCGCTGAAGCCTTCGTGGTCGGCCAGCAGCGGGGTGATGTCCTTGAAGACGACGCCCGGCTCTGGGAAGTCGGGGACGTCGCGGATCAGCCGCGTGAGGAGCGACTGCACCCGCCCCGGCGACAGCGCCTCACCCTCCGGTTGACCGGTCACCTCTTGCCGCGCTGGGAGCGGGGCTTGCGCTCCGGCTGGTCACGCTTCGACGAGGCGGACGGGGAGACGGTGCGTCCGGCCGGCTGCTCCCCCGCGGTGTAGCGGGAGAGGTCCGGAGCGGTGCGTGAGACGCCACCGGTCGCCTCGGCCCCGCCACCGACGGGCGCGGAGTCACGCGTCGGCCGGTCGGTGTCGCCTTCGTCGTAGATCGGCATGTCCTCGGCGAAGGCCGGCACGTTGGCGAACCGGTCCGCGTTGTGCTTGCTCTGGTGCCGCAGCGCACGGGCGTCGCCGGCCTTGACGCCGGGCTCGAGCTCCTTGAGCTGCACCAGCAGCGGGGTGGCGATGAAGACCGAGGAGTACAGACCGGCGGCCATGCCGACGAACAGTGCCAGCGCGAGGTCCTTCAGCGCCCCCGAGCCCAGCGTCACCACGCCGACGTAGAGCAGCGCGCCGACCGGCAGCAGCGCCACGATCGAGGTGTTGATCGAGCGCACCAGGGTCTGGTTGACCGCCAGGTTGGACGCCTCGCGGTAGGTCCGGTGGCTGCGGGAGAGGTTCTTGGTGTTCTCCCGGACCTTGTCGAAGACCACGACCGTGTCGTAGAGCGAGAAGCCCAGGATCGTGAGCACCCCGGTCACGGTCGCCGGAGTCACCTCGAAGCCCGACAGGGCATAGACCCCGACGGTGATGACCACGTCGTGCGCGAGCGCCACCAGTGCGGCCACCGACATCTTCCACTCGCGGAAGTAGGCCCAGATGAAGAGCACGACGAGCACCAGGAAGACACCGAGGCCGAGGACCGCGCGGTCGGCGACGGCCTGACCCCAGGTCGCGCCGATGGCGTCCTGACTGATGTCGTCGGCGGAGACGCCGGAGGCCTCCCGGATGGCGTCGGAGATGACCATCGACTCGTCGTTGGTCAGCGGCTCGGTCTGCACCCGGATGGTGTTCTCGCCCGAGGTGTTGGCGACCGGAGACGACGCTGCGTCGATCCCCTCGTCGTCGGCGGTCTGCGCGACCGCCTCGCGGATCGTCGCGGCGTTCTCGTCGGTGACCTCGTCCGCCGCCACCGACACGCGGTACTCCACGCCGCCCTCGAACTCGATGCCGAGGTTGAGGCCCTGGCCGATCAGCCCGCCCAGCGCGATCGCGACGATCACCCCGGAGAGCGCGTACCAGATCCGGCGTTTGCCGACGAAGTCGACCGAGACGGTGCCGTCGTAGAGGTGCTGGCCGAGGCGGGACATCTTGCTCATCAGGCATTGCTCCCTGCGACGGCCGGACGGCGCTTGGCCCCGGCGATGGTGTCGATCCCGATCGTCTCCGCCGAGAGGCCGGAGAACCGATGACCTGAGTTGAAGAAGGTGAAGTTGGCCAGCCACGACACCATCGGCTTGGTGAAGAGGAAGAACACCGCGAGGTCGATCAGCGTGGTGATGCCGAGCGCGAAGGCGAAGCCCTTCACCACACCGATGGCGAAGATGTAGAGCACCACGGCCGCGAGCAAGGACACAGCGTCGGCTGCCACGCACGTGGCGCGGGCCCGGATCCAGCCCTGCTCCACGGCCACCCGCATCGACTTGCCGTCGCGCATCTCGTCCCGGATGCGTTCGAAGTAGACGATGAAGGAGTCGGCGGTGATGCCGACGCCAACGATCAGGCCGGCGATGCCCGGCAGGGTCAGGGTGAAGTTGACTGCCTGGCCCATGGCGAGGATGACGCCGTAGGTGATGATCGCCGCGATCCCGAGGGAGGCGACCACGACGATGCCGAGGCCGCGGTAGTAGAACATGCAGTAGAAGAGCACCAGGGCGAGTCCGGCGCCACCGGCGATGAGGCCGGCGCTCAGCTGGTCGGCTGCCAGGGTCGGCCCCTCTTCGGTCACAGCGGGTGCGGTGAACGTCAGCGGCAGGGCGCCGTACTTGAGGCTGTTGGCCAGCGACTGTGCCGACTCCTGGTTGAAGTCACCGGAGATCTCGGCGCGCCCGTTGGGGATCACGCCGTTGACGACGGGTGCGCTGAGCACCTCGCCGTCGAGCACGATCGCGAACTGCTTCTGCTGCCCGGTCAGGGGGCTGCTGACGTTGGCGATGGTGCGGGTGACGTTGGCGAAGGTCTGCCGTGCGGTCCGGTCGAAGGTCAGGTTGACCACCCACTGCACCTGCTGGGACGGGATGCCGGCCTCGGCCCCGGTGAGCTGGGTGCCCTGGATCATCGAGGCGGACAGGAGGTGCTTGATGCCGTCCTCGTCGCACGCGATCAGGGGCTGGTCACGTCGGTCGGCGGCCGGGGGCTCGTCGCACCTGTAGTCGGCGAACTTCTGGATCCACTCGTCGCCCGGGTTGTCCTGCCACTTCAGCGGCTGGTTGACCGGGGCGCCCTCCGGGGTGGAACCAGGAAGTCCTTCCTCGGGCAGCGGCTCCTGCGACGGCGCGGGCTCGTCGGTGGCGTTGCCACCGCCGTTGTTCTGGCCGCCGTGGCCGCCGTTGTTCTGGCCGCCGTTGTTCTGGCCGCCGTTGTTCTGGCCCGCCTCGTCGTCGGCCGCGACGAGACCGCTCGACAGCGCGCGCCCCCGTGGCGACGCAGACTCCGAGGGGTCGGCGGTCGGCTCGGCCCCTGGTTCGGCGCTGGGTTCGGCGCTGGGCTCCGCGCTCGGGTCGGCGCTCGGGTCGGCGCTGGGGTCGGCGCTGGGGTCGGCGCTGGGATCGGCACCGGGCTCTGGGGTCAGGGAGTCCGGCGCGGACAGCGCCACCAGCCGGAAGCGGAGCTGTGCGGTCTGCGAGACGTCGTCGACGAGGTCGGTGCGACGCTCGCCGGGGATCTCCACGACGATGTTGCGCTGACCCTGGACGGCCACCTCGGCCTCGGAGACACCTTGGCCGTTGACCCGCTGGTCGATGATGCCGCGGGCCTCCTCCATCTTCTCCGGGGTGATGTCCTCACCCGTGGCGGTGCTCGCCTCGAGGGTGATCCGGGTGCCGCCCTGGAGGTCCAGGCCGAGCTTGGGGGCCCATTCACCTTCGAGGGCAAGCCCGCCGTACATCGCCGCGATGAGGATCGCGAACACGATGAGCCGGCGTCCTGGACGGGACGCGTTTCTCGCCACTGCTACAAACTCCTTGGTGCTGCGGGCCCGAGAGCCCGGCGAATTAGCGGTCCTGGTCCGCGGACGGCGATTCGTCGGCCGGGTCGGCCTCGCCGGGGGTGTGGAGATCGTCGGCGCGCTCGAGCACCTTGACGACCGCCTGCTTGGCGACCTTCATGGTGGTGCCGGGCGCGATGGCGACCTCGAAGGTGTCGTCACCGATGCCGACGACGGTGGCGTAGATCCCCGATCCGAGCATCACCTCTGAGCCGATACCGGCGGCCTCCTGGGTGGCGGCCAGCCGCTTCTGCTGGTTGCGCGCTGGGCGCACCACCAAGAACCAGAAGACGACGACGATGAGCACGAACGGGAGGACGGACTCCCAACCATTCACGAGATTCTCCTAGCCAGTGGGCATCAGCGCGGCAGTCACAGACCCGGACAGCACACACATGGCCGGGTCGGGCCGACGTAGGAGTCTAACTGTCCCGGTGTGACGACAATGACACGGGCGACCCGCAGCGTGGTCACGATCAGGCAACTCCCGGCCACGAGCGGAAGTTCCGCCGCGCGAGGCAACGTCTCCCAGATCTGGCAGACGCGCCTAGTCCTCGGGGTCGAACAGCGACTGCTCGGCAGCGTACGGCGCCGGTGGGACCAGGCCCAGGTGCGCCCATGCCTGCGGGGTGGCCACCCGCCCGCGCGGGGTGCGCGCCAGGAAGCCCGAGCGCACCAGGAAGGGCTCGGCGACCTCCTCGACGGTCTCCCGCTCCTCGCCGACGGCGACCGCCAGCGTGGTCACACCCACCGGGCCGCCGCCGAAGCGGCGGCACAGAGCGTCGAGCACCGCCCGGTCGAGGCGGTCGAGGCCGGACTGGTCGACCTCGTAGAGGTCCAGCGCCCGATGGGCGAGGTCCAAGGTGACGACGCCGTCGGCGCGCACCTGGGCGTAGTCGCGGACCCGTCGCAGCAGCCGGTTGGCGATCCGGGGGGTGCCGCGCGAGCGGGAGGCGATCTCGGCGGCACCCTCGTCGGTCGAGGTCACGTCGAGCAGGCCCGCGGAGCGCCGCACGATCTGCTCGAGCTCGGCGGGCTCGTAGAACTCGAGGTGGGCGGTGAAGCCGAACCGGTCGCGCAGCGGTCCGGGCAGCAGCCCGGCCCGGGTGGTGGCGCCGACCAGCGTGAACGGCGGGATCTCCAGCGGGATGGCGGTCGCGCCGGGTCCCTTGCCGACGATGACGTCGACCCGGAAGTCCTCCATCGCCATGTAGAGCATCTCCTCGGCGGGGCGCGACATCCGGTGGATCTCGTCGACGAAGAGCACGTCGCCGTCGTTCATCCCCGACAGGATCGCGGCCAGGTCGCCGGCATGCGTGATCGCCGGGCCGGAGGTGAGCCGCAGCGGCGCCTGCATCTCGGCGGCGATGATCATCGCGAGCGTGGTCTTGCCGAGCCCGGGCGGCCCGGACAGCAGCACGTGGTCGGGGGCGCGCCCGCGCGCGCGGGCGGCCTCGAGCACCAGGGCGAGCTGCTCGCGGACGCGCTCCTGCCCGACGACCTCGGCCAGCGTGCGCGGGCGCAGCGCCGCCTCGACGGCGCGCTCGTCGCCGGCATCGTCGGTCGCGGCCTCGGCGTCGACGAGCAGGCGCGACTCGGCGTAGGCGATCTCGGCAGCCTCGAGGTCCTCGGGCGTCGCCATCTCATGCCTTGCTCAGCGGTGCGCAGGGCCGCACGGAGCAGCGCGCCCACGTCGGGCACGCCGCCGGCCGGCGGCCTCCGGGGCCACCGGCGTCGACCGCACTGTCGGCCTCCTTCGCCGACCAGCCGAGGCCGACCAGGCCGGCGTGCACCTGTCCGCGCCACGCTTCGGTGCCGGCGGCCCGTGGCGACCGCGCGTCGAGGCGCCTCCGGTGGGCGGACCGATCCGGTCCTTGAGCTCGAGGATGATCCGCTGGGCGCCCTTCTGGCCGATGCCGGGCACGACGGTGAGCGTCTTGACGTCCTCGGTGGTCAACGCGCGGCGCAGCTCGTCGGGACTGTGCACCGCCAGCATCGCCTGGGCCAGCTTGGGCCCGACGCCGCTGGCGGTCTGCAGCAGCTCGAAGACCGACTTCTCGTCGTCGTCGACGAAGCCGAAGAGGGTCAGCGACTCCTCGCGCACCACCATGCTCGTCGGCAGCGTCGCCGAGCCCCCGACCCGCAGCGTGGCCAGGGTGTGCGGGGTGCAGTGCAGCTCGAGCCCGACGCCGCCGACCTCGAGGACGGCCGAGTTGAGGGTGAGGGCGGCGACCTCGCCGCTGACGAAGGCGATCACGGACGACTCCTGGACATCGGGGCTGCAGGACGGGCGGCGGCGAGGGCGGCTCGATGCGCGACTGCGCTCCCCCGCGCCAGATGTGGCAGATCGCGAGCGCGAGCGCGTCGGCGGCGTCGGCCGGCTTGGGCGTCTCGGTCAGCCGCAGCAGCCGCGTGACCATCGCACCCACCTGGGCCTTGTCGGCGCGCCCGCTGCCGCTGACCGCCGCCTTGACCTCGCTCGGGGTGTGCAGCGCGACCGGCAGACCGCGACGGGCGGCGGCCACCAGGGCGATGCCGCTGGCCTGCGCCGTACCCATCACCGTCTTGACGTTGTGCTGGCTGAACACCCGCTCGACGGCGACGGCGTCGGGCTGGTGCCGCTCGAGCCACTCCTCGATCCCGGTCTCGATGGCGTGCAGACGTTGGGCGATCGGCAGGTCGGCCGGGGTGCGGATCACACCGACGTCGACCATGCTCAGCGGCCGCCCCACCGACCCGTCGACGACGCCGATGCCGCAGCGGGTCAGGCCCGGGTCGATGCCGAGCACGCGCATGCGGTTCCCGCCCTTCGCCGTCCGAACACCTGTTCGGACAACGCTAACCGGGTCGAGGAGTCAGCTCGTCCGCGACACGCCGCCAGGGAGCCTGATTGCCTGACCCCTCGACCTAGGCGTCGAGGGACTCCATCACCTCGTCGCTGACGTCGAAGTTGCCGTAGACGTTCTGCACGTCGTCGAGGTCCTCGAGCGCCTCGACGAGCCGGAACACCGACGAGGCAGCCTTGCCGTCCTCGAGCTCGACGCTCATGGACGGCACGAACGACGCCTCCGCCGAGTCGTAGTCGAGGCCGGCGGCCTGCAGGGCGGTGCGCACCGCGACCAGGTCGGTCGCCTCGCTGATCACCTCGAACGCCTCACCGAGGTCGTTGACCTCCTCGGCGCCCGCGTCGAGCGTGGCCTCGAGCACGTCGTCCTCCTCGACCTGCTTGGACGCCTGCGCTGCCGGCACGATCACGACGCCCTTGCGGTTGAACATGTAGGACACCGAGCCGGGGTCGGCCAGCGAGCCGCCGTTGCGGGTCATCGCGGTGCGGACCTCCATCGCGGCCCGGTTCCTGTTGTCGGTGAGGCACTCGATGAGGAAGGCGACGCCGTGCGGACCGTAGCCCTCGTACATGATCGTCTGGTAGTCGGCTCCACCGGCCTCGGCGCCCGATCCGCGCTTGACCGCGCGGTCGATGTTGTCGTTGGGGACCGACGACTTCTTGGCCTTCTGGACGGCGTCGTAGAGCGTCGGGTTGCCGGCGAGGTCACCACCGCCCATCCGGGCCGCGACCTCGATGTTCTTGATCAGCTTGGCGAACATCTTGCCGCGACGGGCGTCGATGACGGCCTTCTTGTGCTTGGTGGTCGCCCATTTGGAGTGGCCGGACATGAAAGCCGCTGCCTCTACTTCCGCTTGACGTAGGTGCTCTGCCGGACCAGGTCGACGAAGACGCCGTGGATCCGCGGGTCACCGGTGATCTCGGGGTGGAACGACGTGGCGAGCAGGTCGCCCTGTCGGACCGCGACGATCCTACCTACCGCCTCCGCGCACCCCGCCGCGCACGCCGGCGACCCTGGCGACCACGTCGACGGCGGCGCCGACCTTCTCGACCCACGGGGCCCGGATGAACACCGCGTGGAACGGCTCGTCGAAGCCGGCGACGTCGAGGTCGGCCTCGAAGGAGTCCACCTGCCGGCCGAAGGCGTTGCGTCGGACGACGACGTCGAGCCCGCCGAAGGTCTCCTGTCCGGCGACACCGGCCTCGATGTGGTCGGCCAGCATGATCATCCCGGCGCACGTGCCGAAGGCGGGCAGCCCGTCCCGCAGCGCGGCGCGCAGCGGGTCGAGCAGCCTCGAAGGTGCGCGCCAGCTTGGAGATCGTCGTGGACTCACCGCCCGGGAGGACGAGCCCGTCGACCTGCGCGAGCTCCTCCGGCCGGCGTACGGCGAGCGTGACGGCGCCGGACAGCGCGAGCATCGCCCGGTGCTCGCGCACGTCGCCCTGGAGCGCCAGCACCCCGATGGTCGGGGTGGCAGTCACGGCTACCAGCCGCGCTCGGCGAGCCGGTGCGGCTGCGGGATGTCCTCGACGTTGATGCCGACCATCGCCTCGCCCAGACCGCGCGAGACCTTGGCGATGACGTCGGGGTCGTCGTGGAAGGTGGTCGCCTTGACGATCGCCTCGGCCCGCTGGGCCGGGTCGCCGGACTTGAAGATGCCCGAGCCGACGAAGACGCCCTCGGCGCCGAGCTGCATCATCATCGCCGCGTCGGCCGGGGTGGCGATGCCGCCGGCGGTGAACAGCACCACGGGGAGCTTGCCGGCCTCGGCGACCTCCTTGACCAGGTCGTAGGGCGCCTGCAGCTCCTTGGCGGCGACGTACAGCTCGTCCTCGTCGAGGCCGGCGAGCCGGCGGATCTCGGCACGGATCGTGCGCATGTGGCGTGACCGCGTTGGACACGTCGCCGGTGCCGGCCTCGCCCTTGGAGCGGATCATCGCCGCGCCCTCGGTGATCCGGCGCAGCGCCTCGCCGAGGTTGGTGGCACCGCAGACGAAGGGCACCGTGAAGCCCCACTTGTCGATGTGGTGGGCCTAGTCGGCCGGGGTCAGCACCTCGGACTCGTCGATGTAGTCGACGCCGAGGCTCTGCAGCACCTGCGCCTCGACGAAGTGGCCGATGCGGGCCTTGGCCATCACGGGGATCGAGACGGCGTCGATGATGCCGTCGATCATGTCGGGGTCGCTCATCCGGGACGACGCCGCCCTGGGCGCGGATGTCGGCGGGCACCCGCTCCAGCGCCATGACGGCGACCGCGCCGGCGTCCTCGGCGATCTTGGCCTGCTCGGCGGTGACGACGTCCATGATGACGCCGCCCTTGAGCATCTCGGCCATGCCGCGCTTGACGCCGGCGGTGCCGGTGCCGGGCCTCGCCCGGAGTGTTGCTGTCTGTCACTGCGGACCTTCTCGTCGCTCGCCCGGTGGTCATGTCCACGACCGGTTCAGGTGTCCCCAGCCTACGGCCCACGGACCGGGATGGACGAACCGGTTCCGGTGTCGCTCAGTCGACGACGAGCGCCGGTGGGGGCACGTCGTCGAGGTCGAACGTGGCGCAGGTCGGCGGCCCGGCCTGCCAGCCGGAGCCACCGCACCCGGCGCCGCCCGCGCAGCGTCCGCGCGAGGTCGACGGTGTCGTTGTGGAAGCGACGGGCCAGCTCGACCTTGCGGGCACAGCCGGACAGCTCGGCGAGCAGCGGTCCGACCTCGGCGTGCTCGCGCAGCTCGGCGAGCTCGGCTGCGTCGGCGAGCACGGCGCGCAGGGTCTCGGAGAGGTCGGACTCCGCCGACTCGAGGTCGTCGGGTGCGGCAGCGCGGGCCTGGTGTGCGGCGTCGAGGAGCAGCAGCGGCCGAGCCGGGTCGAGGGCGTCGGAGGTGGCCAGCTCCAGGGCGGCGCCGGACCGCCGCAGCAGCTGGGCGTCCAGCGAGGCCCAGGAGACGTCGATGCGATGGTGCATCCGGTCGAGTCGGTGGGCGGTCCACGCACAGCCACAGCCGCCAGCGCCACCAGCCACGATGGTGACGGACCACGCCACCAGCCCGATCAGCGTCATCGGCCGTCTCCGCCGCGGTACGACGGTCTCGTAGACCTGGACGCACCTGCGCCGCCACGCTTGCCCAGTCGTAGCGCCGCACGCCGACCGCCGCTGCCGCGTCCAGGGCGGCCCGTCGGCCGGGGTCGTCGAGCAGCGCGGCCAGCCGGGCGGCGAGGTCGCCGGCGTCCCCGGGGCGGAACAGCACGCCGTAGCGGCCGCCGTCGAGCACGCGCGCGAACGCGTCGAGGTCGCTGGCCACCACCGGGGCGCCGGCGGCCATCGCCTCGACGAGCACGATGCCGAAGCTCTCGCCCCGGGTGTTGGGCGCGCAGTAGACGTCGACGGAGCGCAGGACGGCGGCCTTGTCCGCGTCGGAGGCGCGCCCAGGAAGGCGACCTGGTCGCGCACCTCCTCGGGCAGCGAGCCCGCGCCCGGTCGAGGTCGCCTCCGCCGACGACGAGCAGCCGCAGCCCGGGTCGGTCCGCGGCGACGCCCGCGAACGCCTCGCGGCACCAGCGGAAGCCCTTGCGCGGCTCGTCGTAGCGGCCGAGGAAGGCGACCGTCCGCCGCTGTGCCGCGCCACTCCGCGACGGGCGTCGCCGGCGGCGAAGTCGGTCGACGTACACGCCGTTCGGGATGACCACCGGCTCGCCGCCGAGGTGCTCGACCTGCAGCCGCGGGCGTAGCTCCGAGACCGCGATCCGGGCGGTGATCTTCTCCAGCGACGGCCGCAGGATCGACCGCGGACGCCGACAGCGCGCGCGACCGGAGGTTGGCGGTGTGGAAGGTCGCGACGACCGGGCCCTCGGCCGACCAGAGCGCGAGCAGCGCGAGGCTCGGGCGTGGCCGGCTCGTGCACGTGGAGGACGTCGAAGTCGTCCCTCGCGCAGCCACCGCCGCACCCGGGCCGCGATCACCGGCCCGAACGACAGCCTGGCCACCGAGCCGTTGTAGGGCACCGGCACGGCGCCCCCCGGCCAGCGTGACGTACGGCCGGCAGGATCCGGCGTCCTCGCCCGGCGCGAGCACCGCCACGTGGTGGCCGAGCCCGAGCAGCGCCTCGGCCAGGTCCCGGACGTGGTTCTGCACGCCGCCGGGGACGTCCAAGGAGTAGGGGCAGACCAGGCCGACCCTCATCGGCCGTCCTCCGGCGAGGTCGCTCGGCGAAGACGCGCTGCAGCATGTGCCAGTCCTGCGGGTGCGGCCGCGATGGCCGCGGCGAAGGCGTCGGCGACGCCCTGCATCATCGCCGCGAGCCCGTCGTCGCCGGCCGGCGTGCGGCACCGGCGGGTGGAAGGTCAGCGGCCAGCTCGGCGCCGTGGTAGTGCACGTCGACCGGCACCAGCGCCGCGCCGGTGTCGCGGGCGAGCAGCGCCGGGCCGCGGGGCATCCTGGCCGGCTCGCCGAGGAGGCTCGACCGCGACGCCGGTGCGCGGAGAGGTCGCGGTCGGCGAGCAGGCGGCACCAGCCGGCCCGTCGCGGACGCCACTCGCTCGAGCCGTCGGCATGGGCGGCGGCCCCCGGTCAGCGGCAGGATCTCCATGCCGAGCGCGGCGCGGTAGGCCACGAACCGTCGTAGAGCGCGCTCCGGCTCGCAGCCGCTCGGCGACGGTCGTCGAACGGCATCCCGGTGCGCGCACGCCCAGGCGCCGGCCCAGTCCCAGTTGCCGATGTGCGGCAGGGCCACGACGACCCCGCGACCCTGCGCGTGCGGCGTCGCGCAGGTGCTCCTCGCCGACCGACGCGCGGTGCGCGGACGAGGTCCGCCGCCGGCCCAGGCGGGCAGCCGGAACGACTCGCACCAGTAGCGCAGGTAGGACCGCACCGCCTCGCGGGTCAGCGTCGTCGAGCGTCCGTGTCGGGCGCGAGCCGTCACGGGTGCAGGTTGGCGCGCAGCTGGCGGACGCCCGCGCCCGTCGCGGCGGCGGACCATCGCGTCGGCGATCCGGTCGAACACGCGCGTGCGCCGCGGCGCTCGGGCAGCAGCCGCACCAGCGCGCCAGCCGGCGACGTAGGCCGCGCGTCGACAGCGCGCCCCGAGCGCCGGCGACACGGCTCGACGGAGACCGCCGGCGACGCTCACGCGGATCGGCGGCGGCGAGGGCCTGCGCGCGGACGCCGCAGCGACCCGCTGGACCACCGTGACGGTGCTGGCCGACGGCGAGGACGCCGAGCGTGAGCGGCATCAGGAACATCAGGTCCTGGTCGAAGGCGCGGCGAGCCCGGTCATCACCAGGATCGCGACCAGCCGGTCGGCCCGCTCGACGATGCCGACCTTGGCCTGGCAAGCCCAGCGACTCGGCGCGGGCCTTGGCGTAGGAGGTGACCGACCCCATCACCAGGCAGTAGAGCGCCAGCCCGACGAGCAGGTCGGTGTCGCCCGGCCCGACGAAGCACCAGGCCAGGCCGCCGAAGATCGCGGCGTCGCCGACCGGTCGCAGCGTGGAGTCGAGGAAGGCGCCGAACATGGACGCCGTCCGCGGACGCCGGGCCATGCGGCCGTCGAGCAGGTCGGAGAACACGAAGGCGGTGATGACCAGGACGCCGACGAGCAGCTGCCCGCGCGGGAAGAAGAACAGCGCCCCGAAGCACACGCCGAGGGTGCCGACGACGGTGACGGCGTCGGGGGTGACCCCGAGCCGCAGCAGGCACGCGGGCGACCGGCGTCAAGACCTCGGTCCAGACGGCGCGGAAGCGGTTCGAGCATGGCGAGCAGTCTAGCGCTGGCCGCGTCGGAGCGCCAGGCCGCGCAGCAGGTCGCGGGTCTCGGTCAGCAGCTGCGGCAGCACCTGGGTCCGCCCGATCACCGGCATGAAGTTGGTGTCGCCGCCCCAGCGCGGGCACGACGTGCTGGTGCAGGTGGTCGGCGATGCCGGCGCCGGCGACGGCGCCCTGGTTCATCCCGATGTTGAAGCCGTGCGCGCCGCTGACCGCGCGGACGACCCGCATCGCGGTCTGGGTGAACGCCGCGCCAGCTCGGCCATCTCGTCGCGGCGTCGAGGTCGGTGTAGTCGGCGACGTGCCGGTACGGGCAGACCATCAGGTGCCCGGGGTTGTACGGGTACAGGTTGAGCACCACGAAGACCGTCTCGCCGCGGTGCACGACCAGCCCCTCGTCGTCGTCGAGCGTCGGGATCCGGCAGAACGGGCAGTCCCCGAGGTCGCGTCGGTCGGCTTGCTCTCGCCCTGGATGTAGGCCATCCGGTGCGGCGTCCAGAGCCGCTCGAGGCTCGTCGGGCTCCCCGACGCCGTCGTGGTGCACCGCGTCGTCCGGCCCCGTCGCGCGCCGTCAGACCTGCGTCGCGGCGGTGGACGGCCTCGGCCACGCGCGCGACGGCGTCGTCGACCGAGACGCCGTTGTGCTGGCGGCCGTCGCGGTAGCGGAAGGACACCGCGCCGGCCTCGGCGTCGTTGTCCCCGGCGATCAGCACGAACGGCACCTTCTGCTGCTGGGCGTTGCGGATCTTCTTCTGCATCCGGTCGTCGGAGTCGTCGACCTCGACCCGGATGCCCGCGGCTCGCAGCCTGCGCCGCGACGTCGTGCAGGTAGTCGATGTGCCGCTCGGTGATCGGGATCGCCTGCACCTGCACCGGCGCCAGCCAGGCCGGGAAGGCGCCGGCGTAGTGCTCGATGAGCACGCCGAAGAACCGCTCGATCGAGCCGAACTTGGCGGAGTGGATCATCACCGGCTGCTGGCGGGTGCCGTCGGCGGCGCTGGTACTCCAGGCCGAAGCGGTCGGCCGGCTGGTTGAAGTCGTACTGGATGGTCGACATCTGCCAGGTGCGGCCGATGGCGTCGCGCGCCTGCACGGAGATCTTCGGGCCGTAGAAGGCCGCGCCGCCCGGGTCGGGCACCAGCTCGAGGCCGGACTCGCCGGCCACCTCCTCCAGCACCGCGGTGGCCACCGCCCACTCCTCGTCGGAGCCGATGAACTTGTCCGGCTTGGGTCGTCGCGGGTGGACAGCTCGAGGTAGAAGTCGTCGAGCCCGAAGTCGCGGAAGCAGGCCGAGCAGAAGTCGAGCAGGTGCTTGATCTCCGCGGGCGCCTGCTCCGGGGTGACGTAGGAGTGCGAGTCGTCCTGGGTGAAGCCGCGCACCCGGGTCAGCCCGTGCACGACGCCGGACTTCTCGTAGCGGTAGACCGACCCGAACTCGAACAGCCGCAGCGGCAGCTCGCGGTAGGACCGCCCGCGCGACCGGAAGATCAGGTTGTGCATCGGGCAGTTCATGGCCTTGAGGTAGTAGTCCGTGCCGTCCAGGTCCATCGGCGGGAACATGGTGTCCTCGTAGTACGGCAGGTGGCCGGAGGTCTCGAACAGACCGTCCTTGGTGATGTGCGGGGTGCCGACGTACTCGAAGCCCTCCTCGATGTGCCGCCGGCGGACGTAGTCCTCCATCTCCCGCTTGATCACCCCGCCCTTGGGGTGGAAGACCGGCAGGCCGGAGCCGATCTCGTCGGGGAAGCTGAACAGGTCGAGCTCGCGCCCGAGCTTGCGGTGGTCGCGGCGCTCGGCCTCCTCGATGCGGTGCAGGTGCGCCTTGAGCGCGTCCTTGGACTCCCAGGCGGTGCCGTAGATGCGCTGCAGCTGCGGGTTCTTCTCGTTGCCGCGCCAGTACGCCGCCGCGGACCGCATCAGCGTGAAGGCCGGGATCGCGCTTGGTGGTGGGCAGGTGCGGGCCGCGGCACAGGTCGGTCCAGGCGACGTCGCCGTTGCGCGCCGAGGTTGTCGTACATGGTCAGCTCGCCCGCCGCCGACCTCGACGTCGGCGCCCTCGGCCGCGCCTCGGCCGTGCCGACCGCCCTTGAGGCCGATCAGCTCGAGCTTGTACGGCTCGTCGGCGAGCTCGGACGAGCGCGTCGTCGTCGGACACCGCGGCGGGAGAAGTTCTGGCCCTCCTTGACGATCTTGCGCATCCGGGTCTCGATCTTGGCGAGGTCCTCGGGGGTGAACGGGGTCTCGCACGTCGAAGTCGTAGTAGAAGCCGTTCTCGACCGGCGGGCCGATGCCGAGCTTGGCGTCCGGGAAGAGCTCCTGCACGGCCTGGGCCAGCACGTGCGCGGTCGAGTGCCGCAGGATGTCGCGGCCGTCGGCGGAGTCGATCGCGACCGGCTCGACCTCGTCGCCGTCGGCCGAGCTCGTGGGCGAGGTCGCGCAGCTCGCCGTCCGACCCGCGCCGCGATCACGGTGGGTCGTCGGCGAACAGCTCCCAGGCCTTGGTGCCCGTCGTCACCGCGCGCTCGTCGCGCTCGTCTGCGTTCACGACGGTGACCTTGATCTCGGACACGGGATCCACTCCTGTTCGCTGGGTTTGCCGGCCGGTTGTCCCGGACCCGGTCAGCCTAGCCAGCCGACCACCGACGGCGCGCCCGCGTTTCCCGCAAGCGCCACCGCGCACTGCGGTTTGGTCCCCAACCGCAGGTTTCGGAGGTCAGATGCCTGCGGTTCGTGACCAATCGGTGCTGCAGGAGCCGGCTCGGTCACGGCAACGGCCGCCTCACCGGGGGCGAGACGGCCTGTGTCCAAGGTGGGCGATACTGGGTTCGAACCAGTGACCTCTTCGGTGTGAACGAAGCGCGCTACCACTGCGCCAATCGCCCGTGGTCCTCATCGGACCCGCGGTGCGCCGGAAAGGCTAGCGCATCCGAGGGGGCCGGTTCACATCCCGGGGAGGTCGGGCACCCAGCCGGCCAGGCTCTGCACCCAGTCCCAGCCGCCGATCGCGAACCGCGGCCAGTCGTAGAACGCGACGTAGCCGGCGACGGCACCGACCACCGCGAGCACCACGACGCCGCTGAGCACCAGGCGACGACGACGTACGGCGGGGTCGAGGGCGTCGGACTTGGCCTTCGCCTCCTCGGCCTTGACCCGGGCCCAGTGCAGCCACCGCCGGGCGAACTGGAACTCGGTGGCCAGGATCGCCAGTCCGAGCGGGATCAGGACGAAGGCCGGGCCGGGGGTCACCAGCATGACCACACCGACGGCCACGACGAGGGTGCCGACCACGGCCACCAGGACCTTGGTGGTCAGGGAGAGGACCGGGTTGGCGTGCAGCCGCCGGTGGACCCGGCTACGCGGCTTCTCCGTGCGATGTCCAGGATGATCCGTTTTGTCACCAGACGCCAGATTTGTCGCGTTGTCGCTCACGGATCCCCTTGTGTCGTCGGTGATCTGGCCGGCCCGGCGACCAACCATCTGGGATGAGCGTAGCGAACCGTTGCTAGCCCTTTCGGCGGGTCGTTGGAGACCAAATGGGGACACACCGACTGGCCGAACGGTCAAAAGCGAAGAAAAGTCAAGGTATTCGTTTGGAACTCCGTCACGAGGCCTACTACTCAGCGTCTCATTGCCGAAGTCCGGAGGGGATGACCTGGGAGGAAAGACCATGGACAACACGATGAACACGGCACCGGCCACGGTGACGCAGCCGGTCCGGCTGGAGCTGATCGACTCGACCGGCGCTGCGACGCCGATCGAGGCTGAGTTGCGCTACGACGCCGCGGACCCGTTCGCGGTGACCACCGTCTTCATGACCGGCGAGTCCGAGGTCTCCTGGACCTTCGGGCGCGACCTGCTCACCGACGGGCTCTACGAGCCCTCCGGCGACGGCGACGTGCACGTGTGGCCGTGCCTGGACAGCCACGGCCACGCCGTGGTGATCATCGAGCTGTGCTCGCCCGACGGTGAGGCGCTCGTCCAGGCCCGCACCGGCGACCTGCGCCGCTTCGTGGACCAGATGAGCCGCCTGGTCGAGCCCGGCACCGAGTCGACCCTGCTGGACGTCGACGCGACCATCGCCGCGATCCTCGCCATCGAGCTCGCCTGACACCTCGGAGCGACCACCGCCGGGTGGCCTAGGGTTGGCTGGGAGGACCAATCTGGGACATCACGCGGTGGGCGCGACAGCATCGCCGCGGTGCCGGGATCGCCGCTATCGACGAGGCTGGGGGAACGAGTGCTGTTCAGTCACGACACGGAGCACTCACTGGCCTGCGCGGTCGACCTGGTCAACTCCGCCCCCGGCGAGAACGCCGAGGAGGAGCTCACCGATCTCGGCGCCCTGCGCGACTTCGTGGGCCGCCACGACGTCAGCGAGGTCGGCCGGCTCACCGGAACCGATCTCCAGGCCGTCCGCGCCCTTCGGCCACCATTCGCCAGGTCTTCACCGGCGCCGACGACACGATCGCGGCCGCCGTGGTCAACGACCTCGTCTCCCAGGCCGGGGTCACTCCGCGCCTGACCGACCACGACGGCTACGAGTGGCACATCCACTACTTCACCCCGGCGCCTCGCTGGCCGACCACCTCGCCATCGACTGCGGGATGGCCCTGGCCCAGGTCGTCTCCTCCGGTGAACGCGACCGGCTGCGGCGGTGCGAGGCCCCGGACTGCGACCACGTGCTCGTCGACCTCTCCCGCAACCGCTCCAAGCGCTACTGCGACGCCCGCACCTGCGGCAACCGCCTGCACGTCGCTGCCTACCGCGAGCGTCAGCGCGCCGCCGAGTAGCGTCTACAGGCCACTGTCCTCCCCGTTCTGCGAGCGTCGTTGCGCGACGTGGCCTATCGGTCACGGGTCGACGTCGGCGGCGGAACGCTCCGCCCACGCCTTCTGGCAGGCCGCGGTGACCGGGCCGGGGCGTCGAGCTCGCGGTCGTCGCACCGGTGCAGCGGTTGCACGTCGCGCGTGGTCGAGACCAGGAAGACCTCCTCCGCGTCCTCGAGCACGTCGGCGGGCTCGTCCACCTCGCGGGCGCCGTACCACTCCAGGAGCAGGGCGCGGCTGATCCCCGCCAGGCAGCCCGACGCCAGCGTGGGCGTGCGCAGCTCCCCGTCGACCACGTAGAAGACGTTGGAGCCGGTGCCCTCGCAGAGGTGACCGGCCAGGTTGGCGAAGAGCGCCTCCCCCGCGCCCCGCTCGCGGGCGTAGGCGAGTGCCACCACGTTCTCGGCGTACGACGTCGTCTTCAGCCCCGCGAGCGCGCCCCTCTCGTTGCGCGGCCACGGCACCCTCACGGCGTACGACGACGCCGCGGCGGGCTCCATGCGGGGCCGCGACGACTGCCAACGTGGGCGGCGCCTCGCCACGCCCCGAGCCCAGCGGAGCGACACCTCCCGTGTAGGTCATCCGGATCCTGCCGAGCGGCAGGTCCTGACCCTCGAGCACCGCCGCCACGCCGGCCCGCACCGCCGCCGTGTCGAGCTCGGGCAGGCCGAGTCCTCGCGCCGAGCCGCCCATCCGGTCGAGGTGGCGCGACAGCGCGAACGGCTGTCCCCGCACGACCTTGACGGCCTCGAACACACCGTCACCGACAGTGAATCCGTGGTCCTGCACGGTGATCGCAGGGGCGGTGGGATCCTCGAGGATCTGTCCGTTCAACCAGGCGCGCATGGGTCGACCCTAGGCCGCTCGAACCCGTCCTCGAAGGCCCGAACACGCCTCAGGGATACCGAATTTGTCATCCGGACGATGTCGGCTAAAGTTCTCACGCACCGCCGGTCAGGGAAACCAGACCGACGTCGCAAGCGGACGTAGCTCAGTTGGTAGAGCGCAACCTTGCCAAGGTTGAGGTCGCGAGTTCGAGCCTCGTCGTCCGCTCGGAGAAGGGTCCCAGGTCCCCTCCTTGGTGGAGTGGCCGAGAGGCGAGGCAACGGACTGCAAATCCGTCTACACGGGTTCAAATCCCGTCTCCACCTCGATTGCTCAACCACCACCACATGTGGGAACTTGGGCCATCACGGGCGATTGGCGCAGCGGTAGCGCGCTTCCTTGACACGGAAGAGGTCACTGGTTCAAACCCAGTATCGCCCACCAGAACCACCGCAGGTCAGAGGTCCTTCCGGGGGCCTCTTTCCGTTTGGCGGGAGAGCGGTCCGAGGACGACTACGAGACGCTCCCAGAGAATGCGCTCTTCCCACTGACCTTGCCGCGCGTGTACTCGACGTAGATCCACGAGATGGCGAGGCCGTGCATGGTCCACCCGCACGTCGAGTAGGTCTCGCTGCTGCCGCCGCCGCCCGCTTGGTGCTGCACGATCCTGTGCACCTTGGCCCTGCTCTGCCCCTTGTGGATCGCCTTGTACTCAGCCTTGCTGACGCACTTGGCCTGGGCCTGCACGGGAGGGATTGTCAGCGCCGGGGCCACCGCCACCAGCGCCGAGCTGAGACCAACCGCGATCACGCGCGACACCCTCACGATGACCCTCCCTTGACCTGCCTCGCAGACTCCCACCGCTCACCATGGTCGTCAAGCAAGGCTGTCAGGGAAGGCAGGTGGTCTGGTCGCGTCGAGCCCTCGGGGCCGCCGGCTGCGCCTCGGCCGACCATCCGGGCCAGCACCGCCGCACGGTTCTCGACCTCTGGCACGCCGAAGCCGCGCTCGGTTCGCGGGCCCCCGGGCATAAGAACAGCCGTTGGCGTCTCGGGTCACCAACGGCTGTTGACTTGAAATGTAACAAACTTCTGGGACGGAGGCCAGCAAGAAAAGAAAGACGCCCCGGCGCCGAGGCGCCGGGGCTTTCGCTCTCGCGGTGTGGGGTACCGCGTCCGCCGACGACAGGGGGGCTGATCGTCAGCACCGGGCCTGGGGGGCTTGGCCCGGTTGAGCAAGATTCACCCACAGCATCGGCAGTCGACCCCGGGGACTTGAGGGGTCTCTCGCAGAAACTTGCCGGAGGAAGGGCGATGGGCCACCCAGATACTGTCTGGACGGGTGATTAGCGGCGCAGCCCGGGGGTAACAGCACAGATAGCTCCTGGGTCAATCCCCCGACGATCCGGAGCTGATGGGGAGGGAGCACAACCACCCCAGCCACGCCCCGCGGCCGAGAGCCAGCGGGGCGTGGTCCTCTCCACCGCCGGGCTAGTCCACCAGGGCGCCCGGCGCCACGTCGGCGGCGGGCAGCCACTCCTCGAGCAGCGCCCACGACTCGTTGCGCAGCCGGACGTTGTAGAGCACCCGACACTCCCATTCCTCGGCGGACCGGCGCCATTCCAGGAGCAGCCCGGCACGTCGTTCCCCGGTGCCGTCCGCGGGTGCCAGCACCCAGCAGTGCCGCGCCGGCGCCTGACCGACCGCCGAGGGCGGGGGTACGTCGGACCGGGACCCTGATCGAGCCGGGGCGGAACCGAGCAGCACCCGCTCCTCCATCGGGATGCCGCCACCCCGCTTGTTCATGCCACCCGCCATCACCGCAGTGTGCCAGGTGTTCGAACAATTGTTCGACTGATCTACGAGCCGAGCAGCGCCCGCTCCTGCTCCGGGCTCAGACCGGCGCCCTCCGGCATCTCGACCGTCTCGGTCCAGGCGAGGGTGTCGCGAATCGTGTCCGCGAGCGGCCTCGGCGCCAGACCGGTGGCGAACGCACGCGCCGGATCGGCCGCCATCACCCACATGTCGGGGTCGTCCCCGCCCCACAGGGGCAACGACTCCCCCACCTCTGCGGCGGCCACGACCTCCGGTTCCACCCAGCGCAGCGTCGTACCCTCTGGGCCGACCGCGGCCACGATCGCCTCGAGCTGCTCGCGCCACGTGAAGACCGGGGCCGGGCTGACGGCATGGAAGGCGCCCTCGCTGCCGTCCTGGAGCAACCGCACCATCCACGCGCCCATGTCCCGCACATCGATCACCTGCGCGGGTGTCTCCCCAGGACCTGGCGCGACGACGTCGCCGCCGCGGGCGATCCGCGCCACCCACCAGGGGAACCGCCAGGTGTAGTCGTCCGGCCCCACCACGTACGTCGGTCGCACCAGCGTGGTCGAGGCGCCGTGCCGCTCCACTGCCGCACGCTCGCACAACACCTTGAGGCCGCCATAGGTCTCGTTCGTGACCCGCTCGGTCGCCGGGTCGTCGAGCTCGATCAGCGGGGCCTCCTCGTCGATGCCAGGGCCCTCGGGGGTGGCATAGACCGAGACGCTCGAGATCAGCAGGTGCCGACCACCACGGCCGCCGAGCACGTCGGCGAGCCGGTGGACCTGGCGCGGCACGAAGGCGCAGGTGTCCACGGTGGCGTCCCACTCCCCCTCGGCCAGTGCGGAGAGGTCCGTGTCGCGATCCCCGAGGCGGTGGTCGAGGTCGGGGAAGAGGTCGGCCCCCGTACGACCACGGTGGAACAGCGTCACGTCGTGGCCGGCCGCCAGCGCCGCTTCGACCAGGTGACGGCCGACGAACCGGGTGCCACCGACGACCAGGATGCGCATGGCGACAACCTAGCGCTCGACGCGTGCTTCGGCAGCGACGCGGGCGGCCGGCCAGACCCTGACCGACCGGGCCTTCCCACGTCCTGGGGGCTCAGGCGGACTAGCCCGGAGCACCGAAGCGACTACCGGAGCAATGGCAAGCGGGTGGTCTTGCTCGATAGGTCTCGGCAGCCGGCTCGCCCGTCCCTACCGTGGCGCTGTGCGCCCCGACCTCGTCGTCATCTCCTCGTCCTCCCTGGTGGTGGGCGTGATGTGCCTGGTGTTCGGGGCTGCCCTCAATCCTGCCGAGGCCGGCGCCGGGGTGAGCGCGGCGATCGGCTCCGCGGTCATCGCGGGCGACCGATGGCTGGGTATGGCCGTGCTGTGGCTCTGCGCCTCGGTCGCGATGACCTGCGGCATGCCCGCGGTCCTCTCGTTGTTCCGCAGCCGGGCCCACCGCCTCGGCACCCTCGCGGTCACGGTCTTCTCGATCGGCACCGTCGGGATCAGCGGCTTCGCGATGCTGCTGGTCTTCACCAGGGCCCTCGTCGCCAACGACGCCGTGCGCGCCGACCGGCTGACGGGCGTCACCTCCGACCCGGGGCTCGCGGTGGTGCTGTGGAGCGTCGCGATCGGCTTCTACCTCGGCGCCCTGCTCGTCGCCGCCGCACTGCTGGTCTCCCGCGCCACCCCCGTCTGGGTGCCGATCCTGCTCGTCGCGTTCGTGGTGCTGATGCCCCTGGAGGGCCTGCTCGGCATGGCCGGTCAGGTGGCCCGGCTGATGGCGCTGGCGATCGCCTTCACCGGGATCGCCATCTCCGCGGTCGCCCAGACCGACCAGGCGGTGCACACCGCGACGTACTCGGCCTGATCACTCCTCGTCGGAGGTGCTGTCCTCGCCGTGCGTGCCGGGACGTGGCGCCCAGGGCAGCTCCTGGGAGGGCCGCACGACGATCAGCTTGTCGCCGCGCACCAGCTGGGTGACGGCCGGGTCGAAGTAGCGGTGCACCTTGCCGTCGCGCACGACGGCGATGACCTGGTCCGGCAGGCTCTGCGGTGGCTTGCCGACCTCAGGGACCAGCAGGTCCCGCTCGGCCACCTCGAGTCCCTCGCCATAGGTGAGCAGGTCCTCCATCACCGAGCCGAGCGTCGGGCTCAGCGTCGACAGGCCGAGCAGTCGGCCGACGGCGTCGGAGGAGGTCACGACCGAGTCGGCGCCGCTCTGCCGGACCAGCTCGATGTTGTCCTTCTCCCGCACCGCGGCCACGACGTAGGCGTCGGGGTTCAGCTGGCGCACGTTGAGCGTGGAGAGCACCGTGGAGTCGTCGCGGTCGGTGGTGATGATGACCTGGCTGGCCCGGGCGACGCCCGCCCGCCGCAGCACCTCGCGCCGGGTCGCGTCGCCGGTGACCACGGCAAGGCCGTCGGCATGGGCCTCTCCCAGCGCCGTCGACGAGGGGTCCACGACGACGACGGCCTCCTTGTCGAGCCCGTTGTTGAGCAGGGTCTCGATCGCCGATCGGCCCTTGGTGCCGTAGCCGATGACGACGACGTGCTCGTCCATGTTCTTCCTCCAGCGGGCGACCCGCAGCAGCTCGCGTCCCTGAGTGGCCAGGACCTCGATGGTGGTGCCGATCAGCAGCACCAGGAAGGCGATGCGCAAGGGCGTGACGAGGAAGGCGTTGATGAGTCGTGCCTGGTCGGAGACCGGCGCGATGTCGCCGTAGCCCGTCGTGCTCAGGGTCACTGTCGTGTAGTAGATCGAGTCGATGAAGCCGACCTGCCCGGTCGGGTCGTTGTTGTCGCGGTAGCCTTCCCGGTCGAAGTAGACCAGCGCGACGGTGAAGCCGAGCAGGGCGAAGGCGAGCACGAGGCGTCGACTGAGCTCCCAGACCGGGGACCGGACGATCGCCGGGAGCCTGATGCGACCGCGCTGGTCGTCGTTCAGCTCGTCGGGCACGGGGCGAATCTACGGCACGTCATCGGCGATCTAGCGCACCACGTCGCCGTAGATGACCACCGCTGCGCGGGCACCGTCGGGACCGGTCGCGTCGGCACCGCGCGACTCGAAGGACACGAAGCGGAAGAGGTCGCCCTCCTCGGGTGCCTGGCCGGCACCTTGGGTACGTCGCCAGGTGCCGCAGAGCAGCCCGTCCTCGACCGTGCCCTCCTGGCCCTCGATGCCGTCGCCCTGCAGGCACAGCTGGCTCGTCGAGGAGTCATAGCTGGCCACCTCGGCGGTCGCCCGTGCGGCGGTGTCGGGTCCCAGGACCGCACCGAGGAGGTAGCCGCCGAGCACGCAGATGGCGCCGCCGGCGAGGGCCACGGGCGTGGGGAGATTGACGTTTCCCATACGCGACAAACTACGCGGTGCCGGAGGCGTTACGGCCGCAACCCCACGCTGTCGTAGCGCCAGAACACGTCGGGATAGACCAGCGCTCCCGAGAGCCCACTCCGCTTCGCCGTGTCGTACGACGGGAGCCGCACGGCCTGGAAGGCCGGCGGTGGGATCCGCACCGACGGAGCGGTGAAGCCCCACGGCCCGGCGGCCTGGAAACCCAGCCGCACGTAGTAGGCGGGGTCGCCCTCCAGGAACACGACGGGCTCGCTTCGGTCGCGCAGGGTCGCCAGGCTCTGCTCGACGAGGCGCCGGCCGACGCCTTGGCCCTGGTGGTCGGGACGGACCGAGAGCGGGCTGAGCACCAGCACGTCGACGACGCGGGCGGGCGCGTCGACCCACGCCCGGGTGTAGCTGACGTGGCCGACGACCTCTCCGTCGTCCTCGGCCACGAACGACAGCTCGAGCCAGGCGACCGATGCGCGCAGCCCCCGCAGCAGCAGCGGCACCTTCTCGCCACCGAAGGCGGCGCGGACGACCTCCTCGACGACCTGGACGTCCTCGACTCGTTCGGGGCGGACGATCACTCGCGCTCCTTGCGCCGGCGCAGCCGGCTCTTCCGGATCTCCTCCGTCCCGCGGGTGCCGGCCCGCCGGTCGCGGCGGGCGGTCATCGCGGAGGCCTCCTTCTGCAGCCGGAGCCAGCTCTCCCAGCGACGCTGCGGCAGCGAGCCGTCGGCCAGGGCGGCGGTGACCTGGCATCCCGGCTCCGTGCGGTGGGCGCAGTCGTCGAAGCGGCACCGACGGGCCAGCTCCTCGATGTCGGCGAACGTGTGCGCCAGGCCCTCGTCGGCGTCGATCAGCCCGAGGCTGCGCAGTCCGGGGGTGTCGATCACCGCACCGCCGCCGGGCAGCAGCACCAGCTCGCGTCGCACCGAGGTGTGCCGGCCGCGGCCGTCGTCGCGGATCGCCCGGGTGCTGAGCACCTCCGCACCGACCAGGGCGTTGGTCAGCGTCGACTTCCCGTGACCCGACGTACCGACCAGGGCCAAGGTCGCGTGCCCGTCGATCAGGGTGCGCACGCGGTCCAGCCCCAGTCCCGTCTCCGAGCTGACCTGGACGACCTCGACGTCCGGCGCCAGGCGGCGTACGTCGGCCGCCACCTCGTCGCCGTCGCTGACCAGGTCGGCCTTGGTCAGCAGCAGCACCGGCCGGGCGCCGCTCTGCCAGGCCAGCGCCAGGAGACGCTCGATGCGGCTCTCGACCGGCAGCGGGTGCAGCGCCACGACGACGCCGACCAGGTCGACGTTGGCGCAGATGACCTGTCCCTCAGCGGCCTTGCCGGCGGTCGCGCGCACGACGGCGGTGCGACGCGGCAGCACGTGCTCGACCGTGACCCGGTGGTCCGGCCAGGTGCGCAGCACGCACCAGTCACCCGCGCACGGAGCCTCGGTGGGGTCGTGGGCCGCCCGGGTGAGCACCGGTCCGCCCCACGAGGCCCGCAGCGGACCGTCCTCGGTCAGGACCGATGCCACTCCTCGGTCGACACGGACGACCCGGCCGATCGTCGCGTCGGCCGTGTCCCAGGGGGCGAACGACGCGGCAGTGGCCGCGTCGTATCCGATCGTCTCGAGCACGTGGGAAATCTACGCACCGCGGGGCAGCGCGGCACTCGAATTTCGTGAGGCCAACCTCGACCTAGCGCGGTCCGGGCCGGGTCTCGGTGCGGTCGGCACGCTTGCCTGCCGGTGTCGCACGAGGCTTCTCAGGCTGGGTCTCCAGGTGGGCGGCCAGCTCGTCGACGTGCTGGAGCACGACCGTCTCCTCGGCCGTGTCGGGGAACTTCTCCTGCTCCTCCTCGAGCCGGCGGAGCCGGGGGATCATCGCGGTCAGCCGCAGCCGACGGGCCACCTCCATCCGTGCCCGCGCGGTCTCGTTCTCGGGCCACACCCGATCGAAGGCTGCGTTGAGGGCGGCACCGATCAACACCGCGATCGACAGCAGGTAGAGCCAGAGCATCACGACGATCGGGGCCGCGAGCGGGCCATAGATCGAGGTCGACTCCCCCGCCGTCACCGTCAGCACCCAGCGCAGGAGGAAGGAGCCGAGGATCCAGAGCACCATCGTCAGTGCGGCGCCCGGGATGTTGTAGCGCCAGGACGTCCGGACCGGCACCGACACGTGGTAGAGCGTGGCCAGGAAGCAGATGCAGAGCACGACGACCGTGGGCCAGTAGAGCTCGTTGAGGATGTCGACCCGCTGGGGCAGCACCCGGTCGACGAGCCGGGGTCCGGCGACCACCAGCGGGATCGTGATCACCCCGGTGACCAGGCCCATGACGTAGAGACCGAACGACAGCACTCGCGTCTTCACGATGCCCCGGTGACCGCCGAGACCGTACATGATGGTGATCGTGTCGACGAAGACGTTCAGCGCACGGGAGCCAGACCACAGCGCGAGGATGAAACCGATCGAGATGACGTCGAATCGGCCGGGGCCGAAGACGTCGTTGAGGGTCGGGCGGATGACGGCGTCGACGGTCGGCTCGGTGAGCGCGCGGGAGGCCAGCTCGAGGATCGAACGCCGCACCTGGTCGACCTGGCTCTCGGCAAAGCTGCTGAAGACATAGCCGATGGAGCCCGCGAGCCCGAAGACCAACGGCGGCAGGGAGAGCAGCGCGAAGAAGGCCGCTTCGGCGGCGAGCCCGGTGACCCGGTTGCGGAAGCAGGTGCCGACCGTGGAGACGATCACCCGCCAGGTCGCGGCGCGCACCGTCTCCCACCGTGCCAGCCACCGGCCACCGGGGCTCACCGCGTCGCTGGCCATGGAACTACGGTAACGCCATGTCACCGGACATCCGCGATGCCATCAACCAGGCAAGGCCTCTCGTCGGTCACAACGTGGTCACCTCCGACCTCGCTCTCACCGAGGCGGTGACCCGACACGGATCCGCGGCGACCGTGGAGTCGCTGGTGCCGATCGGCCTCGAAGCCGGTACGGCGCTTGCGCGCGAGCAGGGCATGGAGGCCAACCGGCACGGGCCCGAGCTGACGGCGTACGACCGCTACGGCAACCGGGTCGACGAGGTGCGCTTCCACCCGTCGTGGCACTGGCTGCTCGAGCGCGGCATCGGCCACGGTCTCGCCGCGACCCCGTGGACCTCGGACGACCCGCACGCCCACGTGCGACGCGCCGCGGGCTTCTTCGCCTGGTCGCAGACCGAGCCGGGCCACGGCTGCCCTATCTCCATGACCTACGCGGCGATCCCGGCGCTGCGGGTGGACGACGCCCTGGCCAAGGAGTGGACGCCGCGGCTGGCCTCGACCACCTACGACTTCGGGCTGCGTCCCGCCGCCGACAAGTCCGGAGCCCTGGCGGGCATGGGGATGACGGAGAAGCAGGGCGGCTCCGACGTGCGCGCCAACCTGACCGAGGCGACCCCCACTGCCGTCGACGGTGAGTACACCCTCTCCGGTCACAAGTGGTTCACCTCCGCCCCGATGAACGACGTCTTCCTCGTGCTGGCGCAGGCGCCCGGCGGGCTGACCTGCTTCCTGGTCCCGCGGGTGCTCGCCGACGGGAGCCGCAACCAGCTCGACGTGGTGCGGCTCAAGGACAAGCTCGGGAACCGCTCGAACGCCTCGTCCGAGCTCGAGTTCCGTACGACGTGGGCGCAACGGCTCGGCGACGAGGGTCGCGGGGTGCGCACCATCATCGAGATGGTGGCGGCCACCCGGCTCGACTGCGTGCTCGGGTCGGCTTCGCTGATGCGGCGGTCGGTGGCGGAGGCGTCCTGGCACGTCGCGCACCGCTCGGCCTTCGGCGGGCTGCTCGGCGACAAGCCCTTGATGCAGAACGTGATCGCCGACCTCGCCGTGGAGTCCGAAGCGGCCACGGCCCTCGCGCTCCGGCTCGCCGGAGCGGTCGACCGTCGCGACGACGCCCACGAGGCGGCCCTGCGCAGGATCGCGCTGCCGCTGGCGAAGTTCTGGGTCTGCAAGCGCACCCCGATGATGGTCGCCGAGGCGCTGGAGTGCCTGGGTGGCAACGGCTACGTCGAGGAGTCGGGCATGCCGCTGCTCTTCCGGGAGTCGCCGCTGAACTCGATCTGGGAGGGCTCGGGCAACGTCAACGCCCTCGACGTACTCCGGGCGCTGTCGCGCGAGCCCGACGTCCTCGCCGCCTGGATCACCGAGGTCGGCCTCGCCCAGGGCGAGGACCCGCGCCTCGACCGCGCCGTGCACGGCGTGCTCGAGCTGCTCGCGGACGCCTCGACCCTCGAGGTCGGCGCGCGCCGGGTCGCGGGAGAGATGGCGGCCTGCCTGCAGGGCGCGCTGCTGGTCAGGTTCGGGCCGGCCGCGGTGGCCGACGCGTTCTGCGCGACCCGGCTGGGGTCGGCGTACGGCGGCACTCTGGGCACGCTGCCGCCCGGCACCGACCTCGCCGCCATCGTCGATCGGACGACTCCCGTCCTGTGAGCGGCGCCGGCCCGCCGGGCCCGCGTCAGCTGAGCTCGAGGCCGGGGTAGAGCGGGTGCTTGTCGAGCAGCTCGGCGCTGGCGGCCTTGGTGCGCTCGGCGACGCCGTCCCCGAGCCGGTAGGACGCCTTGGACGGCGCACCCGCCTTGGTGGTGCCGGCCTCGGTGTTGGCCAGCACGTCCACGACCAGCTCCGCGACCTTGTCGAACTCGTCGTGCCCGAAGCCACGGGTCGTGAGCGCAGGGGTGCCGAGACGGATGCCCGAGGTGTACCAGGCCCCGTTGGCGTCGGCGGGCACCGAGTTGCGGTTGGTGACCACGCCGGCGTCGAGCAGCGCCGACTCGGCCTGACGACCGGTCAGACCGAACGAGGAGACGTCGAGCAGCACGATGTGGTTGTCGGTTCCACCGGTGACGAGGGTCGCGTCGCGGCTGAGGAACCCCTCCGCCAGGGACTTGGCGTTGTCGGCGATCTTGTGGGCGTAGTCGCCGAAGGACGGTTGGCGAGCCTCGGCGAGCGCGACGGCCTTGGCCGCCATCACGTGCGAGAGCGGACCGCCCAGCACCATCGGGCAGCCACGGTCGACCGACGGCGCGTACTCCTCCTGGGCGAGCACCAACCCGCCGCGCGGGCCGCGCAGCGACTTGTGGGTCGTCGTGGTGGTGATGTGGGCGTAGGGCACCGGGTCTTCCTCGCCGGTGAAGACCTTGCCGGCCACCAGGCCCGCGAAGTGCGCCATGTCGACCATCAAGGTGGCGCCGACCTCGTCGGCGATCTCACGCATCTTGGCGAAGTTCACCCGGCGCGGGTAGGCCGAGTAGCCGGCGATCAGCACGAGCGGGCGGAACTCACGCGCCGCGGCGGCCACCTGGTCGTAGTCGAGCAGGCCGGTCGTGGGGTCGGTGCCGTAGGAGCGCTGGTGGAACATCTTGCCGCTGATGTTGGGGCGGAAGCCGTGGGTGAGGTGGCCTCCGGCGTCCAGCGACATCCCGAGCATCCGCTGGTTGCCGAACTCGGCGCGCAGCGTCTCCCAGTCCCCCTCGGAGAGCTCGTTGATGTTCTTGACCGCGTGCTTCTCCAGCGCCGGGCTCTCGATGCGATGGGCCAGGATCGACCAGAACGCCACCAGGTTGGCATCGATGCCTGAGTGCGGCTGGACGTAGGCGTACGGCGCGCCGAAGAGCTCACGCGCGTGCTCGGCGGCGAGCGCCTCGACGGTGTCGACGTTCTGGCAGCCGGCGTAGAAGCGGTGGCCGACCGTGCCCTCGGCGTACTTGTCGGAGAACCAGGTGCCCATCGTCAGCAGCACGGCCGGTGAGGCGTAGTTCTCCGAGGCGATCAGCTTCAACGAGGACCGTTGGTCGGCGAGCTCCGCGCGGGTGGCCTCCGCCACCCGCGGCTCGACGGCGGCGATGACCTCCAGGGCGGCGTCGTAGGCGGCACTGGCACGCTCGTGAGTCGTCATGGGGCCACCCTAGTGAGCGCCCTCTCGGACGGACGGCGCGCACACCGCCGTACCAAATGATGGATGCTCGTCTCACTGCATGAGATCGACGTTTGTGGTGAGAGGGTCCGGACCGTGAGACTGCTGTCCATGATCACTGCTGCAACGTCGACGTACCTCGTGGCCCGGCGCCACGTGGACCTCGGTCGTACCCGCAGCATGATGTGTATGCACTGGCACCGCTGAATCGCCCTCTGACCACCCGTCAGCCGGGCGCGCGGAACGCCGGCATGCATCTCGACAACGTCGTCGGGTGGATCCTCGCAGCGATTCGTGCGTCTCCCTCTCAAGGAAACGTGTCATGACACCCGCCCAGTCCACCTCGTCACACCCCGGCGCCTCCGGCCCGGGTCGCTCGGGCCGCCCCCGCCAGAAGCGCGGCGAAGGCCAGTGGGCGCTCGGCTACACCGAGCCGCTGAACAAGAACGAGCAGTCCAAGAAGGACGACAACCCGCTCAACGTGCGCGCCCGGATCCTGGACATCTACTCCAAGCGCGGCTTCTCCTCCATCGACCCCGCCGACCTGCGTGGCCGGTTCCGGTGGATGGGCCTCTACACCCAGCGCGCCCCCGGCCTGGACGGCGGGAAGACCGCGATGCTCGAGGAGGAGGAGCTCGACGACTCCTACTTCATGATGCGCGTGCGCACCGACGGCGCCCTGCTCTCCGCGGACGCGGTGCGGGCACTCGGCACCGTCGGCAGCCGCTACGCCCGCGACACCGCCGACGTCACCGACCGGGAGAACATCCAGTACCACTGGATCGAGATCGAGGACGTCCCCGCGATCTGGGAGACCCTCGAGGCAGCCGGGCTCGACACGACGGAGGCCTGCGGTGACTCGCCGCGTCCCTTCCTCGGCTCCCCCGTGGCCGGCATCGCCGACGACGAGATCATCGACGGAACGTCGGCGCTCGAGGAGATCAAGCGCCGCTACATCGGCGACCCGGCCTTCTCCAACCTGCCCCGCAAGTTCAAGACCGCGCTCACCGGTCACCCCAGCCACGACGTGTGCCCCGAGACCAACGACGTGGCCTTCGTCGGCACCGTGCATCCCGAGCTCGGCCCGGGCTTCGACCTGTGGGTAGGCGGCGGTCTGTCGACGAACCCGATGCTGGCCCAGAAGCTGGGCGTCTGGATCGCTCTCGAGGACGTCCCGGACGCGTGGGCCGCAGTCGCCGGGGTGTTCCGCGACTACGGCTACCGCCGGCTCCGCTCGCGGGCCCGGCTGAAGTTCCTGCTCGCGGACTGGGGGGTGGAGAAGTTCCGAAGCATCCTCGAGACGGAGTACCTCCGGCGCACGCTCGTCGACAACCCCTCCCCGGAGCCGCCCGCGCAGCAGAGCGACCACATCGGCGTGCACACCCAGAAGGACGGCAACCACTACGTCGGCATCGCGCCGGTCGTCGGCCGCGTCTCCGGGACGATGCTGACCGCCCTCGGCGACCTGATCGAGGAGTACGGCGCCGCCGGCGCCCGGCTGACCGCCTACCAGAAGATCGTCGTCCTCGGCCTGGCGCCGGATCGGGTGCCGGGCTTCCTGGACGCGCTGGAGGGCATCGGGCTCACCGCACGCCCGTCGAACTGGCGCCGCAACACGATGGCTTGCACCGGCATCGAGTTCTGCAAGCTCGCGATCGTCGACACCAAGGACCGCTCGCGGGACCTGATCGCCGAGCTCGAGCGCCGCATCCCCGACCTCGACGTACCGATCACCGTCAACGTCAACGGCTGCCCCAACGCGTGCGCGCGCACCCAGGTCGCCGACATCGGCCTCAAGGGCCAGCTCGTCCTCGACGCCGACGGACGCCAGGTCGAGGGCTTCCAGGTGCACCTCGGTGGCCGGCTCGGCCTCGAGGCCGACTTCGGTCGCAAGCTGCGCGCCCACAAGGTGACCAGCGCCGGCCTCGACGACTACGTCACCGGGGTGGTCACCGCCTTCCTCGACGACCGGGCCGACGGCGAGTCGTTCGCCGACTGGGTCGGGCGGGCCGACGACGAGGCACTGCGCGGCGAGCGCGAGCTGGCCGGGGTGCTGTCGTGAACGCCCGTGTCTCCCCCTTCCACTGCCCCTACTGCGGAGACGAGAACCTCCGCCCCAGCGAGGAGGGGCACGGCGCGTGGGAGTGCCACTCCTGCCTGCGCGCGTTCACCTTGAAGATGACCGGCCAGCTGCCGCGACCTGCTTCCGCCGACCGAGGAGGGTCCTGATGACCGCCATCGCCGGCACGACGGCGGCGCGCGCGTTCCGGGGCACCCAGACCGAGGGTCGCAGCGAGGCCGAGCTCAAGGAGCTGGTGCGGCACGCCGGCGCCGAGCTCGAGCTCGCACCGGCCGAGGACATCGTCGAGTGGGCGGTCGCGACCTTCGGGGAGCGTTTCGCGATCACCTCGTCGATGGGCGACGCCGTGCTCGCCCATGTGGCCTCCCGGGTCGCCCCCGGCGTCGACGTGGTCTTCCTCGACACCGGCTACCACTTCGCCGAGACCCTCGGCACCCGCGACGCCGTCTCGGCGACCCTGCCGGTCAACCTGCTCAGCATCACACCGGTGCAGAGCGTGGCCGAGCAGGACGCGGCCTACGGCAAGGACCTCTTCGCCCGCGACCCCGACCTGTGCTGCGCGCTGCGCAAGGTGGCGCCGCTCGAGGAGGCTCTGGCCGGCTACGACGCCTGGGCCACGGGCCTGCGTCGGGCGGAGACGCACAACCGCGTGATCACTCCGGTGATCGGCTGGGACGAGAAGAAGCGCAAGGTCAAGGTGTCGCCGCTGGCGCGCTGGACCGACGAGGACATCAACCGCTACATCGCCGAGAGCGGCGTCCTGGTCAACCCGCTGCAGGACGACGGCTACCCCTCCATCGGCTGCTGGCCCTGCACGCGACGGGTCGCCCCCGGCGAGGACGCCCGCAGCGGCCGCTGGGCCGGCACCGGCAAGACCGAGTGCGGGATCAACCAATGACCCGCCCCACCTCACCCAACCACCGGACGACAACGACGTCGGACGCCACCCAACCGCCCGACCCGCGAAAGGGAGTCCACCGATGACCGCTCCTGCACTGGTGGCACTGGCCCACGGCAGCCGAGACCCGCGCTCGTCCGCCACCATCAAGGCCCTCGTCGACGAGGTCCGCGCGATGCGACCGGACCTTCGCATCGAGGCCGCGTTCCTCGAGCTGTCCAAGCCGAGCTTCGGCACGGTCGTGGACAAGCTCGTGCGCGCCGGCTTCGACGAGATCGTCGTCGTACCGCTGCTGCTGACCGAGGCCTACCACGCCAAGGTCGACGTTCCCGAAGCCGTCGCCCAGGCGACCGCACGCCACGAGAACCTCAGGATCCGCACCACCCACGTGCTCGGGCTGGAGTCGGTCTTCCTCGAGGTGCTCGACCGGCGGTTGCGCACCGCGCTCAAGGACGCCCGCGTCCGCGAGCTCGACGCGCTCGTGCTCGCCGCGGCCGGCTCCTCCGACGCGCTCGCCAACCAGGCGGTCGCACGACTGGCCCGGTTGTGGGGCTCCCGGCACAAGCTGCCCACGGTGGCTGCCTACGCGTCGGCGGCACCGCCTGCGACCGGCGAGGCCGTGCGGCAGTTCCGCGCCGAGGGACGCCGCCACATCGCGGTCGGGTCTCTCTTCCTGGCGCCGGGCACGCTGCCGGACCGGGCCGGCGAGCTCGCGCTCGAGGCCGGTGCCGTCGCGGTGAGCGCACCGCTCGGAGCCGACCCCGAGGTGGCCAGGACGATCCTGGCACGATACGCCGTGGGAGCCGTCGAGCTGGTCCCGGTCTGACAGCCGGTCTGACAGCCGGTCTGACAGCCGGTCGGACTGCCCGGCGGGTGGGCCCGCCGGCTACCAGCGCGGGGAGAAGCGGTCATAGACCGACGTGGCCGCCTTCTCGCCGACGTAGGCGCCAGCTTCCATGGAACGGCGGAAGTGGATGCCCAGCCAGATCCGCGCGTTGAACGCGTCCTGCTGGATCGCCTCCGCGCTGGTGTAGTGGCGCGTGACGCTGGCGCCGTTGACCACCGAGGGGAGCACCAGGTCGACCGTGTCGGTCCGGTTGATCAGCTGCAGCGACCGGGTGTAGGCGCCCATCAGGCAGGCGTGCCCGCTCGTCCACTCCGGGTAGGGCGGGCTCGCGACGAGCGGCGCCCAGGTCGGGTCCGGGTAGGTCCGGGGGTTGCCGTCGTCCGCCGCCTCGTGGATGGCCGTCACCGGACGCCACAAGGGCTGGTCGTACTTCTCGCGCCAGCACGTGATGATGGCGTCGGCGGCGGAGGTGTTGGTGAGTCCGAAGAGCCTGGCTGCCTCGAAGATCGTCGACCCCGTGGCTGCTCCCCGCATGGCGGAGTTCATCTGGATCGGCACGTTGAAGTTGTAGAACAGCGCGGTCGCGGTCTCGGCCGTTGTCCTGGTCGTCGAGTTCAGGGCACCCATCAGCTGCACCTCGGCGACGTCGAGGGCGTAGTCGGCGCTGGTGAGCCGGTCGGGGCTGCCCGGGTCGAGGCGCCGGGTCGAGTCGACGACCAGCAGGTCGAGGAATCCGACCCAGGGCGCGGAGAACAACGCTCCTGCCGTGGTGGGCCGCCAGACCCCGATCGCCGGGGGCCGGGTGAACGAGATCGCGACTCCCCAGCCGTCGTCCTCGCGGGACTCGAGCAGGTCCTCGGCCTCGTCCTCCCCGATGGCAACACCCCAGTCGCGCGAGGACCCCGCGGGGAGTCCCGCCAGGGTGCCGGCCAGCGCGGTGTCGAGCGCAGGGAGGGAGGAGGGGTAGTAGTACGCCAGGACGTCGTGCGCGGCGGCCGCTGCTGCAGCCGACGGTGAGGCCGACCGGCTGTGTCCGTAGCTGCGACGCGTGCCCTGCACCGCGTCGTACATCGCCATCGAGACCAGCCCGAGCTGCACCTGACCCGCGTGGATCGGAGTGGTGCCTCCCGGCGGGTAGATCGTCGTCTGGGCGATCTGGTTCCACTGGATGAGCACCGCGGCGCTCTCGGTGGAGGTGCGCGGATGGGCGCCGGCGCCGACCGGGGAAAGGGTGGCCGCGAGCAACGCGCAGGCCAAGACGGTGGGGACGCGGCGACGTCGGAACATGGCGGACTCCCTGGTCGGTGGTGGGACACCACGAGCCTCGCGCCGTCGGGTGTCAGCCGGGTATCAGCGGATCCGCGAAACTTCAGCCGGCGACCGCGACCCGCAGCAGTGCCGCGGCTGCGGTCCGGTTGGTCACGCCGAGCTTGCGGTAGGTGTGCTCCAGGTGCTTGCGCACCGTGGCCTCCGACACCGAGAGCTGGTCCGCGACGTCCCGGTTGGACGCCCCCAGCGACACGAGGTCGAGGATCCTGCGTTCGGCGCTCGACAGGTCGGGCATCGCCGTGACCCGGTCCGGTGGCCGCATCAACCGGGCCAGCGCCGGCTGGAGCATGCTGAGCAGCTCGACGTGACGGGGCTCGAAGTAGCGCCCGGTCCGATCGAAGTAGATCTGGGAGACGCGGCCCGACCCGAGCGGGATGCCGAGCCTCAGGCAGTCGCGAAACCCCGCGCCTGCCCACCAGGCGAGCTCAGCGCGACCTGCGGCCGAGCCGACCAGGTGCTCGAGCCCGATGTGCAGCGGTCCGTCGCAGACCTGCGGGTCGGCGTCGTACGTCGGACCCGGCAGCTCCACCAGGAACTCGAGGCGGCCGTGCCGGTCGCCGACACCGGCGCCGAGGACCTCACTGGGGATCAGCGCGTGCATCGCGGCGAGCATCGCCCTGACCCGCATCTCGAAGTCGGCCTCGTCGATGGTCAGCACCCGACGGACCGCCGTGACCTCGGCTGGGCTCAGCTGGAGGTGGTCCATGGCGCCCCCTCTGCACGCCCCTCCACGCTAGTCAACCGACGAGCCCGGCGCATGACCCCGATGGGCTCTTTTCTGCACTGCCTGCTTGGGCCGAGTCCGCTCAGATGCCCTCGATCCGCCAGTGACCTGCGGTCCGGGAGCCAGTAGGTCGCGCTCGTGGTCGGGGTGATGTGGCCGGTGGCGCGTCCCGGCGCACCGGGTCGAGCACGGCACGTCGTACGGCGATGTCGCCGAAGGGACCAAGGTCCGCCGCTCCTCCTCGTCGACGCGCCCGTGGGTGTTGGCCTCCGCTGCCATGACCGGCACCGTCGACCCCGCGCCCAACCCATAAGGTGACTCCCATGAGCGAACACTTCGACGTCGTCGTCCTCGGTGCCGGCCCCGGTGGGTACGTCGCTGCCATCCGCGCCTCCCAGCTGGGCAAGAGCGTGGCCGTGATCGAGGAGAAGTACTGGGGCGGTGTCTGCCTCAACGTGGGCTGCATCCCCTCCAAGGCGCTCCTGCGCAACGCCGAGCTCTCGCACATCCTGACCCACGAGAAGGACAAGTTCGGCATCACCGGCGACGCCTCGATGGACTTCGGGCCCACCCACGCGCGCAGCCGCAAGGTGTCCGACGCCATCGTCAAGGGCGTCCACTTCTTGATGAAGAAGAACAAGATCACCGAGGTCGACGGCTGGGGCACCCTGACCGGTCCGAAGTCGGTCGACGTCAAGGACTCCGACGGCAACGTGACCCAGGTGACCGGCGACAGCCTGATCATCGCCAGTGGGGCGACCACACGACTGATCCCCGGGACCTCGCTGTCCGAGCGCGTGGTGACCTACGAGGAGCAGATCCTCACCGCCGAGCTCCCAGGGTCGATCGTGATCGCCGGGTCCGGCGCCATCGGCGTCGAGTTCGCCTACGTGATGAAGAACTTCGGCGTCGACGTGACCATCGTGGAGTTCCTCGACCGGATGGTGCCCACCGAGGATCCGGAGGTCTCCAAGGAGCTCCTCAAGCAGTACAAGAAGCTCGGTGTCAACGTGATGCTCTCGACCAAGGTGGAGTCGATCGACGACAGCGGCGACAAGGTCAAGGTGACCGTCTCCCCCGCTGACGGCGGTGACAGCCAGGTCATCGAGACCGACAAGGTGCTGCAGGCCATCGGCTTCGCGCCGCGGGTCGAGGGCTTCGGCCTGGACAAGGCCGGCGTCGAGGTCAGCGACCGGGGCGCCATCGTCGTGGACGAGCGCGGTCGGACCAACGTCGACGGCGTCTACGCCATCGGCGACTGCACCGGCAAGCTGATGCTGGCCCACACCGCTGAGGCGATGGGCGTCGTCACCGCCGAGACGATCGCCGACGCGGAAACGATGGAGATCGACTTCGACATGATCCCCCGGGCGACGTACTGCCAGCCCCAGATCGCCTCCTTCGGCTACAGCGAGGAGCAGGCCAAGGAGAAGGGCTACGACGTCAAGGTCGCGAAGTTCCCCTTCACCGCCAACGGCAAGGCCAAGGGTCTCGGCGACGAGGTCGGCTTCGTGAAGATCGTCGCCGACGCGAAGTACAACGAGATCATCGGCGCCCACATGATCGGCCCCGACGTGACCGAGCTGCTGCCGGCGCTGACCCTCGCGCAGCGCTGGGACCTCACCGCCGACGAGGTGGCCCGCAACGTGTTCGCGCACCCCACCCTCGGGGAGGCGGTCAAGGAGGCCGTCGAGGGCATCGCCGGGCACATGATCAACCTGTAGAGCGGGCGGGCGATTACCACGTTAGCGTGGGAATTGCCCGGTTCCCGCAGGGAGTTCGCTGCGGGGAGGCGGAGTTCGCTGCGGGAAGGTGCCGCCGCTCTCCTCGGCGACCATCACGGGCGGAGCCGGGCGCGGTGTCCATCGCCTCGACGTGACACACTCGACACAGACCGCAACGACGCGAGGAGGTGAGTCCGATTCCACTGATCAGCAGCCGTGCCCACGCACGGAACATCGAGAGGAAGCTTGGTGGCGCTCAGCTCTGGCACCACCCACGTCGTCGCTGACGACGGCACCCGCCTCGCCCTGCACGTCACCCACCCCGTCGCCGGCTGCCCTCCCGTGGTGTGCGTGCCGGGTGGACCCCTGCTCGACTCCGACTATCTCGGAGATCTCGGCCGTCTGGCGGAGCACCGGCAGCTCGCCCTGCTCGACCACCGCGGCGCCGGCCGGTCCGAGACGCCCCAGGGCCCCGAGGCCTACCGGTGGGACCGACTCGTCGACGACGTCGAGGCGGTACGTCGCCACCTCGGCGTCGACAGCCTTGACCTGCTCGCCCACTCCGCTGGCGCCAACACCGCCTACCGCTACCTCGAACGTCACCCCGGCCGGGTCGCCCGGCTCGTGCTGGTGACCCCGAGCGTCCTCGGCGTCGGGATCGAGGTCACCTCGGCCATGCGACGGGCGGTGGTCCGGGCGCGTGCGGTGGATGCCGCCTGGTATGCGACCGCGGCCGCCGCCTTCGAGGCCGTCCAGGACGGTACGGCGACCGACGACGACAGGGACGCGATGGCGCCGCTGTCGCACGGCGACTGGTCGAGCGCCACCCAGGACTACGCCGCCCGGATGGACGAGCGCCGCGACCAGGACGCCGTGAACGCCTTCTTCGACGACGACCCGTTCGACCCGGCCGCGACGCGACCGGCCCTGGCGCGGTGCGAGGCGCCGGTGCTCGTGCTGGCCGGCGGGCACGACGTCGGGATGCCGCCTTGGGCGATGGAGGAGCTGGCCGGTCTGTTCCCGACCTCACGGCTGGAGGTGCAGCCGGGTGCCGGCCACTTCCCCTGGCGCGACGACCCGGAGGCCTTCGGGTCGCTGGTGGCGTCGTTCCTCGACGCACCGCTCACCTGACCAGACGGTCCAGCAGGTGGTCGATCTGCCGGGCCGGGTCGTCGGTGGTGCCGCCATGCACCGGGCCCGGCTGCACGACGGTCGAACGAGGCGCCTTCACGAATCCGAAGCGCGTCCCCATCGGGGCCCGTCCGGCCTCCCCGGCGCTCTCGTCGCCGCGGCAGACCGCCTCGATGGCGGCCAGCGCCGAGCAGACGGCGTCGACGTCCACGGACGGCGCCACCGCGCGCAGCCGCTCGGCCGAGACGTGCTGACGGGCCGCCAGGAAGTCGTCGGCCTGGCAGTAGAGCACCACCCCCACGTTGACGAACTCCTCGCGGTCGACGCGCGGCACGCACCGGAGCACGACGTACTGGAACGGTCGTCGGGTGCTCATGCTGCCCCCGCGACCGGCAGCCACGACCGCTCGCCCGACACCCGGGCGAGCAGGAAGTCGACGTACGCCGCCCGGAGGGCCGCCGGTGTGGGCGCGTCCGGGACCGGCTCGAGCCAGACATCTGGCACCAGCGAGACGACGTCGATCAAGAGCTCGCGCGTGACCAGCGAGGAGAGGCCGGAGTCCACCTCGGCGACGCCGCCGAGGAAGGCGGCGAGCACGTGGGCGGAGGCGTCGTAGGGCTGCGCGGCGAACCGCGCGGCCGACCCGACTCCCCCGGGCCAGCCGTGGTGGAAGTAGAGGCAGGCGCCGTGGTCGATGGCCCACACGTCGCCGTGCCAGAGCAGCAGGTTGGGGTTGCGCCACGACCGGTCCACGTTGGCGGTGAGCGCATCCAGCCACAGGATCCGGGCCGCCACCTCGGGGTCCGGGGTGCAGCCGGCGTCGTACCCGAACGAGCCCGGCAGGAAGTCGACGCCCAGGTTGGGACCGATGCTCGCGGTGAGCAGGTCCTGCACCTCCTCGTCGGCCTCGTACGTCCCGATCGCGGCCTCGAGCTCGACGACCACCAGCTCCGGGGTGCGGATCTCGAGGTGTCGGGCGAGCTCGCCGACGATCACCTCGGCGACCAGCACGCGGGCGCCCTGGCCGGCGCCGCGGAACTTGCAGACGTAGGTGCCGAGGTCGTCGGCCTCCACGATCCCGGGCAGCGAGCCGCCCTCGCGCAGAGGTGCGACGTAGCGGGTCGCGCCGACCGTGCGGATCACCAGGCCTCCTCTTCCTGGGCGCCGGTGACCAGGCCGTGCACGAAGTCGAGCTTGTCGACCACCGGAGGCGAGACCACGAAGGGGTAGAGGTCGCTCTGGCCCATCGAGCGGTTCATCTGGTTGAGCGCACGGGTCAGCGGCAGCCAGGTGCCGATCACCACGTCGGCGAACGACCGGACCCCGACGGCCGGGTCGACGATCAGGCCGAAGGCGTGCGCGGTCTCCAGGCCGTCGCGCACGTGCAGGACGTGGGCGAAGGTCTCGGCGAAGTCCTCGAACGGATGCATCGTGGCGTACGCCGACACGTAGGACTCGGCCCACGAATCCGGCGGCCCGTCCGCGTAGTGCTTGTCCAGCGCGGCCTGGTAGTCGGCGCGCTCGTCGCCGAACAGCGCACGAGCCTCCTCGGCGGTCTCCTCGTCGTCGACGAGCACCATCTCGTAGTAGTGCCCGATCTCGTGGCGCAGGTGACCGAGCATCGTCCGGTAGGCCTCCCCCATCTCCACCCGCACCCGCTCCCGGTGCACGTCGTCGCCCTCCGCGAGGTCGATCGTGACGACACCGTCTGCGTGTCCGGTCACCACGTCGGCGCGCACGCTGGACAGGAGGTCGAAGGCGACGCCCTTCCCGGTCTCGGGGTCGCGCGGCACGACCGGGAGCCTGAGGACGTCGAGCTCGGCGACAAGCCGTCGCTTGGCCTGCTCGGCCACGTAGTACTGCGGCAGCCCGACCAGGTCGTCGTCATCGGGTCGCGTGCGGGTGAGCAGGCAGCTCGAGCACAAGCCGCCGGGCTCCTCCGGCAGCCAGTTGCAGCCGTTGAGCCCGAGGTTGCCGCAGCGTCCGCCGGCCTCGTCGAGCACCACGATGCGCTGCTCGGCGCGGCTCCAGGCAAGGTCCGAGCCGCAGGTGATGCAGACGGTGTTGTCGAAGTAGACGTGCTCGCTGCACGTGTCACAGGTGAAGGCGCGCACGACTCAGAGCTCGAGGGCGAGCAGCCGGGCGCGCTCGGTCTCGACGTCGAAGTCGGCGGTAGGCCAGCCGAGCTCGAACGCCTCGAGACCCTCGTGCAGCAGCGACGCGATCGCCCAGTTGCGGTACCACTTGCGATCGGCCGGCACCACGTGCCAGGGAGCGGCCTCGGTGTTGCAGCGCTCGAGGGCGGTCTCGTAGGCGCGCTGGTACTTGGGCCACAGCGCGCGCTCGTCCACGTCGCCGGGGTTGTACTTCCAGTGCTTGGCGGGGTTGTCGAGCCGCTCGAGGAGCCGCTCCTCCTGGGTGTCGGAGGAGACGTGCAGCATGCACTTGATGACCGTCGTGCCGCTGTCGACGAGGCGAGCCTCGAAGTCGTTGATCGCCCCGTAGCGACGCTCGATCTCGTCGTCGTCGGCGAAGCCGCGCACCTTGGCGATCAGGACGTCCTCGTAGTGCGAGCGGTCGAAGATGCCGATCATCCCCGCGTCCGGCACCTCCCTCGCGATCCGCCACAGGAAGTCGTGCTGCTTCTCCTCGTCGGTCGGCGCCTTGAACGCCTTGATGTGCACCCCCTGCGGGTCGAACAGCCCGACGGCGTGGCGCAGGATGCCGCCCTTGCCCGAGGTGTCCATGCCCTGGAGCACCAGGAGGATGCTGCGGGTGCCCGCGGCCTTGCCGTCGGCGAACAGCCGCTCCTGGAGGTCCGAGAGCGGTGCCGCCATGCCTGCGAGGGCCTTCTTGCCGGCGTCCTTGTCGCCGTCGAAGCCCGGATGGCCGTTGGTGTCGTACGACGACAGGTCGACCGGACCGGGAGGGACGCCGAGGAGGCTCGAGAGCGACATGTGCGCGATCATGCCACCCGCTGCTCAGAGCTCTGCACCCTCACGGGCCAGGGCGACCAGACGGGAGACGGCCCGGAAGTACTTCTTGCGGTAGCCCCCCTCCAGCAGGGCTGGTGCGAACAACGCGTCGAGGGCCACCCCGCTGGCGACGACCGGCAGGTCGCGGTCATAGAGGCGGTCGGCAAGGACGACCAGACGCAGCGCGACGTTCTGGTCCTCGACGGTTCGGACGTCGTCGAGGCAGACCACTGAGACGCCGTCGAGAAGGGCGCCGTACTTCGAGGGGTGCACGGTGGCGAGGTGCCGGTGCAGGTCGACGAAGTGGTCGTGGCTCGCGCCCGGGCGAGCCGCCGCCGCCCGCACCTCGTCGTCGCTGCGCGCGGGCGGTGCCTCGGGCAGCCCGCGGTGCCGGTAGTCCTCGCCGTCGATGCGCACCGAGGTGAAGTGGGCGGAGAGCCCCTGGATCTCCCGCAGGAAGTCGGAGGTCGCGAAGCGCCCCTCCCCGAGCCTGCCGGGCAGCGTGTTGGAGGTGGCTGCCAACCGCACCCCGGCCTCGCGCAGGTTGGCGAGAAGTGTCGAGACCAGCACGGTGTCGCCGGGGTCGTCGAGCTCGAACTCGTCGACGCAGACCAGCCTGTACGTCGCCAGCTCGGCGACGGCCTCGTGGAAGCCGAGCGCGCCGACGAGGTGGGTGAGCTCCACGAAGGTGGCGAAGAGCTTGGGGGCGGGAGCGTCGTGCCACAGCGACGCGAGCAGGTGGGTCTTGCCGACGCCGTAGCCGCCGTCGAGGTAGACCCCACCGGGGCCGGTGGGCGCCGCGGCCTTGCGGAACAGGCGCTTCGTGGGTGCGACCCCGACCGTGCCGGCGAACTCCCTCAGGACCTCGACCGCGGCGGCCTGCGAGGGCTGCGCCGGGTCCGGGCGGTAGGTGTCGAAACCGACAGCGGCGAAGCGCGGTGGCGGCACCAGCTCGGAGAGCAGCCGGTCCTTGGCGACCGAGGGATTGCGCTCGCTGAGCTGGATCGGCCCGTCGGTCACCGCTGCATCGTAGGCGCTCGCCACTAGGATTCGGGCGTGCGCCTGCCCGTGATGCCCCCGGTCCAGCCGATGCTCGCCAAGGCCGTGAAGGGGATCCCCGACCCGGCCAAGCACGGCGGGCTCTCCTTCGAGCCCAAGTGGGACGGCTTCCGCTGCCTGGTCTTCCGCGACGGCGACGAGGTCGAGCTGGCCAGCCGCAACACCAAGCCGTTGACCCGCTACTTCCCCGAGGTGGTCGAGGCGATCAAGGCGAACCTGCCCGAGCGGTGCGTCCTCGACGGCGAGCTCTTCGTCGCCCTGCGCAGCCAGGGGGGCGGCGACCGGCTCGAGTTCGAGAAGCTCCAGGAGCGGATCCACCCCGCCGACTCGCGGGTGCGGATGCTGGCCGAGGCGACGCCGGCGGGCTTCGTGGCCTTCGACCTGCTCGCGATCGGCGACGAGTCGATGATGGGCGAGCCGTTCGAGGCCCGGCGCGCGCGGCTCGAGTCCGAGCTCGCGGCCGACGTGCAGCCGCCGATCTTCCTGACCCGGACCACGACCGACCCGGCCGAGGCCGAGGACTGGTTCGACCGGTTCGAGGGCGCCGGCCTCGACGGGGTGGTCGCCAAGCCGCTGGGTGCGACGTACCAGCCCAACGCCCGCACGATGCTCAAGATCAAGCACGAGCGCACCGCCGACGTGGTGCTGGCCGGCTACCGTCCGCACAAGACGTCCACCCCCGACACGCCGCTGGTCGGTTCGCTGCTGCTCGGCCTGTACGACGACCAGGGTCGGCTCCAGCACATCGGCGTCTCGGCGTCGTTCACCGCCAAGCGACGTGCGGAGCTGGTCGACGAGCTGGCGCCCCTCGTCGCGGAGGACCTGACCGAGCACCCGTGGGGCGCGTGGTCGGAGTGGGCCATCGCCAACCCCGACCGCGTCCCGGGCACCCAGAGCCGCTGGTCGGCGGGCAAGGACCTCTCGTTCGTGCCGCTGCGCCCCGAGCGCGTCCTCGAGGTCGGCTACGACCACATGGAGGGCTCCCGCTTCCGGCACACCGCCCAGTTCAAGCGCTGGCGTACCGATCGCGACCCGGAGTCGTGCGGCTACGAGCAGCTCGAGGAGCCGGTCTCCTACGACCTGGGCTCGGTGCTGGGCCATGGACCGGCCCCAACGCGTCCTGATCGGACTACGCTGGACGTCATGAGCGAGACCTACGATGTCGTGCTCCTCGTCGAGCAGCCCCTGTCGCTCGATGACGCCACGCAGGTTCGAGGACTGCACAGCGACGTCGACGATCCACTCCGCTACCACGTGCTGCTACCCGTCGAGGACGCCGCCGCGCGCGTGGAGTCGGCGTTGGGGTCCATCGCCGCCAGCGAGGTGCTGGCCACCCCCGCGATGGTGATGGACAACGAGAACCTCGAGGCGATGCAGCGTGAGCTCCTCGAGCAGGCGCGCGCCGACGTCAGCGACTGCGTCGACCGGCTCGGCTCCGAGGGCTGCAGCGTCCACGGCGAGATCGTCACCGCCGACCCGATCGAGGCGCTCCAGGAGAAGGTCGCCGAGGTCGACGCCGCCGAGGTGATCGTGCTGACCCGGCCGCACGTGGTCTCGGAGTTCTTCCACCTCGACTGGACCTCCCGAGCCCGCCGCAAGCTCGGCGTCCCCGTCCTGCACCTGCTCGAGCACGAGAACTTCGACGAGCAGGCCGGCGGCGGCGAGGGCGTCAGCGGCTTGTAGCGCCCAGCTCACTCGCCCAGTGGACCACCGGCGAGCTCGACGGCGATGTCGAGGTGCCCGACGTGGCGGGCGTACTCCTGGAGGACGTGGAAGCAGATCCAGCCCAGGGTCGCCGGCTCGTCGGGGAACCGCGGTCCGGGCGGCGCCTGCTGCTCCAGCGGGGTCGAGGTGAGCACCGCGCTCGTGCGCTCGCCCACCTCGTGGAGCATCGTCCTCAGGTCGTCGAGAGCGATGTCATCGGGCACGTGCCAGCGGTCGTCCCGCCGGTCGGCCCAGGGGTCGCCGACGTCCTCGCCGAGGAAGCCCCAGACGAACCAGCGACGTTCCATGTGGGCGAGGTGGGTGAGCATCTCCAGCGGCGTCCAGCCTGACGGCAGCCGGCTGCTGCGTCGCTCGGTCTCGTGGAGTGCCTCCACCTTGGCGATCGCGGTGGCGCGGTACCAGTCGAGGTAGAGCGTGAACAGCTCGCCGTGCGTCACCGGTGCGCGCCTCGGGCTCGGGGAAGTCCATCAGTCCCTCTCGATCCGGTTGCCGTCGGCGTCCCAGTGCTCGGCGACCTTCTTGCTCGGCTGCACCCGCGGCGGCTCACCGGGCATCTTCGGGTAGTCGGGCGGGTAGTTCAGCTCGCCCTCGCCGGCGGCGACCTGCTCCTCCCAGAGGTCCAGCAGGGGGTGCAGCGAGCAGGCACGGTCGTCGATGGCGGCGTGCGGGTCGCCGCGCTCGCGCAGCCGTTCGGGGACGGTGAACAGGTTGACGCGGGCCGGGTCGTCCACCTCGGGCAGCTCGTCCCACTCCACCGGCGTGGACACCGGGGCACCCAGCTTGGGGCGCAGGCTGTAGGCGGAGGCGATCGTGCGGTCGCGGGAGTTCTGGTTGAAGTCGACGAAGATCGCGTTCGCCGCGCTCCTCCTTCCACCAGGTCGTGGTCACCTCGGGCGAGCGCTCCTCCAGCTCACGCCCGAACGCGATCGCGGCATGCCGTACGTCGACGAAGTCCCACCGTGGCTCGATCCGCACGTAGACGTGCACGCCCCGGTTGCCGACTGGTCTTGGGGAAGCCGACCAGGCCGAGGTCGGTGAGCAGGTCACGGGCGACCAGGGCCACCCGGCCGCGTCCTCGAAGCCGGTGCCCGGCTGCGGGTCGAGGTCGATGCGCAGCTCGTCGGGATGGTCGACGTCGTCGCGGCGGCACCGGCCACGGGTGGAACGTGATCGTACCCATCTGGGCCGCCCACGCCGGGACTGCGATCTCGGTGGGGCACACCTCCTCGGCGGTCCGCCCGGACGGGAACATCACCGTCGCGGCCTCGACGTAGTCGGGCGCCCCGCGCATCATCCGCTTCTGGTAGAACGCGTCGGCGTCGCGGTCGGCGTACCCGGTGGCGAGCTTCATCCCCTCGCGGACGCCCTTGGGCCAGCGCTCCAGCGCCGTCGGCCGCTCGCGCAGCGCCCGCATGATGCCGTCGGCGACGGCGACGTAGTACTCGACCACCATCAGCTTGGTCACCTCGCCCGTGATCGCGGTGGCCTCGTAGATCACCCGGTCCGGGCTCGAGACGCGCAGCGCGCGCCCGCCTGCGTCGATCTCGGTCGCCGGGCTCGCCATGGCGGCACTCTATGCGGCGCCGCCGTAAGGATCCCGTCAGATCTGCGGCCCTGAATCCTTGTGCGACTTCGTAGGCTGGAGGCATGACGTACCAGGTCGAGAAGAGCGACAAGGAATGGCGCGAGCAGCTCTCGCGCGAGGAGTACGCCGTGCTGCGCAAGGCGGGCACCGAGCGTGCCTACAAGGGCGAGTACACCGACACCAAGACCGTCGGTGTCTACCAGTGCCGGGCGTGCCAGGCCGAGCTGTTCCGCTCGGAGACCAAGTTCGACTCCCACTGCGGGTGGCCGTCGTTCTACGCGCCGCTGGCCGAGGACCGGGTGGAGTACATCGAGGACGTGTCGATGGGCATGAAGCGCGTCGAGGTGCGCTGCCGCAACTGCGGCTCCCACCTGGGTCACGTCTTCGAGGGCGAGGGCTACGGGACTCCGACCGACCAGCGCTTCTGCATCAACTCGATCAGCCTCACCCTGACTCCCGCCGAGTGATCCCCGGGTGACCTCCGGGTGACCTCGCGGACCCGATCCGCGATGATCGACCGGTGACCACACCGAGCCCAGCAGCTGGTCGAGCTCGCGCACGCCTATGGCGTCGCCACGTCCTACTACGACTGGAAGGGACACCACGTCCTCGTCGACGACGGCACCGTCCGCGACGTGCTGGTCGCGATGGGCGTGGACACCTCCGACCCGACCGCGGCCTTGCACGCCCGGTGGGAGGAGCCGTGGCGACGGATGCTGCCGGCCTGCGTGGTCTCGACCCAGGGCGACGGGCAGTGGTTCTGCGGTGCACGTCCCCGACGGCGCCCCGGTGGAGGTATGGGTCGAGCTCGAGGGCGGTGGCCGCCGCGACGACGTCTCCCAGGTCGCCCACTGGGTGCCCTCGCGCGAGGTGGACGGTGAGTACGTCGGCGAGGCCACCTTCGTCGTACCCCTCGACCTGCCTCTGGGCTACCACACCGTGCGCGCCCGATCCGGGGACACCGAGGCGAGCGCACCCCTGCTCGTCACCCCGCGCTGGCTCGGTCTGCCCGAGCGGCTCGACGGCCGGACCGGGTGGGGCTTCGCCGCCCAGCTCTACAGCGTCCGTTCACGAGACTCGTGGGGTGTCGGCGACCTCGCCGACCTCACCGACCTCGGCGTCTGGTCCGCCGGCCTCGGCGCCGACTACCTCCTCATCAACCCGCTGCACGCCGCCGAGCCGACGGCGCCGATGGAGCCCTCCCCCTACCTGCCCAGCTCGCGGCGCTTCTTCAACCCGCTCTACCTCCGCGTCGAGCGGATCCCCGAGTACGTCGGCCTGCCCGCCGCCGCGCGCGCTGACGTCGACGCCCTGGGCGCCGGGCGTCCACGATCGGCTCGACGACGCCGACGTGATCGACCGCGACACCGCCTGGACCGCCAAGCGCACCGCCCTGCGGCACGTCTTCGCGGTGCCGCGCAGCGCCGGACGCGAGCTCGACCTCGCGTCGTTCACCGCTCGGCGAGGGCGAGGCGCTGCGGCACTTCGCGACCTGGTGCGTGCTCGCCGAGGAGCACGGGCTCGACTACCGCGACTGGCCGGAGGCGCTGCAGGACGTCGGCTCGCCCGAGGTCGCCTCGTTCATCGCCGCCCACGAGGACGAGATCGACCTTCTGCGAGTGGCTCCAGTGGGTGCTCGACGAGCAGCTCGCAGGTCGCCCAGGGCAAGACGGTCGGTGCGGGGATGGCGCTGGGCACGATGCACGACCTCGCCGTCGGCGTACACCCCGGCGGTGCCGACGCCTGGCGGCTGCGCTCGACCTACGCCACCGGCATCAGGTGGGCGCACCGCCCGACCCGTTCAACCAGCAGGGCCAGGACTGGACCCAGCCGCCGTGGCAGCCGCCACGTGCTCGAGGCGTAGGGCTACGCGCCGTTCCGCGACCTGATGCGGCGCCGTGCTGACGCACGCCGGCGGGGTGCGGGTCGACCACGTCATCGGGTTGTTCCGGCTGTGGTGGGTGCCGTCTGGTCGCTCGGCCGATCAGGGCACCTACGTGCGCTACGACCACGAGGCGATGATCGGGGTGCTGGCCCTCGAGGCCGTCAGCGCGCCGGTGCGGTGGTCGTCGGGGAGGACCTCGGCGTCGTCGAGCCGTCCGCGCGCGACTACCTCGCGCGCGCGCGGCATCCTGGGCACCTCGATCCTGTGGTTCGAGGGTGACGACGAGGGTCGACCGCTCGCCGGCCGAGCAGTGGCGCGAGCTCTGCCTGGCCTCGGTGACCACCCACGACCTGCCGCCCACCGCGGGCTACCTCGCCGGCGACCACGTGAGGCTGCGCGACCGCCTCGGCCTGCTGACCCGCCGGTGGACGAGGAGGCCGCCGCCGACGACGCGGAGCGCGAGTCGTGGCTGGCCGAGGTGCGCGGGCGCGGGCTGATCGGCCCGGACGACGAGACGCCTCGGACGAGGACGTGATCCGCGGCGCTGCACCGCTACCTGACGCTGACCCCGGCGCGGCTGCGCTGCGTCGCGCTCACCGACGCGGTCGGCGACCGGCGCACCCAGAACCAGCCGGGCACCACCGACGAGTACCCCAACTGGCGGGTGCCGCTGTCCGGCCCCGACGAGCAGCCGATGCTGCTCGAGGACGTGCTCGCCTCCGCGCGCGCCGCGGCGGTGGCCGGCACGCTGGTGGACGGCCTGCCTGACCTTCTCGACGGCCACGGGAGGTCGTGTGACCAGCTCGCTGCGGGTCCGGCGCCGCCCGGTGTAGAAGGGCAGCTCCTCGCGGACGTGCCGACGCGCGTCGGAGGCTCGCAGGTGCCGCATCAGGTCGACGATGCGGTGCAGCTCGTCGGCCTCGAAGGCCAGCATCCACTCGTAGTCGCCGAGGGCGAACGACGCGACCGTGTTGGCGCGCACGTCGGTGTAGTCGCGCGCCATCCTCCCGTGCTCGGCGAGCATCCGCGCGGCGCTCCGAGTCCTCGAGGAGGTACCACTCGTAGGACCGCACGAAGGGGTAGACGCACACGTAGGCACGCGGTTCCTCGTCGGCGAGGAACGCGGGGATGTGGCTCTTGTTGAACTCCGCGGGCCGGTGCAGGGCCATCTGCGACCACACCGGCTCGAGGCGGGCGCCGAACGCGGTGCGACGGAACCGGTGGTAGGCGTCCTGCAGCGCGTCGGCGGTCTCGCGTGCCACCAGACCATCACGTCGGCGTCGGCGCGCAGCCCGGCGACGTCGTACGATGCCCCGGACGCGGACGTCCTCGACTCGAGCGTCTCCACGAGCTTCTCGACCTCGTTGGCCTCGCCTGGCGCGATCGGCCTCGCCGATCACGTCGCGGAGGCGGAAGACCGACCACATCGTGTAGCGGATGGTCTCGTTGAGTTCCTTCGCCGCCTTGCCCTGGTGGGGTCGCTTGGCCGTCTCGCTCATGTGGCTCATTCTCCCCCGGGGTCCAACGCCGCGAGGACCTGGGTCGCCGCGAGCTCGGCGGAGGCGATGCAGGCCGGGATGCCGAGGCCGTCGTACGCCGCCCCGCACACGGCGAGGCCGGGCAGCGCCGCGACGGCGGCCCGGATGGTGCGCACCCGGTCGAGGTGGCCCACGGCGTACTGCGGCAGGGCGCCGCCCCACCGCTGCAGGTGGGTGTCGACCGGCGCTGCGGTGAGCGCCGACGGCGTCGGCGAGGTCGGCCAGCGCGGTCGCGACCAGCGCGTCGTCGTCGACCTGGAGCACCGACTCCTCCCGGTGTCGACCGATCGAGCAGCGCAGCACGAGCAGGTCGCCGCCGTCGGCGGCACGACCGGCCTCGCGCCACCCAGCCCCACTTGGCGAAGGAGAAGGTCGCCGCCTTGATGCTGCGCCCGTCCACGGGCGGCACCAAGAAGCCCGAGCCCGTGGTCGTCGGGCAGGTCGTCAGCGCGGAACGCAAGGGTGATGACGGCCATCGAGGCGTAGTCGATCCGGGCGAGCTCGAGCGCCGCCTCGGGCGCCACGTCGGACAGCAGCCGCCCGTGGGGCGGGCCGGCGTCGCCAGCACCACGGCGTCGGCGTGCACGACCTCCGCGTCCCGCGTCGAGCCGACGACGAGGTTCCAACCGCCGTCCGGCGGCCCGGGCGAGGTCACGGACGGTGGCGCCGGTCCGCACGGTGGCGCCGCTCGCTGCCGCGACGGCCGCCGGCAGCCGGCCGACTCCGCCGCGGATGCCGGCGAAGACCGGCACGTCGGAGGTCGGTCCCGACGACGCCGCCGCGGCCGCCCGCATCATCGAGCGGTCCCGCTCCAGCAGGGCGACGACCTGGGGCACCGCTGCCCGCGCGCGACAGCTCGCGTGCATGCCCCGCATAGACGCCCCCCAGCAGCGGCTCCACCAGTCGGTCGACGACCTCGCGGCCGAACCGCTCCTCGACGAGCCAGCCGATCGAGACGTCGCGGTCCTCGATCCTGGTCGCGGGCAGCACCCCGTCCAGCGCGACGCGGGCGAGACCGGGCTTGGAGAGCACCCCGCTCTCGGCCAGCGCCCTGGCGTCGAGGGGCACCCCCATCATCGTGCGCGGCATCGGCTGCAGCCGCCCCCGGCTCCACAGGTTGGCCGAGATCGTCGCGGGGTGGACCAGGTCCGCGTCGAGACCGGCGGCGCGGGCGAGCGCGACCGCCTCGGGACGGCGGTTGAGCATCGCCTCGGCGCCCACGTCGACGGTGACGCCACCGACCTCGGCGCGGGCGAGCTTGCCGCCGATGTCCGCTGCGGACTCCAGCACCGTGACCGCGACCTCGGGCCGCTCCCGGCGTACCGCGGCGGCAGCGGCGAGACCGGCGATGCCACCACCGACGACCACGACGTGCGGGGTGGTCGTCGTCTCGGGCATGGTCACAGATTGGCAAAGACTTCTCGGCACACCAAGTCCGGAGGAACCACGGGCGACATGGGCTGCGTCACAGCGCCATGACGACACAGCGTGGAACCCTCCGGCGGGCGCTGGCAGCGGCCGCCCTCCTGGCCCTGACGACGACCGCGGTCGCCTGCTCGAGCGGCGCGCTCCGACAGTGAGCGCGACCGCCGAGTCGGCAGCAGGCCGCGGGCGACGTGGGCCGGGCAGAGGATGCGTCCGGCGGTGGCGCGGTCGCCGACGAGGACAGCCTCATCTCCCGGCGAGAAGGCACCGGGGGCCGACGGCGTCAACCGCACGATCGTCTCGCTGCGATCGGTCATCAAGACCGGCGAGATGTCGGTGACCAACGCCGACCTCGACGCAGGCGCGGTCGAGGCTCGACACCGTGCTCGACCTCCGCTCGGCGGCACGATCGACAGCGAGTCGACCGAGCACGACCGTGAAGGGTCGGATCGAGCGGTCCACCGTGGTGCGTCCGGGTGCCGGTCGACCGCTTCGACGCGGCGATGAGCGCATCTGCAGGACCTCGGTCGCAGCCGGCACGCCGACACCAGCTCCCAGGGACGTCACGACCGAGGTGATCGACGTCGACGAGCGGGTGCAGACGCTGGAGAACAGCCTGAACCGGTTGCAGGCCTACCAGCGCGACGCCGAGCGACATCGACCAGCTCATCCGCTTCGAGCAGCAGATCACCCAGCGCGAGTCCGAGCTCCAGTCGCTGAAGGCCCAGCAGTCCTACCTGCGCGACCAGACCTCGCTGTCCACGATCACGCTGAGCCTGTCGATCCCCGACAAGTACGTCCCGCCGCCGAGCGCGCTCGAGGACGCCGGCTTCCTCGCCGGGCTCAAGGGCGGCTGGAACGCCCTGACCGACACCGTCGTCGTGGTGCTGACCGTCGTCGGCGCGGTGCTGCCCTTCGCCCTCGTCCTCGCCCTGATCGGGGTGCCGGCCTGGGTGCTCGTCCGGCGGCTGCTGCGGGGCCGGTCGGCGACCGCTCTGCCGGCCCCGGCCGCGGCCGCGGGCGGCGGCGTACCGACCGAGTAGCGGGGAGTCGAGACGCGCCTCCGGGGATCGAGCGCGGTCGGGCATCCCGCGGCGCGCTTGACTCCCCGGAGCACCACTCAACCTCCCGGAAGTACCACTCAACCTCCCGGAAGCACCACTCAACCTCCCGGAAGCACCACTCAACCTCCGCTGGCGTGGACGTGGTCGGTCAGGCGGGCGAGCTGGTCGGGATCGGTCGAGGGCAGCACGCCGTGGCCGAGGTTGAAGATGTGGCCCGGGGCGGAGCGGCCGGCCTCGACGATCTCGTCGGCACGGGACAGCATCACCTCGGTGGGCGCGAACACCAGCGACGGGTCGAGGTTGCCCTGCACGACACGTTCGCCGACGCCGGCGCATGCCGTCGGCGAGCGGCACCCGCCAGTCGACGCCGACGACGTCGGCGCCGGCCTCCCCCATCAGCTCGAGCAGCTCCCCGGTGCCCACCCCGAAGTGGATCCGCGGCACTCCCAGCTCCCCAGCGGCGGCGAGCACCGCTGGCGGAGTACGGCATCGCGTAGCGGCGGTAGTCGTCCCGCGACATCGCTCCCGCCCACGAGTCGAACAGCTGCACCGCCGACGCACCCGCCTCGACCTGCGACCGCCAGGTACGCCGCCGAGATCGACGCGATCTTGCGTCATCAGCGCGTCCCACACGTCCGGGGCGCCGAACATCATCGCCTTGGTCTTCGCGTGCTCCTTGGACGGCCCGCCCTCGACGAGGTACGACGCCACGGTGAACGGCGCACCGGCGAAGCCGATCAACGGCGTCGCCCCGAGCTCGCGCACGAGCTGCTGCACCGACTCGGTGACGAACGAGACGTGGCCCGGCGTCGAGGTCCGGGATCGCCGCGACGTCCGCGAACGTCGTGACCGGGGACGCGACGACCGGACCGACCCCCGGGACGATGTCGAGGTCGACCCCGACCGCCTTGATCGGCAGCACGATGTCGGAGAAGAAGATGGCCGCGTCCACGCCGTACCGGCGCACCGGCTGCAAGGTGATCTCCACGACAGGTCCGGGCGCATGCAGGACTCGAGCATCGCGACGCCCTCGCGCAGGGAGCGGTACTCCGGCAGCGACCGACCGGCCTGCCGCATGAACCAGACCGGGGTGTGGGGCAGGCGCCTCGCCGCGAGCGGCGCGCAGGTAGGCGGAGTCGTGGACCGAGGGTCCGGGAGGCGGCAGACGGCACGCACCGATCATCCACGGGCAGCCCGATGCCCGGTCGCACCGGCAGCGTGTCGAGCGACTCGAATAACCGAACCGACCCTCCGTCGGCCTACGGTGAACTCATGGCCGCACGTCATGAGACGTCGTGTGGACGCCTCAGCCTTTCCCGAGGAGTTCCGCGGTCGCCGTCGCTCAGCTGCGCGCTGCCCGTCTGCGACCGGAGATCTTCTGCGAGGAGATGCCCGCACCGCAGCGCATCGCGCCGTTCGCCTCCGCGCTCTCCGCCGACGTGACCGTCGACGGTCGACGACGTCGGCACCGGCCGCCTGGTCCTGCTCCACGATCCGGCGGGCAACGACGTCTGGGAGGGGACCTTCCGGTGCGTGGCCTACGCGCGCGCCGAGATCGACCCCGAGATGGCCAACGACCCCCTGCTCGGCGAGGTCGGCTGGTCCTGGCTCAGCGAGGCGCTCTCGGCCCACGGCGCGGACTACCGGCGCCCCCTCGGGCACCGTCACCAAGGTGTCCTCCGAGAGCTTCGGGTCGATGGCCGACGAGGACGCCAGCGCCCAGCTGGAGATCCGCGCCTCGTGGACTCCTGCCGCCGGATCCGACGGCTCCCTCGACCTCGGCCCGCACGTCGAGGCGTGGGCCGAGCTGCTGTGCACCGCGTCCGGGCTGCCTCCTGTGCCGGAGGGCGTCGCCTCGATGCCGAGCCGTCGGGGACAGCGCGGCCGAGGTCTGATGACCGACGAACCCACCACTCCCACCGAGGGCGAGCCGGACGACCCACCGGAGGTGCCGGTCGAGGAGGCCCCTCCCGCGCCGCTGCTCGAGCTGCGCGACGGGCTGACCCCCGTCGTCGACACCGAGAAGGCCCTCGCGGAGGTGGTCGAGGCCTTCCGGGCCGGCACCGGTCCGGTCGCGATCGACGCCGAGCGCGCGTCGGGCTACCGCTACTCCGCCCGCGCCTACCTCGTGCAGCTGCGGCGCGAGGGAGCCGGCTCGGCGCTGATCGACCCGATCCCGTTCGATGATCTCACCAGCCTCCAGGACGCCATCGGCGATGCCGAGTGGATCCTGCACGCCGCCACCCAGGACCTGCCCTGCCTCACCGAGCTGGGGCTGCGCCCCACCACCCTCTTCGACACCGAGCTCGCCGGCCGCTTGCTGGGCTACCCCCGGGTGGGGCTGGCGACCCTGGTCGAGACCATCGTCGGGCGCCGGATGCGCAAGGAGCACTCGGCCGTCGACTGGTCGACCCGGCCGCTGCCGGAGCCGTGGCTGGAGTACGCCGCCCTCGACGTCGAGGTCCTGCTCGAGCTCCGCGAGGCGCTCATCGCCGAGCTCGAGGAGACCGACAAGACCACCTGGGCGCGCGAGGAGTTCGAGCACCTTGTCGCCGCCGGGCCCTCCGGGCCGCGCCAGGATCCGTGGCGGCGTACGTCGGGACTCCACCGCGCCCGCGGACGACGGGCCCTCGCCGCCGTTCGGGAGCTGTGGCAGACCCGGGACGCGATCGCCTCCCAGCGCGACGTCACCCCGGGCCGGATCCTGCCCGACTCCGCCATCGTCGAGGCCGCCAACGCACTCCCCCGCGACCGCGCCACGCTGCTGGCGCTCAAGGGCTTCCGTGGTCGCGGCGCCGAGCGCTACGCCAACCAGTGGGTCCAGGCGTTGCGCACCGCGCGCGAGCTCGACGACGCCGACCTGCCACCCCTCGCCGCCCGGTACGACGGTCCGCCGCCCCCGCGTGCCTGGGCAGATCGTGACCCGGTCGCGGCGGCGCGACTGACCCGCGCCCGCGCCGATCTCAAGGAGCTCGCCGAGTCGCTGGGCCTCCCGGTGGAGAACCTGCTCACCCCCGACTTCGTGCGCCGGGTGCTCTGGGAGCCACCCGGCCCCGACGATCCCAGCACCGACCTCGCCGCCGCCGTCACCGACCGGCTGGGCCAGCTCGGAGCGCGACGCTGGCAGATCGAGCTGACCCGTGACGTCCTGGTCAACGCGATCACGACGGCGGCCGCGGACGCGGCGCAGGCCGGGGACGAGCAGGTGGGGGACGACCAGGCCGGGGACGACCAGGCCGACGACGACCAGCCCTAGCTCGCCGGCTCCTCCGGCGGCAGGAGCACCCGTTGGCTGGCCTCGTCGACCGCCGGCAGCAAGGCGTCGAGGTCGAGCAGCGGGTCGTACCACATCTGGCCGAGCTCCCCGGCGACCTGGTCCTCGATCGCGGGCCAGCCGGGCACGAACGGGGTCACCGTCGAGCGGCGGACCGCATTGTCGAAGACCAGGACGCTCTCCGGCGCGGTGCCAGGCTGGGTGAAGGCCACGGAGTTGATCGTGGGAAGGTGCGCCGGGACGATCCCGCCCGACTCGGCGAGGATCGCGGCTCCCTTGTCGTTGCTGGCGAACGCGACCAGGTCGGCGGCCGCCTCGACGTCATCGGAGCCGGTGGAGATGCACATCGCGTTGACGTCGGCGACCGACATCGAGCGGGCCAGCCGGGGCAGCGGGTAGATGTCGAACTCGAACGCATCGATCTTGCGCAGCCGCGGCACCAGCGCCTTGGTGCCGATGATCATGCCGAGCTGTTCACGGGCGAACCGCTGCATCGCGTCGCGACGTTCGAGCTGCTCGGGCGAGGGGTTGATCTCCGGGTCGCGGACCACCGCGAGGATCGCCTCCAGGGCGGCCCGGTTGCCGTCGTCGGACAGCGTCAGCGACGTGGCGTCCCTCGGGTCGTCGACGATGTCGTCACCGGCGGAGCGCATCAGCGACATCAGGACGGACAGGTCCGGCGGGACGTAGGCGCCGTTCACTCCGTCGGCAGCGACGAGACGTCCGGCGCGGGCGAACTGCTCCCACGTCCACCCCGTCATCGGGGTCAGCGGGGTGTCGCCGGGCTCGATCAGCCTGCGGAAGGGCACCAGACCGGGGTTGTAGAAGACCACCAGCGGCGAGACGTCGTAGGGCATGCACTGCAGCGCCTGCTCCGCGCTGAGCGCCTCCAGACCCAGCCGCTGATAGCTGTCGCCGAACTCGACCCCTCGCTCCTCGAGCAGCTGGTCGACCGGCACCACCTGGTCGGCCCCGACCAACCCCGGCACCAGCTCGTTGCCGGCGGTGAAGACGTCGGGCGGGTCGCCCGCCTCGATCTGCTCGCGGAGCTTGTCCTCGGCCAGGTCGGCGGACTGCGACTTCTCGACCTCGATCGTGATCTCGGGCCGGTCGTTGGTGAACGCGGTGGCGAGCTTCTCCCAGGCCTGTCGCACCGGGCGGTCCCCGGACACCGCCAGGCGGAGGGTGATCGGGTCGCTCGTGGTCGGTTCGGGCTCGGTGGACGCGCTGGGAGTGGGGTCCGCCTCGGGGGCGGCGCCCGACGTACACCCGGTGACGACCAGGGCCGCGGCGAGGGCTGCGACGGCGCCGACAGGCGCGCGTCGTCGCAAGGAGCTCACTGCCGTGACCCCTCCCTGTGTCGTGTCGCGTCGTGATGATGGCCAGGGGACACGCTATCGGGACACGCCAACACAATTCAGCCGCTGCGACGCGGCTCACGTCGCCCGCGCGTCTACGCTTCGATGGATCAGGTCTCGGACACGACAAGGACGCACATGAACACCCGCACCCGCACCGCCGAGCGGCTGGCCCATCGGGCCACCGTGGTCCTCCTCGCCGTCACGACCGGCGGTCTGCTCGCGGGATGCGGTCCGGAGTCGGCCGAGCCTGCCGACGGGCCGGTGACCTCGGCGTCCCCCGCAGAGCCGTCAAGCGAGCCGAGCCCGGAAGAGACCGAGACGCCCGAGGAGCCGACACCGAGCGAGGAGCCGGAGCCCGACGATGGCCTGGCCGGCGCGCTGCTCCCGGCGGCGGACGTCCCCGGCTTCAACGATGAGTTCGCCTGGTCCGAGCGAGCGACCACGGCACAGGAGCCGGGCGGGCTCGCCGGCACCTGCCACAAGTTCGAGATGACCTCCATCGGCGCCGAGGAGGTCGCCTACCGCACCTACGAGCCCGCCGCCGGCGACGGCTCGATGGCCAGCGAGCTGGTGGCGAGCTTCCCGGACGAGGCGACGGCGCAGCGTGCGTTCGACGTGCTCCGGTCATGGCGCAAGGACTGCGGCAAGGCGATCAAGAAGTTCGAGCGCACCAACGTCGGCGACCTGGTCGACGTGCCGACCGAGGTCGGCTCCGGCGGGTGGTACATGCTCACCTACGGTCCCGCCGAGGACGATCCCGACTCCGTCTACTTCGATGCCCAGGGCATCACGCTGGTCGGCTCCAGGATCGCGGTGCTGCGCCTGGCCACGGTCGGTCAGGACTACAACTACGAGGTCGGCCAAGAGCCGATGGTCGCTGCGGTGCAGGGCGCGGCGTCGCTCCTCTGAGCGAGTCCTAGGCTGGTGGGAATGTCCGAGACCCCTCGCCACCGCCGCCCCGTGATGCCAGGCGACCGCCACCTCACCGAGCTCGTCGGCGCCGACGCACGCACCGACCCTGCGACCCGTCGTGAGGCCGCCGATCGCTGCGCCACGTTGCTCGTGCGCGGTGCCCGCGACTCCGACGACGAGGCCGTGGTCGCCCGGGTCGTGGGACTTGCCGACACCGAGGGCCTGGAGACACTTGCGGAGCTGTGGTCGAGCTCGGCCGCGGACACGCTGGCCGGCTGCCTGTGGCGGCTCTACCTGCTGCGCACCTGGGTGTACGCCGATCCGCAGCGCGCCGCCCGCGAGTTCGACGCCGGCCGGCGACGCAGCCCCGTCCACGAGGTCGTTGCCGGCGTGGTCGACCCGCCCGGTCCCGACGAGGTGCGCCACCTGGCCGACCTGGTGCTCCGCGGGGTGGCACGGGGCGACTTCGCCGACACGCTGTGGCGGGCCGCTGCCTTCGCGCGCGTCGTGGCAGCCGGGCGCACCAGCGTCGGTGCCGCGACCGACCCGACCGGTCGGGCGGCCTACGACGCCGACCTGTCCGCGGTGCGCCTGGTCACCCTCAGCGAGCAGCTCGAGCACGCCGCCCGGCTCGAAGCCGCGGGCCAGCTCACCTGACAGCGGGTCTCGCCACCAAGCTCACCCCTGGCTCGCTACAATTGCCGACGTGCACCGGGCCGTGGCAGCCCCGGGTCCCAACTGAAGCCGCTGCGAGCGGCCACGCGCCGTGAGGCGCTCCCGGTCCGGTGCACACCCATCCTCGGGAGTCCTGCGCTCCAGCTGTCAGGCGCGCGCGACCCGGCCGGCCAGCGCAGCGTTGGCGCGCACCAGCGCGATGTTGGCCTTCAGGCTGACCCCGCCGGTCTGGTCGTGGAACCACCCGAGCAGGAACGGCGTCACGTCCTTGCCGGCAATGCCCTGACGCGCGACCTCGGCCATCCCCGACTCCAGCGTCTGCTGGTGCAGGAGTGCGCCCATCTCCTCCGCGGCGTCGATGGGGTTGGCGACGACCATGCCCTGGCGCAGACCGAGCAGGTCGCGCTGGCCCATCGCCGCGGCCACCTCGTCGACCGTGTCCATCCGCCACGGCACCGGCAGCCCCGTGTCCCGGATGTAGAACCCGGGAAACGTGTCGGTGCCGAAGCCGATGACCGCCACCGAGAGCGACTCGAGCCGCTCCAGGGTCGCCGGGACGTCCAGGATGGACTTGACCCCGGCGCACACGACCGTGACCGGCACCTGCGCGAGCGCGTCGAGGTCTGCGGACTCGTCCCACGTGTCACGAGCGCCCCGGTGCACCCCGCCGAGGCCACCGGTCGCGAAGACCCGGATACCGGCCAGGTTGGCGAGGTGGGAGGTCGCCGCCACCGTCGTCGCGCCGGTGAGGCCCCGGCTCATCACCACACCGAGGTCACGGATGCTCGTCTTGACCACGTCGTCGTCCTCGGCGACCCGCACCAGCAGGTCGTCGTCGAGGCCGATCCGGGCGACGCCGTCGACGACAGCGATCGTCGCGGGCACCGCCCCCGCGCGCCGTACCTCGTCCTCGATCTCACGGGCCGTGCCGGCTGCCGACTCGGTCGGCAGACCGTGACTGATGATCGTGGACTCCAGTGCCACGACCCCGGTCCCTGATGCAATAGCGTCGGACACCTCGGCAGACACGTGCAGGGGAAGTGACGTCACGCGGGGCATTCTGCCGGAGCGGGCGCTCCACCATCAGACAGGGGACGGATCAGTGGGCGGCAGCGGTCTCGCGGACGACGAGGGGGCCCGGCCTACGCCGTTCAGCATCGTCTGTATCGGCGACGTGATGCTCGACGTGATCGTGACGGTCCCTGCGGGGCTGGTGCCCGACGACGACACGCACGCGGCGATCACGTTCGCTGCAGGCGGCCAGGCTGCCAACGTGGCGGCCTGGGCGGCCGCCCTCGGCGCCCGTGCCCGGGTCATCGGGCCGCAGTCGGCGCTGGGCCACGGGCCGCTCGTCGAGGCTGCGATGCGGGCGCGCGGGGTCGAGGTGGCCGGACCACGCGTGCAACGCGCCGGCGCCGTCGTCTCCCTCGTCGAGTCCGGCTCCCGTTCGATGGCCTCCGATCCCGGTGACACCACCTGGCTGACCCGGCTCGACGCCGCCGACCTGCCCGAGCATCTCGACTGGCTCTACCTGTCCGGCTACGCCCTGCTGCGTTGCCCGACCCCGTGGGTGCTCACCGCGATGGTCGGCGCCGCTCGTGCCCGCGGCGCAGAGGTCGCGATCGACCTGGCCTCGGCGTCGATGATCGAGGGGTACGGCGCCGGCCGCTACCGCGGACTGGTCCGCTCGTTCGAGCCGTCGGTCATCTTCGGCAACGACGCCGAGTGGGACGCCTTCGGCAAGGGGCCCGGCTCGCCGCCGGCTGCTCGGGAGGCTGCCCTGGTGGTCAAGCACGGCGCCCGGGGTGCCTCCTTCGTGGTGGACGGCGTTGCCGAGGAGCGTGCCCCGGTCGCCGGTCCGGTCGTCGACTCCACCGGCGCGGGTGACGCGATCACCGCGGGCTACCTCGTCGGAGGTGCCGACCTCGCCATGGTCGCGGCCGCTCGTTGTGTCGGCATGGTCGGCGCACAGCCCGGCGAGTCGCGATGACCCTCGTCGTCCGCGGCGAGGTGGTCCCCGAGGACCAGCTCCGCTGGCGCTTCAGCCGATCGAGCGGCCCGGGCGGCCAGTCGGTGAACACCACCGACAGCCGGGTGGAGCTCTCCTACGACGTGGCGGCGGGCAGCCTTCCGCAGCACCTGCGGGAGCGGGCGGTAGAGCGACTCGGTGGTCGGCTCGTCGACGGCGTTCTGACCGTGGCCGCGTCGGAGTACCGCTCGCAGCACCGCAACCGCGAGGCCGCGCGGGCCCGCCTGCTCGAGCTGTTGACCCAGGCGACGGCGCCACCGCCTCCGCGACGGCGTGCCACCAAGCCGTCCCGCTCTGCCCGCGAGCGACGTCTGACCAGCAAGAAGCGTCGGGGCCAGACCAAGGCGATGCGGCGTCGGCCGGAGGCCTAGCGGCGCACCCACTCGCTCCACGCGGCGGACTCCGCCGCCGTGTCGTGTGCGTTGTCGGAGTAGAAGACGCCTCGGCCGGTGGCGCGGGCGGTGTTGATGTTGGCCCGGACCGCCTTGGGTGAGCCGAGGCAGCGACGGTCGAGCTTGACCGTGACGGCGTCGCGGCCATAGCTGATCCGGTGCCGGGCATCGCAGGAAACCTCGCGCTCCCGGGCGTTGAAGACCCGGTCGCTGCCGCTGCGGTTGCGCTTGCCTGTCTCCACCAGCACCTCGCGCAGGACCTTGCCCTGGCGGCCTTGGAGCACCACGGAGTACTGCGCGTAGGGCCCACCTCGACGCAGCTTCGCAAACGAGATCCGCACCCGCACGGTCTGGTCCTTGAACGACACGACCGCCCTGGTGATGTCACCCTCGGCGATCGACGGCGAGGGTGTCACCGACGTTGCGTCGGCGGCACCCCAGACGTCACCCGTCGCGTCCTTGAGCGTGGTCTTCCCTGCCACCGCCGGGCTCGCCGTGACCAGCACGGCGCTGCCTGCGGCGAGCAGGCTGACCAGGAGACGGGTGCCCGGAGGACGCTGGAGTGTCACGATTCAGAACTGTAGCCGCGCGACCACTCCCGCGTGGTCCGACGGCCACAACCGGCCCGGCACCGTCCGATCCTCCGGCTGGTCGCCCACGACGGAGCAGGTCCGGACCGCCGCCCCGCGCACGAAGACGTAGTCGATGCGCTCGTCGAGCGAGCTCTCCTCGTTGTCGAGGGTCGGGCCTTGCCCGCAGGTGTGACCGGGCGCATCGCCCCGCCCTCCTTCGGTGCTCGTCCAGGCGTCCAGGTACGGCGAGGGCATCCCGACGTCGTCGGGTCGGCAGTTGAAGTCGCCGACGACGACCACCGGTTCGACGCGGTCCGCGAGCCGGGCGACCAGCTCGTCGCGCTGGGCGTCGCGGGTCGCGGCGTCGTAGGCCTCGGTGTGCGTGTTGGCGAACACCAGCGCCCGACCGTCGACCTCGACCTCGACCGCGCCCCAGCTGCGGGTGATCGGGAACGAGACGTCGTCGATCCCGGTCCGCATCGCCAGCACCCGCTCGAACGGGCCGGTCTGCTCACCGACCACGCGCACTGGGCCGCCCCGCCGGACCAGCACGACGTTGGCGCCGGCGATGCTCAGCCATCGATCACCCACCGGCAAGCCACCGCCGAAGTTGGTGTTGACGGCGTGCACGTCGTAGGGAGTGCCCGTTGCCGTGCAGGCCTCCTCCAGGAGCGGCAGGAAGTCCACGATCGTCTCGGCCTCCCCCACCTCGCCGTCGTCGGAGACCGTGGCCGACCCCCACCGGGTGACCTCCTGGAGGCCGACCAGGTCGACCTGCTCCCGGGCCAGGATCCGGGCGATCGCACGAGCCCGCTGGGCGAAGTCGGTCGCGTCGAGCTGGCGCCGCACGACTGCGGCCCGCTCGGACAGCTCGTCGAGTGATGCGGCCGCGAAGAGGAGGGCAAGGTCGGCGCCCAGGTAGACGTTGTAGGTCGCGACGGTCAACGTGGTCACCGGCGCATCCTGACAGGTCCGGTGGGCCTCGGCCGCGGGTACCGTGCCCCCATGACGACGTACTCCCCTGAGATGGACGGCGAGGCCGACCCGGGCGAAGTCGTGTGGGCGTGGGTGCCCTACGAGGACGACCCGAGCCAGGGCAAGGACCGGCCGGTGCTGGTGCTGGCGCGCAGCGGCACCTCGCTCACGTGTCTCTACATGACCAGCAAGGACCACGACCGTGACGCCGACGACGAGGCGCACTGGGGCCGTTACTGGATGGACGTCGGCACCGGCGCCTGGGACTCACAGGGCCGGGACAGCGAGATCCGGCTCGACCGGGTGCTGACCCTGGACGACTCCGAGGTACGCCGCGAGGGCGCCGCGCTCGACGAGGCGATGTTCGACGCGGTCGTCGAGGCCGCCAAGCAGCGCTGGGACTAGGACCTCACGCCTGACCTCTGCAGCAACTTGAGGTTGTCTTCGTTCACCTGAGGCAGCGTGAGGGTGGAACCAACCGACCTCCGTCCCCTCCACCGCCGGCCCCTCCACGCCGGCCGCTCGCGCCTCTCCGCTCACCTCATCGGTCGTGAAGGTGGCGCCGACGACGTAGGCCTCGTCACCGCCCACGCTGCGGCCAACACCAGCTCACGGGCCTCGGCGCCCAGCAAGGTGGCTGGTTGGCGACCAGGGCATCGGCGACGCCGTGCCCGTCGAGGTCCACCACTCCTGCTGCCATCACCCCATCCTAGAGGCGACCACCGACAGTTTTCCCGTTGTCCACAACGAGATTCTGCCCCCGGTGGACGGTTCCGACACGCTCACGGGCTCGATTCCTCAACCACCGAGGTGAGCTTGGCCCTCACCCAGTGGGAGGGGGCGCCGGTCTTGGAGGTGAGTAGGTAACCCTGGCGGTCCCGCTCGCCGGAGGACGGCTCGCGCTCGGCGCGCACGGTCTCGACCAGGCCGGCGTCTGCCAGGAGGGTCGCCAGCGTGTCCAGTGGCCAGCGCCAGGCGGTGACGACCTTGTGGTCGTACTCCTCGGGCTCGGTCACGCCACGGGCGGCCAGCTTGAGGCCGACCAGCAGGTGGCCGCCGGGCTCGAGGACGCGGGCGATCTCCGCGAGCATCAGGGGTACGTCGGCCGGCGGCGCGTGGATCAGGGAGTACCACGACACCGCGCCGCCCAGGCTGCCTGAGCGCACGTCGAGGTCGAGCATCGAGCCCTCGTCGTACCGGATGGCCGGGTGCGCCTTGCGGGCCAGGGCCACGAAGCCCGGCGTCAGGTCGATCCCGAAGACCGAGAGCCCCAGCGAAGCCAGGTGAGCGGTGAAATGCCCGGGGCCGCAGCCGAGGTCTGCGACCGGCGAGCGGGTCGAGGAGGTCACCAGGTCGGCGAACGCCGCGAAGAGACCCCGATCCAGCGGGTGCGCGACCGCGACGTCGCCGAAGAGGTCGGCGTACGCCTGCGCCCACACGCCGTAGGACTCACGCGTGCGAGCGAGGTGGACGGGCTCGCTCACGCCTGGTCCAGCGCCTTGCGGATGCGAGTGTCGGAGACGGGGACCGAAGTGCCCAGCGACTGCGCCCACAGGCTCACGCGGTACTCCTCCAGCAGCCAGCCCACCCGCGACAGCTCCGCGCTCGGCAGCCGCCCCTCGGGCAAGGCGTCGAGCCGGTGCAGGTAGGCCTCCTGGAGGGCACCGACCTGGTCGATCAGCTGCCGGTCCCGAGCGCCCCCGCCGCCGAGCCTGGATCGACGCTCGGAGACCGCGGCCAGGTAGCGCGGGTAGTGCCGCAGCCAGGCTGACCCCGGCCGACCCGATGAAGCCCCGGTGCACCAGGCGCGCCACCTGAGCCTTCATGTCGGCCAGAGCCGGCAGCATCATCATGTCGACCGAGCCGGTCAGTGCCTTGTCGACGTCGCGCCAGGCGGCAAGCACGCGCACCACGTCGTGCATCACCGATCTCGTCGTCTCGGGCAGGTCGCGTCGTACGCCGTCGGCCAGCGCAGCGAAGGCCCGCTCGTCCACGCTCCCCCGTGTCGCGTCACCAGGTCGTCGACGGCGGCGGCGACGCAGTCGTCGAGGAGGTCGGCGACCGACGGGTACGGAGACCCGGCGAGACCGAGCTTCGTCGGTGTTGGTGAGCCCCGCCGCGATGTCGCGGGCCGGCGAGGGGACGGCCAGCATCAGCAGCCGACGCAAGCCGTGCAGGTGCGAGGCGTCGCGCTCGGCCTCGGACCCGAACACCACCAGGCCGACCGAGCCGCCCTCGTCGACCAGGCCAGGAAAGCCGCGCACGTCGTGGCCGGCGCGGGTCTGGGTGAAGGTGCGCTCGATCACCCCGAACGACCAGGTCGTCGCTCCGGTCACGTCGAGGCCGGACGAGGACGCCGCGTCGGCCATCGCCTGCTGGAACTTCGGCCGCAACGGCGCCTTGAGGGTGTCGAGATCCTTGCCCTCGCCGACGACCTTGCCGGTCTCGTCGATCACCCTGAAGGTCGGTCGCAGGTGGTCGGGGACCTTCGCCCAGTCCCACGCCTCCGGAGGCACCGCGAGGCCGCTGCGGCCGCGCAGGAACCGTGACAGCGCCGGCAGCAGCGCCTCCTCGCCGGGCGAGGCGACGGCGAGGAACTCCTTCGCCACGTTGGGGGCCGGCACGAAGTTGACCCGCAACTGCTTGGGCAGCGACCGGATCAGCGCCGTCACCAGCTCCTCCCGCATCCCCGGCACCTGCCAGGTGAAGCCGGTCGGGTCGACCTGGTTGAGCGTCGCGACCGGTACGTCGACCGTGACGCCGTCGGCCGCCGAGCCCGGCTCGAACTGGTAGCTCAGCGGCAGCGCCATCTCGCCCTCGTGCCACTCGTCGGGGTAGTCCCCTGCGGAGACGTCGGCTGCTGCGTCGTGCACCAGCATCGCCGGGTCGAAGGTGAGCAGCTCAGGGTCCCGGTGCCGGGCCTGCTTCCACCACGAGTCGAAGTGGGCGCCGGAGACGACCTCCGCGCCCACGCGGGCGTCGTAGAAGTCGAAGAGGGTGTGCTCGTCGACGACGATGCCGCGGCGGCGTGCCCGGTGCTCGAGCTCCTCGGCCTCGTCGAGCAGCGCCCGGTTGCGCTCGAAGAACTTCTGCCGTGTCGACCACTCGCCGTAGACCAGCGCGTGCCGGATGAACAGCTCGCGAGCGAGCTCACGGTCGACCTTGCCGTAGTTCATCAGTCGGTCGGCGATCAGCGGTACGCCGTACAACGTGACCCGCTCGTAGGCCAGCACGGCAGCCCGCTTCTTGCTCCAGTGCGGCTCGGACCAGGTGCGCTTGACGATCGCGGCGCCGAGCTCCTCGGCCCACTCGGGCTTGATCGCGGCGTTGACCCGGGCGTAGAGGCGCGAGGTCTCGACGAGCTCGGCCGACATCACCAGCTGTGGCTGCTTCTTGAACAGCCCCGAGCCCGGGAAGATCGAGAAGCGGGCGTTGCGGGCACCGAGGTAGTCGCGCTTGTCCGGGTCACGCAGACCGATGTGGGACAGCAGCCCGGAGAGCAGCGCCTGGTGGATGGCGTCGCCGTCCAGGCCCTCGGCCGGCGGCGGGACCTTCAGCTTGAGCTGCTTGGCGACCTGGCGGAGCTGCGACTCCAGGTCCTGCCACTCCCGGATGCGCAGGTAGTTGAGGTGCTCGGCGCGGCACATCCGCCGGAACGCCGACGACGACAGGTCGCGCTGCTGCTGCTTCACGTAGCGCCACAGGTTGAGCAGGGTCAGGAAGTCGGAGGTCTCGTCGCGGAAGCGCGCATGCATCTGGTCGGCGTGCGCCCGGGTCTCGACCGGTCGCTCGCGAGGGTCCTGGATCGAGAGCGCCGCGGTGATGACGAGGACGTCGCGCAGGCAGCCGCGGCCGTCGGCCTCCAGCACCATCCGGCCCAGCCGCGGGTCGACCGGCAGCGTCACGAGGCGGCGTCCGAGGTTGGTGAGCCGACCACCCTTCTCGGCACTGCGGTCGAGAGCGCTCTGCCCCTTGGTCGCCAGCGCTCCCAGCTCCTCGAGCAGCTGGACGCCCGCCTTCACGTTGCGCTGGTCGGGCGGGTCGACGAACGGGAAGCGACCCACGTCGCCGAGCCCGAGCGCGGTCATCTGGAGGATCACCGACGCGAGGTTGGTGCGCAGGATCTCCGGGTCGGTGAACTCGCTTCGCGCCTCGAAGTCGTCCTCGGCGTACAACCGGATGGCGATGCCGGCCTCGACCCGCCCGCAGCGGCCGGACCGCTGGTTGGCGGAGGCCTGGCTGATCGCCTCGATCGGCAGCCGCTGCACCTTGGTGCGGTAGGAGTAGCGCGAGATCCGGGCGTAGCCGGAGTCGATCACGTAGCGGATTCCAGGCACGGTCAGGGAGGTCTCCGCGACGTTGGTCGCCAGGACCACCCGGCGGCGGTTGTGGGGCGCGAACACCTTGTGCTGCTCGGCGGCCGAGAGCCGAGCGAACAGCGGTACCACGTCGTACGACGTCGCCACCCGGGACGAGCCCGACGCGGCCCTCTCGAGCACGTCGGCGGTGTCCCGGATCTCCCGCTCCCCCGGCAGGAAGACCAGGATGTCGCCCGGCCCCTCACGGATCAGCTCCTTGACGGCGTCCTCGATCGCCTCGGTCTGGTCCTTGACCAGCACCTCCCCCTCGTCGTCGGCGTCATCCTCGCCCGCGACCTGCATCAGGGGCCGGTAGCGCACCTCGACCGGGTAGGTCCGCCCGGACACCTCCACGATCGGAGCCGGCGTGCCGTCGGGCTCGGCGAAGTGCTCGGCGAAACGCTCCGGGTCGATCGTCGCGGAGGTGATGATCACCTTGAGGTCGGGCCGCTTGGGCAACAGCTCGCGGAGGTAGCCGAGGATGAAGTCGATGTTCAGCGAACGCTCGTGTGCCTCGTCGATGATCAAGGTGTCGTACGCCGAGAGCATCCGGTCGTGCTGGAGCTCGGCGAGAAGGATGCCATCGGTCATCAGCTTGACCAGGGTGTCCTTGCTGGACCGGTCGGTGAAACGCACCTGGTAGCCGACCGCGCCACCCGGCTCCCCCAGTCCCGGGCCGCCGAGCTCCTGGGAGATCCGCTCGGCAACGCTGCGCGCGGCGATCCGGCGCGGTTGGGTGTGCCCGATCATGCCTTCGATGCCGCGCCCGAGCTCCAGGCAGATCTTCGGCAGCTGCGTCGTCTTGCCCGAGCCGGTCTCGCCCGCGACGATCACGACCTGGTGGTCGCGGATGGCCTCGGCGATGTCGGCACGGCGCTGGCTGACGGGCAGCTCACCGGGGAAGGCGATGCTCGGCACCAGCGCACGGCGAGCCTCGATCTGCTCGGCGCTGAACCGGCGGCCGCGCTGCTGCGGTGCCCCGCGTCCGCCGCCCTTGCCGCGCCGTCGGGAGCCCCGGCGGGGTCGGTCGGGACGCGACTGCTCCCGCGGGCTGGCCTGCGACATGACCCGTGAAGTCTACGAAGGGTTCGCAACCGGCTTTCGCCCACTGCCACACTCGTCGTCGTGACGACCGAACCGCTGCGGGCGCCCGGCGACGTGCTGGTGCACCTGCGGCGTGCGCGCGACCTGGTCGACCGCGAGTTCGCCGAGCCGCTCGACCTCGATCGCCTCGCCGCGACGGCCGGCCTGTCGAAGTACCACTTCCTCCGGCTCTTCAAGGCGACCTACGGCCTGACCCCGGCGGCGTACCTCAGCGAGCGCCGGATCGAGCGCGCCCAGGACCTGCTGCGAGCCACCAACCTGACCGTCACCGAGGTCTGCCACGCGGTCGGCTTCACCAGCCTGGGCTCGTTCAGCAGCCGTTTCCGCGCCCTGGTCGGGGTGAGTCCGCGGGAGTTCCAGGCGCGGTACGCCGAGGGCGCCCCGCACGTCCCCGGCTGCTTCGTCTTCCTGTGGGGCCTCGCCGAGCGATCCGCAATCGAGGAGAAGCCTGCCGGCCCACCCGGCTCCTAGCCTGGCTGCATGATCACCAACGTCTCCATCATCGGCGTCTGGGTCGACGACATCGACCTGGCCAAGACCTTCTACATCGACGTGCTCGGCTTCGAGGCCAAGGACGACATCACCCTCGGCGAGGGCTACCGCTGGTGCACGGTGGTGCACCCCAACCAGCCCGAGCTGGCGCTGAACCTCGCGCTCCCCGGCCCGCCCCTGACCCCCGAGATGGCCGACGCCATCCGGCGCGAGCAGAAGGCCGGCACCATGCACGGCATGGGCCTCGACGTCGACGACTGCCAAGCGACGTACGAAGCCCTCCTCGCCAAGGGCGTCGAGTTCCTGCAGCCTCCCTCCGAGCGGCCCTACGGCGTCGAGGCCCTCGCCCGGGACAGCTCCGGCAACACCCTCGTGCTGGTCGAGCACCGCCCCTGGAGCCCGGGCGACTTCCAGGAGGGCTGACCTTCCCGCAGCAACCTGTCCCTCCCCGTAGGAGCCTTCCGCCGGGAACCGGGCAATTACCACGGGAACGTGGTAATTGCCCGGCCGGAACCCCCTTCACAGCCGGCTCACAGGCTTCCCCTAGCAAGTCGGCAGACGAGGTTGGGATGCTGGTCCACATGACCAGCGCTTCCACCCCGGCCCTGACCCGCGCGGACGGCTCACCCCTCCGGGTGCTCGTCGTCGACGACGAGGTCAACATCGCCGAGCTGTTGTCCATGGCGCTGCGCTACGAGGGCTGGCAGGTCGCCACTGCCCACACCGGCACCAAGGCGGTGGCGCTCGCCAAGGAGGACCGTCCCGACGCGGTCGTGCTGGACATGATGCTGCCCGACGTCGACGGGCTGGAGGTGCTGCGCCGCATGCGCGGGCACCACCGCGACGTCCCCGTGCTGTTCCTGACCGCGCGCGACGCCGTCGAGGACCGGGTCGCCGGCCTGACCGCGGGTGGGGACGACTACGTCACCAAACCGTTCAGCCTCGAGGAGGTCGTCGCCCGGTTGCGTGCGCTGGTGCGCAGGTCCGGGGCCACCGACCGGCGTGCGGCGGCCGTCCTCGCGGTCGGGGACCTCCGCCTCGACGAGGACAGCCACGAGGTGTTCCGCGGCGACCAGGAGATCACGCTGACCGCCACGGAGTTCGAGCTGCTGCGCTTCCTGATGCGCAACCCGCGCCGGGTGCTGTCCAAGCCTCAGATCCTGGACCGGGTGTGGAACTACGACTTCGGCGGTCAGGCCAACGTGGTCGAGCTCTACATCTCCTACCTCCGCAAGAAGGTCGACAGCGGCCGCGCCCCGATGATCCACACGATGCGCGGCGCAGGCTACGTGCTGAAGCCGGCCGAATGAGACTGGTCCCGACCTCGCTCACCGGACGGTTGGTCGCGACTGTGGTCGCGCTCGTCGCCCTTTCCGGTGTGCTGGTCGCGACCGCGACCTCCCTCGCCATGCGCAGCTACCTCACCGACCAGCTCGACGCCCGGGTGCTGGCGGCGGCGGAGCGCGGCTCCCGCCCGATCTTCGGCTCCCCCGGCCTCGGGCTGCCGCCGGACGAGCTGGACGACGGGCGCGGGGGCGAGGGACCCGGCGAGGCACGAGGGCAGGGTGTCGGCACGCTGACGGCGATCTTCGAGGGGTCCGCCCAGGACGGCGTGGTGATCACCGACGGGTCCCGCGACTCCGCGCCGGCCCTGCGTGCCATCTCCTCCACCGGGCTCGCCGCGCTGGCGGAGGTGCCCCCCGATGGCGATGTCCACACCGTCGACCTGCCCGCGCTCGGCGAGTACCGCGTCACCGCTGTCGAGCGGTCCGCCGTGACCGTCGTGGTCGGCTTGCCCACCGGCGAGATCGACGACGTGCTGGGCAGTCTCGTCGGCTGGGAGGTGCTGCTGACCCTGCTCGGCGTCGCCGCCGCGGCTACGGTCGGCCTGGTCGTCGTACGCCGCCAGCTGCGCCCGCTCCGCGAGGTGGCCGCAACCGCCCACGAGGTCGCCGCCCTTCCCCTCGAGACAGGCGAGATCGGCACCACGGTGCGGGTGCCCGACGGGCTCACCGACCCCCGCACCGAGGTCGGGCAGGTCGGAGTCGCCCTCAACACCCTGCTCGCGCACATGGAGTCGGCGCTCGATGCCCGGCACCGCAGCGAGCAGCAGGTGCGCCAGTTCGTCGCCGATGCCTCCCACGAGCTGCGCACACCCCTGACGACCATCCAGGGCTACGCCGAGCTCGCCCGTCGGACCGGCCAAAGCAGCCCGACGATGACCAAGGTCGAGGCCGAGGCGCACCGGATGACGGCCCTGGTCGAGGACCTGCTGCTCCTGGCCCGCCTCGACGCCGGCCGTCCGCTGGACCGCGCGGAGGTCGACCTGACCCGCCTCGCGCTCGAGGCGGTGGCCGACGCCCGGGTCATCGCCCCCGACCACCGCTGGGTGCTGGACCTGCCGGACGAACCGGTCGCCACCCTCGGGGACGAGCAGCGCCTGCACCAGCTCCTGACCAACCTGATCGGCAACGCCCGCCGGCACACCCCGGAGGGCACCACCGTCACGGTCGGCCTCCGCCGTGACGGTGAGGGCACACGGCTGAGCGTCCACGACGACGGGCCGGGCCTACCCGCCGGGCTGGTGCCGACGGCGTTCGAGCGCTTCGCCCGGGGTGACTCGGCCCGCACCCGCGCCTCCGGCGGCGCCGGCTTGGGGCTCTCCCTGGTCAAGGCGATCGCCGAGGCCCACGGCGGTACGGCCGCGGTCGACTCACGCCCCGGCCGGACCACCTTCACGATCCGGCTCTGACGCACAGCGCGCAGACAGGTCGACCACACGATCGGCCCAGCCGGACCGACGAGCGTCGTCCTCATGACCCAGACCACCGCCCTGGCGCCCCGCACGACCCCGCACCCGACTGCCACCCCGGGTCACCCCCGGTCCGGTGGCCGGTGGGGCCGCCTGTGGCGTGGCGACCCCGGGGCGCCGTCGTGGTCGCGCCCGGCGGTCCTTGCTCTGCTGGTCGGTACCGGGCTCCTGTACCTCTGGGGACTCTCGGCGTCGGGGTGGGCCAACTCGTTCTACGCCGCCGCCGCGCAGGCGGGCTCGGAGTCGTGGACGGCGATGTTGTTCGGATCCTCCGATGCCGCCAACGCGATCACGGTGGACAAGACGCCGGCGTCGCTCTGGGTGATGGCCCTGTCGATCCGGGTCTTCGGGCTCTCCTCGTGGAGCCTCCTGGTGCCGCAGGCTCTGATGGGGGTGGCGTCCGTCGGCCTCCTGCACGCAACGGTACGGCGCTCGACGGGATCGGCGGCCGCGGGACTCATCGCCGGCGCAATCCTCGCCCTGACCCCCGTGGCGGTGCTGATGTTCCGCTTCGACAACCCCGATGCCCTCCTGGTGCTGCTGATGGTGGCAGCGGCCGCAGCCACGCTCAGGGCCCTGGACGGGCAACCGAAGCGCTGGCTGGCGCTGGCCGGTGCCCTGGTAGGGCTGGCGTTCCTGACCAAGATGCTCCAGGCCTTCCTGGTGCTGCCCGCCCTGGCGCTGGTCTACCTGCTGGTCGCTGCGGTCCCGGTGTGGCGCCGCATCGGGCACCTCCTCCTCGCCTTCGCCTCGATGCTGGTCGCGGGAGGCTGGTGGATCGCGCTCGTGGAGCTGTGGCCGGCCGACAGCCGGCCCTACGTCGGCGGCTCGCAGACCAACTCGATCCTGGAGCTCACCCTGGGCTACAACGGCCTCGGTCGGCTCACCGGCAACGAGGTCGGCTCGGTCGGCGGCGGGAATGGCTGGGGCACACCCGGGTGGCTGCGGATGCTGGGCAGCGAGGCCGGCACCCAGATCGGCTGGCTGTTGCCCGCGGCCCTGATCCTGCTCGCCGGGGGTCTGTGGTTCGGCCGCCGAGCGCCGCGTGCCGACCGGGCCCGCGCCGGACTGGTCCTGTGGGGCACCTGGTTGCTCGTCACCGGTCTGACCTTCAGCTTCATGGCCGGCATCTTCCACGCCTACTACTCCGTGGCACTCGCGCCGGCGGTCGCCGCTGTCATCGCCATCGGCTGCCATCTGCTGTGGCAGGATCGCACGTCGTCGGCCGCTGCTCTCGTCCTCGCAGCCACGGTGGCGCTGACGACCGGCTTCACGTGGCACCTGCTCTCCCAGACCCCGGACTTCCTGCCGTGGCTGCGCTGGCCGGTGGTGGTGCTCGGTCTCCCTGCGGCCCTGCTCATCGGGCTGCGCAGCCACCTCCCTCACCGGGTCGCTGCGGGGGCGGCGGGGCTCGCTCTGGTCGCGGTGCTGGCCGGACCTGCGGCGTTCGCCCTCGACACCGCGACCACCGCGCACACCGGCTCGATCCCGACCGCCGGTCCCACGAGCGCCGCCCCCGGTCCCGGCGGCGCGCGCGGCCCCGGCGGAGCCCCACGCGGCGGCACCGGAGGTGGCGGGGGCGCGGCAGGCGGACTGCTCCAGGGCAGCGAGCCGACCACGGCCCTGAGCGAGGTGCTGCTGACTGAGGCCGATGCCTACACCTGGGTGGCAGCAACGACGGGCGCCAACGCGGCCTCCGGCTACCAGCTGGCCACTCAGCAGCCGGTCATGGCAATCGGCGGTTTCAACGGCTCCGACCCCAGCCCGACGCTGGCAGAGTTCCAGCAGTACGTCGCCGACGGTGAGATCCACTACTACCTCTCCGGCGGCGAGGGTGCCGGACCTGGTGGAGGCCGGGGCGGACCCGGCGGTGGGACGTCTGCCGGTGAGAGCACCAGTGCCGAGATCAGCACGTGGGTCGCGGAGAGCTTCGCGTCCAGCACTGTCGACGGCGTCACCCTCTACGACCTCTCCGGAGGGGTCCGGTGAGCGCGTCGTCCCTTGCCCTGACGGACACGAGGTCACTGGGCGGGCCGACCGTACCCCTGCTGGAGATCGTGGTGCCGGTGCACAACGAGGAGGTCGACCTCGAACCCTGCATCGACCGTCTCCGCAGCCATCTCGGCGACCTCCCGTTCAGCGCCCTGATCACGATCGCCGACAACGCCAGCACCGACGGCACCGCGCTCGTCGCACACCGGCTGGCCGGTGAGCACGGGGCCGCCGCGGTCCGTGTGCTGCACCTTCCCGAGAAGGGCCGAGGGCGGGCCCTGAAGCAGGCCTGGTCCTCGTCCGCCTCCCCGGTCCTGGTCTACATGGACGTCGATCTCTCCACCGACCTCAACGCGCTCCTGCCGCTGGTCGCTCCACTGCTCAGCGGACACTCCGACCTCGCCATCGGGTCGCGCCTCTCGCGCGGCTCGCGGACGCTGCGCGGACCCCGGCGCGAGATCATCTCCCGCGGCTACAACCTGCTGCTCCACGGAACCCTTCGCACCGGGGTCCGCGACGCCCAGTGCGGCTTCAAGGCGATCCGGCGGGACGTGGCCCGCGAGCTGTTGCCCCTCGTGGAGGACGACGGCTGGTTCTTCGACACCGAGCTGCTGGTGCTCGCCGAGCGTGCCGGACTGCGCATCCACGAGGTGCCCGTCGACTGGACCGACGACCCGGACAGCCGGGTGGACATCGTGCGGACCGCGTGGGCCGACCTTCGTGGCATCGCACGCCTCGCGCGCGCCCTCGCCACGGGACGTCTGCCGCTGCACGAGGTGGGCGACCGCGTGGGACGCACCCCACCTCGCAGCCCCGACGGGGTCCTCGGCGACCAGATCGCCCGCTTCCTCGCCGTCGGGCTGCTCTCGACCGCGGCTTACGCCGTGCTCTACCTGGCGCTGCGGTACCCGCTGCCAGCGTTCACGGCCAACGCTGCGGCGCTGCTGGTCACCGCGGTCGCCAACACCGCGGCAAACCGCCGGCTCACCTTCGGAGTGCGCGGAGCACGTGACCGGTGGCGTCACCAGGCCCAGGGGCTGCTGATCCTCGGCGCCGGACTCGCCCTGACCAGCGCCGCCCTGGTCCTTCTCCACATCGTGGCGCCAGCGGCGGGCCGGGGGGTCGAGGTCGCCGTCCTCACCGTGACCAACCTGGTGGTCACGGCGCTCCGCTTCGTGCTGATGCGGGGGTGGGTCTTCGTGGTGAGGTGAGCCACGACACGCCCGATTTGAACCTGTCCCCCAGGCACGTCAGTGTGGGAGGTTCCAGCGAAGCGATCACGAAGGAGAAGCACCTGTGCTCACCCTGACCGAGAACGCCAGCACTGTCGTGAAGACCCTGGTCGACCAGAACGGCGGCGCGGATGACGCCGGCCTGAGGATCAGCCAGGACGCGCCGGACTCCCCGGCCCTGCACGTCATCCCGAGCGAGGCCCCGCAGCCCGGTGACCAGGTCCTCGAGGAGGACGGCGCCCGGGTCTTCCTGGAGGAGATCGCCGCCGACACCCTCGAGGACAAGATCCTCGACGCCCAGGTCGACGACTCGGGCGGCGTGCAGTTCACCATCGCGCCGCAGGCCTGAGGGACCGTCGTCCCCGGGACTCTCACCAGCGGCCAAACCGTGACGTTTGGAAAATCGGCAGCAGGGGCACGAGTTCCCCTGAACGAAGGGAGAACAACGTGGCACTCATCCTCTGGCTCATCGCGGTTGCGCTGGTCATCTACGGAATCATCACCCTGGTGCGAGGCGGCGTGCTGATGGGCATCGTGCTCATCGTGCTCGGCCTGCTCGTCGGCCCGGGTGGGGTCAGCATCTTCACCTGACCCGCCTCTGGCATCACGCTCGATCAGTCGAACGGCTGGACCCGTCTCCGCTCAGCGCGGTGGCAGGTTCAGCCGTTCGTCTTGCACCAGCCGGATGACGTCCCGCTCGGTCAGGGTCAGGCCCCGCACCGCCACCTCTGAGTTGTTCCCGAACAAGGGATTCACCAGCGCCCACACCAGCTCGCCGTCCGGCTGCCGGTAGGCGACAGCGAACGCCCCGTCCTCGCGGCTGCCCACCTGGACGGTCTCCCCGTTGGCGAGGGTCCGGGGCGCCAGTGGAGCCCCGAGATAGAGGGAGCTCTCGTCGGCCTCCGGACCGCTCTGCTCACTCACCGCGACCTGCACCTCTGCCTCGCCGGACTGGCCCGGCTGGGTCCACCCCATCGTGATGCCCATCGAACGGTCGCCCCGGGCGTCCACGCCGGCCTGGAAGCCGTCGGTCTCGTAGTTCAAGGAGCTCCGTCCGGGATCGACCACCGAAGCGGTGACGTCGAACAGCCGGTTGCGCCACGGGGCCGAGGCCGCCCGACCGGGAATGCCGGCGCCGGGGAGGATCTGCGCCGATCCGGATCGCTTCTCGGGGCTCGGCGAAGGCTCCAGGGTCACCACCGGCTCCTGGAAGGTCGGGGCCGGGGAGCTTGTCGTCGAGGTGGCCGGCTCGGGCACGGTGCCGCGCACCTGGCTGCCCGACGTCGCCAGCAGTGCGGTGCCCAGCACGACGGTCCCGACCAGGACCGAGCCGGTGCCGAGGAGCACCCGTCGTCGCACCAGGTGGGCGCGACCGCGTGCGACGTCCTCGCGTGGGTCGAACGCGTCGGCGGCGTCCTCCCCGGCCGCCCGGGTGAGGCGTTCGGCCCACGCGGGGTCGGGAAGCTCGTCGTCGCGCACATCGTGGTGGAGGTCAGGGAACACGGTGACTCCTGTCGTCGTTCGTGGTCGACAGGAGGCGGTGCAGCCCGGCGAGCCCGGCCGAGGTCTGGCTCTTCACCGTGCCGGCGCTGATCCCGAGATCCTGGGCCGTCTCCTGCACCGAGAGCCCCCAGTAGTGGCGCAGCACGACGACCCGGCGTTGTCCCTCGGGAAGCTGCTGGAGCGCCCCGATCAGCTCGTCGCGCTCCTCCACCGCGTCCTGGCCCGGCTGCGTCGACGGCTCCGCACCGAAGAGGTCCAGACCGACGCGCTCCCGGCGCCAGCCGCGTCGGGTCTCGTCGAGGTGGGCGTTGACCACGATCCGCCGGGCGTAGGCGTCCACCGAGTGGTCGTGGTCGCGCCGCAACCGGGGCCAGGCGCCGTACAGCCTCACCAGCGCCACCTGGACCAGGTCCTCGGCGCGGTGGGAGTCTCCGCAGAGCAGGTACGCCGTCCGGCGCAGCTGCGCACGTCGCGCGGCGACGTACTCGGTGAACTCGACCTCCCGCACCGACCGCTGCACCCGGCACCTCCGCCCCGTCCCCGTAGCGCCTCAGCGCATCCTGTCACCGAACCAGACGTAGGCGAGGCCCGAACGGTTGGTCCGGGGGCACCGGGCTTCTCAGGAAGCGCCGCTGAGCACGCCGGGCAGCGCCCCGGCCAGCAGGGTGAGCAGCTCGTCGCGGCTGACACCGCTGGGGTCGCGCACCCAGGTGAGCACGACGTCCTCGGTCATCGCTGCCCAGCCCCGCACCAGCAGACGGGTCGCTGGCGTGTCCTCGATGGCGAGCAGCTCGAGCACCTGGGGCGAGGCGCTGTCCTCCCCCGGCGGCGCCTCGAAGATCCGGTCGGTGAGGGCCGCGCGTGCCTCCTCGTAGATGGCGCGCAGTGTCTCGTTGCCTCCAGCCGCGCCCCGGACCAGGGAGGTGTAACCGGCGAAGTTGGCCGAGACGTAGTCGACGTAGGCCGCCAAGGAAGCGGCCAGCCGCTCGAGCGGCTCGCCGTGCGTGGGGGGCGCGGTCATCCGGATCAGGTCGTCGGCCGCGTGCCGCACGACTGCCCGGTGGAAGTCCTGCAAGCTGTCGAAGTAGTGGTAGAGCAGCCCCCGCGAGATGCCGGCCTCCTCGGCCAGCGTGTCGATGGACAGCTCGTCGACGGGCCGGGTGGACCACAGCCGGACGCCCAGGGACAGCAGCTGCTCGCGGCGATCGTCGGGCGTCATCCGCACCCGGCCGGAGCCGCGGTGCTCACCGTGGCCGGAGGTCACGCTCATGGCGGCGATCCTACTGAACATTTGTCAACAAGACTATTGACGCTCGTTCAATACCGTCGGTATGGTCGCGGCATGAGTCTCGGAGCCCTCCCCGACCACACCCGTGTCCTGATCGTCGGAGCAGGCTTCGGCGGGCTCGGGCTCGCCATCCGGCTGCAGCAGCAGGGCGAGCTCGACTTCCTCGTCGTGGAGAAGGGCGACGACGTCGGCGGCACCTGGCGCGACAACACCTACCCCGGCGCCGCCTGCGACGTGCCGTCCCAGCTCTACTCCTTCTCCTTCGCCCTCAACCCCCACTGGTCCCGCTCGTTCTCTCCCCAGCCGGAGATCCAGGCCTACCTCCGACGGGTGGCCGGGGACGCCGGGGTGCTCGACCGGTTCCGCTTCGGCACCGCGCTGGTGGGCGCCCGCTGGGACACCGACGCACGGGTCTGGCGCGCCGACACCGCCGCCGGACCGATCACCGCCGACGTCCTGGTCACCGCCAGCGGTGGACTCTCAGAGCCTTCCTGGCCCGACATCGACGGGCTCGAGGACTTCCACGGCGACGTGTTCCACACCGCCCGGTGGGACCACTCAGTCGACCTGACCGGCAAGCGCGTGGCGATCATCGGCACGGGGGCTTCGGCCATCCAGGTCGTCCCCGAGATGGCCAAGGTGGCCGGCCGTCTCGACGTCTACCAGCGGACCGCGCCCTGGGTCATCCCCCGCCGCGACCGGGCCTACTCGGCGGTGGAGCGTTTCGCCTACCGCCATCTTCCCGGGCTCCAGCGGCTGCACCGCGCGGCGATCTATCTCGCGCGCGAGATGTTGGTGCCCGCCTTCACCTGGAAGCCGGCCCTGGCCGCCCCCGCGAAGCGCGCCGCGCTGGCCAACCTTCACAAGGCTGTCTCCGACCCCGGGCTCCGGGAGAGCCTCACGCCGCGGTTCGAGATCGGCTGCAAGCGCATCCTGCTCTCCGACGACTACTACCCCGCGCTCGCTCGCGACCACGTCGAGGTCGTCACCGACCCGATCAGCAAGGTGAGCGGGCACGCCGTGGTCACCGCCGGCGGGGTGGAGCGTGCGGTGGACGCGATCATCGTCGCGACGGGCTTCGCGACCACCGAGCAGCCGATCGCCGAGCATGTCACCGGCCAGCACGGTCGCACCCTGGCCGCGGTGTGGGCTGACGACGGGATGGCTGCCTACAAGGGCACGACCGTGCACGGCTTCCCCAACCTGTTCCAGATCGTCGGCCCCAACACCGGGCTCGGCCACTCCAGCATGGTGTTCGTGATCGAGTGCCAGATCGGCTACATCCTGGACGCGCTGCGCCTGATGGAGAGTGAGGGGCTGGCCACGGTGCAGCCTCGCGCCGACGTACAACAGCACTGGAACGCGGACCTGCAACGCAGGATGAGCCGCACCGTGTGGAGCACCGGAGGCTGCAGCAGCTGGTACCTCGACGACCACGGTCGCAACACGACGCTGTGGCCACGCTCCACGATCACCCTCAAGCGCCTGCTCTCGCGTTTCGACGCCGAGCACTACCTGACCCAGGAGGTGGGTCGATGAAGACCCTCGACGGCAAGGTCGTCGTCATCACCGGAGCGGGGTCGGGCATCGGTCGCGCTCTCGCCCTCCAGGTAGCCGCCCACGGCGGGATCCTCGCCCTCAGCGACTGGGACGAGGTCGGCCTGATGGAGACGGCCGGCTTGTTGGCCGCCCGAGGTGTCCAGGAGGTGCGGACCGACAAGGTCGACGTGCGAGACCGCGCCGCGATGGCCTCGTACGCCGCAGCGGTGTCGGCCGAGCTCGGCCGCGTCAACGTGGTGATCAACAACGCCGGGGTTGCCCTGCACGGCGACTTCGAGGAGGTCGGCTACGACGACTTCGACTGGGTGATCGACGTCGACTTCTGGGGAGTCGTCCACGGGACCAAGGAGTTCCTGCCCCACCTGATCGCCTCCGGCGACGGTCACGTCGTCAACGTCTCGAGCCTGTTCGGCCTGGTCGCCATGCCCGGCCAGAGTGCCTACAACGCCGCCAAGTTCGGGGTCCGAGGCTTCACCGAGGCGCTGCGGATGGAGATGCTGGTAGCCCGGCACCCGGTCGGGGTCACCTGCGTGCACCCCGGCGGCATCAAGACCGCGATCGTCCGCAACGCGCGGGTGACCTCCTCCCACGACCAGGCCGGGGTGGCTCACCACTTCGACACCAAGCTGGCCAGGACGACGCCGGAGCGGGCCGCTGAGGTCATCGTGGCCGGCGTGCTGGCCGACCGCCCCCGGGTGGTCGTGGGTGCCGACGCCAAGCTGCTGCACGCGTTCGCCCTGGTGGCGGGCGCGCGCTACCAGGCCGTCGTGGCCCGGCTCGCCCGCCGCCTGGCCCCCTGACGGGCCACCCGACTGGCGCCCGGCGGCCGTGACCGGACCGGGACCAGAAGTAGTCATGCCGGGTCTCCCGGACCTTGCCCTCGTGTCCTAGGGTGGCCGCTCAGGGAGAAACCAGGAGCTCTGCATGTCGCGTCATTCCCTCTCCTCCGGAGAGCTTCCCCCGGCCCATCTGCGCCCGGGAGTAGCCGTGCTGTGCCGCAGCTATGCCCCCGGGCACCAGATGCACTACATCCACCAGGGTCAGGCCCTGCGCTCCCCCTCCGAGCACGCGGCCCACGTCTCGCTCGACGCGTCCCGGCTGATCGTGGTGCGTCAGGGTGGTGAGCGACTCGAGCTGGCTCCACCACGACCCCGCCCGGGTCGCCGACGTGCTCGGGCTGTTCCCGACCTCCCGGGTGGTCTACCCCGGCCACCACGCGCTGCGGGTGGGTCCCTACTGGTTCAACTGCGCGGAGAACGACTTCGTCCCCTGCGACATCCCCGAAGAGGCGCTTCGGGACGAGTGAGCACGGGCCCGGCGCTGCTCGCGCCCCCGTTCAGCTCGCAGCCCGGCCACCACTGGCCGCCCCGGCTCGCGCCTTCTCCCGCTTGATCGCCCGCGCTCGCACCGGCCCGACCAGGCGCGGGCCCGAGAGACGGTGCTCGAGGCGTCGTGCCTCGCGGCGCAGCGGCTGGGCGACGTACTCACCGAAGATCACGCCGGAGGCCAGGGCGATCGCGATGGCGGCGGCCGTCATCAGGGACAGGATGCCGTTGCCGCCGTCGGCGAGCAGCGACAGCCCTCGATAGATCGACAGGCCCGGCAGCATCGGCACGATCGTGGAGACCACCACCACCAGCGGTGGCACCCGCACCCGCCCTGCGACCGAGTAGGACACGACACCGATCAGCACGGCTGCAGTCGCCGCGGACCAGGCGCGGCTGAAGCCCTGAGCCTCGACGAGTCCGAAGACCAAGGTCGCGACGCCGGCGATCAGCGCGATCGGGAGCAGCGAACGCAGGGGTGCGTAGGAGGAGAAGGCGAAGGCGCCGGAGCAGATGGCGGCACCGGCGACGACCATCCCGGCATCAGAGAGCGACGCCCCGCCAGGATCGAGCCGACCGAGGTTCACCCCCAGCATCTGACCGATGGAGAGGCCACCACTCACCCCGGCGATGATGCCTGCGGTGGCGAGGATCGCCTCCAGGATGCGGGCGCCCGCCGTCAGCGGGAAGCCGGTCAGCGCGTCTTGGATCGCCCCCATGAACCCGATGCCGGCCAGGAGCATCACGATGCTCGTGGTCACGACGAGCGAGGGGTCGACGTCGAGGTCGCTCGCAGCGGCCCCCACCGCCAGCAACGTGGCCAGCAGGCCCCCGGCGACCTGCTGGTAGAAACCGGGCATCCGACGGCGCGACATCGCCCGCATCAGCCGGTCCATGCTGACCGCCGCGAGGAAGGCGATCAGGATCACCAGCAGGTTGCCGCCGAGCAGCATCCCGACGCCGGCCCCCATCACGCCGTACCCGATCGTGACCGCCCAGCGGGGCAGTCGGTGCCCCGAGGAGACCACCTGGGCCAGCCGGGCGCGGGCCTCCTGGCGGTCGATGGCTCCGCTGATCAGGTCGCGGACGATCTGGTCGACCAGGGTCAGGTCCTCGTAGTCGATCTCCCGGTGCCGCACGTGGCGCAGCTGCACGAGGGTGGGCTCGTCCGCACTGCGCTGGTAGCTCAGGGTGAGGTTGGTGAAGGTGACGTCGACCTCGGCGTTGCGGACCCCGCAGGCGTGCGCGACCGATGACATGGTCGCGTTCACGTCGGCTGCCCCGGCCCCCGAGGACATCAGGACCTCCCCGATGCGCAGGGCCAGGTCAAGGGTCTCGTGGATCTCGGTGCTGTCAGCCATGGCGATCACCAGTGTGACGAACCCGGGACCCCGAGTGCCAACCGGCGCGCGTGTGCTTCATCACCCCGCCTGAGGCGGTGGTGGCCCGTCCCGGCCGGGCGCCGCCTGCACGCCCCGGCCGCCGGTCAGTCGCGCCCCCCGAAAGCGCCGAGACCCCCACGTGGACACGTGGGGGCCTCGGATCGGACGTGGCCGGCAATCAGCCCCGGGGAGCCGCCTCGCGCGACTTCTTGGGGTGCTTGGCGTCGAGGACCGGACGGGCCTCACGCGACTTCTTGGGACCCTTGGCGTCGAGGACCGGACGGGCCTCACGCGACTTCTTCGGACCCTTGGCGTCGAGGACCGGACGGGCCTCACGCGACTTCTTCGGACCCTTGGCGTCGAGGACCGGACGGGCCTCACGCGACTTCTTGGGACCCTTGGCGTCGAGGACCGGACGGGCCTCACGCGACTTCTTCGGACCCTTGGCGTCGAGGACCGGACGGGCCTCACGCGACTTCTTCGGACCCTTGCCGTCGAGGACCGGACGGGCCTCACGCGACTTCTTGGGTGACTTGGCGGTCGGGCTGGAGGCCGACGCTCGGGCGTCGGTGCTCGAGTCGGCGGCGACAGCGGCGCCGACCGAGACCATGCCGAGCACGAGGGCTCCGGCACCGATGGCACTGGCGACCTTCAGCGTGCGCACACGCTTGGGTTTTGGATGACGGGTCATATGGTTCTCCCGGGGTCACAGAGGCGGATGGGGGTGGCTTGACCGTAGGGGTGAGCGCCCTCGATATGCCTATATCGGTAAAGATTCCGCCCGTGTCGACGACAAATGGCCCGAACTGACTACGCGATGGTCTAGTCAACCAGGCTCACCCGTCACACCCGTCCCACGTGTCCGGCGCCGTCCGAGGGTGCCGACGCACCCTGCGGGTCTGTTTCGACCGGGTCAGCCATCTCCAGCCGGACCCCCACCAGGCGCACCGCCCGCTCGTGGTCGAGTCGACCGAGCAGGGCCACGGCCGCGGCCTCGAGGATGGCGGCGTCCGTGGTCGGCGCGGAGAGCGTGAGGCTCCTGGTGCGGGTCTCGAAGGGCGCGTAGCGCACCTTCAGGCCGACCCTGACGACCGGACGACCCTCGGCGAGCACGTCCTCGCGAACGCGTCGCGTCAGCAGGCGGGTCTCCTCGGTGACCTCGGCCCAGTCGTCGAGATTGGCCTGGAAGGTGACCTCGCGGCCGTGCCCGCGGGCGACGTACGGCGTCGGATCGACCGGCGAGGTGTCCGCACCCCTCCCGAGCCGGCGGTACCACGGTCCCATCGTCGGGCCGAGTCGGTCCGCGAGCACCTGGGCCGGCGTCGAGGCGAGCTGGTCGACCGTGTGGATCCCGAGCGCCGCCAGCTTGGTGGCGGTCTTGCGGCCGATCCCCCACAACGCGTCGGTGGGCCGCTCCCCCATCACCTCCGACCAGTTGTCCTCGGTCAACCGGAAGCTCCCGCGTGGCTTGCCGAACTCCGTGGCGATCTTGGCGCGGACCTTGTTGTCACCGATGCCGACCGAGCAGTGCAGCCGGGTGGCGGCCAGCACCGCGGCCCGCACGTCGGCGGCGAACTGCTCAGGATCGGCGGTCTCGACACCGAGGAACGCCTCGTCCCAGCCGAGCACCTCCACCGGGCAGCCGAGGCTGCGCAAGGTGTCCATCACCACGCGCGAGGCCGCATCGTAGGCGGGCCCGTCGACGGGCAGGAAGACCGCGTCCGGACACCTCTTCAGCGCCGTCCGAAGCGGCATCCCCGATCCGACACCGTGCTCCCTGGCCTCGTACGACGCGGTCGACACCACGCCGCGCTCGGTCGGGTCGCCGCGGCCGCCGACGATCACCGGCAGGCCTGCCAGCTCGGGTCGCCGCAGCACCTCGACGGCAGCGATGAACTGGTCGAGGTCCACGTGCAGCACCCAAGAGGTGCGGAGCGTGGTCACAGCAGAAGAGTAGGTTCCAGGCCATGAGCAACCCAGTGATCCTGGTGGTCGGCGCCGGTCCCGGTGTGGGCGCGGCGGTCGCGCGTCGCTACGGAAGCAGCGGCTTCGACGTCGCGCTGGTCTCCAGGCCGGGCGACCAGCTCGACGCGCTCGGTCGCGAGCTCCAGGCCGAGGGGATCACCACGGGCTGGAGCGGTGTCGACATCACCGACCAGTCTGGCCTGAGCGCGGCTGTCACCCGTTTCGGTGGCTTCGCCGACCGGATCGACGTGCTGCACTACAACCCGAGTGCGTTCCGCCAGCAGGACCCGCTGACGCTTGCGGTCGACGACCTGCTCGCCGACGTCGCGCTCGGCGTCGGTGGCCTGCTGACGTCGGTGCAGGCCGCGAGGCCGTTCCTGTCCCAGGGCGGACGGATCACCGCGACCGGCAGCCAGGCCGCCGACAAGCCGTGGCACGAGGCCGCGTCCCTCGGTGTGCAGAAGGCCGGCCTGCGCAACCTGGTCCGCAGCCTCGACGCCAGCCTGCGGCCGGTGGGCGTCCGAGCGGTGTCGGTCACCGTCAACGGCACGCTCGAGCGCGGCACCGCGTTCGACCCGGCCCGGGTCGCCGAGGCGATCTTCCAGGCGGCTCACCAACCGGCCGACACGTGGCGCACCGAGGTGCCCTACGACGGCTGAGGGCCGGGTCTGGTGCGGCGGGCTCAGTGTTCCGGCAGGTCGCTGTCATCGGTGAGGTTGGCCGTCGCGCACACCTCTCCGTCGGCCAGTCGGCAGGCCTGCTCCACCAGCCACGCCATCAGTCCGCGCATCGGTCGTCTCCTCGTCGACCCCCGCTGCTCTCATCGGCAGGGTTGACCGCAGGTCGAGACTCGACACCGCCACGGCGCGATCGGACGGAACTGGTGTGGACCAGTGTCACCCGAGTGGGCTGAGGGAGGCGTCAGCGGCGGGTGATGATCCGGCTGCTCCGGGAGCCCTGCAGCTGGTCGTTGCCCCGGTAGACCCAGCGGTAGGACGCCTGCCGGTGCGGTCGGTCCCGCTGGGACACCCGCCCGGACCGGTCGGTCGTGTCGTGGCCGATCTTCTTCCAGTCGCCCGCGCCGTAGCGGCGCTGCAGGGTCAGTCTCTCCCCGGCGACGTTGCGTCCCCTGCCGGCGAGCCGGAGCTGCCCGCTCAGCACGCCGACGTACCGGACGGCACCCTTGGCCCGCCCCTGGGGACGCAGCACGTTGGATCCCTTCCAATGGCCCCTGACCGCCGTCCTGCGCCCCTTGTCCGACGGGTCCGTGGTCGGCGGCGCCTTCGTGGTCGGGGGTGGGGTCGGGGCCGGGGTGATCGTCGGATCCGAGACGACGGTGTCGAGGAAGGCCGAGGACGCCGTGTTCCAGTTCTGGGCGAGCCAGGACCCGGCGGTGGGCGCGACGCTGAAGTAGTCGTCGTCGCCGCAGTCGAGCAGCTGGCCCTGCGCCGAGTCGGCGCAGACCGTCTGCATCGCCGCACCGGATCCGTCGTTGTAGCACATCAGGTCCGACTCGTCCCAGCAGTGGCCGTTGGCCGTCCGGTGCGGCGCCCCCGGGAGCACGCCACCGAGGTTGTGGGTCAGCTCGTGGGCCGCGACGGACGTGCTGCCCGACCAGCAGGGTGCGTCGACGCGGGCGTACGCGGTGCGCTCCTCGTTGAGATTGCCGGTCGTGCGTACGTCGTTGTACAGGGTGCCCACGCCGCACAGGACCTGCGCGTCGGCGAAGGCGAGGTACTTGCGGGCCGGGTCGGTGTAGCCCTGGGCCTTCAAGGCGTTGATCGTGGCGCCGAACGAGCTCAGTGCTCCGTCCGGCACCACCACCTCGGGCAGCAGCGGGATGCAGTCCTGGTGGACCCATCGCACCCGCCGGACCCCGCCCCGCTCGGCCGCCGAGACGGCGAACACGTCATCGACGTTGGCGACCTCGTTGAGCAGCAGCGGCAGCACGACACCGTAGCGGGAGGCGGTGCCTTCCCCACGCACGTAGAGCGGCTGCACCCGCTTCCCGTCGGTCCCGGTGCCGGAGCACGACGGCACCACGTGGGCGCCGAGGCCCGACGTGGACGGGCTGCCGCCGGGTGCGGTTGCCTCGGACTCGCTTGCGGAGGCGGCGTACACCGGTCCAGCGACGTCGGACCGCTCGAGGCCGGCGCGCTCGTAGAGCGCCGCGGTGCCGATCGGGTCGTCCAGGTCGACCCCGTCCGGCAGCGGGTCGACGTGGGTCGGTCCGGCCGACAGCGCCATCACCACGCCCAAGTCGAGTCTCTGACCGCCGCCTGCCGCGGTGGTCGATCCCGCGCCCCGGCCACCGACGAGGGCAACCTGCGCGGACACCACCACCGCGAGCGCGGTGAGGGCGCTCAGGACCAGGCGCGTGACGGCGCGGCGCGGCGTGGGTGACATGAGGGGTGGCTCCCGGGGGCAGAGGGACCGGTACCGGCTCTATCGGCGTCCGTTTTGGGTCACTTGAGTGTTTTCAGCCTCACGCCCGTCTCGTGGGACACGGCCTCTTGCGCCGGCGCCGGCCGGCTGCTGGCCGCGGAGCCGGTCGAGACGGCAGGATGCGGGGCAACCCAAGGGGGTGCGTGCGTTGGTCACACCGATGGATCCGACATCCGCGGCGTTCATGATCGCCGAGAACCGCAGCCAGCCCATGCACGTCGGCGGTCTCCAGCTCTTCAGGCGGCCCGACGGTGCCGGCCGCACCTTCGTGAGGGACACCTACGACGAGATGATCGCCGCCGACCAGCCCTCGCCGCTGTTCGGCAAGCGCCCGCGCCGTTCGGTCGCCACCGGGGGCCAGTGGGTGTGGACCGAGGACACCCAGTTCGACATCGAGCACCACGTCCGGCACAGCGCACTGCCCAGGCCCGGCCGCGTCCGCGAGCTGCTCGAGCTCTGCTCGCGGCTGCACGGCACCCGGCTGGCCCCGGAGCGGCCGTTGTGGGAGGCCACCCTGATCGAAGGCCTCCGCGACGGGCGGATGGCGATGTACACCAAGATGCACCACGCCCTCGTCGACGGCGTCTCGTCGATGCGGCTGCTGCAAAGCGTGCTCAGCACCGATCCCGACCGCCGGGACATGCCGCCGCCCTGGGCCGTGCGGCCGGCGTCGGCCCGGGCCGAGACCGCGCGCGAGCAGGTCGACCACCACTTGGCCGACCTCCCGCTGAGCGCGTTTCGCGGGGCCCTGGGGATCACCGCCGACGCCGCCGGCATCCCCGGCGCCCTGGCCAAGACCCTGAGCCGGGGTGTGCGCAACGAGACCTCCGCGTTGAGCTTCTACGCTCCTCGCACGATCCTGAACAAGAACATCACCGGATCGCGCCGGTTCGCCGCGCAGGACTGGCCCGTCGTACGTCTGCGGGCCGTGGGCAAGGCCACCGGCACCACGATCAACGACGTGGTCCTCGCCATGGTCAGCGGCGCCATGCGCCGCTATCTCTCCGACCTGGACGCACTGCCCGACGCGACCTTGGTGGCGATGGTCCCGGTCGGGCTCAACTCCGCACAGTCCCAGCATGCCTCGGCCGACGGGGGCAACGCCGTCGGCGCGGTGATGGTCAAGCTGGGCACCGACCTGGCCGACCCCGCAGACCGGCTGAGCGCGATCCACCGGTCGATGCGCGACGGCAAGGAGGCTCTCGGCACGATGACGCCGCTCCAGATCCTGGCGATGAGCGCGATCGGGCTGGCACCCGCGGTGCTCCCACCGCTGCTGCGGATGAGCGGCTTCAGCCGGCCGCCGTTCAACCTGATCATCTCCAACGTGCCGGGTCCCCGCGTTCCGCACTTCTTCAACGGCGCCGAGCTCGTCGGGATGTACCCGCTGTCGATCCCCATCCACGGCATGGCGCTCAACATCACCTGCACGTCGTACGCCGGCAACATGGGCTTCGGGCTCACCGGCTGCCGACGCACCGTGCCGCGGCTCCAGCTGCTGCTGGCCCATCTGGACGACGAGCTCACCGCGCTCGAGAAAGCGGCCGGCGTCTAGCCGAGCGGCGCCACCGGGTCGACGAGGGAGCTCGGCTCGACCGCCGGGACGGCTCGAGGCCGGCCGACGTTTCACTCCCTGCGCAGCAGCTCCGGGCCGTCCGCCGAGGTGACGACCTCGTGGGCGACATCGGTCAGCCGGCGGCGATGGCGCCTCGAGAAGTCGCGGAGCAGGTCGAAGGACTCATCGATCGAGACGCCCAACGTCCGGGCGACAGCTCCTTTGGCCTGCTCCACCACGATCCTGCTGTTCAACGCCACCTGGAGCTGTTCGGTCAGGACCTCGGCGCGCGAGATCGACTGCTCCTGGATCAGTGAGATCGTCGCCATGTCGGCGAGGGCCTGCAGCACCCGGACCTCTCCGGGACCCAGCTCCTGGTGGACGGTCTGGAAGACGTTGAGTCCGCCGATGACGCGCGTGCGCAGCCGCATCGGGAAGGCGTAGACCGCTGTCATCCCGTGAGAGATCGCCCGCCGCGCGAAGGAGGGCCACCGACTGCCGGCCTCGGCGAGGTCGGGGACGACCACCCGCTCCCCCGTGCGGAACGAGTCCAGGCACGGTCCCTCGGAGTTCTGGATCTGGAAGAGCTCGAGCAGTCGCGCGTCCTCGCTGGAAGCGCCGACGTGATGAAGCTTCCCGTCCTCGCCGCTCAGCATGACCCCGGCCGCTGCCGCACTGCTGATCGTCGTGGCGTGCCGCGCGACCGAGTGCAGGAACTCGATGAGGTCGAAGTCGGCAACGAGGGTGTCGGCGACGTCGACGAACACATCCGCCACCTGCTGGATCTCTAGGGGCACGGATCAACCCTCTCCACGTGTGCTTCTGGGAATTCTACGTCTCCGCGAGCAGATCGGCCTCACTCCTCGCCCCTCGCCCTCTCTGCGGCAGGGAGCACGAAGCCCGCGATGATGATCTGAGCCAGGTCGATGAGGGCGATGCCCTCGGCGTACGCGAAGGCCCGCATCCGCAGCAGTGCCTCCGCCAGGTCCACCTTCAGGTCGACCATCACCATCCCCTGCGCCTGGTGCACCTCTGCGCGGTGGTCGAGCAGCGGCTCCCACGTGTCCCCCTCCCACCCGCCGGGCGGATCTCCCAGCAGGACGTGCGCGCCGAGCCGGGCAAAGGCGAGGCCCAGCGCGAGTTCGCCATCGTCGAGACGTCGTGGTTCGCCCGCGTAGAGGTCGAGCACGCCGAGCCTGGCGCCACCGATCTGCAAGGGCAGGCTGAAGACGGCACGGACGTCCGCGGCCACGGCGGCCTCGGTGAAGCCCGGCCAGCGCCCCGAGTCCTTCAGGAGATCGCTCCTCAGCACCGGTCGCCTCTGGGCGAAGGCGTCGACGCTCGGTCCTTCGCCGGTGGTGAAGGCCAGGTCGGCGATCCGCGCGCTCGCCTCGTCCGAGCTGGCGGCGACGCTGGAGACCCCTCCCGCCGTGACGATGTGGATCACGCTGCCCCGCAACGACAGCGCCGTGGTCGCCGCTCGGCAGACCGGCACGAGCCAACCCCCCGCCGGCGGTTCACCCTGGCCCTCGGCGGCCTGCGCGACGAGCCAGCGAGCGTGGACGTCAGGATCAGCACTGGAGGGAGGCGGTGTCAGGTCGTCGCGCACGACACCCCTCTCCCGGTGTGTCATGCCGGCCAAGGGTCGGTCAGTCTGACAAGTGCTTTGAGTGTTGGTGGACCTCTCTGGAGACTAGCCCCTTGCAGGGCGGGGTTCGTCGCCCTATCGTCAGAAGCGTTCTCCCGCGTCCCGGACCCCGACGCCATTTCGCAGTCGAGAGGCACCTGTGGACGCCATGCGCAACAGCCGTCCTGAGTTGGGTCGGTCGACTGCCGGTCAAGGAGCGCGCCCGTCATGCACGGGCGCCCCCTGAGGTCGAGGACCCCTGGCGTCCAGGGCAACCACAGGGGCCGGGGGGCGCCGGCCCTGGACGCCGGGTCCGACTTCGGATGTCGCTGGTTTGCTGAGCGGCCTCAGAAGGCCGAGATCACGAAGTAGAAGACCATCGCGACGACCACGAGCAGGGCGACGACGCGAACCCACACGGGAGTGGTCGACTCACGCACCGGGTCGGGCGAGACCCCACGAAGCTCACGGGGCAGGTCGTCGTCGCTCATGGCATCCAGCGTAGGGCGTCGCGTCCAGCTCACAGGGCGCGGGTGACAGTGATCGTGGTGTTGGTGCAGCCCGAGGCCAGGCTGGAGATCGCCGACTTCTCCGTGTTGTCGACGCTGAGCCGCCAGCGCACCTTCACAGCGACGTACTCCCGCAGGTAGCGGCAGTGGTCGTACTGCGGCATCCACTCCGCCGGGTCCTGGTCACCCTTTGACTGGTTGACGTTGTCGGTGACCCCCACCAGTGAGCGGCTGTCGCCGAGGTCGTTGGCGTAGGCCTGACGCTGCGGGCTCGACCAGCTCCTGGCACCGGAGTCCCAGGCCTCGGCCAGCGGCACCATGTGGTCGATGTCGACATCGCCGGTGGCGGTCCAGGAGACCCGGTCGTAGTAGGAGAACCAGCGGCCACCCGACAGGCTGCAACCCGAACCGACGGTGACCGGGTCGTCGGCCTCGGCGATCAGCACCTCGTTGCGGGTGTGGCAGCCGTCGCCGTCGGCGTCGATCCAGTGGTCGAACAGGTCCCGGTCGTAGCCGGTCCGAACCTCGCTCGCCACCGGCAGCTCGGAGATCGCTGTCAGGAACGGAGCCGAGTAGGTCTCGGCCGCCTCGGCGTGCGGTGGCGACCAGCCGGCGAGACAGGCGAGCGCGAGCAGGAGGACGGACAGGCGGCGCATGGTGATCCTCACCCGAGAGAGCGACGTGGACCTCCCCATCGTGCCGCTGACCGACACCGGCGGGTGGTCACGACGGCGTGCAGGTTTGTGTAGTGCACGAAGGTGCGGGTTCCTATCCGTGCGCTCGACCAGGAGCCTGGTCGGGTGCGCCCCCTCACCGACAGTCGTCGTCACCTGACCGCCTTCCTGATCGTGGTCACGCTGGCGTTCGCCATGGTGGGGCTCGCGGCGTCGCCGAGTCGGGCCGCGACCTACCCGACCCTGGCGGTCGGTGCCACGGGCTCCAACGTCACGACCCTCCAGCACCTGCTCACCGCGCGCGGCTACTCGACCCCCGCCGACGGAGACTTCGGGAGCGGCACCGAGGCTGCGGTGGAGGCGTTCCAGTCCTCCCGCGGGCTTTCCGCCGACGGCATCGCCGGCCCGGCCACCTTCAGCGCCCTGGTGCTGACCGTCCGCCAGGGGGATGCCGGTCCCGCTGTCCAGGGACTCCAGGTCCAGCTCGGGAAGCACGGGCACTCCCTCGCCTCCGACGGAGCCTTCGGGCCGGCGACGGACTCCGCCGTGCGGAGCTTCCAGTCGGCGCACTCCCTGAGTGCAGACGGCGTCGTCGGTCCCGCCACCTGGTCCGAGCTGCTCGGGACCGGTGGTGGCTCGGGCACCCCGCCGGGCTCGTCCTACGGTTCGCTCTCGGAGGAGCAGAAGGCCAACGCGCGCACCATCATCGGGGTCGGCAAGGGGGCCGGCGTCCCGGAGTACGGCTGGGTGGTCGCTCTCGCGACCGCGATGCAGGAGTCGACCCTCGTCAACGTCGACTACGGCGACAGGGACTCGCTCGGTCTCTTCCAGCAGCGACCTTCCCAGGGATGGGGTACGGAGGCACAGGTCCAGCAGCCGGTGCTCGCCTCCAAGGCGTTCTACGGCGTCGCGACGCACACCCCCAACCCGGGTCTCCTCGACATCAGCGGGTGGCAGTCGATGACGGTCACCCAGGCCGCTCAGGCCGTGCAGAGGTCGGGATATCCCGACGCCTACGCCAAGTGGGAGACCCTGGCGCGCGATCTGGTGGCCTACGAGGGCCCTTCCTCTCCCCCGATCTCGTGAGCCGGACCCCCTAGGCTGCCGTCATGTCCTACCCTCCTCCGCGCTACCACGGTGAGAGCGGCGAGGTGAGCGGCCAGCTCCGGCCCGCCGACACGACGCCCGAGATCGCCAACGAGCGGGCCGGCTCGTCGGCCCACTACCTGGCCACGGCGGCCCTCACAGGTGGTGACTTCGGGCTCTACCGCTGGAACATGGGGCCGGCGCCGTCCGGTCCCTCACCGCACTTCCACCGCACCATGACCGAGTCGTTCTTCGTGCTCGACGGCACGATCTCGCTCTACGACGGCAACGGGTGGCGGGACGCGACCGCCGGCGACTTCTTGTTCATCCCCGCCGGCGGCCTGCACGGCTTCCGCAACGAGTCCGGGTCCCCCGCGTCGATGCTCATCCTCTTCACCCCGGGCGCCCCGCGTGAGGCCTACTTCGAGGGTCTCGCGCGGATGGCCGCCACCGGTGTGCGGCCCTCCGAAGAGGAGCTGGCGGCCTTCTACGCCGAGCACGACAACATCTGGGTCGACCGCTGACCGACCCGGTCGGGTCAGTATCCGGGCGCTGATCCGGCCTGCAGGCGCAGGAACTCCAGGTGACGCTCGTACTGGTCGAGCACGTCGTCGATCAGCTGGGTGTGGGTGTAGCCCATCACGTCGTAGTTCTGCCCGCCGTGAGTCAGGTGCACCTCGAGGCGCACGTAGAAATCGTCACCCTTGGGGGCACGACCGGCGTAGGCCGGGATCGGCACCACGCTCGGCCGGACCTCGTAGCGGAACGGATGCTCGTCCTCGTCGCTGAGCGCCAGCGCGACGTACGGCGTCCCCTCGGAGCTCGCCCTGAAGGCCGTCGCGGCGACGTCCTGCTTGCGCAGCTCGTCGGCCACCTCCTCCAGAGCCGGCAGCGCCACGTCGGCGAGGAACTCCTCTCCCGCCGCAACGGTCGGGAAGTCGATGGCGCGGTTGAGGCGCTGACGCCAGGTCCGCGGCGGATTGGGCTCGCGCGAGCCGCTGCTGCTCGACAAGATGCCGCGCACGGTCTGGTTGGCCGACTCGGCGCGGTAGGCCTCGACCTGGAGGGCACGGTAGAGGCCGAGCATGACGAGCACCATCACGAAGGCGAACGGCAGCCCCATGATCACGGTGGCGTACTGCAGGGCGTAGATCCCTCCGACGCTCAGGATCGACAGCGTGAGGCCACCGGTCGCCAGCGCCCAGAAGATCCGGACCTTCCGACCGGCGTCGTCGGTGGAGTTGCGCATCTTCGAGGACAGGTTGGCCATCACGAGGGCGCCGGAGTCGGCCGAGGTGACGTAGAACAGCAGGCCGACGAAGGTGGCCAGCCCGGCGATCAGCGTGAACGCCGGGTACTCCTGGAGCAGGGCGTAGAAGCCGCCCTCGGGGCTCGCCGCCGCCAGGTCGGTGAACGACGCATTGCCCGAGCGGACCTCGTCGATCGCCGCGTTGCCGAAGATGGAGATCCACATGACGATGTAGCTGAACGGGATCACCATCGTGCCGGCCACGAACTGGCGGATGGTCCGCCCGCGCGAGATCCGGGCCAGGAACAGTCCCACGAAGGATGCCCACGCGATCCACCAGGCCCAGAAGAAGAGGGTCCAGAAGCTCATCCAGTCGCCGGTGTCCTCGTAGGCGAAGGTCTGCATGGTCATGTCCGGGAACAGCCGGAAGAAGTCACCGATGTTGAGCACCGCGGCATTGAGCAGGTAGGCGGTCTTGCCGGTGACCAGCACCCACAGGGCGAGTCCGATCGCGAGCAGCACGTTGAGCTGGGAGAGCCGCTTGATGCCCTTGTCGATCCCGCTGACCGCGGAGATCGTCGCCATCACCACCGCGAGGGCGAGCAGCCCGAACTGGGCGGCCAGGCCCTGCGGCACCCCGAAGAGCTCGTTCAGGCCGACGTTCAGTCCGACCACACCGATGCCCAGGGAGGTGGCGACACCGAAGATGGTGCCAAGCACGGCCGCGGTGTCGACGGCGTGACCGATAGGGCCCTCGATGCGCTTGCCGAACAGCGGGTACAGCGCCGAGCGCACCGCCAGCGGGAGGTTCATCCGGTAGGCGAAGTAGCCGAGCGCGATCCCCATCAGGGCATACATCCCCCAGCCGCTGATGCCGTAGTGGAACAGCGTCCAGGCGGTGGCCTCGCGGGCCGCCTCGACGGTCTCGCCCTGCCCGCTCGGCGGCGTCAGGTACTGCACGACCGGCTCGTTGACGGCGAAGAACATCAGGTCGGTGCCGATACCGGCGGCGAACAGCATGGATGCCCAGGACAGGGTGCTGAACTGCGGCCGGGAGTGTTCGGGGCCCAGGCGCACGTGGCCGTAGCGTGAGAAGCCCAGGAAGAGCACGAAGAGGAGCACCGTGGTGGCCAGCAGGATGTAGTACCAGCCGAACCACTCCGAGACCACGCCGACGACGGAGGCGAGAGTCGCCTCCGCCTGCACCGGGGCGATCACGCACCACAAGGTGACGACCAACGTGCCCAGCGCCGAGCCGATGAAGACCGGCTTGTTGATCTGCGGCCCCCGGTCCTCCGGATCCGCGTCGGCGCCTGAAGGGGTGGGTCGATCGAGCTGGGTGGTCATGCGCGTGCTCCCGTCGTCGGGTTGGACAGGTTGCGGGGGTCGCCCTCCGGGTAGAGCCCCATCCCGGTGCCGTGCCGGTAGAAGGGCACGTCGAGCGGCGCCAGAGGCTGGTGACCGGCGATCAGGTCGGCCGCCTTCTCGGCGAGCATCATCACGGGCGCATAGATGTTGCCGTTGGTGACGTAGGGCATCACCGAGGCGTCGACGACCCGGAGGCCGTCCACGCCGTGCACCCGCATCGACGTCGGGTCGACCACGCTCAGGTCGTCGGTGCCCATCCGCGCGGTGCACGAGGGGTGCAGGGCCGTCTCGGCGTCGCGGGCGACCCAGTCGAGGATCTCCTGGTCGGTCCGCACCGACGGTCCGGGCGAGAGCTCCCCGTCGCTGAAGGCCGCGAAGGCCTCCTGCTCGAGGATGGTGCGCGCGGCTCGGACCATCTCGATCCACTCCCGCCGGTCGGTCTCGGTGGAGAGGTAGTTGAACCGCAGCGCCGGATGCTCGTAGGGATCGGTGCTCCTGATCTTCAGACTGCCGCGTACGTCGGAGTACATCGGCCCGATGTGCACCTGGTAGCCGTGCCCCTGCCCGTCGGGGGTGTCCGCCGGCTGCGAGCCGTCGTAGCGGATCGCGATCGGCAGGAAGTGGAACATCAGGTTGGGGTAGGCGACCTGGTCGTTGCTGCGGACGAACCCCCCGGCCTCGAAGTGGTTGGACGCACCCACCCCACGGCGCAGGAGCAGCCACTCGGCACCGATGCGCGGCTTGTGCCGATGCTTGAGCCACGGCGCGATCGACACCGGCTGCTTGGCGGCGTACTGGATGTAGACCTCGAGGTGGTCCTGCAGGTTCTCCCCCACCCCGGGCAGGTCCAGCACCGGGTCGATACCGAGCGCCTGCAGCTCGCTGGCATTGCCGATCCCGGCGAGCTGGAGCAGCTGTGGGGAGTTGATCGCGCCACCGCACAGGATGACCTCGCCGGCCTCGACCTCGATCGTGGCGTGGTTGCGGCGGGTGCCCCGGGTGTAGTCGACCCCGGTGACCCGGGGGCCACCGGAGCCTCGGGTCACCCGGAGTCCGGTGACCATGGCAAGGGTGTGCACGGTGAGGTTCGGCCGCTTCATCACCGGGTGGAGGTAGGCCCGGGCCGCGCTGAGCCGGCGCCCCCGGTGGACGTTCCGGTCGAACTTCGCGAAGCCCTCCTGGCGGTAGCCGTTGACGTCGTCGGTGAGCGGGTAGCCGGCCTGCTGGACCGCCTCGAAGAAGGCCCCGAACAGAGGGCTCTCGGCGGGCCCGCGCTCGAGCACGAGCGGGCCGGACCCGCCACGCCAGGCGTCGGCCCCGGCGGTGGTGGTCTCCATCCGCTTGAAGTAGGGCAGGCAGTGCGCGTAGTCCCAGGTCTCCATCCCGGGGTCGCTGGCCCAGCGCTCGTAGTCCAGAGGGTTGCCCCGCTGGAAGATCATCCCGTTGATGCTGGAGGACCCACCCAGCACCTTGCCGCGCGCGTGGAACACCTTGCGACCGTTCATGTGCGGCTCAGGCTCGGACTCGTAGCGCCAGTCGTAGAGCGGGTTGCCGATCGGGTACGGCAGCGCAGCCGGCATGTGGATGAACGGGTCCAACCTGTAGTCGCTGCGCCCGGCCTCGAGCACGAGCACGCTGGTGCCGGGGTCGGAGCTGAGCCGGTTGGCCAGCGCCGAGCCGGCCGAGCCGCCACCGACGACGACGACGTCGTACCTCTTCGAGGCCCTCATGGGGTGGCTCCTGCCTGGTCCCCTGCGGCCGGTTGCCCGAACCAGCCGGCAGGTGCCGGCGCGGTGTTGTGCCAGATGTGCTTGGTCTCGCGGTACTCCTCGAGTCCGGCCAACCCCAGCTCGCGTCCGATGCCCGACTGCTTGAAACCGCCCCACTCGGCCTGGGGCACGTAGGGGTGGTAGTCGTTGATCCAGATCGTGCCGTGCCGCAGTCGTTGGGCGACTCGTTCCGCCCGGCCCGCGTTCTCGGTCCAGACCGCGCCGGCCAGCCCGTAGACCGTGTCGTTGGCGATGCGTACGGCGTCGTCCTCGCGTTCCTGGTCACTGCCGCCGGAGAACGTCTCCACGGTGAGCACCGGACCGAACGACTCCTCCTGCACGCACCGCATCGAGGTGTCGCACCCGTCCAGGATGGTGGGCGCGTAGAAGTACCCCTGGTCGTAGGCCGCACCATCGGGGCGGGTGCCGCCGACCGCCAGCCGGGCGCCCTCAGCCAGGCCGACCGCGACGTAGGCCTCGACCTTGTCACGGTGGTCGGCACTGATGAGTGGGCCGGACTCGGCGCGGTCGTCGAAGGGTCCGCCCAGCCGGATCGCCGCTGCGCGGCGGACCAGCTCTGCCACCACCTGGTCGTGCACGGAGTCCTCCACGACCAGCCGCGAGCCAGCCGAGCAGACCTGCCCCGAGTCCAGGAACACGGCGGTGAGGGCGTTGTCGACGGCGGCGTCGAGATCGGCGTCGGCGAAGATCACGTTGGGGTTCTTGCCACCGAGCTCGAGGGCGATCTTCTTCACCGTGGGTGCCGCGGCCGCCATGATCCGGCGTCCCGTGACCACACCGCCGGTGAAGGAGACCAGGTCGACCTCCGGCGCTTCGGTGAGGGTCGGCCCGACCCGGGCACCGGCCCCGAGCACGAGGTTGGCGACGCCGGCGGGGAGGCCGGCATCGGTCAGCGCACCCATCAGCCAGATCGCGGTGGAGGGGGTCAGCTCGCTGGGCTTGAGGACGAACGTGTTGCCGGCGGCCAGGGCGGGGGCGACCTTCCAGGAGGTCTGCAGCAGCGGGTAGTTCCACGGCGTGATCAGCGAGCACACGCCCACCGGTTCGTGCACGATCCGGCTCGAGACGCCCGCCATCCCGGTGTCGACGACCCGGCCTGCGTCCGCATTGGCGAGCGAGGCGAAGTGTCGGAAGACGGCGACGATGTCGTCGACGTCGATCCGGGACTCCACGAACCTCTTGCCGGTGTCCAGCGACTCCAGCTCGGCGACGGTGTCCTTGTCCTGCTCGAGCCGGTCGGCCACGCGGTGCAGCAGCGCCGCGCGCTCCGGGGAGCTGAAACCTGTCCAGGTGCCCCTGTCGAACGCGCGCCGGGCGGCGCGCACGGCGTCCAGGGCGTCCTCCGCACCGGCCTCGGACACCGTGCGTACCGGTCGCTGGTCTGCGGGGCACTGGATGTCGCGGGTGCTGCCGTCACGGGCGTCACGCCAGTCTCCGTCGATGAAGAGGTCGGGCATCGGTTCCTCTCGTAGAGCGAGGGAGCGCGGACACGCGCACTCCTGGTCGTGCTCAGCGTTCGCCCGAGTCCGGTGCTGCCACCTTTGACATCCCCCACCCACCACGGTGCTGGTCGGCCCTGCTGTCACCATTCCAGACGACGGGTCGGTTGGGGAAGGACCAGATTGGTCATGATCGGGGTCACCGGGGCCGTGCCGACCAGCACCCGGTTCACCAGCGAGAGCTGGACACCGGCAACGGGCCGAGCTAGTCGTCCTCGAAGAGCGCGCGTACGTCGGCGGCGGTGAGGCTGCCCGAGGGGATCCCGTCGCCGTCGACCACCTGCGCGAACAACGCGGCCTTGCGGGCCTTGAGCTCCATCACCTTCTGCTCGATGGTCTGCTCGGCCACCAGCCGGTAGACGTGCACCGGTCGTCGCTGACCGATCCGGTGGGCCCGGTCGACAGCCTGGGCCTCGACCGCGGGGTTCCACCACGGATCGAGCACGAAGACGTAGTCGGCCTCGGTCAGGGTGAGGCCGACCCCGCCGGCCTTGAGACTGATGAGGAAGACCGGGTCCGTGCCCTCCTTGAAGCCCGAGACGACAGCGCCGCGGTCCTTGGTGCTGCCGTCGAGGTAGCTGCTGGTGATGCCCTCGCGGTCGAGTCGTGCGCGCACGCGCGTCAGGAATGACGTGAACTGGCTGAACACCAGGGCTCGGTGGCCCTCGGCAGCGAGCTCGGCGAGGTGGTCGACGAGAACGTCGAGCTTGGAGGAGCCGATCGAGTCGTAGTCCCCGTCGACCAACCCGGGGTCGAGCGCGAGCTGTCGCAGCCTGGTCAGCGACCGGAAGATCGCCATCCGGTGCTGCTCGAAGTCGTCGACCAGCCCGAGCACCGTCTGCCGTTCGCGCTGCAGATGGGTGTCGTAGACAGACCGGTGCCGGGGGGTGAGCCGGACGTCGAGCACCTGCTCCTGCTTCTCGGGCAGGTCGGAGGCGACGAGCTCCTTGGTGCGGCGCAGCAGGAACGGGCGGATCCGACGCCGGAAGCGGTCCAGCGCCTGTCGGTCGCCGACCCGCTCGACCGGGTGGGCGACGAGCTCGAGGAAGCGTTGTGGGTAGGGGTAGAGACCGGGAGCGACGATCGAGAGCAGCGACCAGAGCTCGATCAAGCGGTTCTCCAGCGGCGTGCCGGACAGCGCCAGCCGGAACGGCACGTCCAGGCGGCGGACCGCCTGGTAGGTCTTGCCCTGGTGGTTCTTGACCATCTGGGCCTCGTCGAGGACCAGCCCGCCCCAGGGCAGCCCGAGGTATCCGTCGACCTCGAGGCGGTAGAGCGTGTAGGAGGTGACGACCAGGTCTGCACCGGCGGCCAGCTCCGCGATCGGTCCGCCCCGCCGGGCCTGGGACTCGGAGACCACGCGCACGTCGAGACCCGGGGTGAACTGGGCGGCTTCGTGGGCCCAGGCCGAGACCACGCTCGTCGGTGCGACGACCAGGAACGGGTCGGCACCCTCGGCCCTGGCGTGCGCGACCAGGGCCAGGGTCTGCAGGGTCTTGCCGAGCCCCATGTCGTCGGCCAGGATCCCGCCGAGGCGCGCCCGCCACAAGAACGCCAGCCAGCGGAAGCCGTCGAGCTGGTAGGGCCGCAGCTCCGCCTCGAGTCCGACGGGTTCAAGACGCGGCAGCGACTCGGTGTCGGTCAGCGCGCGGGCGGCTTCGACCCATTGGGAGGCCTGCGCGTCGACCAGGCCGATCTCGTCCAGCTCGTTCCACAGCTGGAGGTCGTGGTGGCTGACCCGGACCATCTGGGGAGGTTGTTCGTGGAGCTCCCCGGCAGCGGCGACCAGCTCGGCGAGGTGGGCGAACTCCGGTCGGTTGACCGCGACGTGCACCCCGGTGCGCAGGATCACCCGGTCGTGACCGTGGGTGAGTGCCTGCAGCAGCGCCGGCAAAGCGAGCGAGTCGCCGTCGACGCTGATCAGCACCTCGAGATCGAGCCAGTCGGTGGGACCGTTCGCGTCGCCGCCCTCGGCGTCCTCTGCGTCGGTGCGCCGCGGCACGAATCGCACGACCGGGGCACTCTCGGCCTCGCGGTAGTCGGGACGGTCCCCGACCTCGCTGATCTCGATCTGCCCGCCGGACTCCAGCCCCGGCAGCACCGCGATCGCGAAGTCGATGGCGTCGGACTGCAGGAGGACCTGGTCGGCGACGAGACCCCACGCACGTGAGCGCCCCCGGCACAGCCGGTGGACGGCAGCTTCGTCCAGGGCCAGCGCGTCCAGCAGCTCCTGCTCGTCGGCGGGCCGGCGGAAGCTGCGCAGCCCTCGGTCGTCGTCCAGCCCGTAGACCCGGTCGGCCTCACCGACCTGGTAGCGCCACGCCCAGGCCAGCTCCACCCGCTCCACGGAGACCCAGGTCACGGTGAGCGCCAGCCGTGGGGCGGCAGGTTCGGGTAGCTCGACCGAGCCGTCGGAGGATCCGACCGGCACGTGCCGGCGGAGCCGGGGCAGGTAGTCCAGCAGCAGGTCCTCACGATCGGCGGCCGGGACCACGACCGCGTCACCACCCGCGATCAGGCGTCGCACCTCGGGCCCGACCCCCTTGGCGAGCGGGGCCAGCACCAGCACCCACCCGGTCGGTGGGTCGGCCGCAGACCAGACCGCCACCCCGTGGCCGCTCCGGCCAGGGGTGCTGCCCTCGCCGAGCAGGTCGAGGTCGGCTGCGGCGTACCACTCCCCGTCGAGTCGTACGCCGAGCGCGAGCCGGGCGTCACCGGCGTCGGTGCTGTTGATGTCGGCCTCGACCAGCAGCGGGGTCGGGTGGATGTCGACGCGGGTCAGGCCGGAGCCGGGGACGATCACGATGCCGACGTCGAGGGCGCGCTGGAGGAGCGGCCACAGCGAGGAGCCGAACCCGCCGACCGGCAGGTGCGACTCCGAGCCGAAGTAGGTCTGTCGGGAGGCGGCGCGGTAGGCGGCCAGCAGCTCCCCCAGGACCGCGACCTGCGCGGGCGGGCAGCCCTTGCGGGCGTCGAGGTAGGGCACGTCCTGCCAGCTGGCCCCGGACTTCACCCAGTTGTCGCGCGCGCCGCGCACGAGTGGCCGCAGCCGCAGGGTGCCGCGCAGCGGCGCCCTGGTGCCGGACCACGAACGGGAGGCGGCACCGACGGCGGTGCTGCTCAGCTCGACCTGGAGAGCCAGCGGTGCGGTCGCCTCGGGCACCCGCTCGCTCTCGTCGAGCTCGTCGAGGACCGAGGTGAGACGTCGCTCCCAGTGCCGCCGGCCGTCTGCCTCGGCGACCGCCTGGTGCTCGCGACGGACGACGAGGAGCAGCGCGAGGGCGTGCTTGCACCCGTCCCCCACCGGGCAGCTGCAACGGCTGTGCAGCCAGGTGCCGCGCTCGGCCGAGCCCACCGCGACGTAGGCCTGGTAGGGCACCCGGGTGGACCCCGCCACCACGCCGCGGATGTCGAGGTCGCCCTCATGGTCGATCTCGTGGCGGACCTCGAGGACACGTCCCCGGTCGGCGTAGTCCATCGCGCGTTCGAAGGTGACCGCTCCGAAGCGTCGACTCAGGTCGGCTTCGTCGAGCACCAGGGACAGATCCACCACCCGGCGACCCTACGTCCGGCCGCCGACAGCGCAGATCAGGAGTCCTGGGGCTCGTCCGCGGTGTCGGCCCGGGCCTCGTCCGCCGTCTCAGCCTGCGACTCGTCCGGCGTCTCGTCCGGCGTCTCGGCCGCGGGCTCCTCGGCCGCCACCGCCTCGGCGTCGGGCGCCGCCAGGGACTCGTCCATCAACGCGACCGGGGCCGACCCGGTGAGGGTGACCAGCATCTGGCGCACGTTGGCCAGCTGGGCGTTGATGCTGTCGCGACGCTGGGTGGCGGCCGCGAGCTCGCGGTCGGAGTCCGCGCGCACCCGGGCGGCCGCGGCCTTGGCCTCGGCCAGGAGCGAGGCCGCCTGCTTCTCGGCGTCGTCGACGAGGCGCTTGGCGGTGCGGGCCGCCTCGGCGCGAGCGGTGTCAGCCTCCCCGCGCTGCTGCTCGATGAGCGCCTGGAGGTCGGTGTGCCGTTGCTGGGAGGCGTCCATCTGCTTGGTGAACTGTGCCTCGGCGTCCTGCTTGCGCCCGGCCAGCGTGGTCTCGAAGTCGGCGGCGGCCTTGGCGGCCCGCGCACGCTGCTCCTCGTAGACCGCCTCGGCCTCCTGGAGCCGGGCGGCGGCGTTGCGGTCGGCACTGTCGGTCAGCTCGTCGGCGGTACGCCTGGCGTCCTCGAGGATCCGGGACGCGTCGGTGTCGGCGTCGCGGCGGCGCCCCTCGGAGTAACGTTCGGCGTCGGCGCGGATCCGAGCCGAGTCCTCGGTGGCCTTGTCGCGCAACGACTCGAAGTCGCCGTGAGCCGAGCCACGAATCGCGGCCGCCTCCTGCTCGGCCAGCGCCAGGATCTGCCCGACGCGCTCGCCGAAGCTCTCGAAGGTCGGCACCGGCGGCGGTCCGGACTCCTCCGGCGCGACCCGCTCGGACTCCAGCTTGCGGACCATCTCGGCGAGCTCGTCGGCCCGCTGCTCGGCCGCGGCCACCGCGTCAGCGAGCTCGCGGACTCGTTGGTCGACCTGGGCCGGCTCGTAGCCGCGGAGCACGGAGCGGAACTGCTCGTCGGGTTCAGTCATGCCTGGGTGTCCTCTTCGTGGGTTGGGGTGTCCGGGCTGTCGGTGGGTACGGCGAGCGCCTGGATCACGCCCGAGAGCTGGCCGAGCTCGCCCGTGATCGCGTCGCGACGGCGGGCCAGGACCGCCACCTCGTCACGGGCCTCGTCGAGCAGGCGCTTGGCCTGGGCCCGGAGGTCGTCGGCCTCGCTGCGCGCTGCCTCGAGGTGCGCGGTGGCCTCCTCCCGCGCGCCCCGGAGCTCGTCCTGGGCGGTCCGCTGGGACCGGACGACCTCGTCGGCCACCTTCTCACGCAGCATCCGCGCCTGGGCGTCGGCGGCCTCGAGGCGGCGCTCGGCACGCGAGTGCATGTGCTGGGCCTTGCCGTCTGCCTCGGCGAGGATCCGCTCGGCCTCGGCCCCGGCCCGCATCCGGGTGCGCTCGGCCTCCGCGTCGGCGTCTGCACGCACCTGGGCAGCGGCCTCGCCGAGCTCGCGGGCGGCGGCCTCGGCCGCGGCGGTCTCGTCGCGGAGTCGGGACCTGATCCGGCCACTCGCGGCGATCAGGCTGCGCCGGGAGCGCTTCAGCAGCCAGCCCGCGTCGCGGTGCCCGAGCTGGCGAGTGCGGTTGGCCTCGGCTTCAGCGGTCTCCAGCAACGACGCCACTGTGTCCTGGGTCCAGCGGGTCTGCTCGGCCGACTCCTCGAGCGCTCGGTCGGCCTCCTCGCGTGCCTCCTGCACGGTGCGCTCGGCGAGCGTCCGGGCGTCGGCCAGCACCTGTTGGGCCGCGTCGGCCGCGGTCTCGGTCTCCTGGCGCGCGGCCTCGAGCACCAGACCGGCCTCACGCGCTCCCTCCTCCCGCCGCACCATCGCCTGGGCCACCGCCTCGGCCAGGATCGCGTCGGCCTTCTCCTGTGCCTCCTGGGTGCGCCGCTCGACCAGTCCTCGCGTCTGCTGCTCCTCGCGAGCCGCGCCCTCACGCGCGGCCGTGAGCAGGGCTTCCGCCTCGGCGTGGGCGCCCGCGAGCAGCTCCTCGCCCTTGGCCCGCGCCACGAGCACGTCGTGGTCGGCAGCCTCGATGCGCGCAGCGCTGGTGGCGCGGGTCTCGGCCAGCACCTCGTCGCGCTGGGCCTCCGCGGCGCGCAGCAACAAGGTGGCCTGCTCGCCAGCGTCGGACACCAGCTGGCGGGCCTCCTCCGCGCCGGCGGCGAGCTCCTCCTCCAGACGCTTGCGCTCGCTCATGGCCTGCGCGTGCCAGGCGTCCGCCTCGTCGTGGAGCCGGCGCGCGTCCTCACCGAGCGCCTTCACCTCGGCTGCCCCCCGAGCGGCCTCCTGGCGGGCCAGCTCACGGTCCCGCTCCGCGTCAGCCCGCAGCTCGTCGGCGACGAGCTGCGCCTGGAGCAGCACCCGGTCAGCGGCGCCGTCGGTGCGGGTGTCGACGGGAGCGTCTTGGGGGCGGTCCATGCGCTTCCTTCCGCGTGTCGACGGGCTCGTGCGTGCAGGCGGTGTGCCAGAACCCGTACATCCTCCCGCGAACCACCCCAAGGCACCAGTGCAGATCCGATCCGGGCCGCTCGTGCCTCGCCTCGGACGCGCGTGCACCGGGTCGCGCAAGTAGGGCAGCATGGCGGCCATGGAGAAGCAGCGACCGGTCCGGACCTGGCTCTCGGACATGGACGGCGTCCTGGTCCACGAGGAGGAGGCGATCCCCGGCGCGGCCGACTTCGTGCGAACGGCTGCGCGAACGCGGGCGGCCGTTCCTGCTGCTCACCAACAACTCGATCTACACCGCCCGCGACCTCCAGGCACGGTTGGAGCGCTCGCGGCATCGACGTACCCGAGGAGTCGATCTGGACCAGCGCCCTGGCCACCGCACAGTTCCTCGACGCCCAGCGTCCGGCGGGCACCGCCTACGTCATCGGCGAGGCCGGGCTGACGACCGCGATGCACGCGATCGGCTACGTGCTCACCGATCGTGACCCGGAGTACGTCGTGCTCGGCGAGACCCGCACCTACTCGTTCGAGGCGATCACCACGGCGATCCGGCTGATCGAGGCGGGTGCCCGGTTCATCGCCACCAACCCCGACCCCACCGGCCCGTCGCCCCAGGGGTCCGATCCCCGCGACCGGCTCCGTTGCGGCGCTGATCACCCGCGCCACCGGGGTGCAGCCCTACTTCGTCGGCAAGCCCAACCCGCTGATGATGCGCTCCGCCCTCAACCGGATCGACGCCCACTCGGAGTCCACGGTCATGGTCGGCGACCGGATGGACACCGACATGGTCTCCGGGCTCGAGGCGGGGTTGCGCACCATCTTGGTGCTCACCGGCTCGACCCGGCCCGACCAGGTCGAGCGCTTTCCCTACCGGCCGACCTACATCCGCGACTCGGTCGCCGACCTGATCGACCTCGTGGAGGCCTGGGACGACGACGAGTCGGTCCTGGACATCTAGCGGCCGAGGCCTAGCCGCGCGCGGCCCCGTAGCCGAGCAGCGCGGCCAGGCCGAGCGCGCTGCGCGGGGCGTACGCCGTCCGCCACAGCCCGCCGTGCGCGGCCGCGTAGCGCCTCGTCCTGCCACGGGTGGTCGTGCCGCGGGCCGCCGTCGGTGTGCAGGTCGTGCACCAGCAGCGCCGCCATCAGCACGTTGGAGGTCGCCGGCTCGAACACCTCGACGCCGAACCGGTGCGCGCCGGCGTAGGCCGCGGCCAGCGCCCGGTTCTTGACCACCGACCGGGTGCGGGTGGGCGGCGCCACGTTCATCGACACCAGCGGTCCCGGCGTCGCGGCCTGGACGGCCCGCCACCGCTGCAGCCGCTTGGCCAGCGCGTAGTTCGGGCCCTGCTGCGGGACCAGGCTGTCGCTGATGCCGGGGTCGGCGCCGGGCGACGTAGGCCCGCCGCAGCAGCCGGCCCGCCGCAGCGTGCGCAGCGGGCGGCCGACCAGCTTCGCCGTCGAGGAGCGGTCGTCGTAGGCCGCGGGTCGACGTGCGCACGGCCTCGCCGGGCACGGCGAAGACGTCGGTGGGCGTGGCCAGGAACGCCAGCGCCGGCGTCGGGCGCGGGCCTCGAGCCGCACGGTCAGCGCGTCGACGGCCACCGACACCCGCACGTTGGTGGCGCCGTCGGCGTAGACGTAGTTGCCGAGCACCAGGCGGTCCTCCGCCCCGCCCGCCGAGCCAGTCGGCGACGCCGGCACCTCCGCCGATCAGGTCGGCGCCGGCGGCGCCGGGGTCGGCCGCGCCGCCGCCGCCGCGCGTGGGCAGCAGGAGCGTGCCGGCGCCGCGTCGGCGCCAGTCTCGAGCACCCGCTCCCACAGCCTGCCGCGGGCAGGTCGACCGCGGCGACCCGCGCCCCCCAGCGCAGCAGCGCGGTCAGCGGTCCCATCTCGGCGCCGGCGCCGAGCACCGCCACGGTGTGGCCGTCCAGCGCGCAGCCACTCCGGGTGGTCGACCACGGTCCGACGGCGTCGCGACGCTGGGCTCCACGACCCCGGCGGTCGACCCAGGGTCCAGCTGCCGCGCGCAGGGTCTCCCCGCGCAGCCGGTGCCCGTGGAAGGGCAGCGAGTCAGCTCGGCTCGGGCTCGGCTCCCGCCGCTCGACGACCGGCGGTGCCGAGCGTCCGCCGGCCGCGGCGCGGCGCCCAGTCCGTCGAGCGGCACGTCGGCGTCGCCCGACCGTCGACCACCATGCGCTCGTGCAGGACGGTCCAGCCCGTCGCCGGCGATCCGCGACCGCGTCCTCGCGGGAGGCCAGCCCGGCCTCGACCAGCCGCCGGAAGTGCACCAGGTAGCCCGCCCGCCAGTTGGTCTCCTGCTCGGCGGCCCGCGCCCCGGCCGGGTCGACCGGCCGCAGCGCGTCGGCGACGACGCCCGTCCGAGCGCCGCGGTGCTGCGCCGCCCGTCGGGGCCCGGCGGGAAGACGACTCCGTGCTGCTGCTCGGTGCTCATCGGGACATCATGGCGCCGTCCGACGGGCGGGGTTTGCCCGGGTCGCGGATACTTTGACGATGCGGGAGGGTGACGCCGAGGAGCAGGAGCTCTTCGAGCGGCTGGAGCGGGAGTTCGCACACGTGCGCGTTCCCAGGACCCGCATGCGCGAGCCCCGCGACCCCCGCCGACCTCGGATGCCGAAGACGCGTCGGATGCTCGCGTGGGCCCTGGTCGTCGGGCTGGGTCTGTGGGCGCTCCAGGGCACCGACACCGGCCGGTCCCTCCTCGCGCCGGTGGTCGGCTGGGTCCAGGGTCCCGTCGGCACGGGCCCAGGCGAGTTCGCCTTCGTGCAGGAGACCAGCGTCGGCCCGGTCCGGTGGAGCTCGTGCGCGCCGATCGAGGTCGTCGTGAACGACGCCCTCGCCCCATCCGGCGCCGAGGACCTCGTCGAGCGCGGCATCGCCGAGGTGGCCGCCGCCAGTGGCCTCACGATCTCCGTCGTCGGTCGCACCGACGAGGAACCCAGCAGGAAGCGGAGCGCCGAGCAGCCGCGTTACGGCGCGGGCTGGGCCCCGGTGCTGATCGCCTGGACGACTCCTGAGCTCGATCCCGGCCTCGAGGGTGACGTCGTCGGTCTCGGTGGCGGCGCTGCGCTCACCGACCAGTCCGGCGTCGGCCGCTACGTCAGCGGACAGATCACGCTGGACGCCCCGCAGGTCGAGCGGATCCTCGCCCGCCCCTTCGGCGCGCAAGAAGCGCTCGCGACGGTGATGCACGAGATGGGACACGTGCTCGGGCTGGGTCACGTCGAGAGCCAGGGCGAGCTGATGGCCGAGCGCGGCGGCGTCAGCTACCTCGGCCCGGGCGACAAGGCGGGACTCGCTGCGGCCGGCTCCGGTCCCTGCCTCTGAGCAGTCCCGGCCTGCGCCGGGTCGGCGAGCGCGATCTCAGCCGTGCAGCAGCTCGACCTCGACGAGCTCATGGGCGAGCGCACCCGAGGGGCCGGCCGCGCGGCACGTGAGCTGCTCGGGGGTGCGGTGGCGGGTGCGCACGACCACAGCCCACCGGGAGCCGCTGAGCCGCATCACCACGCGGGTGCGGTCCCCCTCGCGCTGCGAGCCGAGCAGCGTCGGCGCGGCGAGCGAGCTGTCGCCCGTGTGCACGCGGAGGTAGTGCTCGGCCGCCTGCACCCGGAAGTCGAACCTCGACCGCCCGCGCAGCTGCGGCAGCGCGAGCCGGCCGGTGCGGTGCGCGGAGACGAAGTCCTCGGCGTCGCCCGGCTCCAGGCGGCCGTAGTAGAGCCCGTCGGGCAGCACCAGGACGTTGGGGGCGAACCGGTCGCCGCCGATGTGCGAGACCTCCCAGGTCTCCTCCGGCGCCACCGCGTGCAGCGCTTTGGCGAGGGGCCGGCCGCGTTCGGCGCAGCACGCGTCGTGCCGGCCGTGGGTGCAGACCAGGAAGAGGGGGTCGTGGTGCGGGGTCAGGCCCGGCGAGGCTCCCCCGGCCAGACCCGGCAGGGCCAGAGTGGCCACCTCCCGGACGTCGTCGAGGACGGCGGTCTCGACCCACGGCTGCTCCGAGGCGACGTACGCCGCGAACACCCGCACCCTCCCCGCGGTACGTCGGACGTGGTCGCGGATCAGCAGCACCCGGATGCTGTGCAGCCTGGCGAGGTCGCGCAGGTGGCGCCGGACGTCCTCGGGGAGCCTGGCCTGAGCGACTGCATCCTCGCCCCACGCACCCGGCACCTCGACCAGTGCGAACGCGCGCACCGTCGAGGCCGTGCCGACCATCGGCTCGGCCCGGTCGAGCGCGCTCACCGCGCAGCGGAAGCCCTCCGGCCCCGTCATCGCACGATCCGGAGCAGTCCCTCACGGACGAGGCGGCGCACCAGCACCAGCCGGCCGGACGCGTCGAGCCAGGGCGCCAGGTCCGAGACCGCGAAGGAGTCGGTGCCGCGCACGTGCTCCATGACCGGTCGCAGCCGCATCGGCAGCCGCAGCGACCGATCACCCAGGTGCACCACGAGCCTGTCGGAGTCGACGCGGAGGACACAGGCAGCCGTCGACCGCCGCTCGACGAGGGACTCGTCGGACAGGGACCCGAGGACCACGCGGTCGACGAGCCCGCCGGCCAGCGCCGGGGCACGATCGGAGAGGAAGCCGTCGGCACGGCTGTTGGCGATCGAGACCGGGTCGAGTGAGGAGAGCGACGCTGCCGCAGCCGCCAGCGGGTCGGCGAGAGACTTCGCCAGCACCTCGGGGTCGTCGACCCAGCCCGACGGGAGCGGGGCGTCGTAGTCGGTCCCGGCCAGCACGCGCTCGGTGAGCGAGCGCACCAGGTCGCGCATCGTGACACGGTTGATCCCGATGGTCACGTGCAGCGAGGTCTCCTCCTGGCTGCGCGCGGAGTGGGGCGTGCCGGTCGGGAGATACATGGACAGGCCAGGCTCCAGCAGGACCTCTCGGGCGGGACCGTCGGGGAACCCGGGCGAGGCGGGGTCGACCACCTCCCACTGCTTGCGACCATGGGTCTGGAAGACGAACACGTCGTGGATGTCACTGTGTCGCGCGAAGCCCTGCGCGCCAGGCGGGGTGAGGTAGGCGTTGGCCTGGCAAGGGTGACCGAGCTCGAGCTCGAGCTGTCGTACCAGCCGGGTCAGCGGCGGGTGGTAGCGGTGCAGGCCCTGGAGCACCACCGTCGCGCCGCTCTCGAACAGGTCGAGCACCTTGCGGGCGTCGACCAGACCGGTGACCGGAGCTCCGGCCATCGTCGCGGACCGGGTGAAGCGGGAGGCCGGCACGAGCGAGCCGTCCTGCGCGATCCGGAGGGCCGGCGTGCGCAGGGCACTACCGGTCAGCAGATGGTCGACGTCGTCGAGGGACAGCAACCCGACCAGGTCGTGCGGTTCGGCGTGGTGCAGGTGCACGCGGGACGCCCAGACCTCGTGGTGGAAGGTCCGGGCGTCACCGCAGAGCAGTCCGAGGGCCGAGTCGTTCAAGTCGGCTCAGGCGTCGGTGCCGTCGGCGTCGCCGCCATCGCTGCTGTCACCGTCGGTGGTGTCGGTGCTGTCCCCGTCGCTGGCGTCACCATCGGTGGTGTCGGTGCTGTCACCGTCGGTGCCGTCCGCGTCACCGCCGTCGGTGCCGTCGGCGTCACCGCCGGGAGCGGGAGTCGCAGTCGCGCCGGGGACGGTCTCGATGTCCTCGTCGGCGAGTGAGTCGCCGGAGCTGGCAACGGGCTCGTTGGGGGTGGTCGTCATGGCCGGTCCTCCTGGTGGGAAGCGTGCGGTGGATGTCGCCGTCGTACCCGTGGGCGCCCCCGGCAAACGTCAACGCCGGTAGACGCGAACCTCCCACGGCAGCAGCGGTACGTCGACCCCTGCGCTCGATCCCGGCACGTTGCCGAGCACGTGCTCGGCGCCGGACCAGGGGCCGGAGACCGACTCGTCGGCCACCACTCCGTCGTCGGAGGACAGGTTGGCCACGACCAGCAGGTCGGTGCCGCGGTAGGACCGGGTGAAGGCGTAGACCTGCTCGTGGTCGGGCAGCAACAGCGTGTAGGAGCCGTGCACCACCACCGGGTCGGTGTGGCGCAGCGCGACCAGGCGGCGGTAGTGAGCGAACACGGACTCGGGGTCCTCGACCTGCGCGGCCGCGTTGATCTCCCCGGAGTTGGGGTTCGCCGCCAGCCACGGCACACCGGAGGTGAAGCCGCCGTGGTTCGAGTCGTCCCACTGCATCGGCGTGCGCGCGTTGTCACGGCTCTTGTGGCGCAGCGCCCCCATCACCGCCTCCGGGTCCTGCCCGGCCGCGGTGGCTTCGCGGAAGTGGTTGACCGACTCGAGGTCGCGGAAGTCCGCCACCGTGGGCCACACGGAGTTGGTCATCCCGAGCTCGTCACCCTGGTAGACGTAGGGCGTACCGCGGTGCAGGTGCAGCACGGTAGCGAGGGCCTTCGCCGACATCACGCGGTGGGCCGGGTCGTCGCTGCCGAAGCGGCTGACCGAGCGAGGCTGGTCGTGGTTGCCGAGGTAGAGGCTGTTCCAGCCCACGTCGGCGAGCCCCTCCTGCCACCGGGCCAGGGACTCCTTGACCCGCGGCAGCGTCAGGGGCACCAGGTCCCACTTGCCCAGCGGACCCGAGTCGAGGTCGACGTGCTCGAACTGGAAGACCATGTCGAGCTCGTTGCGCGCACGGTCGGTGTAGAGGCGCGCGTGCTCCACCGTGGTCCCGGGCATCTCCCCGATGGCGATCAGACCGGGAGGCCGGCCGGAGAACACCTCGCGGTGCATCTCCTGGAGGAACTCGTGCATCCGCGGACCGTTGAGCACGTAGGGCGACTGGTTGCCGTACGGCGAGGCGCCCGGGGCATCCGAGACCTCGGCGTCGAGCAGGCCGGGAGCTCCGTCCACCACGACCTTCGAGATGTGGTTGATGACGTCCATCCGGAAGCCGTCGACGCCCCGGTCGAGCCACCAGCGCATCATCGTGTAGACCGCCTCACGAACCTCGGGGTTCTCCCAGTTCAGGTCCGGCTGGGACGCCGCGAAGATGTGCAGGTAGTACTCCCCCGTCGCGTCGTCGTAGGTCCAGCCGGGACCGGAGAACACCGAGCCCCAGTTGGTGGGCTCCGCTCCGGGCTCACCCGGGGCGTGCCCAGGACGCGGCGGGCGCCACCAGTACCAGTCGCGCTTCGGGCTGTCCACACTCGACCTGGACTCCTCGAACCACGCGTGTGCGCTGCTCGTGTGGTTGACGACGAGGTCCATCACCAGCTTCATGCCGCGCACGTGCACGGCCGCGATCAGCTCGTCGAGCTGGGCGAGGGTCCCGAACATCGGGTCGACGTCCTGGTAGTCGCTGATGTCGTAGCCGTTGTCGTCCATCGGTGAGCGGTAGATCGGGCTCAACCACACCACGTCCACGCCGAGCCTCTCGAGATGGTCGAGGCGTTCGATGATGCCACCGAGGTCGCCGATGCCGTCACCGTTGCTGTCGGCGAAGCTGCGCGGGTAGATCTGGTAGACGACGGCCGCCTTCCACCACTCGTGCGGGTCGGTCTCCACCGGGTGCTCCGGTCTCTGATCGGTCGTCATGGATGACGACGCTATCTGTCGCCCGACCCCTAGAGTCACGCCATGGACACGAGGGATGCCAGCGACGACCGCAAGACCGAGGAGGGCCTGAGCTGGTTCGAGCGGTTCGTCGAGTCGACCTACCTGCGGGTCAGCCAGGCGCCCTTCTTCTTCGTGATCGTCGCCGTGGTGGCGCTGTGGGCCGTCAGCTTCCCCCTGTTCCCCGACGCCAAGGAGTGGCAGGTCGTCATCCACACCGTCGGCAGCGTGCTCACGCTGCTGCTGCTCGTACTGCTGGAGAACGCCAGCCGACGGGCCGAGGAGGCGTCCCAGGAGAAGCTCAACGTGCTCGCCGAGGCGCTCGCCGCGCTGATGGAGTCCCGCGGTCGCGACGACGCTGACCTGCTGGAGGCCGCGCGCAGCCTGAGGGAGGCCGTCGGCCTGGAGGAGCGCCACTGACGAGGACGGGAAGCAGGCGCTCCCGCGACGCCGCGAGGGGCAGAATGATGAACTCGGGGCCGATCCCGCCTACCCTGGTGGACGGCCGCGGTGTCCGCAACGGTGCCCGGCAGCTCGAACTGTCCGTGCCGCCGACCCTCGGGGATGTCCGTTCAATGCGCCTGACCTCCACCCTCGCCGTCGCTCTGGGCGTCGCCCTGGGCGGCCTCGTGACGACGCTGGCCCTCGCGCCCGCGGCTGCAGCCGCGCCCACAGCCGACGAGGTGCTGACGATCGCCCACCGGGGTGCCCGCCACGTGGCGCCGGAGAACACGCTGATCGCCCTCGAGAAGGCGGCCAACCGCGGTGCCGACTTCGTGGAGGTCGACGTGCAGCGCAGCAAGGACGGCCGACTCGTGCTGATGCACGACGTGAGCCTGCGACGCACCACCAACGTGGAGAAGGTGTTTCCCAAGCGTCGCTCCTACGACGTCGTCGACTTCAAGTGGCGCGACATCAAGAGGCTCGACGCCGGTCGCTGGAAGGCCGACAAGTACGTCGGGGAACGCATCCCGACCCTGAAGCAGGCCCTGCGTCTGGTGCAGGCGCGCGACCTCGGGATCCTCATCGAGATGAAGTCCCCGCACCGCTACCCCGACGTCGAGGCCGACGTCGCCGACGCGCTACGGGAGGTCGTCGACTTCATCGGGCCGGCGATCGGCGAGGACCAGCTCCGGGTGCAGTCCTTCGACTACGGCGCCGCCCAGCGCTTCAAGGCGATCGAGCCCCGAGTGCCGGTGGCTCTCCTCGGCACGCCGACGCTCGACCAGCTCCCCGACCTCTCCCGCTGGGCCGACGAGATCAGCTCACGCCACAAGACCGTCGACGCCGGCTACGTCGCCGCTGTGCATTCGTTCGGCATGCAGTCGTCGGTCTGGACCGTGGACAACCTCGACAACATGAACGCCAACCTCGACAAGGGCGTCGACGCGGTCATCACCAACCGGCCGACGATGCTCGACCGGGCGATCCTGGCCCGCTCGTCGGACTCCTGATCACCGGCGCGCTTCTGCGGCCTGACCTGCCCTCGCTCAGCGCCCGTCCCGCTGCGCGTCGCCTGGCGGCTCGTCCTCGCGTTCCATCGGGCGCAGCGGCACCACCGTCGGCCCGCCCATGCTGTCGTCGTACGACCATGGTCCCTGCATCAGAATCTCCCCCGGTCTCTCATGTCCGAATTCGTCTGCGGTATCGACAGGGTACGACGGGTCGCGGGCCCCACTCCTGAACTTCCCGAAGCCCGACCGAGCCGCAACAAACTCACGTGACGGTCGGTGCCGGTGGGCGTGCAGGCCCAGGAACCCGGCGGCCGACAAGAAGGCGAGCGAGACCAGCAGGACGCGTGCGTCGCCCCGCCGCTCCGCGGCCGAGCCGGTCGCGTAGGCGAGCACGGCACTGATGGCTGCCGTCGTGAGCACCAGCCAGAAGTGCGACGGGTGATGCTCCCAGTGCAGGTCGAGGGCGGGCCGGCGCAGCAGCAGCAGCAGACCGATCAGTGGCACCAGCACGACCGCGGCCGACACGACCAGCATGGCCGGCGAGTAGACGAACCGCCTCTGTCTCGCCGACGGGTCAGACATCGGGCTCCGCCTTGAACAGGTCGTGCACCTGCGAGACCACGACCGAGCCCTCCCCGACCGCCGCAGCGACGCGCTTGACCGAGCCGCTGCGCACGTCGCCCACCGCGAACAGGCCAGGCACGGTGGACTCGTAGGGGTACGGCGCGCGCGCCAGTGGCCAGTCCCCTGAGGCGGCGACGTCCGCCCCGGCGAGCACGTGGCCGAAGCGGTCACGTCCGACCCGGTCCGGTAGCCACTCCGTGCGCGGGTGCGCTCCGATCATCACGAAGAGACCGTCGGCGCGCAGCGTCTCCTCGGCGCCGGACCTGCGGTCGCGGACGGTGACCTCCTCGAGCCGGGACCCGCCCGCCCCGCGGATGACCTCGCTCGCGAGCCGCACCGCCACGTTGGGTGTGGCCGCCACCGCCTGGACCAGGTAGGAGGACATCCCCTGCCCGAGATCCTCGGCGCGCACGACCAGGGTGACCCGCTCGCAGTAGCGGGCCAGGTGCACGACGGCCTGGCCCGCAGAGTTGCCGCCGCCGACCACCACGGCGTGCAGCCCAGCGAGGCCGGGTGCCTCCGAGACGCTCGCGCCGTAGTAGACCCCGCTGCCGGTCAAGGTCTCCAGCTCAGGAATCCCGAGGCGGCGGTAGGAGACGCCCGTGGCGAGGATGACGGCACCTGCGCTGACGTCGCCCACGCCGCCGATCCGTGCGGTGAACCGCCCGTCGTCAGCCTGAGCGAGGTGCTCCACCTCCCGCATGAACAAGAAGTAGGTGCCGAACACCCACGCCTGCTGGTAGCCCCGCTGGGCGAGCTCCGCGCCGCTCACGCCGCGCGAGAAGCCGAGGTAGTTGCGGATCAGGGAGCTCGAGCCGGCCTGGCCGCCCAACGACTCGCGTTCGACGACCAAGGTGCGCAGGCCCTCCGAGGCGGCATAGACCGCTGCGGCCAGACCGGAAGGACCGGCACCGACCACGAGGACGTCGAAGTCCCGAGCGTCCCCCGCAAGAGTGGTCGCCACCCCCCATGCCTCGGCGACCTCGACATCGCTCGGGTCCAGCAGCACCTTGCCGTCCAGGGCGGCCATCCACACCAGGACCTCGGCGTTGGAGTGGTCGAATCCGGCGAGGTCGACGTACCGCAGCACGTCCCGGGCAGCCTCCGAGCCGGCCTCGCGGAACGCGTGCGGGATGCCGTTGCGGGTGAGGAGGCTGCGGATCTCGGCGGCCCGCGCCACCTGCCGTCCGGCCACCACGACGACCTCACGCAGGTTGGTGGGGTCGCTGCGCGACCACTCCTGGACGAACTCGGCCACCGCGCGGTGGAACAGCTCGTCCCGCTGGATCCACGGCTTGAGCACGTAGTAGCTGATGTCCCCCACCGCCATCGCCCGCAGCACCGAGCTGGCGACGTCCCGGTCGGCCCAGGAGCCCCAGTCCACGAGCATGGCGCGGCGCGCGTCGGGATGGTCGGACCTCAGCGCGCCGAGAAGGTCGTCCCGCTCCTCGGCGGGGAGGGCGTGGTCGACCAGGGCGACGGCGACGCGCTGGCCCAGCTCGCGGCACTCCTGGAGGAGCCGGCGTGCGTCGGCGCAGGCGCGCTCCCCCCGCACCCGGAACTGTCCGCCGAACGTCTGGGTGAGCTCGCCCTCGACCCGGTCGAGCTGGGCCGCGTCGGGCACCACGGCGAGCAGGAGCGGTCGCAGCTGGCCCGCCCCTGCATGGATGTCAGCCGTCACCGGCTCAGGTTAGGGCGCCCGTCGCGGGCTGCGCGAGGTGAACAAGTCGGGCTTTCCCACCCCAACCACACGCAAGAGGCCACTTCCCGCACCCCACTGTGCTGGCAGTGTGGTGCGGGAAGTGGCCTCTCGGCGCGGGCCCCCTGGTGCGGAGCCCTAGCGGCTCAGGTGTTGGCCCGTTCGTCGACCGGGACCACCTCGATCTCGCCGCTGCGCAGACCACGCATGAAGCTGCGCATCTCTTCGCGGACCTTCGGCAGCAGCAGGTAGCAGGCGAGCAGGTTGACGATCGCACAGACGAAGAGCATCGAGTCGGCGAAGCTGAGCACCGAGTCGAAGGTCATCACGCTGCCCACGACGGTGAAGAGGCAGAAGACGACCTTGAAGGTGAGCTCACTGCGCGGAGTCCGGCCGAACACCGTCGTCCAGGCCTTCATCGAGTAGTAGGCCCAGGTGATCAGCGTGGAGAACGCGAACAGCGCGACCGCGATCGCGAGGATCACCGGGAACTGCGGCAGGAACGTCTCGAACGCCCGCGAGGTCACCACGACTCCGTCGGGAGCCGCCCCGCCGCCGGCCACGCTGGCCTGCGCCTCGTTGTAGAAGTTGGTGTCGGCGATGACGATCGTCAAGGCGGTCATCGTGCAGATCACGACCGTGTCGATGAAGGGCTCGAGCAGGGCCACGAAGCCCTCGCTCACCGGGTGCTTGGTCTTCACCGCCGCGTGCGCGATGGGGGCGGACCCGACACCGGCCTCGTTGGAGAACGCCGCCCGCTGGAAGCCGATGATCAGCACGCCGATGGCGCCGCCGGCGACGCCCTCGGGGTTGAAGGCACCGCTGATGATCGAGCCGAACGCTGAGGGGATCTGGGAGATGCTGCCGAGGATCACCAGTAGGCAGGCGGTCAGGTAGATGAACGCCATCAGCGGCACCAGCTTGCTGGTCACCCGAGCGATGGAAGAGATGCCGCCGAGGATGACGGCGCCGACCAGGACGGCGAGCACGATGCCGAAGACCAGGGCCGAGCCGCTCGACCCGAGGAAGCCCTCGTCGCCGCCGGTGACCTCGCGGGCCTGGGCGAAGGTCTGGTTGGCCTGGAACATGTTGCCGCCGACGGCGCCGAAGAGGAACAGCGCGATCGCGAAGATGATCGTGAGGATCTTGGCGGGGGCGGCACCGAAGCGCTCGAAAGCCACCGGGAGGTACTTGAACGGGCCGCCGGTGACGGTGCCGTCCTCGTGCACCTCGCGGTACTTCACACCGAGGGTGCACTCGACGAACTTGGTGCACATGCCGAGCAGGCCGGCGACGATCATCCAGAACGTCGCGCCCGGACCACCGATCGTGACCGCGACCCCGACACCGGCGATGTTGCCGAGGCCGACGGTGCCGGACACCGCCGAGGACAACGCCTGGAAGTGGGTCACCTCACCGGGGTCGCTGTGGCGGGAGTACTTGCCGCGCACCAGCGCGATCGACGTACCGAAGCCGCGGAACTGGATACCGCGGAAGTAGATGGTGAAGACCGCGGCCGCGATCACGAGCCAGAAGACGATCAGCGGGACCTGCACACCACCGATCGTGGGCGAGTAGAAGATCACGGAGCTGACGGCCGAGGCGATCGGGTCGAAGAACCCGTTGATCGCGTCTTCGGTCTCCGCCAACCAGGACCATGTCGCGGCAGGTTCGTCCAGGGCGAATATCGGAGCGCTCATACTTCGGCACCCAACCAGCAGTTCGCTGTCCACGGCAAGGCACCCGGCCGCACGTCTCCTGATACTTTTTCGCTCCCGGAACCCTGCCCGGAACACGCCCGGAGCGGCTCGGTCGTCCGGGCGGCTCCCTACGATGAGGCCATGCGGGCGGTCCGGTTCGAGGCGTATGGCGAGCGACCCGAGCTGGTCGACCTCGCTGCGCCGACCTGCCCCGAGGGGGGTGCGGTCATCGAGGTCCGCGCCACCGGGGTGTGCCGTTCGGACTGGCACGCCTGGCAGGGCCACGACCCCGTCGCCCTGCCGCACGTGCCCGGCCACGAGCTCGCAGGCGTCGTCGCCGAGGTCGGTGCCGGGGTCTCGAGAGACTGGCTGGGGCGGCGGGTCACGGTGCCGTTCGTCTGCGGCTGCGGGCGCTGCGACTACTGCGCCCGCGGTGACGCCCAGGTCTGTCCGCAGCAACGCCAACCTGGCTTCACCGACGCCGGGTCGTTCGCAGACCTGGTCGCGGTCCACGCCGCGGAGCTCAACCTCGTCGCACTGCCCGACGACATCGACGACATCGCCGCAGCCTCGCTCGGCTGCCGCTTCGCCACCGCGTTCCGGGCGCTGGCTGCGCACGGCCGGGTGCGGCCCGGCGACTGGGTGGCCGTGCACGGCTGCGGCGGCGTCGGCCTCTCGGCGGTGATGCTGGCGCACGCGATGGGCGCCCGGGTGGTCGCCGTCGACACGTCGTCCGCCGCTCTGGCCCGGGCCGCTGAGCTCGGCGCCGTGGAGCTGGTCGGCGGCGGCGACGACGTCGTACGCCGGGTCGTGGCGTTCACCGGAGGAGGAGCCCACGTCTCGCTCGACGCCGTCGGGGCGAGCGACACCGCAGTCGCCTCGGTCGGGTGCCTGCGTCCACGGGGGCGCCACGTCCAGGTCGGCCTGCTGCTGGGCGAGCACGCGACGCCTCCCCTGCCGATGGACCAGGTGGTGGCCAAGGAGCTGGAGATCCTCGGCTCGCACGGCATGGCAGCGGCCGACTACCCCGCCCTGCTCGACCTGGTCGCCTCCGGCCGGGCCGACCCCCGGCGCCTGGTCGGCGCGGTCGTTCCTCTGGCCGAAGGTGCCGCTGCCCTCGCCGCGATGAGCGCCCCACCGGTCACCAGCGGGCTCACCGTCATCGACCTGAGCCTCCCGTGAGCAGGCCCGGATCAGGGCCTGAGCGCCCCGCCTTCGTGCTGCACGACCACCGCAAGCCGCAGCCGCACTTCGACCTGCGCCTCGAGCAGGACGGCGTGCTGCGGTCGTGGGCGGTGCCCAAGGGACTGCCCACCGACAGCCGGCACGACCGGCTCGCCGTCGCCGTGGGCGACCACGACCTCGACCACCTCACCTACGAGGACGAGCACAAGTCGATCGCCGACACCGGCTGGTGGCAGGACGACGGCAGCAACGCGCGCCGTATGCTGTTCACCCTGCACGGCCGGACGTCGTCGGTCCGCTACGCCCTCATCGACACCGGGTCCGACTGGCTGGTGCACCGCACCAAGGACCAACCCAGCCAGGTGCACTGAGCCTGGGCGGAGCCCCGACGCGTGGCTCGGATGGCCGTCGGGGCAACAACGAATGCGTGGCCCGGGACGCCGTTACTGCGTGGTTCCCCCTACCCGCGTCAGGTCCGACACACCCACCATTGACGTCACCACTACTCAACAGGAGGAACCGATGGCACTGTTCATGGATGTCCACGACAAGATCGAAGGACTGACCGCCGAGGCGGTCGCCGGAGCGCACCAGAGAGACCTGGAGGTGCAGGCGCAGTACGGGGTCGACTACCGGCAGTACTGGTACGACGAGGGTTCCGGCAAGGTGTTCTGCCTCGTCGAGGCCCCCGACGCCGAGTCCGCCGAGCGGGTGCACCGTGAGGCGCACGGGTTGGTCGCCGACCAGCTCGTGCAGGTGCAGCCGGGCACCTGAAGGCTGATACTGGTTGCGGGATGACGTTCACCGACACCACCCGGAGAGCCACCAGCCGACACCTCATCGGACGGGCGGACGCCCTTGCCCGCCTCGAGGAGCGCTACGACGAGGCGGTCCGGTCCGCCCGCGTCAGGACCATGTTCGTCGAGGGGCCGGCCGGCATCGGCAAGACCCGGTTGGTGGAGGAGCTCGCCGAGCGTGTCAGGCGAGGTGGCGGCGACGTGCTCGCCGGCCGGTGTCTCGCCCAAGGGCACGAGACCTTGCCCTACGCCCCCTGGGTGGAGGCGCTGTCCGGCGTGGTGCGACACCACGGTGGCGACCGGGTCCGGGCGTGGGCGGGACCGACCGGGGACGAGCTGGTCCGGCTCGTCCCCATGGTCGATCCGACCGGCACGACCTCCGAACCGACCCGCGCAAGTGCGAGCCGGCTGTTCCAGGCGGTCCGCTCGGTGCTGGAGGCACTGGCGGGGCGACATCCCCTGCTGCTGCTCGTCGAGGACGTGCACTGGGCGGACCCGTCGAGCCGGGAGATGCTGGCGCTGGTCACCGCCCAGGTGCAAGGGCCGGTGCTGCTCGCGATGACCCTGCGCACCGATGAGGCGACCCAGGACCCCGCGCTGATCCGCTTCACCGCCGACCTGGGAGGCCGTACCGACCAACGCATCGTGCTCAAGCCCCTGCGCCGCGAGGAACAGGCCCGGCAGATCAGCGACATCCTCGGAGTGCCTCCCACCCGCGACGTGCTGGACGGCGTGTTCTCCCGAGCCGAGGGCAACCCCTTCTTCGCCGAGGAGCTGCTCGCCCTCGGCCCCGCCGGCAGCCTGCCGGCCTCCATCCGCGAGCTCTTCATGACCCGGCTCTCGTCCCTGGCACCCCGGGTCACCCAGGTGCTCCGCACGATCGCGGTGATCGGCCGACGTGCCCCCCAGGGCCTGCTGGAGGAGGTCTGCGACGTCACGGGCGAGCGACTCGAAGCGGCTCTGCGGTCGGCCGTAGCAGCACACGTCCTGGTGACCGATCTCGTCGACGGCGGCGGCTACTCGTTCCGTCATGCCCTGCTCCAGGAGGCGGTGGCCGACAGCCTGCTCCCTGGGGAGGCGGCGCGCCTGCACGCACGGGTCGCGCGCACTCTCACCGAACAGCCAGGACTCGCTAGAGACAGCACCTTCCTCTCCGGCCGGATCGCCCGGCACTGGCTCGCGGCCGACGATCATGCGTTCGCCGTCGTCGCGTCGCTGGAGGCGGCGCGCGAGGCCAAGCAGGCACTCGCCTTCAGCGAGTCCTTGTCGCTCTACGAGCAGGTGCTCGACATCCTGGCCCGACACCCTGCCGACCACGACCTCCTGGACGAGCAGCGCTACTGGCTCTTCTGGGCCGCGGCCGAGGTCGCGCACCTCGCGGGCCGCCCCGGGCGTGCCGCCTCTCTTGCTCGCGAAGCCATCGGCTGCGTGGACGAGGACGCGGTCGACCACCGCGCCTACCTCCATGAGCGCCTCGGCCGCTATCTGTGGATGGCGGCCGACGGGCACGGCGCGCTGGCCGCCTACGAGGCGGCGTACGCCCTCCTGCCCGAGGACGAACCGACCAGATGGCGAGCAGCCGTGCTGAGCGGCTACTCCCAGATCCTCATGCTGGCCAGCCGGTTCGAGGAGTCGCTGGTCCTGGCCGAAGCAGCCATCGAGATCGCGCGTGCGGTCCCTGACGGCCGCTCGGTCGAGGGACACGCCCGGTGCAACCGGGGGGTCGACCTGGCCCGGCTCGGCCGCTTCGACGAAGGCGTCGCGGATCTGCTCGCCGCTCGTCGGATCGCCGAGGAGGAGTTCGACGACGTCGACGACATCGCGCGTGCGGTCGTCAACCTGCAGTCCGTGCAGGCCGACGCCGGACACCTCGAGGACGCTGCCCGTGTCGCCGTGGAGAGCATCGCCGTCGTCGATGGGCTGGGCCTTCGTCGACGCAAAGGTGTCTGGTGCCGGTGCGACGCCGCCCAGGTGCTCACCCTGCTCGGCAGGTACGCCGAGGCGATGCCGTTGCTGCAGGAGGCCAAGGCCCTGCGCCCGGAGGGCGTGGACGCGGTCCGCACCGACATCGAGCTCGGCACCCTGTTCCTCCGGCTGGGACGTCTCGACGAGGCGCGTAGCTGCCTCGAACGTGGCGAGCGCGACGGGACGCACCTGCTCGACGGCCAGCTGGTCGGGCCGCTGTACGCAGGCCTCGTGGAGTGCGCCGCCAGCTCGAAGGACTTCACCGCCGCGGAGACCTGGGCCGCACGTGGAGCGGACCGCCTCTCGCCCACGGAGGATGCGGCCTACGCCATACCGTTCTACGCGGCCGCCGTCGACGCCCGGACCGAGCAGGACCTGACCGATGGACGACGACCACGCGTCCGGTCGGACGAGGCCACCCCGGCACAGGCGTGGCTGGACCGTGCGCGTGGGTCGGTCGCGAGGACTCCGGCCGCCACCCCGGTGGCCGAGGCGCTGCTGCTGACCGCGACGTGTTCCGAGGCCCGACCGAACTCCTCACCGGACGCGTGGCTGGCAGCGGTCGCAGGCGTGGCGGAACCTTGGCGCGCCCTATCAACGCAGCCTCGCCCAGCTCCGGGCCGCAGAGGCGATGCTCCAGCGAGGGCGCCGACCGGTCGACCACCCACGATCTGCTGGCGTGAAGCGTGGGCGACCGTTGTGAGTCTCCACTCGGTGCACCTGGTCGTGACGGCCGAGAGCCTCGCCCGCCGTGCCCGGCTCCGGCTCGGCGATCCCCGGCCTGCCGACGACAGCAGCGGTCATCGGCTGACACCTCGTGAACGCGAGGTGCTGGCGCTGGTCGCCGAGGGGCTCAGTGACCGCGAGATCGGGGCACGGCTCTTCATCAGCCACCGCACCGTCGAGCGTCATGTCTCCAACCTTCTGGCCAAGCTGGACTGCCGGCGCCGCGCGGAGCTGAGCGCCGTCGCCCACCGAGAGGGCATGCTCGCGGGCCCGTGACCTTCGCGGTGGTGTGTCGGTCGTGGATCCTCACCGATCTGAGCCGCGGCGCCGCCCGGCACGGGACGGCATCCCCCTGGCGTCAGCCGTTGCCCTGCTGGATCAAGATGTCGTTGCCGGGGCCCAGCGGCAGGTCGAGCTGGAAGAACACCAGCAGGATCAGCGCCCAGGCGACCCAGAACGGGATCACGAACGGCACCAGCCGGGCCATCAGCGTGCCCAGCCCGGCTTCCGGCTCGTACTTCCTGACGAAGGTGAGCAGCACGATCATGTAGGGGTTGAGCGGGCGTGATGATCTGGGTCGCGGAGTCGCCGATCCGGAAGGCCGCCTGGATGAACCCCGGCTCGTAGCCGAGGATGCCGAAGAGCGGCACGAACACCGCCGCCATCAGGGTCCACATCGACGACCCGGAGACGATGAACAGGTTGAGCAGCGAGCACAGCAGCACGAACAGGAAGATCACCGGCAGCCCGGTGAAGCCGACCGACTTCAGCCCGTCGGCGCCGGCCACTGCCAGCCCGGAGCCCACGCCCGACCAGTCGAAGAGCGCGATGAACTGGCCCAGGATGAAGGCCAGCACCAGGAACGGCACCATGTCCTTGAGCGCCGCTCCCATCAGCCGGGGCACGTCGCCGAATCCGTCGATGGTGCGGGCGACCTTGCCGTAGACGAAGCCACCGACGGCGAAGAAGGTGAAGACCACGAAGACGATCGAGTCCAGGAGCGGCGACTCCGGCAGGAACCCGCCCTCCTCGTTGCGCCACGGCGACATCGGCACCAGCACCGCCGCCAGCACCACGACCGCGACCACGAGCAGAGACGATCAGCGCGGCGACCAGCCCCTTGCGCTCCAGGGGCGACAGCTCCGTGGTCAGGTCAGCCTCGCCGGCCGTCTCGTGCTCCGGGTCCTCCTGACTGGTCGAGCCGCCCTCCCGGGCGCCTGAGACCTCGTCCACCTCGTCGCGCGGCACGTCGAGCCGGTTCATCCTCGGCTCCAGCACCTTGTCGATGATGAAGCCGGCGATCGCGGCCAGCACGATCGAGGAGACCACGTTGTAGTAGTAGTTCGACAGGGGGTTCACCGGCGCCGCGAGCTGCTCGAGGGCCGGCACGGTCGGAATCACCGCAGTGGTGATGCCCGCGAACAGCGCGTCGAGGGACGTCGGGAAGATGCTCGTGGAGTAGCCGGCTCCGACCGCGGCGAACCCTCCCAGCAGGCCGGCCATCGGATGGCGCCCGGCCGCCTTGAAGGCCATCGCGGCGAGTGGCGGGATCACCACGAACGACGAGTCCGCCATGATCGAACCGACCACCCCGATGAAGGCGACGGCATACGGCAGCAGCCACCGCGGCGCCGCACCGATCGACGTACGGATCGCCGCGGACAGGAAGCCGGTCTTCTCCGCGATCCCGATCGCGAGCAGGATCGTGACGACGGTGACCAGCGGTGGGAAGCCGATGTAGTTCGCACCGATGTTGGTGGTGAACCAGGCCAACCCCTCGCCGGTGAACAGTCCCCTGATCGCGATCGGGTCGTCGCTGCCCGGCACCACGACGGTGACGTTGGCCGAGCGCGAGCCCGGTGGACACGACACCGGTGATCAGGAACAGGATCAGGAACAGGTTGAACGGCTGCGGCAGCTTGTTGCCGGCCCGCTCGACGGCGGTCAGGAACCGATCACCGAAGCCGGTGGAACCGGCGGTCTTCGTCGAGGACATGTGCTTCTCCCGAGGATGAGTGCTCAGTCAGCAGGGGTCAGTCGAAGTAGCTGGGCGACGTCGATCGCGCCGCCCGCGTCGTCGAAGTCCTCCTTCACCGCTCTGGCCAGGTCGTCGTCGACGAGGAGGTCGAGTGCCGTCGCGGCCAGTCCGTAGGCGCCGTCCAGGGCGGCGCGTTCGGCCTCCGGTGACGCTGCGGCAGCAGCGAACGCCTCGGTGTGCAGCGCGGTGCTCAGGTGGGCGATCTTGATCAACGGGTGGATCCCCGGCACCCGGTAGCTGACGTTGCCGAAGTCCGTCGAGGCCGCGATGGATTCCGAGATGACCCCGGCCGGGAGCGGCGAGCGCCCTCGCGCCTGCTGGGTGAGCGCCCAGCGCTCGGTCAACGGGCCGCTGGAGCGCACCGGGAGCGACGGCGGGTGCGGGTCCCAGTCGACCTCCACCCCGGCCCCGGCCATCATCGCGGCGCCACGGAGCAGCTCGTCGAGCCGGGCGCTGAGGTCCTTGAGCGTCTCGGGGTACTGGGAGCGGACGTAGAGCTCGAGCCTCGCGGTCTGCGGGATCATCGACGGGCGGGCGCCACCCTCGGTGAGGATCGCGTGCACCCGGTCCACCGGAGGCAGCTGCTGGCGCAGCAGTCCGATGCCCTGGTAGGCCAGGGTGGCTGCGTCCAGCGCGTTGCGGCCCATGAACGGCTGCGCCGAGGCGTGCGCGCTCACGCCGGAGTACGTCGCGGTCAGCACCCGGCGACCGAGCCAGACCTGCTCGGCGACGTCCTCGCCGTAGGGGTGCACCATGATCGCGGCCGCGAGGCCGTCGAAGGCTCCTTCACGGGCGAGGTACTCCTTGCCCGTGTGGCCCTCCTCGGCCGGGGTCCCGAGGAACACCACCCGGCCCTCGAACGCACCGGCGTCCTGCTCGAGGAGGCGCTTGAGCGCGACGACCGCACCGACGGCGGTCGCAGCGATCACGTTGTGACCGCAGGCGTGGCCGACCTCGGGAAGGGCGTCGTACTCCCCGAGGACCGCGATGGTCCGGTGCCGGGACTCGTCGAAGCCGGCGCTGGTCACCTCGGCGCGTACTGCGGTCTCCAGTCCGTGCACGCCGACCGTCACCTCCAGCCCGTGGGACTCGAGGACCTTGGCCAGCACCTGTGCGGAGCCGACCTCCTCGAACGCGGTCTCCGGGTGGGCGTGCAGCTCGTGGACGATGTGGGCGAGGTCCTCGGAGAGGTCCTCCACCAGCGCGGCGAGGACCGTGGTGGTCGACTCGGGCGCACCGGTGAAGTCGGAGGTGATGGGGCCGCTGCGCTTGGCTCGCCTGGCGGTCTCGGCCTCGATCAGGTCGAGGTAGGCGGTCGACGGGGTCGAGACGCCGGGTTGCTGGTCAGACATCCAACCGACGGTAGGTACCGACCTCCGGGACTGTCGAGTCCCGACCCGCTGCGTGGACGTGCAGGTGCGCAACCGCGCAAGATCGCCGACTCAGGTGGCGCGCTGTGGCGTGCGTCCCACCGGCTCGTCCTCGAGGCTGGGCGAGGTGCTGCGAGCGAGGAGGACGCCACCGGCGAGACTGAGCAGCACGGCGGCGAAACCGATGAGGCCGCTGCCGGTCGCCGCCATCACGACGTACCCGATGAGGGCGGCCAGCGCCGCGAACAGTGCGTACGGCAGCTGGGTCCGCACGTGCGTGATGACATTGCAGCTCGCTCCCGTCGAGGAGAGGATCGTGGTGTCGGAGATCGGGGAGCAGTGGTCCCCGAAGACGGCGCCGGCGAGCACCGCGCCGAAGGCCGGCACCAGCAGCTCCGGCTCCCCGACCGAGGTCATCAAGGTGCCGGCGATCGGCAGCAGGATGCCGAACGATCCCCACGACGTACCGGTCGAGAAGGCCATCGCTCCGGCCATCACGAACATCAGCGGGACCAGCCACTGGGGAGCCAGGTCGGCGCTCTGGACGAGTCCTGCGAGGTACTCCCCCGTGCCCAGGGCCTCGATGAGCGCGCCGAGCATCCACGCGAGCAGCAAGATGTAGACCGCCGGCAGCATCGAGCCGAGGCCACCCTGGACGCCGCGGCCCAGAGTCGACCAGCCGAACTTGGGGTTGGAGGTGGTGTAGCGGACGTAGTAGTACAGCGCGCTGGCCAGCCCGAGCACGGCGCCGTAGATGAGCGCCTCGGTCACGTCGGCACCGCCGAGGATCGCCAGCACCCCCCAGCTCCCCTCGGCGCGGTAGCCGGTCCACACCATCCCGCCGACCACACCCACCACCAGCAGCCCGAACGGCACGACGAGGGAGCGCTTCGCGCCAGGCTCGTGGACCGGGAGCTCCTCGGCGAGCTCGCCAGGGATGTCCTCGTTGCTGTCGTAGGTGACGCCCTCCTGGATCGCCCGCCGCTCCTCGCGTCGCATCGGGCCGACGTCGAGCTTGAAGAGAACCACCAGCCCCACGGTCAGCAAGGTGGCGATGGCGTAGTAGTTCATCCCCGCCGACTTCACGAACACCTCGACGTCGCTGTCGTCGAGCGACGAGGCGGCGACCAGTGGCCCCATCAGGCCGATGATGTACGCGCCCCAGCTGGAGAAGGGAGCCAGTACCGCCACCGGGGCCGAGGTGGAGTCGATCAGGTAGGCGAGCTTGGCGCGGGCGACGTGGAGCCGGTCGGTCACCGGTTTGGCCACCTGACCGACCGCGAGCGCGTTGAAGTAGTCGTCGATGAAGATCGCGATGCCGAGGCCGGCGGCGAGACCCTGCGCACCCCGGCGGGTGGTCACCCGCTGGGCTGCCCACTCGGAGAAGGCCGCGCTGCCACCGGCCATCAGGATCAGTGACGCGATCACGCCGAGAGCCAGGGTGAACAGCAAGATGTAGACCTTGCCGGTGTTGAGGGCTCCGTCGAGCCAGAACAGGTCCGTGAACGAGGTCCAGACCAGCGTGAGCGTCTCGATCGGGTTGTAGCCGGCGACGATGAACGCGGCGCTGAGCACCCCCAGCCCGAGGCTGAGCACGACCTTGCGGGTCGCGATCACCAGCACGATGGCCAGAACCGGCGGGATGATGCTGACGATCGAGTCGTTCATCGGTGGCTCCCTCGCTAGGTCTGCTCACGATAGCCCCGGGACCACCCGGTCGCGATCGGTCCCTCCGGGCCTAGGGTGGGCTTCATGCCCGACTGGTCGCTCGTCTCCCGCCCGCACGTGCTGTCCGCGATCCAGGAGTGTGACCGCGTCGGCTCGACCGACTTCTTGTCCCGCTACCGCTTCGGCCGGGCACGTGCCTCGACGATGTGGCACAGCAGCGAGGAGTACGACCCGCTGGCGATCCTCGGCTTCGCCCACCTCGAGGCCACCGGCCACGCACCCACCTCGGCCGACATGGGCGACGCGGAAGCCGCCGACGTGCTCACCGGTCTCGGCTTCGACGTCGTCGTCGACGAGGACGCGCTCGCCCAGATCAAGACCAAGCCACGCCGGACACCCGGCTCGCCTCCGCCACCAAGACCGCCAAGACCGCCAAGACGGCGACGGCTCCCCGGGCGCGCAAGGCGGCATCTGCCACCCCGCGACGCACGCCCAAGGTCGAGGTGGCGCCGAACATCTGCCCGACCTGCAACATGGCGATCCCGTCCACGGGTCTGTGCGACAACTGCGACTGAGCCGATCGGAGGCCTCGGCTACGTTGCCGGGGTGAGCCCACCGAGCAGCCTGCGCGAGACCGAGGCGCGGCAGCGCGCCGACCTGATCGACGTGACGCGCTACGACGTCTCCCTCGACTTCACCGGCCTCCTCGAGGGCGCCGAGCTGCGCACCACCTCGCGGATCACCTTCACCGCCACCCCCGGCAGCGAGACCTTCGTGGACTGCCAGGCCGGGGTGGACGCGGCGGTGCTCAACGGGAGTCCGCTGCCCTGCCGGTGCCGTCGAGGGAGACCGGATCCGGCTCACCGGTCTGACCGAGCACAACGTGCTCGTCGTCGACTCCGTCCAGACCGAGACGGCGAGCGCGCTGGGGGTGCACAGGTCCGTGGATCCCGTCGACGGCGAGGTCTACGTCTGGACCACCTTCGAGCCGGACGAGGCACGGCGCGTGTTCGCCTGCTTCGACCAGCCCGACCTCAAGGCGGTCTTCGCGATCACGGCGAGGCTGCCCCGGCGCTGGATCGCCACCTCCAACAGCGGTGACGCCGAGGTCTCCGTCGACGGCTCGCACCGCATCTGGACCTTCCCGGACACGCCACCCCTGTCGACGTACAACATCGTCTGCAACGCCGGCCCCTTCCACGAGCTGCGCAGCCAGCGTGGCGGCTACGACCTCGGGCTGCTCGCGCGCCGCTCCCTGTCGACCGTGCTCGAGCGGGACGCGGAAGACCTGTTCGAGACCACTGCCGCCGGGCTGGCGTTCTACGGCGAGCAGTTCGCGCTGCCGTTCCCACAGCGGCGCTACGACCAGGTGTTCGTACCGGACTTCGGCGCGGGCGCGATGGAGAACTTCGGCTGCGTCACCTGGATCGACACCTTCCTCTACCGCGAGCGAGCCGACGGCGGCCGAGCGCGAGCGCCGCACCCGCGTGCTGCTGCACGAGATGGCGCACATGTGGTTCGGCGACATGGTGACCATGCGGTGGTGGGACGACCTGTGGCTCAACGAGTCCTTCGCGGAGTGGGCCTGCCACTGGGCCGCTGAGCGGGTCACGGAGTTCGCGGACGTGTGGGCCGCCGACGCGGTCAACGACAAGCAGCGGGCCTACGCTGCCGACCTCGCCCCCACCACCCACCCGATCCAGCGGGCGATCGTCGACGTGGAGGCGACGCGCAGCACCGTCGATGCGATCACCTACGCCAAGGGCGCCTCCACGCTCAAGCAGCTGCGTGCACCTGGTCGGTGAGGACGCGTTCGTGGCGGCGTTGCGTGGCTACTTCGCCGCTCATGCCTGGGGAAACGCCACCCTGGCCGATCTGGTGGCTGCCGTCGAGCAGGCTGCCGGGCGTGACCTGGCTCCGTGGGTGACGGGTTGGCTCGGCACGGCGGGCACCGACGAGATCCGCTGCGAGCGCACCGGCACCGACGTCGAGCTGTCGTTGATCGCCCCGGCAGGCCGTGAGCCGTTGGTGCACCGCTTCGACGTCGGGGTGTACGTCGCCGGCGACGAGGGTCTCCGGCTCGATCGCACCCACGACGTGGAGCTCTCCGATCGGGTGCTGCTGCGCGACGTACCCGAGGACGCGCTGGTGCTCCTCAACGACAACGACCAGACCTTCGCTGCCGTCCGCCCTGACCCTGTGTCGCTGGCCGCGATGGTCGCGGGCGCCGGTCGTCTCCCGACGCCGGTCGGTCGCGCCGTGGCGGTCACCACTGCCTGGGGCCTGCTGATGCGCGGCGAGCTGGCGGCGGACGCGCTGGTCGGCGCGGCACTGGACGTGCTCCGCCACGAGGCCGGCGGGAGCGTGGTCGAGCCGGTCTCCCTGCTCGCGCGACAGACTGCCGACCAGTGGGCCGTCCCGGAGCGTCGCGTCGCGCTGACCACGCAGGTGGCCGATGTCGCGCTCACGCTCGTGGACCACCCCGAGCAGGGCGCCGCAGCCGCCCGCACCTTCGCCTCGACGGCGACCACCGACGAGCAGCTCGCCGCACTGGACGGACTCGTCTCGACGTGGCCCGCCGACCTGTCCCTCGGGTGGCGTCGCCTGACCCGGCGGGGGCGGCTGGGCCTGCTCGACCTCGACGAGGTCGTGGCCCTGGAGGCGCGTGACCCCGACCCGGAGGCGTGGGTGTCGTCCCTGGGCGTCCGGGTGCACCGTCCCTCGCGGGCAGCCAAGCTCGAAGGTCTGGACGCGGTGCTCACCGAACCGACCCGGCTGGGCTTCCGCGGGATCCGGGCGGTCGCGGAAGGCCTGTGGCTCCCCGGTCAGGAGGACGAGCTCGCGGGGCTGCCCGACCAGTGGCTCGGCGAGCTGGGCGGGCTCGCCAGGATGGGCTCGAAGTTCGCCGGCTTCGTGGTCGCTTCCTTGTTCCCGACGGTGGCCGTCGACGACGCGTTCTTGGACAGGGCCCTGGCCGCGGCCGCTCGCGACGACGTGCTGGACGTCGTCGGCAACCGCGTTCGCGAGCGGGGCGACACCGTGGGGCGGATGCTGCGCGCCAGGACGACGGGCTGACCTCCGACCGAGACAGCCGCCCGACGGCCTACCGGGCGTGCCGTGCGGCGGAGGCCAGGTCGACGGCCGTCCGGTCGAAGACCTTGGCCATCCACCGCAGCCGCCGGTTGAGCTCGGCGTACACGGGGCGGAGCTTGCGGCGGACGGCCGCCACCTCGCCGGCGAAGTCGCCGGGCGCGCTCAGTCCCGCCTCGATCTTGGCCGCGATCGCGTGGTACTCCTGCCACAGGTCGACGTAGGGCGCGAGATGTCCCTGCCCGCCCCACTGCAGCCGCTCGAAGCCGCGGTCGTGCCGGGCGAGCTCGGCGACGTAGGTCTCGTAGGCGAACAGCCGGCCGGCGCTGGTCAGGCCGATGCGGCGCACGTAGGTCTCGTTGGCCGTCGCGGGGTCACCCGCGCGGAGCGTGTCGAGCGCGAGCTGCATCCGGGTCGCGTCCCGCTGCAGCTGCTCGTGCGGGAAGACGTACTGGTCGAAGACGTCGAGGGCCACCAGGCTGGAGAGCAGCCTCCGCTCCGCGCGCATCATCGCCTCGGCCACCGAACGCTCGGACCGGACCCGACGAGGCTCGGCGAGCCGGTCGTCGAGACGCTCGGCCGCCCACCGGAAGCGGGCCACCGATCGGCGCAGCGCCGCCGCGGCCCGCTGGTCGACGCCCGGGAGCTGCGCGAGGCCGACGCCCGGTTCGGCGAGGTAGGCGATCCGGGCCTCCGCCTCGGTCGCCCGCGCGACGAAGTCGAGGATGGGCAGGCCGGCCCGGTCGTGGTCGACCCAGATGTCGTTGACGACCTCGATGTTGTTCGCCAGGTAGTCGAAGTCCACGTTGTCGACCACGTCGTAGTTGGTGTGGTAGTTGCGGGTGAGGTACTGGGTCCCCACCGTGTTGAAGTAGAGCCCCGGGATGCCGGCTGCCGTCAGCGTGAAGTGGTCGGCGTTGGCCCACACCGTGTTGGCGGACAGGGTGCCGTAGGGGGTGCGCGCCGGGTCGGCCTCCAGCTTGCCGACGGCGTGCGCGAGCAGCTCGGCGTGGGTCCGGATCAGCAACCGCTCCCCCGGGTCGGCGGTGCCGAGCAGCTCGAAGTCGAGAGTCAGGATGGCGCGGTGGGCCCAGTCGGGACGCTGGTGCGTCACGGCGTACCAACAGCCCACCAGCCACTCGTAGTAGGCGTCGGTGTAGCCGTACTCCTCGTTGGTGCTGGCCAGGAACAGAAGCGTGCGCCGCGGGCGGAAGCCCGAGTCCTTGATCGACTTGGCGATGCCGAGCATGGCGGCGATGGCCGTCGCGTCGTCCGCCGCGCCGCGGAACCAGGCGTCGTGATGGCCGGTGAAGATGATCAGCTCGTCGGCCCGGTCCGTGCCCGGGATCGATCCGAGCACGTTGTAGCCGACACCGCCGTCGTCGGCCCGGGTGAGCTCGACGTGGGAGATCAGGGTGACGGTCGTCGGCCCGGCGGCGACGCGGTCGATCAGGTCGTTGGCGGCGTGGCGGCTGACGAAGACGAACGGCACCCAGTCGTCGTCGTAGGTGCCGTCGAAGCTCAGCAGTCCGTCGTCACGCTTGTTGTAGAAGGCACCCGCGGCCGTGCGGCCGGTGTAGAAGATGACGGCCAGGGCGCCCTCGAGGGTGGCCTGGTGCCCGTGCCGGTTGACCCAGTAGTCGCCGAAGGCCCAGTCGACCAGCACGATCTTGCCGGTGGCGTCGACCCCCTCGTAGTCGGCCGCCTGCCCTGCACCCACGTCGATCACCTCGGCGGTGATCCCGCTGTCCGACGTCCCTGGCACCCCTCCCCACGAGCTGGCCTCGAAGGTCGGACCTCGGCCCACGGCGACCGACGCACCGCGGAAGACCCAACGGTCGATGGGCACCGGCAGCTCGGCCACCTTGCGCAGGCCCACCGCGCGCATCTCGTCAGCGATCCACTCGACCGCCCGGAGGTTGGCCGGCGAGCCGCCCGGGCGCCAGCCTTGCTCGGTGTCCCCGAAGCTCGTCACCGCGGTGGTGACCCGGCCTAGGTAGTCGACGTCGAGAGCCTCCTTGAGCGACGCGGCGTCGCCTCGCCAGGGCTGGTGCCCGTGGTGGTGACCGCCTCCGTGGGGGCGACCGTGCCGGGAGCCGGCTGCCGCCGAGCCGGAGCTGCCGAGCACCCCCGCGGCGACACCCGCTGCACCGCTGGCCAGCACCCGACGACGGGAGAGCCGCCCGGCCACGTGCTCCCGCAGCGCGTGGGTCACCGGCGCGGGCTCGCCGAGGTCAGCCGGGTCGGGCGCGTCCGCACCGTGTCCGAGCACCAGGCTCGGGTCAGCCACGTCGCGCAGCGCCCACCACCGCTGCTCCTGGTCCCGCGAGGAAGGCGGGGTGGTCTGGTCGGCTGCCGGCTCGCGCTCACGCATGGTGGCCTCGGGTTGTCAGGGACCGCGGTGGCCGGGAGTCCGACCACTCGGTGGAGGTCTTGCTCAACCTAGGGGCGAGCCGGGGCAGCGTCAACGAACCGTCCGGCAGGGCTGTCGACCCTCCGCCCTCGGCTAGTCGGGCCTGCCGACCTCCCGCCAGGAGGGACGGTCGTCGAACAGCGCCGGATCGTCGTCGGCCAGCCGGTCGAGCCCGGGCAGCGACACGTCCCGGCCACGAGCCCGCCGCGGCTGCCTGAGATCGCGACGTCGGTCGCGTCGCTCGGTGGGGCCGCCGTGACGCAGCTGGCGGTCGACCTGGAGGCGCAGCGCCCGGCGGAGCAGACGAAGGGCCTCCGCCGCCTCGCTCCGGAGCATCTCGCAGACATCGGCCTCGTCCTCGTCGTCCTGCCGACGGGCGACCTCGACCTCGTGACGCCAGCGGCACTCCTCGGCGTCGTTCCAGTCCAGCAACTCCAGGAGGGTGTCGCGGTCCCAGTCGCAGACGGTCGCCGCCACCTCGGCGGTCACCGAGCCGGGACGGTCGATCTCCAGGTGACGGAGCACCTCCATCGCGGGCGGCACCGGCAGGGACTCGATCGGCGGCAGGGACGCGTTCCAGTCCGGGCCATCGTCGTCGTGCTCGACCAGCAGGTCCTCGAGGGGGTCCTCCTCGTCGGCCGTCGTCCGTGCCGTGAAGGCCACCTCGCCACCGACACGCCGCGCGAGCACCGGCCCCACCCGGTCGGCCACGCCGCACATCACCTCGAGCATGTCGCGCAGGTGGGCCGGCGCCAACGGCATCGCCAGGACGTGCACGTCCGCCATCACCGCGTCGTCGACCAGCGCGAAGTCGACGAAGCGGTGCTCGGCGTTGAGCAGGTTGACCTCGTGGACGGCCGCCTCCGGGTCGCGGACGCCGCCCACCAGCCGACAGAAGATCTGCACCGCGGGCATGTCGTCGCGGACTCGCACGAAGAGGGCGGCGGTGCCGGCGTTGACCGGGATGTCGTCGTCCTCGTCGTGACGGGGCGGGTGACCGAAGACGGGTGTCAGGACGCGGTCGACCCAGTCCACGAGCTCGTCGCGGTCACGCGGCTGCACGGCCAGGGGCAGTTCGTCCCCGGCCGGCGGCCCGTCGTCGGGCACCGGCTGCCCGGGTTCGCGCTCGAGCCCGTCGGCGGTGAGGAAGACCGGGTGCGGGACCCCGAACACCTCGCGCAGGGCCACCACCGCGAGCTCGGCGACCCGGTCGGCCTCCCGCGTGCCCGCGTCGAGGTAGAAGTTCTCGTCGAGTCCGACCTCGTCACTGAGCGGAGCGGCCCAGCCGAGCTCGACCAGGCGTGCCTCGGCCGCAGCATCGAGACGACGTTCGGCCCGCAACCACACGTTGGAGGAGACCTCTGCACGGAGCAGCCCGTCCCCGAGGCCGAGGAACTGCACGTAGGGCTCCGTGCCCTCGTCGTCGGCGGGGTCAGTCTCCACGACGAGAACCTCGCCGTCCTCGAGCCCGGCCACGTGGTCAGCCAGGCGACCGCGGAACGCCCTCCACGCGTGGTCGGCCTGAGCATCCACGTCCGGTGAAACAGCCATGTCCATCCCCCCGTTCGACCCGGACCGATCTCCCCTGACCGTTCCTGTGCCTCCCACCCTAGGGACGACCACCGACAGTTCTGTGCGCTGACGAAGGAGTCGTCGTCAGCCCCTGCCGCAGGTGGCGCAGCACCGCGGGACCGCCGACCTCCTCGACGAACGCCGGGTCGCCGACGACGAGGAGCTGGTCGCGCGCCCGGGACAGCCCGACGTAGAGCCGCTCCTTGGAGCGCTCACTGGGATCGCTCTCGTTGAGCGCCAGGATGACGGCCGGCCGCTCGAGACCCTTGAAGCCCAGGACGTGACCGTAGAAGACCTGGTCCTCGTCCCAGAAGGTGTCCCAGTAGGCCTGCGGTCCGGCCTCCTGTCGCAGCTTCTGCTCCGCCGAGCGAGTGCCGGTGGTGAGCAGGGCGAGGTCCTCCGGTCGCCAGCCGGCGTCGAGCAGGGCGTCGACGTGGTCCTCGGCGACGTCGAGCGCCTGCTCGGCCGGGCACTCGAGGAAGCCGCACCTCGGGACCGACTGCGGTGCCGAGACGCATCCGGATCGGGGCCAGCGTGGAGAAGGTCTCGGCGATCTGACGCGTGTTGCGGAGGTTCCTGTCGAGCACCAGCGGCACCAGTCCGGGTGGCGGCCCGCCGTAGCGGGAGAACACCCGCTGCCCCTCGTCGGTGAAGACGTAGAGACCGCCGTGCTCCTCGTCCTTGAGCGCCGCGAGGGCGGCCGGCCACCAGAGGTCGGCGAAGTCCTGGGCCTCGTCGATGACGAGCGCGTCGAAGAGCCGGCCGGGCGGCTGCTGCGCGCCGAGGTCGACCATCCGGGTGGGCAGCTCGACCTCCCAGAAGTTGCTGTCGTCCTCGCTGCCGGCTCGGTGCTCCCCAGTCGACGCCGAGGTTGTGGAAGGTGCCGACGTAGGCGGGCCGCTCCTTGCGCGGCAGGCTCGCGACCCGTCGCTCCAGCCAGGCCGCGAGGCCCCGGGAGTAGCAGGTGAGGGCGACCCGCTTGCCGTCGCGGGTCAGTCGGCGGGCCTGCTCGACGGCGAGCCAGGTCTTGCCGCTGCCGGCGCCGCCCCGCACCTCGACTCGGTGGAGCTGGCGAGCAGCCTGGAGGATGACCGCCTGCTCGGCGCTGAGCCGCTCGACCTCGTCCTCCCGCTCGGTCGCGAGGCCGACCAGGTCGCGCTGCGGGAGTCCGCGACCTCCGAGGGCCTCCTGGAGCGCGTCGCAGTCGTCGAAGGTCAGCGGACGCTTGCCGTTGGTCTGCTGCACGATGATCCGGCGGAGGAAGTCGGCGAGCGACTCGAGGTCGTCACGGCCGGCCACCTGCCAGCGTTGTGCATCGGGCGTTGCGAAGTCGTCGTCGATGCGGGTGTAGGGCAGCACGAGCGCGTGCGCCCAGCGCAGTCCGGTGCGGCCCCGCCAGCGTGGGTCGTGGTCGAGCCACGTCCTCAGTGCGTACTGCGCGTCGCGGGCCTGGGTCACCGGGTCGATGCGGTCGTGACGGCCGCGGCGGTCGATCCACCAGCCGTCGTCGTACCAGACCTGCCCGCCCTTGACCTCGACGACGACGATCCCCGCGTCGGCGAAGGCCACGCAGATGTCGATCTCGTGGTCCTTGTCGTGCGCGGAGATGCGCTGCCCACTGATCAGGACGTCGTCGTCGCCGAGCTGGCTGCGCAGCGAGCTCCCAGACCTTCGACTCGCTCGGCGTGCTGAACGTCGGCTGCTCCGGGATCAGGATCGGCACCCTGCACCTCGCTCCCCCGTTGCGGGCCCTCCCCGCGGACGAACCCCGACGGTACCTGCGAGCACGGACGTTCGCGGGCTCAGCGCAGCAACCGCTGGCGCAGACCGCTGGCGCGCTGGGCGCGACGCTCGACGGCGGCGCGCACGGCGTCCTCGGTGCCGACCACGTGCACGACCAGCTCGGCGCGTGTCACCGCGGTGTAGAAGAGCTCGCGGGTGAGCAGCCGGGAGTCGGGCGGCGGCAGCAGCACCGTGACGTCCTCGGCCTGGCTTCCCTGGCTCTTGTGAATGGTCGTGGCGAACATGGTCTCGACGTCGTTCATCCGGGTCGTCGCGAAATCGGCGAGACCCTCGGCGCCGGAGACGAAGGCCCGCGGGCCGGCCGTGGTGCGGACCACGACGCCGGCGTCACCGTTGTAGACACCGAGCCCGTAGTCGTTGGCGGTGACCAGGATCGGCCGACCGACGTACATCGGCTCGTAGAGCGGGTCGCCGGTCGCCTCGGAGAGCCAGTGCTCGGCCTGCCGGTTCCAGTGGGCTACGCCGTGCGGACCGTCGCGGTGGGCGCAGAGCAGCCGGTGACGGTCCAGGGCGGTGACCGCCTCGGCGGCCCTGCCCGCCTCCGCGTGCGTGCGTACGTCGAGCGCCGCGGCCACGACGCGGGGCCGGAGCACCGCGGCGGCGTCGTCGGTCTCGACGTAGTCCACCGCGTCGCCACCGACGGTGAGGGCGGCGAGGACGTCCTCGGCCGAGCCGCCCCGGATCGCCGCCGCGAGGGTGCCGATCTCGGCGCCGAAGCGGTGCGTGGTCGCGAGTCGCACGACCGGGCTCGGCTCACGCTCGGCAAGGCCCGCGACGAGGTCGGCGAGCACCGCACCGGCCTCCACCGAGGCGAGCTGGTCGGGGTCGCCGACGAGCACGAGGCGGGTGTCGGCCCGCACCGCCTCCACGAGCCGGGTCATCATCGTCAGCGAGACCATCGACGACTCGTCGACGACGACCACGTCGTGCGGCAGCCGGTTGCCCCGGTGGTGGCGGAACCGGGTGCCGTTGTCGCGGCCGGGTGCCGAGCAGCCGGTGCAACGTCACCGCCTGGAGGGTCCCCAGACGGTCGCGGTCGACCTGGTCGAGGTCGGCGGCGGCGCGGGCGACGGCTTCCTGGAGCCGCGCCGCTGCCTTGCCGGTCGGAGCGGTCAGCGCGATCCTCGGCGGCGGTCGGCCGGCTCGGTCGGCCTGCTCGGCGAGCAGCGCCAGCAGGCCCGCGACCGTCGTCGTCTTGCCTGTGCCCGGACCACCCGTGAGGACGGTGGTCCAGCCGGACGCGGCCCGCCGGGAGGCGTCGCGCTGCTCGGCGTAGGGCGCACCGGGGAACACCCGGGCGAGCCCGGTCTCCAGCAGATCGCCGTCGACCACGGGCGGCGCCGCAGCGAGGCGGGCCTCGAGGTCGACGCAGAGCTGCACCTCCTGGTGCCAGTAGCGGTCGAGGTAGAGCAGGCCGAACTCCCAGCGCAGCACCCCGGCGCTCACCAGTGGGCTGCGCTCGAGCGCCGCGGTCCACGCGGCACCGGCGGGCCACGCCAGGTCGGGGGCCACCTCGGCCACGGTCGTGAGGTCGACGCAGACCGACCCGTGACGCACCGCGCGAACGGCGAGGGCGGTGGCGAGCAGGACCTCCTCGTCGCCCTCGCCGGCGAGCCGGCCGACCTCGGCGGCGACGTGCACGTCGGCCGAGGTCAGCACACCGGCCTCGTTGAAGTCGCGGAGCAGCCCGGTGGCGGCGAGCGCCAACCGGCGGTCGGCGGCGTCGGTGGGCTCGAAGAGCTCGGTCACGTCGCGTCTCCGTCCAGGAGGTCGGAGAGCGCCTCGACGAGCGCGACCGGCGGACGCCAGGAGAAAACCCCGCACGGCTCGCCGTCGACCCACGGGGTGTCCGGCCCGCACATGCCGCGCAGGTAGAGGTACAGCACCCCGCCGAGGTGGACCGCCGGGTCGTAGCCGGGCTGCCGCCAGCGCAGGAAGCGGTGCAGCACCACGGCGTACAGCAGCGCCTGGAGCGGGTAGTCGGAGTGGCCCATCGCGGCGCCGAGCACCTCGGGGCGGTAGTCGAGCGCGCTCAGGGCCGGTGCGTCCTCGTCGGGCAGCGCGCCCAGCCAGTTGGTCTTGTAGTCGACGACGAGGTAGCGCGGACCGTCGCTGCCCGGCACGCGGAGGACCACGTCGACGGAACCGGTGAGGTAGCCGACCAGGCGCTGCCCGCCGAGCGCGGGCTGGTCCAGGGCACCGGCGTAGGCGAGCAGCGGGTCACCGGCGGGCAGGTGCGCGCGCAGGAGCGGCGCGACATCGCCGAGCGTGACCTCGGCTGCCGGGTAGCCGCGGACGTCACCCCCGGCGAGCGGGAGCTCGAAGTCGAGCTCGCGGAGCCTGTCGCGCAGCCCGATGGTGCGCAGGGTCGCGCCGGGCGCGAGCGGCCCGAGCGGGCTCTCGCACACGGCGACCAGCGCGCTCGCCAGCTCGTCACGGTCGAGCGTGACCGGCCAGTGCACCAGCTGGGTGGCGACGTGCTCGCGCAGCTCGGCTGCGAAGTCGGGGGCCTCGGGGTCGGCGTGCTCCAGCACCGCGTGCACCAGCGACCCGAACGTCGCCCCCACCGGCAGTCCCGCCATCGGCGAGACCACGTCGGCCACGCCGTCGACCGTGGCCGACGGTGCGGCCGCACTCACCGTCATCGCTCCGAGCTCCGCCTCGTCGTCGAGGGGCTGCAGCTCGGGTTCGCTGCCCACCGCGGGCTGGCGGGGCTGGGCCTGGGCGGCGGCGCTGAGCGAGGAGTAGGAGGTCCGCCGCCAGGAGGTGTCGACGTCGCGGGTGAACGACCGCACCTCGAGCCGCTGCCCTTCGGGCTCGGGCGATGGCGCCGGCAGGGCGGCGAGCCGGCTCTCCTCCCAGGCGGCACCCCCGAGCTCACCGATCAGGTCGAGGATCCGGGCGACGTCGGCCTCGTCGTGCAGCGGCTGCTGCGCGGGTACGTCGGCCTGGTCGGGGCGCCGGCCGAACAGCATCCGCTGCAGCGGGGAGGCCGGCGTGTTCTTGGGCGCCGGCGCCCACCAGGCGACCACCTGGGAGCGGGCGCGGGTCAGGGCGACGTAGAGCAGTCGCAGCCACTCGCCGTCCTCCTCCGCCCTGGCCCGGGCGAGGTTGCCGGGCCACTGGGGTCCGCCGCCCCCGACGTCGATGCAGCGCTGCGCCCCGTCGTCGGCGTCGGAGTGGAACAGCGGCACCTTCGGGTCCTGTGGGAAGCGGTCCCACAGGGTCGGCAGGTAGACGACCGGGTACTCCAGTCCCTTGCTGCCGTGGATGGTCACCAGCTGGACGGCGGCGGCGTCGCTGTCGAGCCGCCGGGTGCGCTCGGCTGCGACCGCGACCTTGTCGTCGGCCATCTGCCCGCGCAGCCACGTGAGCATCGCGACCAGGCCGAGACGCTCGGTCGTGGCGTGCTCGTGCAGCGACTGACCGACGTGCCGCAGGTCGGTGAGCAGCCGCTCACCGTCGACCCTGGCCAGCACCCGACCCGTGAGTCCACCCGCCACGGCGGCCTCGAGCACGGCGGCGACCCCGCGGGAGGAGTACAGCTCGGCCCAGTCGCGCAGGGTGTTGGCGACCTCGTCGGTGAGGACGTCCCCGCCCGCGTCGATCGCCCGGGCGTCGTGCTCGAAGAACGAGGTGAGCGCCGCACTGCGCACCCGTGAGGACCGGTGCGGCTGCTCCAGCGCCTCGACCAGCCGTAGCCACTCGGTGGCCGCCGGGGTGGCGAAGACACTGCCGCTGCCCGCGACGACCGCTGGTACGCCGAGGCTCGCGAGCGCCGCCTGCACCTGCTGGAGGTCGTTGTTGCGGTAGGCGATCACCGCGACGTCACGCGGCTCCAGTGGTCGGCCCTCGAAGGTGGCTCCCGAGGTGAGCAGCCGCTTGATGTCGTGGGCGACGTCGTCGTACAGGTGCGGCCGGATCCGCGCCACGGTGAGGTCGTTGCGGGCGCGCAGGAGGTCCTTGCGCACGACGCGCAGCCGGAACGGCGCACCGGCGCCGTCGAGCCGGGAGCCCTGGTGCTCGGCCTGCACGTCCCGCACCAGGATGCGGTCGTCGCCGAGGGCGGCGCCGCGGAGCAGGACCTGGAGCGAGGAGACGAGGTCTGCGTCGCTGCGCCAGTTGCGACCCAGGGTCTGGTGGGTGGTGGCGGTGTCGGCGGCCTGGAGGTAGGTGGTGACGTCGCCGCCGCGGAAGGCGTAGATCGCCTGCTTGGGGTCGCCGATCAGCACCATCGTGGCGTGCCCGGAGAACGCCCGGTCGAGCACCTGCCACTGCACCGGGTCGGTGTCCTGGAACTCGTCGACCAGCACCACCTTCCAGCGGCGTCGCATCCGCTCGCGGGCCGGCGCCTGCTTCATCGGCCAAGGCGTCGGCGAGCTGGGAGAGCAGGTCGTCGTAGCTGAGCACGCCCAGGCGTCGCTTGCGTCGGTCGAGCTCGGCGCGGACCGCCCTGGCGAAGGCCACCCGGTGTCCGGCGGGGCTGTCGGGGAGCACGTCGTCGCCGGAGGGCTCGAGCCGGGCCTGCGGGTCACCCGCCGCCGCCCTGGCCAGCCGCAGGGCATCGGCGTGGCTGAACGGCGGCGGCTCTGCGCTGGCGCCGAAGTGTTGGAGGAACAGGTCGTCGACCACCTCACCGAGGAGGTCCTCGAGGTCCTCCACGAGAGTCGCGTTGGCGTCGGTGTCGCCGGCCACGCCGAGGCTGCGGAGCACCAGGTGGCAGAACTGGTGGGTGGTGGCGATGGTGGCGCCGTCGAAGGCCCCGAGCGCCGCGCGCAACCGCTGCCTCCGCTCGGCCCGCTCCTCGGACGAGGCGTCGAGGAGCAGTGCGAGCAGCTCGGTGTCGGGGTGGGCGCCGTCGGGGTCGGCGAGGGCACGCTCGGCGTCGACGAGCTGGGTGCGGACCCGCTCGCGCAGCTCCTGGCTGGCGGCCCGGCCGAAGGTGACGACCAGCATCTCCTCCAGCGAGGCGACGCCCTCGGCGACGTAGCGGGTCACCAGCGCCCCGATCGTCCAGGTCTTGCCGGTGCCCGCGCTCGCCTCCAGCAGCGTGGTGCCGGTGGGCAGGGGGGCGCAGATGTCGAAGACCTGCTTCTCCCCCGGGCCGCTCACAGCATCCCCACCCGTTCGGCACCGCTGAGCAGGGGCGTCCACAGGCGCAGCGCGAGCTGACCGAGCCGGTGGGACTCGTTGCTCCAGCGCTCGTCGTCGCGGGGCTCGCCGGTGAGGACCTCGAAAGGTGCGTCCTCGCCGAAGACCTGCACGTGGGACGGGTCGCCGTCCTCGCCGAGGATGCCGTAGGGCGAGAAGCGGTCAGTGGTCCACTCCTTGCGGGCCTTCCAGTCCGACCCACCACCCTTGAGCGTCTCCTCGGCGTAGGCGCAGGCGGTCTTGACCGGCAGCGGGAGCGGCTGGCGCATCCCGCGGTCGTAGAGGTCGACGAGGTCGCGCAGCCACTGCTCGGCCCGGTGGTCGAGGGGTCCGGCCGTGGCCACGGCGGGTGCGGCCCGGCCCCGACCGATGGCGTGCGCTGTCCAGCTCTCGTCGGGACGGCCCGCGCTCAACGCGAGCAGGTCGACCCAGGAGGCCAGCCGGTGCTTGGCGGCCAGCCGTGAGTAGTGCACGGTGACGAGCCGGTTGCCCCACACCCCGCCCACGGTGCCGGTCAGCCGTCGGCCCTCGCCGAGGTCGACGCTGACGTCGAGGGTGCGCTGCTCGGGTGGCCTTCCCTGGTCGCCGCGGTCCTGGCCTTCCCTGATCCTCAGCGCCCCCAGCACGAGTGCGCGCAGCTCGGTGTCGACCTCCCTCAGCACCCGGTCACCGAGGGCACCGGGTGGCAGCCCGCCACGCAGCCGCTCGGCGTGCGCCGCGTCGTAGGGACTGGTGCCGGCCAGGATGTCGCGCAGCATCCGGTCCCCGAACGCCCACTTGCTGAGCCCGTCGAGGGTGATCGGGATGGCGTCGAGCGTCTCCTCGGCCTCGAGCGGTGCGGTCACGTCGAGCCGCTGACGCAGGAAGGCACGCACCGGATGCTCCACGAACGCCTTCAGGTCGGCCAGCGCGACGTCGGCCGGCGCCCTGGCGGGGAGCGGCGTCGGGACCAGGGCCGTGGTGGCCAGCCGGGGGCCGCGCATCGCCTCGGCTCCTGCCCGCGCTGCCTGGTCGAAGCTGAACGGTGCGCCGGGCACCAGCTCCCCCGGCACCAGGTTGCGCGCGTCGAACGGCTGCAGCGGGTGGCGGACCACGACGCGATCGCGCACTCCGGTGGTTGAGGAGCGAGCTTGCGAGCGGCTCGGAGCCACCGCTGTCGCGTCGAGCGCATCGAGCAGCTCGCCCAGCGGTACGGCGGGCGGCCGGTCGGCCCCGGTGTGCTCGTTGGCGCCGGTGTAGGTGACGACGAGGGTCTCCTGGGCGGCAAGGATGGCGTCGAGGAAGAGCTGCCTGTCCTCGCTGCGGGCGTCGCGTTCCCCGGTCACCGGCCTGCGGGCGAGCACGTCGTCGCCGTCCACCGAGCCGGCGCGGGGGAAGACGCCGTCGTCGAGACCGAGCAGGCAGACCACCCGGTGCGGCACCGAGCGCATGGGCACCATCGTGCAGACGGTCAGTGTGCCGGTGCGGAAGTTGGCCCGGGTCGGCCGGCCACCCAGCCGGTGGGCGAGGAGCTGCCGGACGTCCGCGAGAAGGAGCGGCGTCGAGTCGCTCGCGGCCGTGCCCGCCTGCGAGCTGTCCACGATCATCGCCAGCTCCCGGTCGAACTGTGCCCGCAACCATGCCTCGCGCACCGAGGTGTCGGTGAGCTGGTCGACGGCCACCGACAGTGCGCTCACCCAGCTGCCGATGGTCGACGCCGAGCCGGCTGCCTCCACGAAGCGACGCAGCCGGTCGACGTACTCCCCGAACCGACCCGCGAGGTCGATGTCGGCGGAAGAGACGTCGTCGACTGGAAGCACCGGGATCGAGGACGCACCGTCCTCGGCCATCGCCACCCCGAGCAGGATCCGGCTCAGTCCGCTGGCCCAGGTGTTGTCGCCCAGGTCGAGGCCGTAGGCGGCGCGTTGGCGCGCGTCGAGCCCCCACCGGATCGCTGACTCCTCCACCCACATCGCTACCTGGGCGAGGTCGTCGTCGTCGAAGGCGAACCGTCGCCGCACCGGTCCCGCCGAGGCCAGGTCGAGCACCTCGGTCGCGGTCACCCGGCCGCCGACCAGGTCGACCAGCGTGGCCGCCACGGCGAGGAGCGGGTTGGTGCTCGACAGAGCCCGGTCGGCCAGCCGGAGCCGTAGCCGGTGACCCGGGTGCCCCTCGCGGGTGCCGGGGAGGTCGACGAGCCCGAAGCCTGCCTGGACCAGCGGCGCGAACGTCTCGATGTCAGGACACATCACCAGGATGTCGCGTGGCTCCAGGGTCGGATCGTCCTCCAGCAGCCCGACCAGCACCTCGCGGAGGACGTCGACCTGGCGGGCCGCACCGTGGCACGCGTGCACCTGCACCGACCGGTCGGACGTGCCGAGCGTCCGCTCCGCCCGGGTGTCCGGGTCGGGCTCGGCGTTGGCCCGCAGGTCGGCCTGCAACCACCCCAGGAGCGACTTCTCCGGTGGTGAGGGAGCCGCCCGCGGCTGCGAGAGTGGCGCCTCGACACCACCGGCACCCGCCGCGGCACCCGTCACCGCCAGCGTCCGCTGCAGCTCCCGCGCATCCCGCCCCAGCGACCCGAGCAGCGGGTGCCCGACCCGCCGGATCGAGGCATCCGCGGACCGCGGCACCGGCCCCGCGGCGACCACGTCCGTCAGCTCCTCCCACAGCACCGACGAGACCTGGGGCAACCAGAGGTGCACCTCGCGGAGCTCCGCGAGCGCACCGATCAGCTCGACCTCGGTGACCGGCAACCGGGTGTGTCCGAAGAGGGAGAGGCGCGGCGGCAGGTCGAGCCCGTCGCCGCCGGCGCGCAACCTCGCCAGCGTCTCCGTGTGGCGCAGGTCAGGCGCGGGAGCTCCGACGCGCGCCACCAGTCGACGCCACAGCTCGGGCTGCCAGGCCAGGTCGCCGTCGACCGGTCCGCCCGCGCCGTCGGTGTCGCGGCCGGCGCGCCAGTCGGTGACCAGCGCCGGCCGCTGCACGGCGTACGACGCCAGCAGCCCGGCCAGCCGGCGCGCGACGGAGTAGCGGCGGCTGCGACGCAGCTCGCCCTCGTCGCCGTCGAGCCCGTGACCGAGGTGGGCGGCGACGGTGGCGCACCACGGCTCGTCGAGGGAGTCGTCGAGGACACCGAGCAGAGGCCAGACCAGCCGGTCGGGGTGCCACGGGTCGTCGCGGTCCTTGTCGAGCAGCATCGACACCAGCGAGTGCGGGCTGACGAAGCGCACCCCGGCGCAGACACCGTCCCCTCCGCGGGCGCCGACGCCGATCCGGTGCGCGAGTCGCTGGGTCAGCCAGCGCTCCACCCCCCGCGCTGGCACGACGACGAGCTCCTCGGCGAACGGGTCCTCCAGCGGCGCCGCGAGCAGCTCCGCCAACCCGTCCGCGAGCAGGTCGGTGCGCTCGGCTCGATGGATCCGCAGGGTCACGTCCCGCAGGATGTCACGAGCCGCCGACCACGGGTGCGACGTCCCTGCGTGAAGCCGGTGTCCGGTGGGTACCCCACCTTCGGCGCCCCGCGGCGACCCTCAGCCGGCGCCCCCAGCGCCGGCCAGGCAACGCAGGAGGAGACGGTGAAGAAGATCATCGTGACGGTGATCGGTGGCCTGCTCGTGGTCGCCGGGCTCGTGATGATGCCTCTGCCGGGACCGGGGATCGTCGTCGTGGTCGCCGGGATCGGTGTCCTGGCCGCCGAGTACGCCTGGGCGCGCAGGGCGCTGTCCGCGACCAAGGAGAAGGCCGAGGAGGCTCAGCAGGAGGCCGTGGCCACGGCACCCCGGACCACCCTGACCTTCCTGACCACCACGGTCGCGCTCGCGGTCGGTGTGGCGATGTTCGTCGTCGACGACGTGCCGTGGCCGATCCTGGATTCCTGGGGCGACGCGGTCTGGGGTCCGTGGACCGGCGCCGTGGTCATTGCGACGAGCCTGGTCACCATCGGGACGGCCGCCCACTCGCTGCACCAGCAACGATCGGACACGCGTTCCCGCTCCTGACCTGCACCGCGCTCACCACCAGCGACGACGCTCTCGCACCGACGCGCAACAATGAGGCGTGATCCGCCTGCGCCGCACCCTCGTCCGGGAGCTCAGCCAGCTGCGCGCGGGCGGCCGCGAAGCGCTGCTCTGGTCCCTGCGGGTCACCGTCGCTGCCACCGCGAGCTATGTGGTGGGGCGGCTGCTCTTCCCCGACACCCAGCCTCTGCTGGCGCCGCTGACCGCGATGCTCGTCGTGCAGGTCACGCCCGTCTCCCTGCTCTCCAGCGGACTCGACCGGGTGATCGCGGTGGTGTCGGGGGTGACCCTCGCGGTCGCGTTCGGCGCGGTCGTACCTCTGCGCTGGTGGAGCCTCGGGCTCCTGATCTTCGTCGCCATCACGCTGGGTCAGGCGCTGCGACTGAAGTCCAACCGGGTGGAGGTGGCGATCAGCGGCATGCTCGTGCTCGGCGTCGGAGCGCTCGGCACCGGCTCGGCGGCGTGGGAGCGCATCGCCGAGACCCTGGTCGGCGCAGCCGCTGCCATCACCGCCAACCTGCTGTTCCCGCCGAAGGTCGCGAGCAACGACGTGGGCGATGCCATCGACCGGCTCGCCGACCGGGTGGGCGAGCTGCTCACCAGCAGCGCCGACGAGCTCAGCGAGCTGATCGCGAACGACCGCCCGATCGCTCCGGCGGCCCGCCTCTGGCTGGACGAGGCGCGTGAGATCACCGCTGACATTCCCGAGATCCAGCAGGCGCTGGCGCAGGCTGAGGAGGGACGCCGGCTCAACGTGCGCGCTGTCGGTACGGCGGACGTCGGGCCGGGCCTACGGCAGGGACTGGAGTCCTTGGAGCACTCGGCGGTTGCGATCCGCAGCATGTACCGCGCCGTCCTCGACGCCACCCGCGACACCACCTGGCTGGCGAGCGCTGACCTCGCGACCGACGAGGTGTTCCTCGGGATCGCTCACACGTTCCGTGAGCTCGCCGCCGGCGTCGACGCCTTCGGGCAGCTGGTGCACGACGAGGGTGACCCCACCGTGCGGGGGGTCGGGGCGTCCGATGCTCAGGCGTTGCGGCACGGTCTCGACGGCATGCACGAGGCCCGCAACCGGCTCGAGACCCAGCTGGTCGCCGGCGGACCGAGCGAGCTGCTCGAGCTGAACGCCGCCGTGCTCGGCACCGTCAAGCGCACCCTGCGCGAGATGGATCTCGACGAGCGGGTCCGCCGACAGCTCCGCCTCGCCCGGCGCCCTTCTCGGAGCGGGGACCCCACGATCGACGCACCCGCGGCCACACCTCCCCGCACCGACCCGGATCCGGACGCCGAGACCCAGCGGCTCCAGCTGCCCACCACCCGGTCCAAGCGTCGGCCCTGAGCACTGGTCTGCTCTCGGTGCTCGAGGACGCCCGCGAAGATGATCGGTCTCTCGCGGGAACCGGTGATGACCCCGGCTACTGCCGCGTTGGCAGTTGCCGGATCCAGGTGTCGGGTGCTGGGTCGGTTCGGTGGCGTGGTGGTCGTCGGAACTCGGGTCGTCGGTCGAGGGGGTTGAGCCGGACCTGCCAGGGGGTGGCGTGGATCAGGGTGTGGTGGGCTCGGCAGAGCAGCACCAGGTTGTCCAGCTCGGTGGTGCCGCCGTCGGCCCAGTGGGTGAGGTGGTGGGCGTCGCAGGTCAGCGGCATCCGGCGGCAGCCGGGGAAGCGGCAGTGCTGGTCGCGCAGGGTGAGGGCTTTCCAGATCGCGGTGGTGACCAGGCGTTGGGTGCGGCCGACATCGAGGACCTCGCCCAGGGTCCGAGGACGGCGGGGATCACCCCGGCGTCACAGGCGAGCCGACGAACCGCGGGCGCACTGAGCTGGTCGCCGGTGTCCATCGGGCTGGTCGGCGAGTCCGGGAGCATCTCCATGGCCTGACTCTCCCAGAGCCCACCGACAGTTTTCGAACTGTACGAAACAACCACATCAGAGACCGCTCGTTCGTCATGGAGCAGACGATGATCGTGACCTCGGCCATCGAGCCGGTGCCGGTCGTCGGCGCTCTCGCGGGCAAAGAGCGTTGTCAAAACGAACACCATGTGCTTGCGTGGAAGTCCTTGCGGACCGGGCCGACAGGTAACCATCTGAAGGCTTCCGAAAAGAAGTGACGCATGAGCGCTCGCAAATCCTTCACCGGCAAGCTGGCCCGGGGCGCTACCTCAGTAGGGGTGCTGGTGGGCGTGGCGTGCCTGGCCGGTACCGCAGCCTCGACCGCCTCGCCGAACCCCGGGCAGCAGCACGGGGAACAGCGCGAGCCGCGTATCGCCTTCTCCAGGCTCGACCCCACCGTCGGTGGCTACGCCCTGTGGAGCACCACGTCCAGAGGCACCGATCAACGACGACTCACACCGGGGCAGGCCTACTTCCCCGCGTGGGCGCCGAACCGATCGCATCTGCTCTTCGACTTCCCCGACGACGACGGAGACGAGCAGATCGGAAGGGTCGACGCTGACGGCTCCCACTTCCAACAGCTCACCGACCTGCCCGGCATCTCGGAGGCGGCCGACTACTCCCCCGACGGCAGCACGATCGTCTTCGACAGATTCGTCCCGCAGGATGGTCACTTCTTCACCTCGCTGTACGTGATGAACGCTGACGGCAGCAACCCGCACCCCCTCTTCGGTGCCGACTCCACGACCTTCGACGTCGAACCCGACTACTCCCCCGATGGCCGCACGATCGTGTTCAGCCGCATCCGGTTCGATCCCGCCACCGAGGAGGAGACGTACGCCTTGTTCATCACCGCCGCCGACGGGTCACGGCAGCGGCGGATAACTCCGTTCGCAGCGGGTGTCGAGCACCCGCACTGGTCGCCCGACGGTCGCTGGGTCATCTACGACGTCGAGTCCGCAGGCGAATCCGAAGAACGGGGTCTACCTCGTGCGACCCAACGGGCGCGGAGCCCACCGCATCCTGCGCAGCACCGAGAAGCTCATCTTCTTCAAGCCCGACTTCTCGCCCGACGGCAAGCGAATCGTGCTCGGCTGCTACGTCGTCGTCCGAGACCAGGACGACATCTGCACGACCAACTCGCGCGGTCGAGACCTCCGCCGCATCGTGAGCACGGCGGACCAGTTTGAGAACTTCCCCATCTGGAGCAACTAGGCCGCGGCGCGACAAGCCGACGTCCTTGACACGTGTCTTCTGGAGCATCGGTCAGCCTTCCACGGCGGCGCCGCCGATGAGGCTAGGACCCGAGGTAGCGACGGCGTTGGAGCTCCTTCACCTCGTCCACCAGCGCCTCCACGGGGCCCTCGACCATCGCGCCGGGCACGACGTCGGTGATGGCGAGCGGCGCCACCGGGCCGGCGGCTATCCCCCACTCAGCGCACCACGACGACAGCTGCGCGGTGGACACGACGTAGACGATCCTCCCCAGTCCCATCCAGCCGTGCGCCGCCGAGCACATCGCGCAGTGCTCGCCGGAGGTGTACACGGTGGCCGCCGCGCGCTCCTCCGGCGTCAGGTGGTCCGCCGACCACTGGGCGATCGCAAGCTCCGGGTGCCGGGTCTCGTCGCCGTCCTTGACCCGGTTGCGGTCCTCGAACCGTACGGCGCCGGCGGCATCGACCAGCACCGAGCCGAAGGGTTCGTCGCCGTCGTCGAGCGCCTCACGAGCCAGCTCGATGCACCGGCGGAGGTGGGTCAGGTCGGTGTCGGTCAGGGATGTGGACGGCACGGATCCTCCAGCTCGGTTCGCGGGCACGGGGCAACCCTAGTCACCGGGACTCATCTGTCCGGTTTCGGCGATTTGCACCTGATGCGCATTTTGCGGCGTACCGTCGAAGCACGTAGCCGAGACCTGGGAGGGGTCGTGGAGAAGACCGCACCTCATCGTGCCGTCCGACCGCGTCCTGCGGGGCTCCACCTCGGGCCCACCGCCCTGGTCGCACTCCTGGCCGCCTTCGCACTGGCGGTCCCCGCCGGCCCAGCATCACCGGCCGCGACCGCCCAGGACAAGCCCCGCACCGCGATGGCGAGTGACACCTACGAGGCCACGATCGAACGACTGATCAACCGCCGTCGAGCCGCCCACGGCCTCCGTCCCCTGCACTCCGAGCGCTGTGCCGACGAGAATGCCGAGCGTTGGGCGGCCTCGCTCGCCGACACCGGGACGCTCCTCCACCAGGGCAGCGGCGCGATCACCGTCGCGTGCGCGGTGACCTACGCCGGGGAGACCCTGGGCCGCGGTGGCTTCGGCCCCCACAAGCTGGTCAAGATCTGGATGCGTTCACCGCTGCACCGGGCCGTGGTCTTGAGCCCACTCGCCCGGCGCATCGGCGTCGGCAGCTGTCGCGACCAGCACGGTCGCTGGGTGACCTCGGCGAGCTTCACCCGCCCCTGACGGGCCGAGCAGCTCAGCAGGCCTTCGCCCAGGAGCACTCGATGCCGTCCGGCCCCTGGTCGGCCCGGCGCAGGCTCTCCCGGCTCACCGTCGGCGGCGCCGCGCCCTCGGCCTCGCTCCACTCCGCGAGGGTGATCCCGAGCGCGTCCTCCTGGCTGCGCGGGGACGACAGGTAGTTGTTGGAGATCATCGAGAACACCAGTTCGCGTCCGTCGGCGTTGGTGACGTAGCCCGAGAGCGCCGTCACCGACGTCAACGACCCGGTCTTGCCGTGCAGGTTGTCCGTGGCCGCGGAGTCGCGCATCCGGTTGCGCAGCGTGCCACCCGTGAACCGGTCGGGGTTCCCGGCGATCGGGAGGGCGTCGTACCACGCCTGGAACCACGGCTCGGAGCGTACGGCGACCAGCAGGTCGGCGATGCTGTCGGTGGTCAGCAGGTCGAAGCGGGACAGGCCCGAGCCGTCGGACATCCGCACCGTCGACGTCTCTACGCCTCGAGCGGCGGCGTAGGCGCGCACCACGTCGAGACCGGCCGGCCAGCTGCCGGTGCCGCCGGCGAGCCGACCCATCGTCTTGACCAGGGCCTCGGCGTGCATGTTGTTGGACAGCTTCATGAACGGCGTGAGCAGCTCCGACAGCGTCATCGACTCGTGGCTGGCGAGCACGGCAGCACCGTCGGAGGTCTCACCCTCGCGGACGTCGCCGCTGACCCGGATGCCCTCGGCCTCCAGGGCGCGCTCGAGCACGTCGGCGGCGTAGGCCGTCGGATCGGGGACGGTGACCCACTCGGTGTCGCCTGTGTGGTCCGCGGCGATGCTGCCGGTGATCACGACCCGGTCGGTGGCGTGCTGCCGCTCGACCGAGAGGCTGTTGCCGGAGCCGGCCGCACCGGTGGTCGCCCGGTTGACGACCTTCACCACGTCCGTCCGCGGCTGCAACGTCACGACCGGCGCCTTGCCGACCGATGCCGGGGCGGTCTCGACGATGACGGTGCCGGAGTCGTAGTCGGTGTCGGGCGCGACAGTGAGCGCCGAGGTCACCGCGCTGTAGTAGTAGGGCTCGTCGTCCCAGCTCCACGCGACACCGAGAGGTACGTCGTCGAAGAAGGAGTCGTCGGCGACGAGGTCGCCGGACAGCCGCTTCACGCCGGCTGCTCGCAGCTGCGCCGCCAGGGCGGCGTAGTCCTCCTGGAGCATCACCGGGTCGCCACCGCCGCGCAGGTAGAGGTCGGAGCGCAGCTTGCCGCCGCGCACCCGCCCGTCGCTGAGCAGGTCGGTGGTGAAGCGATAGTCGGGGCCAAGGGCATCCATCGCGGCGGCCGAGGTGAACAGCTTCATGTTCGACGCCGGGTTGAGCCGCTGGCCGGTGTCGCGTTCATAGATCGCCTCACCGCTCTCGGCGTCGCGCACCGCGACCGAGACCATCGATCCGGTGAAGCGGGGGTCGGCGAGGAGCGAGTCGATCGCCGCCGTCAGCGCCGGATCGCCCGCGTCCGCGGCGGCGACCTGGGTCGACTGGACGTTTCGGGCGGTCTGGCCGTCGGCCAGCGTGGCGACGGCCAGACCGCTGGTGGCGGTCAGCGCGGTGGTCAGACCGAGGGCGATAGTGGTGAGTCGTGACAAGGCATGCTCCCGAGAAGGATGGCTCGGGCCGAGATGCCCGGGACACCTATCCTGGCGCGATTCGTCCCCGAGCGCACTACCCGGAGCCGGCGCGGCAACGGCACGCGTCCTGGCCCGGCACCAGGTTTCCTCCCCAAGCGAGAGGAGGATCCGGTCATCCACAGGCCGTCACGGCCCTTCCGCGCCTTACAGTGGTGACTCGTACGGTCCCGTGCATGTCGATGACCCCGGGTGAGATCGAGCGCAAGGTGCGGCGGTTGGATAACGACGTCCAGTCCATCTACGAGATGTTGGCGACCCTGAGCGCGCAGCAGGCGCGGCAGGGCAACCTGCTGACCAGCATGGACGGCAGGCTCGCCGACCACGACGTCCGCTTCGACGCGGTCGATGCCCGCCTCGACAACATCGACGCCAAGCTCAACACCTTCGACACCCGCTTCGACGGTATCGACGGAAAGCTCGACACCTTCGACACCCGCCTCGACGGCATCGACGGAAAGCTCGACACCTTCGACACCCGCCTCGACGGCATCGACGGAAAGCTCGACACCTTCGACACCCGCCTCGACGGCATCGACGGAAAGCTCGACACCTTCGACACCCGCCTCGACGGCATCGACGGAAAGCTCGACACCTTCGACACCCGCCTCGACGGCATCGACGGAAAACTCAACACCTTCGACACCCGCCTCGACGGCATCGACGGAAAACTCAGACACCTTCGACACCCGCCTCGACGGCATCGACGGAAAACTCAACACCTTCGACACCCGCCTCGACAACATCGACGGAAAGCTCGACGCACTGCTCCGTCCCCACCAGCAGCCCGACTAGAGCGTCCAGGGCCCTGGGGCGTGGCCGATCTTCCTCGTCAGGTGTGGGTCAGGTGCCGGTCAGGTGCTCGGGCCGCACCGGCACCCGGGTCAGGGCCAGTCCGGTCGCGGCCCGGATCGCCGCGAGGATGGCCGGGGTCGAGGAGATCGTGGGCGGCTCCCCCACCCCGCGCAGACCGTACGGCGCGTGCGGGTCGGCGAGCTCGAGCACCTCGACCTGCATCGGCGGCATGTCCAGCAACGTCGGGATGAGGTAGTCGGTGAACGACGGGTTGCGCACCAGGCCGTCGACCACCTGGATCTCCTCCATCACCGCAAGGCCGAGGCCCTGCGCGCTGCCGCCGTGGATCTGGCCGAGCACGGCGCCGGGGTTGAGCGCGTGGCCGACGTCCTGGGCACAGTCGAGCGCGACCACCTTGACCAGGCCGAGCTCGACGTCGACGTCGACGACCGCGCGGTGGGCCGCGAAGGCGAACTGCACGTGGGCGCTGCCCTGGCCGGTCTCAGGATCCAGCGTCGTGGTCGGGCGGTGCCTCCACTCGACGGTGCGCTGCAGCGGATCGGCGCCGACCAGGTCCACGACGGCGGCGACGCGCTCGCCGGCCGGGCCGACGACGTGGCCGTCCTGGAGGCTCAGCGAGTCCGCCGAGACTCCGGCCGCAACCGAGGCGCGGGCCAGCAGCTCGTCGGCGACCTCGCGGCAGGCCGCCTGAACGGCACCACCGGTGACATAGCTCTGCCGCGACGCCGAGGTCGATCCGGCCGAGCCGACCCGGGTGTCGGCGGTCTCGACACGCACCTGCACCAGCCCGAGCTCGGTGCGCGCGATCTGCTCCTGCAGCGTCACCAGACCCTGGCCGACCTCGACGGCGGCGGTGTGGACGGTGACGACCGGGTCGTCGCCGGCGACCTCCACCGACACGCGGGCCGTGGAGTAGTCGTCGAACCCCTCTGAGAAGCAGATGTTCTTGATGCCGACGCCGTAGCCGACGCCACGGCGTACCCCCTCGCCGTGGGTGGTGTTGGACACGCCGCCGGGCATGCGCCCGCAGGTCCGCCGACGCGGGGGGCGGCAGGGGCAGGTCGCGGACGCGGCGCACCAGCTCGGCGACCGGGGCGGCGGAGTCGATCACCTGCCCGGTCGCCACCTGGTCTCCCTCGGCCATCGCGTTGCGCAGCCGGATCTCGACGGGGTCGACGCCGACCGCCTGGGCGAGCCGGTCCATCTGCGACTCGTAGCCGATCGCGGCCTGCACCGCTCCGAAGCCGCGCATCGCCCCGCACGGCGGGTTGTTGGTGTAGGCGCCGTAGCAGTCGATCGTGACGTTCGGTACGACGTAGGGCCCGACGCCCAGCGTCGCCGCGTTGGCGACGACAGCCGGCGTGCTGGAGGCGTAGGCGCCGCCGTCCAGCACGATCTCGGCGCGCACGTAGACGAGCCGGCCGTCCTCGTCGGCGCCGTGCTCGTAGCGCATCCGCGCCGGGTGCCGGTGCACGTGGCCGAAGAACGACTCCTCGCGGGAGTAGACCATCTTGACCGGGCGGCGGGTGCGCAGCGCCAGCATCGAGGCGTGCACCTGCATCGAGAGGTCCTCGCGGGCGCCGAACGCGCCGCCGACCCCGGCCAGCGTGATCCGCACCAGGTCCTCGTCGAGGCCGAGCGCGTAGGCGACCTGGCTGCGGTCGACGTGCAGCCACTGGGTCGCGACGAAGAGGTCGATGCCACCGTCGGGGGCGGGCACCGCGAGCCCGGACTCGGGGCCGAGGAACGCCTGGTCCTGCATGCCGACCTCGTAGTCGCCGGTGACCACGACGGCGGCGGTGGCCTCGGGGTCGCCGCGCCGGATCGGCACGTGCCGCACCAGTTGCCGCCAGGATGCAGCGACTCCCCCTCGCCGGTGACGGCGGTGCGCGGGTCGGTGACCGGAGTGAGCTCGTCGTAGTCGACCTCGACGAGCGCGGCGGCACGGCGGGCGGTCTCCGGGTGGTCGGCTGCCACGAGCGCGACGGCCTCGCCCTGGTAGCGGACCTTGTCGTGCGGCCAGCACCGGCTGGTCGCGGTGCTCGAGGCCGTAGGCGTTGGCGCCGGGGACGTCCTCATGGGTGAGCACCGCGAACACTCCGGGCACCGCGAGCGCCGCGTCGGTGCGGATGGCGGTGATCCGGGCGTGGGCGTGCGGGCTGCGCAGGGTCGCGCCCCAGAGCATGTCGTCCATCCAGAGGTCGGAGGAGAACGCGAACTCGCCGCGCACCTTCAGCCCGCCGTCGGGCCGGGCGGCGTTGTCGCCGATACCGCCCTCGATGCGGGCGCCCGTGGTCGTCGTCCCGGTGGTCGTCATCGCCGGCTCCGCTCCAGCAGGGTGCGTGCGGCGATGGCGGCCCGGGCGGCGAGGTCGTGCTCGTCGGCGCTCAGCAGTACGTCGTCCTCCACGACGGTGACGCCGTCGACGACGAGCCGCGCCAGGGGTGGACGTGAGCCGAGCACCAGCGCGGCCACCGGGTCCTCGCAGCCGGCGTGCGCGAGCCTGTCGACGCGCCACACGGCGACGTCGGCGAGCTTGCCGACCTCCAGCGAGCCGAGCTCGTCGTCCCGGCCGATGACCCGGGCGCCGCCGATGGTGCCCAGCGCCAGCGCGTCGCGGGCCGTCATCGCGGTAGGTCCCCCGCGCAGCCGGGCCACCATCACCGCGGCGTGCAGCTCAGCGGCGAGCGAGCTCTCCTCGTTCGACGCCGAGCCGTCGACGCCGAGGCCGACCGCGACACCGGCGTCGATCAGGTCGCCGGACCGGCGCGAGGCCGGTGCCGAGCCGGCCGTTGCTGAGTCGGGCAGTGTGCGACCGCCGTACCGGTGTCGGCGAAGCGCTTGGCCGCCGCCTCCTCGACGTGCACGCAGTGGGCCAGCCAGACGTCGTCGCCGAGCCAGCCGAGGCCGTCGGCATACTCCGTCGGGCGAGCAGCCGTAGCGTCGACCGGCAGAAGACGTCCTCGTCGAGCGGTCTCGGCGAGGTGGGTGTGCAGCCGGACGCCCGTGCTCGCGGGCCAGCGTCGCCGCCTCGCGCATCAGCTGCGCGGTGACCGAGAACGGCGAGCACGGCGCGACCGCCGATCCGCAGCATCGACCCAGGTGACGGGTCGTGGTCACCGTCGACGGCGCGGCGAGTGGCGGCCAGAGCCGCCTCGGTCGTCTCCACCACGGAGTCCGGCGGCAGGCCGCCCTGTGACTGGCCGAGGTCCATCGACCCGCGGGTCGGGTGGAAGCGCAGCCCGACCTGCCGGCGCGGCCTCGATCGTCGCGCCGAGCACGTCGCCGCCGTCGCGCGGGAAGACGTAGTGGTGGTCGGTGGTGCTGGTGCAGCCGGTGCGCGCCAGCCAGCCGAGGCCGGCGGCCGCGGCGGCGCCGACGACGTCCTCGTCGAGTCCCGCCCAGACCGGGTAGAGCGTCGGTCAGCCAGCCGAAGAGGTCGTCGTCCTGGGCGAGGCCGCGGGTGGCCCACTGGTAGAGGTGGTGGTGGGTGTTGACCAGGCCGGGGGTGACCAGGCAGCCGCGCGCGTCGACGACGGTGTCGGCGGCGGCCACAGCGCCGGGTCGGCGGAGCCCGGGCCGACCGCCACGATCCGGGTGTCGTCGAGGACGACGTGTCCGTCGGCGTGCTCGGTGCCGGCCGCGTCGACCGTGGCGACGGCGCCGCCCTCGATCACGATGCTCATCGCGGGCTCCCGGGCACCCCGGCGAGCGGGAGGCGGCCAGTCGCACCGCGTCGAGGATCTTCTCGTAGCCGGTGCAGCGGCACAGGTTGCCGGCGAGCGCCTCGCGGATGTCGGCGTCGTCGGGGTCGGGATCGCGCTGGCAGCAGGTCGTGCACCGCCACGACGAGACCGGGCGTGCAGAAGCCGCACTGCACCGCGCCGGCGTCGACGAAGGCCTGCTGGACCGGGTCGAGCCGGTCGCCGTCGGCGAGGCCCTCGACGGTGACGACGGTGCGGCCCTCGGCCTGCCCGGCGGCGACCAGGCAGGCGCAGACCGGTACGCCGTCCAGGTAGACGGTGCAGGAGCCGCACTCCCCCTGCTCACAGGCGTTCTTCGACCCGGGCAGGCCGAGCCGCTCGCGCAGGACGTAGAGCAGGCTCTCCCCCGCCCAGACGTCGTCGGCGACGCGCCCCTCGCCGTTGACCGTGCAGCTCACCCGCATGTCGAAACCCTCATGATGCCTCCTCGGATCGGTAGTCGTCCCAGGCCCAGGTGGCGGTGCGGGCGGCGAGGACGCCGAGGGCGTGCCGGCGGTAGGCGGCGGTGCCGCGGACGTCGTCGATCGGGTCGGCGGCCTCGGCGACGAGCTCGCCGAAGCGGCGTACGACGGAGGTCGGCGACCGGCGCCGCGGCCCTCCCAGTCGAGCTCCCCGGCGAGCAGCTCCTCGGCGGCCGGCGCCGTGCAGCGGGGTCGGGGCCGCCGAGCCGATGCCGGTGCCGACCCGGCGTGACTCAGGGTGCAGGGCGAGCGCGAACGAGCCACCGCGATCACCATCGCGTTGCGGGTGCCGATCTTGGCGAACTGCTGCGGGCCGCGCCGGGACCGGCACCCGCACCGCGCGGATCAGCTCGTCGGGCTGCGAGGACGCGGACGCTTCGACGCCGATGAAGAAGTCGGACATCGGCACCAGCCGGACGCCGCGTACCGACGCCACCTCGACCACGGCGCCGACGGCGAGCAGCGGCGGGTGCGCGTCACCGGCCGGTGAGGCCGAGCCCAGGTTGCCGCCGACGGTGCCGCGGTTGCGGATCTGCGGCGAGCCGACGGTGCGCGCGGCCATCGCCAGCCCGGGCGCGCAGCGTCGGCGAGGTCGATGACTCCGCCTGTGCTAGGTCACGCCGGCGCCGATCCGGACGAGGTCGCCGTCCACCGACCACGTCGGTGCAGCTCGTCGATCCGGGTCAGGTCGAGCAGCGCCGGCGGGTCGGCGTCGGTCGAAGTTGAGCTCGACCATCACGTCGGTCCCGCCCGCGATCGGCAGCAGCGTCGGGATGGTCGGCCTTGCGCCGCCAGGGCCTCGGCCCAGGGTGCTCGGGCTGCACCATCTCCATCTGCGTGTCCACGCCCTCACCACGCCCCGTCGTCGGCGTCGTCGTCGTCCGCGAGCACGGTGCCCTCGATCAGCCCGTACGGCCGGTCGTCGACGATGAACACCTCGCCCGGGTTGTCCAGGCCGAACGGCGCCAGGTCGACGAGGAGGTGGTGCCTGTTGGGCAGGCGTCAGCCGGATCTCGGCGACGCTCGGGCCGGTGCGAGCGACCCGGCCGCCCATCGCGAACAGGGTCTGCTGCAGCGAGCCGCTGTAGGTGTCGGCGAAGGCCGTCGACCAGCGCCGGGCGTACGCCCGTCGTACGACGCCGCCCAGTCGGCCTGCCGGCTCCGACGTGGCGCCAGCGGGCGTCGACCGAGGTGGCCAGGATCCGGTCGTCGGTCTCCGGCAGCGTCGTGTAGCCGTCGCGTGGCGAAACCGCGGAACTCCGACGCCGGTCGAGTTGAGCAGCATCAGCTCGGTCAGTCCGGAGCAGACCGCTCCCCCGTCGCCGGTCGAGCGTCACGGTCGTGGTGCGCGTCTCGCCGCCGGCGCGCTGAACGAGTGCGTCGGCCGAGCCGGTCCCAGTGGTGCTCGTCGACCGTGACGACGGCTCCGTGGATCGCCGGCTGCGACGCGACGAAGTGCCGGGCCAGCCGCAGCCCGAACTCCTCGACCTGGCCGACGCCGTGCTCGCGGGCGAACGCGTAGACGGTGTTCTTCTGGGTGTCGGTCGGCAGCACCGCCGCTGTTGTCGCCGGTCGAGGTGGATCGCGTCGATGTCACCGGACAGCGAGACGCTGACGTTGAGGTCGTGCAGGACGTGGCGTGGTCGGTCGCGGTCGACCTGCACCAGCCGGATCTCGGCCTTGCCGTACTGGTTGGCCCCGAGCGCGACGATCTCCATCCGGCTCAGCTCCCGCGGTAGGTCGAGTAGCCGAACGGGCTCAGCAGCAGCGGCACGTGGTGGTGGGCGTCGGCGTCGACGACCTCGAAGACGACCACGACCTCGGGGTAGAACGTGTCGGCGCCCTGGTCGGCGAACCAGTCGCCACTGCCGAACACCAGTCGGTGCCGTCCCGCGGTGGTGGCCGCGCCCCAGTCGCTCACCCGGCCGTCGCCGTCGGTGACCGCCTCTGCCACCGGAGCCCAGGCGCCGTCGTGCTCGCGCTCCCAGCGGATGGCGAGGCCCGTCGCCGGCCGACCGCGGACGGCGTCGAGCACGTGGCTGGACAGGCTCATCCGTCACCCACGACCTTCAGGAGCCTCAGCCGGACGATGTCGGCGAGCTCGCGTCGTACGACGTCGCGCTCGGTGTCGTCGTCGTGGCCGAGCCGCTCCTCCAGCGCGGCCAGCATCTCCTCGGCGGTCCGACCCGCGGCGCGGATGAGGAACACCCGGCCGAAGCGTTGCTCGTAGCGCCGGTTGCCCTCGTCCAGGCGTTGCTGCACGTCGGTGTCGACGGCGAGCGCGCCGGCCTGCTCGGTGCGCGACCAGCGGTCCTCGACCGTGCTGCCGAGGCGACGCTCACCGATCCGTGCGTGGGCGCCGAGCGCCTGGTCGAGACCGGCCTCGTCGAGGGCCCGCACCAGCTCGTCGGAGAGGTCGGTGGCGTCCTTGGTGGTGGCGAACGGGCGGGCGAGGGACATCGGGGCCAGCCAGGCGTCCGCGGCGCAGCAGGCACGCAGCTGTTCGTCGTCCGGCTGCACGACGTGCGGCATTCACCCTCCCTCCGTTCCGACTTTCCTACCACTCCTCTGGTCGTCGGGCGCGGACATCAGCCGTCCAGCTCGCCGAGGATCCGCAGCCGGGCCAGGCCGCCGTCGGGATAGACGTCGAGCCGGACGTGGTCGACGGGGTCGTCGTGGGCGCTGACCGCGAAGACGTGGCGGGTGTCCGGCTGCACGTCGGTGCGTGGCAACAGCGTCACCCAGTCGGCCTCGGCACGGCCTTCCGGATCGCCCGCGCAGCCTCGCACCAGCACCTGTCCAGGGGCGTTGCCCAGGAAGCAGGACGTGTCGATCACGATGCGGCGCACGGTGCCGGAGCCGGTGAGGCGCACCGTCACGTGGTCGTTGCCGCCGGTCCGGCGGCGGGCGTTCTCCCACCCCTCGCCGGTGGTGCGCGCCCGTCCCGGGAGCAGCAGGTTGCGCGCGGCGGCGTAGAAGGCGTCGGAGCAGTCCACGACGTCGCCGCCGTTCTCCAGCGCCGCCAGGTCGATGGTGCCGGTCAGCAGCGCCGGGTCCGGGGCCGGGCGGCCGTGCACCCGCAGGCGCGCCACACCACCGTCGGGGTGCATCGTCAGCCTGATGTGGGTGCAGGCCGGCTCGCCCTCGATGTCGAACGCGTTGCGGCTGTCGCCCCTCACCTCGGACGGCGCCACCAGCGGCTGCCAGGTCGCGCCCAACAGCTGGTCCACCGAGGGATAGCCGGCCAGGTCGACGCCGTCGACGCTGACCTGCGGCGGGTAGTTGCCCTTGAACCACGCCGTGTCGACGACCACACCCGCGAGCCGGGACCGGACTCCGAGCCGGACGATCGCGACGTCGTTGCCGGGGCTGCGTCGTCGACGCGTCTCCCAGCCGTCGTACACCTTGCCGCGGGGGCCGAACTCCGCCGGGTCGTGGACGGGAGGACCGGGGTTGATGAGGTTCTCCCGCGCGGCGAACAGGTCGTCGTTGGCGTGCACGACGCTGCCGCCGAGCGCGCGCGAGGCGACGTCGGGCTGGTCGGTGAAGCTCTCGGTCATCGTGCTCCCTCCCGGGTGATCAGGCGTCCTCGGGGCGGTGCCTCGAGGTCGAGCGGCAGGCCCGCGAGCCAGGTCCGCCGGACGACGCCGGTCAGGGTGCGCCCGGCGTACGGCGTGACGGGGTGTCGGTGGTGGAGCCGGGTCGGGTCGACGACGAACGTCTCGTCGGGGGCGAGCACGCAGAGGTCCGCCGCCGCGCCTTCGACGATCCGGCCCTTGTGCGACAGGCCGACCCGGTGGGCGGGTGCGGTCGCCATCCAGCCCACGACGTCCGCGAGCGTGTGTCCGCGTCGGCGTGCCTCGGTCCAGGTCACCGCCAGGCCGAGCTGGAGCGAGCTGATCCCACCCCACGCGTCGGCGAGCCCGTGCGGTCCGGTCGCCTTCAGGTCGGCCGGGCACGGCGAGTGGTCGGAGACCACCATGCTGATCGTGCCCTCGCGCAGCCCGGCCCAGAGTCCGTCGCGGTTGGCGTCGTCACGCAACGGCGGGCAGCACTTGAAGGACGCGTCGCCGTCGGGCGCGTCGGCACCGGTCAGCGACAGGTAGTGCGGGCAGGTCTCCGCGGTGATCGGGACGCCGGCCTCCCGAGCCGCGCGCACGACGGGCAGCGCCGCCGCGGCCGCGAGGTGCACGACGTGCACGCGGCAGCCCGTCGACTTCGACGCTGCGACCACCGCCTCGATCGCCGCGACCTCGGCCTCGGGTGGCCGGCTCCCCGCGAAGCCCGCGTAGTCGAGCCCGGACGGCGCCGGCCGGACGGCGTCGGCATCCTCGGCGTGCACGACCAGCAGCCCCCCGAACGACGCCACCTGCTCAGCCGCACGCAGCAGCCCGGCCTCGTCGAGCGCGGGGAACTCCTCGACCCCGGAGTCGACCAGGAAGCACTTGAAACCGAAGACGCCGTCGTCCCAGAGCGGGCGCAGGCCTCCGATATTGGTGGGGACCGCGCCACCCCAGAACCCCACGTCCACGAAGGACCGCGCCGCCGCCTCCCGCTTCGCAGCCAGGGCCGCGACGTCGACCGTCGGCGGCAGACTGTTGAGAGGCATGTCCACGATCGTCGTCACTCCCCCGGCGGCCGCTGCCCGGGTGGCGTGCTCGAACCCCTCCCAGTGCGCCCGCCCCGGGTCGTTGCAGTGCACGTGGGTGTCGACCAGACCGGGCAGCAGCACCACGTCGTCGTCCAGCCGCACCGTCTCGGTTGCCTCGCGCCGCGCGCCGTACTCCTCGATTTCGACGATCCTCCCACCGCCGACCACCACCGCACACGCCCGTTCCCGCCCGTCCACGACCGCGCGAGGCGCCTCGATGACCAGGTCGGGAGTGGGCACGTGTCGGTCCGGCTCAGCCCAGCGTGGCGCGGTAGGCCCGCCAGCCGCCGTGCTCGGTGATCTCCTGGTGCTTGCCACGCTCCTCGGGCCGCAGGATCATGCACAGCGCCGCCCGCCCGTCCGCCAGCTCGACGGCCCCCAGCTCCAGCTCTGCCGGCTCGTGCGGCAGGAACGCATCGCGCAAGACCTCCAGCGGTACGTCGTAGAGCTCGCCGCGCACCACGCTGCCGCCGTCACCCACGGGCACCAGCCCGGGGAACTCGTCGCGCACCGAGAAGAACTCGTACCGCGCCGCCGTCTCGACCTCCCCGATGAACGGCTGCGCCTCGATCGTGTGGTGCACGGCTCCCCCGCGCATCCCCTCGCCGTTCGTCATCAGCAGCACCATGCCCGCACCCTAGGGGACGACGGGACCTGGTGTGCTGAGCCGAACGCCTTCGTGCCCCTTCTCGATCGCTCGCAACGTGGAGCGCAGGTGGGTCAGGGTGAGCTCGACAGCTCCGTCGACGTCGCCACTGCGGTACAGCGACAGCAGCTCGGCGTGCTCGGCGTTGGCCTCGGGCACCTGCTCGGGGCGTGAGACGAGGGAAAGAGCGACGTACGGCGCCGCGCTGTCCCGGAGCCCCGCGAGGATCCTGGCCAGACGCGTGCTCTCGTCAGGCTCGCTGAGCACGGCGTGGAAGTCACGGTTGAGCTCGGCCCAGGCGGACGCCTCGCAGGGCTGCTCCATGCGGCGCTGCAGGTCGGCCGCGTGCGTGAGCCTGTCGGAGGTGATGGTGCTGATGACTCGGCGCACCATCATCGGTTCCAGGGTCATGCGCAGGTCGTAGAGCTCGCGCACCTCATCGATGTCAAGGACCCGCACCAGTGCCCCGCGGTGCGGGTCGAGCACGACGAGTCCCTCGGTCGCCAGGTCGCGCAGCGCCTCGCGCACCGGGGTCGTGCTCACGCCCAGCTGGTGGGCCAGGTCCGCCTGCACCAGGCGTGCGCCGGCCGGCAGCGTGCCGTCCATCACCGCGGACCGCAACGTCCTGCGCACATACTCGTGCACGGTGCGGGCCTCCCGGGGACTCGCCAGACCGAGGCTGCCCTCGCGGCCCGTCATCCGCTCCCCGTCGGCAGGGCAGCCCCGCGCAGGACGAACTGCGCGGCGATCTCGTCGCGTTCGCGGCCCAGGGCCACCAGTGACCAGAGCAGCAGCCGCGCCTTCACCGGGGTCAGCCACCCGGCACCGATCGCGCCACGACCGAGGAGGTCGCGCTCGGACCCGACGAAGCCGTAGGTCTCCCGCGCGGTGGTCCCGCCGCCGGTGCGGCTGGCGAAGACCACGGGCATCCGCGCGTCGGCCGCGCTGACCGCCTCGGCCACCGCCGTCGGCACGTGGCCCACACCCAGCGACGCCAGGACCACGCCGTCGTACCCGGCGGACGTCACCAGGCGCAGCAGCTCGGCGTCGTCACCGAGGTGCGTGGTGAGCAGGGCGACCCTGGTCGAGGTCGCCTCGACCTGTCCCTCGAGCGCGGGGTGCCGCCCGGGCCGGTTGCCGAAGACAGCCGTGCCCTCGACGAGGCGGCCGAGCGGGCCGAAGACCGGCGATCGGAAAGCCTCGACGGCCATGGAGTCGGTCTTGGCGACCCGTGCCGCGGCATGGATCTCGTCGTTCATCACCACCAGCACGCCCAGGCCTCGGGATGTGGGGGCCGCGGCCGTGGTGACGGCGGCCATGAGGTTCGCGGGCCCGTCGCTGCCGGCGCGCTGCGGGGAGCGCATGGCGCCGGTGACCACCAGGGGCTGCGGCTTGTCCCAGAACAGGTCCAGCAGGTAGGCCGTCTCCTCCAAGGTGTCGGTCCCCTGGACGACGACGACACCGTCCGCGCCGTCCTGGACAGCCGTGCGCGCCCAGGCCAGGGCCGCGAGGCACGCGTCGTGGCCGAGGGAAGCGCTCGGTAGCACTGCCAGCGTCGTCGCCTCCAGCGAGGCCACCGACGCCAGTGCGGGAACGGCGGCGACGAGGTCGCCGGCCTCGAGTGTCGGGGTCACCCCCACCCCTGACTCCGACGTCATCGCGATGGTGCCGCCGAGCGACCCGACCGCCACGCGGGGTCTCGTCATGGCCTCCACCTCTGCTGCTCGGTTCGTGGCCTGGAATGCTACAAGCAGATCCTATAAATTGCAGGATCCGCCCCTCGCCTCGTGCGTAGGACCGCGGAGGGCCTGATCCGTACGCCGACAAGGAGCGACATGCCAGACGCAGACCTCGTGATCGCCGGGGGCACCGTGGTGTCCCCGAGCGGACGACGCCGCCTCAACGTCGCCGTCACCGACGGCGTGATCAGCTATGTCGGCAGCGCGCGGCCGAGCGCCGCGAAGACCGTCGACGCCGGCGGCCTGCTGGTGATGCCCGGTGCTGTGGACACCCACGTGCACCTGATGGACCCCGGCAGCCCCGAGCGCGAGGACTTCCCGACCGGCACCAGCGCCGCGGCGGCTTCGGGGGTGACGACCATCATCGAGCACTCCCACGGCCGACCCGTCCGCACGCCGGAGGACCTCCGCGAGAAGCTCGACCACCTCCACGACCGCGCCAACGTCGACTTCGGGCTGGCGGCGCACGCCTGGCCCGGTCAGGTCGACCAGGTGGCCGACCTGTGGCGGGCCGGGGTCTCCTTCTTCAAGGTCTTCACCTGCACGACGCACGGTGTCCCCGGCCACGACGCCGCCGCACTCAAGGCCCATCTCGAGGCCTCGGCGCTGCACCGGCGCCGTCAGCCTGATGCACTGCGAGGACGAATCGCTGACCGCGAGCGCCGAGCCGCTGCTCCAGGAGCGAGGGTCGCGACGACAACTCCGTCCTGATCGACTGGCGCAACCGGGACGCCGAGCTGGTGGCGGCGGCCGTCGCCGCGCTGCTGGTGCGCCGCACCGGCGCCCGCGCAACGGTGGCCCACGTGAGCAACCCGGAGGTGGCCTCCTACATCGCCGCCGAGCGGGCCAGGGGTGCGACCCTCTCGGCGGAGGGCTGCCCGCAGTACTTCCTGCTGCGCGAGGACGAGGTCCATGAGCACGGTGCGCTGAGGAAGTTCACGCCTCCGGCGCGGGCTCGCACCGACGAGGACGAGCGAGAGATGTGGGACCTGCTGCGCCGCGGCGTCCTGACCCACATGTCGACCGACCATGCCCCCTCGACGCTCGAGCAGAAGCGGGACGGCGATATCTGGAACGTCCACTTCGGGCTGCCGGGTCTCGACAGCACGATGGCGCTGCTCCTCGACGCGGCCGCCCGCGGGCACCTCGCCTACGAAGACGTGGTCCGGGTCTACAGCGAGACACCGGCCAAGACCTACGGCCTGTGGCCGCGGAAGGGCCGGCTCGCCCCCGGCAGCGATGCCGACCTGCTGCTCGTCGACCCGGCCGCCAAGCGCACGCTCTCCCACGACACGGTCCTGTCCAAGGCCGGCTGGACGCCCTTCGACGGCCGCGAGGTCACCGGCCAGGTGGTGCGCACCTACCTCCGGGGTGGACTGGTGGCGGAAGAGGGCAAACCGACGGATGATCGCGCCGGGGCGTTCCTGCCCGGCGCCGGCCACCGCGTCTGACCGGGTGCGCCCTCCCCGTTCGTCATGAGCAGCACCAAGCCCGCAACGTAGGCCACCGCCGGAATGCGAGTGTGTGGGCAAACTCCAGGCGCAAACGCCCGCTGGCCTCAGCGGCAGGCAGCTAGCAGGTAGAAGCCGTGACTACATCTTCAGGCGCGGCTGTGACTCCTTGGCGCCCGCCCTGACGCTCGTTCGCCTGTCGCTCCTTCTCGCTGTGACCCGTTGAAGGTTGAGGCGTCGAGGGCGCCGGGCAGACCTCCGGCAACAGCTGCCCAGTCATAAAGTTGGCGACCATTGTCCCGACCAGGCCCGCCACTTGAGGACCGACGCTGCTCCCTTCGAACTCGGAAACGATAGGGCACTAATCGCTCATGTGACTCAGAGTCGCGGAATCCGTAGCTTGCCCACAGGGCCGGCCCGGTGATGGCAAGCTCTCTGGTCATGGGGGATCCGATGCTGCCAGCGGGCTTGTATGAATCCGTCTTGACGAGTGCCCTCGCCACGGCGCTTGAGTTGCCCAGCGACCTCGAATCAGAGATCGAGAGCGTGGACCCGGCCGACCAACCCCATGTGCTCACACGGCATATTGCGGCGGCGCTCAATCATCGAATGAACGCGGAGCGAGATCCCGCGCGCAGAGTCCAACTGGCGAATGCTTTGCTGCAGCAGATTGCCCTCCCCGATCAATCCATCGTTGAGCCGGTCAGGGAGCTTCACGCTATCCGCCCGCCCGACGCCCCTGGCACTCATGGCCGACTGCGTCGACGACCCAAGACGCCGCTGAACGACGCCAACCTGCTCACGAATGCCCACGGAGAGCCTTCCCTCGCGACCGAACTCAGGGCCGAGCTCGATTCGGCAGACTCCGTCGACCTGCTGTGCGCCTTCGTGATGTGGCGTGGGGTCCGCCTGCTCTCGAAGGAACTGACTGCGATTCGTGAGGCGGGCGTCCCCCTTCGTGTTATCACCACCACCTACATCGGCGGCACCGAACGTGAGGCCCTGGATCGCTTGATCCGGGACTACGGCGCCGAAGTCAAGATCCAGTACGACGCGGCCCGGACCCGCCTGCACGCGAAAGCGTGGCTCTTTCGTCGGCGCACCGGATTCGACACGGCCTATGTCGGATCCTCGAACCTCTCGACGAGCGCACTCCTTGAGGGAGTGGAATGGAACGTACGACTTTCGAGCGCCGCCACACCCGCGCTGATGCGCAAGTTCGAAGCCACGTTTGACTCCTATTGGAGCAGTCCTGAGTTTGAGTCGTACGACCCCGAGCGTGATCGCGATCGTCTCGACGACGCCCTCCTCGAGGCCTCAGGTCGGCGCCGCTCGGATCGTGTCACGATCTCTTTATCGGGACTGGAGGTCAGGCCGTACCCCTACCAACAGGAGATGCTCGACGCCATCGATGCCGAGCGCAGGTTGCACGACCGGCACCGCAATCTTGTCGTGGCTGCCACCGGAACCGGCAAGACCGTCATCGCGGCGCTGGACTACCGGCGTCTTGTGCAGCAGGCGGGTGGGCAGCTTCCATCCCTGCTCTTCGTTGCTCATCGCCGCGAGATCCTTGAGCAGTCAATGCGCACCTATCGAGAGGTGATGGCAGACGGAAACTTTGGTGAACTCTATGTCGGGGGTTCCCGGCCCGAGCGCTGGCAACATGTATTCGCCAGCGTGCAGTCGCTGACGGCCTATGGAGTGCACAACCTGCCAAGCGATGCCTTCGAGGTTGTCGTCATCGACGAGTTTCATCACGCACAGGCCAAGACCTACCGCCGCCTGATCGACCACTTGGCGCCGCGCGAACTGCTGGGCCTGACTGCGACGCCGGAACGGGCCGACGGCATCGACGTCCGCTCCCACTTTGGGGGCAGGACGGCTGCGGAGCTGCGCCTCTGGGATGCGCTCGGCGCCGACCTCTTGTGCCCCTTCCACTACTTCGCCGCATCGGACGGTACGGATCTCCGCGACATTCATTGGTCTCGCGGCCGATACGACGAAGTGGAACTCTCCAACGTCTACACGGGCAATGACGCTCGTGCTGCAATCGTCCTGAAGCAGTTGCGCGACAAGATCGCGCACGTCGGCGAGATGAGGGCGCTCGGCTTCTGCGTCAGCGTGGCCCACGCGGAGTACATGGCAGCCGTCTTCAACGACTCCGGGATCCCGGCTCGCGCCGTGAGCGGCTCAACGACCCTCCAAGCGCGAACGGATGCTCTGGCGGATCTTCGCGCTCGCCGCGTGAACATCCTCTTCGCAGCCGACCTTTTCAACGAGGGCCTCGACATCCCGGACGTGGACACCATCCTGCTGCTGCGACCCACTGAAAGCTCGACGATCTTTCTCCAGCAGCTTGGCCGAGGCCTGCGACGAACCCCGCACAAGGCCGTTCTTACCGTTCTCGACTTCATCGGCTATCACCGCCGTGAATTCCGCTTCGACCACAAGTTCCGCGCGCTCACGGGCAACTCCCGCCGAGAGATCGAGCGGCAAGTGCGTGATGGCTTCCCCTTCCTCCCTTCCGGCTGCCAGATCGAACTCGACCGGCAGTCGCAGACGATGGTGCTCGAGAACATTCGATCGCAAATCGCGAACCGATGGCAGCAGATTGTGGCGGAGATGCGTCTCCACGGCGACAAGCCACTCGACGCCTTCCTCGACGAATCAGGCATTGAACTCAGCGACATCTTGCGTCGGGGAAGTCACTCGTGGACGAGACTTCGTCGTGACGCAGGTCTTGAGACACCTCCTGGGTCCGCTCTCGAGGTCGCCTTGCTGAAGCGCGTGCGAGCCTTCGCCCATGTCGACGATCCGTACCGGGCAAATTCCTATCGCCGTCTCCTCCGCGACGGCGTGATCTACAGCCAGCTGTCCTCGTCTGAGCAACGAATGGCGCGAATGCTCTACTACTCACTCTGGTCCGATGGAGGCGGGCACGACTCATACGAGTCCGGCTTCGCAGCACTCCAGGCGGAAGCCGCAACACGAGCAGAAATTTCGTCGGTCGTCCACCTGTCGTTTGCGGCAGCGCGCCACGTAAGCGTGGAGCTGAGTGGTTCGCTGGGCCAGATCCCGCTCAGAGTGCACGCTCGCTATCAGCGCGAGGAGATATTGGCCGCCCTGGACTTTCCGCGGAGACCGAACAGTTTTCGTGAGGGCGTCTGGTATTCGCCAGACCTCAACGTGGACGCATTCTTCGTGACCTTGAGGAAGTCTGAGGCTGACTATTCGCCGACCACGATGTATCGGGACTACCTGATGAGTCCCAACCTTTTCCACTGGGAATCGCAATCGACCACGTCGACCCGGTCGCCGACCGGCAGGCGCTACCTCTCCGGTACGAGCACGGTCCTGATCTTCGCCCGACACGAGCAACAAGACGAGTTCGGCACTTCGCCGTACCTCTGTCTCGGACCTGCCACGTACGTGAGTCACACGGGGGATCGACCGATCGCCATCACGTGGCGGTTGCGTCACGAACTGCCAATCGACTTCTACAACCAAGCCTCAGTCCTGGCCCAGTAGACGAACGGTGGCCCCGGAGTCAAAGGACTCCAGGGCCACTTCGTCGCTGCCAGGAGGACTAGCTAGCTGCAGCCGCTGGTGCTGCCGCAGCCTTCGCAGACGTAGCAGCTGCCGGCGGGACGCATCTTGGTGCCGCAGGTGAAGCAGAGCGGGCTGTCGACGGCGGTGCCGGTGATCGCCTCGAGCAGCTCGGCGGAGGTGTGCGCGCCCTTGGGGGCAGGCTTCTCGGCGGCGTCTTCGAGGTTTCGAGACGCTCGCTTCGCTCCCTCCTCAACCTGCGGGGTCCCCACGAGCGAAGCAGCGGTGCCCTCATCCGTGGTTTCGAGACGGGCTCCTTCGTCGCCCTCCTCAACCACCGTTTCTTCGTAGGAGCCGGTCTCGAGCTGGCGCTGACGCTCCTCGGCGGTGTAGATGCCCATCGCCGAGCGGGTCTCGAAGGGCAGGTAGTCCAGGGCGAGGCGGCGGAAGATGTAGTCCATGATCGACTGGCTCATCCGCACGTCGGGGTCGTCGGTGAGGCCGGCGGGCTCGAACTTCATGTTGGTGAACTTCGAGACGTACGTCTCCAGCGGGACGCCGTACTGCAGGCTGATCGAGATCGCCATCGAGAAGGCGTCCATCACGCCGGCCAGGGTCGAGCCCTGCTTGCCGAGCTTGAGGAAGACCTCGCCGAGGCCGTCGTCGGGGTAGGAGCCGGCGGTCATGTAGCCCTCGGCGCCGCCCACGGTGAACGACGTGGTGCGCGACGGGCGCGACTTCGGCAGCCGCTTGCGGACCGGGCGCTCGACCACGACGGTCTTCGCCTCCTCGACCAGCGAGGCTGCTGCGGCCGCGTCCTTCTTGGCCTTGCCGCCACCGTCGGAGAGCGGCTGGCCGACCTTGCAGTTGTCGCGGTAGATCGCGGTGGCCTTGAGGCCGAGCTTCCACGACTGCAGGTAGACGTCCTCGATCTCCTCGACGCTAGCCGACTCGGGCAGGTTGACCGTCTTGGAGATCGCGCCGGACAGGAACGGCTGGGCCGCCGCCATCATCCGCACGTGACCCATCGGGGCCAGCGAGCGTGCCCCCATGGCGGTGTCGAAGACCTCGTAGTGCTCGGTCTTCAGGCCGGGGGCGTCGATGACGTGGCCGTGCTCGGCGATGTACTCGACGATCGCCTCGATCGACTCGGTCTGGTAGCCGAGCTTCTTCAGCGCACGCGGGATGGTCTGGTTGACGATCTGCATCGAGCCGCCGCCGACGAGCTTCTTGAACTTCACCAGCGAGAAGTCGGGCTCGATACCGGTGGTGTCGCAGTCCATCATGAAGCCGATGGTGCCGGTCGGCGCGAGCACGGAGGCCTGCGCGTTGCGGTAGCCCGCCTTCTCCCCCGTCTTGACGACGGCGTCCCACGCCTTGGTGGCGAGCTTGTGGACCCGGGCGTCCTCGACGTGCATCGTGCGCACCGAGTCGTTGGCGGCCTGGTGCTTGCGCATCACCCGCTTGTGGGCGTCGGCGTTGCGGGCGTAGCCGGCGTACGGGCCGACGACCGAGGCGAGCTCGGCCGAGCGCTTGTACGACGTGCCGGTCATCAGCGACGTCAGCGCAGCGGCCATCGAGCGGCCACCGTCGGAGTCGTAGCCGAGGCCCATCGCCATCAGCAGGGCGCCGAGGTTGGCGTAGCCGATGCCGAGCTGGCGGTAGTCGCGGGTGGTGTCGCCGATCGCCTCGGTCGGGAAGTCGGCGAAGCAGATCGAGATGTCCATCGCGGTGATGATCACCTCGACGGCCTTGGCGAAGAGGGCCGCGTCGAAGGTGTCGTCGTCCTTGAGGAACTTCAGCAGGTTGAGCGAGGCCAGGTTGCACGAGGAGTTGTCGAGCGACATGTATTCCGAGCACGGGTTGGAGGCGGTGATCCGGCCGGTCTCGGGGTTGGTGTGCCAGTCGTTGATGGTGTCGTCGTACTGCAGCCCCGGGTCGGCGCACTCCCACGCGGCGACGGCGATCTTGCGGAACAGCTCACGCGCGTCGACGGTCTCGATGACCTCGCCGGTGTGGCGGGCCTTGAGCCCGAAGGTGCTGCCCTCCTCGACCGCGCGCATGAACTCGTCGGTGACGCGGACGGAGTTGTTGGCGTTCTGGTACTGCACCGAGGTGATGTCGACGCCGCCGAGGTCCATGTCGAAGCCGGCGTCGCGGAGCGCGCGGATCTTGTCCTCCTCGCGCGCCTTGGTCATCACGAACTCCTCGATGTCGGGGTGGTCGACGTCGAGGACGACCATCTTGGCCGCGCGACGCGTGGCGCCCCCGGACTTGATGGTGCCCGCGGAGGCGTCGGCCCCGCGCATGAAGGAGACCGGGCCGGACGCCGTACCGCCGCTGGAGAGCAGCTCCTTGGACGAGCGGATCCGGGAGAGGTTCAGGCCGGCACCGGAGCCGCCCTTGAAGATGAAGCCCTCCTCCTTGTACCAGTTGAGGATGGAGTCCATCGAGTCGTCGACCGAGAGGATGAAGCAGGCCGAGACCTGCTGCGGCGACGGGGTGCCGACGTTGAACCAGACCGGGGAGTTGAAGGAGAAGTACTGGTTGACCAGCAGCCAGGTCAGCTCGTGCTCGAAGAGCTCGGCGTCGGCCGGGGTCGCGAAGTAGCCGTGGTCCTCGCCGCCCTTGCGGTAGGTCTTCACGACGCGGTCGATGAGCTGCTTGAGGCTGCGCTCACGGACGTCGGTGCCGAGCGCGCCCCGGAAGTACTTGGTGGTCACGATCGTGGAGGCGTTCAGCGACCAGGTACTCGGGGAACTCGACCCCGGTCTGCTCGAAGACGGTGGCGCCGGTCTTCCAGTTGGTCTGGACGACGTCGCGACGCTCCCAGGTGAGCTCGTCGTAGGGGTGCACGCCCGCGGTGGAGAACACCCGCTCCATCGTGAGTCCCTTGCCGGCGCCCTTGCGCTGGCTGGTGCGCGGACCGCTCGCGGTCTCCGTCATGTGCTGCTCCTGTTCCCCGAAGGTACGTCGCCTGTGCTGGCTGGTGCTGGATGGTGCTGGGCCGGTGCTGATGTGTGCGATGAAACCGGTGGTGCTGAAGTTGGTATGCCCGACGCGCCGCTTCCCCACGACGCGCCGGGCAGTCTGGGGGCCTACCCGGTGGGTACGGCGGCCGGCTCGGCCGGTTCGGTGGCGGTCGGCGCTCGCTCCGCTCGGAGCAGGGCGATCTCGGCCTCGAAGTCGTCGGCGGACTTGAAGGCGCGGTAGACGCTGGCGAACCGGAGGTAGGCGACCTCGTCGAGCTCGCGGAGCGGGCCGAGGATCGCCATCCCGACCTCGTGGGCGGGCACCTCGGCCCAGCCTTCGCTGCGCAGGGCGTCCTCGACCTGCTGGCCGAGGCCGGCCAGGTCGTCCTCGGAGACCGGCCGACCCTTGCAGGCCTTGCGGACGCCGCTGACGGCCTTGTCGCGGGTGAACGGCTCGCTGACGCCACTGCGCTTGACCACGGTCAGCTGCATCGCCTCGACGGTCGTGAAGCGCTTGGCGCACTCCTGGCACTGGCGCCGCCGGCGGATCGCGCCGCCGTCGTCGGCGACCCGGCTGTCGAGCACCCGGGTGTCGGTGTGGCGGCAGTAGGGACAGTGCATCGCGGCCACTCCTCTCCGGGGTCTCGCGGGTGCTTCTCACCCGTGTAGTACAACGCTGTGGACCGACAGTTTCTGCCCCGAACCTGGGGACGAAGCTGTGGGTACCGTGGGGACATCTAGCCCACGCCTGTGGGCAACTCACCACTATCTGTGGAGAACTACATCGGTGTAAGTACTAGATGTAGTGGTAACCCTAGGTCGGCACCCCCAGTGGTGCAACCTGTTCGGCAACAAAAGTCGAGGTTGGTCCGTGGCGACCGGAAAACCGCAGGTCAGCGGCCTGTCGGCGGGTCGAAGTCGATGGCGCATCCCGCGTGTCGCCGGCGGGTCGTCGCGGCCGGCTAGCGTCGACGTTCGGCGGGGTCCACGGCCCGATCGGACTAAATCTCTCTAGTCACACCCGCCCCAGCGCTCCTGCGCTGGTCGAGGAGCCAGCTCTCGCTGGTCGGGTCCAGCCCGTGCGGCACGTTCGCGGCCGACGTACACGACCCGGAACGAACGCTGGCTCGGTGCAGGGACCTCGCCACCGAGTCAGTCGGCTTGCGTGAGTCCTTGCACCGAGCCTTGGGGCGTGCGCACGGTGGGGGTACGTGCTGCTTGCTTCTCTATGACGATGATTACCCCTGGCGCGACAGAAGGAAACGAGGCGCGCCGGGTGGTCCAGTCAGGGTGTCGGACTAATCCCATCCGTCACATCAGCCTCAGCTGTCCCAGGATCGGTGCTGCCCGACGAAGCCGAGCTCGCCTCGGACGGTGCGGCCGCGGGTGAGCCCTGCGTCGCAGCGGGACTCTGGCTCGGCTGCGGCGTGTCCGAGGAACGCGGGCTCGGCGAGGAGCTGGCCGTCGGGCTGGCGCTGGGCCGGGCAGTGGGGCTGGCACCGGGGCGGGCAGTCGGGCTGGCGCTGGCACTCGCGCTCCCACTCGGCGTGGCGGTGGCGGTGGCACTCGCGCTGGAGCTGGCACTGGAGCTGGTACTGGGGCTGGCAGTGGGGCTGGCACTGGGGCTGGCGGTCGCCGACGGCTTCGGGACGGTCCCGGGCTGGTCGGTCTCGATCACGGCCAGGATCTGCGCCTCGAAGTCGTCGAGCCGGTCGTCGAGGTCGTCGAGGGGGACGCCGGTGATACCGGCGCCGAAGGCCTGGATCTGCTCCCAGATGTCGTCCAGCTGACGCATCGCCTCCTCGGAGAGCGGGCCGTCCAAGGTGATGAAGAGCTGCCGCGCGAGCGCATAGCTCAGGCAGTTCACGCAGTCGTAGTTGACCGCGCCGGCCAGGTTCTGCGGTACGGCGACGTCGTTGTCGCCGATCACCATCACCACCTGGAAGGCCACCGCCACCGAGGCGCAGGTGTTGCAGGAGGCGAACGCGAAGGCCTCGTTGGTGTTGAGAGCGTCCTCGCCGTCGCGCACCCACACCATCGCCAGGGCGACGTCGTACTGCACGGTGCCGTCGGTGGTGTTGGCTGCGAGCGCCTGGTTGTCGCCCTCGCCGGGCTCGAGGGGCCGGTCGAAGGGAAACACCCACCCCTCCGGTCCCGCGGATGCAGCCGGTGCCGCCGGTGCGGCCGCCTCTGGGTCCGCGCCCGCTGCGGCCGCCTCGGTCGGGGCCGCGGCGGCGGGACCGCCGCTGTCACCGGGGTCGACCGTGGCGGGGTCGCGTGGGACCAGCACCACGGCGGGCCGCGGCTCGTCGGCGGTGGGCAGCGGTCCGCCGCGTGGGTCCCAGACGGTCTGGACGGTGCCGCGGTCGCCGCGTGCGAGCCCGGTGGCGGCGGCAGCGGCCGGCACGCCAGGAAGGGCGGCGCGACCGAGAGCGACAGCGGGGCGAACCGCCTCACCGATGGTGCCGCGCTCGTGCGGCTGGATCGGCCGGTAGGTGTCGCCGTCGGGCCACCAGACCCAGGCAAGGCCGGCGACGAGCGCGAGCGCGACCAGTCCCGCGAGGCCACGACGCACGGGGTGGCCGTCGGTGGCCCGCCAGGTGGCGACACCGACCTGACGCACGAGGCGGGTCAGCATGTAGGCGATGGCGGCGACCGGGAGCACCACGGCCAGCATCACCAGCACGCCCGCGGTGACCGCGACGAGGTCGCCGTCGGACCACGCGGTGGCCAGCACGTCCTTCTCCTGCACCAGCCGCGCCCACGCCGTACCGATGATGCGCGGCAGCGCCAGCACCATCATCACCAGCACGAACGCCAGCGCCGGCACCACGATCAGCACCCACGCCGTGACGACGACCCGCGCCCAGGGCTTGAGCAGCCGCGCCTCGGGATCACCCCACCGCCACGGGAGCGCCCCGAGCAGCGTGGGCTTGATCCGGTGGAACAGGTCGGGGACGCCGGTGACGTCGGCGAGGACGTGGTAGCCGTCGAAGCGCACCAGCGGTGTGAGCTGCTGGAGCATCTGCAGGATCTGGGTCGCCACCACCAGCAGCAGGGCGTCGTACCCGGTGGCCCACCAGACGCCGGTGATCGCGACGGCGACCAGCGCGTTGAAGTAGAGCCCGCCCAGGTCGGTGCGCACCCGACCGAGTCGGCCGAGGCGGTAGGAGTCGGTGACATCGGTGTAGAACGCCGGCCAGACGAGGTAGACCCCGGCGCCCATCACGCCGGGCGTCGCGCCCCCGCGGCGGGCGGCGGCCGCGTGCCCGAACTCGTGGAAGCCCGCTGAGAGCACCGTGACCACGAAGACCAGGATGAGCAGGCCGGGGTGCTGGAAGGCCTGGTACGTCGCCTGCGCGAGCCCACGCTCGAAGAACACCCACCAGCACACCAGCCCGAAGGCCGCCAGCAGCGGGACGACGACCAGCGGGTTGAACAGCATCGCGAACGGCGCCGTGATGCGGCGGGTGCGCTCGGGATCGGTGACGGCGTAGCGGAACCGCAGCCCCAGCAGGGGGTTGGACCGCTTCAGCTCCGGCTCGCTCCCGTCGGCCCGGGCCAGCAGGCCGAGGGGACGGAGCTGGTCGGTGACGAGGGTGCGCACGTTGTCGGCGCTGACTCCCCTGCCGGTGCGCTGCGCGACTGCGGTCGCGACCTCGTCGTAGTCGCGCTGCCCGTCGATCGCCTCGAGCGTCGCGTAGAGCAGCGGGGTGAGCTGGACGGTCTGCCCGTCGGCACGGCGCGCCAGCGAGGGCGGGACCCGGTAGCCGGATCCCGCCATCTCGCCGATGAGCTCCATGCCGTCGGCCCGGCGCAGCACCTCGCCCCCGGTGGTGTCGGAGGACAGAGGTGCGGAGCCGGGGACGGAGGTCTCGTCCCGGAGGTCGGTCATGGTGTCGTCGTCGAGGTCGGTCTCGGGGTGTCAGCTACTGGGTGATGTCCGAGTCCTGGCCGGCCTCGGCGTTGGCCTCGCCCTCGATGTTCTGGTTGATGATCGCGTCCTGCTGGGCGACCGCGACCGCGTCGGAGTCGACGGTGCCGATGTTGGCGGCGACCCCGGCGTTGATCGGGGCCGCGACGTTGGCGTTGGCCGCGACGGCACCGTTGATCGGGGCCGCGATGTCGGCGTCGGCGTTGAGGTCGACGTTGACGTTGAGCAGGTTGCCGTCGAGCAGCCCCGGGGTCGCCGCACCGGCGGCGGCGTCGTCGACCGCGCCGCCCACACCGTCCACGGCGTCGCCCACCCCGTCGGTGGCCCCGCCGGTCACGCCGTCCGTGGCTCCGCCGGTGGCGTCGCCCACAGCGCCCGTGGTCCCGTCGACGGTGTCGCCCACGGCCCCCGTGGTGCCGTCGAGGGGCGCGCCGGCCTCGGTGGTGCCGGCGGGGGTCGCCCCGGCCGACGTACCGCCGGTGCCCCCGTCGACGACGTCGTTGCCCTGGTCGAGGTCGCTGGTCTGGTCGGCGGTCGCGTTGGCGTCGGCGTCGACGTTCTGGTCGATCATGACGCCCTGGTCGCCCAGCGCCTGGGCGTCCGAGCCGACCGAGAGCAGGTTGGCGCTGGCCGCCGCGTTGATCGGCGCGGCGACGTTGGCGTTGGCCGCGACCGCGAGGTCGATCGGTGCCGCGGCGTCGATGGCGAGGTCGAGGTCGGCGTTGAGGTCGAGGATGGAGACGACCTCCTTGTCCGGAAGTGCGGTGGCGCTCTCGGCAGCCAGCTCGTCGGCGGTCAGGCCCTGGTCGTCGCTCATGATGGTTCCCCGGTTTCCGGCACGGTGTGTGTGGCCGTGCGATGGCGGTCGATGGTGCAGGCTGTGTACCCGACCCGACAGTCTGTAAACCGGCGTACCGACACGGCTACCTTCCCGGCGACCCGCGTTTCGGCTGCGACGGGTGAGGCCGATGAGACAGACTACGAGCCGTGGCAGGGGTGGCGACCAGGACCGGACGAGGTGCGGTGAACGAGGGCAGGCGACGGGCGGAGAAGCAGCGGCATCCGGAGCGTCGGATGCCAGTGGTGCTGCTCGCCCTCGGCGCGATCCTTGCCGGCGTGGCCTGGGTCTACCTGGTCAGGGCCGCGATCGAGTTCGGGCGGCTGGCCCGGGGCGGCGACCAGATGGCGTGGGCGTTCACGGCGGCGGCGACGCTCGGGGCCACGGTCTGCCTGCTGCTGCTCTTCGTGCTCGGTTCGCGCGTGCTCGTCACGCTCGGGCTCGTGAGTGAGTACAAGCCACGCCGCTCGGCGGGCAAGCGCGCCCGCTGACTCGTAGCCGATTCGTGACGGTCCCGGTTCTTGATCGAGGCCGCCCGCGTGTCACCATCGACCCCGTGCTTTCTCGTCCTCTGGCCGCTCTGACCGCCACGCTCCTGCTGTCCCTCACCGCCTGCTCCGGCTCCGACGAGCCCGTAGCGGAGGAGACCGGCGGCAACGACAGCGGCGTGCCCGGGTACGCCGACAACCCGGGCGAGGCCGGCGCGGAGCAGTTCCTGGGCTTCTGGACCGACACCCTCAACGAAGCCACCACGAGCGGCGAGACCGAGGACCTCAAGGCGCTGGCGACCGAGGAGTGCCAGGCGTGCTCGGACTTCGCCGGCCAGCTCGACGACATCTACGCCGCCGGCGGACGGGTCGAGTCGGAAGGCTGGACGGTCAACCGGGTCGTGCCCGAGGCGGGCGCGACCGATGACGAGGTCGGCATGCTGGTCACCTTCGCCGTCTCGCCGCAGAAGGTCTTCGAGTCCGAGGACGCCGAGGCGCAGGAGTTCGAGGGCGGCAACCAGGGATTCCGGTTCCACCTTGTCCGCGAGGACGGCAGCTGGCAGGTGCAGGACCTCACGCCTCGCTGATCCCGGGCTGAGTGTCTGTCCACAGATCCTTGGCAGGGTCTGGCACGTCGCCCGCGTGGCTGGGTAGGTTCGAGACGTCCTGATCGGTCGTCTTGGGGGTCGAGGATGCGCGTTCCACTCGTGCGTCATGCCGTGGTTGCGACGGTGCTGCTGCTCGCAGCCGCCTGTTCTTCGGACGCCGCTCCCGAGCCCGCTCCCCTGCCCTCCGACCGGCCGTCGGCCTCCGGGTCGCCGTCCGCGAGTCCGAGCGCGACCGCGCCGACGCTGCCGGCCGAGGCGGAGGGGACCTCGCCGAAGGCGGCCAAGGCGTTCGTCCGGCACTACGTCGAACGCCGTGAACTTCGCCGCCCTGACTGGCGACACGGCAGCCGCTGACGCGATCTCGCACGTCCAGATTGCGAGTCTTGCACGCGGTAGTCATTGCTGACATCGACGACGTCTATCAGGCGCGGTGGCTCGCTCGAGGGCGACGGCTGGAGCAGTCAACTCGACGACGTGTCGACCGTCTCCGAGTCGGCAGTCGCGTACTCACGCGCTCGTGCATTGACGTCGCTGAGCAGACGTCGTCCCCTCGGACGGCGCGGATCCGAGATCGCATCCCGACGGCAGAACCGCGAGGATTTCTCGACCTTCGTTCGCCAGCGATACAGGGACCTGGATAGCGATTAGCGATTGGACGCGAGCGCGCATGATGTGGTCAGAACATCTCTGACCTGTCGTTTGCTGCGATGGCTCGTTGCACTCGCCCTGCACTGTGCGACCATGCTGACCCTGAGGTGGATCGCCGATCGAGCGGGACAGCATCTGCGGGCGTCAGTCGATGCACGACAGCTGAGGCAGAGTCAGGCAACGGATCGACCGGCAGGTCGACAGCCGACTGCCTCGACGGGGTTCCTCGCCCGTACGTCGAGTACCGAATGGGTCATCGTGTGCCGAGCCCGCGACTCGAGCCAAGGAGACGTAGCCCGATGACTGCGCGGCGGCGCGAATGCTGTCCCGACCCAGCTGAACGTCTGTGGCGACTCTGGGGCAGACGAAGACTCGGACTGGGTGGCACGCCGCTCGGAACGCCAGTGCTTTGGACGACCGCCCGGTCCGGCGGACGCCCCGGCGCCGACCCCACCCACCATCGGACCCGGGGACGTGCTCACCGCCCTCCGCCGGATCGGACTGCCGGCGTTGGAGGCGCAGACGCAGCCGGAGGGCAAGACGCTGGTCAACTTCGAGACGATCTTCTACGCCGAGCCCGAGCCGTTCACCCGCACGATCACCCTGCTCGGCCAACGGGTCAGCGTCGAGGCCACCCCGGCGACGTACACCTGGCACCACGGGGACGGCAGCACCGCCACCACCACGACCCCGGGCGCGCGCTACCCGGCCCAGGACGTCGTCCACGAGTACCTCGACGCCCACACCACCGTCAGCCCGCGCGTCGACGTCACCTACACCGCCCGCTTCCGGGTCAACGACGGCCCCTGGCAGGACATCGACGAGACCGTCACGATCACAGGACCCGGCGGCAGCCTTCGGATCGCCGAGGCGACCGCGGTGCTCTCCGGCAACTACGAGTAGAGCCGGCTGAGCCGAGCGCGGCTCAGTGCTTGACCGGCAGCTCGGGAAGGTCGAGCGCGGGCCCGTCGCCGCGCAGGATCGCGGCGAACTTGCAGCCACGGTCGGCATTGGCTCGACCCCCCAGCACCGACAACGCGACGCCGAAGGCCTGCTCGTCGTGGCGCGCGAACGGGCTCCAACCGTCCCAGAGCAGGATCACCCCGTCGTGGCTCCCGGGCGACACGTCGGCCAAGGCGTCGGAGAGCGCGTCGAAGTTCTCCCCCAGATCGTCCTCGAGAGAGAAGGCGGCCCCGGTGGCCTTCAGGAACGACTGCTTGTCCTCGATGGTCCAGCCGTCCAGGTAGACGAACTTCCAGCCGGCGTGATCGACCGCGTGCTCGATGTCGGGCACGTGCGCGGCACTGTGCCACTGATACAGATCGGGCTCGTTGTGGCCGGCGAGAAGTGCTGCGAGACCGCTCATCTGGTGACCTCCGAAGGGTTCGGTGACGTTCCTTCGCACCCTAGTCTCGGCTCCGGGCCAGCAACAGGGCTCGAGGTGCGTCCGACCTCAGAGCGCCATCGACTGGGCGCGGCGCTTGACCTCGGAGCCACGGTTCTCCCGCAGCGCGTCGATCGGGCGTCCCGGCAGCGTCTCGTCCTCGGTGAAGAGCCAGCTGATCGCCGCGCGGTCGTCGTAGCCACCGTCGTGCAGCACCGTCAGCAGTCCTGGCACGCCCTTGACGACCAGCCCGTCCATGACCATGAGGGCCGGGACCTTCTGGCCCTCGCCGGGCACGGGTACGACGGCCGCCAGCTGGTGCTCGCGAATCATCTGGCGCACCTTGCTGACGCTCACGTGCAGCGCGTCGGAGGCCTGGGCCCAGTCGAACCACTCGCCCACGAGCTCGTTCAGGCCGTCGTTGACGTCGGGATCGCTCGTCGTACTCACGATGACAACTCTGTCACGGGGTCTCGACAAGCTCGACCACCGGTGGCCGCCCGAGCACTGGGCACTCCGTAGAGTGGCGCACGCACGCGGGCACCCTGCCGAGCCGAGCCCCGCACCGCCGCGCCGTGCGACGTACCGCACCCGATCCAGGAGCCTCCCGCCATGCCCCGCAGACCGGCCGCGCTCGTCGCTGCCGTCGTGGTGCTGTTCGTGGCGATGGCCAGCCAGCCGGGATTCGTCTCCCCCGTCGACGGCCCGTCCGCGCAGATCGCGCGCGGTGGCGCGGCCGATGGCGCGGACCTCGACCCCAGCAGCCCGCTCTCGGTGCTCGACGGCGCCTCGCGCCGACAGCGGCTCGGGCAGACGCCGTACGAGCGTCGGCTCCTCGCGGCCGACCGCACCGACGTCGACCTCGCGGGGGTGGTCGGCGACCGGGACCGCCCCAACGTGATCGTCTTGATGATGGACGACATGCGCGACGACGACCTGCAGTTCATGCCCAACGTGGAGCGGCTCATCACCGACCAGGGCGTCCGCTTCACCAACATGTTCTCCCCGCACCCGCTGTGCTGCCCGGCCCGCGCTTCGTTCGTGACCGGGCTCTACACCCACAACCACGAGGTCTGGTCGCACAAGACGCCGTACGGGTTCTCCGCCTTCGACGACAGCGAGACGTTCCCCCGGTGGCTGCACGAGCGCGGCGGGTACGACACCAACTTCCTGGGCAAGTACCTCAACGGCTACGGCCGGATGGCCACCCGCGACGGGCAGTCCTCGCTGCGCTACGTCCCGCCCGGGTGGACCGACTGGCGAGCCTCGGTCGACAACGTCAACGACGAGCCCGATGCGAAGCACCTCCAGGGCGGCACCTACCAGTACTTCGACACCACCCTGAGCAACAACGGCGCCCTCGAGCCGCACCAAGGCGTCTTCCAGACCACGCTCTACAGCGACGTCGCCCAGGAGATGATCCGCAACGGAGCGCGCTCCCCGCGGCCGTTCTTCCTGCAGACCTCGTTCTCGACGCCGCACGGTGGCTCCCCCCGCGAGAAGGACGACCCGCGGGCATACATCCGCTCCGACGGGTGGCGGCAGACCTGGCAGAACCCGGCGCGACCGACGTACGTCAAGGGACGCTTCGACCAGCGCATCACCCGGCTCCCCCCGGGGCTGGACGACGAGGACGTCTCGGACAAGCCGGTGTTCATCCGTGACCAGCCCCCGCTCGTGCTCGAGGAGCGAGAGGCGATCCTCGAGGACTACCGGCAGCGCGTCGAGGCGATCTCGGTCGTCGACGACGAGGTCGCCAACATCATGGCGACCCTCGAGGCCACCGGCGAGCTCGACAACACCTACGTCATGTTCACCTCCGACAACGGCTTCTTCCTCGGCGAGCACCGGCGGCGGCAGGGCAAGATCCTCCCCTACGACCCGTCGCTGCGAGTGCCACTGGTGATGCGCGGCCCCGGCATCCCGGCCGGAGAGGCACGGCGCGACCCGTTCCTGATGATCGACTTCGCGCCGACCATCCTCGAGGCGGCCGGAGTCACCACCGACCAGCCGCTGGACGGGGTGAGCATGCTCGATGTCGCCCGCTCCGGCGACACCGGCTGGACCCGGCCGATCCTCACCGAGACCGGCCCGCGCTCGCTGATCGACGAGTACGACGTCGAGAATGGCGAGGTCGTCCCGGTGGAGCCGCTCGAACGCCCGGAGGGACCCTCGTCGGTCCGGTTCTCCCAGGGGGTGCGCACCGGGCGCTACCTGTACGTCGAGCACGCCAGCCTCGACAAGGAGCTCTACGACCTGCGCCGCGACCCCGGACAGTTCGTCAACCTCGTCCAGCGGCCCCGCTACGCCGACCTGGTCGAGGCACTCGCCACCGAGCTCGACCGACTGCGCTCGTGCGTCGGGTCCGGTTGCTCCTCTCCGCTGCAACCCGGGCTCCAGACCGACGACCCGGAGCCGGCGGAGACCTTCGACCCGGCCGGAGCCACGCTGGACACGCTGCCCTGACCGCCGCCCTTGACGGCCTCGGGCCCCATCGGTCACTGTCATAGCGCTGCGCCACACACAGCACACCAGTTACGCTCCGTCAAGCCGCCACGCCGTCGACCCGAGGAGATCGTCCGTGACCTCTTCCGTGCCTCGATGGCCCCGTCGTCTGGCGACCGGGCTCACCGTCGCCGGGCTGATGCTGGTCGGGGTGCCGGCGGCGTACGACGTGAGCAACCGGGCGCAGACCACGAGCAGCGACCTCAGCCCGGTCAGCCCCGTCAGTCACAGGGGCGAGCACCCGGACCGCAAGATCAAGAAGTACCGGGTCAGGCCCGGTGACACCGCCGCCGGGATCGCCACTCGCTACCACGCGTGGACCGCGGAGCTGATCGAGATGAACCACGCCTCGATGTATCACCCGGGTCAGGTTGTCCGGATCCCGGTCGTGGTCACGGCGAATCGCGCCTGCACCGTGCACCGCCACCACCACACCCACTTCAAGAGCGGCCCGGACCACGGTCACCGGCACGGCAAGGCAACCAAGGCCGACAAGCCACCGAAGAAGAAGCCAAAGGCCAAGCCGGGCGAGAACCCGCCCAAGAAGCCGCAGGTCAAGCCCGGCAAGAAGCCGAAGGCCAAGCCCAAGCGCACGCATCGGCACCCCGACCACGGCTGGGTGCACCCGCACGCCAGCCGCGCCGAGGTGCGCCGGATGGTCGTCAAGCGGGCCCGCCACCATGGCGTGAACCCGTCGCTCGCGCTGGCGATCGCCTGGCAGGAGTCGGGCTGGCAGCAGCGCCAGATCTCCTCCGCCGGCGCCCTCGGGGTGATGCAGGTGATGCCCGGCACCGGCCAGTGGATGTCGGACCAGGTCGGCCGCAGGCTCAACCTGCGCAACCTCCACGACAACGTCACCGCCGGCGTGGTGCTGATCAAGATCCTGCGCGGGCAGGCCGGAGTGCGCTATGCCGTGGCGGGCTACTACCAGGGTCTGTGGGGCGTGCGGCAGTTCGGCATGTACGACTCCACCCGGCACTACGTCGCCAACGTGCTCGCCCTGAAGAAGGCGATCAACCGCGGATGGAACCCGGCCTGAGCCATCCCCTCGCCACGCCGGGACCCTCCCGAGGTGGGCGGCACCGTGCGACCACGCCTAAAATCATCAGATCGAGGCCTGCGCTTCCCCCATCCGCCGGCCGCTCTCTGGAGGCTCGACGTGGACAGGACCGCAGCGGACCCGCTGATCGGGCGCGTCCTCGAGGGCCGGTACCGCGTCGGTCCCAAGATCGCCCGCGGCGGGATGGCGACGGTCTACGAGGCGGTCGACCTGCGCCTGGACCGGGTCTGCGCGGTCAAGGTGATGCACTCCGGGCTCGGCGACGACCACGACTTCGCGGCCCGCTTCGTGCGCGAGGCCCGCAGCGCTGCCCGGCTCTCCCACCCCAACGTCGTCGGGGTCTTCGACCAGGGCGACGACGCCGGCACCTTGTTCCTGGCGATGGAGTACATCCCCGGCCACACCCTGCGTGACGTCATCCGCAAGGAAGCACCGATGGCGCCGGCCAAGGCGCTCACCCTGATCGAGCCGATCCTCTCCGCGCTCGGCGCCGCCCACCAGGCCGGCCTGATCCACCGCGACGTCAAGCCCGAGAACGTCCTGATCGCCGACGACGGCCGGGTCAAGGTCGCCGACTTCGGACTCGCCCGCGCGATCAGCGCCGAGACCCAGCACACCGCCACCGGCGGCGTACTCATCGGCACCGTGTCCTACCTGGCCCCCGAGCTCGTCGTGGACGGCAAGTCCGACGCCCGCGCGGACGTGTACGCCGCCGGCGTGCTGATGTACGAGCTGCTCACCGGCCGCAAGCCCCACGAGGGCGAGTCGCCGATCCAGGTGGCCTACAAGCACGTCCACGAGGACGTCCCGCCGCCGTCGCTGCTCGTCCCCGGGATCCCGCCGTACGTCGACGCGCTGGTCGCCCGCGCGACGGCCCGCGACCGCGAGCTGCGGCCGGCGGACGCCCGGGTGCTGCTGCACCAGGTGCGCCGGGTGCACGGTGCTCTCGACCACGGCGTGCGCGACGACCCCGAGCTGACCTCGGACCTGGCCCCGACCGTGCCGGTGCAACGCGAGGTCGACGACATCGACTACGTGACTGAGGACGACGTCCCCACCATCCTCTCCCCCGGCCAGGTCGCCCGCGCGGCCGAGGTCGGTGGCATCTCCGAGGTGATCCGGCGCGCCGAGGACGACTCCGGCACCAGCGTGATCGGGAACCTACCGGTGCGGCGCCCGGCCACGCCTCCTCCCTCCTCACGTCAGCCTGCCCGGGTGGTTGCGCGCCCCGTCGCGCAGCGACAGCCACGCCGCTCCAGGCGCGGACCGATCCTGCTCGCTGTCGTCCTCGTGCTCGCGATCGCCGCCGGTGTCGGGGGCTGGTGGTTCGGAGCCGGCCGCTACACCACCGCGCCGGGCGTCGTGGACCTGACCGCAGCGCAGGCGCGCACCCAGATCGAGGCCGCCGGCCTGACCTACCGCGAGGGCGACGAACGGTTCTCCGAGACGATCGAGGCCGGGCACGTCATCACCTCCGATCCCGCGGGTGGCGCGCGGGTGCTCGACGACGGCACCATCACCGTCTTCGTCTCCCAGGGCGCCGAGCGCTACGAGGTGCCGACCTTGCGCGGCAGCTCCCTGACCAAGGCCGAGGAGGCTCTGACCGAGCGCAACCTGCTCCTCGGCGACGTGACCCGGCGGTTCAACGAACGCGTCGCCAAGGGCATGGTGCTCGCCGCCGACCCCCAGACCGGCACCGAGCTGCGCCGCGACGCCCCGGTCGACCTGGTCGTCAGCCGCGGGCCGAAGCCCATCGAGATCACCGACTTCACCGGCAAGAGCGCCGAGAAGGCCACCTCCCGCCTGCGCGAGCAGGGGCTTGTCGTGGACAGCTCCGAGCAGAACTCCGACACCGTGCCGGAGGGCAAGGTGATCTCCCAGTCGCCCGACGACGGCACCCTGTTCCGGGGAGACACCGTCGAGCTCACTGTCTCCAAGGGCCCGGTGCTCGTCGAGATCCCCGACCTGACAGCGCAAGGGGTCGCCGACGCGACCGCGACGCTGGAGGACCTCGGCTTCGTCGTCGAGCAGCAGCCCGGCCCCGGCTACCTCGGCCTCGGCTTCGTGCAGTCGGCCGATCCCGGCTTCGGCACGATGGCGCCCAAGGGCAGCACCGTCATCCTCTACCTGGTCTGACGGTCCTTACGCTTGGACCGTAGGCTGGGCCCCATGCGCAACCCCGTCGGCACCCATGTCCAGGTGGGCGCCGGACTGGTCAAGGGTGCGCTCGCCAACGCCGACCTGCTGGGCTGCGAGACGATCCAGGTGTTCGTCGGCAATCCGCGCGGCTGGGCGCACTCGCCGGGCGACCCGGCGGTCGACGCTGCCTTCCGCTCCGCCTGCGAGGCGCGCGGGATGCGTGTCTTCATCCACGCGCCGTACCTGGTCAACCTCGGCTCCCCCACTCACGCGACCTACGCCAGGTCGGTCGCCTCGGTCGCCCACAACCTGCGCCGGGCCGCGGCGATCGGCGCGGAGGGCGTGGTGGTGCACACCGGGTCGTTCGTGGAGCAGGACGGCGAGCCCGGGCGGTACGACGCGGCGATGCGTCAGGTGCGAGACGGGCTGATGCCGCTGCTGGACACCCTCGAGGCGCCCGGCGCGCCCTCGCTGCTGCTCGAGCCCACCGCCGGGCAGGGGCGGTCGCTGTGCGCCGGGATCGAGGATCTTGCGCCCTACCTCGCCGCGCTCGACGACCACCCCCGCGCCGGCATCTGCCTGGACACCTGCCACAGCTTCGCCGCCGGCGCTCCCCTCGACGAGCCGGGCGGCACCACCGCGACCCTCGACCGCATCGTCGAGATCGGTGGCCCGGGACGCCTGCGGCTGGTGCACGCGAACGACTCGATGGACGTCCGTGGCGCCTTCAAGGACCGGCACGAGCGGATCGGCGAGGGCTACATCGGACAGGCGTCGTTCGAGGAGCTGCTCGCCCACGAGGCGCTCGATGGCGTACCCCTGATCCTGGAGACCCCGGGCTCCCGCAATGTCGGCGACGGCCAGATCGACCTGCTCAAGAAGCTGCGGCCATGACGACGTCGACCGAGCGCCGCACCTCCCTGGTCGCGGCGCTGGCGCTGCTCGGGGTCACCGCGGCCTGGGGAAGCACCTTCTTCCTGACCAAGGACCTGCTCGACCGGGTGCCGGTGCTGGACTACCTCGCCGTCCGGTTCGGCATCGCGACGGTGGCCGTGGTGGTGCTCTTCCCCCGCGCGGTCTCGCGACTGTCCGCGCGCAGCCGTCGCAGCGCGATGGTGCTCGGCGTCCTCTACGGCTTCGCGCAGATCCTGCAGACCGCCGGCCTCGCCGACACTCCCGCCAGCGTCTCCGGCTTCATCACCGGGCTCTACGTGGTGGCGACCCCGATCTTCGCCGCTCTCCTGCTGCGGCACCGGATCGGTGCGACCACCTGGGGGGCGGTGGTCCTCGCGCTCGGTGGCCTCGGCGTGCTGACGCTGAGCGGTGCGGGTGCGGGGCTCGGTCTCGGGTACGGCGAGACGCTGACGTTGTTCTCGGCGCTGCTCTACGCCCTGCACATCGTCGGCCTGAGCGCGTGGTCGACCAGCCACGAGGCAATGGGCATGACGATCATCCAGCTCGCGATGATCACCGCCGTCTGCTTCGTCGCCTCCGTGCCCGACGGGATCGTGCTGCCCGCCACCACCGGCGACTGGGTGTCGGTGGTCTACATGGCGCTGATCGCGGGCGCACTCGCGATGGCCGCCCAGACCTGGGCGCAGGCCCACCTGCCCCCGACGCGGACCGCGATCATCATGAGCATGGAGCCGGTCTTCGCCGCGTTCTTCGCGGTCCTCCTCGGCGGGGAGTCGTTGACCGCCCGGATGCTCGTCGGCGGCTCGATGGTGCTCGCGGCCATGCTGGTCGTCGAGATCGCCCCCCGGCGCCGCATCGAGGCCGAGGTCACCCACATCGCTGTGTGAGCCGGCGCGCCCGCGCCCGGACCCCGGCCCAGCTGTAACGCGGGGTTATGGACGCTCAACACGCGGCAGACCTCGTGGGAAGCGTCCACGACTCGTGGGAAGCGCGGGTCGGGCGGCTGCTGGCGGGATGATTCCCACGGGAACGTGGTAATCGCGTGACTCCTGCCCGTCCGAATGCTGGGCCGACTGTCCACCTGGCGGCGTCGGGCCGGTACCTTCCTCCTGTGCGCAGCGACACGTATTTCTTCGGCTACCGACCCGGGGCACCCGGTCCGGCAGCCGGTTAGCCGCTGCCCGCACGTCCAAGACCGCCGACGCCCCTGGCCACCAGGGGCGTTTTGCATGCCAGGCCCTGGTGGCCGCCCGCTCTCGGCTCCCCCAACGAGCAGCACACACGAAGGGAACCACCCATGGTCGTCGTCATGTCACCGGACGCCACCGAGGCCGACGTCGCGCACGTCGTCGAACGGGTCGAGAGCGTCGGCGGTGAGGCATTCGTCAGCAAGGGCGTCGTCCGCACGATCATCGGCCTGGTCGGCGACATCGACTCCTTCCACGGCCTCAACCTGCGCGGCCTGCGCGGGGTCGCCAACGTGCACCGGATCTCCGACCCCTACAAGCTGGTCAGCCGCCAGCACCACCCCGAGCGCAGCACCGTGTGGGTGCGCGGGCCCCAGCATCGGGTGCCGATCGGGCCGGACTCGTTCACCTTCATCGCCGGGCCGTGCGCGGTCGAGTCGGCGCAGCAGACGCTCGAGGCCGCCGAGATGGCCAAGGCCGCCGGAGCCACGATGATGCGCGGCGGTGCGTACAAGCCACGTACGTCGCCGTACGCCTTCCAGGGACTGGGCGAGCGCGGCCTCGAGATCCTCTCCTCCGTCCGCGAGACCACCGGTCTTCCGGTCGTCACCGAGGTGGTGGACGCACGCGACGTGCCGATCGTCGCCGAGCACGCCGACATGCTCCAGATCGGCACCCGCAACGCTGCCAACTTCGGACTGCTCCAGGCCGTCGGCGAGGCAGGCAAGCCGGTGCTGCTCAAGCGCGGGATGACCGCGACCATCGAGGAGTGGCTGATGGCCGCGGAGTACATCGCCCAGCGCGGCAACCTCGACGTGGTGCTCTGCGAGCGCGGCATCCGCACCTTCGAGCCGAGCACCCGCAACACCCTCGACATCTCCGCGGTGCCGGTCGTCCAGGCGACCAGTCACCTCCCGGTGATCATCGACCCGTCGCACGCCGCGGGCCGCAAGGACCTCGTCGTACCGCTGTCCCGCGCCGGCATCGCGGTCGGCGCCGACGGAGTCATCATCGACGTACACCCCGACCCGGAGACCGCCCTGTGCGACGGGCCGCAGGCGCTGCTCGGCAGCGAGCTGCGGGCGCTGGCGCAAGCCGTGCGTCAACTGCCGCCGGCGGTGGGTCGGGTCGACGCGAGCGCCTTGGCGAGGACCGACGCGGCCACCTCGGCCTGATCGCGGCTGACGTCGAGGTGCGTGACCAACCGGACGGCGCCGCGCCCGAGCGCTGAGACCCGCACACCCGCCTCAGCGGCGGCGGCGACCAGCGCGGGCGCATCCGGTACGTCGACCACCACGATGTTGGAGTCGACCTCAGCCGGATCGACCCCGCACGCCTCCGCCAGCAGCCGGGCGTGCGCGTGGTCGTCGGCGAGCCGGTCGACGTGGTGGTCGAGGGCGTGCAGGCCGGCTGCGGCCAGGACCCCCACCTGCCGCATCCCGCCGCCGAGGCGCTTGCGCCACACCCGTGCCTCGTCGATCGCGTCCTGCTCACCGACCATCAGCGAACCTATGGGGGCGCCCAGACCCTTGCTCAGGCAGACGGCAAGCACGTCGACGCAGCTGCCGTAGTCGACCAGCGGGGTGCCGGAGGCGACGTGGGCGTTCCACAGCCGCGCACCGTCGAGGTGGACCGCGATCCCCCACGCATCGGCCTGCTGACGCAGCGCGCGCAGATCATCGATCGGGCACACCCGTCCGCCGGCGAAGTTGTGGGTGTTCTCCACCGAGATCGCCTTGGTCGCCACGAAGTAGGGCGAGAGGTCCGGGGCGAACAGGGACTCGACGGCGGCCAGGTCGATACCGCCGCGCGCGTCTGTCCAGGTGCGCATGGTGACGCCGAAGATCGCCGCATGGGCACCGAGCTCCGCACGGGCGATATGGGCGGAGGACTCGCAGAGCACTTCTTGCCCCGGGGCGACGACCGAGCGAACCGCCAGCAGGTTGGCCATCGAGCCGGTCGGGGTGAACAGCGCGGCGTCCTTGCCGAACAGCCCGGCCACCCGCTCCTCGAGGACGCGGACCGTCGGGTCCTCGCCGTAGACGTCGTCGCCGACCTCGGCGGCGGCCATCGCGGCGCGCATCTGCCTCGTCGGGCGGGTGACGGTGTCGCTGCGCAGATCGATCGGTGCCTCGGCCATACCCCTGACCCTAGACACTCGCTGGAGAGTCGCGTCGGGCGGTGGGCAAGGCCCTGCGGGCCACGGGCATCCCCGGCGTCGGCCACGAACCCGCGGCTCGGTGCGACCGGATGGCACCGGGCAATTACCACGTTCCCGTGGTAATTGCCCAGGGTCCCTCAGTCGGCGGAGCCGCCCTGCGCGGCGCGCAGCATCTCGGCCACCAAGAAGGCCAGCTCGAGGGACTGCACCCGGTTGAGCCTCGGGTCGCACACCGACTCGTAGCGGTTGTGCAGGTCGCCTTCGAGCAGCGCCTCGCCCCCGCCGACGCACTCGGTGACGTCGTCACCGGTGAGCTCGACGTGCACCCCGCCGGGCCAGGTGCCCAAGGAGCGGTGCACGTCGAAGAAGCCCTGCACCTCGGAGATGACGTCGTCGAAGCGACGCGTCTTGTAGCCCGAGGACGCCTCGAAGGTGTTGCCGTGCATCGGGTCGCACACCCAGGCCACGCTCACCCCCGCCGCGTGCACCTTCGCGACCAGCTCGGGCAGCGCGTCGCGGATCCGGCCCGCACCCATCCGGGTGACGAAGGTGAGCCGACCTGCGACGTTGTCGGGGTTGAGCTTGGCGGCCAGCGCCAGCGCGTCGTCGGGCGAGGTGGTCGGCCCGAGCTTGACGCCGATCGGGTTGCGGATGCGTGAGAGCAGCTCCACGTGGGCGCCGTCGATCTGTCGGGTGCGCTCACCGATCCAGAGGAAGTGCCCCGAGACGTCGTACGGCGTCTCGGTGCGCGAGTCGATCCGGGTGAGGGCGTGCTCGTACTCCAGCAGCAGCGCCTCGTGGCTGGAGTGGAAGTCGACCCGGTGGAACTCGTCGGGGTCGGCGCCGATCGCCTCCATGAAGGTGAGCGCCCGGTCGATCTCGGCGGCGAGACGCTCGTAGCGCTTGCCGACCGGCGACTCCCGCACGAAGTCGGTGTTCCAGGTGTGCACCTGACGCAGGTCGGCGTAGCCGCCGGTGACGAAGGCGCGCACCAGGTTGAGCGTGGCCGCCGAGGAGTTGTACACGTCGACCAGACGCTGAGGATCCGGGACGCGGGACTGCTCGTTGAAGTCGAACCCGTTGACGGCGTCGCCGCGGTAGGCCGGGAGGGTGACACCCTCGCGGGTCTCGTCGTTGGAGGAGCGCGGCTTGGCGTACTGCCCGGCGATCCGGCCGAGCTTCACCACGGGCACCGACGCTGCGTAGGTGAGCACCACGGCCATCTGCAGCAGCACCCGCAGCTTGTTGCGAACGTTGTCGGCGGTCACGCCGTCGAAGGTCTCCGCGCAGTCGCCGCCCTGGAGCAGGAAGGCCTCCCCGCGGGCGACGGCGGCGAGCTTGCCGGTCAGCTCGTCGCACTCACCGGCGAACACCAGCGGTGGCACCCGGCGGAGCTTGTCGACGGCCCGGTCGAGGGCTGCCCCGTCGGGCCACGACGGCTGCTGGGCGGCACCGAGCGCGCGCAGCGCATCGAGATCGGGGATCGGCTGGTTCACCGGTCCAGACTACGTCGTAGGCCGGAGCGACGGCCCGGCGGCCGAAGGCTCAGCCAAGGGGTCCGGCGACGGTGGTGGCCAACGTGGCGGGGGTGGGGTCCATGATGCCGGAGGCGTCGACGGCCCGCACGGCCAGCGTGTGCCGGCCCTGGCTGAGCCCGACGAAGGTCGCGACCGGCGCGCACGGGTTGAAGGCAGCGCCGTCGAGGCTGCACTCGAAGGTGGCCGCGCGGTCCGAGGTGATCACCACGGTCCACGTCCCGGCGGCTGACACGTCTGTCACCGCGGTCGTCTCGGGCGCCGGCTCGGCGGGCGACGACGGCGGAGCGGGCGCGGTCCCGCCGGTGCCGGGGCTCGACGCGCTCGCCTGAGGCTGCGGCGGGCTGGTCGCGGGGGCCGCCGAGGGTCCGCCCGGCGTCGACGTGCCCGGCGTCGACGTGCCGGACGTGCCCGACGGGGACTCGACTGTCCCGCTCGCGTCGGGGCGCTCGGTCCCGACCGGCACCGGAGCCGACCGGACCGGACGCGTCGGGCTCGCGGACGAGCTCGGGGCGAGCGGACCAGCGGGGGAGGACACCGGCGCGAGCGGGCCGGTGCGGCCCTGTCCCCTGCTGGCCTGCGCCGAGCGGGACGCGCGTGCGATCTCGAGCGCAACGGCGCCCGGATAGCCGTTCCCGCCGGTCTGCGCACCTCCGGCCTCGACTCGGTCGTCGCCGGCGGTGCCGGTCTGCGTGGGATCGCTGGTCACGAGCAGGCCGGCGCCGGTGCAGGCGCCGAGAAGGACAAGGACGCCCACGGCGGCCTTGCGACGCGACGTGTTCGCGGTCGGTGGCTGCGCGAGATGACGGGGGGCTCGTTGGCGCATGTGACTTCCGAGTGGTCGGGGCCAGGACATCCCCCGGAGCGTTCGGCGAGGAGACGCCGGACGACCGTAGCAAAGTCCGTTCCGGGTCGTCACTCCCGGTCTCGACCCCGCTCAACCAGGGTGACATCGGAGATTGTGTCCGATTCTCCCCTCATCGTCGCGACCGTCGTCCTACCCTGCCCGCATGGGACTGTTCAGCCGCCTCCGCACCCAGGCGGAGCCCCCCTGGGCGCCACCGCTCCCCGGGATGTGCGCGTGCGAGGAGCACGTGGAGAATTTCGGGGACCACACCATCCCCTTCGCAGCCAACATGGAGGAGCCCGGCGCCATGTCGGTGGTCGACCTGCTCGACTGCGGGGCACTCGACACCAAGCTCACCGACCCCGAGGACCGCTATCGCACCCTCGTGCACAGCGGCCAGCGGGTCGGCCCGTTCCAGTGGAACCTCTGGCTCGGCGACGAGGGGCGGGCGCTGTACGACGATGACGCACCGGCCTCGCTCGACGACGTGCTGTCCCTGCAGCCGGGCATCGTGCGGGTCTCGTGGGAGGACCGCGAGGTCTTCCTGGTCGGCGCACCGACGCTGTGTGCGAGCGGGGTCAGCGCCGCGATGGTGCGGGCCCTGGACAACCCACGGGTCCGACTCCCCCGGGCGGAGTAGCCGGACGCTGCCGGCGCTCGCCGGAGCGAGGGTCAGCCGTCGAGGTGCTCGGGGTCGCGGAAGCCGGTCTTCTTGGCCCGGATGCCACGGTTGGTCATCCAGGTCAACACCCACAGCACGATGCCGACGACGAGCAGGCCGGCGGCGATCCGGTACTGGATCCAGTCCTCGGGGTCGCGCGCCCAGGGGCCGGTGAAGAACGCGCAGGCCACGGCGCCGATCACCGGGATCGCCGTCGGCGCCTTGAAAGTGGGCGTGACCGAGGTGTCCTTGCGCAGCACCAGGCAGGCGACGTTGACGATGGTGAAGACCACCAGCAGCAGCAGCCCCGTCGTGCCGGCGAGCGACTCGACGATCGAGCTCTCCGCCTGCAAGGTCACCACCAGGATCAGGCCCAGGGCGAGCAGCGTGGTGAACACGATGCCGGCCCACGGCGTACGACGACCGGGGAGCACCTTGGCCAGCGATCGGGGCAGCACGTCCTGTCGGGCCATGCCGTAGATCAGCCGGCTGGCCATCAGCATGTTGATCAGAGCGGTGTTGGCGACGGCGAAGACGGTCAGGAAGGGGAAGATCGAGCCGACCGGGAGCCCGGGGGCGCCGGCCTTGACCACCTCGAGCAAGATGCCGGTCTCGCCGTCGAAGTCCTGGATGTCGCCGAGGGGCAGCACCATCACCACCGACACGGCGACGAGCATGTAGATCACCACGGCGATCCCGAGGCCGGTGAGCATCGTGCGCGGGAAGATCTTCTCCGGGTCCTTGGTCTCCTCGACCATGTTGACCGAGTCCTCGAAGCCGACCATCGAGAAGAACGCGATCGCGGTGGCCACCGTCACTGCGGCGAACATGCCGCGGTCGTTGGCGTTCTCGAACGCGACGACCTGGCCGACGTCGACGCCCTTGGTCGCCATCGCGTAGAAGCCGATGAGGATCACGATGGCGAGGGCCACGATCTCGACCATGGTCAGCACGACGTTGAACTTCACGCTCTCCCCGACGCCGCGCAGATTGATCAGCGCGAGCACCACCATGAACGAGAGCGCCACGACCACGGTGGCCGTCGTCGAGGTCGGTACGCCGCCGATCGTGTCGTCGAGCCCGGCGAGCAGGTTGGCGGCGAGCAGGTTGGACGACGTCGACGCGCTGGTGATGCCGGAGCAGACCACGGTGAAGGCGACCAGGAACGTCACGAAGTGGATGCCGAACGCCTTGTGCGTGTAGAGCGCGGCCCCGGCGGCGTGGGGATACTTCGTGACCAGCTCGAGGTAGGAGAAGGCCGTGAGGGTGGCCACGGTGAAGGCGATCAGGAAGGGCAGCCAGGCAACGCCACCGACCTCGCCGGCGATGTCACCGGTGACGGCGTAGACGCCGGCGCCGAGGATGTCCCCGACGATGAAGAGCAGCAGGAGCCGGGGCCCCATCACCCGCTTGAGCTCGGGCTGGTCCGAGTCGGTCTGCTCCGTGCTGGCCGCGGCGCTCATGGCAATCCCCCTCCGGCGACCTCCGAATGGTCGCGCCCGTCGTGCACACTGTGTTCCCCAGACGAGCCCGGGTGCAACCACCTGGCGCGGCGTGGCACCGCCTGTCGTGCGTGGCCGGTGCGGCGGTCAGGGACGGCGGTGCACCAGCAGCGGGAGCACGGCCGTGGCCCCCGCACGGCGCAGGGCTGCCGCCGCGACGGTGATCGGCCACAGGGTCGAGGTCGCGTCGACGACGAGCAGGACCGCGTGACCCTCGACCTCGGGCGGCAGTGTCTCCGGGGTCAGGGCGTCACGCCAGAACGCCGCCTCGTCGGCGGAGCTGGTCTCCCGGTCGGGGACCCGGCCCGGTGCGGGGAAGGACGCGCGGTCGAGCCGGCCCCGGGTGGCGATGTGGTCGGCCACCGAGCCGGTCATCACCGGGTAGCCCGCGGCCGGGAGGTCGACGACCACCTCGGGTCGCTGCGACCAGGTCTCCTTCCAGCCCGAGAGAAGCCGTACGCACGCCTCGCCCACCTCGTCGGGTGCGGGCGCGTCGCGGCCGAAGAGCACGGCCACCGTCTCGCGCCACTCGGGTGCGTCGGCGTGGATCAAGGTGCGACCGGGCTCGTGGCCGTCGTCGGGCGCGATCTTGCCGCGGGTGCCGAAGGCGCCGCCCGGCCACATCTTGCGGGGCTCCAGCACGTGCACCTGGCCGCGGAGCAGCCCGGTCACCGCCTTGAGGGTCTCGGGGGTCGGGGCACCCTCCAGCGCGTCGGGCAGCGCTCCGCGGCAGACCGAGCAGCGGCCGCAGGGCTCGGCGGCCGGGTCGTCGAGCGAGGCCTGGAGCAGCTCCATCAGGCAGCGCTCGCCTCGGGTGTAGGCGCGCATGATGTCGGCCTCGCGGCGGCGTACGTCGATGACGCCGTCGTAGTGCTCGGCGTCGTACTCCCACGCGACCCCGGTGGTGACCCAGCCGGCCTCGACGCGCTCGACGACGCCGTCCACGGCGAGCTGCTTGAGCATCAGCTCGACGCGGCCGCGGCGGACCCCCGACTGGGCCTCGACCGCGGCGACGCTGACCGGTTCGGTGGAGAGCACGGCGAGCACGCTGGCGACCTGGTCGGGCTTGGGGATGGTCGCGGTGGCGAAGTAGTCCCAGACGCCGGCGTCGGCCTCGGAGGGAAGCAGCACGGCGTGGGCGTGGTCGATCGCGCGGCCGGCACGGCCGACCTGCTGGTAGTAGGAGACCGGTGACGGCGGCGCGCCCACATGGATCACGAAGCCGAGGTCGGGCTTGTCGTAGCCCATGCCGAGCGCGGAGGTCGCGATCAGCGCCTTGAGTCGGTTGTCGCGCAAGGCGTCCTCGAGCTCGTGACGCACCGTCGGCTCGAGCTGGCCGGTGTAGGCGGCGACCGGGACGTCGCGTCCGTGCACCTCGGCCACCGCGGCGGCGAGCCGTTCGGCGTCGGCGACGGTGAGCGTGTAGACGATGCCGGAGCCGGCCAGCCGGGGCAGGTGGTCCACCACCCAGGCGTAGCGGTCGAGCGGGGTGAGGTGGTCGACCACGGAGAGCTCGAGGCTGGCGCGGGCGAGCTGGCCGCGCAGCACCAGGGTGGCGTCCCTGCCCTCACCGCCACCGAGGCCGTGACCGAGCTGACCGGCCACGTCGTCGGTGACCCGGGCGTTGGCGGTGGCGGTGGTGGCGAGCACCGGCGTCTCGGGGTTGAGCCGCTGGAGCACGTCGGAGACGCGTCGGTAGTCGGGCCGGAAGTCGTGACCCCAGTCGGAGACGGCGTGCGCCTCGTCGATGACCACCAGCCCGAGCCGCCCGGCGAGCCCGTCGAGGACGCGGCGTCCGAAGCCAGGGTTGGCAAGCCGCTCGGGCGAGACGAGCAGCACGTCGATCTCGCCGTCGAGCAGGCCCCGCTCGATCGCCGACCAGTCGTCGAAGTTGGAGGAGTTGAGCGTTGCCGCACTCAGCCCCGCGCGGGCCGCGGCGGCGACCTGGTCGCGCATCAGGCTGAGGAGCGGCGAGACCACGAGCGTCGGGCCGGCGCCCTCCTCGCGTCGGATGGCGGTGGCGGCCCAGTAGACAGCCGACTTGCCCCACCCGGTCGCCTGCACCACCAGCACCCGTGCGGCCGGCTCGCACAGCGCCCCGACCGCGACCTCCTGGTCGTCGCGGAGGCGGGCCTCGGGCCCGGCCATGGCCGCGATCACCCGCTGGGCGGTGGCGGCCCGGGAGTCGGCCAGGATGGGGGTGCTCATGGGGGTCACGCTACGGATCGGCGCCGACACCGCGCGCGCCGCGTCCACAGCACCGCGGTCCTGGTCTCCTGACCTGGCATCGTGGCCGCGTGCGGCTGGTCACCTTCAACATCCTCAGCGGGCGGAGGTGCGGTGAGGAGCGGGCCGACCTCGACCGGTACGCCGCAGCGATCCGCTCCCTCGACGCCGACGTGCTCGCGCTCCAGGAGGTCGACCGCGGCCAGGACCGGTCCCGGCGCGCCGACCTGACCGCGATCGCCGCCGAGGCGATGCGGGCCACCCACTACAGGTTTGCCCCGGCCCTGGTCGGTACCCCCGGCGACACCTGGCGCGCCGCCGGCGCCGAGGATCGCAACGCCTCGCCGGCGTACGGCATCGCGCTGTTGAGCCGCTACCCGGTCACCGACTGGCGGGTGCTCCGGCTGGATCCCGTGCCCGGGCGCGCGCCGGTGCGCTGGCCCGGCCAGGTGCGACCGACGCTGGTGCGCGACGAGCCGAGAGTCGCGATCGCCGCGACCGTGCACGCACCGGCAGGACCGTTCACGGTGGTGTGCACCCACCTGACCTTCCTGCGGTGGTGGAACCGGCGCCAGCTGGGCCGTCTGGTCGGCGCCTTCGACGCCCTCCCACGGCCGCTGGTGCTGATGGGCGACCTCAACATGGGCCCGGAGCGCGCCGCGAGCCTCACCGGGCTGCGAGCGTTGGCCTCGCACCTGACCTTCCCCGCCGACGTACCGCGGGAGCAGATCGACCACGTGCTCACCGACGGCGGCCTGGCCGTCCGGGCCAGCGCGGCGCGACGGCTGGCGATGTCGGACCACCGCGCGCTCGTCGTCGACGTCTCGCCCTGACCACGCGCCGCCGGAGGTTGCGGTTTGGTCCCCAACCGCAACATCCGGCCCGCGAAACCTGCAGTTCGTGACCAATCGACGACGTCAACCAACGGGGTGTCGCTCAGCCGAAGAAGACCTCAGCCTCGGCGTACTCCTCCGGCTGCACGAGCTTGAGCTCGCCAGTGCCCTCGATGAGCGGGACCCGGATGATGTCGGCGCCGCGCAGCGCCACCATCGTGCCGTAGTCGCCGTCGTGCACCGCGGTGATCGCGTGCAGGCCGAAGCGGGTCGCGAGCCACCGGTCGAAGGCGGTCGGGGTGCCGCCCCGCTGCACGTGCCCGAGCACGACCGCGCGCGCCTCCTTGCCGGTGCGGTCCTCGATCTCCTTGGCGAGCCGGTCGCCGATGCCACCGAGCCGGACGTGGCCGAAGGCGTCGACCTCTCCGCTCTGCAGCGTCATGTCGCCACCCTCGGCCGGCATCGCACCCTCGGAGACGACCAGGATCGGCGAGTAGTGCGACTCGAACCGCTTCTCGACGTACTCGCACACCTTGGCGATGTCGAAGGGCTGCTCCGGGATCAGTACGACGTTGGCGCCGCCCGCGAGACCGGCGTGCAACGCGATCCAGCCTGCGTGCCGGCCCATCACCTCGACCACGAGCACCCGGTGGTGGGACTCGGCGGTGGTGTGCAACCGGTCGATCGCCTCCATGGCGATGTTGACCGCGGTGTCGAAGCCGAAGGTGAAGTCGGTGCCGCTGAGGTCGTTGTCGATCGTCTTGGGCACGCCGACGACGTTGACGCCGAGGTCGGCGAGCTTGGTGGCGACGCCGAGGGTGTCCTCGCCGCCGATCGCGACGAGAGCGTCGACGCCGTTGCTGGCGAGGTTCTCCTTGATCTTCTCCACGCCGCCGTCGATCTTGAACGGGTTGGTGCGCGAGGACTTCAAGATGGTGCCGCCGCGCGGCAGGATCCCGCGGACCTGGTCGACGCCGAGGGGGACGGTCAGGTTCTCCAGCGGGCCGCGCCAGCCGTCGCGGAAGCCGACGAACTCGTAGCCGTACTCGGCCACGCCCTTGCGCACCACCGCCCTGATCACGGCGTTGAGGCCGGGACAGTCCCCGCCTCCGGTCAGCACTCCGACGCGCATGGTCACCCTCCTGGGTCGCGGTCCGTGGTCGGCCCGACATGTTGCAAACCGAAACTGGTCGAGACGACCCTAGCGACGCCGTTTTGATCGATCCAGGCCCGTCCGCCCCCCGAGCACGGGGATTTGTCCCGCCGGGATCCGGGTAGGGCCAGGACCATGTACCCCTCTCGGAAGCCCACTCGCGCCCTGACCACGGCAGTCGCCTCGTTCGCGACCGCCTCCCTGCTCGTCGCCGGAGCGTCGGCGTCGGCGTCGGCGGCGGCGACAGGGGCGGGGACAGGGGCGACGGGGACGGGGACGGCGGCGACCGTCGAGCGCACGCCGCTCGGCGGCGGCTGCTTCGGCCTGGTCGATCAGACCGACGAGCAAGACCGGGCCAGTCGCGACGAACCGCTCGCGATCCTGGCCAGGAGCGGGGGTCGCGAGCGGGTCAACCGGTTCGCCCGCGCCCTGTGCCACTCCCGACCAGGACACGGCACCGCTCGCCTCGTCGACCGGCACGGCCACGGACTGTGGCGGTGGGCCACCGCGCGGGCCCAGGGCCGGATCCCGGTGCGGGGCTCGCTGCCGGGCGGCGACGACCGACCGCTCTACTGGGCGCGCGTCGAGATGACCCGCCTGCTCACGCTGTGGACCCCTCGAGGCGGGGTCTCCGACGCGACGCGCGAGCGGCTCCTGGAACGGCTCGAGACCGTGTCGAGGGGACAGGACACGATCCGCAGGCACCGCGCGGACAGCCGCCGTACTGCGCAGGTGGTGGTGACCGGCTTCGACCCGTTCACCCTCGACCAGGACACCCGCATCGGCAACCCGTCCGGCGCGGTGGCGCTCGCCCTCGACGGGCGCCGCTTCCGCACCGCCCGGGGGTGGGTGCGGATCGAGACCGCGATGTTCCCGGTGCGGTGGGACGACTTCACCGACGGGGAGGTGGAGCGCACCCTGGCCCCGCACGTGCGCCGCGGAGCCAACGCGCTCACCGGGCTGTTCACCGTCAGCCAGGGGCGCCCCGACCAGTTCGACCTCGAGGTGTGGAACGGTGCCAACCGCGGCGGCTTCGCCGACAACGAGAATCTCGAGCGGACCGGGATGATCACCATCCCGGACGACTTCCCGACCGTCACACCGCAGCCGCAGTTCACCCGCTCCGACCTGCCGGCGCGAGCGATGAAGCGCGCCGACACCGGTGCCTACAAGGTGAAGATCAACCACGAGATCACCGAGCGCGATCCGGACACCGGCGAGGAGCGCACCACCAGCGACGGGCCCACCCCTGGCTTCGAGGCGGTCTCCGGCGGTCCGGGTGACTACCTGTCCAACGAGATCGCGTACCGGGCGACGCTGCTGCGCGACGCCAAGGACGCGGGCAACGTCGGTGGCCACGTGCACACCCCGGTGCTCGGCGTACCGCGCGGCAAGGCGATCACCGACCGCGGATTCGAGTCGCGTCGGGACGCGATGGTGGCCCAGACCAAGGCGCTCGTGCTCAAGGGCGCCGTCGTCGCGGCACGACGTTGATCTGAGTGCCACCGGTCGGGACGCTGTTGGGTGCGAGGTCCGCGGCCGCGCATGTTGGAGGCGATCGCCCTCGCGGTGCGTGACGTGGAGGAGACACTCCCCTGGCGGACCGCGATGACCAGCCGCGCCGTCGATGGCGGCGGCGCTGCGCGAGACCTGGCAGCGCGACCAGCCTCTCGAGCCGTCGTCCGACCCGGCGCCGGCCGGAGCTGGCCGACGCGGCGCACCAGAACTAGTGGACGCTTTCGAGCGCTCGAATGGGGGCTGCCCCGCAGCGCCGATTGGTCACAAACCACACTCTGGCGAGGCCAGATGTTGCGGTTGGGGACCAAACCGCATGCCGCGGCCACCGCGGCACGCCGCTCAGTCGGTGAGCCGCGCCACCTCGGCCTCGGCGTCATCGACGGCCTCCTGGGCCAGCTCAACAGCCTCGGTGGACTCCTCACGGTCCTCGGTCGCGGACGCGACCTGCTCGTCGAGCCGCTCCAACCGGCTCTCCAGCTCGTCGATCTGGCGCCGCAGCTCGTCGATCTCCCCGTTGACCTGGAGGGTCGAGGCCTGGAGGTCGGCGACACGTTTGTCGCGTTGCTTGAGCTCCTTCTGCGTCACCGCGAGATCGGCCTGGGCTGATCGGAGCGCCCGCTTGGCAGCCGACCTGGCCTCGCGGCGGGCCTCCCGCTCACGCTCGGCCGGGTCCGGATCGGGGACGACGGAGAGCCGGCGGGCGCCGGTGCCGGTGCCGGCCGCCGTCACCTCCGACAACGGCCGCGCGGACCGTCCCAGGGCGGTGTGGTCGGCGACCGCCGTCGCCACCTTCAAGGCCCCGGTCCCCGAGGGGGACAACGGGTCGACGAGCATGCCGCTGCGCACGGCCCTCTCGGCATCGGTGTCGATCATCGCCGCGTGCAGGGTGTCCTCGACCTGGCGCTGCACCGACTCGGAGACCTTGTGGCCGAGGTCGCGCGCGAGGGTGCGGCCCTTCCCGGCGACCACGGCGACCAGCCGTCTGCGCTGCTTGGCGAGCTCGCGCAGGGCCTCCCCGTCGAGGTCGGCCTGCGCTGCGCGAAGAGAGGCGCCGAGGTCGAGCACCTGGTGCATCTCCTCGGCCTGATGACGCACCAGCATGTTGACCACCCACGCTGCGGCCGCGGGCTTCTTCAGCCCCTTGACGCGCTCGGCGAGGGCGCTGTCGCCGGCAGCCTTGAGCTCCTTGACGTAGCCGTTGCGGGCGTCGGTGAACGCGGCGGGCGCGACGCCGTACAGCTCCTCGGCCAGTGCGGCGAAGGTCTCCTGGGGATCGTCGGTCATGAGCTCAGAGCTCCTCGTCGAGGCCCTGCTCGATCGCGTACCGCACCAGCTGCACCCGGTTGTGCAGCTGCAGCTTGCGCAGGGTGTTCTGTACATGGTTCTGCACCGTGCGGTGGGAGAGGAAGAGGCGCTCGGCGATCTGCTTGTAGGACAGGCCCTTGGCCACCAGGCGGAGAACCTCGGTCTCGCGCTCGGTGAGTCGTGGTGCGTCCGGGTCGGAGGAGGTGGCCGCCGGGGTGTCGGAGAGACGCCGGTACTCCCCCAGCACCAGACCGGCCAGGCCCGGCGTGAACACGGTGTCGCCCTCCGCGACCCGACGCACCGCGGCGAGCAGCTCCTCACGCGAGGCCGACTTGACCAGGTAGCCGGTCGCGCCGGCCTTGACCGCCTCGAGCACGTCGTCCTGCTCGCCGGAGGCGGAGAGGATCAGCACCCGCGCACTGGGATCGTCCTTGAGGATCTGCGCGGTCACCTCGACCCCGTTGGGCGCGGGGATCTGCAGGTCGAGCACCACCACCTGTGGCCGCGTGGCCCTTGCCCGGGTGAGTGCCTCGGTGCCCGTGGAGGCGGTCGCGACGATCTCCAGACCGGCCTCGGTCAGGTCGCGGGCGACCCCGTCGCGCCACATGGGATGGTCATCGACCACCATCACCCGCAACGTCATCCTCAGCTCCCCTCGCGTTCTGGCAACCAGCGAAGGCTACGACGGAGGGACCGGGCGCAGGTACCGCCCACGCCGGTGCACCAGGGGCTCGCCCGGCTCGTCGAGATGGATCTCCTCGGGTACGGCGTCGACCAGCAGCGACCAGCCGACGTCGCGCGAGCTGGAAACGGCGAGCCCGGCCCAGGCCGTCACCCCGTCGAGCCGCGGCCCCCAGGCGGTGTCGGTCCAGGTGCCGAGCCGGAACACCCCACCAGGCGCCGGTGCGGTGCCGGCGAAGGCCTCGGCGAGGTCGCGGTGCTCCCACGACAGCAGGTGCAGCACACCACGGCCGCTCGCTGCCAGAGCCCCGACCAGGTCGGCGTCGGGGTCGATGAGCGACCAGCACGTGGGCCGGGTCGCCGTGCGCCACCATCACCGACGAGACCGTCAGGCCCGCCCGCGAGGTACCGACCCCGCTGGTGACCAGGGTGACGACGCCGCCGACGCGGCCGCGCAGCCGCCGAGCGGGGTCGCGCGCTCCGTCGGGATCGGCGAACGGGTGCTCGGAGTGGATCGTCACGGTCGCGAGCCTAGGCCGGATCCGGCTCAGCTTCCCGCAGTGATCTCCGGGTTACCGGCGCGAGCTCCCTGCGGGAACCGGGCGATTACCACGGGAACGTGGTAATTCCCCAGCCCGCTCGAATGAGACATAAGTGACCAAACGGACGATCTAGCGGGCGGCTCCACCCGCCGACACTTCGTCCGGGAGGGGAGGACCCATGCAGATCTCGGACGTGCCGGGGCGCTTCGCCTGCCTGCGCGCCGCGCGCAAGGCGGACGAGGCGTTCCTCTTCGACGTCTTCTGCGCCGGCTGGGAGGAGGAGGTGGCGGCGATGCCCGACCCGCGGCTGGTGCGGCACTTCCTGCGCATCCAGTACACCGCGCAGGAGACCCGCTCCCGCGCCCGCTTCCCCGGCCACGAGCGCTACGTGGTCACCGACGACGGCGCCGACGCGGGCCGCTTCTTCCTGCACCGCACTCCCTCGATGCTGCACGCGATCGACATGATCCTGCTGCCCGCCCACCGGTCCCGGGGAATCGGCAGTCGACTGGTCGCGGACCTGTTCGCGGAAGCCACCGACCACAAGCAGTCCGTCAGCATCCGGGTGCCGCGGCGCAACCAGCGGGCGTCGTCGCTCTACGCCACCCTCGGGTTCCGGCTGGTCGCGATGGACGACCTGGACCACTACTTCGAGTGGACACCCTGAGCGCGCCCCCGCGGCACGCTCAGCTCCCACTCGGTGCCCTTGCCCGGCCCGGTGACGAGCACGGCGTGCCCGCCGAGGTCGGCGAGCCGGCCCCGCACTGACTGCGAGACGCCGAGCCGGCCCTCCTCCTGAGCGGCCTCGAGACGTCCGGCGGGGATCCCGGGACCCTCGTCACGCACCGTGACCACGACCGTGGCGCCGAGGTCCTCGACGAGCACCCACGCCGGCGCCTCCGGGCCGACGTGGTGGACGACGTTCTCCAGGCACGCGCGTACGACGGAGGCGAGCTCATCGACCATCGGCCCGGCCAGCTCGACCGGTCCACCGGGTCCCGAGACGGTCACCGTGCGACCGGCGAGCGGGGTGAGGGCCTCGACGAGGTCGACCGGGGCCGTCTCGTCGCGGCGCGCCCGGGCGGCGTTGCCCTGCACCAGGGCCCGCAGCGCCACCTCCTGCTCCCCCGCCAGCCGGCCGAGGTCACCGACCTCGCCGCCGAGCTCGTGCCCGCGGCGCTGCACCAGCGCGAGCACCTGGAGCACCCCGTCGTGCACCACCCGCGCGAGCCGGGCGCGCTCCTCGATGGTGGCGGCCATCCGTTCGGCCTGGGCCCGCGTCTCGGCGGCCTCGCGCAGCAGCGCGGCGGAGTAGCCGACCATCGCGGCGCCCAGGAGCAGCAGGAAGATGTTGCCCCAGTTGGCGGCATTCATCGTCGACCGGATCGAGAGGTCGCAGGCGGAGACCACCACCGCGGCGGCGACCCCCGGGACCAGGCCACGCGCCGCCGACCAGGCCAGCACCGCCGCCATCACCCAGAACGACGGGATCGTCGAGGCGTTGCGGGCCAGCATGTCGGCGGACTGGATGTAGCCGGTGGACAGCAGCGCCGCGGACGCGACGACCAGGTCGACCGCGAGCAGCGCGGTCGTCCGCCGCCGCGGTTCGTCGTAGGCCCAGGTGACGAAGCCGGTCCACAGGACGATCAGCAGCGACGACGGCCAGTCCGAGCACCGGCTCGTCGAAGTCACGCCAGCGGGTGGCGTTGACGACGACGGCGTAGAGCAGCACCACGAAGCGCACGATCGCCAGCGCCCGGAAGAGCGAGGTGCCGACCTGGTCGGCGGAGGAGGTCGCTCCCCCCAGGTCCAGCCGCCGCGGGGACTCTGCCTCTGGGCGGGACGACCAGGACGGGACGGTTGCAGCGAGGACACGTCAGGCCGCGGGGGCCCGGCCGGCGGGGTCGTCAGCGGAGGCTGCGCCCTCGGCCACCTTGTCCGCGTTCTTGTGCGCCGCCGCCGCTTCCTTGTCGAGCGCCTTGGCCTTGGTGGCGTAGAGGTCGACGTACTCCTGGCCGGAGAGCCGCATGATCTCGTACATGATCTCGTCGGTGATCGAGCGCAGGATGAAGCGGTCGTTCTCGAGGCCCTCGTAGCGGGAGAAGTCCAGCGGCTTGCCGAAGCGCACGACCGGTCGGGCGACGGCGCCGAACTTCTTGCCGGGCGGGGCGACCACGTCGGTGCCGACGACAGCGACCGGGATCACCGGGACCTTGGTCTCCAGCGCGAGTCGGGCGACGCCGGTCTTGCCGCGGTAGAGCTTGCCGTCGTGGGAGCGGGTGCCCTCGGGGTAGATCCCGAACAGCTCACCGTCGCCGAGGATCTTCTTCGCGGAGGTGAGCGCACCCTCGGCGGCGTTGGCCCCGGAGCGGTCGATCGGCACCTGGCCGGCGCCGGAGAAGAACTTCTTCTGGAACCAGCCCTTGAGCCCGGGGTGGTGAAGTACTCCGCCTTGGCCACGAAGGTCACCCGGCGCGCCCAGGGTCAGCGGCATGAACAGCCAGTCGGCGTAGGAGAGGTGGTTGCTGGCGAGGATCGCCGGCGCCCTCGGCGGGGACGTGCTCGGCGCCCTCGGTGTGCGGTCGGAAGACCAGCTTCAGCAGCGGGCCGACCAGCACCCACTTCAACACCCAGTAGAACACCCGGCGACCTCCTGCATCGGCCCCGAAACCCGGGCGGCCAACCACGCCGGTTCCGGCCCGACGATTCACCCGTCCGCCAACGCGGGGGCGTGCGACCGTCAGGCACCCGAACCCGACCACCCCTGGAGACCCCGTGTCGTCTCGCCCGCACGCCGAGCCCTTCTACGCCGACGCCAGCTCCGGCGCGGTCGCGACGGCCAGCGGGTCGGCGTCCTGCTCAGCCACGGGTTCACCGGGTCGCCCGCCTCGATGGTGCCCTGGGGCCGGCACCTGGCCGGCCTCGGCTACGGCGTCGCCGTGCCCCGCCTGCCCGGTCACGGCACCAGCTGGCAGGAGCTCAACCGGACGCCGCTGGGCGGACTGGTACGCCGAGGTCGACCGCGCCTTCGACAAGCTGCTCGCCGACTGCGACCAGGTCGTCGTCGGCGGGCTGTCGATGGGTGGCGGTCTGGCCCTCCGGCTGGCCGCCGACCGGGGCCGCGACGTCGCCGGTGTGGTCCTGGTCAACCCGGCGGTGCACACCGAGCGCAAGGACGTCCTGGCGCTGCCGGTGCTCAAGCACCTGGTCGGCTCGTTCCCCGGCATCGCCAACGACATCAAGAAGGCCGGGCGTCGACGAGCACGGCTACACCCGCACGCCGCTCAAGGCGGCGCACTCGATGATGGCCGGCTGGAAGCGGCTGCGCGCGGACCTGCCCAAGGTCACCGCGCCGCTGCTGCTGCTCCGCTCGGCCGGAGGACCACGTGGTGGACCCGTCGTCGGCGCGGATCATCCTGAGCCGGGTCTCCTCGCGTGACCTGACCGAGCGGATTCTTGAGAACAGCTTCCACGTCGCTACGCTCGACAACGACGCGCCGACCATCTTCGAGGAGTCGGCCGAGTTCGTCGACGAGTGACCGGACCATGACCCACCAGCCCGACGACCGTCAGCCCGACGACCCGCCGAGCGGTCGCCGACGCCGAGCCGCCCTCGACGAGGACGCGGCCTGGGCGGCGATCGTGGCCAACTACGGCGACCGTCCCGACATGTTCTCCGAGCCCCGAGGGCGACCCAGTCCGACGACCCGTGACCCCGAGGCCGGACGACGAGGCGCACCCGGACCGCGCCGGCCGGCCGAGCTCCGCTGCTTCGACCGGGCCTACCTCGACGCCCAGCGCCGCTGGAGCGCGACCTCCGCCGAGCTCGACCCGGCCGACGCTGGGACGACGAGGGCCACTTCGTGCCGCCGCCCCCTCCTCCGCTGCCGCTCGTCGAGCCGCGTCGCCAGCTCGCCTGGTCCGGCCTGTTCGGCACGCCCGCTGCTGATGCTGGTCGGCGTCGTCCTCGGCTGGACCTTCCCGACGTGGATCAGCTGCGGCTGCTCGTCGGTCGGGTTCGTGGGCGGCTTCGTCTACCTGGTCGCGACCATGTCGCGAGATCCGGGACGACTGGTCGGGCGACGACGGCGCCGTTGTGTAGCGAGCGTCTCCGTCGGCGACCCCTCTGAGCCACCCGCGAGGAGCGTGCGTGACAGTTCACCGAGACCGTCGAGATCACCGGCCACCTGATGGACACCGGGATCCTGTCCCGGGTCCTCGACGACATCCGGGAGTACGGCGGCGACTGGGTCATCGACAGCATCGACGTCGGCCACGAGGCCGGCGACACCTCCCACGCCACGATCACCGTCTGGACCGAGGACGACGAGTCGCTCCAGCGGCTGCTGATGCGGCTGCAGACCCGCGGCGTCAACATGGTCGACCCGGGCGAGGCCGTCGTCGAGGCCGCCGAGCTGGACGGGGTCTTCCCCGACGGCTTCTACTCCACGACCAACCTCGAGACGAGGGTGCGGCTCGGCGGGCCGCTGGCTCGCAGGTCGCCAACCCCGAGATGGACTGCGGCCTGATCGTCGAGGGCGAGGGCGACGCCCGCGGCGTCTACACGCTGCCGATGGCCGACGTGCAGGCCGGCATGCGGGTCGGTGTGCGGCGCCTCCGGCATCAAGGTGACCATCCCCGGGTCGCGAGAGGCCGGCGGCTCGTTCGGCTTCATGGAGTCCGACGTCTCCAGCGAGAAGCCGCAGGCGGTGCTGGTGCGCCAGGTCGCCGACGGGCATGCGCGAGGCCAAGGCCGCGGGCAAGAAGGTGCTCTGGGTCGGCGGCCCGGGCGTCGTCCACACCGGGGCCGCCCCGGCGATGGTCGCGCTGGTCGAACGCCGGCTTCGTCGACGTCCTCTTCGCCGGCAACGCGCTGGCCACCCACGACATCGAGTCGTCGCTCTACGGCACCTCCCTGGGCGTCGACCTCGCCCACGGCCACGGCGTCGAGCACGGGCACGAGCACCACATCCGGGCGCTGAACACGATCCGCAAGGCGGGCTCGATCCGCGCACGCCGTCGAGCAGGGCGTGCTCACCGGCGGGATCATGCACGCGCTGGTCACCCACGACAAGGAGTTCGTCCTGGTCGGCTCCGTGCGCGACGACGGGCCGCTGCCCGACGTCTACACCGACGTGCTCGAGGGCCAGCGGGCGATGCGGGCCAAGCTCGCCGACGTCGGCTTCTGCCTGATGGTGGCGACCATGCTGCACTCGGTGGCGACCGGCAACATCCTGCCCGGCCTCCATCCCGCTGGTCTGCGTCGACATCAACCCCGCCACCGTCACCAAGCTGGCCGACCGGGGCTCCTCGCAGGCGCGCGGCATCGTCACCGACGTCGGCCTGTTCCTCGAGCAGCTCGCCCTGGAGCTGGTCCCGGACTACCGCCCGACGGCTGAGCCGCCGGCTCCGGCCTCTACTCGATCAGCCGGACCGGGTCGCCGACGATCTCGGCGTCCCACGTGGTCACGTCGTGCACGGAGCCGCTGGAGAAGCCGCATCTCGACCTTGTACCAGCACTTCGCGAAGTCGGTCGCGTCGCACGTGTAGTCCGTCGGGATCGGGATCGTGATCGTCTGCACCTTGCCGTTGTTCGTCGAGTTGCTCCCGATCGGTCAGCGTGAAGGTGCAGGTCGGCGCTACGTCGTCCCGGAGATGCCGCCGACCGCCGGCTGCGCCACCGGTAGTGAGCGGCAACCGCCGGGGAACGTGTTCGGTGATCGGACGTGCCGTCGTTCTGGTCGCGTCAGCCGGGAGGAGCACCTGGACGGTGCCGGCCTGGTCGCGTCGCCGGCGTCGAAGAAGTCGAAGGAGATGTACTGGCCGGCGGCGCCGGGAAGGACCCGGATCAGGTTGAACTCGGTCGTCGCGCGGCCTCGGAGTTGACGTAGATCGGCATCCGGTCCTAGCCCGAGACCGCGACCTCGCGCTCGAGGCCCGCCGGTGTCACCGCCCGGATGGAGAAGGAGTTGGAGCCGCCGCCGTAGGGGCTGGTGTCGCCGGCCTGCCCGGTGACGCCGCCGAGCGGAGCCGGACGGCACCGTGCGCATCAGCGCGCGACCCGGTGAAGTCGTAGCGCTTGTTGGTGCGCACGTGCAGGTAGTAGTCGCCCTCCCGGGTCGGGGTGAACGTGCACAGCTCGACCCAGTTGTGGAACACCTGGGCGAGGTCGGCGTCGTAGTCGCCGTTGCGTGCTGTCGCAGTCCTCCTCGCAGCGGGTGACGGTCGGGGTGGACGTGAGGACCCGAACTGCTTGGCGCACGGCTGCCCGGCGGTGCTGTTCTGCACCGCCGCCTGCAGCGGGTCCTGGCGTGTCGGTCTGCTCGCGCACCACGAAGGTCGTGGTCATCGGTTGGTTCCGCCGGGGGCTGCCCGGGTAGGAGTCGCCGGGGCAGAACGACGGGACGACCGCCGCTGCCCGGGCGGCTGCACCGCCGGCACGGTGCTCGGGTCGGCGTAGCGGAGCCGTCCCGTCGGTGGTGGCGTAGGGGTTCATGTTGTCGATCAGGTCGTTGTTGCCGGGGCTCGCCTAGTCGGCAGGTCGGCACGAACTGGCCGGTGTTGACGAAGGCCGGGTCGTAGAGCTGCAGGCTGACCGGCTGGCCGACCGCGCCGGCCTGGACCTTGACCACCCAGAAGTAGCCCTCGCTCCGGTGTACTCCAGGTTCTTGCGGCTCGCCGTGCAGCCGTCACACCGTTGCTCGATCGCAGTCGACGCGTCCCGTAGCGGTCGCCCTGGACCTTGTCGGTCTGCGGACCCTCGAGGGTCGCCCACAGCTGCGGGCTCCTGGTGGACAGTTCGGCGGTCGGCGAGCCCCGATCGCACTGCCGGCTGGGCAGCGCGCCGCACCGGTGCCGCTGGCGGGCTCGGTGCCGAAGGTGTTGCAGGGGCTGCCCATCGGGGCGGGGCCGGTGAAGTCGGCGACCGCGCTGCGGACTGATCGATCGCGCTGTCCACCCCGATCGAACCGGCCGAACTGGTTGGGGATGGTCGAGTTGACGTGACCCGGAGCTGGCTGTCGCGAATGCCCTGCTCCACCACGACGGTGACGTCGGGGCTCGGCGTCGTCGTAGCCGTTGCGGGCGCGACCTGCAGGGCCCGCGTCCGTCGCGCCGGGCAGGTCCTGCGGCAGGTACGGCACGCCGGCCAGCGCGGCGGCGTCGGCCGCGATCTGTACCGTTCTCCGCCTCGACGTACCAGCGGGCGGTGTCCACCCCGACTGCGGCCAGACCGAGGAAGAGCGTCGGGACCATGATCGAGATCATGATCGCGACGTAGCCGGCCTCGTCGCCGCTTGCGTCGACAGCCGTCAGGAACCTCCTCACGGGTGCTCGTTCGCGCCGCAGGTCGCGGTCGGCAGCGGCTCGAAATTCATCGATCGCACGGTCGGCGAGCTGCACGGTGCTTCCGAACAGCCCGGTGAGGAAGTCGTGGTTGACCACCATTGCCACGCCGACGGACTCGAAGCGGCTTGGCCGGGGTGCCGGGGAAGCAGGCGCTGATGGTGCCGCGAGTCCCAGCTGCCGCCGGAGTAGCGGAACTCGATCCTGGGCAGGGCGCCAGGTGTACCGCACACAGTTGGGCACACCGGTGCACGACGTCGGCAGGGTCTGGTTGCCAGTGGCTCCTGGATAGCCCTTGTCGTTGGCCTGGTAGACCAGGATGTAGTCGATCGAGTCCCGGGGCAACGCCGAGCCCGCCTTCTGGATCGCGTCCGCCGCCAGCTGGGCGAGATTGGGTGCTCCGTTGGCGGGGCAGGGGATGTCGTCAGCCGGGTTCGGGGTGCACGCGCCTGCATCGGCGGCCGTGGAGGCCATCCGAGCCCCGGTGCGCACCGCCGACGACGACCGCGACGTGGTCGCGCAAGGCGAAGGAGAACTCGATCATCCCGAAGACCATCAGCAGGACCACCGGGGTGACCAGCGCCGCCTCGACCGCGACCGCGCCACGCTCGCCCCGGCATCGACGCCGCGGGCGCAACCACTTCAGCATGCGTCCTCCCAGACCTGTGCCCCTGCGAGGAGTATCGGCACGACCGGTCAGCGGATGATGCTTTTGCCCGAATATTTTCCCTGGCCGGGGGACGACCGTCGCTCAGCGGCAACTCAGAGAAGGTCCAGCACCGCAAGGACCGGGCGATGATCGCTGGCCGTCTCCAGGAGGGCGGGCGACACCCCTGGGTCTCCGTGCGCATCCACGCGCACCGAGCTGCCACGCACCAGCAGGGCGTCGATCCGGCGCGCCGGCACGGTGGCCGGGAAGGTCTTCCAGCTACCGTCCCCGTGGTCGACGAAGCCCGCCTGACGCAAGAGCTCCCAGCACGGTCCACCGGGAGGCTCGTTGAGGTCTCCGGCGACCACCACCGGACCGCGCAGCCGTGCCGCGACGTCGATCACGCGTCGCACCTCGCCGAGCCGGCGCACGCGGTCCAGGCTCAGGTGGCAGCTCACCACCCCCAACAACCGTCCCTCCACCCTCAGCTGGGCCCAGGCAACCCCGCGGCGGGGCGAGAACAGTGGCTGGCGTAGCCGCTCGGCTCCACTCGACTTCACACTGACGGCAGCGGTGACCGCGACCAAGTTCGACCCTGCAGGCCGGCCTCCCGTCACCAGCCTCAGCTGCCAGCCTTCCACCAGACGGCGGCAGCGGCGACGCCACAGCACCGGCAGCTTCGGCGACTCGTTGACCAGGAGGACGTCCGCGTCGAGCGCACGCACGGACTCATCGAGGGCCCGACCGCTTCGTCCGCCCAGCATGATGTTGTACGTCGCCACCCGGATGCGCGTCACGAGGCGTCATCCTGCCACGCCTCCTCGCTCGTCACCGTGGAGTCGACGCATCAAGCTCGTCAGACCTCCTGGTGCGCCGACCCCCGAGGCAGCCTGCGAGCCTGCCACCCACGACAGGTCCCTGGGATCCAACGCAGCACCGACAGCGCGCCACCGGATGAGGCCGAGCTCCCGCTACTGATCGAGGCTGATACTTCCAGGCTTCGAGATCACCTCGACGCCGACAGCATCGGCGACGTCGAGGCAGGACTTGTTGCCGTTCGCCTTGTTGACCCCCATGGCCACGACCGGCCCTCCACTGAACCCGAAGCACGCGTTCGCCGTTGAAGTCGAGGAGAGAGCTGGGGACGTAGACCTTGCCCGAGATCTCGGTCGTTCCGTTGCCCTGGAGCGAGAGCATGTTGGTGTTGGTGCGGTCGTAGACGACGGAGAAGCCGGCAAGGGCGCCGGTCGTCATCGGTGTCAGGGCGGCTGCGCCGTTCTTGAAGTCGAGGTAGCCCCCGTTGCGGACGTACAGGGTGACGCCGGGCCCGACGTACTGCGAGTCGTTCTTGCCGGTCCAGGTGTTGCTGATGACGTAGAGCCCCGGCTCGAGGGTGCAGGTCTCGTTGTTGCCCAGGTCCACCTCGCTCGCGTAGTAGCCCGGTCCGCCGCCGTTGGCGGCGCTCTTGCAGGGGTCGGTGCGAGAGCTGAGCAGCCCCGCCGGCCAGGGGGTGGGTGGCAGCGCCAGCGAGGCGTAGGGGTCCGCGATGTGCGCTGAGTTCTGCGGCGTCGGCGCCATGTTGTTGGCCTTGCCCGAATAGGTGCCGCAGGTGGAGATCGTGGTCGCAGTCCAGCTACGACTGCGGTCCGACGTCGATGGCGGTGTTGCCCGGGGCCAGGCAGTCGGTCGAGCTCCCGTTGACGTGGATGCCCGCGCCGCCGACCGAGAAGTCGGCGTTCCCACCGATGACGGGACCGAGGAAGCACAGGCCGCAACCGAACTTCTGCCCGGCGGCCACGACCGCTCGCGCCTGGGTCGTGATCGGGATCTGCTCGACCTCGGCGAGGACACCGAAGGACGTCTCCACGTCGCGGGTCGGAATGCTGACGTACACCTTCGTGGGCATGCTCGCGGCCGTGATCGTCGTGTCGAAGGACACGCAGGGGGTCTGCCCGGTCAGGCTCGAGAAGCCACTGGGCCGGGCCGCGACCGGGCAGGTCGCCCAGTCGCTGGCGGTGATGCCGGGGAAGTTCTCCTCGGCGTACGCCTTGGCCTCCGACAGAGCATCGGCGAAGCATGGCACCTGCTTGGTGCCCCAGGGATTCTCGGCCGCGCAGATGTTCGCGTCAGGGAAGAGCTTGTTCGCGCCGGCAAGGGCCGCAGCGTCGGCGGCGTTCTGGGACTGGCGCCGGGTGTCCCTGGCCAGACCGAGGTCGACCACCATCGCGGCCACCATCAACATCACGATCGCCACGACAGAGACCAGGATCGCCACGACGCCGTGATCGTCGCGCGCCCGGAGCGCTCATGGGGTGCACCAGCTCCAGCTGCGACCCGCCGGCAGCGCGTCGGGGGCCGGCGTACCGCTCGGCGTGGTGTCCGCCTTCTCGATCGACATCTTGGTCTTGGACATGATCCAACCGCCGTTGGGCATCGGAAGCAGCCCGACGGCGCCGTCGGAGTCGACCATCGCGCAGACGGTCAACCCGTTGCTGCGGTCCCACGTCGCCGGTGCGATCACCTTGACGTAGACGGGCCCGGTCAGCGGATCGATCTGCCCCTTGGTCAGGCAGGTGAGCTTGGCCATGTCATCGCCGGTGCAGGCCGCACCGGCCGCGTTGTCGCCGGAGAAGTTCTGGACGATCGCCTGCCGAGCCGCCTCCCGCACCCCGTTGCGCGTCCCGAGGGCGTCGTTGAAGTAGAGGCCGTACTGGAGGATGCCGATGACGACGGTGAACAGGAGGCTGGAGACGAGGGCAAACTCGACGACGGCCGCACCGTTTTCACGGCGTGCGCTCCGTCGACCCTCGGTCCTTGCCGCGAACGTGCTCGTCGCGATCGTCTCCATCTTCCCCGCGCGCCCCCGCCTTGTCACCGCCACGACTAGGCTCGCCGGAGGCTGACCGAGGCAGTAGTTGCACAGGTGGCTGGTCGAGCGTATCCGCTGGATGGTGCCGTGGCACCACCAAATCGGCGTAGAAGAGGTGCACGAGCCAACCCATGGTCTTTGTCGGAGTGGACGTCGGTGGGAGCAAGATCCTGGTCGGCGTCGTTGACGCGGAGGGACGCGTCCAGGATCTCGTGCGCCGGATCACCCCGGGGCGCGCCAAGGCGGCGTCGATGGTCGAGGCCGAGATCGTGGCGGCTGTGGACGAGCTGCGCGACCGGCACGACGTAGCCGGCGTGGGTGTCGGGGCAGCGGGGTTCGTCGGTCTGGGCGGCATCGTGCGCTTCGCACCGCACCTGCCCTGGCGCGACGAGCCGCTGGCCGAGAAGCTGGGCGTCCGCCTGGGTCTCCCGGTGGTCGTCGACAACGACGCCAACGTGGCCGCGCTGGCCGAGCTGCGCCACGGCGCCGCCCGAGGAGTGGAGGAGGTCCTGGTCCTGACGCTCGGCACCGGGATCGGCGGTGCCGTGGTCATGGGTGGCGTCGTGCGCCGCGGTACCCAGGGGCTGGCAGGTGAGTTCGGCCACCTCCAGGTCGTGCCCGGGGGCCGGCCGTGCCCGTGCGGCCACCGCGGGTGCTGGGAGCAGTACGCCAGCGGAACGGCGCTGGTGCGGGCGGCGGGTGCGGCCGACGGCCCCACCCGGGTGGCCGGGCCCGACATCACCCGAGCAGCCCGTCGGGGGGAGCGCTGGGCCCTGGATGCCTTCGCCGACGTCGGAGGCTGGCTCGGCGTCGGCCTCGCCGGCCTGGTTGCCTCGTTGGACCCCGCGCTGGTCGTGGTAGGCGGGGGTCTGTCGGACGCGGGCGACCTGCTGCTCGGACCGGCACGCTCCACGCTCGGGGCCAACCTGCCGGGCGCCGAACGCAGGATGCTCCCTCCGGTCGTCGTGGCCGCCTGCGGCCCCGCAGCCACGGTCATCGGCGCGGCCACCATGGCCAGGGAGACGGACGGTGGCTCGCCCCCCAGGATTGTCAGCCCGGCTTGACGAAGTGGATGTCTCGTCCGGACCGGGTCGGCTAGTCCCGCCGCGCCAGGTCGGCGGCGCCGATCAGTCCGGCCCGGTTGCCGAGCTCGGCGGGCCGGATGGACAGCTCGGGGCGGTGCGCGCTGGCGGTCAGGTTCGCCCGGAAGTGCTCGCGGATGGGGTCCAGGAGGAGAGGCCCGGCCTCCGACACCCCGCCGCCGATCACCACGACGGAAGGGTCCAGCACGGCGGTCAACGAGGCGATGCCCTCCCCCAGCCAGCGGCCGAGGTCGATCAGGAGCTCCAGGGCGACCTCGTCGCCCGCCTGGGCCGCCTCGGTGACGATCGGCCCGGACAACTCCTCCGCCCGTCCCCCGGCGAGCTCGAGCAGCGCGGCGACGTCGGGACCGCCGGCGGCCACCCGTTCCCTCGCATCGCGCACCAGCGCGGACCCGCTGGCGTACTGCTCCCAGCAGCCGAGGTTGCCGCAGCCGCACGGTCTCCCCTGGGGCACGACGCGGAGGTGCCCGATCTCGGCCGCAACGCCGAAGGCGCCGCGGTGCAGCTTGCCATCCAGGACGATCCCGCCGCCGACTCCGGTGCCCACGGTGACCAGCAGCAGGTCGTCGACGTCCTTGCCGCCGCCGAAGGCGAACTCCCCCCACGCAGCCGCGTTCGCGTCGTTCTCGATGACCACCGGCAGGCCGGTCCGGCGCTCGAGCTCGGCCTTGAGAGGTTCGTCGCGCCAGGCCAGGTTGGGGGCGAACAGCACCGTCGAGCGGCGCACGTCGACGAAGCCCGCTGCGCCGACTCCCACAGCCTCGACGTCGTGGTCCTCCTTGAGCTCCCTCACGAGGTCGGCGATCGTCGACTCGATGGCGTCGCTGTCGGTCGCCGGAGACTCGCGCCGCGACGTCGCGACGATCCTGCCCTGCTCGTCGACCACACCGGCCGCGATCTTTGTCCCACCGACGTCGACTCCGACCGTCAGACCCATCTCAGTCCTCCCACTCGCTGTCGTCGTCGAGATCGATCCTCTGCACCGGGTCGTGCCGGTCGGCACCGGCCCCCTGACCCGCACCCTGTCCGGTCCCCTTGACCCGCACCCTGACCGGCGGCTGCCTGGAGCACGCCGGTCGCCGCCTGGAGCAGTGACGACGCGGCGGTGGACAGGTGGTGCCGCACCTCCGGCGAGGTCTCCCGGAACGCCGAGATCACCTGGCACAGCGGGCAGTAGCGGCACTCGGGGTCGCCGGTGGCGATGTGCTCGTTGAGACTGCCGAGAAGCCCTGCACCACCAGCGGGGCCCTCGTCGGTCCCGTCGCCCGCCCAGCCCTGCAGCGCGCCCAACAGCCTGGCGGCCTCCTCGGCGACGCTGCCGACCGGCTCGTGGCGTTCCCCGTGCTCGTCGGTCACGGCGTCTCCTCGGCCGGGCGCCCCGGCGGACGGAACCGCACCTGCAGACTGCCGTCCTCGACCCGCGCACCCGCGACGGCGTGCCGGGCGAGGGCAGCGGGCAGCGACAACAGGCGTCGGTACGGACCCACGGTCACCACCAGCTCGTCTCCGTGTCTTGCCAGGTCGATGTCGGACTTGTCGGCAAACGGTAGTGCGATGCGTAGTGTCGCGCCGGTCCGGGTCCGCCGCACGGTCATCGGCCCGTCACCCTCGGGCAGAGCCAGAGGGTCGTCGGCGCCGTACGCGGCCGCGGCGAAGTCGGCAAGTGCGTCCACGCCCACCGGCTCGCCGGGGAGGTAGTCGGACAGCCAGACGGGTATCCCGACGAAGGACTGACGGATCTCGTCGAGCACGGCGGCCTGCGCCACCACCCACTGCTTGCGCCAGTCGTCCGCGCCGTCGGCCGGGAAGACGCGGTTGGCGACCACGCCGTCCACGCGATAGCCGAACAGCGACAGCGAGGTCAGGGACCGCCGCGCCTCGGCAACGACCACGGTCTCGGGGGTCAGCACCAGGCGGACGCTCGCCTCCTCGCCGGTCAGCAGTCGCTGGACCTCCTCGAGGTCACGGTGCAGTCGCTCGATCGCGTCGAACACGGTGTCCTGCGGCATGGGGACGCCGGTGGCCTTCGCGAGCACCGGCCGCAGCGCCTTGACGATCCGGCGCTCAGCAGGGAACACCCGATCCATGTACCAGCCGAGTGCCTCCGGCAGCGCGAGCAGGCGCAGGGTCTCGGCCGTGGGCGCGCAGTCGACGACGACCAGGTCCCAGTTCCCCGACACCACCTGCAGGCGCAGCTCGAGGAGGGCGAGGACTTCCTCGGCGCCGGGGATCACCGTGAGCTCCTCGGCGGTGATGGGGTCGACACCCGCCGCGTCGAGCACGTTCAAGAGGTAGCCCTGGATCTCCGCCCAGGAGCGCTCGAACCGCCGTTGGGCGTCGACCTGCTGCACGAACAGCCGCTCCGCCACCGGCGTCGGTTCGGGGCCGACCGGGACACCGAAGGCGTCCGCGAGGGAGTGCGCGGCATCGGTGGAGAGGACCAGGGTGCGGGCACCGCCGCGGGCCGCGAGGGTCGCGGTGCCTGCCGCAGCCGTGGTCTTGCCGACCCCACCCTTGCCCGTGAACAGGACGATCCTCACCCGAGCGACTCGACCCGCTTCTTCAGCCCCTTGAGAGCGGTGTCGATGATGACCTTCTCGGCCTTGCGCTTGAGCATGCCGATCATCGGGATCGAGATGTCGACGGCCAGGCGATAGGTGACCTCGGTGCTGCCACCCCGGTCGGCAAGCTCATAGGCACCGTCCATCGCCTTGAGCATCTTGCCCTCAGCCAGGGTCCAGCGGACCGACTCGTCGCCGTCCCAGTCGTAGCGGAGCGTGTAGGTGTCCTTGATCGGGCTGGCATCGAGCTCGAAGTAGACCAGCTCAGGACGACCGTCGGAGCCGGTCTCGACCACGTCGGCCTGCTTCACGCCCTGGGCCCACACCGGGTAGGAGGAGAAGTCGCGGATCACTGCCATGATGACGCTCGGCTCGGCGTCGATGGTGATGCTCGACGTGGTCTGCTCTGCCATCCGTGCGGCCTCGATTCCTCGGCATCTCGAACATGCGCGAGCGTAGCCGATCCTGACGCCCCGGCCGCTCGTGGCATGGGCCCGCCTGACTGCCGTCATCGGGAGCCGCTACGGTCAGTTCGGCAGGAACAGGACGACCGGAGGCCAGTGTGCGCGAGTACTCAACCCCGCTGTCCGGACAGCTCCGGCCCTCCGGCAATCTCACCGACGACGTCGTCGCCCGTGGGACCGCCCACCCGGACGGGGTCGCCTTCGGCGTACGCCGGGGCGGGTCGTGGCACGACGTCACCGCTGCCGGTTTCCTGGGCCAGGTGCGTGCCTTGGCCAAGGGGCTCCTCGCGTCCGGCATCCAGCCCGGGGACCGGGTCGCCCTCCTCTCTCGCACCCGCTTCGAGTGGACGCTGCTCGACTACGCCATCTGGTTCGCGGGCGCCGTCACCGTGCCGGTCTACGAGACGTCGTCGGTGGAGCAGGTCGGCTGGATACTGGAGGACTCCGGCGCTGCGGCTGTCGTCGTCGAGACGTCGGCCCACACCGCCCGGGTCACTCAGGCCAGGGAGGGTTCTGCGTGGTCCGCGGCGGTGAGGCACGTCTGGACTCTCGACGACGGCGCCGTGGACGCCTTGAGCCGCCTCGGCGCCACCGTCAGCGACGAAGACCTCGAGGCCCGGCGTGTCCTGGGCACTCCCGAGACCCCGGCCACCTTGATCTACACCTCCGGCACGACCGGCCGGCCCAAGGGCTGCGAGCTGACCCACGGCAACTTCATGGTGGAGCTCGACAACGCCCTCGACGCGCTTCCCGAGCTCTTCGAGGAGGACGCCTCCACGCTCCTCTTCCTGCCTCTGGCCCACGTGTTCGCCCGGGTCATCCAGATCGGCTGCGTCCGGGCCGGCGTGCGCCTGGGACACTCCGCCGACATCAACACTTTGGTCGAGGATCTCAGCGACTTCAGTCCGACCTTCGTCCTCGCGGTGCCCCGGGTCTTCGAGAAGGTCTTCAACACCGCATCGCAGCGTGCCCTGGCCGACGGCCGAGGGAGGATCTTCGACCAGGCGGCGGCGGTCGCGATCGCGTACAGCAAGGCGCTCGACGCCGGCCGGCCGGGCCCGTTGCTGCGCGCCCGCCACCTCGCCTACGACCGGCTGGTCTACGGCCGGCTGCGGGCCGCCCTCGGTGGCCGGTGCCGGTTCGCCGTGTCGGGCGGCGCGCCCCTCGGCGAGCGTCTGGGGCACTTCTACCGCGGCATCGGCATCACCGTCCTCGAGGGGTACGGGCTCACCGAGACCACCGCGGCCGTGACCGTGAACCGCCTGGGCGCCCAGCGGATCGGGTCCGTCGGTCAGCCTCTCGGGGGCACGACGATCCGGGTGGCCGACGACGGCGAGCTGCTCGCCCGCGGGGCTCAGCTGATGCGCGGCTACTGGAACGACCCTGCCGCGACCCGGGAGGTGATGACCGCCGACGGCTGGCTCCTCACCGGAGATCTCGGCGAGATCGACGACGAGGGATTCGTGCGGGTGACCGGACGCAAGAAGGAGATCCTGGTCACGGCCGGGGGGAAGAACGTGGCTCCCGCCCCCCTGGAGGACCGCGTGCGAGCCCACCCTCTGGTCAGCCAGTGCATGGCCGTCGGTGACGGTCGCCCCTTCATCGCCGCGTTGGTGACGCTCGACCCCGAGGCTCTCGCGGTGTGGGCCGGCGAGGCACGGCAAGCCGTCCGACCCGGCAGTCCTCTCCGGCGACCCCGACCTGCACGCTGAGGTCCAGACGGCCGTGGACGAGGCGAACACCCTGGTCTCGCAGGCCGAAGCCATCCGCAAGTTCGAGATCCTGCCGTCGGACTGGACCGAGGAGGGTGGCCACCTCACGCCCAGCCTCAAGCTGCGGCGAGCTCATGTCTCCCACCTCCTGAGGCACGAGATCGACGCCTTTTACACTCCTTGACATCTCCACGAGGGGGATTCAAGAGTCCTACGACGATTTAGTCGGTTCCTATGACGGCGAGGCAGAGTTTGAAGGAACCTTGACTCGAGGCTGTTTGGGAGCAGCCTTCGGCGGAGGACCCCACTCGCGGAGTGGGCCAGGTTCTCCCGGCTTACGAGTAGACAAGGTCGGAGCATGGGTCGCAGGACAGTTCTTCTCATCGTGGCAGCGCTCATCGCTGCACTCGGAAGCACGATGGTCTTCCTTTACGTCCGGGGCGCGGACAATCGCGCCAAGGAGGCTCAGGCACCGGTCCAGGTGCTCAAGGCGGTCGCCCAGATCAACCCCGGCGAGACCCTCGAGACAGCCCAGGCTGCGGGCAAGCTCGCGATGGGTGAGGTGCCTGCCGAGCAGGTGCTCCCGGGTGCGGTGAACAGCATCGAGACGCTGGGCACCCAGGTCGCTCTGGCCCCGGTCTTCCCCAACGAGCAGATCATCAGCGCGAAGTTCGGCTCCCCCGGCACCCAGGACACCCTGACCCTGCCCAAGGGGAAGATCGCCATCTCCGTGACCCTCTCCGACACCGGCCGCGTCGCCGGATTCGTGGTGCCCGGTGACACGGTGGCCATCTTCATGAACGGCGACATCGGGGAAGGCACGCCCGGTGTCCGGCTGCTGGAGCCCGGGGTCGAGGTGGTCGCGGTCGGCGCCACCACGGTGATCTCCACGACCACGACCACCGATGCAGGAGCGCAGACGACCGAGGAGCTGCCCAAGACGCTCTTCACCCTCGCCGTCGATCAGGCCCAGGCAGAGAAGATCATGCTGGCCAGCACGACCGGTGAGCTTTCCTTCGGCTACCTGAGCGACGAGTCCGAGGTCCAGGCCGGCCCCGGCACCACCGCGACCAACCTGTTCGGGTGATCGCCGATGCCCATCATCGTTGAGAGCAATCCCGGCAACGCGGAGCTGTTCACCTCCGTGACCGGTAGCTCCTCGCGTGTCGTGGACGACCTGAACGCTCTGAAGCAGACGCTCACCGCCTCCCCGGACGAGTTCGCGATCGTGCTGGGACCCGGTGTCGACCTGGAGGCGGCCGCTGCACTCGCCGACATGTTGCGGGTCACCCGCCCCTCGACCAGCGTGATCTTGATCCGGCGACGTGTCGACACCAGCGTCCTGGCCGAGGCACTGCGATCGGGCATGCGTGAGGTGGTGGAGGAGCGCGACCTGACCGGCCTCGGCGCTGCCGTGGGACGGGCCGAACAGGTCTGGACGGCGCTCAACGGACCCGTGCTGACCGAGTCGGGCCATGCGCCCGGCCACCTCGTCACCGTCTTCTCCCCCAAGGGCGGCGTCGGGAAGACCACCCTGGCCGTCAATCTCGCGATCGCGCTGTCCGAGAAGGGCACCAAGCGGGTCTGTGTCGTGGACCTCGATCTGGGGTTCGGCGATGTCGCCATCACCCTCCAGCTGATCCCGGCGCGCACGATCGCCGACGTGGTGCACTTCGAGAGCGGTCTGGACTTCAGCGTGCTCGAGCCCTTGTTGACCTCGCACGGCAGTGGGATCTCCGCGCTCGTCGCTCCGGTGCAGCCCGACGCCAAGGACTCGATCCCGGCGGCACTGGTGGGCCGGATCCTCGGCATGTTGAAGGCGAACTTCGACTACGTCGTCGTCGACACCGCTCCGACGTTCGACGAGTTCGTCCTCAGCGCGTTCGACGAGACCGACAGCCTCCTCCTGGTGACCACCTTGGACGTGCCGACGCTCAAGAACGTCAAGATCGCCGTCGAGACCCTGGACCTGCTCAACTTCCCCAAGCCGCGCCGCCACCTGGTGCTCAACCGGGCGGACGACAAGGTCGGGCTCTCCGCCGACGAGGTCGAGAGCACCCTCTCGATGCAGATCGAGGTCGCGATCCCGACGTCCTCTCAGGTGGCCAACGCGACCAATGCGGGCGAACCCATCACCTCGGCCATCCCCAAGCATCCCGTCAGTCAGACCGTGACCCGGTTCGCTCAGTCCCTGGGCAGATCGGCCGATGAGTCCAGCAGCTCCCCTCAGAAGTCTCGTGCCGCAGCCGCCCCCAAGCGTGGTCTGCTCCGGCGGAACAGTAGGTAGTGATGAGCAGTCTTGCCGACCGTCTGGCGGCCGCGTCCCGCGACCGCGCCACCACCCAGGCCCCCGCCGCCGCCGGCGGCGGGCTCCCGGTCGCGACGGGCGCCAGCAGCACCGGCGCTGAGCGGACCACTCAGTCCACCCGGCAGGAGGACGAGTTCCGCGACCTCAAGTCGACCGTGCACAACCGCCTGCTCCAGCAGCTCGGCCCCAAGCTGTACGACGCCGAGCTCACCCAGTCAGAGCTCGAGCGGATGGTGCGCGGCGCCCTCCAGGACGCGATGCACGACGACGACGTGCTGCTCACGCCCGCCGACCGCACCCGGATCACCCAGGAGATCTCGGACGACATCCTCGGCTACGGCCCGATCGAGCCGTTCCTGCGCGACCCGGACCTGACCGAGGTCATGGTCAACGGCCCCGACAGCATCTGGATCGAGCGCTCGGGCAGGCTGCACAAGGTCGACGGGCAGTTCGGCGACGAGGCTCACCTGCGCCGCACCATCGACAAGATCGTCTCGCGCATCGGGCGCCGCGTCGACGAGTCCAGCCCGATGGTCGACGCTCGCCTGCCCGACGGCAGCCGCGTCAACGCCGTGATCCCCCCGCTCGCGATCGACGGCTCGTTGCTCACGATCCGGAAGTTCTCGGCCGACCCCTACACCTCCGACGACCTCGTCGCCTTCGGCACCTACTCCCAGCGCACGGCCGAGTTCCTGGCGGCCTGCGTCAAGGGACGCCTCAACGTGATCATCTCCGGCAGCACCGGCGCCGGCAAGACCACGACGCTCAACGTGCTCTCCTCCTTCATCCCCGCCGACGAGCGGATCGTCACCATCGAGGACGCGGCCGAGCTGCAGCTCCACCAGGACCACGTGCTCCGCCTCGAGTCCCGACCGGCCAACATCGAGGGCAAGGGAGCGGTGCACATCCGTGACCTGGTCAAGAACGCCCTCCGCATGCGACCCGACCGCATCGTGGTCGGCGAGGTCCGCGACTCAGCGGCGCTCGACATGCTGCAGGCGATGAACACCGGACACGACGGATCGATCTGCAGCGTCCACTCCAACGGCCCGCGCGACACCTTGGCCCGCATCGAGACGATGGTGCTGATGGCGGGCATGGACCTGCCGATGCGTGCCATCCGCGAGCAGGTGGCCTCGGCCGTCGACCTGATCGTGCACCAGAGCAGGTTGCGCGACGGGTCTCGGCGGATCACCCACGTCACGGAGGTGGAGCGCATGGAGGGTGACGTGATCACCCTGCAGGACATCTTCATCTACGACCACTCCATGGGCTTCGACGAGGACGGGCGGAGCCTCGGTCGGCTCCGGGCCACCGGCCTGCGTCCCAAGTTCGTCGAGAAGCTGGCTCACGAGAACGTGAAGATCGACCCGATGCTGTTCGCCATGGACGGGATCTGAACGTGACCCTCACGTCTCACGCGACCGGACGCTCACGCGCCCGGGCCGTGGTCGCCCTGCTCCTGGCTGGTGCCTTCGTGGCCATGGGGCCGGCGGCCCATGCCGCCGACGGCAGCATCGACTACGTGGAGCCGGAGGACGACGGGTCCTTCCAGGTGGTCTTCTCCCTTCCTGGCGCAGGCTCCGCCGAGCCGGACTTCGCCTCGCTGGCTGTCTCGCTGGACGACGTACCCCTCCCCGCGGAGGCGGAGCCGGCCGACGAGGCCGCTGCTGTCGAGCGGACCACGATCCTGACCATCGACGTCAGCAAGTCGATGCGTCGCGACAACCGGTTCACCGAGGCCAAGCAGGCCGCCCAGGCCTTCCTCGATGCCGCCCCGCCCGACCTGAACATCGGGATCGTCACCTTCGCCGGCGAGGTGGAGGTCGCCCAGGAGCCGACCCTGGACCGGGCGGCATCCACCCAGGTCCTCGACAGCCTCGTCCTGACCAACCAGACAAGGCTCTACGACGGCATCCTCGAGGCGGTGGGGGCGAGCGGGACGGACGGCTCGCGCAGCCTGCTGGTGCTCTCCGACGGGCGCGACACCTCCGAGACCCCGCTGGACCGCGTCATCGCCGGGATCGAGCTGGCCCAGATCAAGGTCGATGTCGTCGCGCTCGCTCAGGGACCGGAGGACGAGTCCCTGCTCAGGCAGCTGGCCGACGCCGGGTCTGGTTCCTTGATCACCGCCGACGACCCGGAGACCCTCACCGAGGTCTTCTCGCAGGAGGCCCAGGACCTCGCGAGCCAGATCCTGGTCACGGTCACCCCGACCACCCCGCTGGAGACCACCGAAGGGACCCTCAGCGTCAGCATCGAGGCCGGGTCCGAGCCCTACACCGACTCCGCGTTCGTCACGGTCGCGAACCGTGTCGCGCCAGCCGGCCCGGACCCGACCGACCTCGAGGCGGCGGCGCCCACCGGGATCCAGATCACGCTGAACCAGATGTACGGCGCCCTGGCCGCGGCCACGCTCGGCTTCCTCATCCTGCTGATCGGCAGCTTCGGAGCGTTCTCGAGCGGCCGGCGTGACACCGTCCAGAGCAGGATCTCCGCCTACACCCGCAAGGGCTCGCGCAAGCTGGCGGCGACACAGGCCAAGCCCCAGTCCCAGGGAGTCACCGCGCAGGCCGTCGGGGTGGCGGCCAAGGTGGTGGAGAGCAACAAGGGTCTCGAGGCTGCCCTGGGCCAGCGGCTCGAAGCAGCCGGCATGTCGATGAAGCCCGCCGAGTGGTTGCTGGCGCACGCCGGCGTCGCCATCGCCGGCTCCCTCCTCGGCCTCCTCCTGAGCTCGGGCAACATCGTCTTCGCCCTCCTCGGCCTGTTCGTCGGCCTGGTGGTCCCCTGGATCTTCCTCGGGTTCAAGCGAAGCCGGCGGACCAAGGCCTTCAAGGCTCAGCTCGCCGACACCCTGCAGCTGATGGCCGGCAGTCTCTCGGCGGGACTCTCGATGGCCCAGTCCGTGGACACCGTGGTCCGCGAGGGCTCGGACCCGATGGGCACCGAGTTCCGCCGGGCCCTCGTCGAGGCACGCCTCGGGGTCGAGCTCGAGGACGCGCTCGAGGGCGTCGGTGAGCGGATGGAGAGCGTCGACTTCAAGTGGGTCGTCATGGCCATCCGGATCCAGCGCGAGGTCGGCGGCAACCTGTCCGAGCTCCTCAACACGGTGGCGGAGACCATCCGGGAGCGGGAGTACCTGGAGCGACAGGTGCTGGCACTCTCGGCAGAAGGCCGGTTGTCGGTGTGGATCCTGGGCGGCCTTCCCCCCGGCTTCATGCTGTACCTGCTGCTGGCCAACCCCACGTACCTCGAACCGCTCTACACCACCGTGCTCGGCTACCTGGCCCTCGGAACGATGGCTGTGCTGCTCACGGTCGGTATCTTCTGGATGAAGAAGCTCGTCAAGGTGGAGGTCTGACGTGGAGATCACGACAATCGTCATGTTCGGTGGCATCGCCGGCATCTTCGTGGCGATCATGCTCTCCCTCACCGCGGTCGGCGTCTTCGACAACGAGGCTCGTGGCGTCAGCAAGTCCCTGTCGGTGATGGAGGCGTACTCCGCCGCTCCTCCCGAGCTGCGCAGGGAGCTCGATCCGTCCTTCAACGAACGCGTCCTGACCCCCCTGCTGGACCGGGCGCTCAACGTCGGCAAGAAGCTGACCCCGTCCGACCACGGGGACCGCATCCGCAAGAAGCTCGAGATCGCCGGCAACCCGCCCGGGTGGACGATCGACCGGGTGACGTCGTTGAAGTTCGTCGGCTTCGCCGTCGCGCTCGTGCTCAGCCTGGCCGTGTCCCTGCTCTTCGGCTTCGGCTTCGCGCCGACCCTGGCGGTCTGCGTCCTGGCCGCACTGGCGGGCTACAGCGGGCCGAACATGTACCTGTACCAGAAGGGCTATGACCGCACCAAGGGGATCCAGAAGACGATGCCCGACGCCCTCGACCTCCTCACGATCTCGGTGGAGTCCGGCCTCGGCTTCGACGCGGCCCTCTCCCACGTGGCGCGCAACACCGGGGGACCCCTGGCCGAGGAGTTCCAGCGAGTCCTCCAGGAGATGCAGATCGGTCTCGGCCGGGGCGCGGCGCTGCGCGCGCTCGGCGATCGCACCCACGTGCCGGAGCTGAAGGGCTTCGTCTCGGCGATGGTGCAGGCAGATGCCCTCGGCATCCCGATCGCCACCGTCCTGCGCGTGCAGGCGCGCGAGATCCGCACCAAGCGCCGCCAGCGCGCCGAGGAGCAGGCCCAGAAGGTCGCCGTCAAGATCCTCGTCCCGCTGATCTTCTGCATCCTGCCCTGCCTCTTCATCGCCGTCCTCGGTCCGGCGGCCATCGGAATCTTCGAGGCCTTCTCAGGCAACCTGTGATCCAGGCGGCGAGGGTCGGCACGGCGGCGCGCGCCTTCTGCGTCGCCGCCATCCTGGGGATGGCGTTGGCCTTCCTGGACCCGGTGGCACTGCAAGGCACGGTCATGCTCGCGGCGGTCGCCGCGACCGCGGTGGCGGCCGACCTGTCGTCGCGGCTTCCCGAGTCCTGGGTGGTCGTCTTCGAGGCGGCCCTCACCTCACTGGTGATCGGCCTGGTGCTGCCGGAGGGTGTGCTGCTGCTCCCCTACGTGGTGATCCCGGCGCTGATCGCCGGGCACCTGGCGGGGGCGTTCCGCGTCCTCGTCGTGATCAGCGTCGAGGTCCTGGCCCTGATCAGCGTCGTGCTGTCGGCGGGGCAGCTGACTGAGACCGGCGAGATCGCCGAGATCGTCGGTCCGTGGCTGCTCACCGCGCTGGGGGTCGGTCTGGTCAGCGCCCGCCTTCGCACGCTACGCGGCGGCGGCCTGACGGACAACGACGAGTCCTACGAGTCGGCCCGCCGGCTGCTCTCCCAGCTGCGCACGGTCGCCCGCCGGCTGTCGTCCGGCCTCGACACGGTGACGATGTCCAGCCAGCTGCTCGCGACGGTGCACCAGTACCTCGACGACACCCACTCCGCCGTCTTCGTGCGCACCGACGGGGGCGTGCTCGCGCCCCTGGGCTATCGAGGCAGCGCGGCCCGCGAGGCGCTGAAGTCGGACGGCTACCTGGTCGACCGGTGCTGGGCCGAGATGGAGCCCGCCAACGACATCCAGACCTCCGGACTGGCCAATCGGCGGCACCGCGTGGTGCTGCCGCTCAGAGTCGGCGCGCGGATGATCGGCGTGGTGGTCATGGACGCCGCCGCGGCGCCCCAGCAGAAGGTCGTCCAGACCCTCATGCGCGAGGTCGACGAGCAGGCGCTGCGACTGGACGCCGCGCTCGCCTTCGACGAGATCCGGAGCATCGCCACGATGGAGGAGCGGCACCGGCTGGCCCGGGAGATCCACGACGGCGTCGCCCAGGAGATCGCCTCGTTGGGCTACGTCGTGGACGACCTCTCCGCCACGGCGACCAGCGACACCCAGCGCAAGAAGCTGGCTGCCCTGCGCGGGGAGCTCACCCGGGTCGTCAGCGAGCTGAGGTTGTCCATCTTCGACCTCCGCACGGAAGTCTCGGCGGGCCTCGGGTCAGCGCTCTCGGACTACGTCCGTGAGGTCGGCGCCCGGTCCGGGCTCACCGTGCACCTGACCCTCGACGTCTCCCCCACTCGCCTGCGCGGAGAGGTCGAGACCGAGCTCTTCAGGATCGCCCAGGAGGCGATCACCAACGCCCGGAAGCACTCCGCGGCCACGAATCTCTGGGTGGACTGCCGGATCCAGCCCCCTGGCGCACGGATCAGCATCCGCGACGACGGCGGCGGCCTCGGCACGCCCCGGGACGACTCCTACGGCATCAAGATCATGCGCGAGCGAGCCCATCGCATCGGTGCCGAGCTCGACATCTCCGACAACGCCGCGTCCAGCATCGCCCAGGGGACCAGCGTGACCGTTACAGTGGGCGCGGAGGCGCCGGCTTTCACCTGAGTCGGCCGACGGGAGGAGACCGCATGACGACCCCGCACACGGTGGTCCTGGTGGACGACCATGACCTGATCCGCCAGGGGCTGGCCCATGCGTTCGACCGTCACGACGACTTCACGGTCGTCGGAGAAGCGGCTTCGGTCACCGAGGGTCACGAGCTGGTGTCCAGTCTCAAGCCCGCCGTCGTCGTCACCGACGTGCGGCTGCCCGACGGGACCGGCCTCGACCTGGTCCGCAGGCTCCGTGCCACCGACGACGAGGTCGGCATCGTGGTGCTCACCATGTACGCCGGCGACGAGCAGCTCTTCGAGGCGCTCGAGGCGGGAGCCTCGGCCTTCGTCTCCAAGGACTCCCCGTCCGACGACGTGGTCGCCGCTGCACGGCACGCGACGGTGTCGCCGAGGTCGTTCACGGCCGCCAACCTGGCCGATGCGATGCGCCGACGGATGTCACCGTCCGGTCCGCAGCTGTCGCCGCGCGAGTCCGAGGTGCTGCGGCTGCTCGCCGAGGGCCTCGGGGTGGCGGCCATCGCGCGCCAGCTGTTCGTCAGCGAGTCGACGGCCAAGACCCACATCTCCAAGATCTACGAGAAGCTCGGGGCCGCCAACCGCGCGCAAGCCATCATGAATGCCATACGCGCGGGCCTCCTGTCAGACGAATCACCAGTCTGATGCCTCGTTTTGGCAAAAATGGTCCACCCGGGCCATCCGGGACCGCCCGCGGGTCATCCTTGTGGACACCAGATCGGGGCCGTTCTCCCGATACAGGACCGGGCTGCGAATGCCGATCCTTGTAGCGTCGGGAGTCCGCGGTGGTCTCCTCTGATCTCAACCTTGGGAGAGTTCCATGCTTCAGTTCCTCCAGACCCTCGCGAACCGTCGTGACAACGAGGACGGCGCCTCTGCCGTCGAGTACGGCCTGCTCGTCGCCGCGATCGCCGCCCTGATCGTCGTGATCGTCTTCCTGCTCGGTGGCGTCGTCAAGGACGTCTTCACCGACACCTGCGACGAGATCTCCAGCAAGGCCGCGACCACCACGGCCTGCTGACAAGACACCACAGCTTTGCAGGGGATGAGCGGCCACAAGTCCGCTCATCCCCTGACCGCTTGAGTCGATCCGAGAAGGGCCCCCATGAACGAGAGCGCACCTCGCGACGAGACGGGCGCGTCGGCCGTCGAGTACGGCCTTCTCGTGTTTGCCATCGCGGCAACGATCACGCTCATCGTCTTCATGCTCGGGAATGTCGTCAAGGACACCTACAGCGGATCCTGCGACCGCATCGCCAACGAGGTCAACTCGGCCTCGGTCTCCAACGTCAACTGCTAGTCAGACCCAGCGCCGCACGCGCGGCGCCGGTCACGACGTCCCAGGTCCTGCTTTCCAGCTGGGTCAGGCCCTCCCGGGTACGCCCTACCGAGACCAACCGGACCAGGCTCCCGGCGACCGCGGCCCCACTGTCGTCCTTGCCCAGCACGATCGACGACGAGCCGGGAAGCACCAGGGCCTCCGGAGCCCCGCCCGAGTCGCCCGCGAGCACCGGCAGGCCGCACGCCTGCGCCTCCAGGAACACGATGCCGAACGCCTCGGGTTCCAGGCCGAAATGACGCGTCCGGCACGGCATCGCGAACACGTCGCCGGCGTCGGTGTAGGCCGGCACCTCGTCCCACGGGACGCTGCCGGTGAAGATCACCGAGCCACGCAGCCCGGCGCGATCGGTCATCCGTTCGAGCTTCGCGCGGTACGGTCCGTCGCCGACGAGCAGCAACCGGGCATCGGGCAGCCGCGACAGCACGTCGGGCCAGGCGCGGATCAAGGTGTCCTGTCCCTTGCGCGGCACCATCCGCGCGGTGCAGACGACCACCGGAGCGCCCGGAGCTATCCCGAGGCGCTCACGCACCTGCGCTCCCCCGCACCCCGGGTAGAAGCGCGTCACGTCGACACCCGGCGAGAGCGGCTGCATCATCGCCCGTGCCCCCGGTGAGAGGGCCGGGGCGATCCGGTCCCGGCACCACTCGCTGACGTAGGTCATCACGTCGACGCCGTCTCCGATCCGGCGCAGCAACCGGCGCATCAGGGGCACCCGCGCCCACCACACCTCGTGGCCGTGCGTGAGCGCCACCAGCCGCTTCGCACCCGCCCGGCGCAGGCGCGGAGCCAGCAGGCCCAGGGGTGCGGACGCGCCGAACAACACCCGGTCACAACCGGTCTCCCGCAGCACGCGCTCCACCCTCCGCCCCACCGCCGGTGTCGGCAGCAGCATCCGGGACGGGTCCCGGTGCACGGGGAAGGGCAAGGTGGCGTCGTACGCGCGATCTCCCGGCATCGAGGCGGTGTAGACGACGACCTCGTCGGGTGGCATCCGCTCGCACAGGGCCAGCACGAACGACTCGATCCCCCCACGGCGGGTGGGGAAGTCGTTGGTGACCAACAGCACCCGGCTCACCGCTGCGCCCTCGCGAGCGAGTCCGGCAGTCCGGCACGCTCCACGACGGTGGGGTGACTGCCGAACCAGAACTGGCTCACCACCGGCGGCTCGGGGTCGCGGAGCGACTGCATCGCCAGCCGGCGTTGCATCGCGACGAAGGCGGCGTCGGCCCCCGTCGTCTGCAGCGAGACCCGGTCTGCCCGAGCCTCGATCGCCCGGCTCACCGCGTTGCTGGCCGGGCTGACCATCAAGGCCCCGACGGCCACGAGCGCCAGAACCAGCGCGGCGGCACGCGGATCTGCCGGCCCGTCGATCCCGGCTCGACGGCGCAGGATCGACACGTCGAGCAGCAACGCCAGGACGCTGACACCGACGACTCCCCCCAGCGCGCCGAGGGTGGTGCCGACCAGCACGTCGTCGTTCTTGGCGTGCGCCAGCTCGTGGGCGATCACCACCCTGGCCTGCTCGGGTGTGAGGCCCTCCAGCAGCGTGTCGTAGACGACGACGCGACGGGTGCTGCCGATCCCCGAGACGTAGGCGTTGAAGGTCGTCGTACGCCGCGAGGCGTCCGAGACCAGGACGTCGTCGACCAGCACACCCTCCCGGTCGGCCAGACGCAGCACGGAGGCCTTGAACGGCCCCTCGGCCATCGGGGTGAACCGGTTGAACAGCGGCTCCACGACGACGGGGTAGAGCAAGGAGCCGGCGAAGGTGAGCAGCACGGTCAAGACGGCGCCCGGGAGGTACCAGTCGCGGGGTCGCCATCGCGCCAACGCGACCAGCACGAGGAGCGCCAGCGACGTGGTGACGGCCTCGACGAGCAGGCCACGACCGACGTCGAGGAACCATCCGTCCAGTGCCTGCCTGGTCAGGCCGTAGTCGAGGCTCTGACGGCGCAGCGCCAGCGAGAAGGGCAGCGTCGCGATCCGTCCGATCGCGAGGAGCACGACCACCGCGGCCGGCACGGCGACCCACCACCGCAGGCGGGCGACCACCGGGGCGAGCAGGCGCGCTCCCCACGACGTGAGACCCAGGAGCAGGGCAACCACGAGTGAGACCGCCAGGGAGCTCCAGCTCAGCCACCGACGGGTGTCGGAGAACTCCTCCGCCCGGGCCAGCTCGGCACGGCTGAACAGCTCGTTGGCCGGCATCGGCGTGAGCACCCCGCCGGGCACCCATTGCCAGGGGACCAGCGCGATCGCCGCGCCCGCGAGCGCACCCGTCGCCACCAGGCCGAGGACCACGGCGCCTCGCCTGTTCAGGCGGTCGGCGGCGTCGGTCACGGACACCAGCCTGCCACGCGTCGATCAGGCGTCGGCCAGCGTCCCGAGGTAGTCGCGCCAGGTCCTCGTGAACGCCGACTCGGTCGTGCCGAGCTCCTCGAAGGCTCCGGTCGTGGAACCGTCCACGTCGGCGCGTTCGTAGAAGGCGATCAGGCGGTCCTCGCCGTACTCCTCCGCGAGCAGCCGGCAGGCCAGCCAGGCGGACTCGTAGGACGCGCCGAGGTCGGGGCTGTCGGTCTCGAAGGCGGGGGGACCCGGGAGCGAGCCCGGCACCCCGCTCGAGCGGACCTGCTCGAGGATCTGACTGGCGGTGACCGCGACCGGGAGGTCCACGTGGGCCAGCGCCACGTAGTCGGCGAAGCCTTCCAGGAGCCAGGTGGGCATCGACGAGGCGGCCGCACCGGTGGCGACGTGGGCGGCCTCGTGGCTCATCACGATCTGAGCACCCTGCTCCCCCAGCGGTCCGAACACGGGAGGGTTGACGAAGATGTGGATCGGGCGGTCGTCGCCGGGTGAACCGTCGGCCGGCGTCGTCACGGCAGCGATCGCGCTGTAGGCGCCATCGGCGGAGTCCAGCGCCCGGACGAGCTGACGCTCGGAGTCCGGCACCTCGACCACCAGCGACCCCCGCCAGCGCGGTAGCACCTTGCGAACGTCGCGGACGGCCTGGTCGGCCAGGTCGGCGTAGCCGGAGAGCATGGCGGCGTCCCCGCGCTCGGCGGCCAGCACGAGCGAGCGGTCGCTACGCTCGACGCCCAGCCGCTCGAGCAGCCACAACGGGGCCGGGCGACCGTAGTCGGTGCGGGCCGTGACGAAGGCCGCTCCGTCGTCGGTCTGCACGAAGGTCATCGTCACCTCCATCGAGCTGACGCCGCGGTCGAAGCCACCGATGCTCCAGTCGAGGCGGATGTCACCCACCCAGGCGCGGTCCGCGAGCGACGGCGCGATCCCGGCTACCGCCCGACCCGCGTTGTCGTCGACGTACCGCATCGACAGGTCGGCCAGCCGCAGGCTCCGGGCGTTGGCCCGGAGGGCGACCAGCTCGCGTACCGCCTCCCGGTCGCCCGGTGCCGCCAGCGCCACGACGTCGGACCGGCTGCCGGACTCCAGTGCCTCGCTCAGGTCGTCGAGCAGGGACGTCGCGGTGTCCTCCCGCGTCACCGGAGCCGCGGGTGGCCCCGGACGGGGCAGGACGGCGGTCTCGGGTCGACTCAGCCACCAGTAGGCCAGCCCTACGACGACGAGGCACAGCAGAAGGCCGGCCGCCCACCGAGGTGAGCGACCGGCTCCGCGACGACGACCAGCCCCGTGGGTCCCAGGGGGATCAGCCAGGTCGGACGGCACCGGAGTAAGGCATGGAGAACACCGGGGCGATCTGGACGCCCGTGCTCGGGTTGGCGGCATGGACGATCTGGCCGTTGCCGATGTAGATACCGACGTGGCTGACCGGGGAGTAGTAGAACACCAGGTCTCCGGGGGCCAGCTGCGACTGGGAGACGGGGCTGCCCGAGCCCATCTGGGCCCCGGAGGAGTGCGGCAGACCGACGCCCGCCTGGGCCCACGCCATCATCGTCAGCCCGGAGCAGTCGAAGGAGCTCGGGCCGGCCGAGCCGTAGACGTAGGAGTCGCCGACCTGGCCCAGGGCGTACTGGACGGCTGCGCCAGCGCGGCCGGAGACGGCGACGTCGGGCAGGTCCACCGGTGCGGCCGTCGAGGTCCGGCTGCGGCTCGCTGCCGTCGCGGCACGCTCCTCGAGACGGTCGAGCAGCTCCTGGGCCTCGTCGGCCTTGTCGTCGATCTCGGCCTTCTCCTCGGCCAGGGTCTTCTTGGTCGCTGCGATCCGGCCGAGCTCGCGCTCGGCGGCCGCCTCGCGCATCTCGAGCTGCTGGGCCTGGACGGCGAAGTCCGCCATCATCTCGGTCTGCTGGTCGTTGTAGCCGCTCACCGTCGCGAGCTGGTCGAGGAACGCGTCCGGGTCGTCGGCGAGGAGGACCTGCGTGGTCGTGGAGAGGGCCTGCCCCTGGTACTGCGACACGACGGCCGCAGCGACCTCGGTGCGGACCGCGTCGACCTTCTCCTGCTGGCGCGCGAGGTCGGCGTGCAGCCCGTCGAGTCGCTGCTGGGCCTCATCGAGCTCGATGCGGGCGTCGTTGTAGCGCTCGGAGGCCTGCTCGGCCTTCTCGAAGAGCGAGTCGACGCGCGCCTGGACATCGTCGATGTCCGGCTCGGCGAAGGTGGGGCTGGCGGTCAGCATCGAACCGCTGACCGCGGTGATGCACAGGGTCGCCAGCACGCTGGCGGTGCGCTTCCGGCCGTTCAGCACGAGCGGTCGGTCTCCTCTTTGTCGTGACGCCTACCGGGTTAGCTGACGGGTTCGGGCGGCAAAGAGAGCCCTACACAGTCCAGAAGATGCTGGTGAGCCGCTCCTGCGCCGTGATTCACCCCAGGAACAATTGGTTCCCCGGCTCCGGACTTCGACTCCCCCGGTCTGGTCCAGACTCAACGCAGCGCCTGAGCCGACCCGGTCTGGCCGGCTTGTACAGGCGCTTGAGTCATCGAGGGTAAGCGGCCCGGACGCCCGGGAGCAAACGCGCTCCCGGCGCGTCGGGCAGGCGAGCCGCTTCGTCCACAGGACATCCGCCTCAGGTGTCACACACGTCACATCTCTCTCACGCACTCGCGACATCCGGCCCGTCGAGGGGCGACACCATCCGGAGCGGTGGCACCAGGCCGGATCCGGCCAGCACGTCGAGCGCCCGCGCCTCCTCGTCGTCGAACCCGATCTCGGGGGGTGGCCCCAGCAGGACGGTCACCACGCAGTCGTGGCAGGCCAGCCCGCGCACCAGGCAGGTGTCGCAGTCGATGTGCACGCTCATCACGCCTCCAGGGGAAGTTCATGTCGTCGTGGGAGACGGTGACACCGAGCACCGACAATCCCGCACGGGACGACGGGACGGGGCGGGACCGGGCCGGAGTGGGCGGGACTTCCGGAGTCGTCGGGACGCCTCCACCCGGGCCCGACTACCGTTGGGTACCCGTCCGAGCACGACAGCTCACCAGCCAGCCCACCAGGAGGTGTCCCGTGCGCTTCCTGCTGCCGTCGATCGACCGCGCCCGGCTCCGCGAGTCCAGGTTCGTGCTGCTGGTCAGCCTGGTCTGGGCAGGCCTGTGCAACCTCACCATCGAGCTCCTCCAGTCCGGAGGGGGGATGACCTTCGCCCTGAAGCCGGTGCTGTTCGCGCTCGGCAGCCTGCTCCTGTGGTGCATCCTCGTGGCCGTCTGGGCGCTGACCGGAAGGCTCCGGATCGGCGCGGCCGTCCTCGTGGTCGTGTCCGGCGTCATCGGGTTCGCCAACCACACCAAGATGGAGCTGAGCCGCGAGCCGCTCTATCCCGACGACTTCGCGATCGCGCCACACGCCGGATTCCTGGAGCAGATGGTGGGCTGGCAGACCCTTGCGGCCACGCTGGTCGTCACCTCCCTCGTGGTGGCCCTCACGCTCGTGGTGGGCTGGCAGTGGCGCCGTCGGCACCCCCGGCAACGACCCAGCAGCCGGCAGGCGAGGTTCCGGGCGCTGGGCGCGCGAATCGTGGTCGCGTCATTGGCAGCAGGCGTCCTCGTCCATGCCGTCCAGTTCAACGAGTCCGGCAACCTGGTGCGCGCCGCCTACCGCGTCGGCGACGCGGAGTGGGCGTCGTGGTCCCAGGAGAAGAACTATCTCCACAACGGCTTCGTCGGGGGCATGCTCTACAACCTCGACGTGCCCGTGATGGACCGTCCCGACGGCTACGGCCGGGCCGCGATGGCGGACGTGGCCGACCGCTACGCGAAGGCCGCGGCGGCCCACAACGCCGGCCGCTCCCCCGACGCGCTGGCCGACGTCAACATCGTCGTGGTGCTCAGCGAGAGCTTCAGCGACCCGACGATGCTCGAGGGCATCGACCTCGCCGAGGATCCGATCCCCTACACCCGTGCACTCATGACGCAGACCAGCTCAGGACACCTGCTCGCCCAGCGATACGGCAGCGGCACCGCCAACATGGAGTTCGAGACGCTCACGGGGATGTCGACGTCGCAGTTCGACCCGCGGCTGATGACGCCGTACCAGATGCTGGTGCCGGGCTTCGAGGAGTTCCCCTCGTTCGTCGGCCTGGCGCGGTCGTGGGGCATGTCGCGGATCGCGATCCACCCCTACGCCACCCACATGTACCGACGGGAGTCGGTCTACCCGATCCTGGGCTTCGAGGACTTCATCGACCGTGGCGAGATGTCGGTCCGCAAGCTGATCCAGAACAGTCCGTTCATCTCCGACAACTCCGCGTTCACCGAGGTGCAGCGGCAGATCGCGGCGCACGACGAGCCGCTGCTGACCCACCTGGTCACCATGCAGAACCACTTCCCGATGGGCGACTCCTACGACGCGCCGATGACCGTCGAGGGAGCGGAGGGTGCGACCGAGGAGGACGCGGCGGCCTACCTGCGCGGCCTCAGCTACAGCGACCGTGCGATGCGCAAGCTCATCAGTGGCCTGTCGGAGTCGGAGGAAAAGACCGCCGTCGTCTTCTTCGGCGACCACCTGCCACCGGTCTGGTCCGACGAGGTCGTCCAGGACAACGGCCCCGTCGGCATGCGGGAGACGCCGTTCTTCCTCTGGAGCAACTTCGCCGCCCTCGACGATCCGCAGCCGTTGACCAGCCCGATCCACCTGATGCCGCTCCTGCTCGACCAGCTCGGCGCGCCCCTGCCGCCGTACTACGAGCTGCTCCGCCAGCTCCATGCGGAGGTTCCGGCGATGCGCGCCGGCCGGCTGTACGACGGCGCCGGCCACCGCATCGACCCGGAAGACCTCTCCGGCCACGCGCGACGGCTGCTGCGCGACTACCGCCTCGTGCAGTACGACCTGTCAGTGGGACAACGCTTCAGCCAGGACTCGATGTTCTACGCCCAGGACGTCGCGTCAGCTGCGGCCGAGTAGCCGCACCAGGGCCTGCGACCCGACCGGTCGTGCTCCGGCCCGGGCGGCGTCACGCACGACCTCCTGGTCGCTGGAGACGACGACCAGGGGACGACCGCGCGGTTCCGCCTCGACGAGGTCCCGGATCACGTCGTCGGCGATCACGCCGACCGGGCTGAAGAGGACCCGCACCCCTCGTGGACGGTTCACCAGCGGGCGCTCGACCTTGTCGGCGGCGTCGAACACGACGGTGAGCTCGGCGCCACTGCGAGCCGCCAGGGGTGCGAGGCCGCTCAGCAACCGCTCCCGCTGCTGCTCGAGCGAGATGCCGGGCCAGGCGGTCTTGGTCACGTTGTAGCCGTCCGCGATCAGATGGACCCGCGGGAGCCCGAGCAGCTGTTCGAGCAGGGCCGGGTCATCGACCGCAAGGGACCCGTGGCCGGTGTTGGTGCGGCTGCCGTGCTCGGCCACGTCGGCGGCGACCTGGTCGGCCGGGGAACCGTCGACGGCCGGGAGCGCCAGCTCGCGCCTCAGCCCCTGCGCGGTCTCGAGCAGCGTGTCGAGCAGGAGGCGCGCCCGCAGCGCCTCACTCCCCCGGTCGGCACGGCCGGCCCGCCGGTCGGCCGAGACGTCCGCCTCGAGCTCCTCGATCCGCGCCCGGAGGCGGCGGGCCTCGCCGTCGGCGGTGGTGGCGGCCGAGGCCGCGCCCCGGGCCGCCTCGGCGGCTTCGGCCCGGGCCGTCTCCGCCCTCGTATCGGCCGCCTTGAGGCGGGCCCGGACATCCCCGAGCTTGTGCCGGAGCTCGCTGTTGTCGGCCTTGAGCCTGGCGATCTCGTCCCGGTGACGGGTGCGCGCCTCCCGCAGCTCGCCGTGGGCGACGTCGAGCTGGCGACGTGCACGATCGAGCTGGCCGGCCGTCTGCCGGGACTGCTCGAGGTCTCGCTCGGCGTCCACGGCGCTCGCGGCCTGCGCAACCAGCTGCGACCAGCCATCCGGGCGCATCAGGTAGGCGAACGCGGCGACCTCGACCGGGTCGGCGGCGGGCGGGGCGACGCCGGCGTCGAGCGCCTCGGCCATCGCCGGCGCATCGAGGCGCACCTGGCGCGCGACGTGGCCCCGGAAGGTCTTGTCGCTCTCGAGGACACCCGCGATCTGGCTCCCGGCCAGCTTGGCCCGGCGCCCGGGGGCGAAGCTCGCGACCCGCTTCAGGGCCGTGGGCAAGGTGTCGGCCGGGATCCGGCCGACGGCGTCGGCGGCCAGCAGCACCACCCGTTGACGCACCACGTCCGGGAGCGTGCCGACCAGCTCCTCGGGCGCCGCCTCCTCGCCGTCGTGGGCCGGTACCGACTCCAGGCCCTCGAGGTGCTCGGGCTGGCTCACGGCGTACCGACGTCGGCTTCGGTGCGCGCGACGAGCTCGATCGCGTCGGAGCGGCCGCACCAACGGCAGGTCACGCTGGTCACCCTCTCCTGATCGGTCGTGGACTCCTCCACGACATGATCACCGGCGAGGTCGTAGTGCCAGTACTCCGTGGAGCGCGACGACCTGACCACGTCGAAGCGGGTCAGGTTTCCGCAGCCACCGCAACGCCAACGGGTGCGGGCATCTGGCATCGCCACCTCGGCCATCGCAGACTCCTCGGGTCCTCACGCGGCGGCAGCCGCCGTGGGTATCCAGGGTATGCCGCGTGGCGACGCGTTTTGGTCGGTGGGCACATCTAGCGTCAGCCCCATGACCAGCCTTCCCTCCGTCGCGGGCCTCGTGGCGCCCGACCCGCAGCGGGAGAGCCGATGGGAGGCACAGCGCAGCTTCGACGAGCTCGGGCGTCCGCTGCGGGGGGTGACCTTCTGCGTCGTCGACCTCGAGACGACGGGGGGTTCGGCCAAGGACGGATCGATGATCACCGAGATCGGCGCCGTGAAGGTGTGCGGCGGCGAGGTCCTCGGGGAGTTCCAGACGCTGGTCAATCCTCACCAGGCGATTCCCCCGTTCATCGCGGTGCTCACCGGCATCACCGACTCGATGGTCGCGGTGGCGCCACCGGTGGAGCAGGTCCTTCCGCAGTTCCTCGAGTTCGCGCGGGGCTGCGTCCTCGTCGCGCACAACGCGCCCTTCGACGTCGGATTCCTCCGCTACTTCGCCGAGCAGCAGGGCCGCGCGTGGCCGACCTTCGAGGTGCTCGACACCGCCAAGCTGGCCCGCCGGGTGGTCACCCGGGATGACGCCCCCAACTGCAAGCTGAGCTCGCTCGCCACGTTGTTCGGCTCCGAGACGACGCCGAACCACCGGGCCCTCTCCGACGCCCGCGCCACCGTCGACGTCCTGCACGGGCTGATGGCGCGGCTGGGCAATCTCGGCGTGCACACGCTCGAGGAGCTCCAGACGTTCTCCTCCCGCGTGACCGGAGCCCAGCGCCGCAAGCGCCACCTCGCCGAGCAGCTACCGCACGCGCCCGGGGTGTACCTCTTCAAGGACGACTGCGACCGGGTGCTCTACGTCGGCACCTCCAAGGACCTCCGCACCCGCGTACGGACCTACTTCACCGCCTCCGAGACGCGATCGCGGATGGGCGAGATGGTCGGTCTGGCCACCACGGTGCAGGGAATCGAGTGCGCCACCGCTCTGGAGGCGGAGGTGCGGGAGCTGAGGCTCATCGCGGAGCACAAGCCCCGCTACAACCGCCGCTCCCGCTTCCCCGAACGGGTGCACTGGATCAAGCTCACCGTCGAGCCGTGGCCGCGACTGTCCTTGGTGCGCCGGGTGATCGACGACGGTGCCGACTACATCGGCCCCTTCGGTTCCAAGCGAACGGCCGAGCGCTCCGTCGCCGCGCTTCACGAGGCCTTCCCGGTGCGGCAGTGCGGTGGCCGGATGCCCAAGCTTCCGGCCCTCAGTGCGTGTGCCCTCGCCGAGATGGGCAAGTGCCTGTCCCCGTGCAACAGGTCGGTGAGCGCCCAGGACTACGCCGCCGTCGTGGCTGACCTGCGCACGTCACTGCTGACGCGACCTGACGCGGTCGTCGCGTCCATCTCGGCCCGGATGGAGGCTCTGGCGCTCGCCCAGCGCTTCGAGGACGCCGGATCCTGGCGTGACCGCCTCAGCGCCTTCTTGCGGGCGGTGTCGCGCACCCAACGCCTGCGCGCTCTGACCCGCTGCCCCGAAGTGGTCGCCGCCCGGCGCGAGGCGACCGGCTGGGCGGTCCACGTCGTCCGGCACGGTCGGTTGGCCGCGGCGGGCGTGATCCCGCCGGGCGCGAACGCCGGCACCTGGGTCGACGGCCTCCGCGGCTCGGCGGACACCGTGACACCCGGGCCCGGTCCGACTCCGGCCGCGACAGCCGAGGAGACCGAGAAGCTGCTGCGCTGGCTCGAGTCCGACGGGGTGCGCCTGGTGCACGTGGAGGGCGAGTGGTCGTGCCCGGTCGGGGGCGCCACCAAGCACCTGCAAACCCACGACGCGGTCCACCAGTCCCGCGAGCGAGTCGTCCCCTTCGAGGACCGGCGCGGCCTGCGGCCGGAGCACCGACCCGCGCGTTAGACGCTGGTCAGACGGGCAGATGTCCTACCGTTGCCTCCATGATCACCGCCATCGTCTTCGTGAAGGCCGACGTCGCCCTCATCCCCGAGGTCGCCGAGCAGATCGCGGCCCTCGACGGTGTCAGCGAGGTCTACTCCGTGACGGGCCAGATCGACCTGATCGCCCTCGTGCGGGTGCGCAACCACGACGACGTCGCGAGTGTCGTGGCCGACCGCCTCAACAAGGTGCCCGGCGTGAGGGAGACCGAGACCCACATCGCGTTCCGCACCTACTCCCAGCACGATCTCGAGTCCGCGTTCTCTCTCGGCCTCGACTAGGTGAAGCACCTGATCCTGCGTGCGTCGCGCAGTACCTTCGGCCTCGTGCTCATCGGGAGCCTCCTGGTCCAGGTCGCCTGGATCCTGGCTGTCGCGCCCTACCGCTCAACCGACGAGTTCGACCACGCCTACCGCGCCGACTACGTCGCGCACGGACACTGGGAGACCCCGACCACCCCGGCCCCTGACGGCCGTGGAGCACTGGTGACAGTGCGACCCGAGATCGTCGAGTCAGCCGAGGCGGTCTGCGCCTCGTACAGCTACACCGGGCCCCGACAACTGTCGCGCCGTCGCCTTCGACGAGGGACTCGCCCAGGTGGCGACGGGCGCCTTCGCCTACCACCCGGCGTACTACTGGGTCGTCGGCACTCCTGCCCTTCTCGTCGATGACGGCGAAGTCACGCTGTTGGTCATGAGACTCGCCGGCGCGCTGCTCTGCGCAGTAGGGATCGCCTTCGCCGCCCAGATCCTCCGTAGCTCCTTCCGAAGCGCCTGGCCCGGCGTCGCCCTGCTCATCGGTGTCACGCCCGTGTTCACGTTCAGCACGAGCATGGTGGGGCCCAACGGCGTTGAAATGGTCTGCGGCCTGGTCTGTTGGGCCGGCTTCACGGTCATGGGGGTCAGAGGCAGCGAGGCCTCCCACCGCGCCTTCTCCTCCTCGCCACCGCCGTCGCGGCCCTCTGTCTGACCTCGCTCCGCCAGCTGGGCCCGCTGTGGCTCTTCCTCATCGCGGGCACCTGTCTGCTGGCCTTCGGCTGGCGCGGATGGGCGGCTCTCGCCCGCGCCCATCGGGTCTTGCTGCCCGCGATCGTGGCCAGCGTGGCGCTCGCGACAGGACTGGCTCTCCGGTCCATCGTGACGTCCGGCCTCGGCCGGAGCGGTGGGGGCGCCCAGGGAGGACGTCGGCAGTCCGTGGCTCATCGCGTTGAGCCAAATGCCCATCTGGCCGTTCCAGAGCATCGCCGCCTTCCCCATCCGCAATGACCCTGCCCCGACGATCGTCTACGCCATCTATCTGGCAGCCGGGTGCACGGTCCTGGTGGGCGGCCTGGTGCGGGCGCGCGGACGTCTGCGACTCGCCCTGGTGTTGACCGTGCTCCTGTCGTTCGCCGTGCCGGTCCTGGTCACCGCCACCACGATCGACGTGCTCTTCGCCACCTGGCAGGGTCGCTACGGGCTGCCCTTCTCCGTCGGTGGGATGCTGATCGCCGGCGTCTCCTTGGACCGGTTGGCTTCACGTGCTGGTGGATTCCGCTTCTCACGCTGGTGGCCGGTGGCAGCAGCGCTGGCGGTGGGTCAGACGGTCAGCATCCTTGGCGTGGTCGTCCTCGATCTGGGCAACGAGGCCGCCCGGCAGTCGGCGATCTGGCCCATCGTGCCCCTGGGCGTCCTCGCTGCGCTGGCGCTCGTGGGCGTTGGCTGCGTCGCACTCCCGTTCCTCGAGCGGTCGGGTCGACGACCCACCCAGCCCGACGGCCGATCCTCCGACCACGGGCACCGCGCCAGCGCCCGCACATCCGGAGGTGGCTGAGAGCGAGGCCGACCTCGAGCCCGGTCAACGACTCAGTGACCGGCCCCGCGAGGATGCTCCACCAGCACCTTGACGAGCTCGGAGAACTGCAGACTCGGCTTCCAACCCAGGCCACGGAGACGGCTGGCATCGCCGACCAGGGAACGCGGGTCCGCGGGGCGGAACAGCTCGGGGTCGATCTCGACGTGGCTCTCCCAGTCGTCGATGCCGACCACTGAGAAGGCCTCTCGGACGAAGTCCCGCACGCTGCGGGAGTCACCGGTCGCGACGATGTAGTCGTTCGCACGGTCCGCCTCGAGGATCGCGACCATCGCCTCGACGTAGTCCGGCGCGAACCCCCAGTCCCGGCTCACGTCGATGTTGCCGAGCGAGAGCCTGTCCAGCCTGCCCGCCGCTATCTCGGCGACCCCGTGCGCGATCTTCGCCGCCACGAAGGAGGCCGGCCGACGCGGCGACTCGTGGTTGTAGAGGATCGCGTTGGTGGCGAACATCCCGCGCTGCCGGTAGACACCGACCATCGAGTGGGCGAAGGCCTTCGCCGCACCGTACGGCGTCACCGGCGCGATCGGTGTCTCCTCAGTCTGCGGACTCTGCGCCGGATCGCCGAAGATCTCGGCGCTCGAGGCCTGGAGGAAACGGACCGGGTGCCCGGAGTCGTGAAGGTCCCAGGCCGCGGCCAGGAGGCGCACCGCGCCGACCCCGAGCACCTCGGCCGACTCCGCGGGGTGGGACCAGGAGCGAGCAACCGACGTGGAGCCGGCGAGGTTGAAGATCATGGTGGGCTCGAGGTCGACGACCAGTCGCCCCATCGCCTCTTCGTCGGCAAGGTCGGCCAGGTGGAGCCGCACTCCGGGGAGATCGGCGGAGCCGCTGTCCACACGCTCGGCGTGACGATCGGTCCCGTGCACCTCGTGGCCGGCCTCGGCCAGACGTCGCGCCAGGTACCAGCCGTCCTGGCCCAGAACGCCGGTGATGAGCACCCGCTGATTCTCCGACGACACTGAGACTCCACTCCCTTCGACCCGTTGCCGCCGATCATGGCACGGAGGAATCGACCGGCAGGTCAGGACCCTGCGCCCCGGTACCGCGGCGCCCCTGACCTATGCTGGGCCGATGCCCACGGAGGACCTGCCAGCGCACCAACCCCACGGACTCGACGAGGGTCCTTGGGGTGTCCCCGACCCCCGGGTCGCCGTGGTCATCCCCATGTTCAACGAGGAATCCGTGGTCGGAAGCGTGGTCGCCAACGTGCGCCGCCAGTTCCCCTACGTCGTGTGTGTCGACGACGGCAGCGGGGACGACTCCGCCCGCGGAAGCGGCTGCCGCGGGCGCCGTCGTGGTCCGCCATGCGATCAACCTCGGTCAAGGGGCGGCATTGAAGACCGGGATCGAAATGGCTCTCCTGCGACGCCGAGACCGACTACGTCGTGACCTTCGACGCCGACGGGCAGCACCGGGTCGTGGACGCGTGCGATCTCGTCGACGAGGCTCGAGTCAACAAGCTCGACGTCGTGCTCGGGTCCCGATTCTCTCAGCGACGAGCACGACATCCCGACCAGCCGGCGACTCGTGCTCCGGGCAGCGGTCTCCTTCACCCGACTCACCACAGGCCTGAAGGTGACCGATACCCACAACGGTCTCAGAGTGTTCAGCCGCGCCGCTGCCGAGAAGATCCGCATCACCCACGCGGGCATGGCCCACGCCAGCGAAGTCCTGCACGAGGTCGCCCGCAACGACTTCAGCTATGAGGAGTTCCCGGTTCAGATCGACTACACGGAGTACTCGAGGGCCAAGGGCCAGAGCAACCTCAACGCCGTCAACATCCTGCATGACCTGATCACGGCAAGGATCCGATCCGTCAGATGATCATCAAGCTCCTGCTCGTCTCCGGGCTGCTGGTCGCGGCCGCGCTCGCCTACCGCAGCCCACTCAGCTCACGCAGCGCCGCGCTGCGTCGACTCTTCTCGATCGGTCTGCTCGTCTTGGGCGGCGGTCGCGGTGTTCTTCCCCTCCCTGGTCACGGTCTTTGCCGGCCGCCTCGGGGTCGGGCGAGGCACCGACCTTCTCGTCTACTTCGTCGCGGTCGTCTCGCTCCTCGCGTTCCTCAGCCTGTGGCGGCGGATCTACGAGCTCGAGCAGAAGATCGTCCTGCTGACGCGACACTCGGCCATCCACGAGGCCTACCACGACGCCTACCACGAGGCTGCTACGTCGAGCCCGGCGACAGATCCGGCTGCGGTCGTGGATCCCACCGGCACCCCCGAACGATGAGGGGAGCTCCACCGGACTCGTCCCCCACCGTGGCACTTCCGCTGCTGACACTCGTCCGCGGAGGCATGGGCGGCAGCGAGACCTACGTCGAGGAGCTCAGCCGGCGTCTGGTGGCGAGCCCGCTCGTCGACGCGCGAATCTTCTTGCCCCACGGGGCGCAGGGCTTGGTCAGCGGTAGCCGGAGCACCGTGGTCGACGGGGTGAGGAGTGGCGGGTCGACGCGATCCCGGATCACGGCCCAGCTGCGCAGCGAGACGATCCGGGCCGTGGTGCGCGACGTACACCGGGCCGATGTGGTGCACTACCCGCTCTCGGTGCCGTCGCCTCGACCCTCGCGCCGTCAACGTGTCGTGCACACCCTCCTCGACACCCAGCACCACGACCTTCGCGAAAACTTCACGCGTGCGGAGCGCGAGTACCGCCGGATCCGCTACGACCGGCCGGCTTCCAGGGCAGATGCGATCATCACGATCAGTGACTTCTGCAAGGAGAGGATCGTCGACCACCTCGGTGTGCCGGCCGACCGGGTCCACGTAGCCCATCTGGGGGTCGACGCCACCGAGTTCACACCCAACCTCGACGAGCCGCGAGACCCCTTCGTGCTCTACCCGGCACGGGGTTGGCCGCACAAGAACCATCGGCGTCTGATCGCCGCCATGGAGGAGGTGCGCCGTACTCTCCCGAATTTCCGTCTCGTGCTCACAGGGGGCGGACTCGACCACCTGCTCCCGCTGCCCGACTGGGTCGACGTGCGCGGGCTGGTGACACGCGATGAGCTGCTGAGCCTCTACCGACGCGCGTCCTGCCTGGCCTTCCCGAGCCTCTACGAGGGCTTCGGGCTGCCGCCCCTGGAGGCGATGGCCTCAGGCTGCCCGGTCGCGGCGGGCGACGCGGGTTCGCTCCGCGAGGTGTGTGGTGAGGCCGCGATCCTCTTCGATCCCAAAGACCCCCGCCACATCGCCAGCGGGATCCTCGAGGCGATCTCCGGCGGGGACGTCCTCGCCCCACGCGGTCTCGAGCGGGTGCGTGCCTTCAGCTGGGAGAGGTGCGTCGCCACGCACGTCGACCTCTACCGCTCCCTCGCGACGGCCCGGTGAGTCAATCGGCAGCCGCGATGCGTCGTGCTCGTCGCCCGACCTGGACACCTGCGGCGTAGGTCGCCCATCGCACCGGCAGGTCCCACGCCGGGGCGAGACGCCGGAGGGTCGGACCCAGGTGTCGCCGCTTGACCTGCTGCGCCTCCGTGACCGAGAGATCGCGTCCGGCGACGGTCAGCGAGTCGGAGTGCCACCGGAAGGTCGCGACGTCCTGCTTGGTGGAGACGAAGGGTCCCTGGCGACGCAGCCTCAGGAACATGTCGAGATCCATCGCGAACCGGAGGTCCTCGTCATACGGTCCCGCAGCCGCCATCGCGTCCAGGCGCGTCATCGACGCAGGCTGAGGGACGAGGTTGGGACCCCACGGCTGGATCAGGTGTGCCAGGTCTCCGGCGCGACTGACGCCGATCCGTCGCTCCTGGTCGTCGATGTAGACGCAGCCGCCGTAGGCCACGACCGCATCCCGCCGGGCTTCGAGCAGAGCCATCAGGGTGCTCAGCCCTCCGGGAAGGAGGTAGTCGTCATCGTTGAGCCAGGCGTAGTAGGGCTCGCCGTCGCGGGCGGAAACACCCGCGTTGACGGCTGCTGAAAGGCCACGAGCCGGATCATCGACCACGGTGGCGCCGGCCTCAGCAGCGAGCTCGCGCATCCGCGTCGCCGACGTCGGAGCCACGACCACCAGCCGGGTGCGGACACCTTCCTGGGAGGTGACACTCGCGATCGACCGGACGACGGTGTCGAGCCGCTCCCCCAGCGTGGGCATCACCACCAGCACCTCGGCCGGCTCGTCAGTCATGGCTGCGCCTGCGTGACGTCACCGTTGTTTCCCCATCCTGCTGCTCGATAGAGGCCATACCGTACCCGGAGCGTCACGATGCACGGCGGGCGGCCACGGCCTGCTGCTGCCACCCCGCTATCGTGCCGCTCATGACCTTGCTCGACGCGGTCGGTTGGGCGGGCTCCGCGCTGCTGATCTACTCCCTGATGCAGGCTCGCGTCCTACGGTTCCGGGTGCTCAACCTTGCCGCCTGCGTGATCCTCGTCGGCTTCAACGCAGCCCTGGGGATCTGGCCGATGGTGGCGATGAACGTCGTCCTGTGCGCGATCAACCTCTGGTTCATCCGCAAGCTCGTGACCGAGCGGCACGACGAGTCCGCGTACGCCGTCGTCGAGGTCGACCCGGGCGACGAATACCTCCGTCACGTGCTGCGGGTGCACCAGGCGGACATGCTCAAGCACCAGCCGGACCTTCTCGTGGGACCACGAGGCTCCCGGTCGACGCGCCTACCTGGTGCTGCGCGGCGACGAGACCGTCGGCGTCGTGCTGGCGCACGAGGAGCAGGAGGGGCTGCTGCAGATCGAGCTCGACTACGTGACACCGCGCTTCCGGGACTTCTCTCCGGGCGAGTTCGTCTGGCGTCGCAGCGATCTCCTGCAGGGCCAGGGCTTCCGAACCGTCGCGACCGCCCCGGCGATGGTCGAGCCCTACTACACCAAGATCGGGTTCCGGCGGCAGGACGACCGGTTCGTCCTGGACCTCTGAGTCAGGTGCGGTCGGCCGCTGTGGCCTCGGTCCAGCGGGGCAGGGTCGCCTGCGCGGCCCCGGAGTCGACCGCTTCGGTGGCGCGCGCGATCCCTGCCGAGAGACGGCCCGAGTAGTCGCCCTCCTCGGCGGCGTGGACGGCCAGAGCGGCCCCGGCGTTGAGCACGACGGCGTCGCGGACCGGGCCGCGCTCGCCGGCCAGGAGTCGCCGGACGACGTCGGCGTTGTAGGCGGCGTCCTGGCCGCGCAGGCCCTCCGCCGTACCACCACCGAGGTCGAAGTCGTCGGGATCGACGGTGAAGGCGTCGACCTCTCCCCCGGTCACCGCCCAGACCTGCGACGTCGTGGTCGTGGTCAGCTCGTCGAGCCCGTCGTCGCCGCGGAACACCCAGGCGTCGACGCCGCGCCGGGCGAACACGCCGGCCATCAGCGGCGCCATCCGGGCATCGGCGCAGCCGATCGCCTGCGCCTCGGGACGTGCCGGGTGGGCGAGCGGGCCGAGCACGTTGAAGGTGGTGGCGATGCCGAGCTCGCGGCGCGGCACGGCCGCGTGCCGCAGGGCCGGGTGGAAGGCGGCGGCGAAGCAGAACGTGATCCCGACCTGCTCGCCGACCCGGGCCACCTCAGTGGCCGACAGGTCGAGGCGGATGCCCAGAGACTCCAGGACGTCGGCCGAACCAGCCTTGGACGAGGCCGACCGGTTGCCGTGCTTGACGACGGGAGCGCCGGCGCCCGCGGCCACGATCGCGGCCATCGTCGAGATGTTCACCGACATCGACCGGTCACCTCCCGTGCCGACGACGTCGAGCACCCGGCCGGTCACGACCAGCGGGGTTGCCTGCTGGTACATCGCCTCGATCAGGCCCTCGAGCTCGTCGATCGTCTCGCCCTTGGCGCGCAAGGCCACGGCGAAACCGGCCACCTGGCTGGGGGTCGCCTCACCGGCGAGGACCTGTCCCATCGCCCAGCTGGTCTGGTCGGAGGACAGGTCTCGGCCCGCCACCAGCGGGGTGAGCACCTCGGGCCACGAGTGGTTGGTCACGGCTAGTCCTCGGCGGGAGACGACGTGGCCCCAGGATCAACGCACATGGATCAGGCGGGGACGCGCGGAGCGAGCAGGCGGATGACCGCCTCGGCGAGCTGCACGGGGTCGATCGGGTGGGGTACGGCGGCCTCCGCACGCGACCACGTCGCCAACCACGCGTCCTGCGGCCGGCCGGTCAGCACCAGGATCGGCGGGCAGCGGAAGATCTCGTCCTTCATCTGCTTGGCCAGCCCCATGCCCCCGGCGGGGACCGCCTCACCGTCGAAGATGGCCAGCGCGATCTGCCCGGAGTCCATCTGCTGCAGGACCACCGGCTGGGTCGCCACCTCGACGTACTCCAGCTCCGGCAGGTCGGGGTGCGGGCGCTTGCCGAGCGCCAGCATCACCTGGCTGCGCACGGACGAGTCGTCGCTGTAGAGAAGGACCTTCAACGGCTGGGCGTTCTGGGTGGCGTCGCTCACGGGCTGATCGTACCGGTGCGGTGGCCTCCGGTGATCGAGGAGGGCGACGATGGAGCCCGCTCACTCCGCCCGCTCCTCGACCGTCGGAGGAATCCGATCGAGCCGGTCGAGGCGGCGGTCCTCGCGCGCGGCCTCCCGCATGGACGAACGCACCCATTGGGTGAACAGCACCGAGAGGAAGACCAGCCCGACCAGGTCGCCCGAGCCCCAGAGGATCCCGCCGGCGAGATGCTGGTCGGCGGCCGGGTCGGGCAGCCAGGTCAAGCCGGCCACACCGGGCAGCGAGGCGTACCAGTCCCCCGCGATGAGCTCCCGCTGACCCATGATCGTCACCCCGAGGAAGGCGTGGAAGGGCAGCGTCAGGAAGACCATCAGCAGCCGGAACGGGTAGGCGACCCGGCCGGGCACGGGGTCGAGGCCGACGAGGGGCCAGAAGAAGAGCGCCCCCACGACCACCAGGTGGACGTGGGTCAGCTCGTGCAGGAGGTCCGAGCGCACCGACGCGTCATACCAGCCGGAGAAGTACAGCGCCCATGGGCTGATCACGAAGAGCAGCAGCGTGAGCGGCGCGAAGGTGAGCACCTTCGCCACCCAGGAGTGCAGGGCTGTCAGGAGCCAGCCGCGAGGGCGGGACGGCAGCGTGCGCAGCGCCAGCGTCACCGGCGCTCCCAGCGCGAGGAACAGCGGGACGACCATCGAGAGCACCATGTGCTGGACCATGTGGACCGAGAGCAGGGCGGTGTCGTAGGCACCGAGGCCGGACATCGTGGCGAAGGCGAAGACCCCCATCCCGCCGACCAGGAACGCCACCGTCCGCATGACCGGCCACCGGTCGCCGCGCCGGCGCAGGACCAGGACCCCCCAGACGTAGAGACCGGTGACCCAGACCGTCAGCACGAACAGGAACGGGTCGATCCCGGCCTCGGTGAACAACCGGCCGAGCCCGAACGGCGGCAGTCCGGCGAGCTCGGAGGCGCCGTCCAGAGAAGGGGTCACCCCGCCAGGCTACGAGGCGAAGCAGGCACGTCTCGCGGGTGCGCCGACGCGTGTGAACAATGTGACTTCGATTGCCCGGGGGTCGGGGTGCCTCCCGGACCTCCTTACCGGCATAATCAGGCCCGTGGCGACAACAGCGACAGCAATCCCTGCCTCCCGCCTGCACGGGCACCACGACCGACCGAGCATGGTCAGCGTCGGGACGATCGTGTGGCTGGCCAGCGAGCTGATGTTCTTCGCGGCCCTGTTCGCGTCGTACTTCACCATCCGGGCGGTCTCACCCGAGCTGTGGGTGCAGGAGACCGCCAAGCTCAACGTGCCGTTCTCGACGTTCAACACCACGATCCTGGTGCTGTCGTCGCTGACCTGCCAGCTCGGCGTCTTCGCCGCCGAACGTGGCCAGGTGGGTCGCACCGGTGGCGTGCTCAACATGAAGGGCTGGGGGCTGCGTGAGTGGTTCATCCTGACCTACCTGATGGGCGCGTTCTTCGTCGGCGGCCAGGCCCTGGAGTACGCCGAGCTGGTGCACGAGGGCGTCACGATCCCGTCGTCGGCGTACGGCTCGGTCTTCTACCTCACCACCGGCTTCCACGGTCTGCACGTGACCGGCGGCCTCATCGCCTTCCTGCTCGTCCTCGGCCGCACCTACATGGCCCGGAAGTTCACCCACGAGCAGGCTGTGAGCGCCATCGTCGTCTCCTACTACTGGCACTTCGTCGACGTGGTGTGGATCGGCCTGTTCGCGACCATCTACCTGATCAAGTAGTTCAACGGACGACAGAAGGAACTTCTCGTGCGACTCCCCACCGACCGGCTGGCAGCCCGCCTCTCGCGCGGGCGACGTGGCCGCTACGCCGGCGCCGTCGTCCTGCTCCTCGGGCTGCTGGTGACCGGCGGCGCCTACGCCGTGCTCTCCCCCGCCCAGGCCAGCGACGAAGCGGCCGACCAGTCCACGGTCGAGCAGGGCCGGGCGCTCTTCCTGGTCGGTTGTGCCTCCTGCCACGGCAAGAACGGGGAGGGCGTCACGCTGCAGAACGGCAACCAGTACGGCCCTCCCCTGGCCGGGGTCGGCGCGGCCGCCGTCGACTTCCAGGTCGGCACCGGCCGGATGCCGATGGCGCGGCCCGGCGTACAGGCCCCCAAGAAGGACGTCCTCTACAGCGAGGAGGAGATCTCCTCGCTCGCGGCGTACGTCGCGACCCTGGGGGTGGGTCCGTCCGTCCCGGAGAACGACGCCTACGACCCGCTGGCGATCCCGGAGGAGGAGCGTGAGGAGGCCATCGTCCGTGGTGGCGAGTTCTTCCGCACCAACTGCACCGCCTGCCACAACTTCGCTGCCTCGGGCGGCGCACTGCCCGGCGGAAAGTACGCACCGTCGCTGGTCGGGGTGACCGACAAGCACATGTACGAGGCGATGATCACCGGTCCGCAGCAGATGCCGGTGTTCTCCGACACGGTGCTCCTGCCCGAGGAGAAGCGCGAGATCATCGCCTACCTGGAGAGCATCGAGAACCAGCCCAACTACGGCGGCGGCACGATGGGCGCCTTCGGTCCGGTCAGCGAAGGTCTCTTCGCGTGGCTCGTCGGGATCGGCTCCTGCGTCGGCTTCGCCGTGTGGATCGCCTCCCACTCGACGCGATCCAAGAAGGGAGTCCAGTCGTGAGCGACGACGGTCACGAGCTCGCGGTGCGGCCCTCCGGGGCCGCCGAGGAGCCGATCGCCAACCCCGGCATCCACGAGCACGAGCCGCGGCCGACTGATGTCGACGATGCGGCCGGCAAGCGCGCCGAGCGACAGGTCGCCACCCTGTTCGGCCTTGCCACCGTGATGTCCCTGCTGTTCTGCGTCTGCTACTTCGTCTTCTCCGTCGGCGAGGAACCCGATCTGTTCCTCGGGTACGGCGCCTCCAACGTCACCCTCGGTGTGACCCTCGGTCTCGCGCTGCTGTTCATCGGGATCGGCACGATCCAATGGGCGCGCAAGCTGATGAGCGATGTCGAGATCTCCGAGCCCCGACACCCTTCACGCTCCTCCGACGAGGACCGCGACGTGACGGTCAGCGCGCTCAACCAGGGCATCGCCGAGTCGGGCATCGGGCGACGTCCGCTGATCCGCAACTCCCTCCTCGGCGCCCTCGGCGCGCTCGGGCTCCCAGCGATCGTCGCCCTGCGTGACCTCGGACCGCTTCCGGGCACTGCTCTCGAGCGGACGGTCTGGACGCCCGGCATGCGTGTGGTCAACGACGTCTCCGGCACCCCGATCCGTCCCGACCAGATGGAGATCGGCCAGCTCGTGAACGCCGAGCCGGCCATCTTCTTCGAGGTCGACGAGGAGGGCGAGAACCTCATCGAGGGCGTCGAGCTCCAGCAGGAGAAGTCCAAGGCTGCCGTCATCCTCGTCAAGATGCGCCCGGAGGACATCACCGCCGCTCAGGGCCGCGAGAACTGGGGCCAGGACGGAGTCCTGTGCTTCTCCAAGATCTGCACCCACGTGGGGTGCCCGATCTCGTTGTGGGAGCAGCAGTCGCACCACCTGCTGTGCCCCTGCCACCAGTCGACCTTCGACCTCGGCGACAACGGCAAGGTGATCTTCGGTCCGGCCGCGCGGGCGCTCCCGCAGCTCCCGGTTATGCTCGACGAAGAGGGCTACCTCGTGGCTCAGAGCGACTTCGAGGAGCCGGTCGGCCCCAGCTACTGGGAACGTGGGTGACACGGATGAGTCAGGCAACCACCAACGGCACGACCGCAGCCAGGACGCAGCGGCCGAACCCCGTCGCCGGCCTCGCGACCTGGGCCGATGACCGCACCGGTATCGCCGGCGTGGCGAAGAAGCAGGTCCGCAAGGTCTTCCCTGACCACTGGTCCTTCATGCTCGGCGAGATCGCGCTGTGGAGCTTCGTCGTCCTGCTGCTGACCGGCACCTTCTTGACGCTGTGGTTCAAGCCCTCGATGGCCGAGGTCATCTACGACGGCTCCTACGACCAGCTCCGTGGTCTGCACATGTCCGAGGCCTACGCCTCGACGCTGGACATCTCCTTCGACGTCCGCGGCGGTCTGCTGATGCGGCAGATGCACCACTGGTCGGCGATGCTGTTCATCGCCGCGATGTTCGTGCACATGATGCGGGTGTTCTTCACCGGCGCCTTCCGCAAGCCGCGCGAGATCAACTGGATCATCGGCGGGCTGCTCCTCATGCTCGGCATCCTGGAGGGCTTCGCCGGCTACTCGCTTCCCGACGACCTGCTGTCGGGCACCGGGTTGCGGATCGCGGACGGTCTGATGAAGTCGGTCCCCGTGCTCGGCACCTACGTGTCGTTCTTCGCGTTCGGGGGCGAGTTCCCCGGTGACGTGATCATCCCCAGGCTCTACATCGTGCACGTGCTGCTGATCCCCGGGATCCTGCTCGCGCTGATCGGTGCCCACATGCTGCTGCTGGTCTACCAGAAGCACACGCAGTGGCCCGGTCCCGGCCGCACGGAGGGCAACGTCGTCGGCTACCCGATGATGCCGGTCTACGCCGCCAAGGCGGGTGGCTACTTCTTCATCGTCTTCGGCGTCACCGCCCTGATGGGCGGCCTGCTCGGCATCAACCCGGTCTGGAAGTACGGTCCGTACAACCCAGCCGAGGTCACCGCAGGCTCGCAGCCCGACTGGTACATGGGCGTCGCAGAAGGACTGCTCCGGATCATGCCCGGCTGGGAGACCGAAGCCTTCGGGTTCACCCTCAGCTGGAACGTGATGATCCCGGGTGTCGTCGCGCCGGGCATCATCTTCGGCGCCGTGCTGGCCTACCCGTTCATCGAAGCATGGGTCACCGGAGACAAGCGCGAGCACCACCTGCTGCAACGTCCGCGCAACGCTCCGACGCGCACGGCGTTCCTGGTCTCGATGATGACCCTGTACGGCCTGCTCTGGGCCGCGGGCGGCAACGACATCCTCGCGGTGATCTTCAACCTGGACCTGAACTACATCACCTACTTCATGCGGGTGATGGTGTTCATCGGCCCGGTGATCGCCTTCATCATCACCAGGCGCTGGTGCATCTCGCTCCAGCGTCAGGACGAGGCGAGGCTGCTGCACGGCTACGAGACCGGCATCATCATGCGCTCTCCCGAGGGCGCGTACGCCGAGAAGCACCTGCCGATCTCGGGCGACGAGGCCTACGCCCTCACCGCCCGCGACCGGGACCCGCTGCTGGCGGCCCCGACCGAGGCCGACGAGAACGGCGTGGCTGCGCGCAACGTGCGGCTCAACCGTCTCCGGGCCCGGCTCTCCAGGGCCTGGTTCGCCCACAACGTGCAGAAGCCGACCGTGACCGAGCTCGAGGAGGCCCGGCACCACGCGGAGCACGAGCTCGCCGTGCACGAGGACGGCCACCAGCACCTGGGCGGCGACTACACCGGGGACTACGAGCTCGACGGCAAGGCAGCCGACGGTCACCAGTTCGACGGCCGGCACGAGGTGGGCAGCGAGAGCCTTCGCCAGCACTGACCCGTCCGCACGACGAGGGCCCCACCGGATGTCCGGTGGGGCCCTCGTCGCCTCTCTGCCCAGGCGGGAATCGGCAATCAGGTCCCGTCCACGCCTGTCTCTTCGTACGCTGGGCGCCGGCCTCGACGTCTGGAGGGCACCGGTTTCCGTGTACGACCTCGAGTCACCGTCGTCACAGGCGACGGGTCCAGAACGCCTCACCACCCGGCTGCGGATCCTGGTGGTGCCTGCCCTCTTCACGGCGACTGCCTTCGTGGGTGCGGCGCTCTTGTTCACGGTGCAGCCGCTGATCGCGAGGATGATCCTCCCGTCGTACGGCGGGTCGGCCACCGTGTGGAGCACCAGCTCCCTGTTCTTCCAGGTCTTGCTGCTGGCCGCGTACGGCTACGCCCACTGGACCACGACCAGGTGGGGTCCGCGTTGGCAGCCGCGACTGCACCTCGTGGCGCTCGCCCTCCCACTCCTCGCCCTGCCGATCGCCGTCCCGACGAACTCGATTCCGCCGTCGAGCGCCTCGCCCGTCCTGTGGCTGCTGCAGACCCTGGCCCTGACCATCGGTCTTCCGTTCGCGGTGGTCGCAACGACCGGTCCGCTCCTGCAGCGCTGGTACTCCTGGACAGGCCTGCCCCGGTCCCACGATCCCTACTTCCTCTTCGCCGCCGGAAACCTCGGCAGCTTCGGCGGACTCCTTGCCTACCCCTTCCTCATCGAACCGCAGCTGACGTTGGAGCTGCAGCGCTCGTGGTGGTCTCTCGGGTTCGGGCTGTTCCTCGTGCTCACCGTCCTGTGTGCCGTGAGCGTCCGCGTCCGCGACACCCCAGGGCCGATCTCCTCAACGGCGCCAGCGAGGCGATCCCGGATCGAGCGTCGCCAGGTGCTGCGGTGGGTGGGGCTGGCCTTCCTCCCCTCCTCGATGATGCTCGGGGTCACGGCTCACATCTCCACCGATGTCGCGGCCATCCCGCTCCTCTGGGTGATCCCCCTGGCCATCTACCTGGCAACCTTCGTCGTCGCCTTCGCGCGCACGACACGCGCCTCTCCGGTGACAGCGACCCGAGCGGCTGTTGCCGCGACCTTCGGCGTCGTGGTGACCTCGTTGGCTCCCGGCCGGATCCCGGTCGGGATCCTGGTGGTCTTCACGATGACCATGCTCGCCCTGGTCGCCTTCGCCGCGCACGCCCGGCTGGCCGCCGAGCGCCCGGATCCGGAGAAGCTGACGGCGTTCTACCTGATCGTGGCGTCGGGCGGTGCGCTCGGAGGTGTCCTCAACGGGCTCGTGGCACCGATCGCCTTCGATCGCGTGCTCGAGTATCCGATCGCGCTGACCCTCACCCCGTTGCTGTTGTGGGGGCTCAGGGAGGAGCGCACCCTCCTGGTGCGCCACCTGAACGCCAATCGTGTGCGAGCTGTTCTGGTCGTGCTCGCCATCGTGCTCGTACCGCTGACTCTCAGGGTGCTGCTGTGGGCGGGCCCGCGCAACGTCGCCTTCGTGACCGGACTCCTGCTGCTCGGTGTCGTGGTCGGTTGGGTGCTGACCCAGGCCCCGCGCGTGCTGGTGCTCGGCCTGGTGCTGGTCTACGTGTTCTCCGCCCTCGGCCAGGGCCGGATCGTCATCGACCAGTCCCGTACCTTCTTCGGCAGCTACACGGTCCGCACCCTCGATGGCGCCCACGAGCTGGTCCACGGCACCACCGTCCACGGCGCCCAGTTCGTTGACCCGCAACGCCGTACGGTCGCCACCAGCTACTACACCGCGGCCGGTCCCTTCGGCGACCTGATGGACGTCGCCGACGGCGCCAGCAGCGCCATCATCGGGCTTGGCGTGGGCACCATCGCCGCCTACGGTCAACCGGGTGAGAAGCTCACGTTCTTCGAGATCGACCCGGAGATCGTGCGCATCGCCGAGGACACGAGCCTCTTCTCCTACCTCAGCGACAGCGAGGCCGAGGTCTCCACGGTCGTGGGCGACGGGCGGCTGCGCATCGGCGAGGCGCCGGCGGGCAGCTTCGACCTGATCATCCTCGACGCGTTCAGCTCAGACGCCGTGCCCGTCCACCTCCTCACCGAGGAGGCGATGAGGACATACGCCGACCGGCTCAGCGTCGATGGACTTCTCATCACCCACATCAGCAACCGCGTCTTCGACCTCGAGCCCGTCGTGGCAGCTGCCGCGGACACCCTCGGCTGGGGTGTGGCGGTCGGCCAGGGCGCACCGGGCCCCGGGGGTGCGGTGGCGAGCCGCTGGGTCGCGCTGAGTCCGGACGCGGACAAGATCGAGGATCTCCTCGGCCGGTCGGGCTGGAGCGGACCTACCGGGCGACAGGTCCGCTGGACCGACGACTACTCCTCGGTCCTGTCGGTGCTCCAGTAGCTCGACGGGCCTCCGGCCTCGACACCCCCGGCAGCGGCGAAGGCCATTCGCCTCGTCGCGCGCTGCCCGGAGCGATCTGCGGGTTCACGCAGCAAGCTCCCTGCGGGAACCGGTCGATTACCACGGGAACGTGGTAATCCCCCGGCCACCCCATCGCCGAGAAGCCGATCAGCTGAGCGCGGAGCCGGCCTTGTAGTCGCCGAAGGAGGTGTTCCAGTCGCCGTAGCCGTTGGTCATCGTCATCGGGCGGTCGCTGCCGACGTACTCGACCACGTCTCCACGCTTGGAGATGTTGTAGAGCCACTCGGCGTTGGCGGTGCTCATCCCGGTGCAGCCGTGGGAGACGTTGGCCGAACCCTGGGAGCCGACGGACCACGGGGCCGCGTGGATGAACTCGCCGCTGTAGGTCAGCCGCATGGCGTACTCGACGTCGTCGATGTCGTAGTACTCCGGGTCGCTCTGGGAGATGCCGACGGTCTCGGAGTTCATCCGCTTCTCGCGGAACTTCTCGATGATCACCTTGGTGCCCGAGCGAGTGGTGAAGCCGGCCTTGCCGGTGGTGATCGGGAGGGTGCGCAGCAGCGCGCCGTTCCGGAACACCTTCATGGTGTGCGCACCCATGTCGACGCGACTCACGACGGCATCGCCGACGGTGAAGCTCGTCGAGCGGCTGAGCTGGCCGTAGATGCCGTTGCCGGCCGGGATCGAGTTGATGTCGGCGTCGACGGTGACCTGGGTGCCGGGCGTCCAGTAGGTCTTGGGGCGCCAGTGCACCTCGTGGTCGCTGATCCAGTGCCAGGCGCCCGACTGCTGCGGGGAGGACTGCACGGTGAGGTGCTTCTCGATGGAGGCCTTGTCCTTGACGGCGACGTCGAACTGCACGATGACCGGCATCCCGATGCCGACGGTCTCGCCGGCGAGCGGGGCGATCGAGGGGAAGGTCTGCTGGTCCAGGGTCAGGGTCTCGGTGCTGACGACCTGGTCGTCCTTGGTCTTCAGCCCGTCGGCGTCGACGGCGACGCTGCGAACGCGATAACGCAGGCCTGGCTCGAGCCGCTGGTCGGAGGTCCAGGTGGCCTTGTCCTCGGACAGCGTGCCGCGGAGGGTGCGGCCCTTCTTGCCGAAGGTGACCGCGACCTTCTCGAAGACGCCGTCCTCGGCTGTGAGCGTGATCGGCTGGTCGATCGCCAGCCCGCCGGTGGCCGGACGGTTGCTGGAGATCCGGGCGGCGGGCTCGGCGGTCGGGGTCTCCGCGGCGCCGGAGGGATCGGCCTCCCCGGCAGCGCCGACGCCTCCCGCGGCGGGTCCGGCGCTGTCATCGGTCGGCGTGCCCGAGCAGGCTGCCAACCCGATGCCCAGCGTCAGGACCGCGGCGAGCGCGGTCAGTCGACGACTCGAGCGCGCGCGAGCACTGGTGCCGTGGATGGCGGCCATGGGATCCCCTCGTCAGACGTGCAAGTGCTCGCTCACAGTAACAATCATCGCCGACATCACCAGCCTCGAGAGACCGTGGGACCGGTCACGCTTCGATATCGAGACGACCACGTCCGATCCGCCTCGCAGGGCACGTCAGTGGGCGTGCTCGCCGGTGTAGTACTCGTAGATCCAGCCACAGAGTGCCAGTGCACCGAGCGCGAACCCGATGACCAGCAGCCACCAGGCGGCCATGGCGGTGCCGAACACGACCAGCCCGAGCGTGGCGGCGCACCACAGCGGCCACCAGGAGTACGGCGGGAAGAAGCCGAGCTCGCCGGCGCCATCGGCGATCTCGGCGTCGAGCCGGTCTTCGGGACGTGGCTCCATCCGCGAGGCGTGGAAGCCGAGGTAGAAGGTCACCAGGAGGCTCAGCAGGGCCGTCATGACCAGGGCCGAGGTGCCGGTCGGGTCGGTCGTGATGAACCAGTAGGCGGGTGCCACCAGGACGAAGAACGCCGAGCAGATGACAAAGATCCAGGCTTCAGCCTTCATCGGTGGTCATCACCCTTCTCGAGGTTGTCCTTGAGGAGCTCCGCACGACCGTCGACCGACGGCGCATCGACCAGCTCGGACTCGCCGAGCGCGTCGTTCTGCTCCATCTCCAGGGCCGCGACCTCTGGGTGGTGCAGGTCGAAGGCCGGGGACTCCGACCGGATCCGCGGAATCGTCACGAAGTTGTGCCGCGGCGGCGGCGAGGAGGTCGCCCACTCCAGCGAGCGGCCCCAGCCCCACGGGTCGTCACGCTCCACCAGCGGCGAGCGGCTCGACTTGTAGACGTTGTAGAGGAACGGCAGCGTCGACGCACCGAGCAGGAAGGCTCCGATCGTGGACACCTGGTTGAGCGTGGTGAAGCCGTCGGTCGCCAGGTAGTCGGCGTAGCGCCGCGGCATCCCCTCGACCCCGAGCCAGTGCTGCACCAGGAAGGTCGTGTGGAAGCCGACGAAGAGCAGCCAGAAGTGCATCTTGCCGAGGCGCTCGTCGAGCATCCGTCCGGTCATCTTGGGCCACCAGAAGTAGAACCCGGCGAACATCGCGAACACCACGGTGCCGAAGACGACGTAGTGGAAGTGCGCGACCACGAAGTAGGAGTCGGACACCGCGAAGTCCAGCGGCGGGCTGGCCAGGATCACGCCGGTGAGACCGCCGAAGAGGAAGGTCGTCAAGAAGCCGACCGACCAGAGCATCGGGGTGTCGAAGGACAGAGATCCCCCCCACATGGTGCCGATCCAGTTGAAGAACTTCACGCCCGTGGGTACGGCGATCAGGAAGGTCATGCCGGAGAAGAACGGCAGGTCGACCGCACCTGTGACGAACATGTGGTGCGCCCACACCGCCACCGACAGCACCGCGATGGAGATCGTCGCGGCGACCAGGCCGACGTAGCCGAACAGCGGCTTGCGGCTGAAGACCGGCAGGATCTCGGTGATGATGCCGAAGAACGGCAGCGCGATGATGTAGACCTCGGGGTGCCCGAAGAACCAGAAGAGGTGCTGCCACAGGATCGGGCCACCGTTGGCGGCGTCGAAGACGTGGGCACCGAGGAGCCGGTCGGCCTCCAGGGAGAGCAGCGCACCGGCCAGGATCGGGAACGCGATCAGCACCAGCAGGCTGGTGACCAGGGTGTTCCACACGAAGATAGGCAGCCGGAACATCGTCATGCCGGGCGCACGCATGCAGATGATCGTGGTGATGAAGTTGACCGCTCCGAGGATCGAGCCGAGACCGGCCATCCAGAGGCCCATGATCCACAGGTCTCCCCCGACGCCAGGTGATCGGACCTCGTTGGAGAGTGGTGTGTAGGCGAACCATCCGAAGTCGGCCGCTCCCTCCGGGGTGAGGAAGCCGGAGGCTGCGATCAGGCCGCCGAAGAGGAACAGCCAGAAGCTGAACATGTTGAGCCGCGGGAACGCGACGTCGGGCGAGCCGATCTGCAGCGGCATGATCACGTTGGCGAAACCGAAGAACAGCGGCGTCGCGAACAGCAGCAGCATGATCGTGCCGTGCATCGTGAACAGCTGGTTGTAGACCTCGTCGCTGACGACCTGGTTGTTGGGGAACGCCAGCTCGGAGCGGATCAGCAGCGCCATCACGCCGGCGATCAGGAACCAGCCGAAGGACGCACCGAGGTAGAGCTTGCCGATCAGCTTGTGGTCGGTCGTGGTCAGGACCCGGACGACCTGCTGGCCGAGAGTCCTCGGCGGAGCCGCAGTGGTGCCCGCACGGCGGGCGTCGGTGGCGGTCACTCTGCTTCTCCTTCGGCGACGTCGTTGTCCTGCACTTCTTCCTCGATGCCGACCTGGGTGTCGGCGTCGGCACCGCCGAGGACCTCCCCGGTCTGGCCCTGCGCCTCGAGCTCGGCGAGGTGGGCGGCGTACTCGTCAGCGCCGACGACGTCGACGTTGAACAGCATCCGTGAGTGGTAGGCACCGCACAGCTCGGCGCAGCGGCCGACGAAGGTGCCCTCGCGGGTCGGGGTGAACGAGAAGCCGTTGGTGCGGCCCGGGACGACGTCCATCTTGAACAGGAACGCCGGCACCCAGAACGAGTGGATGACGTCGGGTGAGATCAGGTCGACGGCGACGGTCTCCCCCACGGGCAGCACCAGCGTCGGCCGGTCGGCCGTGGTGCCGCTCTCATAGACGGTGGTCGCGCCGTCGAGCGCGTCGTCCTCGACGTAGTTGAACGTCCAGGACCACTGCTGCCCGACGACCTTGATGTGGTGGTCGGCCTCGTCGGCGCTGACCTCCTCGAGCACTTCGTTCTGCACCGTCACGGTGTAGTAGAAGAGCACGAGCACGATGACGAGCGGTGCCACCGTGTAGAGGATCTCGATGGGCAGGTTGTAGCGCGTCTGCACCGGGATCTCGTCGTCGCTGCGCCGACGGAACTTGATGGACGCGTAGCCGATCAGGCCCCAGACCAGGACCCCGATGATCATCGCGGCGAGCCAGGACCACTGCCACAGGTCGTAGATGGCGGGGGCCCGGTCGGTGGCCGGCTCTGGCATCGCCAGCCGACGGAGCTGGTCCTGGTCAGCAGCCGAGCAGGAGCCCAGGAGAAGCAGACCCGCGGACCCGACGGTCCACAGCGCGACCCTGCGCAAACGCGGGGGGAGTTTCAGACCCACGAACGAGCCTCTTTCTCACGACGACGGTCAGCCCGAAGACTACTACTGAGGCCGGGGTGGCTGCTGCCGGGGCGGCTCTCGGGAGGCCGGTAGTTTCACGGGTGTGACGTATCCGACGGACTCCCCCGCCGACTCCGGGCCACAGGCGGTCCGCGGCTACCTCGACAGCGCCTCGGCGCAGCCGTTGCACCCGGTCGCCCGGGAGACCTGGCTGGCGGCTGTGGACCGGGGCTTCGCCGACCCCGTGCGCCTCCACGGACCGGGCCGCAGCGCGCGACTGCTCCTCGACAACGCCCGCGAGGTGACCGCCTCGTTGCTGGGCGCCCGGCCCGACGAGGTGACCTTCACCGGGTCGGGCACTGCTGCCGTGCACCTGGGTGTGCTCGGGCTGCTCGACGGCCGCCGCCGGGTCAGCACGCGGCTGGTGCACAGCTCCGTGGAGCACTCTGCCGTGTTTGCAGCCGCGGACTGGTGGACCGCCCGGGACGGTACGTCGGACGTGGTCGGCGTCGACGCGCTCGGCCGGGTCCGGGTCGACGAAGTCGCAGCGGCCCTGGAGCGGGGCGCCGGAGTGCTCGCGGTGCAGTCGGCCAACGGCGAGGTCGGCACGGTGCAGCCGGTCGGCGACGTGGCGGAGGTTGCGGAGGCCGCCGGCGTACCCCTCTTCGTCGACGCCGCCGCGTCCGCCGGACACCTCGCCCTCCCCTCCGGCTGGACGGCCGCGTCGGCCTCGGCGCACCAGTGGGGCGGCCCTGCCGGCGTCGGGGTGCTGCTGGTGCGCACCGGGAGCCGCTGGCGGGCACCCTTCCCGGTCGATGACCGGATCGACCACCGGGTGGCCGGCTTCGAGAACGTGCCGGGTGTGCTCGCCGCGGCAGCCGCGCTCCAGGCCGTCGTGGCGGAGCGCGAGGAGGTGGCCGCGCGGCAGCGCACCCTGGTCGAGCGGATCCGCGCCCGGGTCGCCGGCGAGGTGCCTGACGTGGACGTCGTCGGCGACCCCGACGACCGCCTCCCCCACGTCGTCACGTTCTCCTGCCTCTACGTGGAGGGCGAGGCGCTGGTGCGTGAGCTGGACCGGAGCGGCTTCTCGGTCTCGTCGGGTTCCGCGTGCAGCGCCTCGACACTGACGCCGTCCCACGTGCTCGCCGCCATGGGGGCCCTCACGCACGGCAACATCCGGGTCTCCCTCACCCGCGACACGACCGAGGCCGACGTCGACGCCTTCCTCGACGTCCTGCCCGCCCTCGTCGCCCGCCTCCGCCCCTAGGCCGAGGAGTCAGTTCTTCAGGGCTTATTGCGGCGTGTCGCTGCCTCCGTGACCCCTCGGCCCGATCGGGGCAGACTGGACCGTGTGGACCTCGCCGCTGACCTCGAGCTCGACTGCCGCGGGCTGCGCTGCCCGCTGCCGATCATCAAGCTGGGCAACGCGATCGGTGAGGTCGCCGTGGGTGGCACCGTCGCCGTCACCGCCGACGACCCGGCGACCGGCCCGGACACGCAGGCGTGGTGCCGGATGCGCGGGCACGACTACGTCGGCCAGGACGCCGCCGACGACGGCATCCCCCGCTTCGTCGTACGCCGCGCGCGCTGACCCGCGCGAGGAGTCAGTCGTGCAGCGACACGCCGCGAAAGGCCCTGAATGACTGACCCCTCGGCCCGCTCAGGGACGGGGGGTCTTGACGTGCTGGGCGACCTCGGCGGCGGCGTCGGCGCCGTAGGTGTCGGCGAAGCGCTGCACGAAGGCGCCCTGGTGGAGGGTGTACTCCTGGGTGCCGACCCGTTCCACGACGTAGACCGCGAGCAGGCAGCCGAGCTGGGCGGCGCGCTCGAGGGAGAGGCCCCACTCGAGCGCGGCCAGGAACCCGGCACGGAAGGCGTCGCCCACGCCGGTCGGCTCGACCTTCTCGATCTCCGGCACCGCGTCGACGAAGATCGGTTCCTCACCGGAGCGCTCGACCCGGACGCCGGCCGCGCCGAGGGTGACGACCTTGGTGCCGACCCGGTCCAGCACCTCCTCGGCCGACCAGCCGGTCTTCTTCTCGATCAGCGCCGACTCGTACTCGTTGCTGAACAGGATGGTCGCGCCGTCGATCAGCTCGCGGATCAGCTCGCCGTCACCGAAGGCGAGCTGCTGGCTCGGGTCGGCGAGGAACAAGATGCCCCGCTCGCGGCACTCCTGGGTGTGCCGCAGCATCGCGTCGGGGTCGTTGGGCCCCACCAGGACGTAGGTCGCACCACCGACCCGGTCGGCGATGGGCTTCAGCTCGATCTCGCGGGCCTCGCTCATCGCGCCGGCGTAGAAGGAGGCGAACTGCGCCATGTCCTTGTCGGTGGTGCACACGAAGCGGGCGGTGTGCCGCGAGCTGGACACGTGCACCGAGCCGCAGTCGACGTGGTGCCGCTCCAGCCAGGCGCGGTAGTCGACGAAGTCCTCACCGACCGCGCCGACCAGGACCGGACGCAGCCCCAGGTTGCCCAGCCCGAAGCAGATGTTGGCCGCGCACCCGCCGCGACGCACCTCCAGGTCATCGACGAGGAAGGACACCGACAGCTTGTCGAGCTGGTCGACGACGAGGCTGTCGGCGAAGCGGCCCGGGAAGGACATCAGGTGGTCGGTGGCGATGGAGCCGGTGACGAGCAGCGACACGAGGAGCCTCGAGACGATGGGGGTGGCGGTCTGGACACGCGAACCCTACTCGGCGGCCTGCTTGGGGTACCGGTCGGTAGTACCTACGGTTTCAGGCATGACCTACCTCCGGCTGCCCTACGACGACGCGGCCAGCAGCGACCAGATGAGCCGCGACTGCCGGGCCGTCGAGGCGTCCCTGCGGCGGCCTGCGCCGAGCATCCGCTACGAGGACTTCCCGCGCGAGGTGCCCAAGCCCACCATCGAGGTCACCGAGGCGGCCGCCCGACTGGCGGCCGCCCTTCACCTGCACCTCGACTGAGCCGGGTCAGCCGATCCGGCGGACGCCTCCGGGACCGAACACCGGACCGCTGACGAACACACCGCCCGCAGGCCCGATGGCGACGGCACCGGGGAGGATCGCCTTGCCCGGGCTCAGCTCACGCATCCGCTTGCCGTCCGGGCTGACCCGCACGACGGCGCCGACCTCGGCACCCGGCACCTCGAACTCGGCAGCCAGCCACCCCATCTTCGACAGCTCGGTGGCATAGATCGCACCACCGCGACCGGCCTCCAGCGCCACCACCGAGGTGAGTCCGTCGGCGAAGAGCGTGCAGGCGCCCTTGGTCGGCCGGTTGGGCCGGCAGATCGCGTCGGTGGCTCCGGGCTCCACCCGCCAGATCCCCGACGTGCCCGGCGTACCCGGGAAGCCACGGAGCTCCCCGAGGTAGACCGCCCCGTCGGCGCCGACAGCCACGGAGGTGACGACGGCCTCGGTCGGCATCGGCGTCCCGGCCGGGGGCAGCTCGGGGTCGTCGAAGCCCTCGGGCATCTCCACGGTGCGGGTCTTCACCCGGGCGACGTGGGTGACGACGCCGCGTCGGGTGACGTGGACGACCGAGTTGTTGGCCGCGTCGGCCACCAGGACGGTTCCGTCGTCGAGGGAGGTGATGCCGAAGGCGTTGCTCTCGCCCGGCTTGCCCTCGAGGCCGAAGGGGTCCTTGTTGTTCTTCTTCTGCCAGGCGCCGAGGTCGACCACGGCGCGGCGTGGCCGGCCCTCGCGGAAGATGTAGACCGTGCCGTGGGGACCGCCTGTCACGGCCCACACGTCGCCGTTGGGCGCGATGGCGACGGCCGAGCCGAAGCCCTTGGCGACCTTGCCGACCTTCTCGGTCGTGCCCTTGTCGGGCCCTCTCCGGACGACCTCGCTGATCGCCCCGCTGGAGTCGGCGACGACCATCCGGCCGTGGGCGATGTCGAGTCCCCGCGCTCCGAGGAGCCCGTCGACGCCGCGCGCTGACGGCGCTGCCGTGGCCGGTACGGCGGCCAGGGCGGCGGCCACGGCCCCGATGCAGGCCAGAGCCAGCGCGCTCCTGCCCCGTGCGTGCTGAGTGATCGTCGTCATGGGCGGTCTCCCCCTCCTCGATTCGGCCAGGGCCCTCCCCTTGCCACGGCGACAGCCAAGTCCTCGGCGCAGTCCTGCGGCAATGACCTGACCGGGCCACTTGCCCGCGCCGCTGGGTCATGGAATCCGGGACGAGGCCGGACAAAGGTGGGGAACCCACTGCGCTCCCCGTGCGTCCCACTGGCATGGAAACTCGGACTCGACGTTGGTTGGTGCCGTCCGGCGCGGCGGTGGCGGTGCTCGTGGTGCTCGCCCTGGTGTGGGCCCTGCGGCCGGGTGTGGGCGACGAGCCGGGCTTCGCCGGCTCCGGCCCGTCGACGCCTCCCTCGGACACCGCGACCGTCGCCCCCGACTCCCCCGGCAGCGAACCCGGCTCGAGCGGCGATCCCGACCTTCCCGACGGCGGGCTGACGCCGGCCCCCGGACCGGACCTGCCGCCCGCCCCCGATTCGCAGGCCATCGAGAGCTACTTCCCGCGCGACGGCTCGACGCTGGCGATGAACTACACCTCCGGAGTGCCGGAGTGCTACGGGCGGGTGGGCGACCCGATCGTCGAGGAGACCGCCGACGCGGTGGTGGTGACGCTGCCCAAGACGATGCCGAAGCAGGGCGGTGACGTCGCGTGCATCGACATCGCCCTCACCGCGTCCGTCGACGTCGAGCTCAGCCTGCCGCTCGGCGACCGGGCCGTTCTGGACGGCTCCCGCGAGGACGTCGAGGTCGACCGGGCCGACGCGGCGTACGGCGAGATCTCCCGCAACGGCGGCAGCGACCAGGCCTACTGAGCCAGGAACGCCGACGGCCCCCACCGGAGTCGGTGAGGGCCGTCGAAGCGACGGGGCTGGCCCGTCGTCAGCTCAGTGGAACGAGTCGCCGCAGGCGCACGAACCGGTCGCGTTGGGGTTGTCGATCGTGAAGCCCTGCTTCTCGATGGTGTCGACGAAGTCGATCACGGCGCCGTTGAGGTAGGGCACACTCATCCGGTCGACGACCACGCTGACTCCGTTGAAGTCGGTGACCACGTCGCCGTCGAGGGTGCGCTCGTCGAAGAACAGCTGGTAGCGCAGGCCTGAGCAGCCACCCGGCTGGACGGCGATGCGCAGCTGGAGGTCGTCGCGACCCTCCTGCTCGAGGAGTGCCTTGACCTTGGCGGCAGCGGTGTCGCTGACGTTGATGCTGTCGGCGCGGACCGCCGACTCGGTGTCGACCTGCTCGGTCATCTGCTCATCTCCCGGAAAGCTCGTCTGGGTCCTACTCGCCTCAATGGTCGCACACGCTTGGCTATTCCCGTGCCCGCCCGATGATTCGTGCTGTGGCCCACGCCACATCCTGCGCACCCGGTCAGTGGGACCAGCTGCGCGCGGTGCGCTCCGCGAGAGCGGCCAGGCTCCCGGCCGGGTCGGCGAAGCTGGCCTGCTCGCCGACGAGGTCCACGACCGCGTACGCCGACTCGATCCCGACCGCCCGCATCTCCCGGGAGCCGACGAGGACCTGTCCGGCCAGCGCGATGCAGGGGCGCACGGCCTGCGCGGCGATCTGGGCGACGCCGTAGGGCACCTTGCCGGAGCGGGAGGAGAAGTCGAAGGCGCCCTCGCCGGTGATGACCAGGTCGGCCAGCCTGGCCCGCCCGGGCAGCCCGACTGAGTCGGCGACGAGGGCGATCCCGGGCTCGCGGGTCGCGCCGAGGAGCATCAGCGCGAATCCGAGGCCCCCCGCGGCACCGGCTCCCTTGGCCAGGGCGAGCCGCTTGTCGGTGGCGTTCGCGAGGCGCTCGAGGGTCGCGTCGACGGCCTGGAGCCGGTCGGGGTGCACGCCCTTCTGAGGTCCGTAGACGTTGGTCGCGCCGATCAGGCCGAGCAGTGGGTTGTCGACGTCGCTGGCCACCACGACCTCGACGTCCGCGAGGCGCGCGCGGGCAGCCTGGAGGTCGACCGCGTCCAGGCCGGCAAGGCCGCGCGAGCCGCCCAGCAAGGCCTGGTCGGGCGTGGCGGTGGCTCCCAGCGCGGCGAGCAACCCGGCTCCCCCGTCGTTGGTGCCCGAGCCGCCGAGCCCGACGACGACGCGGGTGGCGCCGGCGTCCACCGCGGCCGCGACCAGCTCACCGACGCCGTACGACGACGCCTCCTCGGGTCGGCGCTGCTCGGCAGGGACGAGGTGCAGCCCGCAGGCCTGCGCCGCCTCGACGTAAGCGGTCCCGCCGATGCTCAGGACGCTGCCCGGCGTGGCCTCGCCATCGGGTCCGCGCACCGTGGTCGCCAGCAGTTCGCCGCCGAGCGTGGCGTGCAGCACGTCGACGAACCCGGGACCTCCGTCTGCCATCGGCGCCAGGTCGACCTCGTCGCCGGGGGCGTGCCGTCGCCAGCCCCGGGCGATCGCGGCGGCGGCCTCGACCGCGCTCAGCGTGCCGGCGAACTTGTCGGGGGCGATCAGGACGCGCATGTCCCCATCCTCTCCGGTCGGGGGCGGGATAGGTTCGCTGGGTGCCGCCCGACCACGACTACTACGTGCGTCCGATGACCACCGCGGATGTCGCCGGCGTCGAGCGGCTCACCGCCGAGGGGTTCTTCGATCTCGACGTGCGCACCCAGCGGGCCCAGCTACCGCCGCCGTCGCCGCGTTCGCCGGAGAAGTCGGTCAACTGGCAGATCCGGGTCCGGCACATGCTCGATCACGACGGCCCCGGATGCTTCGTCGCCGAGGACGAGAGCGGCCTCATCGGTGCGACCGTCGCGCTGCGTCGTGAGCTGATGTGGATCCTGGCGACGTACGTCGTCCGGCCCGGGCTCCAGGGCCGCGGCGTCGGAAAACAGCTGCTCGACGCCGCGCTCACCCACGGACGGGGCTGCCTGCGCGGGCTGATCGCGTCGTCCGAGGACCAGGCCGCGGTTCGCCACTACCGGCTGGCCGGCTTCACGCTGCAGCCGGCGATGTACCTGGCCGGCACCGTGCCGCGCGACGTGCTGCCGGTGATCGAGCGGGTCCGGGACGGCAGCCACGGCGACATCGACCTGATGAACTCCGTGGACCGGCAGACCCGGGAAGCAGCCCATGGCGTCGACCACGAGCTGATGGCCTCGATGTACCGGCTCGTCGTCGTCGACCGCTCCACCGGCTCCGGCTACGCCTACGTCGAGCCGGGTGGCGGCCCCTACCTGCTCGCCGCCACCAACCGACGTACGGCGGCGGCGCTTCTGTGGGAGACGCTCGCCGCCTCCAGCCCCGACCGCACGGTTGCGATCGGCCACGTGACCGCGGCCAACGAGTGGGCCGTGGACGTCGGCTTCGCCGCGCGGATGGCACTGCACACCAGCGGCTACCTCGCCACCCGGCACCTGAAGCTGCCCATGCCCTACCTGCCCAGCGGCCACTTCCTGTGAACTTCGGGCGGCGGGTGCCGCCAGCCCGCGTTGTGAAAAGATGAGGCCGTGACGACCACCGACCTCCCCCTCCTGGTCCTGGGCCGCGGCACCGACCCCGACTCCGAGCGCGGCGTGGACTGCCCGGGCGGGCTGCCGCCGGCGTCCGACCCCGACCTGGTGAAGCGTGCCCAGGCGGCCAAGGACGCACTCGGCTCGAAGCTCTTCGTGCTCGGCCACCACTACCAGCGCGACGAGGTCATCGCCTTCGCCGACGTCACCGGCGACTCCTTCAAGCTCGCCCGTGAGGCAGCGGCCCGGCCCGACGCGGAGTACATCGTCTTCTGCGGCGTCCACTTCATGGCCGAGTCGGCCGACATCTTGACCGGCCCCGCCCAGAAGGTGATCCTGCCCGACCTCGCGGCCGGTTGCTCGATGGCCGACATGGCCCGTCTCTCACAGGTCGAGGACGCCTGGGACGCCATGAAGGACGCCGGAGTCGCCGACTCCGTCGTCCCCGTGACCTACATGAACTCCTCGGCCGACATCAAGGCGTTCTGCGGCCGCAATGGCGGCGCCGTGTGTACGTCGTCCAACGCGCAGGTCGCCCTGGAGTGGGCCTACGCGCAGAAGCCCGACGCCAAGGTGCTGTTCCTCCCCGACCAGCACCTCGGCCGCAACACCGCCGTCCTGGAGCTCGGTCTGAGCCTCGAGGACTGCGTCGTGTGGGACCCGCACAAGCCGGGCGGCGGTCTGACGCCCCAGGAGCTGAGCGCCGCGAAGATGATCCTGTGGCGCGGTCACTGCTCCGTGCACGGCCGGTTCACCGCCGAGGTCGTCGACGAGCTGCGGGCGAAGATCCCCGACGTGCAGATCCTGGTGCACCCCGAGTGCACGCACGAGGTGGTCACCAGGGCCGACCTGGTCGGTTCGACGGAGTTCATCATCAACACGATCGAGGCGGCTCCCGCCGGGTCGTCCTGGGCGATCGGCACCGAGCTCAACCTGGTGCAACGCCTCGCCGACGCCCACCCGGACAAGAACATCGTCTTCCTGGACCGGACGGTCTGCTACTGCTCGACGATGAACCGGATCGACCTGCCCCACTTCGTGTGGGCGCTGGAGAACCTCGTCGCGGGCAACGTCGTCAACCAGATCGAGGTCGATCCCGAGACCGAGAAGTACGCCTTGATCGCGCTCCAGCGGATGCTCGACCTGCCGGCCAAGGTCGCGACGAAGGACTGACCTGCCCGGAGCGGCACCGGCGTGTCGCGGGCGGCCGACGTTGCGGTTTGGTCCCCAACCGCAGGCCCGGAGGCCTGAAAGCTGCAGTTTGTGACCAATCGTCGAGGTGACGGCGGCTGGGCCGGGCCCCTCGCCGGTCAGAGGCCGGGCGCTCCCCAGACAGCCATCCAGCGCTGGGTGTCGCCCTCGACGGGCAGGTCGTTCTTGACCAGGTCGCGCACCTGCATCTCGAGCAGGTTGTCGCGGGTCTTGCCGTCGGGTCGCGGCGCGAACGGGTAGAACGTGCCCTGCTTGTAGAGATAGACCAGTGCGAGGCTGCGGTCGGTGGAATCGCGGAAGGACACCAGCGAGCACAGCAGCTGGGGCCCGAAGCCCTGCGCCTCGAGCGCGGTGTTGATCGCGTGCAGGTCGGTGACCAGCGCGGACGTGTCGTCCTGGCGGGCGATCAGCCACGTGAAGCCGAACTCGTCGACAGCCCGCTCGAGGTCGGGGTCGTCGTCGTTGTCGAGCACAGCGGTGATCTCGGCCTCCGCGGCGGCGAAAGCCGCGCCCTCGGCAGCACGGAAGCACACGGCGCCCACGCCGGTCGGCACGAAGGTGGCGGCGGTCTGGAGCGTGATCGCGGCGGTGGGTACGGCGAACAGGTCGTCGAGGTTGTTGCGGACCTGCTTGCGGCGACCCAGGAAGGCGTCGACGATCTTCACACGCCGCTCACTGGAGGCCCTGCGTCGGGAAGCCGCCGTCGAGCGGCCGGCCGAGCTCGGCGGAGATCTTGGCGAGCTGCTCGAGGCGCTGCTCGAGCGAGGGGTGCGACGAGGTGAGCGTCTTCAGCGACGCCCCGCTGATCGCCGGGGCGATGAAGAAGGCGTTCATCGACTGCGAGGAGCGCAGGTCCTTGCTCGGGATCGCCGAGATGTCGCCGGTGATCTTGGTCAACGCGCTCGCCAGGGCCGACGGCTTGCCGGTGAGGAAGGCACCCGAACGGTCCGCGCACAGCTCCCGGTAGCGCGAGAGGAGCCGGGTGAGGAAGAAGCTGATCGCGTAGACGACCAGGCTCACGACGAGCGCGACCAGCCACAGGGGCGCACCGTTGTTGTTGTCCCGTCGTCCTCCGCCGAAGATCGCGCCGTACTGCGCCCCCCGGGTCGCCATCCCGGCGATGATGCCGGCCGACGAGGCAAGCGTCATCACCAGGACGTCGCGGTGGGCGACGTGGGAGAGCTCGTGGGCGAGGACGGCCTCGACCTCCTCGGAGGTCAGCCGGTCGAGGATGCCCGTCGTCACGCAGACCGCCGAGCGGCTGGGCGAGCGGCCGGTGGCGAACGCGTTCGGGAGGTCGGTGTAGGCGATCGCGACCCGCGGCTTGGGCATGTCGGCGAGCGCACACAGCCGGTCGACCACCGCGTGCAGCTCCGGGGCCTCCTCCGGGCTGACCTCCCGGGCCCGCATCGCCTTGAGGGCGAGGGTGTCGGAGTTGTACCACTGGAACCAGGCGATGCCGAGTCCGACCAGACCGATGATGACCGCGTAGCCCGGGAAGGCGTACATCAGGCCGACGATGAGCGCGACGAACAGACCCCCGAGCAGGAACATCACCAAGGTCATCCGCGCCGTGAGGCCGGAGTCCTTGAGGAATCGGGTCTGTGACATGGGGATCGTGCGCTCCTTCGGGTGGTTCGGTCGTGGTGGGTGATCAGCCGGGGATGAGGCCGTCGCCGGCCAGCATCTGCCGGACCTCGTCGATCGTGGCGTCCGAGGGAGGCAGGATCAGGTCGGAGTCCTCGAGGCTGTCGTCGGCGAGCACGGTGCCGGCACCGCGTACGGCGCCCAGCAGACCGGCCAGCGCCTCGGTGAAGGCAGCCTCGTCGCCGGACTCCACGGCGTTCTCGAGGGTGGCGTCGAGCTCGTTGAGACCGTCGACCTCGCCGTCGGCCACGTCGTACTGTCCCTCACCGAGGATCCGGATGATCATGGCTGCTCCTGCTGCTTCTGCTCCTCGACCACTGGCTGGGCCTCGGGGGTGCTGTCGCTGCCCTCGATGGCCTGCGGCGCGGGCGTGCTGCCGGCCTTGAGCGCGGCCAGCTCGGTCTCGACGTCGGAGGTGGACGAGAGTGCGTCGAGCTCGCGGGAGATGTCGTCCCCCTGGCCGATCGCGCTGGCGTCGTCGAGGGCGCCGGAGGCGATCAGCTCGTCGATGGCGCCGGCTCGCGCCTGCATCTGAGCGGTCTTGTCCTCGGCGCGCTGCACCGCCATCCCCACGTCGCCCATCTCCTCGGAGATCCCGGAGAAGGCCTCGTTGATCCGGGTCTGCGCCTCGGCGGCGGTGTAGGTCGCCTTGATGGTCTCCTTCTTCGTGCGGAAGGCCTCGACCTTGGCCTGCAGCCGCTGCGAGGCCATCGTCAGCTTCTCCTCCTCGCCCTGGAGCTGGGACTGCTGGGCACGCAGGTCCGAGACCTGGCCGGCGAGACCGGACTTGCGGGTCAGCGCCTCGCGGGCGAGGTCCTCGCGGCCCATCGACAGCGCCTTCTTGGCCTGCTCGGTGAGCTTGTTCTCCTGCTGCTCGAGCTGGGCGACCTGGAGCTCGACACGCTTGCGGCTGGTCGCGACGTCGGCGACGCCGCGGCGCACCTTGGAGAGCAGCTCCACCTGGCGCTGGTAGCTGTAGTCGAGCGTCTCGCGCGGATCCTCGGCGCGGTCGAGCGCCTTGTTGGCCTTGCTGCGGAATATCAGGCTCATGCGCTTCATGAGGCTCATGCGGGCGGGCCCCCTCGTGGGTGTCTCGTCGGGTGGGTGAGGCAGCACGGGAGCCGTGCCGCGGTCGTCGCGACCACCCTACGTCTCAGAACGGGTGGACCGGGGAGAGAGTTCCGCACGCGTGCGGACGGGTATCGTGGCGACCAGACCAGGCTGCACGACCAGTCCCCACTTCCAGAGAGCCCGAGCCCCTTGTTCCGACGTACCAAGTCAGACGAGTCCGCCACGACCATCCCGGTCAAGGAGGGCGGCAAGGGCCGCCCGACGCCCACCCGCAAAGAGGCTGAGGCGGCGACCCGCGAGCGCGCCAAGGTGGGCCGCGACAAGAAGGCCGCCGCCAAGCTGACGCGGGCTCGGCGCACCACGCAGAACGCCAAGATGCGCGAGGGGATGCGCTCCGGCGACGAGCGCTACCTGCCCGCCCGTGACCAGGGCCGCGTCAAGCGCTTCGTCCGCGACTTCGTCGACGTGCGGATCAGCATGGCCGAGTTCCTGCTGCCGCTGCTCGTCGTCATCATGGTGATGCAGGCCTTCAACCCGGCCTTCGCCAACGGCTTGTGGAGCGCGACGATCCTGGTGGTGCTGCTCGACACCGTGCTGCTGGTCTGGCGGCTCAAGCGCGAGGTGCGCACCCGCTTCCCCGACGACTCCCACAAGGGCGTCACGTCCTACGCCGTGCTGCGCACCTTGCAGATGCGCTGGCTGCGGCTGCCCAAGCGTCAGGTGAAGGTCGGCCAGCGGCTGCCCGAGCGTTATTGAGGGGCGTTACTGAGGGGCGCTACTGAGGGACGTTGCGCTCGCCGGCGTCGTAGGCGGCTCCCACCTTCTTGGGGACGCACATCCGCCAGGCGTCCACGACCAGCTCCTCCAGCTCGTCGACGTCGATCTCAGCCAACCGGAGCCGCACCCACTGGTAACGCAGGTCGGAGTCGGCCGGCATCAGGAACTTGACGGGGTCCGACGCCACGAGGCCCTCGCGCTCGTCGCGCGGGAAGCCGAAGCCGAGCAGGGACTCGTCCGGCGAGACGGCCGCGAAGACGATGCTCCCGACCCGGAACTTCACGCTGTCGCGCACCGTCGCCTCGTAGGCCCGCGGCAGGGCCAGCGCGATCCGGCGGACGTCGCCGAGCCCGGCGGCCACCCTCAGGTCCTCGTCGGGGAGGTCTCTCCGAGGTGCCGCTCGACGCGCTCCACCTTGGCCGTGAGCTGGCCGTCGTACCCCGCCCGGAGGTCGGCCTTGAGGACGAGCCCGACGCGCGGGGAGCTGGCTGCGACGACGTCCACCGCGCGCTTGACCACCGCCATCACCTCGTCCCACTCACCCTCGATGTTGGTGAACATCGCGTTGGTCTCGCAGGGCAGTCCGGACTCGCGGACCACCCGGACCGCCTCCGCGACGGCGGCGCTGACGCCCCCGGTGTCGTCGGCGGCCGTCGGGCTGATGCTGAAGGCGACGAGCATGGGGCCAACCTAGCGGCGGGCATGACCGTTGCCGTGCGTGGGTAGGTTCGACGACATGGAGTTTAGAAACCTCGGCAAGAGCGGCCTGAAGATCTCTGAGATCGCCTACGGCAACTGGCTCACCCACGGATCCCAGGTCGAGGAGGACGCCGCACTCGCGTGCGTGCGGCAGGCCCTCGACGAGGGGATCACGACCTTCGACACCGCCGACGTCTACGCCAACACCGCAGCGGAGACCGTCCTCGGCAAGGCCCTCAAGGGCGAACGACGCGCAGGTCTGGAGATCCTCACCAAGGTCTACTGGCCCACCAACGCGCGCCAGCACAACGACCACGGGCTCTCCCGCAAGCACATCATGGAGTCGATCGACGGGTCGCTGGAGAGGCTCCAGACCGAGTACGTCGACGTCTACCAGGCGCACCGCTACGACTACGAGACGCCGCTCGAGGAGACCATGGAGGCGTTCGCCGACGTGGTGAAGGCCGGCAAGGCCCACTACATCGGTGTCTCGGAGTGGCGTGCGGAGGAGATCCGAGCCGCCCACGCGCTCGCCCGCGAGCTGCACGTTCCGTTCGTGTCGAGCCAGCCGCAGTACAACATGCTCTGGCGGGTCATCGAGGACGAAGTCGTCCCGACCAGCGAGGAGCTCGGCATCGGCCAGGTGGTCTGGTCGCCGATCGCCCAGGGCGTGCTGACCGGCAAGTACAAGCCGGGCGAGCAGCCGCCCGAGGGCTCGCGCGCCACCGACAAGAAGGGCGGCGCCGACATGGTGTCGCGCTGGATGAGCGACGACGTGCTCACCCGCGTGCAGCAGCTGGTCCCGCTCGCCGACGAGGCCGGGCTGTCGATGGCCCAGCTGGCGGTGGCCTGGGTGCTCCAGAACCCCAACGTCTCCGCGGCGATCATCGGCGCCTCGCGGCCCGAGCAGGTCACCGACAACGTCAAGGCCGCCGGCGTACGCCTGGAGGACGACCTGCTGAAGAAGATCGACGAGGTCCTCGAGGGCGCGATCGAGCGCGACCCGGCCAAGACCCAGTCGCCGAGGAAGCGCGACTTCTAGAGCAGATTCCCGGAGGCCTGGAGGGTCAGGCGTGCAGGCTCATCGGTCCGTAGACCTCCCGATCGGCCTCGAAGAGCGTGACCTGGTCGACACCGTCGTCGACCAGGTCGCGCCACACCTCGCCCACCCACGACTCGGCGTCGCTCTGCGACGGGAACCGCGGGCTGCCCTCACCGGAGGTCACCTCGGTGCCCTGCGCGTCCTCGAGACGCCAGCGCCACACCGCTGACGGGTTCGGCTCGGGCGTGCCGAAGGTCGAGGGCTCGAGAGAGTGCGTCATGCGGCCGAGGGTAACCAACCGCACAGACCTGATGCTTTGACCCCTGCCGGGCGGCCGTGGGAGATTGACCCCGCAACACAGCAACAACTGCCCCGTGGCGGGAAAGCCGGTCCGAAGCCGGCGCTGACCCGCAACCGTAGGCCGAGTCCGCCGACCGTGACTGCACGGTCGCCAGGGACACGGCGAGCCGGAACACCGCCCCGGAGCAGCGGCTCCCCAACATCCGTCGAGGTCTACGGGACGGAGCCGGACGACGGCTCCACCCGGCTCTGCTGGGCGCCCGCGGTCCGGTCCCCGTCTTCGGATCGCCGCAAGAAAGGGCCCCCATGGCCACGCTCAGCTCCACCCCGAACCGTCCCGCCCCGAACCGGCTGACCCCGCTGCGCCGTCTCGTCACGGTCGCCCTGACCTTCGGGCTCACGCTCGGTGTCTCGATGGTCGCCGCCCCGGCCCACGCCGAGGACGGCTACCGCTACTGGAACTACTTCCACGCCAAGGCGGACGCCTTCGAGTTCGCCCAGACCGGACCTGCCGACTTCACCCCGGAGGACGGCGCCCTGGAGGGCTGGCGCTACGGGCTCTCCTCCGAGTCCGCCGGCATCGAGCCCCGCGCCGACCTGGCCGAGATCACCTTCGACTCGATCTGCGCGGGCGCCGAGGCCGACGCCGACGAGAAGCGGGTTGCGCTGGTCATCGACTACGGCATCGAGTCCGACGCCGCCGGCGGCGAGCTGCCCGAGCCGGCCGCCGAGTGCGCGGTCGTCCCCACGGACGCCACCGGCCTGCAGACCTTGGAGTCCGTCACCGACGTGCGGGCCGAGCAGGGCGGGATCTGCGCCCTTGACGGCTACCCGGCCAAGGGGTGCTTCGAGACGGTCAAGGACGCCGAGGTCGACACCGAGCAGGAGGACGTCGCCTTCACACTGCCCGAGGCCGCGGTCGCTGCTGCCGAGCCGACCGAGGAGCCCACCGACGAGCAGAGCGACGGGGCCGCGGCCACCGGGGACGACGACACCGCCGCCGCCGCGACCGAGCCTGCAGCCGCCGAGGACTCCGACAGCGGTATCGGCTGGCCGCTGATCGCGGTGATCGCCCTCGTGCTGGTCCTCGGGGCCGTCGCGATCCCGCTCTACCGCCGCAACCGCGAGTCCTGAACACCCGGCCCGCCCGATGCGCCCCCAGTCACGCCTCACCTTCCCCCGGAGCCTGCATCCGGGGGCGTGGTGGCTGTGGGCGATCGGACTGGCCGCGGCGGCGAGCCGGACGCAGAACCCGGTACCGCTGCTGCTGATCCTGGCCGTTGCCGGCCTGGTCGTCTCGGCCCGGCGGAGCACCGCGCCCTGGGCCAAGTCGTACGGCGCCTTCCTCAAGCTCGCGCTGCTCATCATTGCCATCCGGATCGTCTTCCAGGTGCTGCTCTCGACTGCTTCGCAGGGACCCACGGTGCTGTTCACGCTGCCCTCGATCCCGATGCCCGAGAGCAGCGGCCTCAAGCTCGGTGGCCAGGTGACGCTCGAGGCGTTGCTGCGTGCGTTCTACGAAGGGCTCCAGCTCGGTGTCATCCTCTGCTGCGTCGGCGCCGCCAACGCGCTGGGCAGCGCGCGCCGGCTGCTGCGCTACGTGCCGGGTGCGTTGTACGAGGTCGGTGTGGCCTGCGTGATCGCGTTGACCTTCGCCCCGCAGCTCGTCACCGACGCGCAACGGGTGCGAGAGGCCCACCGGTTGCGAGGTCGCAGCACCCGCGGTCCCGGCAGCCTGAAGCGGCTGGCGATGCCGGTGCTGGAGGGGGCCCTCGAGCACTCGGTCGAGCTCGCGGCGGCGATGGACTCGCGCGGCTACGGGCGCACCACCGACGACTCCCGCGTCTCCCGCCGATTGACCGCCTTGCTCGTGTTCGGCGGCCTGCTGGGCGTGTGCGTGGGGGTCTACGGCCTCCTCGACGGCACCGCCTCCTCCTGGCTGGGTCTGCCGATGCTGTCGCTCGGGGGCCTGCTGGCCGCTGCCGGCATCGCGGTCGGAGGGCGGCGCACCGGGCGGACCCGCTATCGCCCGGACCCGTGGGCGCTGCCCGAGTGGCTGGTCGCCGGCTGTGGTGCCGCGGCCGCGGTGGCGGTCTGGGTCAACGTCTCGGTCGCACCCCAGCAGCTCTACCTGGCCAGCGTCACCATGGTGCCGCCGGTGCCGGTGGTGGCCACCTTCGGCATCCTGGTCGCGCTGCTTCCCGCCGTCCTGGCTCCCCCGCAGCCCGTGGTGCACAGCGCGCCGACCGTCTCTCCGGCCGAACCCCGCGAGGAGGTGGCCGCGTGATCACCTTCGAACGCGTCGCCGTCAGGTTCGCCGACGCCGCCGCCCCGGTGCTCGTCGACGTCGACCTCACCATCCCCGAGGGTGAGCTGGCTCTCGTGGTCGGTCGCACCGGGTCGGGCAAGACGACCCTGCTCCGCGCGATCAACGGCCTGGTGCCGCACTTCTCCGGCGGCACCCTGAGCGGTCGGGTGGTGGTCGACGGCCGCGACACCCGCTGGCACCGGCCGCGCGATCTCGCCGACGTCGTGGGGTATGTCGGGCAGGACCCTCTGGCCGGCTTCGTCTCCGACACGGTCGAGGACGAGCTGGCCTACGGCATGGAGTCGCTGGGGCTACCGGCAGACGTGATGCGCAAGCGGGTCGAGGAGACCCTGGACCTGCTCGGTCTCGCCGACCTGCGCAGCCGCCCGTTGGCCAGCCTCTCTGCCGGCCAGCAGCAGCGCGTCGCGATCGGGTCGGTGCTGACCACCCACCCACGGATCCTGGTGCTCGACGAGCCGACCTCCGCGCTCGACCCGCTCGCCGCCGAGGACGTGCTGGCCACCCTGCAACGTCTGGTGCACGACCTCGGCCTCACCGTCGTGCTGGCCGAGCACCGGCTCGAGCGGGTCGCCCAGTACGCCGACCGGGTCATCCTGGTGGCCGGGGAGGGCCGGCCCGTGCTGTCGGGTACGCCGCAGGAGGTGCTCGCCGCCGCGCCGGTCGCACCGCCGGTCGTCGAGCTCGGCCGGATCGCCGGCTGGTCGCCGCTGCCTCTCTCGGTGCGCGACGCCCGGCGCCAGGCGAGTCCCCTGCGCGAGACCCTCGCCGCGCTCGACGTCCCCGTTGCCGAGTCAGCCACCGGTGACCTGGTGGCGGAGGTCGAGCACCTGGTCGCCTCCTACCACCGGGTGCCCGCCCTGGCAGGGGTCTCGACCCGGCTGCGGCGCGGCGAGGTGGTCGCGCTGATGGGCCGCAACGGTGCCGGGAAGTCCACGCTGCTCAGGACGCTCGTGGGCAGCAAGGCGCCGACCAGTGGCCGGGTCGTCGTCGACGGGCAGTCGCCGAGCGAGCTCAGGCCGGCCGACCTCCTGCACCACGTCGGGCTGGTGCCGCAGGTGCCCGGCGACCTGCTCTACAGCGCGACGGTCGGCGCTGAGTGCACCCAGGCCGACCGCGACAGCGGCGTCGCGGCCGGCACCACGCTGGCGCTGTTCGCGCGCCTCTCCCCCGGCGTACCCACCGACCTGCACCCCCGGGACCTCTCCGAGGGCCAGCGCCTCACCCTCGCGCTCGCCATCGTGCTGGCGGCCCGGCCGCCGCTGGTGCTCCTCGACGAGCCGACCCGCGGGCTCGACTACACCGCCAAGCACCGGCTGGTGGAGATCCTGCGCGACCTGGCCGATGACGGGCACGCGGTGCTGCTCGCCACCCACGACGTCGAGCTGGTCGCCGAGGTCGCCACCCGCGTCCTGGTGATCGCCGACGGCGAGCTCGTCGCCGACGGGCCGACCACCGACGTGGTGGTGTCCTCCCCCGCCTTCGCGCCCCAGGTCGCCAAGGTGCTCGCGCCGCAGCGCTGGCTGACCCCGACGCAGGTCGCCGTCGCCCTCGCCTCCGGTGCGGAGGTGCCGCGATGAGCACGATGTCCAGCGGTGGCCTGGTGCCGGTGCGGTTCCGGGCGGCTGTCGCGCTCACCTTCGTGTTCGTCGTCGGCATCGTCGCCTTCGGCTGGCCCTTCCTGATCCAGCCCGGCGCCGCCCTGGACTCCTCCCACGCCGGCGACGCACCCTTCGTCTTCGTGCTGCTGCTGCCCCTGCTTGCGGCGGTGGTGCTCTCCGAGCTGACCTCCGGGGTGCTCGACGCCAAGGCGGTCGCGATGCTGGGGATGCTCGCCGCCGTCGGCGGCGCCCTGCGTGCCCTCGGCCCCGGCACCGCCGGCCTCGAGCCCAGCTTCGCGGTCATCATCCTCGGCGGCCGGGTCTTCGGCCGCGGCTTCGGCTTCGTGCTCGGCGCGATCACCCTCTTCGTCGGCGCGCTGCTCACCGGCGGCGTCGGACCGTGGCTGCCGTTCCAGATGGTCGCCGCCGGCTGGGTGGGCTTCTTCGCCGGCTGCCTGCCGCCGGCACGAGGACGCGCCGAGATCGCGGTGGTGGCCGGCTACGCCGCCGTGATGGGACTTGCCTTCGGGCTGCTGATGAACCTCTGGTTCTGGCCGTTCGCCGCCTTCGGCCCCGAGGTGTCCTACGTCGCCGGTGCGCCCCTGGCAGACAACCTCGGTCGCTACCTCGTCTTCTACGTCACCACCTCGCTGCCGTGGGATCTCGGCCGGTCGCTCCTGTCCTTGCTGGTGCTCGGCCTGGCCGGGCGGCCCCTGCTGCGGGCGTTGCGCCGAGCGGCCCGTCGGGCCGCCTTCGACGCGCCGGTGGTCTTCGAGCGGTCGCACACCTGATGCACGCGCGGGTGCTCGGCACAGGTTCCGCGGACGGCTGGCCCAACCCGCACTGCTCCTGCGCGTCGTGCTCGACCGAGCGGGCGGCCGGTCGGCTGCGCGGCCAGAGTGCGGTCCTCGTCGACGACGTGCTGCTGCTCGACTGCGGGCCGGACACCCCGGCGGCTGCGCAGCGGGCCGGAGTCGACCTGACCCGCCTGCGCCACGTCCTGATCACGCACGCGCATCCCGACCACTGCGCACCGGCCTTCCTGCTGTTCCGCTCGTGGGTCGGTGCGGAGCCGCTCGAGGTCGTCGGTCCCGCGGCGGTCGTCGAGCAGGCCCGGCTCTGGGTCGCCCCGGACTCGCCGGTGCGCTTCGTCGAGGTGGCGGCGGGCGACCGGCTGGACGTCGGCGACTACGCCGTACGGGTGCTCGCGGCCGCCCACGGCGACGGTGCGGTGCTGTACGACGTGGCAACTTCGAGCGCCCGCCTGCTCTACGCCACCGACACCGGCCCCCTGCCCGACGAGACCGTCGCGGCGGTACGGGACGCGGCCTTCGACGTCGTGCTGCTGGAGGAGACGTTCGGCGACAAGGGCGACCACGGCACCGACCACCTCCATCTCGCCACCTTCGCCGAGCAGCTGCGGCGGCTGCGGCACGTCGGCGCGGTGCACGAGGCGACCGACGTGGTCGCGATCCACCTCTCGCACCACAACCCGCCGACCCCCGAGCTGAGCCGGAGGCTGGCCGACTGGGGCGCGCGCGTCGTCGACGACGGCGCATCGCTCGCAGGCATCCGACCGCCGCCGCGCGACGTCTCCCGCACGTTGGTCCTCGGCGGCGCCCGCTCCGGGAAGTCGCGCGAGGCGGAGCGGTTGCTGCTCGACCGCGACGAGGTCGTCTACGTCGCGACCGCCTACCCCGCCGACCACGACCAGGAGTGGAGCGAACGGGTCCGGCTCCACCAGGAGTCCCGACCCGGCCACTGGGCCACCCTGGAGACGCTTGACCTGGTCGGGCTGCTCGGCGCCGACGGTCCCCCGCTGCTGGTCGACTGCCTGACCTTGTGGCTGACTCGCGTGATGGACCGGCACGACGCCTGGGACGACTCCGTGTGGCAGGCGACCGCGGGCAAGGCCGTGCACGACGAGGTCGACGCCCTCGTCGACGCATGGCGCGGCAGCACCCGCCGCGTGGTTGCGGTGAGCAACGAGGTCGGCCAGGGCGTGGTGCCGGTGAGCGCGGCAGGGCGCCGGTTCCGTGACGAGATGGGTCGGCTCAACACCCTGCTCAGCGCCGCGACCGAGGACGTGCGCTGGTGCACGGCCGGCCGGGTGCGGACCCTGTGAACGCAGTGCGCCTCGCCGTCGGCACGCTCACGGTGTTCCCCGTCCGGGCGCCCTCTGTCGACCGACGTACCGCAGGGCTCGCGATGGCGCTTGCCCCGCTCGTCGGCCTCGCCCTCGGGATCGTCGTGCTCGTGGTGATCGTCTTGGTCGGGGACCTCGTGCCGCCGCTGCTCGCGGCAGTGCTGGTCGTGGGGCTGCTCGCTCTGCTGACCCGGGGCATGCACCTCGACGGGCTGGCGGACACCGCCGACGGCCTCGGCTCCGGACGCCCGCCGGCGGAGGCGCTGGACGTGATGCGCAGGGGCGACGTCGGGCCCTTCGGCGTGGTCACGCTCGTGCTGGTGCTCCTCGCCCAGGTGGTCGCGATCGCCGCCATGCTGCTCACCCCGGACGGACCGGTCGGCGTGGCCGCAGCGATCGTGGTGAGCCGGCTGGCGCTGCCGCTCGCCTGCCTCGTCGGCATCCCGGCGGCCCGGCACGAGGGCCTGGGCGCCCTGGTCGCGGGCTCGGTCTCGCGTGCTCGGGCCGTGGTCGTGCTGCTGTCCGCCGTGGCCCTGGGCCTCGTGGTGGCGCTCCTGACGAGCCCCGTCGTGCTGCTCGCGCCGGCCGGGCTCCTGGGCGGGCTGGCCATCGGCTGGCACGCCGTACGCCGTCTCGGCGGGATCACCGGCGACGTGCTCGGCGCGGTCGTGGAGGCGACGTTCACCGTCGCGCTGGTCGTGCTCGTCGCCGCCTGACCTGACCGATCGACATCGGTCAGTCCGGCGCCGTCAGCCCTCGCGCACGCCCGGCGTCATGAACGGCGGCTTGGTCACGGTGAACACCTCGGACCGGCCGCGGATGTCGACCGACACCTCGGCTCCCTCGGCGATGTCGGAGGAGATCAGCGCGAGACCGACGCCCTTCTTCAGGCTCGGCGAGAAGGTCCCCGAGGTGATCGCGCCGACGGCCAGGTCGGCGGTGAGCAGCACCCGCATGCCGGGCCTCGGGATGCCGCGACCCGTCGCGACGAGGCCGCGCAGCAGCCGCCGCGGGCCCGCCTCCTTCTCGGCGAGCAGCGCGTCGCGTCCCCAGAACGCGTCCTTCTTCCAGCCGACCGCCCAGCCGAGCCGTGCCTGCACGGGCGTCACGTCGAGGCTGATGTCCTGCCCGTGCAGCGGGTAGCCCATCTCGGTGCGCAGCGTGTCGCGCGCACCGAGCCCGGCCGGCGTGATCGACCAGTCGGCGCCGGCCGTCATCAGTGCGTCCCACAGCTCCCCGGCGACGGCGTTGGGCGCGACCAGCTCGTAGCCGCGCTCGCCGGTGTAGCCGGTGCGGCACACCACCACCTCCTCGCCCCCGAACGACGACTCGGTGAAGGACATGTAGTCGTGGCCGGTCGGCAGCCCGACGGCCTCGAGCACCTCGTCGGAGCGAGTGCCCTGCACCGCCAGGATCGCGAAGTCGTCGTGCTGGTCGACGACCTCGACCCCCTCGGGTGCCTCGGCGGCCAACCGCCGTACGACCTCCGCGGTGTTGGCCGCGTTGGGGATCAGGAACACCTCGTCATCACCGTGCAGGTAGGCGATCAGGTCGTCGACCACGCCGCCGGAGGCGTCGTCGCAGCACAGGGTGTACTGCGCCTTGCCGGGCGCGATCTTGCCGAGGTCGTTGGCCAACGTCGCGTTGACGTACGCCGCCGCACCCGGGCCGCGCACGACCGCCTTGCCGAGGTGGCTGACGTCGAAGATGCCGACCGCCTCGCGCACGGCTGTGTGCTCCTTGAGCACACCGGTGTACTCCAAGGGCATCAGCCAGCCGCCGAACTCCGCCATCTTGGCGCCGAGCGCGACGTGCCGGTCGTGCAGCGGAGAGGTCTTCAGGTCGGTCGTCGGCGTGCGGTCGCCGTCCTCGGCAGGGTGCATGGGCCGCAACCTACCCCAGCGCGACCGGCCGCCCGCGACAGCCGAGTCGGGTCGCCCGGGCCCGCCGACTAGCATCACCACGGTGACCTCCTTCACGCTGCGCAAGGGCTCCCCCGCCAAGACCCGGACCGACGCCGTCGTCATCGGCGTGGTGAGTGCCGGCAAGGGCGTTGTCGTCGCTTCCGGAGGCGAGGACGTCGCGTCGGCCTACGGCCGCAAGTTCGCCCCCCTGCTCGCCACCCTCGGGGTCACCGGCAAGCGCGGCGAGGTCACCCGGATCCCCACCGCCGGCACGCTGAAGTCGCCGCTGCTCATCGTGATCGGGCTGGGGGCCGCCGACAAGGTCGACCCCGAGGCCGTACGCCGGGCCGCCGGCGTCGCTGCTCGCAACGTCCCCAACGCCGCTTCGGTGGCGCTGGCCCTCCCGGCCCAAGACGCCGCCCATGTCCGCGCCGCGACCGAGGGGTTCCTGCTCGGCGGCTACACCTTCACCCGCTACAAGACCGCGCCCGACACCTCGAAGGTCGCCCCCGGCGAGGTGATCGTGCTCAGCGACGGCGCCCGCGCCAAGGCCACCCAGGGTGCGTTCGAGACCGCCCAGGTCGTCGCCGCGGCCGTCGCCCGTGCCCGCGACTGGGTCAACACCCCTGCCGGCGACTTCGCCCCCGCGGCCTTCGCCGACGAGGTGCTGGCCACGACCAAGGCCCGCAAGGGCGGCGGCAAGGTGAGGGTGAGCGTGTTCGACGAGAAGCAGCTCGCGGCCGAGGGCTGCGGCGGCATCATCGGCGTCGGGCAGGGCTCGGCCAACCCTCCACGCCTGGTCAAGCTGGTCTACAAGCCACGTGGCGCCAAGACCCACCTGGCGCTGGTCGGCAAGGGCATCACCTACGACTCGGGCGGCCTCACCATCAAGACCGGCCCCGGCATGGTCACGATGAAGTGCGACATGGGCGGCGCCGCTGCCGTCCTCAACGCGACGCTCGCGATCGCCGACCTGGGCCTGCCCGTCGCGGTGACGGCGTGGGCACCGATGGCGGAGAACATGATCTCGGGCACCGCGACCCGCCCCGGCGACGTGCTCACGATGTGCAGCGGCAAGACCGTCGAGGTGCTCAACACCGACGCCGAGGGCCGCCTCGTCCTCGCCGACGCGCTGGCCCTCGCCTCCGAGGACGAGCCCGACGTCATCGTCGACGTCGCCACCCTCACAGGCGCCTGCGAGACCGCGCTCGGTGACCGGGTCAGCGGCCTGCTCGGCAACGACGACGACCTGGTGGCCCGGGTCCGCGCCGCCGGCGCACGCGTCGGTGAGGCGCTGTGGCACCTGCCGATCTCCCCCGAGATGCCGGTCAAGGTCCGCACCTACAGCACCGTCGCGGACCTGATGCAGCACAACGTCGACCTCTACGGCGGCGCCCTCTACGCCGCGGCGTTCCTCCAGGAGTTCGTGCCCGAGGACCTGCCCTGGGCCCACCTCGACATCGCCGGGCCGGGCTACAACAAGCGCGCCCCCTACGGCCACGTCCCGACCGGCGGCACCGGCGTCACGGTGGCCTCGCTGGTCGAGCTGGCGACGTCGTACGCCGACTGAGCGATCAGCCCCCGTCGCCGGCCTGCTTCTGACGACGGTTGTAGTCGCGCATCCGCGACGGGTAGCCGACCACGGCCGCGTCGTACGACGGGATGCCGTGCTTGTTGGCGAAGGCGTGCGCCCACTCCACCGACGGCACCCGCCGTCTTGTCCACTCCCCGTCGTGGGCGACGAGCATGATCGTCACGTCGGTCACCGCCGTCCGCGGTTCCACGAACCCCTCGACGCCACGCCGCGAGGTGGCGAACTCGGTCAGGTGCTTGGCGTCGGCGCTGTCGGAGGCGCGGACCGTCGTGGGTCCCTTGCCGTCGGGACGGCGCATCTTGGTCCGGCCACCGCGGAACCTGTCCATCAAGCCCATGCGGTCCAGTGTGGCGCATCGGGTGAACCGAGCGGCGTCTCCCGCGCGGCAGCCGCGGACCCGGTGTCGGCAATGCTCGGTTTGGTGCAAGGATGTCGAGCAGCGCGGGGCGACCCCCTGCGACCGATCGACGACGACGTCAACACCTGACGTCAAGAGGGACGGAGCGAGGGGTGGCCGAGACCAGCGGGGCCGGTAACGAGTTCGACGTGGTGATCCTCGGAGCCGGCAGCGGCGGCTACGCCTGCGCCCTCCGGGCGGCCCAGCTCGGGCTCTCCGTCGCCCTGGTGGAGAAGGGCAAGCTCGGCGGCACCTGCCTGCACGTCGGCTGCATCCCCACCAAGGCCCTGCTGCACGCCGCCGAGGTCGCCGACTCCGCGCGCGAGTCCGAGCAGTTCGGCGTCAACGCCACGCTCGAGGGCATCGACATGGGCGGGGTCAACAAGTACAAGGACGGCGTCGTCAGCCGTCTCTTCAAGGGCCTCACCGGCCTGATCAAGGGCCGTGGCATCACCGTCGTCGAGGGCGAGGGCCGCCTGGTCGGCCCACGCACCGTCGAGGTCAACGGCCAGCGCTCGTCGGCGGCTCCGTCGTGCTCGCCAGCGGCTCCTACTCCAAGACCCTGCCCGGCCTCGACATCGACGGCCAGCGGGTGCTCACCTCCGAGCACGCCCTGCAGCTCGACCGCGTGCCGGCATCCGTCATCGTGCTCGGCGGCGGGGTCATCGGCAGCGAGTTCGCCAGCGTCTGGCGGTCCTTCGGCGCCGAGGTGACCATCGTCGAGGCACTGCCCCGCCTGGTGGCAGCCGAGGACGAGGCGATCTCCAAGGTCCTCGAGCGCGCGTTCCGCAAGCGCGGCATCACGCTGCGCACCGGCACCCCCTTCGAGTCGGTGGAGCCCACCGACGACGGCGTCCGCGTCACCGTCCAGGGCGGCGACACGATCGAGGCCGAGCTGCTGCTGGTCGCCGTCGGCCGCGGCCCGAGCACCGCAGGGCCTGGGCTACGAGGAGCAGGGCGTCGCGATGGACCGCGGCTTCGTGCTCACCGACGACCGCCTGCGCACCAACGTCGACGGGCGTGTTCGCCGTCGGCGACATCGTGCCCGGCCTGCAGCTGGCCCACCGCGGCTTCGCAGCAGGGCATCTTCGTCGCCGAGGAGATCGCCGGGCTCGACCCCACCCCGATCGACGAGACCGGTATCCCCCGGGTCACCTACTGCGACCCCGAGGTGGCCTCGGTGGGACTCACCGAGGCCGCCGCGCAGGAGCGCTACGGTGCCGACGCGGTGGAGTCGCTGACCTACGACCTCGGCGGCAACGGCAAGAGCCAGATCCTCAAGACCCAGGGCTTCGTCAAGCTGGTGCGCGAGAAGGACGGCCCCGTCGTCGGCGTCCACATCGTCGGCGCCCGCGTCGGCGAGCTCGTCGGCGAGGCCCAGCTGATCTACGGCTGGGAGGCGCACGCCGAGGACGTCGCCCCGCTGGTCCACGCCCACCCGACCCAGAACGAAGCCCTCGGCGAGGCGCACCTCGCGCTCGCCGGCAAGGCCCTGCACGCGCACTCATAGACTCGACCCGGCTCGACTGATCCAGTGACCAGCGAAGCACCCAAGGAGCGAAGGAACGCAATGGCGACCTCAGTCACCCTCCCCGCACTCGGCGAGTCCGTCACCGAAGGCACCGTCACCCGCTGGCTGAAGCAGCCGGGCGACCAGGTGGCCGTCGACGAGCCGCTGCTCGAGGTCTCGACCGACAAGGTCGACACCGAGATCCCCTCCCCGGTCGCCGGCACGCTGCTGGAGATCAAGGTCGACGAGGACGAGACCGTCGAGGTCGGCGCCGAGCTCTGCACCGTCGGCGACGAAGGCGAGTCGGGCGGTTCCGACGACGGCGCCGACGACGGCGAGGCCGATGCCGAGCCGAGCGACGGTGACGGCGACGGACGCCGAGCCGAGCGATGCCGAGGAGAGCGCCCCGGCTGCTGGTGACGAAGGTGGCGCCGACGGCGCCGACGAGTCCGGTGAGCGCAAGACCGAGACCGAGACCGACCCTCCGGCCGCCGAGCCGACTCCGCTCCTGCTCAGCCGAGACCCCGCAGCCTCGGCCGACACCAAGCCCGAGGCGGACTCCTCCAGGCCGCCGGCAGGGCTCGGCGTCCGGGACGCCGGTGACGCTGCCCGCGCTCGGCGAGTCGGTCACCGAGGGCACCGTCACCCGCTGGCTCAAGCAGGTCGGCGACGAGGTCGCCGTCGACGAGCCGCTGCTCGAGGTCTCCACCGACAAGGTCGACACCGAGATCCCCTCCCCCGTCGCCGGCACGCTGCTGGAGATCAAGGTCAACGAGGACGAGACCGTCGAGGTCGGCGCCGAGCTGGCCGTCGTCGGGTCCGGCGACGCCGCGGTCCCGGAGGGTGGCGACGACGCGCCCGCCCCGGCCGCCGAGGAGAAGGAGCCCGAGCCGGAGCCCGAGCCGGAGGCCGAGCAGGAGCCCGAGCCCGAGCCGAGCCCGAGCAGGAGCCCGCCAAGCAGGAGGCCCCCAAGCAGGAGGCCCGCAAGCAGGAGGCCCAGCAGAGGCCCCCAAGCAAGACGGCCCCCAAGGCAGAGGCCCCGCGCTCCTCCGGAGACTCCGACGGTGGCGCCTACGTCACCCCGCTGGTGCGCAAGATGGCCGCCGAGCACGGCGTCGACCTGACCGCGCCTGACCGGCACCGGCGTCGGTGGACGGATCCGCAAGCAGGACGTCCTCGACGCCGCCGAGGCAGCCAGAGCAGGCGCCAGCAGCCGCCGCCGCGAGAGGCCGCAGCCCCGGCCGCCGCCAGCGGCGCCGCGGCGCGGCCCCGGCGACGACCCCCAGCCCGCTGCGCGGGCAAGACCGAGCCGATGAGCCGGCTGCGCAAGGTGATCGCCAAGCGCATGGTCGAGTCGCTCCAGGTCTCCGCCCAGCTCACCACGGTGGTCGAGGTCGACGTCACCGCCGATCGCCCGGCTGCGCGACTCGGCCAAGGCCGACTTCGCCGCCCGGGAGGGCGTGAAGCTCTCGTTCATGCCGTTCTTCGCCAAGGCCGCGATCGACGCGCTCAAGGAGCACCCGTCGCTCAACGCCGCGATCGACACCGAGAAGGGCGAGGTCACCTACTTCGACCACGAGAACGTCGCCATCGCGGTGGACACCGAGAAGGGCCTGCTCACCCCGGTGATCAAGGACGCCGGCGACCTGTCGATCGCCGGCCTGGCCCGCAAGATCGCCGACGTGGCCGAGCGCACCCGCGGCAACAAGATCGGCCCCGACGAGCTCGTCGGGCGGCACCTTCACGCTGACCAACACCGGCAGCCGCGGCGCGCTGTTCGACACCCCGATCATCAACCAGCCGCAGGTCGCGATCCTGGGCACCGGCTGCGGTGGTCAAGCGTGCCGTCGTGATCGACGACGCCAACCTCGGCGAGACGATCGCGGTCCGCAACATGGTCTACCTGGCGCTGACCTACGACCACCGCCTGGTCGACGGGGCCGACGCGGCGCGCTTCCTCAGCGACGTCAAGCAGCGGCTCGAGGCCGGGCAGTTCGAGGTCTGACCCACACAGACGCCACCCGTGCGTGTGCTGCCCCGTCGCGGGGCGGCGGACGCACGTCGTCCTTTCGACGGTGGCTAGGGTCGAGGACATGAAGTTGGTGCTGGCCGGTGCGTCCGGCTTCCTCGGGACGGCCTGGCGCGACCACCTCGCGCGCGAGGGGCACGAGGTCGTCCGCCTGGTGCGGGGTGAGGCGATGTCCTCCGACGAGTCGACCTGGGACCCGTACGCCGGGCGAGGTCGACCGGTCACTGCTGGAGTCGGCCGACGTGGTCGCCTGCCTGTCGGGAACCTCCCTGGCGCACGTCCCCTGGACCGAGTCCTACAAGCGCACCTTCCGGGCCAGTCGGACCGCGACGACCCGCACCCTGGCCACGCGCGATCGCCGCGACCGATCGCAAGCCCGCCTTCCTCGCGCAGAACGGCATCGCGGGCTACGGCGACCGCGGCGACACCGTCCTCACCGAGAGCTCCCCGGTCGACGCGGACACGTTCATGGGTCGCGTCACCCGCGAGTGGCAGGCCGCCACCGAACCGGCCGAGGCGGCCGGCGCCCGGGTCGTGGTGCTGCGCACCGGGGTCGTCCTGGATCGTCGTGGGGGCGCGCTCAAGCCGATGGTGCTCCAGTTCAAGGCTGGGCGTGGGTGGTCGGATCGGCAGCGGCGACCAGTACTTCGCCACCATCTCGCTGGTCGACTGGGTGCGCGCCGCGACCTGGCTGGCCGGCAACGACGCGGCGGCGGGCGCCTACAACCTGACCGGACCCGACCAGGCCACCAACGCGGCCTTCACCGAGACCCTGGCCAGGCTGCTGCACCGGCCCGCCGTCGTGCCCGCACCGGCCTTCGCCATCAGGCTCGCGCTGCGCGACGTCGCCAGCGAGCTGCTGGGCTCGACCCGGGTGGAGCCGGAGCGGCTCCTCGAGGAGGGCTTCACCTTCGAGCACAGCACCCTCGAGGCACGACTGGTCTCGGCGCTCGCGGGCTAGCCGGACAGCTCGGCGCACCGACGCGACGCGCCAGGCGCCAGTCACCCGGACGAGTCGGACGATCCGGGTGCCGGCCTGGTCGCGCGGCAACAGCTGCCGCCCAGACGCCCCGACGGCGACCGCGCGCGCCAACCGGTCGGTGACCCGGAGCCGCCACGCGCCGTCGTGATGGGCGAGCACCTCGATCGCGAGGAGCTGGGTGCGCATCTGCTCGACCCGGAGGCCGCGGTCGAGGTAGTCGCGAAGCAGCCGGACGTCGGCCCGACCGGCGTCTGCGGCGTACAGGTCGGACAGCTCGGCCACCGAGCCGCGCGCCCAGGCGTCCGCGCGGGCGCGGTCCCACGCGCCGAGCACGGCGGCTGCCTCCGCGGCCGGCCCCGAACCGTTCCGCACCGGGGCCGCCACACCGTGCGTCCACCCACCCGGAGCGGTGCGCACCGGGCTGGCTGTCGGGGACTTCGTCCCACGGTCGGCCGATCGTCCCGTTGCCACGCCGTACGCCGTCAGCGCGGCGAGCACCACGACGACGAGCAGTCCGGCGGCCGCACCCACGACCAGACCGACCGGGCGGCGGGCGCGCAGGTGGCGGGGGTGCATCGACCCACTCTGGTCCAGATCGTGCCCGCGCCGTCAGCCTCGTCCACAGGCCCCTGCTGCCTAGTCCACGCGGACGCCGTCGGCGCCGCCGACGTGCAGCATCTCCGCGGTCTCGGCGTCGACATGGTCCGGGGTGTGCCAGAGCTTCGAGGGCCACCACACCCGGGCTCCCAGGTCATAGCTGAGCGCGGGCACGAGCAGCGAGCGCACCACCAACGTGTCGAGCAGGACCCCGAAGGCCACGATGAAGGAGATCTGCGCCAGGAACAGGATCGGCACCACGCTCAGCGCGGCGAACGTTGCGGCCAGCACGACGCCGGCCGAGGTGATCACCCCGCCGGTCACCGAGAGCCCCTTGAGCACCCCGGGATGCGTGCCCTGCCGGGCGGACTCCTCGCGGACGCGGGTCATCAAGAAGATCGAGTAGTCGATGCCCAGCGCCACGAGGAAGACGAAGCCGATCAGCATCACCGTCGGGTCGGAGGCAGGGAAGTCGAAGACGTGGTTGAACAGGATCGCCGCGATCCCCATCGTCGCGCCGAAGGACAGCACGTTGGCCACGATCAGCAGCAGGGGCGCCGCCAGGGAGCGCAGCAGCAGCGCGAGCACCACGAAGATCACCGCGAGGATCGTCGGGATCACCTTGGTGCGGTCGGAGTCGGTGGTGTCGCGGGTGTCGATCAGGATCGCGCTGGACCCACCGACCTGGATGTCGGGGCTGATGGCGTCGAGGTCGGCGCGCAGGTCGCGGATCGTCTGGGTGCCGGCCGTGGACTCGGCCGGGTCCGCCAGGGTGGCGAAGACGAGCACCTCGTCGTCGACGACCTTGGGCGGCGGTGGGCCCTCACCGGTCGGCGCTCCGTCGGGGAGATAGCTGACGCCGTCGGGCGCGACACCGTCGTGGTCACCGACGAGCTCGAGGGTGTCGCGCAGGTCGTCCTGCGGCACGACCAGGATCGCCGGGTTGGCGGTGTCGGACTCGAAGTGCCGGTCGAGCACCTCCTGGGCGGTGACCGACTCGACCTCGGTGAGGAAGAGCTCGGTCTGCGGGATCGGGTCCTCGTTGAGCGTCGGCAAGAACGCGGCGAACGACGCCAGCACCACGAAGGTCAGCACCCACACCGCGCGAGCGCGTCGGCCGACCAGCCGGGCGACGCGTCCCCAGACGCCCCGGGTGTCGGGGTGGGCCGAGCCGAGCGTCGGGACGGAACGGCCAGTAGGCGGCCCGACCCAGCAGGACGAGAGCTGCCGGTACGACGGTCAGCGCGGCGAGCATGGCGCAGGCGATGCCGATCGCGCCGACCGGTCCGAGACCCCGCAGGCTCGACAGGTCGGAGAGCAGCAGGCACAGCAGGCCCAGGATCACGGTGAGCCCGGAGGCAGCGATCGGCTCGAACGCGCCGCCGGTAGGCGCTGCGCATCGCGTCGTACTTCGACTCGGTGTCGCGCAGCTCCTCGCGGAACGCGGGCGACGATGAGCAGGGCGTAGTCGGTCGCGGCGCCGATCGCCAGGATGAACAGGATCCCCTGGCTCTGGCCGTTGAGGTCGAGCGACGTCGTTGTCGGCGAGCGTGTAGACGATCCCGGCGCCGACGCCGAGAGAGAGCAGCGCGGACAGCACGACGAGCAGCGGCAGCACCGGCGACCGGTAGACCAGCAGCAGGATGACGAGCACAGCGATCCCGGCGACGAGCAGGAGGATGCCGTCGATGGCTCCGAAGGCTTCCACGAAGTCGCCCAGCACGCCGGCCTGGCCGCCGACCAGGGCAGTCAGCCCGGCGGGTGGGTCCGCGACCACGTCGCGCAGGTCGGCGATGGTGGCGACGATGACCTCCCCGTCGGTGCCGAGCAGTGGCACGGTCGACCTGCGCCGCCGTACCGTCCTCGGAGTACTGCGGCGCGCTGACCCCCTCGGTGTCGACGTCGTCGACCTGGCCGAGCTCGCCGGCGTAGTCCTCGATCGCGGCCTTGTCGTCGGCGGTCAGCCCACCCTCGCGCTCGAAGACGACCGACGAGGGGATCGTCTCGGAGCCCGTGAACTTCAAGAGCTCCTCGAGCACCAGCGTCGACTCGGCGCTCTGCGGGAGGAAGCCTGCGTTGTCGTTCTCCTGCACCTCGGCCAGCCGACCCGCGAAGGAGCCCATCGGTCCGCCGACCGCCAGCCAGACCAGCACGACCAGCAGCGGCAGGATCCAGCGCCCGAGCGGCGCCTGGCGGCAACGTGGGACATCGGCGACGCCAATCTGTGGGGGGAACGAGACTGCTCGGTCTCATTGTCCGACATCAGGGCACGGGACCACGCGAGGGGTGCGAGGGGGCAGGCGTAGGGTCGTGGACGTGAACGAGATGGACTACCGCGTGGTCGGCTTCGGGGACGAGGCGATGGAGTACGGCGCCGCCTGGGAGCTCCAGCGCGAGGTCCACGCTGCGGTCGTCGCCGGCGCACCCGGCACCGTGCTGCTGCTCGAGCACCCGCCGGTCTACACCGCGGGCAAGCGCACCGACCCGCACGAACGTCCGGTGGTCCCCGGCGCCCCGGTCCTCGACGTCGACCGGGGCGGCAAGATCACCTTCCACGGCCCGGGTCAGCTCGTCGGCTACCCGATCGTGCGGCTGCCGCAGCACGTGCTGGTGGTCGACTACGTGCGCCGGATCGAGGAGGCCCTGATCGCGACGCTGCTCCGACTTCGGCGTCGAGACCGCCCGCGTCCCCGGGAGAAGCGGCGCCTGGCTGGCTGCAGGACGACCGCGGGCCCGAGCGCAAGATCGGCGCCATCGGCATCCGGGTGAGCCGTGGGGTGACGATGCACGGCTTCGCGCTCAACTGCGACGTCGACCTCGCGTGGTACGACACGCTTCGTGCCCTGCGGCATCGCCGACGCAGGCGTGACCTCCCTGAGCAAGGAGCTGGGCCGGGACGTGAGCGTCCCCGAGGTCGCCCCGGTGATGGAGAAGCACCTGCGCACGCTGCTCGCCTGGGCGACGTACGAGCCGACCCCGGACTACCCCGCCAAGCCCGAACCGGGCCGGGCGCCCCGGCTGATCGATCCCGCCGCAGCGCTCCGCTAAGGCGTGTCGACGGCCGCGGCGACGGGCGGTGCGACAGGGTGGTCCGGTGAGTTCTGCGGCGACCGACACCACGGTGATCGAGACGACCGGCCTGCGCAAGGTCTACCGGACCCGCGCGGGCCGACGCGTCGTCGCCGTCGACGACCTCGACCTGCGGGTGCCCACCGGCGGCGTGCACGGCTTCCTCGGCCCCAACGGCTCGGGCAAGACCACCACCATCCGGATGCTGCTCGGCCTGGCGACCCCGGGCTCCGGGGAGATGCGGCTCTTCGGCGAGCCGGTGCCGTCCGCCCTGCCCGACGTGATGGGTCGCATCGGTGCAGTCGTCGAGGAGCCGAAGTTCGCGCCGACCTTCTCCGGGCGCAAGAACCTCCTGCTGCTCGCCCGCACCCTCGGCATCTCCGGCGCCACCGTCGACGCAGCCGTCACCCAGGTCGGCCTCGAGGGTAGGGAGAGGGACCGCTACGGCGACTACTCCCTCGGCATGCGGCAGCGGCTCGCCATCGCCGCCGCCTTGCTGAAGGCGCCCGACCTGCTGATCCTCGACGAGCCGACCAACGGTCTCGACCCAGCGGGCATCCGCGACATCCGCGACCTGATCCGCGGGCTCGGTGAGAGCGGCGTCACGGTGCTGCTCAGCTCCCACAACCTGGCGGAGGTGCAGCAGGTCTGCCACTCGGTCTCCATCATCGGCAACGGCCGGCTGATCGCCTCCGGGGCGGTCGAAGACCTCGTCGGCGACGACACGCTCTCGGTCGTGCGGGTCTGGGTCGCCGACCCGGACGCGGCGACCCGTCACCTCCAGCGGGCCCGCTACCGCGTCTCGCGCGACGAGGACCACCTCGACGTCGAGGGGGCCGAGCACCCGGAGGACATCACGCGGGTGCTCGCCGAGAAGGGGCTCTACGTCCGCGGGCTGACCCCCGTCCGTGGCGACCTGGAGTCGGTGTTCCTCCAGCTCACGCGTGACGCCGGGCTCGGCGAGCGCGAGGAGGACGCGCCATGAGGCTCCTCTCCGTCGAGCTCAACCGCTTCCGCTCGCGCCGCGCGGTGGCGCTCCTGCTGCTGCTCGCCGCGGCCCTCACCGTGCTGCTGGCCAGCACCGCGCTGTGGGACACGCGGCCGGTCAGTGCCGCCGAGCAGGCACGTGCGCAGGCGCAGGCCGAGCGGGTCGCCGACGACCCCAGGCTGCAGAACGACCTCGTGGGCTGCCGCGCCAACCCGCGATCGTTCCTCGGTCCCGACATCGCAGCCGACCGGTGCGAGGAGTTCCTGGTGCCGCGCGTGGAGGACTACCTGCCACGCGCGACCCTCGACCTGCGTCAGGCGCAGGGGCGCGGTACGGCGCTGGCGGTGATCGTGACCTCGCTGCTGGTGATCGCGGGAGCGACCTTCGCCGGGTCCGACTGGTCCACCGGGTCGATGAGCAACCAGCTCCTGTTCGTCCCGCGCCGCTCGACGGTCTGGCTCGCCAAGGCGCTGGCCGTGCTGCTCGGCGGGCTTCTCGTGGCCGGTGTCCTCGTCGTCGGCTTCTGGCTCACCCTCCTCCTCGTGGCCGACGCCCGCGGGATCAGCACGCCGGGCGACGTACTCACCGACGTCCGCTGGCTTGCCGCGCGCAGCATCCTGCTCGCGGCCGCAGGGGGCCTGGGCGGCTACGCGCTCACCATGCTGATGCGCAGCACCGTGGGCACCGTCGCGGTGCTCTTCGCCTACGTGGTCGGCGGCGAGGCGCTGATCTTCGCGCTGCCCGTCGAGCGGGCCGGCTCGTGGAGCCTGTCCAACAACGTGCTGGCCTGGCTGCGCGACGGCACCCGGGTCTTCGACGACAGTCTCGGGTGCGCCCCCTCGGTCGACGTCTGCCAGCAGTCCTACATCCTGGGGCTCCCCCACGGCGCTCTCTACCTCGCCGGAGTCCTCCTGCTCGCCCTCCTCGTCTCCTGGCTGTCCTTCCGCTCCCGCGACGTCCGTTGAGACGCGCGTCCGGGGAGTTCAGACGCGCGTCCGGGGAGTTCAGAAGCGGCCCCGGGGAGCCGATGCGCGCGCTTGGGGCGGGGCTCGGCCGAAACGCACGGTTGAGCGTCCCCGGGACGCGCTTGGGCGCGCGGGGCCGGCCCAAACGCACGTTTGGGCGTCCCCGGGGCGCGCTTCAACTCCCCCGGCCCACCCTTCAACGTGGAGGGCTGGGTGACGATGCGCGAGCGAGCACCGAATTGGGTGGGCACCGGCCCCGGCGTAGAGTGACCGGGTGACTCAAGCCCCCTCCCAGCCCACCACCCATGGCTCCGACGCCGGCTCCGTCGCACCTGAGGGACGGCGGTTGCTCCGCCTCGAGGTCCGCAACGCGGAGACCCCGATCGAGCGAAAGCCGGAGTGGATCAAGACCCGCGCCAAGATGGGTCCGCAGTACACCGAGCTGCAGAAGCTCGTGAAGTCCGAAGGTCTGCACACCGTCTGCCAGGAAGCCGGTTGCCCCAACATCTTCGAGTGCTGGGAGGACCGCGAGGCCACCTTCCTCATCGGCGGCGACCAGTGCACGCGGCGGTGCGACTTCTGCCAGATCGACACCGGCAAGCCCGAGCCGCTCGACCGCGACGAGCCGCGCCGGGTGGCCGAGTCGGTGAAGACGATGGGCCTGCGCTACGCCACCATCACCGGCGTCGCGCGCGACGACCTGCCCGACGGCGGGGCCTGGTTGTACGCCGAGACGGTGCGCGCGATCCACGAGCTCAACCCCGACACCGGCGTGGAGAACCTGATCCCGGACTTCAACGGCAAGCCCGACCTGCTCCAGGAGGTCTTCGAGAGCCGGCCCGAGGTGCTCGCCCACAACGTGGAGACGGTCCCCCGCATCTTCAAGCGGATCCGTCCGGCGTTCCGCTACGACCGCTCGCTCGGCGTGATCACCGCCGCTCGCGACTTCGGGCTGGTCACCAAGTCCAACCTGATCCTCGGCATGGGCGAGACCCGCGAGGAGATCTCCCAGGCACTGCGCGACCTGCACGACTCCGGCTGCGAGCTGATCACCATCACCCAGTACCTGCGTCCGTCGTTGCGGCACCACCCCGTCGAGCGCTGGGTCAAGCCCGAGGAGTTCGTCGAGCTGAAGGACGAGGCCGACGAGATCGGATTCTCGGGTGTCATGTCCGGACCGCTCGTGCGCTCCTCCTACCGCGCGGGCCGGCTCTACAAGCAGGCGCTCGAGCAGCGCGAGTCGCTCCAGGCCACCGGCGCACACTGACCACCCGACCGGCACGGCCTAGACTGACCCGTCGCCAGTCCACGGTGCCCCACGATCCGGGGCACGACTCGAGATCGAAGAGCTAGAGGCACATCGCATGGCCAAGAAGGACAAGCCCAAAGGCACCGAGAAGAAGGGCCGCCTCAAGCAGATCGCGGCCAGCTACCGGATGACGAAGGAGTCCGACCCCCGGATCGGACTGATCCTCCTCGGCGTCTTCCTCGTGGCCGGGGCGATCGGCTTCGGGGTGTTCACGCTTCTCCCGGGCACCTGGATCCTGGACGTGGTCACCGCGGTGATGATCGGCACCCTTGCCGTCCTCATCGTCTTCGGTCGCCGCGCCCAGCGCGCGGCGTACGCCCAGATCGACGGTCAGCCGGGCGCTGCGGCAGCGGCGCTCGGTCTGCTGCGCAAGGGCTGGAAGACCGACCCCGCCATCGCCTTCAACAAGAACCAGGACATCGTGCACCGCGTGGTCGGCCCGCCCGGGATCGTGCTGATCGGTGAGGGCAACCCGACCCGGCTCAAGACCCTGCTGGCCAACGAGCGACGCAAGCACGAGCGCGTCACCTCCGAGACGCCGATCCACGAGCATCATCTGCGGCAACCCGGACACCAGCCCTGGCGCCATCCCGGTCGCCAAGCTGACCCGCCACGTCAGCAAGCTGGGCCGCAAGGTCAAGCCGGCCGAGATGACCGACGTCCTCGCCCGTCTCCGGGCCCTCGACGCCAACCGGTCCAACATCCCGTTGCCGAAGGGTCCGATGCCGGCCAACCTCAAGGGCGCCCGACAGAACATGAAGGGCCGCTGACCCGCGTCCCGTCTCGATGGACGACGTCCGGGCCGCGTGCCCTGCACGCGGGCTGGGTTCAGCCGGTGGGGGCTCCCGGCATCTCCACGATCGCGTTGGCCGGCGGAGCCTTCACCGACACGGGCTTGCCCCAGTCGCTCATCGTCATCACCATGCCGCCGGCACCGGCCGCGTCGCCCCCGAACGCCCCGAGATCGAACTCGATGCGTCGCATCAGGTCGCTGTCGTCGATCCACATGTCATAGGTGATCGTCTCGGGCATGCCCTGCTGGTACGGCTGGCCCTGCGCCTTGGCGGCCTTCTTGGCGTCCACGGTCAGCAAGTAGTGGTCGAGCTGCTCGCCGTCGACGTCCTCGACCCCGACGTACTCGGCCTCCTGGAGGCCTGCGTCGAAGGCGTCGAACGTCGCGAGCGGATCGCCCTGGCTGACACCCCCCAGGTCACCGAAGGGGCTGTTGGGGTCGTTGGTGTCGATCTTGATGAACTTGCCCGTGGGCGTCATCGGCGGGATCGACATGTACATCACGCCGCCGAGCATGCGCATCTCCATGTCACCGCCGCCCATCTGCGGGATCTGCATGGTCATCTGCATCGACGTGCTGTCGCCGGCGTAGGAGACGTCGCCCTCCCCGGACATCGCCTGGCCACCGCCGGTCATCTCCATGGTGACGTGGGCGGACTCGTTGTCGGCGATGGCGGCCTTCATCGCGTCGAGCAGGGCCGCGGAGTCGTAGCCACCCGAGGCGCCCTCCTCGTCGGTGGGCTCGACCTCCTCGACCTCCGGCGACTCCTCGCTCTCGGCGGGGGCGGACGACGCGGTGTCACTCCCTGGCGACTCCTCGGCGGTCTCGGTGTCGCCGCCGCCACAGGCCGCCAGCGTCACGAGGAGCGCGGAGACAGCGACTCCGGACAGGACACGGGTCAGGACACGATCGGTGCGCATGAAAGGCTCCCCCTTCACCAGGGCCTAGGGTTTCCTTGAAGCGTACGGCGCCGAACGGCCGGGTGGTAATGACACGGCCGGGCCACACACACCCACGCTCCGCAGGGACGGAGCGGCACGGCGGCACAGGAGGTACGGCGGATGGCGGTGCCGGGTCGAGCCACCCCCGCCGGAGCACCCGCGGCGCTGGCGGCCAGCGAGCTGTTCGCCGTGGACGCCTACCGGCGCAACTTCGAGGCGACCGTCATCGGCGTCGACGCCGAAGCCCACCGGGTCGCGCTGGACCGGACCGCCTTCTACCCCGGGGGCGGCGGGCAGCCCCACGACCTCGGCAGCCTCCGTTGGGCCGACGGCAACGCGCTCCTCACCCGCGTCGGCCGCGACGGCGGGCGGATCTGGCACTGGGTCGACGCGGACGCCGCGCTCCCTGACCTGGGCGCCGAGCTCGAGGGCACCCTCGACTGGGAGCGACGCCACCTGACCATGCGCACCCACACCGCCCTGCACATCCTCTGTGGCGTCATGTGGGCCGACCACCGGGTCGCGGTGACCGGCGGCAACATGGAGCCGGGCAAGGGTCGCCTCGACTTCCCGCTGCCGTCGATGTCGACGGAGTTCGGACGTGAGGTCGAGTCCCGGATCAACGAGGAGATCGCCGCCGCCCGCGAGATCCTGGTGGCGTTCGTGGGCCGGGAGGTCGCCGACGAGGACCACTCCCTGATCCGCACCGCAGCACACCTGATCCCGCGTGAGATCGACCCGCTGCGCGTCATCGACATCGTCGGCCTGGACAAGCAGGCCGACGGAGGCACCCACGTGGTCAGCACGGCCGAGGTCGGCGCCGTGACGGTCACCGGCACCGAGTCGAAGGGGAAGGGCAACAAGCGCGTCCGTCTCGAGGTCTCCGGACAGATGTCCGCAGGGGGCTCCAGCGGAGGGTCGGCCCAGCCTGCGCGACCAATCCCGGACACACCGAACAGCGAACCCCCAGCATGACGGAAACCAGCCCTCGTCTCGACGCTACGACCCCCGACCGACGCCCGAGCGTCGCCGTCGTGGGTGCTGGTGTGTCCGGGCTCACAGCGGCGTACCTCCTGCAGGAGACGCACCACGTCACCCTGTTCGAGGCCGACGACCGTCTCGGGGGGCACGCCCACACCCACGACGTCGACCTGTCCGACGGCTCGACGGTGCCGGTGGACTCCGGCTTCATCGTCCTCAACGACCGTACCTATCCCCTGCTCCGGCGGCTGTTCTCCGAGGTCGGCGTGCAGACCCGGCCCACCGAGATGAGCATGAGCGTCACCTGCGACGGCTGCGGGACGAGCTACAAGGGCGGCACCGGCGCCGACGGCATCTTCGCCCAGCGCCGCAACGCGCTCTCCCCCACGTTCTGGAAGCTGCTGCTCAGCATCCGTCGGTTCCAGAAGGCGGCCCTCGAGCTCGTCGAGGCCGACCCTGCCGACAGCGAGGGCCTCACCTACGGCGACTTCCTCGAGCAGCACCGCTTCGACGCCCACTTCGTGACCCACTACGCCCTTCCGGTCGTCTCCTGCGTCTGGTCGATGGGCCACAAGGAGGCGCTGGACTACCCGGCGGCGTACCTCTTCGCCTTCCTCCGTCACCACGGCTTCCTGACGCTCGGCGACGCGCCCACCTGGCACACCGTGGAAGGTGGGTCACGGGCGTACGTCGGCGCCATCACCGAGCGCCTCGACGTGGTCCGCACCGGCCGCCGCGTCCTCGCTGTCAGCCGCAAGCCGGACGCGATGGAGGCTCGACGTTGCCGACGCCGACGGCGGTCCGAGTGAGCACCTCGCCTTCGACAAGGTGGTCATCGCCACCCACGCCGACACCGCTCTGGAGCTGCTCACCGACGCGGGGGACGACGAGCGTGAGGTTCTGGGGACGTTTGGGTACTCCACCAACGTGACCTGGCTGCACCGTGACGCGAGCTTCCTGCCCGGCCACGCCCGCAGCCAGGCGAGCTGGAACTACCGGCTCGAGGACTGTGACACCGTCAGCGACCGCACCCGGGTCACCTACTGGATGAACCGTCTCCAGGGTCATCCCGAGTCCGAGCCGTTGCTGGTCACCCTCAATCCCGAGGAGAGTGCCGCCCCCAGCGACGTGGTGGCGAAGATGAGCTACAGCCACCCGACCTACACCGCGGACTCGGTGGCCGCCCAGAAGCGCCTGGCCGGCCTGAACTCCGACCGGCTCGCCTTCGCCGGCGCCTACCAGGGCTGGGGCTTCCACGAGGACGGCTGCCGCTCGGGCGTCGAGGCCGCGCGAGCGCTGGGCGTCACCTGGTGAGCGCGCCGGCACCCGCCCGGGTGCGTGCCCGTGTCGCGCACCGACGCAACCGTCCCTTCCGCTACGAGTTCAGCCACCGCACCACGATGTGGCTGGTCGACGTCGCCGACCCGGAGGCGGCGTTTCCACGCTGGCTGCGCTCATTGGTCTCGATCAGGGGAGCCGACCACTTCGGCCACGACGACGACCGGCCACTCGCGGCCAAGCTGCGCAGCTACCTCGACGCCCAGGAGCTCGGCTGGAGCGCGCACCGCGTGCTGGCGCTGGCCAACGCCCGCGCCCTCGGCTACGTGTTCGACCCGCTGACGACGTACTTCTGCTTCGACGCGGCCGGCGACCTCGAGGGCGTGCTCGCCGAGGTGCACAACACCTACGGCGAGCGGCACTGCTACCCGCTGGACATGTCGTCGGGAAGCGCCACGGTCGACAAGGAGTTCTACGTCTCGCCGTTCTTCGCCGTGGAGGGTCGCTACGACATCCGCGCCCGGATCACCGACGACCACGTGTCGGTCGGGATCAGCCTCACCCAGGGCGATGAGACGGTCTTCACCGCCTCGGTCAACGGCGCTCTCGAACCTGCCACCCGACGCCGAACCCTCGCCGCCGTGGTGCGCAACCCGCTCCCCTCCCAACGCGTGTCGGCGCTGATCCGCTGGCACGGCATCAAGCTCTGGCTGCGTCGCCTGCCGGTCGTCCCGCGGCGTCCCCACCAGTCCCCGAAAGGAATGACGTCATGAGCACCACCGTGGAGCCCCAGGCGCCGAACGCCTCCGCGGCCCTCGCGCCCGCGCCCGACTACGGCTTCCGCGGTGCGGTCGCCAAGTGGGTGCTGTCCCGCATCCTGCGACCGATGCCGGTCGCGGCCAGGTTGAGCACCGGTGAGGTGTACGGCGACCGTGACCCCGCCGCGCCGACGCTGCAGGTCGATGTCCCGCACGCGTTCTTCGCCCGGCTGGGACGGAGCCCGATGATCGGGATCGGCGAGTCATTCATGGCCGGAGAGTGGCGACCGGCCGACGGCACCGATCTCGCCGACGCTCTGACGCCGTTCGCCGAGCGGCTCACCTCGCTGATCAAGCCGGCGTTCTACAAGCTGCGCCACACCGTGCTCCCCCGCGGGCTCAACCCCGAGAACACAGTGGCCGGCGCTCGCAAGAACATCGAGGCCCACTACGACCTCTCCAACACCATGTTCGAGGCCTTCCTCGACCCCTCGCTGTCCTACTCCTCGGCACTCTTCGAGTCCCTCGACGACCCGCCGACGCAGGCGCAGCTCGAGGCGGCCCAGCTGCGCAAGATCGATGCCATCCTCGACCAGGCCGAGGTCACCGAAGGCAGCCGGGTGCTGGAGATCGGCACCGGATGGGGCACGCTCGCCATCCGCGCCGCCCAGCGCGGGGCCCACGTCACCACGTTGACGATCTCCAGCGAGCAGGCCGCGCTGGCCCAGGAGCGCGTCGACGCCGCCGGCGTCGGTGAGCGGGTCGAGATCGCGCTGCGCGACTACCGCGACCAGACCGGCGAGTTCGACGCGATCGTGAGCGTCGAGATGATCGAGGCGGTCGGTGAGAAGTACTGGCCGACATACTTCTCGGCCATCGACTCCCTCCTCGCGCCCGGGGGCAAGGTGTCGATCCAGGCGATCCTGATGGAGCACCACCGGTTCCTGGCGACCCGGGAGACCTACACCTGGATCCACAAGTACATCTTCCCGGGCGGCCTCCTGCCTTCCGTGCGGGCGATCGAGGAGAGTCTCGCCGCACACACCAGCCTGCGGCTGGACCGCACCGACGCGATGGGCCAGCACTACGCCCACACGCTGCGGTTGTGGCGCGAGAAGTTCCTGGCCAACTGGTCGCAGGTCGAGGCCCTCGGCTTCGACGAGCGCTTCAAGCGGATGTGGGAGTTCTACCTCGGCTACTGCGAGGCCGGCTTCCGCACCGGGTACCTCGAGGTGGCCCAGCTCCGCCTGACCCGCTGAGACGCGGGTCCGAGGAGTTCAGACGCGCGCTCGGGGAGTTGAGGCGCGGGTCTCGGGACGTTGATGCGCGCGGTCGGGACATTGAGAGGCGGGTTCGGGGAGCCCAAACGTGCGCTTGGGGCCAGCGCGGCCGGGTGGGGGCGCCGAAACGTGCGCTTGGGCGCCCCGGAGGCACCACTCAACTACCCGGGACGCGTCGAACCTCCCGCGAGGCGCGTCTCAACGGCGGAGGGTGATGGTCTTCAGGGCGAGATCGTGGAGACCTCGGTTGTCGCGGTTGAAGACCAGCGGAGGGACCACGAGGCAGATCAGGGCTGTCCGGGCCAGGGTCTGGAGCAGGTTGAGCGGCGTGTTGTCCATCCGTACGACGGCCAGCCGCATCACCAGCTGACCGAACGAGCCGCCCAGGAGCGCGGTCAGCAACGCGGCCTCGAGCAGGAAGACGCCCATCGGCGCCCAGGCCTCCCAGCCCTGCCCCCACACGCTGCGCCCCAGGAACGCCCCGGCGACGAGCAGGCTGGCGAACCAGTCCACGAAGAGCGCCAGGATCCGCCGGCCCCACGATGCGACGGAGCCGGGTCCGTCGGCGGGCAGGCCGAGCCGCGAGCCCGGATAGGGCTCGCCCGCGAAGGGGGCGGAAGGCGTGGTCACCGCGTCAACCTATCCGGCCGACCCGAGCTCTCGACCCGCCGGTCCGTGACCATCTGGTGGTCTAGCGTCCCAGTTGCTGGACGCAGATGCCGGTCCGGGTCGGGTGTTACATGGACGAAACAAAGCGGATACGGTCAAGAAACCGCATCTCCATATGTTGCGGTTCGAGGGTGCAGCGTCGCATCGCTCGACCCCACACAAGACGTGACTCGAGGTCGCTACAGCGGCCACAGGAGGACGAATGTTCGCAAACAGCGACGAGCTGCTGAAATACGTCAAGGACGAGGGCGTCGAGATGGTCGACGTCCGATTCTGCGACCTCCCCGGCGTGATGCAGCACTTCACCGTGCCGGTCTCCTCCTTCGACCAGTCGGTCTTCGACGACGGCCTGAGCTTCGACGGTTCCTCGATCCGGGGCTTCCAGGCCATCCACGAGTCCGACATGTCGCTGTTCCCGGACCCGACGACGGCCTACATCGACCCGTTCCGGGTCGCCAAGACCCTGGTCGTGAACTTCTTCATCCACGACCCGATCACCGGCGAGGCCTACAGCCGCGACCCGCGCAACATCGCGCGCAAGGCGATGGCCTACCTGTCCAGCACCGGCGTCGGCGACACGGCGTACTTCGCCCCCGAGGCCGAGTTCTACGTCTTCGACAACGTCCGGTTCGAGACCAAGGCCAACACCGGCTTCTACGAGATCGACTCCGAGGCCGGCGCCTGGAACTCCGGCTCCGAGGACAACAACCGCGGCTACAAGGTCAAGTACAAGGGTGGCTACTTCCCGGTCGCGCCCTACGACCACTTCGGTGAGCTGCGCGACGAGATGGTCATCGAGCTCGAGAACGCCGGACTCGTGGTCGAACGCGCCCACCACGAGGTCGGTACGGCGGGCCAGGCGGAGATCAACTACAAGTTCGACGAGCTGCTCAAGGCCGCCGACGACGTGATGAAGTTCAAGTACATGGTCAAGAACGTCGCCTGGCGCAACGGCAAGACCGCGACCTTCATGCCCAAGCCGATCTTCGGCGACAACGGCTCCGGGATGCACTGCCACCAGTCGATCTGGAACAACGGCGAGCCACTGTTCTACGACGAGGCGGGCTATGCGGGCCTCTCCGACATGGCGCGCTACTACATCGGCGGTCTGCTCAAGCACGCACCGTCGCTGCTGGCCTTCACCAACCCGACGGTGAACTCCTACCACCGGCTGGTGCCGGGCTTCGAGGCGCCGATCAGCCTGGTCTACAGCCAGCGCAACCGGTCGGCGTGCGTGCGCATCCCGATCACGGGCGCCAACCCCAAGGCCAAGCGCATCGAGTTCCGCTGCCCCGACCCGTCGGCCAACCCCTACCTCGCCTTCTCGGCGCTGCTGCTGGCCGGCCTCGACGGCATCAAGAACAAGATCGAGCCACCGCAGCCGGTCGACAAGGACATCTACGAGCTGCCGCCGGACGAGATGGCCGAGATCGATCAGGTGCCGACCTCGCTCAACGCGGTGCTCGACAACCTGGAGGGCGACCACGAGTTCCTCACCGAGGGCAACGTGTTCACCCCCGACCTGATCGAGACCTGGATCGACTACAAGCGCTCCAACGAGATCCTGCCGGTCCAGCTGCGCCCGCACCCGCACGAGTTCGAGCTCTACTACGACATCTGACAGAAGTCGTAACCCCGAAAGGGCCCTTGACCTGCGCAAACGCAGTGTCAGGGGCCCTTTCCGTTGCTCCAGGACCGCGCAAATTCCGCAGGGATTCCGCAGGAGATCCGCTCCAGGGAGCATGCGCGCTCGTCAGACGAGGTCGAACTCCACCTGCAGAGTCGCCCACTCGACGATCTGAGCGAGCGCCTGACGCTCGCGCTCACCGCCGGACTGCCCGAGCATGTCGAGGCGCGCCCATCCCACGAAGCGGCGGACGGTCGCTGCGAGTTCAGGTTCGGCTGCTTCCTCCGCGAACTCGCGAAGGGACCTCAGACGTCGGAAACGCTCAGGGGTGTCCAAACTCATCGTCTCCGTCACTTGCGTGGCAACCCACTTCTTCACCGCCTGGCTGCCAGCCCAAGGGACTCCGTCGTCCATCTTCCAACAGATCTGAATGCGCATCAGCGCCAGCTGCTTGTCGAAGTCGCCGGACTCTCTGCGGAAGGCCGCGTATGGGTCCGGTGGACAGCGCCATGCGGTTCCATCCGGGAGTGTGACCTCAATAGTCCGAAACGAATGAGGTGAGACCGCTGCGAGCATTGCGCCAACGGCCACCGTGGGATGGCGGCACGGTGCTCGTCGTGCGGATCGCGCCCGCGCATCCGGCGGGTGCCGTGGCGCACGGCGGCGGGTGCGTTCGTCCTCGACATGATCGGGCCTCGGGTGATTCAACGGTGCAGTGGTCAGGAGCGCAGTGAGTACGCCGTCAGTCGGCGCAGAAACGGGCCTATCCTTCTCGGATCGTCATTGACGCGACCTCGTTGCCGGCTATCTCGAACTCGAACCGGCTCAGCCCGTTGGCATGGTTGCTGCGCCAGTCGCCGACCACGACGACGTTGCCCGCGTCGGGAGTCGCGACCGACTGGACGCTCAGCGTGCCCTCGGCGCCGATCAGTTCCCGGTTGCTCCATCGGTCGATCGCGTCGCGGCCGCGGAAGGTACGACCCCAGTCGTCGACATAGCCATCGTCGGCGAAGGAGTCCAGGAAGGTTGCCTCGTCGTGGCCGTTGACGGCCGCGATCAGGGACGCGACGGGCTCGGGGATCTCTGTGGTCATGTGTTCCTCCTTGTTGGTGGTTCAGCCCGCGAAGGGCGCGAGCATCCGGCCTGGGTCCTTGCCGGCGTAGGGCGGGAAAGCGTCGATCGATCCCGGACCATCGGAGATCAGGATCGACTTCTTGTTGCTGAGGGCGTCGAAGCCTTCACGTCCGTAGTACTTGCCGAAGCCGGACCAGCCCACGCCACCGAAGGGCAGTGAGTCCACCCAGCAGTGGATGTTGGTCTGGTTAACACACCCGCCTCCAAAGGAGAGCCGGCCTAGTACTGCGTCGCGGACCGCGTCGTTCTCGGTGAAGACGTACGCTGCGAGCGGGCGCTCCTTGTCCTGGACGCGGAGGATGACGTCGTCGAGGTCGGCGTACCGGAGCACTGGCAGGACTGGGCCGAAGACCTCCTGCCGCAGCGCGGGGTCATCCCAGTCGGCGGGATAGAGAACGGTCGGGTCGACGTACCTGTCGGCGACGTCGAACCGGCCACCGAGGACGACTTGCTCCGGGATGACGTACGAGGCAACCCGCTCGGTGTCGTGTTCGCTGATCATTCGGGCGAGGTCGGGACTGCGCTGCGGCTCCGTGCCGTACATTCGCACCGTGGCGGCGCGCAGCTCGTGTATGAAGGCGTCGGCGGCGTCGGCGTGGACGCAGACGTAGCCCTGTGCTACGCACCACTGGCCGGCGATCGCGTTGTGGCCCCAGGCGATCCACTCCGCGGCCGAGCGAAGGTCGGCGGTGCGGTCGACGATGGTCGGATTCTGCCCACCCAGCTCCAGCAGCACGGGCGTGAGGTGCTCCGCGGCCGCCTTCATGACGATCTTGCCGACGGCGGAGCTGCCAGTGAAGAAGATGAAGTCCCACCGCAGATCGAGTAGTCGGCCGATCTCCTCGCGCCCGCCGGCCACCGCTGCGACGTCGGCCGGGTCGAAGTAGCGGCCGATCAGCTCCGAGAGGAGGGTGGCGGTCGTGGGCGTGGCGTTCGCTGGCTTGAGGACGACCGGGTTGCCCGCCGCCAGCGCGGCTACCGCGGGATCGAGCAGCAGGAGGATCGGCGCGTTAAAGGGGCCGATCACCAGAGTCGGCCCGTAGGGCTCGCGCAGCACGACGCCACGGTTGCCAGCTGCCGCCAGTTCAGGCGGGACCGGCACCTCCTCCTCTGCCATTAGGGAGTCCAGGTGGTCGAGGTAGTACTGCACGACGCCCAGAGGGACGGTGACCTCGAAGAGCTGCTCGAAGGTCGGCTTGCGGAAGTCGGTGTACAGCGCAGCCTGGAGCTCCTGCTGGTTCTCGGTGAGCAGCTGCCGCATCAGCGTGAGCTGCCGGTGCCGCCACGCGGCGTCACGAGTGACGCCCTCGAGGAAGCGCTGTCGCTGCGCAGCCAGGATCGCCTCGAAGTCGGTGTCCATCTCTCACTCCTCCCGCCGACGGCAGACCGGCGCCTCGGGTGCGCTGGGCTGCCGTCGGGCGCGGCATCGGTCAGCGGGTGGTGTAGCCACCGTTGGCGAAGATGGTCTGACCGGTGATCCACCAGCCCTCGGTGGCCAGGAACCGCACGATCGGCGCAATGTCCTCGATCTGGGTGAGTTGGTTGCCCATCGCCTGCGACTTGTGGAACGCCACGCGCTCGGGAGTCTCCTGGCCGTAGAAGAACGGCGTATCCATCGGACCCGGCGCGATCGAGTTCACTGAGATCCCCCGCGCGGAGAACTCCTTGGCTGCCGCCCGCGTGAAGTGCTCGACCGGCGACTTGCCACCGGCGTAGGTGGAGTAGCCATCGGTGAAGGCGGCCAGCAACGAGGTCACGATGGTGATCACCTTGCCGTTGTCCGCGAGCTGGCGGCCAGCCTCACGCAGGAAGAAGTACGCCGACTTCGCATTGATGTCGAGCATGTCGTCGTACTCGGCCTCGGTGGTGTCGACCATCGGCTTGCGGAGCACCTTGCCGACGGTGTTGACGGCGACGTCGACCGGCCCCAGGGCAGCGGCGGCGTCGGCGAACAGCCGCTCGACGTTCTCCACCTTGGTCAGGTCACCGGTGAGCACGACGCCCTTGTGGCCGGCGGCCTCCACCGCAGCCAGGGTCTCCTCGGCCGCCGGGCGGGTCGACTCCGAGTTGTAGTGGATCGCGACGTTGGCGCCAGCCTCGGCCACCTGCCGACTGATCAGGCCGCCGAGATTCTTCGCGCCGGCGGCGACGAGGACGTTCTTGCCTTCGAGATTGAGGGGCATGGGTCTCTTCCTTCGCTATCTCACCGATACATCATCGATGTATCGCTCTTCAGTTGCTACTGTATCAACGTGACAGCAGAGCGCAAGAGCGATACACGGCTGGAGCTCCTCGAGGCGGCAGCGGCGCTGATCAGCGATGCGCCGGGCCAAGATGTGCCGCTCCGAGCGATCTGTGAGCGCGTCGGGGTGAAGCTTCCGACGCTTTACCACTTCTTCGGCAGCAAGGACGGCCTGCTCGAGGCGGTCATCGAGTACGGCTTCGCCAACTACCTGCGGCTCAAGCGGTCGGCGGAGCCGACCGGCGACCCGATCGAGGACATCCGGCGCGGCTGGGACACCCACGTGCGCTTCGGCCTCGACCACGCCGGCTTCTACGCCCTCATGTACGGCCAGGTCACGCCGAACCGCCGGCCAGCCGCCGCGGCCGCTCCCCGCGCCGCGCTGCTGCAACTGTGCCGCGGGGCCGAAGAACAGGGCCTGCTCGCGGTGACGGCCGAAGAGGCGGCGGATCACGTCCTCGCCGCGAACGTCGGCGTGACCCTCTTTCTCATCACTGCTTCGTCGCCCGGCCTCGACCTGGCCACCCAGGTCCGCGATGCCACGATCGCGTCGATCACCGGCCTGGCCACGCCCGATGAGCCAACCGGACGGACCTCGCTGGCCCGCCAGTTGCTGCACGCGCTGACCGGCGCTGAGCAAGAGCTCGGCCAGGCCGAGGTTGCGCTGCTGCGCAAGTGGCTCGTTGTGCTGGCCGCGGCCGAGCCGGACTAGGGGTCCCATTACACGCACCGGTCGCGGTTAGCTCGTCGGCACCGGGGAGTGCCGCCCGGCCAGGCGTAGCCACATGTCCCAAGCTCGGGCGACTTGGCCGACGTTGGTTTCCGCCGCGGCACGACCCTCGCCGACAGTGAGATGCTCGACATCGGCCAACGGCAGGCTGCGAAGCTGCAGCGCGGCGTTCTCCTCGGCGTACACGGCGCGGTAGACGGCGAGCGGGAGCGACGAGGCGACCGCGACCGAGCCGTGCCCGCGCATCAGCGCGAATGGGGCGTCCCCCAACGCGTCCGCGAGCGCAGTGCCGAGCCGTGCGTCTCGTACGAGGAGGTCGGTCGCATCGCCGGCGGCATCTCGGATCTCGAAGCGGGCCACCCCTTCGACAAGGAAGCCGGCCATGTGGAAGAGAGCCCGCAGCGGCGTCGACGACAGCCCGAACGGGATCACCGACGCCGAGTGGCTGTGCACGACCGCCTGGACGTCTGGGCGGGCGCGGTAGATCGCGGCGTGGATGAACCGCTCCAGGTACGACGGGGCGGCATCGCTCGTCGCACCGTCGAGGTCATACTCCTGGACGTCCGCGGGCGTCACCAGCACCGGCGCCATGTTGCGGGCGAGCAGGAACCGGTCGGCACCCTCGGCGCACCGCACGCTCACGTGCCCAAAGGCGTCGAGCACGCCCTGGTCGAACAAGATGTGGTTGGCCTCGGCCAGCTGGGTGCGCAGGTCGTCGCTCATGGGGTCTCCTCGGAGAAGGTCGCACCGGCGGCACGGAGCAGGTCCACCAGGTCGGCATCAGTGGTCGGGCGCAGGTTGTTGGCGCGGAACGGGTTGCGCGTGCTCGCCTCGAGCATCCGCCGGCCGTCGACGGTGTCGGCGCCCGAGCGCGCGTCGAGAGCGGTGAAGGACGGCGTCAGCCCCAGCTCGTCGTACAGGCCCTCGACGAGGGGCAGCAGGGCGAGCACGTCCGATGTCAGCAACGGCGCATTGAAGCGGGCGACGTGCGGGAGCAGGACCGCATTCTGCAGTCCGTGCGGCACCCGGACCGACGGTGACGACGACAGGGCATGGACCAGCGCGAGGCCGCTGTTGCCGCAGGCCATGTTGGCCGCGCAGCTCGCCTCGAGCAGTTCCTGGAGCACCTCGTCGTTGGAACCGGCCGCATTGCTCCCGTCGTCCGCTCCTCTCGCCGCCGCCGGCAGACGCTCGATGATCGAGCGGGCCGCCGGGACCGCGGTGGCCGTGGTGAAGTAGCTCGCTCCCCGGGCCCACAACGCCTCGAGCGCATGTGAGAGCGCGTCGAGGGCGGAGTGGACGAGCGGGTTGCGAGGGAGGGTCCGCAGCACGGTCGCGTCGAGCACCGCCGCTCGAGGAGCGCAGAGCACTCCTCGGACCACGATCTCGTTGTCGCGACCGGCCTCATGGAGCACGAGTGCGTTCGAGACCTCGCTTCCGCTGCCCGCCGTGGTCGGAACTGCGATGGTCGGCGCGGGAAGCTCGCCCACCTTGTCCCGGCCCTCGTAGGCATCGATCCGCTGGTCGTTCGTGAGCCGGATGCCGACGGCCTTCCCGACGCCGAGCGCCGACCCGCCGCCGATCGCGAGGACGCAGCGCGCGCCCGCCTCCCGCGCCTGGGCGGCGGACTGTTCGACGATCTCGATGTCGGGATCGGGGTCCACCAGGATGCGGCTGACCACGATCGCCCCGGGCGCGTGGTCGAGCACCCGCTCGAGGACGCCCGCGCGGTCGAGCGCCGTGTCGGCGACGACCGCGATCTCGCGGTGGCCGAAGCCGGCGACGAGCGCGTCCAGCCGGGTCAGGCTGCCCAGCCCGGTCACCACCTCGGTGCGTACGGCGTACCGGGGGAAGGCCACGGTCACGTCAGCTCCGAGGTGATCAGGTCCGCAGCGCCGGTCCGGCTGACGTTGGACTCCAGCAGCCGGGCGCAGCCGGGGCAGACGTACTCCCGCAGCTCCAGCTCCTCGTGCAGCCGCACCAGCGGGCCGTGCGCCTGGGCCGGGACGGTACGACGGTGCGCAGCCGTCTTCCAGTCCGGACCGGCACCGAGGTCGTGGCCACAGTTGCACAGCACGTGTCCGTCCCCGTCGATGCTGAGGTCGGGCGTGAGGGATCGACCCCCGCTCCCGGTGGCACCCGCGGCAATTGCGGGAGCGGAGCCCATCAGCTCGGCCCGGATCGCGGTCCGCCGCTCGTCGGTCGCCGTCGCGTCCACGCCGAGCGCGTCGTCGAGCACCACGCCGTAGACGTCCGCGGCGGTGGCGCGACTGACCTGTCGGGTCGCCACGTCGTGGGCGACCGACGCGGGAGTGCGGTCGATCGGGTCGCCGTACCCACCGCCGCCCTGGAAGCTGTAGGACACGACGTCGCCGCGGCGCAGCGTTGAAGAGAGGCCGGGGCTGGCGCCCATGATCTCCCGCTCCCCCACCCAGGTCTCGTGATCGGCGGTGGAGTGCACCCGGCCGATCGGCGAGACGCCGTCGACGCGGTGCAGCAGCTCGTTGCGGTTGCAAGAGCCCTCCATGCCGCCGATGCCGGCGCTGTTGGGCACCTCGACGCCGTGGCCGATGAGCATCGCCTGGAGCTGGTCGGTCCCGTGCGACGTGAGCGCCAGACCGACCGTGGACCCTCCGCGCTGCCGGCCGGGTCCGGACGAGTCGGGAACGATGCCCCGGTAGAGGAAGAGGATCTGGCCGTCCGCCTCATGCGACTCGACGTTGGCGATCGCCGGTCGCGGGACACAGAAGTCGCCGGAGGCGGTGAGCCCGTCGTGGTCGCCGTACGCCCCACCGCCGCCGGCGGTGGAGTCGAGCAGGAAGGTGCCGTACGGGTCGCCATCCGGGTAGAGCCCGTTGAGGACCATCACGCTCATCGACCCCTTGGTCACGCCGGCGCCGTGCCGGGCCACCTCGGGCGAAGTGGTCACCAGGCGCGAGAGCGCGCTGAACGAGATGTTGGTGACCACCCAGACCGCCGAGACGGTGGCGCTGGAGACCGGGGCCGGCCAGTTCGCGTTGGCGACCGTCCCCCTCGGCGCTGTGATCGACACCGGCCGCAGCAGGCCCTCGTTCCATCGCAGGTTGGGGGCCAGCGTGGGCAGCAACGCGGTGAAGACACCGGCCACCAGGCCGGAGTAGGTGCAGTTGATGAAGCCGGGCGCCTGCTCCGACGTACCGGTGAAGTCGAAGTCCAGGGAGTCGCCGGTCTTGGTCACGGTCAGTCGGAACTCGTAGAGCTTGTTCTCGTGGCCGTCGTGCTCGATCCAGTCGACGGCACGGAAGACGCCGTCGGGGAGCTTGCTCAGCACCTGGCGCAGCTCGTGCTCGGAGTGGTCGAGCTCGTGCCCCATCACCTCCAGCACCGTCTCGAGCCCGTAACGACCGAAGAGCTCAGTGAGCCGGCCGGCGGCGACGTTGTTGGCGGCGATCATCGCCTTGAAGTCCAGGCCCACGGTGGTCGGCATCCGGGTCATCCCCATCAGCATCGACCAGAGGTCCGCACGGATCTCGCCGGCCTCGACCAGCTTGATGCCCGGCAGCAGCATGGCCTCCTCCTGGATGCCCCGCGCACCGAGACTCCAGCTGCCGAAGTTCATGCCGCCGACGTCGATCTGGTGTGCGCACGCGCCGACCCACGCGACCCGGCGGCCATCGGCGAACACCGGAGCGACGAAGGTGACGTCCATCTGGTGGAGCGCGCCCTTGTAGGGGTCGTTGAGGACGAACATGTCGCCCTCGGAGATCCCGGGGTTGTCCTCGCAGTCCGCGATGATGTTGCGGACCACGCTGGCCATCGAGCCCGAGTGGAAGAGCACCTGCGGGCCCATCGTGACGACCGATCCGTCGCCCAGGTAGATGCCGACGTTGAAGTCCGTGGCCTCAGTCACGACCGGCGAGCCCGAGACGTTCTTGAGAGTGGTCGCCTGCTCCTCGGTGATCGCCGAGAGCTTGTTGCGGATCACCTCGAAGGTGATCGGGTCGAGTGCTGTGGTGCTCATGCGTCTGCTCCTGTCTGCGGGGTGATCAGCAGGTTGCCGATCGGGTCTACATGCACCTGCTGACCGTGGGCGACGTAGACGGTGGTGGTCGGGTGCTCGATGACGACCGGCCCGCGGAGTTGCCGATCCGGTTCCATTGCGTCCCAGTCGACGACGGCCACCTCACACCAGTCGCCCGCGCGGACGTCGAAAACGGGCCGGGTGCGCTCCTCTGCGCCGGTGGTGGGCTCGAAAGCCCGGAAGGACAGGCTGACGGTGCGGCCGATGCCCGCCACGCGGAAGGTGGTCAGCTCGATGCCCGCCTCGCGGAAGCCGGAGCCCTTGCCGTAGGTCTCCTCATAGGTGCGCTCGAAGAGCAGCGCCAGGTCGTGCAGGCAGTCGGGGTCGGCGAGGTCGCCGGTCACCGGGATGATCAGCTCGTGGGTCTGGCTGCGGTAGCGCATGTCGATCGACCGGTCGACCACGATGTCCGCCTCGGCGACGTCGTCTCCGGCGAGCTTGGCCAGCACCTCCTCCTCCAGCTCCTTGAAGATCGCCTCGACGTGTGAGCGGTCGAACTCCTCCACGGCGCTGCGCTGGACCGCGAGCTGCGCAGCGACTCCGAGCGCTCCGCGCCGTGGTGGATGTCGGCGCTCAGCGCGCCGTACGCGCTGTGTGCCATCGACGTCGCCGGTACGACGATCGACGCGACGCCCAGCTCGGCGCCGAAGCCCGCGCAGTGCATGGGGCCGGCGCCACCGTAGGCATAGAGGACGAAGTCGCGCGGGTCGTGCCCTCGACCGACGGTCAGCTCGCGCAGCGTGTCGGCCATCCGGGCGTCCACGATCTCGCGGATGCCCGCCGCCGCCTTGACCACGCTGATGCCCAGTGGTTCGAGGCGATTTGGGTGCGGTACGCCTCCTCCGCAGCCGCCTT
>CAVYWU010000005.1:0-96163 GCA_963772415.1 uncultured Actinomycetota bacterium | reverse complement strand
CTCCGACGAGGAGACCTCGGCCGCCGGCAGTGCTCCTGCGCCGGCCGCACCACCGGCTGCCACCGTTCCTCCGCCGGCCGCGGCCCCGCTGCCCGCGCCCGAGCGTCGCCGGAGGAAGCCGAGGAAGGGGAAGAAGGGCCGGGGCAAGAAGGACGACCCGAAGCGGCCCAGGCGACCTCGGCAGCCAAGGCGTCCCAAGCGTCCCAAGCGTCGACGTTGATCGGCGATGACTGCGCCGACGATCCCCTCGCGGGAAGCGCGCGGCCCGGCTGTACGGCTCGCCCGCCGGGTCGAGGCGACGGCGGCCGTGCTCGCGATGGTCTCCGGGCTGGCCCTGGTCACCCACGTGGTCTCTGTGCATGCCGTCGAGGGCGAGTCGATGGCGGCCACACTCTGCCCCGGCGCCAGCGTGCTCGTGTGGCACCCCGGAGCCTCCCGGGCCGGCGTCGGTGACCTGGTGATGGCGGGAGCGCCGGACGGCACCACCGTGCTCAAACGGATCGCGGGCGTGGGCGGCGACACCATCGCGTTCGACGACGGCCGACTGGTCCGCAACGACGAGACCGTGCTCGAGCCCTGGCTCGACCTCGAGTCTGTGGACGGTGTCTTCGTCGGCGCGACCCAGGTGCCCCCGTCGTCGGTCTTCCTACTCGGCGACGGTCGCGAGCGATCGGTCGACTCCCGTCACTTCGGGCCGGTCGACCGCACCGCACTCCGCGGGCGGGTCCTCACCGGTCTCGGCGGGAGCTGCGGCGACGAGACCGCCGACTAGCCCGCCGACGTTTCACGACAATTTTTCGCGCCCGGCTCACGATGAGTCATCAGCGCACGGATGCGGTCCCAGGGGGGTCGCTCGATCGGGGAGACAACATGCACGCACCGAAGATGTCCTATCCGACCGCTCGAACACCGAGGAGACTCGCACCGCGCCGTCGCGGCGTGTCGATGCTCGTCGCGGGCGCGCTCTCCACGTTGGGGCTGGCGCCCCTGACGGCGCTACCCGCCGCCGCGCAGCCGCTCGCCGAGGCGGGACCCGTCGACATCCTGCACGGCTACCCGATGTGGTTCGCGGACGCCGGCCTCGCGGGTGACCCCGACGTGGCACCGGTCCGCCTGGAGCTCTGCCTGGACCAGGTCGACCCGTTCTGCCAGCTCGTCGACCCGCTGCCCGACGCCACCCAGCCGGCCTCCGTGCCGGAGAACTTCGCCGAGGAGGCGTTCTGGTGGCCGGCCAGGCGGCCATCGACACCGCCTCAGGCGCCAGCGCCCTGCTGGTGATGGCCCAGGAGGCCGCGTTCGGCGGTCCTGGAGACATCGCCCAGGGACAGCAGGTGGCCTTCCAGCGTCTGCGGATCCGCATCGACGATGCCGTGCCCGGCGCGACGTACACGATCACCTCTCCCTACGGCGTCGACACGCTGGTGGCCGACGAGGACGGCCAGGTGCGGATGACCGACGACACCGGCTGCCTCTCGCCTCCCTGCGGCTTCGACGCCTCCTTGAACGGGCGCATCGGGCCCTTCCTGCGTTGGGATCCCGACGTCTCCCCCGCCGCGCCCGAGGGGTACGTGGGCGACCCGAACGTCGAGCACCAGGTCGTCGGGAGCCCTGAGGACACCAACTTCTTCCGGGTGCAGGGCCCGGGCATCGGCGGTCCGGGTGTCGACATGGTGCAGACCGACCTGTTCGCTGTGCAGGGGCGGATCGCCCGGCCCCGGGCGACGGTGTCCCACCTCGGCGACCTGTACGCGCCGAACACCTCGGTGCAGATCATCCCGTCGTTCCCCGGTGAGGCCTCCACGTCGATCATCTGGACGACCGACCCCGCCGTGACCGACGAGCAGCTGCTCGAGGCTGAGGAGAGCGACGGGACCATCACCGTCGCCGCGTCCACCGAGGCCGCGCCGAACGCGGTGGTGGAGCTGCCGGAGGGTCACACGGCCCTGCGCTACGCCGTTCGCTCCCACGACCAGGTCAGCGACGTCTACCAGCAGGACTACGAGGTTGCCGCCGATCTGCCCTTCGTGACCGCCTCCCCGGCTCCCCCGGGCGGGCTCACCGCCCCCCTGATGGGCAAGCAGGTGGTGACGCTGACCAGCAACCCGGTGGCTGACAACCCCATCTACTTCACGACTGACGGCACCCGTCCGCGGCTGGACGAGAGCGGACTCCCGGCAGGGTCGACCCGGCTCTACACCGACCCGCTGACGGTCACCCGAAGCACCACGCTGAAGGCGATCGCAGTGGCCGAGCCCACCGAGGAGTCCCCGTCCGAGGTGCGCGGGCCGGTCTCCACCTTCGACTACGTGATCCACAACCTGAGCGCGGTGTCGCCCGACCGGACCTTCGGCTACCCCACGACGCTCACCGACATCGCAATCCCCGGGGCGGGTCTGCCCCCGGTGGAGCTCGAGCTCTGCCTGGACGACCCGCTCTGCCCGGTCGTCGGCGAGCTGCCCGATCCGACCAGCGGCATCTCCTTCCCGGGCAACTTCCCCGACGAGTCCTTCTGGTGGTCCGGCGAGGCGTCGTTCGACGCGGGTGACACCAGGGCCCGGCTGATCCTCGCCGCGGAGGCGGCCTTCGACAGCGCCTCCGTGGAGGCCGGCCACCAGGTGGCCTTCGGCCGCATCCGGGTCCGCATGGACGACGTGGTCCCCGGAGCCACCTACGAGATCGTGCACCCCTACGGCGTGGTCCGTGCGACCGCCGACGACCGTGGACGCGTCGCCTACACCGACGACGTGGGCTGCATGACCTCGCCGTGCGGCACCTTCGACCGGCTGCTCACCCAGCCAGTCGGGCCGTTCCTGCGCTGGGATCCCACGGTGGGTCCGACGGCACCCGAGGGCTACGTCGGCGACCCCAACGTGGAGCACGCCGTCGTCGGCAGCCCCTACGACACGAACTTCTTCGACGTCAAGCAGGTCACCGACGGCGACGGCGACCCCATCACGCCCTCCACCTTGGGGCACTCCGACACGTTCGCGGTGCAGGGCAAGCTGGTCGGTCCCGGCGTGATCGCCAGCCGCCAGACCGGTTCGTTCAACACGCCGCTCTCGGTGACGCTCGCCGGCACCCGGACCAACCAGATCCGCTACACCACCAACGGTCAGGACCCGCGCACCAACGGCATCAGCTACAACGGCCCGATCGCGATCGGCGACGGCGTGACCACCCTGAGCTACTACGGCATCGGCGCCGGCGGCGCATCCTCGATGGTGGAGTCCGAGGTCTTCACGATCGACAGCACGCCACCCAACCTGCAGGCGTCGCTGGCGAGCGGCTCGTTCACCACGGCGCAGGACGTGACGCTGACCTCGACCGACCCGACGGCGCAGATCTCCTACACGCTCAACGGGTCCGACCCGCGTGGGCCGGGTGCGCAGCCCTACGCCGGCCCGATCCGCGTGCAGCAGAGCTCCACCCTCCGGGCGACTGCGATCGACCTGTTCGGCAACCGGAGCCCCGAGCTCACCCGGCAGTACACCATCACCCCGCCGCCTCCGGTGACGTCGACGCCGCCGACCGGCACCACGCAGGGTGTCACTCCTCCGACCCCTGGAGCCGCGGCTGCGCCCACGGAGCTGCTGGTCGGGCGAGCCTTCGTGGGACCGGTCACCGCCGGGGAGACCACCGCGATCAACGGGGTCCTGGCCGCCAACGGCCTTGCCGTGGGCAACGTCCCGGTGGTGCTCGAGGCCCGCGACGTGGTCCCGGCCGGGCGACTGCTCGGCGGACCCGGTTGGGTAGACGTGGCCACCACCACGACGGCGACCGACGGAAGCTTCACGTTCAAGGGGGTGGCGCCGAGTGCGACCACCGACTACCGCGTGGTCTTCAACGGCAGCGCGACCCACGCCGCGATGGTCAGCATGACCAAGCGGATGCGCGTGCGGGCTGTCGTCGACCTGGCGAAGCCGGACAAGAAGGTCCAGCGCCGGGAGAAGGTCACCTTCCGCGGCGTGGTGGCCCCGGCCAAGGCCGGCAGCACCGTCCTGGTCAAGCTCGACGGTCCCGGACGGGCCGACAAGCGGGTGGATGCGACCGTGAACCGACGGGGTGTCTGGAAGGTCACCACCAGGGCCCCGGGCCGGATCGGTCGCCTGAGGGTGGTCGCCGTGTGGCGCGGAGACGGCCTCACCCTCGGTGGGCGCAGTGAGGGGCGGACGGTGAGGATCGTTCGCTAGGCACCACCACCTCTCGAGAGTCTGCCGCGGCCACCCGACACCATGGGTGGCCGCGGCAGCGATGATGACGCTTGCCGTAGTGTGGAGTGGTATCGGCAGATAGCCGATACGTCAGGGAAGACTCCCCGTATCGCGGACACCTCGGGTGTCCCCCTCGATCTTGTCGCCTCCTCTGGTCCATCTCAGAGGAGTTCTCCTTGTCGTCCCCCACGTTCACGCCTGCCCTTGACGTCCGCCGCGTCGACGGCTCGCCGAAGATCCATGCGGGCATGATCACCCCTCAGCTGCCGACAGGCACGTTGTCTGTGATCTTGTGCGAGGGCCAGTTCGGCGAGCAGGACGGCAAGACCGGCAACGGGTTGGTCCGTCACTCCGAGCGCTACGAGATCTCCAGCGTCATCGACAGCCGGTTCGCAGGGTCGGACTCCGGTGAGGTACTCGACGGCACTCCGAATGGGATCCCCGTGCTCGCGGGGCTCGACGAGGCCATTTCCCATGCGGGCCGCCTTCCGGACTACCTGATCTGTGGCCTGGCGCCGGCGGACGGGATGCTGTCCCCCTCGCAGCGCATCGCTCTGCTCGAGGGCATCTCCCGAGGGATGCACATCATCAACGGGCTGCACGAGTTCCTCAACGACGACGCAGAGTTCGTCGCGGCCGCGCTGCTGCACGAGGTGACGATCACCGACGTACGGCGGCCCAAGCCGACCCGCGACCTCCACCTCTTCTCCGGCAGGATCTTCGACGTTACCTGCCCTCGGATCGCGGTGCTCGGCACGGACGGCGCGATCGGCAAGCGGACCACGGCAACCCTGTTGGTCCAGGCACTCGTCGACGCCGGCATCAAGGCGGTCCTCGTCGGGACGGGACAGACCACCCTCATCCAGGGGGGCGCGTACGGCGTTGCGCTCGACGCCCACGTTCCCCAGTTCTGCTCGGGCGAGGTGGAGCACCAGGTCGTTGCGGCGTTCGAGGGCGAGGACCCCGACGTGATCATCGTGGAGGGCCAAGGTGCCCTGAGCCACCCCGCATACCTGACTTCCGCTCACATTCTGCGTGGCTCACGGCCGACGGCCGTCATCGTCCAGCATGCTCCGCACCGTCGAGTGCTCGGCGACTTCCCGATGGTGCCGATGCCGACCGTCGCGAGCGAGATCGCGATGATCGAGGCCTTCGCCGACACCCGTGTCATCGGCGTCACGATCAACCACGAGGACATGGACGACGACGAGGTGAGCGCCACCATCGTCGACTACGAGCGGGACCTGGGGGTGCCCGCCACCGATGCACTCACACGTCCGCTCGCCCGCCTGGTCGACATGGTCGTGCAGGGACTTCCCGAGCTGGCAGGGGCGCGACGCGCCGTCGAGCCGGCCGGAAGGTGAGCGCACCCCGCATCCTCGTCGACCTGGCTGCGATCACCCACAACGCACGTGCTCTCGTCGACCCGTTGGCTGCCCGAGGGATCACCGTCACGGGCGTGGTCAAGGCTGTCCTCGGCTTGCCCTCGGTGGCCGGCGCCATGGTCGGTGGTGGGGTCACCGGGCTCGGGGACTCCCGGGTGGAGAACCTCGAAAGGTTGCGCGCTGCGGGCATCGCTGCCCCGCTCACCTTGACGCGATCCCCGATGCTGACCCAGGTCACGCGCGTGGTGCGGGTGGCCGACACCAGTCTGAACAGCGAACCTGCCGTGGTCACCGCGCTGTCGGCCGCGGCCCACGACGAGGGCCGGGTGCACGGCGTCGTCCTGATGGTCGAGCTCGGCGACCTGCGCGAGGGGCTGTTGCCCGCTGACGTCCTCGAGGCCGCCCGGACCGTGGTGGCACTCCCCGGCGTGCGGCTGCGCGGTCTGGGCACCAATCTCGCCTGCCGCAGCGGGGTGATCCCCGACCAAGCAAAGATGGACGAGCTCTCCCGCCTGGTCGAGCAGGTGGAGCACGCCTGCTCGATCACGCTGACGGTCGTCTCCGGCGGCAACTCGGCCAACCTGGAGTGGGCGCTCGGCGGCGGTGAGGTCGGCCGGATCAACCAGCTGCGCCTGGGCGAGGCCATCCTGCTGGGTGTCGAACCACTGCACCGCACGCCGCTACCGGGCCTGCGCACCGATGCCTTCACCCTCGTCTCCGAAGTGATCGAGGCGCGCTGGAAGCCCGCCAGGCCGTGGGGCCGCCTCGCCCAAGCGGCCTTCGGTGTCGCTGCGCCGGTGGAGCGCTCCGGGGAGGTCAACCAGGTGGTGCTCGCACTCGGCCAGCAGGACACCGACCCCGACGGGCTGGTCCCCCCGGTTGGCATCGCCGTGCTGGCGATGAGCAGCGACCACCTCGTCGTCGATGCGGGCGAGACCGATCTCCAGGTCGGCGCGGAGCTGGCCTTCGGTCTCGGCTACAGCGCGCTGCTGCGGGCGATGACCTCGCCGTACGTCGCCACCGTGATGACGCCGGGCGGTCAGGACAAGCCCCCGCTGAGACTTCGGATGGGCGAGCGCGGGGCCGGCGACTCGTTGGACGGAGGATGGTGGCCCTACAGCCGGGATCTTGCTGTGGAGCTGGCAGATCTCGTCACTGGCTTCCCTGCGACGCTCGCACGGATCGTTCGCGCGGTCTGCTCTCCGCCGGACTGGGACGGGGCACCGTCGAGCATCCACGTCCTTGGTGGCCAGGTGCAGGTGGGCACAGGCCCGCACGACGACACCCACCTGATCGAGCTCTCACTGGGCGACGGGGTTGTGCTGCGCTTGCTGGTCGTCCCTCCCGAGCTGTCGACCTACCAGGGCGCTGAAGCGCTGCTGGCCGCAGCCAGCCGTGGCAACGCTCACACGGCCAGGTCTCTGCTGGACACCGTTACCGAGTTTCCCGATCCTGATCCCGCGGATCAATGGACGACCACCGTGACCGGACCCATCACCGCGGTTCGTTGATCCGCACCCCGCTGCCGACCGGGTCGGGCAAGGCCTGGTCGTCGGACGCCATGGGGGCCCGGTGTCCTCGAGGAACGTTCCGTGCCGGCCGGTGTGCATCCGCTCGACGCTGCCACGCCGCTCAGGTGCTGGTGAGCACGACCAGGTGCCCGGTCGCCCGGGTCATCGCGACGTACCGGTCGACCGCGCCCTCGACACCCGTGCCCCAGCAGTCGGGGTCGACCAGGATCACGAGGTCGAACTCCAGCCCCTTCGCCAGCACAGGAGTCAGCGACCGGACGCGTGGCCCGCCGCGGAACGTCGGGTCGCCGATGACGCAGGCCGTGCCCTCGGGATGCGTCCCCAGCCACTCGTCCAGGACGGCCGCCAGGTCCGAGGTGCGACCGTGCCCGACCGGGACGCCGCTCTCGCGGATCGAGGTCGGCACGTTGGCGTCCGGGAGCGCGGCGCGGATCACCGGTTCGGCCGCCGCCATCACCTCCCCGGGGGTCCGGTAGTTGATGCTCAACGACGCCAGGCGAACCCGGTCGAGCCCGATCCGTTCGAGCCGCTGATCCCACGACTCGGTGAAGCCGTGCCGGGCCTGGGCCCGGTCCCCGACGATGGTGAAGCTGCGGGACGGGCAGCGCAGCAGCAGCATCTGCCACTCGGCGTCGGTCAGCTCCTGGGCCTCGTCGACCACGACGTGCGCGAACGGTCCGGCCAGCAGGTCCGGGTCGACCGACGGCTGCGCCGACTCGTCGATGATGACGCTCTGCAGATCCGAGACCCGCAGCATCGACATCACCCGCATCTCCGAGTCGTCGGAGGCAAGCAGGTGGTCCACGACCCGGTCCATCTCCTCGCGCTCGGCCGCGATCGCTGCAGCGTGCCGGCGCTTGCGTCGTGACGCCGTCGGGTCTCCGAGTCGTTGCCGGGCGGCGTCGAGCAGCGGCAGGTCCGCGACCGTCCAGGCGGCATCGGGCGAGCGGCGCAGGCAGCGCACCTCGTCGGCGTCGAGCCAGGGAGCGCACAGGCGCAGGTAGGCAGGCACCGACAACAGGTCAGCGACGAGATCGGAGGCCTCGATGGTCGGCCAGGCCCTGCCGAGGGCCTCGTCGAGCTCCGGGTTGCGGCGGATCGATGCGGCCATCAGGTCACGGGCGACGTCCTCGTCCTCGCTCTTGTCGAGCAGGATGGCGACCACCTCGTCGAGGATCCGCTCGCGGGCCTCGTTGTGCGGAGTGCCGGGATCCACGGCCCCGAAGGCCTCGGTCCACTCCGACGCGCTCAGCCAGAGGTCCGCCCAGTCGGTCTCGACGGTCATCCCCTCGGTCGGGGGCTCTTCGTAGAACCGCACGGCGGGCTCGATCGCGGAGACCATCGCTGCCGAGGACTTCAGCCGCGCCACCTCGGGGTCGACGGCGTCGGTGGCGGTGGCGCCTTCGGGGACGAGGTCACGCAGCGTGCAGGTCTGTACGCCCTCCTCGCCGAGGCTGGGCAGCACGTCGGCGACGTAGGCCAGGTAGGGCTGGTGCGGACCGACGAACAACACTCCCCCGCGCCGGTGCCCGAGCCGCGGGTCGGAGTAGAGCAGGTAGGCCGCACGGTGCAGCGCCACCACCGTCTTGCCCGTGCCCGGACCACCGTCGACGACGAGCGCACCGCGCGATCCCGCACGGATGATGGCGTCCTGGTCGGCCTGGATGGTGCCGAGCACGTCGCGCATTCGCGCCGATCGGTGGCTGCCGAGCGTGGCGATGAAGGCGGACTGGTCGTCGAGCGCCGCCTGATGGTCGTCCAACCCGTCGGCGGTGAACACCTCGTCCCAGTAGTCGTTGATCCGGCCGCGCGACCATCGGTACCTGCGGCGGCTGGACAGCCCCATGGGGTTGCCATGCGTCGCTCCGAAGAACGGCTCGGCCGCCGGGGAGCGCCAGTCCAGCAGCAGTGTCCTGCCGCTGGGATCCTTCAGGCCGAGACGTCCCACGTACACAGGCTCACGAGCGTCGGTGCCGACCATGTGGCCGAGGCAGAGGTCGAGACCGAAACGCTGCAGGGTCTTGAGTCGAGCAGTCAGCCGGTGCACCTCCTGGTCCCTGTCCATCGCTTCCTGACCGCTGCCGCCCGGTGCCTGCCGCGCCGCGCGCAGACGCTCCTCGAGATCGCCGACGGACTGCTCGAGGCACTCCCCGATCGCCGCGAAGTGTCGCTCGTCGTCCGCGATCAGCCGCGGGTCTGCCTTCGCTGTCAACCGGTGGGGCAGGTCGAACGCACTGCTGGACTTCACACTCACGTCTGGTGGCCCCCGTCATCGGCTCGTTGCCTTCGACGGGCGATTCTGAGGCACCACCAGGGTCTTGCCGCAAGCCCCCCGTTGCGCTATAAGTTGAGTACGGAGAGGGCGAGGCCCTCTCCGTTCTGCGTGCCCGGGCGGCGGGCCGATGCCCTACAGCCGGCCGCCGGTGAAGGAGAGGATCTCGCGGACCCTCTCCTTGGCCGCATCGCAGTAGTCGGCCGCGGCGCGCACGGCCGCCTCCTGGTCGCCCTGCTCGAAGGCCTCGACCAGTCGGCCCTGGACCTCGACGAACTTCTGCGAGGTGAGCGGGGTCGAGCCGAAGGACCGCGTCATCACGCTCTTGATGCTCAGCCGCCCGAAGGTCGAGGTGAGCAGCGGGTTGTTCGCCAGGGACACCAGGTGCTCGTGGAAGTCGTAGTTGGCGTCGAGATAGGCGTCGAAGTCGACGAAGCGGTCGCCGACGAGGAGCGCGGCCATGGCATCGAACCGACGTCGCAGCTCGGCCACCTCCGTCGGCGTCACCCGGTGGATGGCCAAGGCGATCGACGCCCAGCTCGATGGCGAGCCGGGCATCGAAGGTGTCGTCGGAGGTGCGTACGTCGAACGCCGCCACGACGTAGCCACGGTCCGGGTCACGCCGGACCAGGCCCTCGGAGGAGAGCCGGGTCAGGGCATAGAACGCAGCCGACTCGTCCACGTCGAGCTGGTGGGCAAGATCCTCCACCGCCAATGCATGATCGGCCGGATAGACCCGGCTCAGCACGAGCTCCCGCGCCCGGCCGTAGACCTCGTCGTCGCGGGCGAACTCGAAGCGACCGAACCCACCCCTGAAGTAGGTCAACGGCTGGCCGTCGCCCGCTGTCGCCGAAACGACACGACCCAGGAAGATCGTGTGACTGCCGCCCACGACCCGCTCGACCACCTCGCACTCGATGTGGGCGAGCGCGTCACCGAGCAGGGGCAGCCCCAGTGCACCGGTGCGCACCGAGACGTCGCGGAACTTGTCGCGACTCGAGGTGGCGAACTGTCGAGCCAGCTCGCCTTGATGCTCACCGAGCACGTTGACCACATAGCTGCCCGACGCCGTCACCGCCTCCGCGGTCGGAACCGAGTTGTTGATGCACGCGAGCATCATTGGCGGGTCCAGCGAGAGGGAGGTCACCGAGCTCGCGGTCATCCCGTGCTGACGGCCACCGGTCGCCGTCGTCACCACGGTGACACCACTGGCGAGGTGTCCGACCACGTGCCGGAAGTGGGCGGCATCCACCGACTTCGTCGCGATGCTGGGTGCCGGCTCCATGCCTACCTCCGTCGTCGGGTTGCTGAGTCCTCATTGAACAAAGCGCAGGCGGCGCGCGCACTCACGCCAGCCGTCAAATTGCCGGAATCTCGGTGCCGGAGGCTGTAAGGCACTCGACCCGCGGCACGGTGAGGGGACGCGTCTCGCGCCGGACTGACGGGATCCGGCAACCCAGGGGGCGAACTTCACGCAGTGGGCCAGTCCCGCGCCAGGTGAGCACGGCTTGACTGCGGGGGTGATCAAAGCAGCCGTCGTCGGCCTTGGATGGTGGGGCCAGAAGATCGTCGCCGATTTGCAGGAGAGCGACCGACCTCGAGGTGGTGCTGGCGGTCGACGTGGACGAGGTCGGCGCGCGAGCGCATCACGGCGTACGGCGTCCGCACCGTCGCCACCCTCGACGAGGCACTTGCCGACGATGCCGTCGAGGCGGTCGTGCTCTGCACACCGCACCGCCTCCATGCCGAGCAGATCGTCGCCGCGGCCGCGGCCGGCCGGCACGTGTTCTGCGAGAAGCCGCTGACGACCAGTCGCTGCAGGAGGCGCGCGCGCGATCGCCGCCGTGCGCGCGGCCGGGGTGCAGCTCGGGATCGGCCACGAACGACGCTTCGAGCCGGCCGTGCAGCAGCTGCGCGCAGATGTGCGCCGAGCGGCGCGCTCGGCACCCCGCTGCGTGCTCGAGGGCAACTTCAGCCAGGACAAGTTCCTCGACCTGCCCGCCCGACAACTGGCGGCTGTCGAACGTGCACGCGCCGGTGGGTCCGCTGTCCGCCACCGGCATCCACCTCGTCGACCTGGCCATCGCCGTGCTTCGGCCGCCCGACCGAGGTGTGGGCGCGCCTCGGCACCCACGCGACTCGAACTTCGAGAACGGCGACACCCTCACCGTCACGATGGGCTTCGAGAAGGGCCGCCACCGCGCTCATCACGGCGATCCTCACCACCCCCTTCGACGGCCGGGTGCGGTGCTACGGCTCGAAGGGCGTGGGTGGAGATCCGCGACCGCAAGCACCCCGAGAACCCGCAAGGCTGGGACGTCACCACGGTGCTGCGCGGCGCCGATCCGGAGACGCGTTCCACCCCCGCGCCCGAGCGTGCGCGACAACCTGGAGGCCTTCGCGCGGCCGCCGCGCGGCGCTGGAGCCGTACCCGGTGTCACTGGCAGAGATGCAGGCCAACGTGGAGGCGTTCGAGGCGATCACCCGCTCGGCGCGTTCGGGCCTCGTCGAACCGGTGGGATGATGCAGACGACGTCCACCCTGGACCCGACCGGCGGACGGCCGACGAGAGAGGGCGCTGTAGTGACAGACGGCCAGCAGTGGTTCGACAGCTCGCCGCTGCCCGACGGCGTCCGCGACCACGTTGACTCCTGCCCCATCGAGGACATGATCGACACCGTCATGGAGCGTTGCACCTCCACGGTCTTCCCCCAGCACGTCCACGACGAGGAGTTCATCGGCCGCCTTCCGCGCCAGCGTCTCCCAGAACGCCTACGCGATGCGTGACGTGCTCAGCGGACGCAGCGACCTCGCCCAGGTGCGACTGGACAAGGTGCTCAACTTCGCGACCGTGCAGGCTCAGCTGCGGATCCCGCAGAAGTCGCTGCAGCGCTCCTACCGGGTGGGCTTCTACACCCAGTGGGAGATGTGGGCGACGCATGTCGACCAGTGGCTGGTCGCGAGCGGTACGTCGAGTGAGGAGGCCCTGGCGATCCAGACCCAGCTGACCCGCGGCATCCTCGCCTACCAGGACCACGTCGCCTCGCAGGTCGCCGACAGCCTACGCCCGCGACTACGACGCCCTCAACCGGTCGCGGGCGCCAGGTCCGCAGGAGCCTGGTCCGCGACGTCCTGCGCGGCGAGCGCCACGTCGCTGGCCCGCCTCCGACCTGACGACGCTGGACCTACGACCTCGACGGCCACCACGTCGCGGTGCTGCTGCCGGCAGTGCGCCGAGGGAGCGGCCGGCCAGCTCGCTGTCGGCCTGCGCGCGGCGACCGACGTGCGGCACGCGCTGGTCCACCCGCTCGACCTCGGCCAGCACCGTGGTCTGGCTGCGCCGGCTCGACGCCTGGCCGCCCGGCAGCGCTGCGCCGGTCGGCACCGAGGCGCTCGCCGGAACCGGCGTCGACCGCGTCGGTCAGCGAACCGCAGTGCGGGCTGGAGGGCTTCCGGGAGTCCCTGCGCGCAGGCGCAGGACGTGGAGCGGGTGCGCCGGGCCTGGGGCCGCGCGCAGGCCCCCGCGTGGTCCTGGCCCACGCGGACGTCGGCCCTGGAGATCCTCCTGCTGCGCGACCCCGACCGCGCGGGCCGCTTCGTCCGCGCCGAGCTCGGCCCGCTCGCCGAGGGCACCGCCGAGGCCGCCCGGCTGCGCGAGACCCTCGAGGCGTCCTTCCGGCTGGGCAGCCACGTCGCGGCCGCCGAGCACCTCCAGCTCCACGAGCACACCGTGCGCAACCGGCTGCACAAGTGCCGAGGAGCTGCTCGGACGCGCCCTGCAGGAGCGCCGCACGGAGCTGCAGGTGGCGCTGCGGCTGGTCCGCCTGCTCGGCCGTCCCGGCGAGCCGCTCAGCCCGAGGAACTCGACCAGCAAGTCCGCGAACTCGCCCGGGTGCTCGTACCGCCGTGGCGTGGGCGCCGCTCAGCCAGGCCGTCCGCGCGTTCGGCAGCGACCGGGCCAGCCAGTCGAGCGCCATCCGGAAGGGGGGCGCGTCGGCCTCACCGCAGACGACCAAGGTCGGGGCAGCGATGGAGGGGACGGCCGCGCTCGGTGTCGGCGACGGCCAGCGCCTCGCAGGTGCGGGCATAACCCTCGGGGTCGCCGGCGAGCAGAAGCGGCACGGACGGCCGCGACCTGCGTCGGACGACTGCACGCGGTAGTCGGGGGAGAACCACAACGCCTCCATCGGCTCGACCACGGCGCCGAGGCCCTGGGCCGCACGAGCCGCGGCACGCTCGCCCCACATCGTCCGCATCGGCCCGGGTAGACCGCGACCCCGTCCGCCAGCACGAGGCGCTCGACACGCTCGGGTGAGCGGGCGGCGACGACCTGGGCCACGAGGGCGCCGAGGGACACCCCGACGAGGTGGACCGGCGCGTCGCGGGCGCTCAGGCCCTGCCTCGACGGCGTCGGCGAACGCCTCGATCCCGGCACCGGGGGTCGGCAGCGGGCCCGCCCGTGGCCGAGCAGGTCGGGCGCCTCCACCGGCCCGAGACGCGCCGGCAGCGCCGCACGCACCGGGTCCCAGAAGTCGTGGTCGACCCCGAGGGGGTGCAGCAGGACGACCGGTGTCGGCTCAGCCGTCCGCCCGAGGGGGCAGCCGCGGGGCGTCGTCCGGCGGCGGTGGTGCCCGCCGCGTTCATCGTCATCGCGAGGGTCGTGTAGTAGCCCGGCGGTGGCGACCGCCTCGACGACCCGTTCCTCACCGAGCGAGGTTGCCGGCGCGGCGTACGTCGCGTCCGAGACGGCCCTGGTGCGCTGCAGCTCGTCGACGAGGTCGTGCACGACCGTGACCTCGGGACGCCCGCCATGGGGACGCACCCCCCGCGCGACGTCGTCGACGACCGTCCTCGGGCAGGCCGGCCTTCAGCGCCAGCGGGTGGTGGTAGCCCCACTCGAACTCCTGGTCCCACGCGCGGGCCACGAGCAGGATCGACCAGCTCCACGAGGTCGTCGTCGCAGCACGCTGTCGAAGCGGATGTACTCCCCGACCAGCTGGAGTCGCGTCATCAGCTCCGGGCTGCGCAGCAGCGGCACGAACGGCCCGACGAGCGAGGCGCGCGGCCCGGCGAGGATCCGCGAGCGGGCCTCCCGCTGCTCGGTCGGTGAGATCGGTCTCGGCCAGGGGCGGCAGCCGGTCGTGGGTCACCCCTGCGACCCGAGGGCCGCGTTGAGGTCGGGCATGACCTTCTGGGCCATCAGCTCCATCGACCGCTTCGCCAGCGACGGGTCGACCCAGTCGAGACCGGCGTAGACGAGCTCGCCGAACTCGCCGACCTCCTCGCAGAAGCCGTGCAGCTGCTCGGTGACCGACTCGGGCGTGCCGGCGATGACGAGCTTGTCGACGACGTGGTCGAGCGTGATCTCCTCGTCGGGCTGGTCGCGGTGGGTCTTGAACAGCTCGAGCCGGCCGAGCTTGCGCATCTTCTTCAGCATCTGCGCGTAGTAGAAGCGGTAGGGGCTGTCCTCGTCGGTGAGCGCATACGCCTCTGCGACGGCGGGGTCGTCGGCGACGAAGACGGTCCTCGCCACGCGCCAGTCGGCCGGGTCGGCGCGCTGCGCCGGCCGCCTCCTTGCCCTGGACGTAGTTCGGCCAGTGGGTGGCCACCCACTGCGGCAGCAGGAAGTTGGCCGAGAGCGGGTGGAAGTCGCGCTCGCCCATGGCGATGACGCCCTTGGAGAAGGGTGCCACGACGGTGCCGACGATCTCGGGCCGTGGCTGCTGGAGCGGCTTGGGCATCACGCCGACACCGAAGTCCAGGTCGATCGTGCGACGCGGTGGTGACCTTCCACCGGTTGCCGGGCAGGTCGATGTTGTACGGCGGGTCGAGCTCCCAGATCTTCTCGATGATGTCGATCGCCTCGGCGAACATCTTGTTGCGGTCCTCGCTCAGGATGCCGAGCGCCTCAGCGTCGGAGGTGCAGCGCGCCGGGGCTGATGCCGAGGATGAGGCGGCCGCCGCTGAGGTGGTCGAACATGGCCGAGTTGGCCGCGACCAGCACGGGGTGCTGCTGGGAGAGGTTGGTGGTGCCGGTGCCGAGACGGATCTGCGAGGTCTCGGAGATCAGCGTCGCGAGGAACACCAGGCTGTTGGTGATGTTCTCGTGCTGGTCGGTCAGGTGCTCACCGATGAACGCGTCGTGGAAGCCGAGCTGGTCGGCCAGGATCACGGCGGCGCGATCCTCCTCGAGGGTCTCGGCCCAGCCCCGGCCGAGCGGGTGCAGCGGCATGGAGAAGTAACCCAGTCTCACGGCGTCTCTCGCTCTCTCTCACAGGTGGTCTCGGGTCATCAGGCGCCGGGCCCGGCCCACAACGCAGTCTCGTCCGCGTTGCGTGCGTGAACAGTGGCGCCGACTGTGAATCTGCGACCGCCCGATGACGTCAGCCGTCAGTGCTCGATGAAGCCGGCACCCACCGCGCTCCCGACGGCGGCGCCGGTGAACAACGAGGAGGCGAAAAGACTCACGGCCGCCGCACGCGCCTCCGGCACCACGTCGGTGACCCAGATCTGCATCGTCGTATGCAGGACGGCCCAGGTCGCCGAGGAAGACGCGTCCAAGGAGTACGCCGGGGGCACGCCATGGCCGATGACCAGCACCGCGTACGCGCCGGTCCCGGTGGTCGCGCCGCCCCCACGAGGGTGGCGGGGGCTACCCAGCGCGAAAGTCGCTGGACCAGGGGCGAGAAGGCGAAGACCGCGACGCGGTAGGCCGCCGTCACCAGCCCTGCGATGCTGGCCGACCAACCCGCGGACTGCAAAGTCAGGGGCAAGGAGGTGAGCAGGGCAACGAGGACAAGCCCTTCACACAACACCAGCCCGAGCACAACGAGAGCCCATCGGTGCCGGAGCACCCGCCCGAAGCCCTGCAGCGCCGGAAGCCTCGGACCGGCCGGCGGCTCGGGCACGCGTCGCAGCAGCACGACCAGCACTGCCGCCAGGATCGCGGGGGCGGCGAAGACGACCCCGCCACGTGAGGTGGTCACCGACGAGACCGGCTCCCGCGGTGGCCAAGGAGATGCCGAGTGCCGCGCCCGTCATCAGGTCGGCATCGGCGCCTGCCGGCGATCGAGGAGACGGTGTCGCGCCAAACATCAGCGCCCCCGGCACCGCGGCGGCGAAGCACGCGCCGGTGATCCCCCGTGACCAGAGCAGCCAGCGGCGTCCGTGGCTGCCGCCGACGCCAGCCCGGACAGGGCCGCCAGCGCGAGCGCCACCCGGATCGTCCGGATCCTGCCAGAGCCGTTCCCGACGACGGCCCACACCGGCTGCATACACGCCGTACGACTGGAAGTAGGCGGTGGCGGCAAGCGTGACCGCCGCGAGCGACGCCCCGAGGTCGCCGGCGATGACGACGATCAGCGGTGCGAAGAGGAAGCGGTCGACCGAGCTGCTGAACGAGCCGAGCCCCAGGAGGCGCAGCGAGCCCGGCCTCGCCGAGCGGGCGCGCGTCCCCTCCACGGCCCACCGATGCCCCCTCTCGCCCGTGCGTCCCGGCGAGGCTAGGGGTGGGTAGAACGAGGAGGCGACAATGCCGGGTCACGGCACCGCGGTCAGGCGGCGCTGTCCGTTCACGTGCGTGTTACGGGAGCCGCCACCACCCCCGGTCAAAATTCACGCTCTGCGGCATCGCGGGCACCGGGCGGCATCCCTTCAATAAGTGACAGGAGTCACTTCCCGGTGCGCTCCGGAGACGAAGGGCAGGACACAGTGCAGCTCAGGCGACGACTTCACCTCACGGCTCTCGGCATGACGATCGGCGCACTGGCCCTGGCCGGCTGCGGAGGGGACGGGGAAGCGTCCGACGCGGGCGGTGGCGACGTCATCCGCTTCGCCTTCGCGCCCGACCCGGTCTGGGACCTCATGGACGATGCCGGCGTGATCGCCGACTGGGAGGAGGAGAACGGCGTCCGTATCGAGACCAGCACCACCTGGGACGAGTTCACCTACTTCGCGGGAGGCCACGGAGACATCGTCTCGATGTCCACGCAGGAGACCCCCGTGCTCGAGGCGGAGACCGACATCAAGACGGTCACGTTCGGCAAGTACAACTACCAGCGCGTGCCGATGCTGCGGCGCGCCGGCGACCCCTACGAGACGCTCGAGGACGTGCCCAAGGGCTCCAAGATCTGCGTCTCCGGCCCGACCTCCAACACGGCGTTCTGGACGGTGCTCGCCCAGGAGATGCACGGTCTGGACTACCGCGTGGGCGGCGGCGACTTCGAGCTCGTCGTCAACGACCACTTCGTCAACCCGACCAACCTGCTGCGCGGCGACTGCGAGGTCGCGGCGGTGATCCCCGAGGCCGCCGTACCGCAGCTGCGCAAGGGCGAGATCGAGATCATGTACGACGGCAAGCTGCCCTTCCAGCTCTACGACGAGTTCGCCCCCGACGCCGACGGTCAGCTGCACGTGCTCGGCAACAACTTCACCGCGACCGAGGAGTGGTTCAACGAGAACGAGGACCTCGCGGTCAAATTCCTCGAGCTGTGGCAGGAGGGCATCGACATGTGGAAGGAGAGCAAGGCGGAGACCGTCGCGAAGTACCCGCAGCACTTCTCGGTCGAGTCCCAGGAGGACATCGACTTCATGACCGAATTCGTCAGTGGTGACAACGACTGGTTCGTCGACAGCCCCTTCCTCGAGGACGACGAGTGGATCGGCACCGAGACAGCGATCTGGGACATCATGAAGAACCTTGACCCGGACAATGCCAACTACCTCGCCACCGACGCGCCGACCCCGAAGTTCGTGGCCCTGGCCCCGAGCAGCTGACCGACCGCGCCCTGGTCCGACCACATCCAAGCCGTCGCAAGCAGAGGAGAATCCGTGGCGACCGCAGTTGTTCCACCCCCGACCAGTGACCCGCCCCGGCACACCGAGGAGGAACGGGTCCGCGCCGCGCGGCGCAAGGAACGGATCCAGGTGGTCGTCTGGCGACTGGCGGGCTACGCCTTCTTCCTCGGCCTGTGGGAGTTTGCCTCCGGTCGATTCATGAGCGAGCGGCTGCTCCCCGGGCCCACCGACGTGTTCCGCACGTTCGGTGAGCTCTGGGCCTCGGGCAAGGTGCCTGGTGCGTTCGCCGACACCCTGACCCGGATCGGGATCGGCTTCACGATCGCGTTCGTGGTCGGCACCGCCATTGGCATCCTCATGCAGAACCGATGGCTGAACGGCTTCTTCCGCGACGCCGTCACCATCGGAGTCACGACACCCGGCCTGATCTGGGCGCTGATCACCGCGATCATCTTCGGCAACCGGCCGTGGGGTCCGTTGATCGCGATCGTGCTCACGACGTTCGCCCTGATCAGCGTCAACGTGGCCGAGGGCATCAAGGCATTGCCCAAGGATCTCATCGACATGGCCAAGTCGTTCGGTGTCGGCGTCGTACGTCGCAACCGGGAGATCGTGATCCCGCATCTGGCGCCCTACATCTTCACCGGGGTCCGCTTCGGGTTCTCGATCGCCTGGAAGGTGACGGTCCTGACCGAGGTGTTCTCTTCGTCGAGCGGCATCGGCTTCGAGATGCGCACCGCCAGCCAGCTGTTCAGACTGCCGGAGTTCCTGACCTGGATCCTCGCCTTCTACGTGTTTGCACTGTTCTTGGAGAAGGTGGTGCTCGAGGTCATCGAGCGTCGCTTCTTCGCGTGGAGAGGAACGATCAACTCATGAGCTCCACCGACACGATGCCTCGCCGACGCACCCGAGCCAACCCGGTGAAGCGCGCCGCCAGGAGCCCGCTCTCAGGCCGGATCGCCTTCCCGCTGGTCTGTCTGCTGGTCTGGCTGGTCGCCCTGGAGGTCGTGCAGTCGATCTGGCCCTTCGCCGTGGACGTGCTGCCGCGGCCGAGCCAAGTGCTGAGCTTCATGTGGGGCGAGGTGCGAGGCGACACTTTGGCGCCGTACAACCTCTACGAGACCTTTGCGATCTCACTGAAGCGTCTGGGCATCGGGATGGCGATCGCGATGGCGGTCGGCACCGTGATCGGCCTCGGGATGGGGCTGTCCAGATCAGTCAACGCCTTCTTCAACGACTGGGTCGTCGCCATCCTGGCGATGCCCAACCTGGCCTGGGCACTCTTTTGCAGCCTGGCTTTCGGCTTCGGTGACATCGGTCCGATCGTGACGGTGGTGCTGACAGGCATTCCCTTCGTGATCATCAATGTCCGCGAGGGTGTGCGCAACGCGCCCCTCGATCTCTACGACATGGCCCGCGCCTTCGGCGTCAGCCGGGGACACATCGTCCGGCACGTGCTGATTCCCTCGCTGATGCCGTTCATGTTCGCGGCTGGCCGCTACGCCTTCGCGCTGGGGTGGAAGGGTCTGGTGGTGGCCGAGGTCTTCGGGGGCCAGGACGGGGCGGGCTGGACGATCAAGTTCTGGTACGACGCCCACCGGGCGCACGGAGTGATCGGCTACGCGATGTTCTTCGTGATCTTCGCGCTGCTGTTCGAGAAGTTCATGTTCGACCGGCTCTCCCGCTACTTCTTCCGGTGGCGGCCGGAGGTCAACGCGGCTGACGTGGTGGAGGAGCGCTTCGACGCACCGGACGCGGCGGTCGCGACCGCCGGATCCGTCTCCCATGCCACCACGGCGGCGATGGAGAGCCTCAACCAGGTAACTGCCGGCCCCAAGTCCGAGCGTCAACGCGGAGACGACACGAGGAGACACCACGATGGCTGAGATCAAGGTCCGCAACCTGCACAAGGAGTTCGGCGTCGGCGAGGACAAGGTCGTCGCGCTGGAGAACGTCAACCTGGACATCGGTGGGCACGTCTTCGTCTCGATCGTGGGTGCGTCGGGGTGCGGCAAGTCCACCTTGCTCAACATCCTGAGCCGGATCGAGACGCCCACCAACGGACAGGTGACGATCACCCAGGACGGCAAACCGGCCAACGCCGGTTATGTCTTCCAGGCGGCCAGGCTGCTCCCCTGGCGCACCGTGATGGACAACCTGCTGTTCGTGCAGAAGGACCGCTCCGAGGCCACCCGCGCGCGGTGCCAGAAGTATTTGGACATGGTGCAGCTCGGAGACAAGACCAAGAAGTACCCCGGCGAGCTGTCCGGCGGCATGCAGCAGCGTGTCGGCATCGCCCGTGCCTTCTCCACCGAACCCGACGTGCTCTTCATGGACGAGCCGTTCAGCCACCTTGATGCGATCACCGCCCGATCGCTGCGCGCTGAGCTGCAGAGCATGTGGCAGGAAACCAAGAAAACCGTGGTCTTCGTGACCCACGACGTGGGCGAGGCCGTGGAGCTGTCCAACCGGATCCTCGTCTTCGCCAAGGGAGGCCGGATGGCCGACGACATCGAGATGCCGCTGCCCTTCCCGCGGGACGTGTCCGACCCCGACGTCGCGTTGGCCAAGGCCAACGTGTTCAAGACGTTCGAGAGCATCGGGGCCCTCGCCGTCAGCTGACCTCCACCACGACCGGTCGGAGGTCAGCAGATGGCGTTCCTGCGGACCTTCGTCCCGGTGACCCAGCGCGTGTAGCGCACACCCTCGCTCGTCCACCTCACCTTGCCGCGGGAGCGGTAGGTGCCAGAAGGCAGGTCGGCGCACTCGCGCCAGCCGACGGAGTCGTCTGCTCGGCCGGAACGGATACCGTCGCCGCTGCGCCGCGCCTTGGTCACCCAGCCGCTCTTCGTCAGCCGCTGGAACAGCACGAGGCGCACCTCCGGGTCGTCGCCGTTGAAAACGCGGACCGACACGGCCGCGAACGCGGTGAGGGGCTGACTCGTCAGGGTCGACTGGGTCCAGTAGGCACACCGCCGCGCCCCGCGGAACCTGACGCAGCTCTGTCCGACCGTCGCGCTCTGCGCACGAGCCGCGCCCGCCTCGGCGCGCTGCGGCGGCCGTGGGGCACTCGAGGCGGCGCTGGCCCCGACCGTGAGCATCAACGCGGCCATCAGGACAGCGATCAGAGTGGCAGTCCGTTTCCACATGCGGGGAGACTATGCCAGCGAACGTGCGACCGCGACGTGGGCGGGCGTCCCGCGACCCGCTGACGCACGCGCGGGTGGCTCCGCTCCATGCGTGGGACACGGTTCGACGTGCGACGTGGCCAGCTAGGCCAGAGCGTCGGCGAGCAGGGTCTCGACCTGACCGCGCAGTCCTGCGACCAGCACCTCGCCGTCGGCCTGGGACGCCGCCTTGGCGGTGATCCGTACCAAGACCTGGTCGCCGTCGATGCGGAAAGCGATCGACGGATTGGTGCTGGCAAAGAGCGGGCCGAGGCAGGCGGCGACCTGGGACTCCCCCAGGCCGACGGTGCGGACGACCTCGCTGTGCACGACCTCGCCGCCCGTGAGGGCGACGAGGCGCGGGACGACGTGGGTGTCGAGCATGGCGATCATCTCGGAGGGCACGCCGGGGAGGACGAAAAGCCAGGTGTCGCGGTGCTGGAGAGCGACACCGAGGGCGAGGCCGACGTCGTTGGGGAGCGGGTCGGAGCCGACCGGGACGTCGGCCATCTGGAGCACGGTGTCCAAGACGATGCCGCGGCGAGCCATCACGACGTCGTGGATGTGGACGGCGTGCGCGTCGTCGCGGGCGAGGGTGAGGCCCGCCATCACGCAGAGGGCGTCCTTGGTGATGTCGTCGCCGGTGGGCCCGATGCCACCGGTGACCACGACTACATCGGCGCGCTCGCAGGCGGTGGCGAGTACGGCGACGATGCGCTCGAGGTTGTCCCCCACCGTGACCCGGTAGTGCGCGTCGAGGCCGGCGGCGGCCAGACGCTGGGCGACCGCGGCCGCGTTGGTGTCGACGATCTCGCCGATGAGCAGCTCGGTGCCGACCGAGACGACCTCCGCGATCACGACATCAGACCGTCGGGTTGGACAGCGTGCCGAGTCCGTCGATGGTCACCTCGATGACGTCCCCGGGCTCGAGGTAGCGCGGGGGCTTGAACCCGATGCCCACCCCGGCCGGCGTACCGGTTGCGATCAGGTCGCCGGGCTCGAGCAGCACGGAGGCGGAGATCGTCTCGATCAGCGTCGGGATGTCGAAGATCAAGTCGGCGACCGGCGCGGCCTGACGCTCCTCGCCGTTCACGGTCGTGCGCACCCACAGCGCGGTCACGTCGTCCACCTCGTCGTGGGTCACGACGGAAGGACCCATGGGGCAGTAGGTCGCCGCGCTCTTGCCGAGGAAGAACTGGACATGCCGTTTCTGCAGCTCGCGCACCGTGAGGTCGTTGACGATCGTGTAACCGTAGACGTGGTCGAAGGCGTCGGCAGCGGCGATCCCCCGACCACCTCGGCCGATGACCACCGCGAGCTCACCCTCGTAGTCGCTGGTGCCGGTCGCATCCGACGTGACGTCGATCGGGTCACCGGGAGCGATCACCGACGACAGCGCCTTGGTGAACACGATGGGGTGATCCGGGACGGCCTGCTTCTGTGAGGAGTCGAAGCCGCTGCCGGCGAACTCATCAGCGTGGTCGCGATAGTTCTTGCCGATGCACATGACGTTGTTGCGCGGTCGCAGCGGGGCCTCGAGTCGTACGTCGGCCAGGGCGATCGGCTCGGCGCGGTCGGCGGCCTCGGCAGCCTGTCGCAGGCCGTCGTCGCCCAGGGCGATCAGGGCGAGCATCGTGTCCGGCAGGTCCTCGCCGAAGGGGCGCACGACGTCGTCGACGAGGGCGCCGATCGCGGTGCGGCCCTCGTGCAGGTAGGTCACGAGCTTCATCGGGTCTCCTCGAGGTCGGGGGCAAGAGTCGTGGTGCCGAGCTCCGCGGCCCGGTCGAGCAGCCCGGCGAGCACCTGTGGCTCGACGTCCAGCCCGTCTCGCTGGTGAGTTGCCCAGGCCTCGGCGGCGCGGTCGCCGGGCAGCCGGACGGCGGTACCGTCACATGGATCTGCGGCACGAAGCTCGTCGAGCTGGGCGGTCATGTCGCCGAGGACGTCCTCCAGGGGGCGGAACAGGTCGGCCTTCAACGCGATCAGCAGCTGCCCGGTGTTGGTGGGAGTCGCCTGATCGACCCGGTGGTCGACGACGGCCCGGCCGAAGGCGGCGCCGTTGAGCGTCCCTGCCAGCAGCCCGATCGCGATCGTCAGGCCGGACCCCTTGTAGCCGCCGATCGGGACCAGGAAGCCCTCGTCCGCCCGGGCCGGGTCGGTGATCGGCTCCCCATCGGGGTCGACCACCCAGCCGACCGGCATCTGCTCGCCGGCCAGCCGGGCGACCTTGATCGACCCGTGCGACGCGGTGGTGGTGGCGATGTCGAGCAGGTAGGGGTGGCCATCGGCCGCGGGAATCGCCACCGAGAGGGGGTTGGTGCCGAGGATCGGCTCACGACCGCCCCACGGCGGCATCCCGTTGGCGTTGGCGACGGCGACGTAGATGCCGACCAGGTTGCGCTCAGCCAGCATCAGGGGGTAGAGCCCCGCGGCGCCGGCGTGGTTGGAGCGCACGGTCCCGACGACAGCGATCCCGCACTCCTCCGCCTTGGTCGCGGCGATCTCGGTGGCGCGCGTCATCGTGACCTGGCCCAGCCCGTTGTCCCCGTCGACCTGGGCCGAGGCGGCAGTCTCCGCCAGCACCCGGAGGTCCGGGTGCACGTTGATCCCACCGGCGTCGATCCGGTCGAGGTAGGGCAGCGCGCGGATCAGCCCGTGGCCGGTGCGGCCGCGGAAGTCGGCCTCCACGAGGCGGCGGGCGGTCGTGTCGGCATGGTCGGCCGGGACGTCGTACGCCCTGAAGAGCGCGGCGGTGAACCGCACCAGGTCCTCGAAGCCGTGCGCCACCGACGATCAGCCCTCGATCCGCAGCAGCCGCTCGGCGTTGCCGCCCAGCACCAGCCGACGCTCCTCGTCGGAGAGCTCGACCCGGTCGAGGAAGCCGAGCGGGTCGACCGTGCCCATGTCGAAGGGGTAGTCGGTGCCGAGCAGCACGTGGTCGGCCCCGAACCGGTCGACGAGGTGACGCACCATGCCCGGGTCGAAGACGTTGGTGTCGAAGAACAGCTTGGCCAGGTAGTCGCTCGGGGGCCGGTCGATGTGGCCCCGCAGCTCGGGCCGGACCGCCCAGGCGTGGTCGGTGCGGGCGGAGTAGAACGGCAGGTAGCCGCCGCCGTGCACGACCACCATCTGCAGCTCGGGGTGCCGCTGCCAGACCCCGCCGAGGATCATCCTCGTCGTCGCCAGCGCGGAGGCGAGCGGCATGCACATCACGTTGACGAGGTAGTAGTCGGTGAACCGCTCCCCGTGGGTGAACCCCTGCGGGTGCATGATCGCGGTCATCCCGAGCTCGACGGCCGCCTCCCAGACCACGTCGTAGCGGGGGTGGTCGAGGTCGAGGCCGACGACGTCGGCGCTCAGCTCGAAGCCGTGGAAGCCGTAGTCGTCGCGGGCCTCGCGCAGCACCTCGACGGCAAGGCCGGGGTGTCCGAGCGGGACGTTGGCGACGGCCGTGAAACGACCCGGGTGTGCCGCCACAACCTCGGCGAACCGCTCGTGCTGGAGACGCCCGGCGGCCAGGGCCTCCTTCTCGGGGAGCCAGTAGAAGTACTCCGTCGGTGGCACCGCCAGCACCTGCATGTCGATGCCCTGTCGGTCCATGTCGGCCAGCCGCACCTCGGCGTCCTCGAACTGGCCCGTCTGGCGCGCGCTGGCGCGGTACTCCTTGTTGTAGCGCAGCGTCTCCGGTGAGGAGTAGAGCGCGCGGGGCTCCAGCTCTGGCTTGAGGAACGGTGCGGCGAGGGCCGTGCCGGCGGGCACCGAGAGGTGCGTGTGCACGTCCACGGTGCGGTACGACGGACGCACCCCGACCGTGTCCGGCACCTCGGGCGCCAGGTCCTGCCACGACAGCCGGCCCGATCCGTCGTCCGGAGCCACGTCAGCCCTTGTCGACGTAGAGCTCGGCGAGCGCGAGGCCCACCTGGTCGTGGGTCAGCGGCAGCGAGACGACCTCGTTGGTCTCGGCCGACAGGTCCGCGGCGAGGTAGACCTCCATGGTCACGCGGGCCAGGTGCGGGTCGACCATGACCGGCCGGTCGTGCACCACCGCCTCGAGGAAGTGGGTCGTCTCGCGCTCCATCGGGCCGGCGTAGACGTGGTCGACGTACTCCCCCGGCATCGTGGAGAGCGGGAACTGCACACCCTTCTCGACGGTGTTGACCACGACGTCGCGGTGGCTCGCATCGGCGATGATGGCGCCCTCGGTGCCGAGCACCTCGATCCAGGTGGTGGCCTGGTTGGGGTAGCCCGGCGGCAGCGACATCCCGGCGCCGACCGTGACGACCGTGCCGTCGTCCATGGTGACGACGATGTACTGGGTGTCGGGGACACCGAGCGTGGCCTTGCGGACGCCCCAGGCGTTCTGCGAGTAGACCCGCACCGGCCGGCGCGGCTCCAGGCACCAGAAGGCGAAGTCGAGGTCGTGGGTGGCTTCCATCGCGGCAGGCGACAACTTCGTGCGCGCGCTGATCTTCGCGCCGAGCGACCGGGTGATGTGCCGGCTCACCAGGATACTGCTCACGTCCCCGAGGGTGCCGTCGTCGATCGACCGCTTCACCATCGCCTGCTTGGCGTTGAACCGCTGGGAGTAGCCGATGGTGAACTTCAGGTCGCCGGTCTCAGCCAGCTCGATCAGGTCGTCGGCCTCGTCGAGCGTCAGCGCGATCGGCTTCTCGAGCAGCACGTGCTTGCCGGCGGCCAGCGCCGCCCGCGCCATCGGGTAGTGCAGCGTCTCGGGGGTGGCGGAGACCAGGACGGCGTCGATCGCCTCGTTGGCGATGAGCGCCTCCCAGTCGTCGGTCGTCGACGTCGGCGAGGTCGCCTCGCTCATCGCGCGCAGCCGCTCGGGGTCGGTCTCGGCGAGGTGCAGCTCGTCGACCAGGGCGCTGCGCGAGCAGGCGACGGCGCGGATCCCGCCGCACCAGCCCGTGCCGATGACGCCGACGTTGAGCTGCTGGATGCTCGGACTCATGCTGGGTCCTCTCTCAGGCCGGCCTGGAGCTCTTCGGGGGTGATCGGCAGGGCGACGGGCAGCCCCCGCCGGGCGGACAGGTCCATCGCCATGGTCAACAGCAGGTTGGAGTGGCCCTCGACCGCGGTGGCGTGCGGCGTGCGCACCCCCATGCTCAGCCGGCTGAACCACGACATGGTCTCCTCCCGCATCGGGCCCCAGAGGAGTCCGTCGGAGAGGTCGCCGGGTGGGTAGCTGCCGACGAAGTCGATGTTGCGGGTGGCGGGTGCCTCGAACCCCCGGCTGTTGTAGCCGGCGGGCTGGCCGTGCTCGGAGGCCACGATCACGTCGCGGTGCGTGTCCTCGATGTCGATGACTCCCTCGGTGCCGACGATCCCGATCTCCAGGCCGTAGACGGCACCTGGCCAGATCGCCGGGAGCGCCCAGTTGATGTTCATGCTGAAGATCGTCCCGTCGGACATCGTGAAGACGCCGAAGGTGCCGTCCTTGGTCCCCATCTCGCCGAGCACGACGTCGGTGGAGCGGGCATAGACCTCGACCGGGGTGTGCCCCTCGAGGAGCCACATGCTCATGTCCAGGCTGTGCGTCCCCGAGATCACCATCGGGGTGAGGTTGGTGGTGTCGGAGACCTTGCGCAGGGTGGCGTCGGGGACCATCCGGTTCATGAAGGCCCGGGTCACCACGGAGGTCACCTGGCCGATCTGCTCGTCGCGCAACCGTTGCTTCACGGCGAGGAAGCGCCGCCGGAAGCGTTGGGTGTAGCCGACGACCGCGTCCACGCCCGCCGCCTCGATGGCAGCCAGCACCCGCGCCGAGTCGACCGGGTCGGTGGCCAGGGGCTTCTCGATGAAGAGGTCGTGCCCGTGCTCGACCGCCTGCAAGATCGGCTCGACGTGCTCGCGCTCGTCGGTCGCGATGATCACCGCGGTGACCTCGGGACGTGCCAGCAGCTCGGCGACATCGGGGGTGGCGAAGTCGGCCCTGGTGTCGTCGGCCAGCTGCTTGAGCGTCGGCTCGTCCACGTCGCAGAGACCCAGCCACGTCACCCCGGGGTACTCCCGGGCCAGCACCGAACGGATCCGCCCGATCGCGCCGCACCCGACGACGGCCAGGCCGATCCCGTCGCCCTGCATGCTCACACCAGACCCAGGAGCCGGGCGGCGTTGCCGCCGCTGATCAGGTCGACCTGCTCCTGCGAGAGTCCCGGAGTGGACCCGATCGTGGAGAGGGGGTCGTCGTCGCCCATGTCGTAGGGATAATCAGTGCCGAGCAGCACGTGGTCAGCCCCGAACCGGTCGACGAGATACTTGAGCTGGTCGGTCTCGAAGACCATCGTGTCGAAGTAGAAGTTGCGCAGGTAGTTGCCCGGCAGCTGCGGCACACCCTCGCTGATGTCCTCGCGGGCGCGCCAGCCGTGGTCGATGCGTCCGGCGTAGGCCGGCAGGTAGCCGCCGCCGTGCACGACGAGGATCTTGAGGCCCGGGTGGCGCTCGGTCACGCCGTTGAAGATCAGGTGGGCCTGGGCCAGGGTCGCCTCGAACGGGTGGCCGATGATGTTGACGAAGTTGTGGCTCTGCAGCCGGTCGGCGTGGGTGGCGCCCTGGGTGTGGATCACCACGACCGCTCCGAGGCGCTCCACCTCGGCCCAGAACGGGTCCAGCCGGGGCGAGGATATTTCCTCACCCTCGACGTGGGTGCCGATCTCGATGCCGCGCATCCCGAGCTCCTGCACGAGGTAGCGCAGCTCTTGGACCGCGGCGTCGGTGTCCTGGAGCGGCACGGTGCCGAGCGGGAGGAAGCGGTCGCCGTACTTCTGGGTGGAGGCGACGAACTCCTCGTTCATCATCCGCGACACCTTGGCGCCGAGCTCGGCGTCGGCCCAGTAGTAGTACTGGTAGACCGCGATCGCGATCGCCTGCACGTCGACGCCCATCGCGTCCATGTCGGCGAGGCGCACGTCGAGGTCGTCCATCTTGGGCTTGATCGTGGCGAGCTGGAGCTCGTTGACCCGCCGCGTGGTCGCGTTGCCGTGCCCTAGGGCGACCTTGCCCGCGGCGAGCGCGGCGTCGCGCATGAAGTCGGCGGCCGGCGCGCACTCGCGGTGACAGTGGATGTCGATCACGGGCCCGTCGGAGCGTTGCGCCCTGCTGTTGGGGCTCATCAGGTGAGGTGTCCTTCCGGCGGGGTGTGCTGGTCGTCACGGCCGACGCTAGGGGTGCCCCCGACGGCTCACAATGTGGCTTTCCGGCAATTCCGGTCGCCCGGAATGGCATGAACGGAGAGGGCGATGACGCTCAGCGTCCGCCGGACACGTCCAGCACGGTGCCGGTCACGAACGACGCCTCCGGCGAGAGGAACCACGCGATCGCCGCAGCCACCTCAGCGGCGGTGCCGGGTCGTCCCATCGGCTGCGCCGGCCCCAACCGGGCCACCCGTCCGGGGTCGCCACCACTGGCGTGGATCTCGGTGTCGATGATCCCGGGGCGCACGGCGTTGACCCGCACCCCCTGCGTCGCCACCTCCAGCGCGAGGCCCCGGGTGAGGGTGTCGACGGCGGCCTTGCTCGCCGCGTAGTCGACGTACTCGAACGGCGAGCCGAGCTGGGCTGCTCGCGAGGAGACGTTGACGATCGCACCGCCCGCGCCGCCGCTCTCCGTCGACATCCGCCGCACCGCCTCGCGGCAGCACGACGCCGTGCCGATCACGTTGACGGCCAGCACCCGCGACCAGCGCTGCGCGTCGATCTCCACCATCGGCCGCTGCTGCTCGAGCACGCCCGCGCTGTTGACCAGCGCGGTCACCGGCCCGAGCTCGTCAGCCGCGGCGAAGAGCCGCGCCACGCCGGCCTCGTCGCTGACGTCGCACTGCACCAGTCGCACCTGGGCATCGGTTGCCGTCAGTGTCGCGAGCAGTGCCTCGGCGTCACCGGTGCGGGTGCGGAAGCCGAGCACCAGGTCGTGGCGCTCGGCCAGCAGCCGCGCGGTGGCCGCACCGATCCCACGGGTGCCGCCGGTGATCACGGCGACCGAGCGGCTCACTGGACGTCCTGCGTCAGGCCCCGGCCGAGCGCAGCGATGTCGTCGCCGCCGTGCCCGTCCGCCTCCAGCCCGGCGAGCAGGGCGGCCGTCGCCTCCGTGAGCGGTACGTCGAGCCCGGCGGCGCCGGCGGCTGCCGCGATCAGCCCGGTGTCCTTGAGGCCGCCCTCCACGGCGAAGGCCGGGCTGAAGTCGCCGGCCACCATCGCGGCGCCCTTCTTGGCGACGAACGGCGACTCCAGCGGCCCGCCCGCGATGGCGTCGCGGAACGCGGCCGGCGAGGCGCCCAGCGCGACCGCAACTGCCATCGACTCCGCCAGCGCGGCGGTCAGGGTGAGGACGAACGTGTTGGTGGCCAGCTTCAGCCGCGACCCGGCACCAGCGCCACCCAGCCAGATCGTGCGCGAGCCGATGGCGTCGAGCACGGGTGCCAGCAGGTCGCGGGTGTCCTCGGGGCCAGAGGCGAGCACGACGAGGGTGCCCTGCTCGGCGGGCTGCCGGGTGCCCTGCACCGGCGCGTCGACGTAGCGCAACCCGAGCTCGCTCGCGACCTCGGCGAGGCGGTCGGCCCCCTCGACACCGACCGTGCTCGTCTGGAGCAGCACTGCACCGGGCTTCCAGGCGCCGTCCGCCTCGGCCAGCACCTCCTCCACGGTCGTCGCGTCCCAGAGCATCGTGATCACCACGTCGGCGTCGCGGACAGCCTCGGCGACGGTGTCCGCGACGACTGCTCCGCGCTCGGCCAGGGGCGCGGCTCGCTCGCGGGTCCGGTTCCACACCGTCAGGGGAAAGCCGGCCGCGGCGAGGTTGCCGGCCATGCCGGCCCCCATCACCCCGGTGCCGAGCAGCGTGACACGGGGATGGTTGACGGCGTCGGCAGCGCTGTATACGGTCATGCGAACATGTATACCAACCGGGAGGCGCCATGACCACCGCCGACATCCGACCCGAGGTCGAGCTCCCCTCCGGGCCGCTCGCGACCGGGCTGCGCATCGGGGGCCGTCTCGTCGACGGGCGCGGGCCGCGCCTCGACGTGCTCAACCCGGCCACGGGTGACGTGCTCGCCGTCGCCGACAGCGCCGACGCAGCCGACGTCGAGGAGGTCGTGCGGGTCGCCCAGGAGACCTTCGACTCCGGCGTGTGGAGCCGGATGCCGATCCACGAGCGCTCACAGATCATGCACCGCTTCGCCGACGGGATCGCCGAGCGGATGAGCGACCTCTACCGGCTCGAGACCGCCAACAACGGGCGCCCGTTGACCGAGACGAAGGCGCAGATCACCCGCCTCCCGGAGTGGTACCGCTACAACGCCTCGCTGCTGCTCTCCGACCGGGACGCGGTCGTGCCGATGCCCGGGCCCTACCACTCCTACACGACGCGACTCCCCCTCGGCGTGGTCACGATCCTGGCGTCCTTCAACCACCCGATGATGATCGCGTCGAAGAGCCTGGCCCCGGCGCTCGCGACCGGCAACTCCGTGGTCCTCAAGCCGTCGGAGCAGACCCCGCTCACCGCGATGCTCCTCGCCGACATCGCCACCGAGGCCGGTATCCCCGACGGCGTCCTCAACGTCGTCAACGGGCTCGGCCCGGTCACCGGCGCCGCGCTGTGCGAGCACCCGCTGGTCAAGAAGGTCGTGTTCACCGGTGGCACCGAGCCGGGCCGCTCCATCGCCCTCGCCGCTGCGCAGCGCTTCGCCAAGACCACGCTCGAGCTCGGCGGCAAGTCGCCGGTGCTCGTCTTCGACGACACCCCGGTCGCCGTCGCCGCCCGCGGCGCTGCCTTCGGCGGCTTCATCGGCGCCGGCCAGACCTGCATCGCCGGCAGCCGCCTGATCGTGCAGCGCGGCATCCACGACGAGTTCGTCGAGGCGCTGGCCGCGGTCGCCCGGGGCATTCGCATCGGCGACCCCAGCGACGAAGCCACCCAGCTCGGCCCGGTCATCTCCGCGCGTGCCCGCGACCGGATCCTCGGCCGCATCGAGGAGGGTGTCGCGGCAGGTGCTCGCGTCGTCACCGGCGGCGGTCCGTCGACGGTGGCCGGGCTGGAGGGCGGTTTCTTCGTGGAGCCGACCGTGCTGGCCGACGTCACCAACGACATGACCGTCGCCCGCGAGGAGATCTTCGGCCCTGTGGTCGTGGTGATCCCGTTCGACGACGAGGACGAGGCCGTGGCGATCGCCAACGACTCGCCGTACGCCCTGGGCTCCGCCATCTGGACCCGCGACGTGGCCCGAGCCCACCGCGTGGCCTCGCGGCTGGAGGCCGGGATGGTGTGGGTCAACGACCACCACCGGCTCGACCCGTCCTCCCCCTGGGGCGGGCTCAAGGAGAGCGGCACCGGACGCGAGGGCGGTTGGGAGTCCTTCCACGACTTCACCCAGGTGCGCGCTGTGACCGTGCGCACCGCACCCGACGACGTCGACTGGTACGGCGGCAAGGCAACCGGAAGGCTGAACTGATGAGCGACCTGACCATCCACCCGGTCGAGGACGGGGTCGTCCTGGTCGAGCTGGACCGCCCGCCGGAGAACCTGTTCAGCATCGGGCTGTGCGCCAAGTTGGCCGCGCTTCTCGACAACCCACCCGAGGGCGCCCATGTGGTCCGCCTCCGGGCGGCCGGTGACGTCTTCTGCCTCGGCCGGGACCGCGGTGGATCGGCTTCGACCCCCGGCGAGGTGCGCGCGGAGGCCGAGGCCCTCGCCGGGCTGACCCGCTCCGCCCAGCGCACCCGCCTGGTCACCGTGGCCGAGGTGCAGGGCGACGCCGCCGGCTTCGGCGTCGGGCTTGTCGCGGCATTCGACGTGGCCGTGGCCGTGCGCAGCGCCCGGTTCCGCTTCCCCGAGGTCGGCATCGGGCTCGCCCCCGCACTCGTGCTGGCCTGGCTACCCCGGGTCGTGGGACGGCGCGAGGCCTTCTGGTTGACCGCGACCGCCGAGCCGCTCACCGCGGAGCGCGCGGTGACCCTCGGCCTCCTCAACGAGACCGTCGACGACGGCGGCCTGCTGGTCAAGCGGGTCGACGAGATGGTCGGCGCCCTCCTCGCGCGCAGCGCGCGCGTGCACGGCGACATCAAGGAGATGCTGCGCATCTTCGGCGACCTCGGTGACGAGCAGGCCGTCGAGGTGAGCCTGGACCGGCTCGTGGTCGGCTCCCTCCGCCGCGGCGACGGCTGAGTCGGACGCGATGACCACGGAGTCGGCAGCGGCACGCGTCGCAAGGGAGCTGCGCGAGCGGGTCTCGAGCGGCGCCCTCGGACCGGGCACGTCGCTGTCGCAGGCCGGCCTCGCCCAGGAGTACGGCGTCAGCCGGATCCCGGTGCGCGACGCCCTCCAGGTGCTCGCCGCCGAGGGCCTCGTCGACCTCCGGGGATCGAGCGCGGTGGTCACGCCACTGACCATCGAGGACCTCCAGGAGCTCTACGAGATGCGCGAGGCGGTCGAGCCGCTGGCCACCCGCCTCGCCGTCCCCCGCGTCGGCCGCGCCGGGATCGCCCGGATGACCCAGCACCTCGCCGTGATGGACGACCCCGAGACCACCCCCGGCACCTGGGTCGAGACCAATGCGGCCTTCCACGCGGAGGTCTACACGTTGGCGGGCCGACCCCGCATGATCGCGCTGGTCGACCAGCTGCGGCGGCTGAGCGACCGCTACATCTACTTCCACCTCGACGTGGTCGGTCAGTCAGCCCACCTCCAGCACGAGCACCGCCTGATCCTCGCGGCGGTCAAGGCCAGCGACGCCATCGCCGCGGCCGACCTCACGCGCGAGCACCTGGCCTCCTCACACGCTGTCGTCCTCGACTACCTGCTCGCGCACGAGGACGCCGTCGCCCGCTGACCTACATCGGCTCCCGCGTGACTCTTGAGACGAGGCAACCTCAACCGGGAGGCCAGGTGGACCAGTCCTCCGGCAGGTTGCCTCCCGACTCCACGTCGGCGGGGACCTGGCGGACCTGCCAGGTCACGCCGTAGTCGGTGCTGATGTGCGCCAGTCTCGGGGAAGCGAAATGCTCGACCACCGCGATCGTCCCGGGTGTCCTCGCCCGGAGCATCCCGGAGCTGCCGTCGCTGTCCCCGATCGGGAGCACCTTGACGGCGAAGGTGCCGTCCGACTCCTGCCACAACGCTGCCTGGCGGGTCACGGTGGTGTCCTCCACGAGCCAGGCCGTCCCCCAGAACCAGGTGTCGGATGCTCCCTGCCAGTCCCAGTCGCCGCTGCGGCGCTCGAGGGAGTGCAGCACGCCGGCGCGCCGATCGAGTGATGCCAGGCCCTGCCTGCTGTAGACCAGCGGCCCTGCGACCTCGGCGATCGACACAGCTGCGCCGTACCTCAGGACGCGTCGACGCCCTTGCGTGTCGACCAGGGTGGGACCGTCGGACGCGTCGAGGAGATACCAGTCGTCCACGGCATGGGAGATGTTCTCCGACTGGTCCAGGGCGTAGAGACTGCCGGTCGCGAAGTCGTCGCTGCTCACCTCGAGGACTGTCTGCAGCTCACCGGGGAGGTGCGCGGAGGCCCGGGTGCATTCATCGAGACACACCGACCAGATGCGGGCGGTCGCTCCGGAGGCAGTGGCGCGGAAGTCGCCCTCGCCGGAGGACTTGGCGTCCGGGTGGTCGCGGATCTGCTGCGGACTCAGCACCGGGAAGGTGACCGCCGGACTCGGACCGGGGCCGACGGGCCCGGAGGTCGAGTCCCGCTCCCCCATCACAGCGGCACCCACTGTCGCTGCGAGGACCACGCTCGCCGCGACTCCCGTGGCCAGGCCGGCCGCCGCCCGTCGACTGCGGCGCTCGGTGACGGCCGTGAGGCTGCTCAGACTCGGGGCTCGGACCTGCCCCGTGAGCTCGTGGAGCTGGCGCAGCTCAGGCATCTTCGCGCTCCTCTTCCGTGAGCAACGCGGCGAGCCGGTCTCGGCTGCGCGACAACCGGGACTTCACGGTGCCTTGGGCGATGCCGAGCGTCGTGGCGATCTCGGCGACCGAGAGGTCGACGAGGTAGTGCAGGACCACGACCTCGCGCTGTGGCCGCTCGAGCTCGGCCAGGGCGGCCATGATCGCCACATGATCGGTGCCCAGCTCGAACGAGGCCTGGAGCCCGGGCACCTTGGAGCGGAGTCGTCGCACGACCGCGTGGTGGCGCCATCCGTTTCGCAGGTGATTGAGAGCTACGGTGCGCAGCCAGGCCTCGGGACTGTCGAGGCTGACGAACTTCCGCTGGTTGCGGAGGGCCTTGGTGAAGGCCTCCTGGACCGCGTCCTCGGCGTCGCCTTGGTGGCCGCACGTCGCGTAGAGGACGACCACCAGGCGTGGGTACAACGCCTCGAAGAGGTCGGCGACGTCCGCGGACACGTCCATCCGGCCAGCCTCCTCTCCAGCGATCCTGAACAGAAGACACCCGGCGCACCCCTCAGGTTCCCGAGATCGGTCAACTCCCGCCGGCGGGCAGGGCGGTGAGCATCACGTCGGGGTTGTCGCGCGCCGTGACTTTGGCGCGCCACTGATCGACGAACAGCGCCAGTCGGGTGCCGTCGCTGCGCTGGAGGACCTCCACACCGCGCATCCCGGCCAGCGCCGCGGCGCCTGCCGCGTCGGTCAGCCGGGCGACCTGGTAGTCGAGTCGGGAGAACCGGATCGGTGAGTTGAACTCGTTGGTCATCCGGTCCTCGACGACCTCGAACTGCATCGGACCGACCGCGGCCAGGACAGGGTTCTGGTCCCCGCGCAGATCGGACCGAAGCACCTGCACCACGCCCTCCTGGTCGAGCTGCTCGATCCCTCGCCGGAACTGCTTGTAGCGACCGATGTCGCCGGCGCTGGCGGTCACGAAGTGCTCCGGAGCGAAGCTGGGCACAGGCGGGTACTCGATCGCGTCGCCGACGTACACCGTGTCGCCGACCCGGAGGGCCTGCGCGTTGACGAAGCCGATGATGTCGCCCGGCTCGGCGCTCTCGACCGATGTCGTCTCCCGGCCGAAGACCGCCTGGGCGAACTTCGTCGCGAAGGGACGCCCGGTGGCGGCGTGGGTGACGACCATGCCGCGCTCGAACGTCCCGGACACGACCCGCGCGTAGGCGAGCCGGTCGCGGTGGGCGCTGTTCATCCCGGACTGCACCTTGAAGACGAAGGCGCTGAAGTCGTCGGCCACCTCGCGGACCGAGCCGTCGACGCCCGAGGTCGCACTGGGGTCCGGAGCCAGGTCGAGCAGCAGATCGAGCAGCTGCGCGACACCGAAGTTCTGCAGGGCCGAGGCGAACATCACAGGCGTGGTCTCCCCGGCCAGGAAGCGCTCCTGGTCGTGGTCCGCCTCATCGAGCGTGAGGAGCTGGTGCTCCTCTACCGCCTCTGCCCACAGGCGCACGTCCTCCTCCGGGACCAGGTCGGCCCCCAACCGCTGCTCGGGCGCCCGTGTGGCGCCACCGGCGGTGCGGGTGTACTTCACGAACTCACCCGAGCGACGGTCCAGGACGCCCCGGAAGTCCCCGGCCTCCCCGACCGGCCAGGTCAAGGGAGTGGGACGGAGCTTGATCTTCTCCTGGATGAGGTCCATGAGCTCGAGCGCGGAAAGCCCGGGACGGTCCCACTTGTTGATCACCGTGATCACCGGGATGCCGCGCAGCGCGCAGACCTTGAAGAGCTTGAGGGTCTGCGGCTCCAGTCCCTTGCCGGCGTCGACCAGCATGACCGCGGAGTCGACCGCCGACAGCACGCGGTAGGTGTCCTCGGAGAAGTCGCTGTGCCCGGGGGTGTCGACCAGGTTGATCACATGGTCGCGGTAGACGAACTGCAACGCGGCGGAGGTGATCGAGATGCCGCGCGCCTTCTCCATCGCCATCCAGTCCGAGACCGTTGCGCGGCGGTCACCCTTGCCGTGCACCGCTCCGGCCTCGGTGATCACCCGCGCGTGCAGGGCGAGGGCCTCGGTCAGCGTGGACTTGCCCGCGTCGGGGTGGCTGATGACGGCGAAGGTACGGCGGGGGCGGGAGTCGGGCACCGCGTGAATCTACCCGCCGGGTTGCCCTGGGCCCGCCGCCGGGCCGCCTCAGAGTCGCCGTGTGGTGAGCAGGTTCGTCCCGTGGAGCGGATCTCTCTCCCGCCGCTCGGTCTCGGTGAACCCGAGCTTGGCCAGCACCCGCCGGGAAGCTGTGTTCCAGTCCCAGACCGAGGCCCACAGACGTTCGTGCCCCGACGACCTCGCCCAGTCCAGCACCGCCCACGCGGCCTCGGTCGCATAGCCCTGACGCCAGACCCGTTGGAGCAGCTCGAAGGCCAGCTCCGGTTCTTCGGGGCCGACGTCGCTCTCGGCCAGCCCGCAGTAGCCGATGACGTCACCTTCGGCCTTCCGCTCGACGGCCAGCAACCTGATCCCCGCCGGCCGCGGGTGGCGGATCGCTTCCTCGATCTCGACGAGCGTGGGATGTCCCTCCGCGTCGATCCGGCGGCGCGCCGGCACCCGTGGATCACGCTCGAGCCACAGCTGGCGCTGGACGCCGGCCTCGGACACCCGCCACGGCCTCAGCAGCAGTCGGTCCGTCTCGAGCACCACCTCGTGCTCCGGCCCGTGGTCCTCCGTCATGACAACGACCCTCCCACGGCGTCCCGGCCGCCCGGCTACCCGATCGCGTCGAGGGTGCTGCGGATCGCGTCGGTCACCCGCCCGCGCATCCCTGGTACGTCGAGCCGAGCCCGACCGGCGACCTGGAGCGGGATGAAGTCCTCCCACTCCACGTCGAAGCACAGCAACGCCCGCAGGTCTGCTCGCCGGTCCACCGGGACGCCGGCGGCACGTTCGTAGTCCGCGAGATAGTCGTCGGCGGTCTTGGCGTCGAAGAGCACCGCAAGGTTGAGCCGGCAGTGGCCGACATCGCTCCCCCGGCTGCCGGAGGCCGAGTTCGGCCAGTCCACGATGCCGGTGAGCCGCCCGCCGCGCCACAGCACGTTGAAGTGCTGGTAGTCGCCGTGGACCAGGACCTGTTCGTCGACGAGCGGACCCGCCGCTGCCTCGTGGGCGGCGTCGCGCAGGCCGGGGTCGTCCAGCCACGGCAGTGGGCGGTGCCGTTCGTCGTACCAGCCGTCCCACCGGGTCGGCGGTAGGTCGGGCACGGCGTGGATCGCCGCCTGCGTGGCTGCGAACTGGCGCAGCCACGAGCGCAGGTCGGTCGGCGCAAGATCCGGCTGCCCGGTCAGGGCCGAGGTGAGAGTGCACGGTACGCCGGTCTCGGACCCGTCCCCGTCCACCGCGAGGAGCTCCGGTGCAGGCACGCCATGGCCGTGGATCGCGGCCAGCCCCTGGGCTTCGCGTGCCACCAGCCCGTCCGTCTGGTCGTCCTGACGCCAACGCCGCAGCACCACGTCCTGCCGGCCGGTCGGCGAGTCGACGGTGATCCGGTCCATGTCGGCGGTGATCCCGCCCCGCAACGACTCGACAGCGGTCACCCGGCCTCGGGCATGGACGCGGCGTGCGACCCACGCCAACAGCTCTGGGGTCGGTGGCTCTTCGCGGGGCACGGGGTCAGTCTCGCAACCACAGGGTGCCGCGGCCGAAGTCGACGACCGCGCGCTCCTGCACGAGCAGCTCACAACCGAGGAAGCCGTCGACGCGGCCCGAGCTGGGAGCGGCCCGGTCGGCGTAGGCGTCGAGGTCCCAGCTCGACGCACGCGGCACCTCGCGCTCGCGACCGTCAAGCTCGATGACCCAGTCAGTCTCCAGCGACCGGACCTCGACCACGGTGCCGGTCGGTCCCCCGTCGGTCTCGACGACCGGGCCCGCGGTAAGTCCGAGACGCTCGACCGCGCGCGCGTCGACGACCAGACCCGCGACGGTGGACACCACGAAGCGGGCCGGCTGGCCGGCCACGCGCGCCTCGACGACGTACGCCGACCAGTCCTCGTCCCACGCCAGCGCGCAACCGGCGGGCGATGCGCTCGCGAAGCGCAGCCTCCCCTCGCCGAGGTCGACGACCGCACCCCGCTCGCGGAGCCAGCCGACGCCGAGCATGCCGTCGACCGGCTCGTCCTGGGGCACGTCGAAGACCGCGATCTCGACCGCGGCGACGTCCTCGCCGACCCGGAGTCTCGTGGTCGCGGTGGTGCGACCCCGCCCGCCCAGCGACCCGACCCTGACGATGCCGTAGTCCGGCCGCTCGACCGGCGCGAGACGGAGCCCTGCCCGCCGGGCGACGTCGTGGGTGACCATCGCCGCGAAGCTCGCGTTGGAGTGCACCATCAGGCTCACCGGGAGCCCTGCGACCTCGGCCGTCACGAACGGCCGCAACCCCGAGACCTCCCGGAAGGTCAGCCCGACGCCCTCGCTCTGCACGCGCCGACGCTATCCCGCCTGCCGGCGCTACCGTGAGCACGCCGAGTCAGGCTCCGCTCGGCGGCTGGCTGGTCACGGTCGGTTGGGGTGACCCCGTCGAGCTGGGAGGCTGGCGGGTCCCGGTCGGCTGGACGCTGCTGGTCGCGTTCGCGGCGTGGAATGGTTGGTCCTTGGTGCTGTTCGGTCGGCGTGAGACCGGGCTGCTGCCCGGTCAGGCGACCGGGGCGATGATCGAGGAGGGGCCCTACAGGCTGTCGCGGAACCCGTTGTATGTCGGGCTCCTCGCGCTCTACCTCGCCCTGGCGCTCCTGGCGCCCTCGATGTGGGCGGTGGCGTTCTTCCCGCTCGCGGTGGTGCTCATCCTCTGGGGCGCGATCAAGCCCGAGGAACGATTCCTGCGCGAGCGGTTCGGAGCGCCCTACGACGACTACGTCGGGCGCGTGCGGCGCTGGCTCTGACCTGCTCCCGCGGGCATTGCGCGGATCCAGTGATCAGAGGGTGGGTCTTGGTCTCGTCGTGGTGGTCGTCGGAACTCGGGTTGTCGGTCCAGTGGGTTGAGCCTGACTTCCCACGGGGTGGCGTGGATCAACGTGTGGTGCGCCCGGCAGAGCAGGACGAGGTTGTCGAGCGAGGTCGATCCACCGTCGGCCCAATGGGTGAGGTGGTGCGCGTCGCACGCCAGTGGGAGTCGTCGGCAGCCGGGGAACCTGCAGTGCTGGTCGCGCAGCGTGAGCGCTTTCCAGATCGCGGTGGTGACCAGCCGTTGGCTGCGGCCCACGTCGAGGACCTCGCCGAGGGAGGCCAGCACTGCGGGGATGACCTCGGCATCGCACGCGAGCCGGCGCAGTGCTGTCGCGGAGACTTGGTCACCGGTGTCGAGCGTCGCGACACCCAGACCCTCGCGGAGCTGCTCCAGGGTGAGGGTGACGGTCAGGCGTGGCTTCGCGCCGTGCTGCTCCGGCAGCAGCCCCTCGACCTCACTGGCTTTGACGCAGGTCTCGACCAGCGCGTCCCAGGTGCGGGCACCGTGGTCCCGCAGGTCGCGGGCCGTCTCCCCACAGTCGGGATCCGCGCCCGGTCGTGGTGCGGCGAGGGCGTACAGGGCCGTCTTGATCAGGGTGGCGTCCTCGACGGTGCCGCGACCCCGCAGCCGCACCCCGCCGATCCCGTCCTCGGAGATCGCCAGGAACCGGCCCAGATGGGCGGAGCGCTCCAACCGGTCCAGCGCAGCCTCCTCGACCCTCGCGGTGCCATCAGGGTCGAGCACCTCGAGCAGGTGGTCGCCGGCCTTGCGCAGCTCGGAGGCATTCAGACTGGCGGCCTGGTCCAGCAGCAACCGCTCCGCCTCAGCCCGCAGGCCCGGCTGGACCGGCAGCCGGTCGATCACCGCCACGACCACCTCGGCCTGCTCCGGCGAGACGTCCCCGGCCTGCAACGCCACCCACGTGGCCCCCCGCTCGCCACACAACGGCCTCGCCGTCCGCAGCGTCCGCGACCCGTGACCGTGTCGACCACCCGCGACATGGGTCAGGTAGTCACCCGGCGACACCCACCCCGCCGTCTTCGCCGCCTGGCTCGCCTCCACCTCGACCGCCACCTGCGCCTCGACCGCCGCCACCGCCGAGCGCAGCCGCTGCAGCTCCTCGGTCACCGCCAGCAGGTCCTCAGCCCGCGCCGTCGACCACAACGTCTCACCCAGAGCCGCCACCGTCTCCCGCGCACCCGCCACCGCAGCCACAGGGCCGGCCGGCGGGTCGAGGAGCGTCTCCATGACCTGACTCAACCAGGGACCACCGACAGCTTTCGGGCCAGGCTGGGACTGTCCGTCGCGCCGTGCGGGACTTCACCGGACCTGGTCGGTCCCGCTCGCTCGTGGTGCCGTGCGGGCACCCACGCGTGCGCCGCCCCTCCCCCATCAGGGCGTCACCGTCCGCGCGTCTCAGGAGGATCCCCGACCGAGCCAGTCCACAGCTGTTCGACGCTCAGGCGGTCGAGCCTCGTCCCGGGACGTGCTGGCCGAGGATCGCGCAGACGGCCTTCACGTCGGCGGGCGTGATGACGGGCTTGGTCCCGGTCACGTCAAGCACGACCATGTGGTGCTTGCGATGCCGGCGTACGTCGAGCTGGAACCACCAGTCGAGCCGGTGCGAGCCCCAGGCACGATGCCGCCCCGACCACCCCGTCATCGGCCGGATCTCGTAGCCACGCAGCTCGGTCCAGGCGATGCGCCGCGCGCCTCCGAACGGGAAGTAGTAGCGCGCCAACCGGATGCCCGCCGCGTCCAGCCGCACCAACCCGTCGTCGTAGTCGGGAGTGGAGTCGGCGTGATCCATCTGGCCAGCCTTACCGATGCGATGACGCGCATCAACCGCCTCAGGTCAGCGTCTCTCCGCCCAGATTGGGCGCCACGTCGATGAGCCAAGTCCGCGTTTGGGCAATCACAGAACGCCAGGCACCTCCTTCAGCAGGTCTGGGCTCCGGAGCACTGGTAATAACCAGCGTTCAACCGAGTGTTGGAATGCCGGCTCAAGGTCGTCCCACTTGCAGTGGCGCGCGACTTCCCGACGCGTGACGTCGGCCTTGCTCGCCCCCTTGGCTGCTTCCAGCCGGCACTTGGATCCCAATCGATGAGCCAGTTCTTCGCCCGTCCCGGCTGCTACACCGATGCTCGCCCCAGGCCACGCGCCCGATCCTTCGGCATCCCACTGGTGAGTGCGAACTCCAGGTCGAAAGGCAGAAGGTGCATGCTGACCGCGGCAGACATCAGTCGATAGATTAAACGCACTCACGGCGGCTGCATGTGCCTCTTGGTCGCGAGCAGCGTACGAATCGTCAACGTCCGACCGGGTGCTTCTCACGCTCTCCGGAACCTCGATGCCAGCCTGGTTCATACACTTGATGACTTGAGTGGCAGCATCTCCGTCGGCACAAACCAGCCAGCGGATGGCAGGACGTCGCTCTTGATCGACGAATCCTTTCAAGAGTTTTACCCAAGGCGTGAATGCTGTCTTTCCCCCCACCGCTATGACAGCCATCTGGCTGCACGCCGGGCGCAACGACGGATGCCTAGCTAGCCGGCGCCGAATCTCTTCAAACGCAGCGACGTCACCGGCACCTTCGACAAGTAGCACACTGCGCGAGAACAATGCCTCGGCACCGCGGCCACTCATATAGGCAGATTGGCGGTCGTCTACACCGATCGCCGATGGCGCGGCGAACAGTCGGTGGTCTCGGACGATGACAACGTCCGAGACGGTCGCCTCGTCGATCATCGCGGCGCTATGCGTTGAGGCGATGAACCATAGGTTTTCGTTGTCTAGCAGGCTTCTGGCAAGTTCCCGCTGCGCCGACGGATGCAGGAAAGTCTCTGGTTCCTCGAGCAGCAGTCGAACACGCCTCTCGCTCGATGCGACACCCTTGAGCAGCCCGATGACGAGCAGAGATTGCAGGCCAGATCCGACCTCTTCGACGGGCACCATCCGCTCGTCGTGAGAACCGGTTGTCAGACGAAGAGCCACTGCATCGGCGAGCCAGCCAAGGGCATCATCATGCTCGAACGCCAGCCTGAGCTCAGCTCGCTCAAAGAGGTGTCGGGACTCCTCACTGAATTCTCCAACGACGTCGACCAACTCCTCCTCGGCCCGTTCGCGTAGAGAATCCAGCGCATTACGGACGTGGCGCACCCGCTCCGTCGGGCGGCCAGTTGTTTCAGGCAGCATCGAAGATTTCAATCTCTCAAGAACGACTGAGCGAAGTTGCTGTTGGAACCCTCCAGCAGTCGTGTCGCGCACGTTAGGCACGTAGAGCCACTGCTCGCATCCGCGTAGCAGATTCAGGAGTTCGAGCGCCTTTGGTTCAGATGCCACTTGCTCACCTCGTCGGGGCGGCCCGAGATGAGCGGAGACCCTGCGTTGGTTCACCTTGAGTCTGAGCTGGACGACCCCGGACTTCGCTTTGAATCCTCGAGCCACCCGCAAGTCACTGATGCGGATGTCCATCGAGATGCGCCTAGCCCGTCCTGCCGTGTCTGTCGCCGGCAGCAACAGGACGCTTCTTCATTCGAGAGCGTCCGTGCGCCGGTCAGCAGGGCCACATCAGCCCGATTGATTGCCCAGTCGAGGATGCGCAGCAGCGAGGTCTTCCCCGCGTTGTTCGGGCCGACCAAGAAGCGTGCTCTTTGAGACATGTCGATTGACACCTTCTTGAAACCGCGGAGGTTCTCAATCTCGATGCGCTCCACGTACGCGGTGGATGCCGCCTTGCCCCTCACCAACTGTCCGACCCCGTCATCCCGCTGATGCTGCCACTCGACGCCTACGGCGACCTGCGTTTGGGCGGAGACCGAGCGATCCCGAGACGCCCCGGTCTCGCTCGCGTCTTTTCGGCTCCCTTCTGTTGTCAACCGGCGATTTCCAGCGGCCTCTTCCTGGGCACCGGGCGCGGGCGTAGCGTCTGTTCTGCGGGTCCGGGAAGTGGCTGATCCGAAGTGTCGATGTGCGGGGGCAGGTCGACCGCGCTGGATTGATGAGTCGCCCCGCAGTGCCCTCCCGGGCCCGTGCCAACGTCCTCGACGGCAGCGCGTTGGGCGTCCTCGAGGAGCTGGCGGTAGATCGCGTCGGAGATCCTGCGCTTGAGGCATCGGATCGCTTCGAGGGACTTCTTGCCCTCGGCTCGCTTGCGTCGGTAGTAGGCCCGGCCGTCGGTGTCGAGGCGGATCTGGCTGATCGCGGCGATGTGGATCATGTGGTTCATCCGCCGGTTCCCGGCGCGTGAGAGCCGGTGCCGGTTCTGCTCACCGGAGGACGCGTCGAGGGGTGCGGTGCCGGTCCAGGACGCGAACCGGTTGCGGTCGGCGAAGCGGGTCACGTCGCCGACGTCGGCCAGGATCCGGGCGGCCACGACGGGGCCGACGCCGTGGAGGTCCATCAGGCGGGAGCCGCGGGCGAGCACGATGGCCTTCAGCTCGGCGGTGGCCTTCTTGATCTTGGCCTCGACCGCGATCAGCTCGGCGAGCTCCTCGGCGGCGATGCGGCGGCGGGTCTTGCCGGCGATGTCACGCGGGCGGACGGAGGCGAGCATGGTCTTGGCCTGACCGGTGGTGATGTCGCGTTTCGCCTGTCCTGGCAGGAGTTCTGCGAGCAGCGCCTGGAGCCGGTCGACGGTCTGGACCCGCCGCCGGGTGAGTGCCTCACGGCGGTCGGTGAGCATCCGCAGTGCCTCGAGCTCGCCGTCGAGCTGCAGCACCCGCAGGTTCTTGGTGCGCACCGCGACGGCCGCGACCGAGTGGGCGTCGTGGGCGTCGGTCTTGCGGTTGTGACCGGTGTCGAAGAGCCGCACCCGGGCGGCGAGCTTGGCGGGGACGTCGACGACGTGCTCGCCGTCTTCGAGGAGTCGCTGAGCCAGCGGCCGTCCGGCGCCGTTGGCTGCCCTCGACCGCCCAGACCCGCTCAGGCCAGGTCTTGGCGTAGGTCCGCATCGCTGCATAGCCGGCCCGGTCGGTGGTGAACCGACCAGAGCCGAGCAGCTGCTCGTGCTGGTCGACGACCTCGATCGTGGCCGACAGCTTGTGGGGATCGACCCCGATGATGACCTGCTCTGACTGCTGCTCATGTGCTGCTCCCGCCTGTGCTCGTTCCGATGTGGACGGCGAGGTGGGCATTGCTACTACGAGCAGGGCAGTCCCTTCTTGAGCCACGCCTCGTCACGGTGACCGGCGGGCCGCAGACCGAAAGTGAGCCACACCAGAACAGCCGGTGGGCAGCCGCAAAGAGAGCTGCCCGCCGATCACCTGGACCGAGTCTGGCCAGACGTCGGTCCTAACAGGAATCGTCTAGTAGCCGCGAATCGGCGGGGTCCGCGCGATCATGCGGACAAGGGCGCATCGACCGGGCGCCTACGATCGCCTGTCATGACCTACGACCCGAGTCACCACGGCAGCCAGGTCGGGTTGCTGCCGGTCGAGGTGTTGGTCGACGTGGCTCAGGCGGTCGGGGCCGAGGTCACCATCCACAGCCGACTGCGCGGGGGCCTCAACGCCGGTGCCGTGCGTGTCCAGCTGGCCGGAAGGTCGGACGCGGTGCTCAAGGCGGTGGCGCGAACGAGCCCTGACGACCTCGATCAGGCACTGCGGACGCAGCGGGTCGTCGAGCACATGCGCGGCCTCGGCTACCCCACCCCGGCCTGGATTGCGGTAGGGGCAACGGCCCAGCATGTGTGGCAGCTGAGCGATCACGTCGATGCGGCTCCGGCGGCAGAGCTGAGCCCGTCGATCGTGGCGCAGCTGATGGGCATCGTCGAGCTCCAGGCGGGTCAGGCCGGCGAACCCCCCGACCACAGCCGGTTCGCCTGGCGGGTCGCCACCGGTCGGGAGCGGGCGGTCGCCGGGCTCTCGGGGCACTCCCGTGAGGTGTCGGCGCTGGTCGAGCGGCTGCGGCCGGCGGGTGCGGACCTGCCGCCGCCAGCCGTGGCACCCGACATGGTCCATGCCGACCTCAACCCCAGCAACGTGCTGGTCCGCGACGGTGCGGTGGTGGCGGTCGTCGACGTCGCCAACGCAGGCAGCGGCACCCGGGCGACCGATCTCACCACGCTCACGTGGCACACCTTCCACGACCATCTGGACGACGCACGACGAGACCTGTGGCGGACCATCCTCGGGCTGGTCGGCTGGGAGTGGGCGGCGGCGTTGGCGGCGACTCAGATCCTGATGCAGCTGGAGTGGCCGATCCGACTCGGTCGTCACGACCTCGTCCCCCGGGTCGTCGACCGCGGCCACCGCGTCGTCGACGAGCTGAACGGGCATCGCTGAGGCGCCGCCCGGGCCGAGGTCTGCTCGGTCGACCGGGCCCGCGCGGCTCGTCGCGCGGGTCCGCCCTGCGCACACACACCACCGACGTCGAGGAAGTGGACGCCGATCATCCGGAACCGTTGTTAGCGTGACGCCCATGAGCACTGCACCCCAGGGCCTCGAGATCGTCCCGCTCACCCCCGAGACCTGGCCGATGTTCGACGCCATGGTCGTGCGGCACAACGGGATCTTCGGCGGTTGCTGGTGCATCTGGTTCCACCCCGACAGCGACGAGCGCGGCCAGGGCGCGGAGGCCAACCGGGCGCTGAAGAAGCGCTACGTCGAGCAGTGCGCGGCCCACGCGGCGCTGGTGGTCGACGGAGACGAGGCGGTGGCGTGGGCGGAGTACGGCACGCCGGCCGAGCTGCCCAACATCCACCACCGGAAGCAGTACGACGCCGAGGCCGACCTCACCCCCGACTATCGGGTGACCTGCATCTTCGTCGACAAGCGCTACCGGCGACGCGGCCTCGCCGAGACCGCACTGCTCGGCGCACTGGATCTGATCGCGCAGGCCGGGGGCGGCGTCGTCGAGGGATATCCGCACGTTCCCGGTGAGAAGAAGATGTCCTCCTCGTTCCTCTACAACGGGACCCGGGCGATGTATGAGCGCTGCGGATTCGACTTCGTGCGCCCCAAGGGCCTGAAGAACACCGTCATGCGACGCACCGTCGCCCCGTCCGGCTGACGTCGGCCGAATCGTCAGTATGCCCGCCCAGACGTGGGGTCACATCCGCACCTCGAGGAGTCGCATGAGCACGATGGTCATGTATGCGTCGGCGTCCGTCGACGGCTTCATCGCAGCCGAGAACGACGACCCCGGGCCGTTGTTCGAGTGGCTGGTCAGCGGTGAGGTTCCCCTGGACGAGAGCGGCGTGCTGCGCGTGTCGCAGGCGTCCTACGACTACGTCCGGCCCTACTGGGACGAGATCGCGGTGACCATCGTCGGACGCCACGTCTTCGACATCACCGACGGCTGGGACGGGACGCCGCCGGCCGGGGTGGACCACGTGGTCGTCGTCAGCCACCGGCCGCCGCCCGACGGCTGGGACCCGCAGGCGCCCTACCACTTCGTCGACGGCATCGAGGCCGCGGCAGCCAAGGCGCGAGACCTCGCGGGCGACCGCACCGTCGAGGTCGCAGCCGGAGACGTCGGCGGGCAGCTCCTCGCCGCGGGCCTCGTCGACCAGGTGCGGATGGACGTCGTCCCCGTCGTGCTCGGCTCCGGCAAGCCCTTCTTCGGGGCGGTCGATACCCAGCACCTGCTGGAGGATCCCGACGTGATCATCCAGGGCGAGCGGGTGCTGCACCTTCGCTACCGCGTGCGCCGGTGACCGATCCTGCCCAGACCCGCCAGGCGATGGCCAGCTGCGTAGCCATCGCGCAGGCGGCGGGTGCGACGCCGGACGACGTCGTCGAGGTGGGCGTGCTGCTCACCGACCCGGGTGACCTCGCCGGCATGAACGAGGAGTATCTGCGCTGGTTCCCCACGGATCCACCGGCCCGCTATGCCGCCGAGCTCGGAGCCGAGATCCCCGGACCGCTCGTCTCGATCCGGATGACGGCAAGCCTGGCCTGAGGTCGGGTGGTGCTGGCTCCGCGGCGCACCGCCCCGGCGGGGACCCTCAGTCGCGGTCGACGATCGCGAAGACCCGCGCCGGGAAGCCTGAGCCCTCCTGCGGCTTGGGCCAGGTCGCCACGACGAGGGCACCGGTCGGCGGGACGCGGTCGAGCCCGGCCAGCATCTCGATCTGCCACTTGTCAGCGCTGAGGATGTAGGTCTCGGCCGGCGCGGAGCCGGCGCCCACGACGGCGCCGGGATCGGTGTCGGTGGTGTCGTGGCCGACGGCGCTCACGCCGCGCTGCTCGACGAGGAACCTCAGCGCCTCGACTCCCCAGCCGGGGTAGTGCGCGAGCCCGTCTGCGTCGCGGTTTGCCATCGCCTCGCCGTCGGGCCAGCGTGCGCACCACCCGGTGTGCAGGGCGACGAAGGCGCCGGCCGGGATCTCGCCGTGCTCGGCCTCGTGGGCCTCGAGGTCGGCGACTGAGACGGTGTGGTCGACGTCGGCCTCGGCCTGGCGGCGTACGTCGAGGACCACCAGCGGCAAGATCATGTCGGTCACCGGCAGCTCGTCAAGGGTGCGGCCACCGCGCGCGAAGTGGGCCGGTGGGTCGACGTGGGTCCCCCACTGCCCGATGTGGGTGAAGCGGTGGGCCAGGAAGCCCGTGCCGGAGGAGCCGACACCCTCGTCGAAGTGGAACAGCGTCTCGCGCTCTTCGTCGGGGAAGGCGTAGTAGTGCGGGATGCCCGGCCCGAAGGAGTGGGTGAGGTCGACCCACTCGCACGAGCGGAGTCGGGCGAGGACGTCGGCGAGCGGTTCGTGGTCAGCCATCCGGGCAACCTAGTCGGCCCGGCCGCCGGTCCCCCAGGTCAGCGGGCCACCATCCCGGCCGACAGGTCGATGTCGGCAGCACAGAGCCCGGGCATGTGCAGCATCGCGACGACGGCGGCAGCCACCTCGTCCTCGGTGAGCATCCGGTGGAGGGCGGCGCGGGAGACGTAGGCCTCCTCTGCCTCCTCATAGCTGACGCCGGTGCGCTCGGCCTCGAGGGTGAAGTTGCGGGTCATCCGCGGACCGTCGACCGGGCCTGGTGAGAGGCAGTTGACCGAGACCCCGCTGGGACCGACCTCGTAGGCGAGCGTGGTGGTCAGGCCGATGACGGCCATCTTGGACGCGGTGTACGGCGTACGACGGGTGAGCGGGCGCTTGCCGCTCACCGACGCCAGGTTGATGACGTCACCGGCCCCGCGCTCCACCATCGGCGGGAGGAACGCCCGGCACATGAGGAAGATGCCACGCACGTTGATCGCGAACACGTCGTCCCACTCATCGGGCTCGATGTCGATCAGGGGCGCGACCGGACCGGGGACGCCGGCGTTGTTGACCAGCACCTCGACCTGCTCGTCGGCCAGCGACGCGGCGAGGGCGGTGACGCTCGCTGGGTCGGACACGTCGGCGGTGGCGACGCGGACGCTGCCCGCGAGGTCGGCCGCCTGCGCGGCCACGGCGTCAAGGCGCTCCTGGGTGCGGCCGACGGCGATGACGCGGGCTCCGCGTGCGGCCAGCGCCAGCGTCATCGCCCGACCAAGGCCGTTGCCGGCCCCGGTGACGAGCATGGTGCGCCCGGCGACCCGGTCACCGGGGAACGGCGCGGAGGTCACGACTCGTCGACCAGGGCGACCGCGCGGGTCGGGCCGCCGTGGGCGCCGAGCACCTTGAGCGGGAAGCCGACGAAGGTGAACCGCTTGCCGATCAGCTGGTCGAGGTTGGTGAGGTTCTCATAGTGGGTGATGTGGTGCTGGCGGCACATCATGTGGCACGGGTAGGACTTGCTGGTCGGGTTGTCCGGCGTCGGGCTGTCGACGCCGAACGTCTTCACCCCACGGTCTGCGATCCAGTGGCTGCCGCTCTCCCCCAGCCCGGGGAACTCCGAGAGGTATTTCGACGTGCCGGCGTAGCGCCCGTGGGTGCCGGTGTGCAGCAGCAGGATGTCGCCCTTCTTCACGTCCACGTCGACCGCGGTCTCCGCGGCAGCGAGGTGTTCGTCGGTGATGTCCTCCCCCGCCCCGATGTGGGAGACGTCCAGGCACACGGCCGGACCGTAGAAGAGGTCGAGCGACATCTGGTCGATGGTCTGCGCAGACGGGTCCGGGTCGAGGTGGGAGAACGAGTCGACGTGGGTCGGCCCGTTGTCGTTCATCATGAAGCCCTTGGTCTGGAAGGAGAACCCGCCGACGAAGCGGAGCGCGGTCTCCTCGTGCGACGCGTGGTCGAACACCACCGTCTTGAGGTGACCGGGATAGACCTGCATCCCCTGGTAGATGTCCTGCGACAGGTCGACGAGCTGCATGTGAGGCTGCCTTTCTCTGGGAGTGCGTGGCTAGGGCTGGACGGCATCCAGGTCGGTCGCGGCGACGGCGGCGAGGATGCACGCCTCGTCGACGTCGGACACGTCCCCGCTGACGCCGACGGCGCCGAGGAGGTCGCCGTCGGCGGAGGAGACGAGGACGCCGCCAGCGGCCGGAGCGAGCCGGCCCCCGGTCACAGCGGCGAGGGAGGTGAAGAACGCGGGCTGCTTCTCGGCCCGCTCGCCGATCGCGCGGGAGGACATCCCCATCCCGAGCGCGCCGTAGGCCTTGGCGGTCGCGATGTCGACCCGCAGGATGCCGGTGCCGTCCTCGCGCTTGACCACGACGGCGTGACCACCGGTGTCGAGCACGACGACGGCCAACGGCGCGGCATCGATCTCGCGGCCGTGGGCGAGCGTGGCGTCGGCGAGGGCGTCGGCCTGCTGGAGGGTGAGGCTCATCGGGTCCGCCCTTCGACGATCTCGAGCAGGGCGGCCGCATCGGCGTCGTCCCAGCCGGACTCGGCCGCCTCGACATACAACGGAAGGGTGGCGTCGAGCACCGGGGTGGCGACCCCGACGTCGGCGGCGAGCTCCTGGACCAGACCAACGTCCTTGACAAACATCGACACGCGCGCGGTCGCCGGGCGATAGCTCCGGTCGACCATCAGCGGCCCGCGCTTGTCGAAGATCACCGAGCCGCCGGCCCCCTCGCGCACCGTCTCCCAGAGGACCTGCGGGTCGAGACCCGCGGCCACACCGAGCGCGAAGGCCTCGGCGGTGGAGGCGTTGTGAATCGAGACCAGCAGGTTGGCGACCAGCTTCATGGTGGTGCCGTTGCCGAAGGCGCCGACGTGGCGCACCGAGCGCGCGAAGGCCTCCAGCACCGGGCGCACCTGCTCGAACGCGTCGACGTCACCGCTGCCGAGCACGACCAGGTCACGATCCTTCGCCTGCGCACCCGTGCCGCTCAGCGGGCAGTCGAGCAGCACGACACCGGCCTCGGCCAGCACCTCCTGACACTCGCGCTTGACGGTCGGTGAGAGCGTCGAGGTCTCCACGACGACCGTGCCCGCGGACGCGACCGAGGCGATCGTGCGGGCCACCTCGAGCGCGGCCGAGGATGACGGCAGCGACGTGATGATCACCCCGGCCTCGCGAGCAAGCGCGGCGAGGTCGTCGGCTACCCGACCACCACGACCGACAAGCGACTCCTGCGCGTCCGGCGCCGGGTCGGCGCCGACGACGTCGAAGCCCGCGGCTACGAGATGGCCCGACATCGCCGAGCCCATGATCCCCAGGCCCACCACGCCGACGGTCGTGCCGGGCGCGACCACGTCGAGGCTCACTCAGTCCCCCAGCTTCAGGAGCTTGGCCGCCGTGCCTCCGCGGATCGCGACGCGCTGCTCGTCGCTGAGCGACGTCACGCCGTCGATCTGGGCGAGCGGGTCGTAGTGGCCCATGTCGAAGGGGTAGTCGGTGCCGACGACCACGTGGTCAGCGCCCATCTGCTGCACGAGGAACTCCAGGTGAGGAGAGTCGAAGACGAGGCAGTCGACGTAGATCTGCTTGAGATAGCTGCTCGGCGGCCGCGAGATGTGGTGCCGCCCCTCGGGCCGCAGGTCGTAGGAGTGGTCCATCCGCGAGGAGTAGAAGGGCAGGTAGCCGCCACCGTGCACGGCGACGAGCTTGACGTCGGGGTGGTCCTCCAGCACGCCGCCGTGGATGATCCGGGTCAGCGCCACCGTGGTGTCGAGCGGGTTGCCGATCACGTTGGTGAGGTAGTACTTCCGGAGACGCTCGCCGCCGGTGAAGCCGTTGGGGTGCAGCATCACGACGACGTCGAGCTCCTCGGCCTTGGCCCAGAAGGGCCGGAACCGCCGGTCGTCGAGATCCATCGCGTTGACGTTGGTGTTGATCTCCACGCCGCGGAAGTCATACTCCTTGACGCAGCGCTCGAGCTCCTCGACGGCCGATGCCACGTCCTGGAGCGGCACGGTGGCCAGTCCCACGAAACGGTCGGGGTGGTCGGCGACGACCTTGGCGAGATTCTCGTTCTGCATCCGGGCCAGCTCGCGGCCGAGCTCGGGATCGGTCCAGTAGAAGTAGCCCGCCGGCGCGACCGAGATCGCCTGCACATCGATGCCCATCGCGTCCATGTCGGCAAGCCGGGTCGCCGGGTCGGTCGCCTTGGGCATGATCTCCTTGACGTGACCCACCTGGTAGGCGTTGGTCTCGTCCCCACCGAAATAGCTGAACGGCTCCATCTCGGGCGCCATCAACCCCTCCACGAGCGGCATGCAGTCGGGGAGGATGACGTGGGCGTGGATGTCGACGGTCCTCGGTGTTCCGTTGGGCATCTGTGACTTCTCCTGTCGAGGCGGTTGGGTGTGGGGGTGGCTCAGCCGAGGGTGACGGCGGCAGGTGCCCATGGCAGGTCCGCGCCGGCGTACTTGGCCGCGCGTACGTCGCCGGAGCGGGCGTGTCCCTCGAAGAGCTCGACGCGCGCGGTGCGGCCACACAGCTCGCCGAGGCGGGCGCTCGCAGCCACGTCAGTGACCTCCTGGTAAGTGACGGTGCGCAGGTACTTCCCCACCCAGAGACCTCCGGTGTAGCGCGCCGCACCGCGCGTGGGCAGCACGTGGTTGGTGCCGATCACCTTGTCGCCGTAGGACACGCAGGTGCCTTCGCCGAGGAACAGCGCACCGTAGTGGTGCATCTTGTCCAGCGCCTCGCGCGGCTGGGCAGTGAGGATCTGCACGTGCTCGCTGGCAAAGGTGTCCGCCAGGGCGTAGGCCTCGTCGAGGGTCTCCACGACGTGCACCTCACCGTGGTCACGCCAGGCAGGGCCGGCCATGTCGTTGGTCGGCATGTCCGGCAGGATCGTGTCGATGTGCGCGATCGCCTCACGAGCCAGCGCCTCCGAGGTGGTGATCAGCACCGCCGGGGAGTCCGGGCCGTGCTCGGCCTGGCTGAGCAGGTCGACCGCGACGACGAAGGGGTCGGCCTGGTCGTCGGCGACGACCAGGATCTCGGTCGGTCCGGCGAAGAGGTCGATGCCGACCTCGCCGAAGAGCTGCCGCTTGGCCTCGGCGACGTAGGCGTTGCCGGGGCCGGCGATCAGGTCGACCCTGCCGACCGACTCGGTGCCGAGCGCCATCGCCGCGACGGCCTGGACACCACCGAGCAGGAAGATCTCGTCGGCGCCGGCGAGGTGCAGGGCCGCGACGGTGGCGGCCGGCATCACCCCGCGCAGGGGCGGCGTGCAGGCGGTCACCCGCTCGACGCCGGCCACCTTGGCGGTCACGACCGTCATGTGGGCCGAGGCCGTCAGCGGGTAGCGACCACCGGGCACATAGGCACCCGAGGCCGCGATCGGCAGGTGCTTGTGGCCGAGGTGGACGCCTGGTTGGGTCTCCACCTCCAGGTCCTGCATGGTGTCGCGCTGGCGCTGGGCAAAGTCGCGCACGTTGGTCTGGACGGTGCGGATGTCCTCGATCACCTGGCCGTCGAGCCCAGCCATCAGCTCCTCGATCTGCTCGCGGTCGAGCAGGAACGACTCCGGGGACCAGTTGTCGAACTTCTCGGAGTAGCGACGTACGGCGTCGTCGCCGTGTGCCCGCACCTCCTCGAGGACCTCACGGACGACCTCCGACACGGCCGGGTCGGCCGTCTTGGAGCTGGCGCCGGTGGGCGCCTTCAGCTGGTTGAGCATGGTGTCTCCTGGTTCGGTGCGACGCGCGGGCGCGGCGTTGCGGTGCGGGGCGGGGTCCGTCCGGTCAGGCGACGGGCTCGGTCTGCCGGCTGCTCATCTCCTTCATCGCCTCCAGCCGGGCGAGCACCTCTGCCTGAAGGGTCGCGACCGTCGGGTCGGTCTGTCGACGCGGGCGGGGCAGGTCGATGGTGATGTCCTCGTAGATCCGGCCGCCGGGCTGGAGGACGATGATCCGGTCGGAGAGCTCGACGGCCTCGACCACGTCGTGGGTGACGAAGACGACCGTCTTCTTGGACTGTGCCCAGATGTCCTGGAGCTGGGCGCGAAGCCCACGCGCGGTGATCGCGTCGAGGTGGCTGAAGGGCTCGTCCATGAGGAGCAGGTCGGGCTCGACGGCGAACGCGCGGGCGATGCCCACCCGCTGCTGCATCCCTCCGGAGAGCTGGCCGGGGAAGAAGTCGGCGTTCTTGGCCAGGCCCACCATGTCGAGATAGCGCTCGGCACGCTTCACCGTGGTCGCGCTCTGGTCGTCCTGGACATACATCATGTTCTTCATCACGCTGCGCCACGGCAGCAGCCGCGGGTCCTGGAAGACGTAGCCCATCCGAGCTGGCTGACCGTCGTCACTGGTCAGGCTGATCTGGCCGGAGGTGTGCTCCTCCACGCCGGAGATGATGTTGAGCAGCGTGCTCTTGCCACAGCCGGAGGGACCGACGATCGAGACGAAGGTCTGGCCGCTGACCTCGAACGAGATGTCGTCGAGGACCCGGCTGGCGCGCGGCGTGCCCAGGTTGAAGGTCTTGGCGAGGTTCTTGACGGTCAGGACTGCCACGGGAGCTCCCTGAGTGCTGGGGGTGAACGAGGTGGAGGGACAGCGGGTGGTTCTCATCAGGCATCCCGCCAGCGGAACGAGCGCTGGATCGCCTTGTCGAGCACGAAGCGGTCGAGCACCACGATGAAGCCGACGAAGAGCACGACCCAGGCGGCGAAGCCACCGAACCGGTTGGCGTCGTACCAGAAGCGGGCTCGATAGCCCACGCCACCACCTCCGCCGAACCACTCGGCGAGAAGCACGCCGTTCCACCCGATGATGATCGCGAAGCGGACGCCGGCGGCCACATAGCCGGTGACGGCCGGGAGGACGAGATCCTTGATGCGGCGCGAGATCGGGACTTTGTAGGTCGCGGACATGTCGCGCAGGTCGCGCGAGACCCCCCGGACTCCCTGCGCCACGTTGACGATCACAAAGGGCACCGAGGTCAAGAAGGTAGTCACGATCGGGCTCAGGTCACCGAAGCCGAACCACATCACGGTCAGGAACGACCAGATGATGGCCGGGATCGAGAGGGCGACGAGGACCGGGCTCTCGAAGAACGCACGGGACAGGGCGGAGAGGCCCATCATCACCCCGACGAAGACCCCCACCACGGTGGCCAGGGCGACGCCGACCCCGAAGCGGTAGAGCGTCTTGGCGAAGTTGCCGAAGACCTCACCCCGGGCAAACTCGTCGGCCAGCCGAACGACCACCTCGACCGGGCCCGGGACCCGGCTGAACAGCGCCGACATCAAGATCCAGAAGACGAAGAAGGTCAGGAGCGCTGCGACCCGCGCCGCGCCGTCGGAGGTCAGCCGGCGCTTCCACTCAGGGGTGCTCTCCTCGATCTCGGTCGTCGAACGACGCGAGCCGACAGGGGCCTTGGACACGGTGCTCACAGCGCCGAGCTCCTCTCCTCGGGACGCCACGCGAGAAGCCGGGCCTCGGCCTTGGCCAGGACCAGTCGCTCGATGACGAGCATGAACGCGATGAACAAGAACATCCAGGCCAGGACGGCAGCGATGTCGTAGAGCTGGTACTCGGTGCGGATCTGGAAGCCGACACCGTTGCGACCGCCGAAGACCTCGGTGAGCGCCTCCACCTTCCAGGCCACCGCGAAGCACATCCGGATCGCTGCGAACACGAAGGGCACGATCGTGGGGATCAGCACCTCACGTCGGATCTGCTGCGGCGACCGACCGAAGGCCTCGCTCATGGTGATCAGAGACTTGTCCACGCCTCGGATGCCTTCAGCGACGTTGAGGGCGACGTACGGCGCCGACACGAGCGCGACCGCGAGGATGGGGCCGAGGTTCGAGAGGCCGAAGATGATCAGCGACATCACGGCGTAGACGATGGCGGGGACCGTGCCGGCGATGGTCACGCCGTCGTGGAAGAAGGCCCGCCAGTAGTTGTAGCGACCCATCAGGTAGCCGATCGGCGCGCCGACGCCGGCTGCCACCGCGAACCCGGCGAAGGTCTTCAGCACGCTCGCGGTGAAGTCGGTGACGAAGTTGCCGCTCTCGACGATCTCGACCGCGGAGCCGAAGACCTCCAGGGGACGGGGTAGCAGCCTCGAGCCGAACCACCAGGAGCCGAGCTCCCAGAGGACGAACATCGCCACCCAGCCCAGGACGAGGGTGCCGTTGCGGCGCCAGCGTCGCATCCGGGCCACACGGCGGGCGTCCCCCTCGCGGTCCTCCGGCTCGGCGGGCGACGCGCTCGCGGCCGCTCCCACCAGCTGGTCGGTCATGGTGTCTCCTTCATCAGGGCGTGGTCAGCAGGCTCCCCGGGCGCCGGCACGACGGCCGGCGACCCGGGGAGGTCCGTCAGGACTGCTTCTCGATGATGGTGAAGTCGGGCGCCTCGATGTCCTCGTCGACGTACCCGGTCTCCTTCATCAGGTCGAACAGCTCGGTCTCGCTCTCGACCCAGGCCTCGTCGAGGTAGGTGGTCGGCGACGAACCAGTCGTACTGGTCGTTGAGCCAGTCTTGGATGAACTTCTTCTCCTCCGGCGACTCCGCGGCGAAGTCCTCCGGGTAGGCCTCGATGATCTCGTCGCGGTTGGCAGCCCACTCCTTGACGCCTCGGTCCCAGATCTCGATCAGGAACGACGCCTCATCGGGGTTCTTCTCCACCCAGGCCTTGCGCGCCACGAACACGTTGTTCTGCGGGTGCGTGGGCTCCTCGGGGTCGGAGCTGAACTCCTCGGCGTAGATCTGCGAGACCGACTTGGCGTCGTAGAGCGGCTTGATGACGCCGCTGGAGAGCTGCGGGATCGAGAAGTCGGGGAGCAGGAGGCCTGCATCGGCGTCCCCTCGCTCGATCAGGCCCGCGGCGTTCTGCGGGTCGGTCACGACGAGCTCGTAGTCGCCGCCACCGGCGCGGAGGTCGAGGTCACAGAACTCGCGGGCGTAGACGCCCCACATGATCGTGATCGAGACCGCGCTGTGGGTGACGATCTTCTGGCCCTCGAGATCGCAGATGTCCTTCGCGTCACTGTCGGACGGCACCGCCAGGATGCTGCGGTCGGAGTTGAACTTGCCGAAGATCGTCGTCTTCTCCCCGCGTCTGCGCCTCCAGCTCAGGCACCTCGTAGGAGGCCGCTGACACGACGTCCGCGTGACCGCCGGCGTAGACCCCGAACTCGTCCCACGACGACGAGGTGAGGATCTGGATCCCGGCCTCCTCCTCCATCTCCTGCTTGATGCCCTGGTCCTCCATCCACTTCCAGACGGGGTCCGGGGCCATCACCATGTTGACGACACCGCCGGCGTCCTTGGCCTCGCCCTCCTCAGCTGCTCCCGGGCGGGAACCACAGCCCGATGCCACGAGGGCGATCGCGCCGGTGGCCGCGACCACGCGCCAGCGGGTGGAACGAATGTTGCGTGCTGTGCTCATGAAGTGCCTTTCAGAGTCGTGCGGTGGGTCCTGGTCTCGTCGTGATCGACGGGGGGATGTGCGGGGCTCTCTCGGTGCGGACGTCGAGGTGTGACGCCTGACACTCCCGTGGGCAATCGTGCAAAGTCAAGCATTTTCACGGATTCATTCGATCGATGGCAGTCTGTCGCCCGGCCTCGCTCGTCGGACCGCCATCGACTCGTCCGGACGGGCAGATCCCTGTACAGCAAGGCCGCCAGGGATGGTTGACAGTTGAATCCCTGAGCCCTAGGTTCTCGATGCATAAAGTATGCATTCCTGCCCTGGCATGGACCGTTGAACTTCGCGTCCGAGGAGAGTGAGACGACGAGTGAGCAGCACGGATGACAGCCTCGCGACCGCGGGGAGCCGACCGGGGGGCCGCCGGGTCCGCAGAGCGACGAGCTCGACCGTGGCCGAGGCGGCCGGCGTCTCGCAGTCGACGGTCTCGCGCGCCCTCCGTGGCGACCCCCGCGTACGTCACGAGACGCGTCAGGTCATCGAGCAGGCGGCGGCGCAGGTCGGCTACCGTCCGGCCTGGGCGCCACCTCTTGCCCCACGCGCTCGCGCACGATCGGCGTGGTCGTCTCCGACCTCACCAATCCCTTCTTCCCGACCCTGCTGACGCCGGTGCATGACGAGTTGCGACTGATGGGTTATGGCGTCGTCCTCTTCGCCGAGCGCACTGACATCCCGACCGGTCAGGAGGCGCTGCACAACCTGCTCGACCGGTCGATCGACGGCCTGCTGGTGACCACCGCGACCCTCGATTCGCGGCTGGGCGAGGCGATCGGGCAACGCGACCTGCCGGTCGTGCTCCTCAACCGCTACGTCGACGGGATGGACGTCGACCGGGTCATCGCCGACAACGGCGAGGGCGGACGCGCAGCGGCCAGGCACGCGGTTGACCTCGGTCACCGGCGCATCGGCGTGATCAGGGGTCCCGCCAACACCTCGACGAGTCGCGACCGGCACGCCGGGTCTGCATCGACGGACTCGCCTCGGCGAGGCATCGACCTCGACGATCGCCTGGTCAGGGAGGGGCCGTACTCCCACCAGTGCGGCTACCAGAACGGCGCGCGAGCTGCTGCGCCTGCACAACCCCGCCAACGCTGCTCGTCTGCGGCAACGACGTGATCGCCTTCGGGGCCATCGACGCCGCGATCTCCTTGGGCCTGGACGTGCCCGGGGATGTCTCCGTCGTGGGCTTCGACGACGTACCGATGGCAGCGTGGGAAGTGTTCCAGCTGACGACGGTGCGCCAGCCCCTCTCCGAGATGGCCCGCGAGGCCGCTCGCCTGCTGGTGGAGCGCATCGAGCACGACAGCGACATCGGCCCGGGACGCGAGCGCCTCTTCGCGACCAGCCTGGTGCGTCGGTCGACCACGCGTCAGGTCGAGCCGTGAGAGCGATGCCGGTGCTGACTGTGTCCGGATCACGGCACCATCCTCCTCACGCTGGTCTCGCGGCGACGACGGTCCAGGACCGCCCGATGCGCCCACCTTCGTCGTGAGTCACCTCACTTCACCATGTGTGGCCACCCAGTCCTGAGGCTCGACTGTGGCGGCAGGCACATCGATGTGAGGCTGCCGAAGACGAGATCCTCGACCCCATGACCTTCGCGCCCACCGCGCCTACCCGATGGGCTGGCGAGGACGCACCCGACGGGATCCGGCTGCCCGCGTGGGCACGCGACGCCTGCGACCACGATCGACCTCGCTGCCCTTGCCGTCGTCGTCGTCGCCGCCGACGTGGCCGCGGCGTTCTACGAGCTGAGCGACAACGAGGAGTTCGAGTCCCGGCTGACGCGGCTGCGTGGCCGAGGACCTGCGCACCTCAGCCGGTCATGCGGGAGGTCCGCACGAGGTGGCGGGCCAGATGCGCACGAGTGCTGCCGACAGTGAGTCGGTGACCGAGTCGATGACGTCCGCCGTGAGTGCCCGGCGCGCGTAGGTCCCCTGATCCTGGCATTCCCCGAGGAGGAGTGAGCACCATGAATGATCGAGCACGCGTAGGACACTGGTTGGGGCGCGCCTTCGACGGCGGTGGCACGCGGACGGCGCCAGTCACCGATCCGGCCACGGGCCAGGTCACCGCTGACGTGCTGCTCGCCACCACCGAGGACGTCGACGAGGTCGTGGCGGCAGCCGTGGGAGCGTTCCCCGGATGGCGGGACACCTCGCTCGCACGACGCACGCAGGTGCTGTTCACGTTCCGCGACCTGCTCAACAGCCGCAAGGGTGAGCTGGCGGAGATCATCACCGACGAGCACGGCAAGGTGCTCTCCGACGCGCTCGGCGAGATCAGTCGTGGTCAAGAAGTCGTCGAGCTCGCGTGCGGCGTCGCCCAGCTGCTGCACGGAGCGGTGAGCGAGAACGCATCGACCGGCGTCGACGTCACGACGGTGCGTCAGCCGCTCGGGCCGGTGGCAGTGATCAGCCCCTTCAACTTCCCGGTGATGGTGCCGCTGTGGTTCATCCCGCTGGCGATCGCAACCGGCAACTCGGTGGTGCTCAAGCCCAGCGAGAAGGACCCGTCGGCGTCGATCTGGATGGCGAGGCTCTGGGAAGAGGCGGGCCTCCCGAGCGGCGTCTTCAACGTCGTGCAGGGCGACGCCGTCGCCGTCAACGCGCTGCTGGACCACGCCGACATCGAGGCCGTGTCTTTCGTCGGCTCGACCCCCGTGGCCCGTCATGTCTATGAGAGGGCGGCTGTCGCGGGCAAGCGGCGTGCAGGCACTCGGTGGCGCGAAGAACCACATGGTGGTGCTGCCCGACGCGGATCTGGATGCCGCCGCCGATGCGGCCGTCAGTGCGGGCTTCGGCTCGGCCGGCGAGCGCTGCATGGCGATCAGCGTCATCGTGGCCGTGGGACCGATCGCCGACGACCTCGTCGACCGCATCGCCGAGAGGGTGCGCGCGCTCGTGGTCGGCGCCGGTCGCGGCGAGGTCGACATGGGTCCGCTGGTCACGGGTCAGCACCGCGACAAGGTTGCGTCCTACGTGGACGGAGCCGAGGAACAGGGCGGCACGCTGGTCGTCGATGGTCGTGGCTGGAACGTCAAGGGCGAGGAGTCGGGCTTCTGGCTGGGGCCTACCTTGGTCGACCACGTCACCCCCGAGATGACCGTTTACCAGGACGAGGTCTTCGGACCCGTGCTCTCCGTGGTGCGCGCTTCGTCCTTCGACGAGGCGCTCGACCTCGTCGAATGCAAGCCCCTACGGCAACGGCTGCGCGCTGTTCACCACGAGCGGTCCGGCCGCGCGCCGATTCCAGCACGAGGTACAGGTCGGCATGGTGGGCATCAACGTCCCGATCCCGGTCCCGGTCGCCCACCACTCGTTCGGCGGCTGGAAGGACTCGCTGTTCGGTGACACGCACGCCCACGGCGCCGAAGGCGTGAAGTTCTACACGCGCGCCAAGGTCATCACCTCGCGCTGGGGAGTCCCGACCAACGGCGTGGAGCTCGGCTTCCCCCAGAACACCTGACGTGGCCGACGACAACCGCTCCCGGTCGGCCCGGCTCGTCGTCGCCTGCCTTCTTGGTGCGTCGGCGGGGTGGGCCATCACGGCGCCCGGGGCCGGTGCCCGGGTCCTGGCGGCTGCCTACGAGACCGATCTCTTGTGGGTCGGCCTGATGTCGGCGGCCCTGGCGGCGCCGTACGCCGCGCTGCAGCTCCCGGCCGGTGTGCTGGTCGACAGGTGGGGCGTGCGTCGGGCCACGACGGCCGGGCTGTCCCTGGTGCTGCTCGCGCACGTCGTGGCGCTGACCACTCCCGAGCCGTCGATCGCACTGGTCGCCCGGCTCCTCTCGGGGGTCGGTTTCGCGGTGTGCTTCGTCTCCGGCGCCGAGCTCGCCCGCTCCAGTGGGTGGGGCTCACGAGGCATGGGGGTCTTCGGTGGCGTCGCGCTCGCGGCCTCGGGAGCGTCGGTGCTCGGGGTAGCCCTCACCGAACCCACCCTTGACTGGCGAGCCTCGTGGGCGACGTCGGCCGTGGCGAGTGCGGCAGCCCTCCTGGGCACCGCCCTGCTCCGTGAGCTCCCGACCCAGCGTGCGCACGACGCGCCGACCGAGGTCGCCACCTCTCCCCCGGCCCTGCACCACGACGGGGAGCTGCTCCGTCTCGCCGCGATCCACGCAGCAACCCTCGGTCTGGGCCTCGTGCTCAGCACCTGGGCCAGCACGCTCCTGCTCGAACTGTGGTCCTTCCCCGCGGCGGCTGCCGCTCTGGTCGGGTCGATGGTCCTCGGGCTCTCGGTGATCAGCCGCCCGCTGGGGGGGCAGGTCGCCACTGTGCGCCCGGGGGTCATCCGCCCGCTCTGGGCGATCACACTGGTCGTCTGTGCGCTGTCGACGTTGGCCCTGGCCGCGGCCGGACCCGGCGCCGTGGCGATCGCCGGAGTCATCGCACTCGGCATCTTCAGTGGTCTCCCGTTCGCCGCCGTGGTGCAGGCTGCCCAGGCCCGGCAGCCGGTGCGTCGGGCCGCGGCCGTAGGACTGATGAACACCATCGCGTTCGGACTCGTCGTCGTGGGCACGCCTGCCGTCGGCTGGGCCGTCGATCACGACCACGCCAGGGCGGCTCTGGTGACGATCGCGATCCTCTGGCTGATGCCCCTGCTGGCCCTGCCCACGCCGCCGACGGTCCAGCAGCCTCAGCCTGCGTGATCCCGGTCGCCGAGGGCGTCCGCGACTGCTTCGGCACTCAAGGCCACCTGGAGCTCGGCGAGTGGGCGCACCTGGGTCGTGGAGAAACCGAGCAGCTGCTCAGCCTTGCGGATGCGGAGGCCCACGGTGTTGGGGTGCACGAACAGGGCGGCAGCCGTGGCGGCGGTGTTGAGGTCGTGCTCGACGTAGACGCGGAGGGTCTCCTCGAGGGCGGTCCCACGGGCGGTGTCGTGTTGGCGGATCGGCGCCAGCAGAGCACCGGCGAAGCGGCGGAGCTCGGAGGTGTCCTCGACCTGGAGCAGGAGACCGTGGACTCCCAACGACTCCGCCTCGGCCACCACGTCGCTGTCGCCCCGCAGTCGGGCCATGGTGACCGCGCCGCGAGCCCGGCGATAGCTGGCCGGGTAGTCACCGAGCTCGGTGCAGGCAGCGGAGATCGCGACGCCCGCGCCGGAGCCGCCCTCGCCCCGACGCAGCTGACGCTGCAGCTCCTCGGCCCGCATACGCACCGAGGATCCGGCAGTCGCCGGCCACAGCAGCACCACGTCGTCCGCGATCGCGCTGACGAGAGCGCGGGGCTGCGCGGTCGTCGCCAGAGAGCGGGCGACGGACAGGGCGCGTGCCGCCGCCCCCGGGCGTTCGGTGTCGACCCGGACCACGATGACCGCGTGCGGAGCCGAGAGGTCGTGGCCGAGTCGGCCGGCTCGCTCCGACGCGGTCATGAGTCCACGAGGGTTGCCGGTCAGGAGATCGGTGACCACCTCACCGGAGAGTCGCCACTCCACCTCCAGTGCGGTGCGAGCACGCAGCACCTCCAGGGCACAGACGATGGCGGCCTGCTCCAGCGCGCGTACGTCGATGGCGGCCAGCTCCCCGACGGGTCGGGGGATCCAGATCCGCGCCACCGTGTCGTGACCGAGCACCACAGGTGTGGAGCTGGCCGCGTCGTCTCGAGCCACCATCGGGATGTCGACTCCGGTGCCGGCCTCGATGCGGGCGAGCTCGCTGCCGGAGGGTTCCTCGGTCACCACCACCGCCGTACCCAACAACCCGGCGAGGGCCGAGGCGACGCCCGAGACACCTCCGCCTCGCAGGGCGACGTCGGTCAGCTCCTGGTGGACGGCCTCGCCGCGACGCAGCAGCTCGTGCTGCTCGGCCAGGGATTCGTTGGCCGTCAGCAGCTCAGCGATGGTCGCCGCCTCACGGTCACGCAGTCGCGCGGTCTCGATCGCGACGCCCGCCTGCTCGGCCAGCAGCCGGAGCAGCTCTTGCTCCTCGGCTCCGAACGGGTGCGGGAGCCGGGTGTAGCAGTTCAGGGTGCCCACCGGCACGGTAGAGACGGCGACAGGCACCGAGATCATCGACCGATAACCCTGCTCGCGCGCCACCCCGCCCCAGGGGAGGAAGGCCGCGTCCGACACCGTGTCGACGACCTGGACCGACTCCCCGGTCAGGAACGCCCTGCTGGACGGCGCCTGGAGCTCGCCCTCGGGATCGAGGACGACGGGATGGTCTGCGTTGACCTGCTGGACGTAGCTTGGGGAGAGCCCGTGAGAGCCGGTGATGATCAGGGACCGGCGCTGGTCGTCGAGCAGGAGCACGGCGCAGAAGTCGTAGCCCAACAGCTGGGCCGCGGTCTGCGAGACCAGGTCGAGCACCTCGGCCAGCGACACCGGCCGGTTGACGGCGGAGGCGATGGTGGCCACCGCCTCGAGCCAGGGACGGAGCTCGGCCCCAGAGGTCTGCATGCCCAGACTGTGCCATGGCACCGGGTTCCACGCCACACCTGTGTGGTGACACATGTTCGACCCCTGCTCTCGCGAGTCACAGTGGGGCCCATGAGCCAGTCCGATCCGCCGACGAGCACCGCCCCCGGCGTCCACCTCGTGCGTGCCGACGACCTGTCGAGCGACACCCCCCAGACCGCAGGCCTGCAGCGCTTCGAGGCGGTCTCGGCCCGCCGACTCGGGTCCCAGGACCTGTGGATGGGCCTCTCCGTGCTCCCCGCCGGCAGCAGGACCGGGGCTCATCACCACGGCCGGTCCGAGACCGCGCTCTACATCCTCAGCGGGATCGGACGCTGGTGGATCGGCGACCGGTTGGACCAGGCCGTCGAGGCCCACCCCGGCGACTTCGTCTACATCAAGCCGGACGTCGTGCACTGGGAGGAGAACGGGAGTCCGGACGAACCGGTCCGGATGATCGTCGCCCGCACCACTCAGGACGCGATCGTCGTCAACCTGGAGGACCACCCGCACGGCCCTGACCTGCGCGAGGCCGGGAGGCACGACCATGACTGAGACCGACCGCCGTGCGGTTGTCATCGGGGGCTCCTTCGCGGGCCTGACCGCTGCCCTGCTGCTGCGGGAGCAGGGCTTCGAGGTCGACGTCTTCGAGCGCACTCCGACCTACCTGGACGGGCGCGGCGGTGGCATCGTGCTGCAGCCGGACACGGTCCGCTGGGTCACCGAACGGCCGCACGACTTCGGGGTCGACGACATCAGCATCGGGTCGTCCGCCACTCGCTACGTCGGTGCCGGCAACAAGATCGTCTTCGAGGAGCCGGCCGCGTGGCGGTTCAGCTCCTGGACGACCATGTACCGCGTGCTCCTCGACGACTTCGGCACCGACCACTACCACCTCGGTGAAATCGCCGTCGGCCTGAGCCAGGACGACGAAGGCGTGGACGTCCGGTTCACCAGCGGCCGCGCCGTGCGCGCCGAGCTCGTCGTGTTTGCCGACGGCATCTCCTCGGTCGGGCGGCGCCGCCTCCAGCCGCACGTGCGGCCGCGCTACGCCGGCTACATCGGCTGGCGCGGGTGCGTGCCCGAGGACGCCGTCTCCGTCGAGACCGCCGACCTGCTCGACGACGCCACGACGTACGCCGTCACGGAGTCCTCGCACATCTGCATGTACCCCATCCCGGCCGTCGACGGCGGCCTCGCGCGCGGCACCCGACAGCTCAACTACGTCTGGTACCGCAACGTCGCCGAGGGCGCTTGCCTCGACGAGATGGTCACCGACCTCCGCGGGTTCGCAGCCCCGGTGTCGGTCCACCCGGGTCAGGTCCAGCACCGCTACCTGGACCGGCTCCGTGAGGAAGCCGCTGAGCTGCTTCCTCCGGTGGCCGCCGAGCTGATCGATCGCACGCCGGAGCCCTACATCCAGATCGTGCTGGACATCGCCGTGCGTCAGATGGCCTTCGGCCGGGTCGCCCTGGTCGGCGACGCCGCGTTCGCTGCGCGTCCGCACGCAGCCGCGGGCACCGCCAAGGCTGCTGCAGATGCCTGGGCCCTGGCCGATGCCCTGGCTGTCCAGCCCGACATCCCGGCGGCGTTGGCGGCATGGGAGCCCGGACGGCTCGCGCTCGGGAACGACTTGCTGCGTCGGGTCAGCGAGATGGGAGCCCGCTCGCAGTTCACCAACTCCTGGGACCCAGCGGACCCCGCTCTGCACTTCGGCCTCTACGGCCCGGACCGCTGAGGCTGCGCGGGCCGGACGCGATCAGCCGGTGCGGAGGTTCGTCGGCCGAGCCGCGCGACGCAGCCACGGCCGGGTGATCCTGGCTGCGGCCAGGACCGCCAGCCCGACGAGCAGGACCGCGACGACGTCGACCACCGCCGACACCCACAGGTAGCGCCCCGGACTGGCGGACACCAAGAGCGGGACGGAACCGATCAACACCCCGATCAGCGTCACCGGGATCGCCACGAGCCCGATCTCCCAACGCTGAACCCGCTCGAGCTCCTCGCGGGTGGTGCCAGCGGCGGCCAGCGAGGCGATGGCGCGCTTGCGATCCATCAGGGACTCGGCTGCGTGCACCGCCAGGGTCACCACGACCAGCACCAGGGCCACGAGCAGGATGCAGCCAGCCAGCACGATGGGGACGGAGTACATCGGCTCCACGGCACCGAACCCCGCGCCGCCATAGCTGTCGGGCAGCACCGCGACGAGGGCACCCCCACCACCCGCGACCAGGGCGATCGCCCCGATGGCCGCCGCTGCTCGTCCGGCGGGGCGGGGGTCCGCCGCGAGCCGGCTGGCGGCCAGGAGGACGTGCGGACGACTCGCGCGAGAGGCGACGGCGGTGCCCACGCGATAGGCGATCCAGGGTGTCAGGACGAGCAGCCCGAGGATGAAGAGTGCCACGAACGCGATCTCGAGGAACGTCCCCGACCCCGCCGATCCCAGCCGAAGGCTCGCGACCCAGGCCACACCACCGAGGAGCATGAGCACCAAGCCCCAGGGCCGCGGCGCACCGCGCGGCTTGCGTCGCGCGACACCGAGCGGAGAGACCGTGACCGACCGCGCGGCCCAGGCTCCGGCCGCAGCGCCCGCCGCCGAGACGACGAGCACGACCAGCACGACGTGCCACCAGGCGGGCGCGACGGAGACCGGCACCAGGCTGAGCTCCCCCCTCACGGTGCCGAACCCCGAGCCGGGCGACGACGTCATCGGACCGTAGCGCTGTCCACCGAGCAGGGCCCGGAGCGCCAGGAACACCGGGACGCCGAGGAGACCACCGAGCAGCGCCGGCACGCCGACCTCCACCGCGGCAAGCCGGTGCACCTCCCCCGGGGTGGCCCCGGCGAGCCGGAGACCGGCCAGGCGCTGCTCGCGCTCGGCCGTGCCGAGTCGCAGGACCTGGCGGAGCAGAGCCAACGGCGCGACGCAGATCAGCACCAGGCCCAAGACGTAGCCCATCCGGACCCCTGGGTCGGCGACCACGTTGGCCAGCTGCTCAGGCTGGTCGTAGCCGGGACCCAGAAGGGTCACGGTGACGGCCACCAGGAGAAGGCCCGAGACGAGGGCAGCACAGCCAACCACTGTCGCCGTGCGGGCGACTCCGCCGCGGCGCAGGAACGCCACGCTCAGCTCGAGGTCCCCGCGCAGCGACCAGCTCACGACCGCACCCCGGCAGGGTCGAGGACGCCGTCGCGCAGGACGACTTCGCGGTCGGCGCGGGCGGCCACCCTGTTGTCGTGGGTGACGAGCACCAAGGTGGCGCCCACGTCGCGGACCGCGCCGAGGAGCTGACCCAGCACCTGCTCCCCGGCGACGGTGTCCAGCGCCCCCGTCGGCTCGTCGGCGAAGACCACCCTGGGGCCGGTCACCAGCGCGCGAGCCACGGCGACCCGTTGCTGCTCGCCACCGGAGAAGCTCGGCGGGAGCTGCGTCGGCCAGGTCGAGGGCCTCGAGTCGTTCGAGCCAGGCCAGGGCGGCACGCCGCGACTCGGCCCGTGGATGTCCCTCGAGGATGAGGGGCAGCGCGACGTTCTGCCCAGCCGACAGCTCCGGCAGCAGCTGACCGAACTGGAGGACGAGGCCGAACGACCGCCGCCGCAGCAGACTGCGCTCACGCTCCCGGAGCCGGTCGATCCGGTCCCCGTCGAAGTGCACCTCACCGGCCTCGGGGCGCAGGATCCCGGAGAGGCACAGCAGCAGGGTCGACTTGCCGCTGCCCGACGGCCCGGTGACGGCCACCGACTCGCCGACCCCCACCTCGAGGCTCACCCCTCGTAGGGCCTCGGTGCGGGAGAACGACTTGTGCACGGCCCGGGCCGCCAGCAAGGCAGACATTCAACGGTCCTTTCGGTTCGAGCGAGCGCCCTGCACCCGCGACTGGGCGGTCGCCAACCATCGGAGGTCGGCATCGAGGTGCTCGATGGCATGGTCGATCACGATCCTGGCCTCGACCTCGACGGCCGACTCCTGCACGGTGAGGAGCCGACGCATCTCGGTGAGGTGGACCTGCCGCTGGCCGGCCAGGAACCCGGCAGCGTCGTGCCCCAGCCGCAGCGCCGTGAGGGTCTTGCGGACCAGGTCGTCGGCGGCGTACGGCCCGGCGGGTTCGCGCTCACCCAGCCAGACGTCGAGAGCCTTGCTGCCGGCGCCCGTCATCGCGTAGGTCGTCCGCTCGGGCCCACCGCCGCTGCTGGTCTCCACGATCTCGACCAAGCCGTCCCGCTCGAGCCGTCCGAGCGCCGCGTACACCTGTCCGTAGGCCAGCTCCTTGGCCCCGGGGAAACGTTGGTCGTGCGCACGCTTGAGGTCATAGCCGTGGGCCGGGCCCTCGGCCAGCACACCCAGCAACACGAACGGCACACTCATGGGACTCACTATACACATGGTGACTACTCAGGGTGAATAGTGTGTCCCGAGTCGCGCCTACCTGAGTACGGCGGCGGATGTCCGCGCCGTGGGTGATGGGCAGGCTGAGGGCACGACCCCCCTGACAGAACGGAGAGTGCGATGCCCCACGGGCGCCCCGCTCGGGCAGGACTCGCCACCGGCCTCGTCGGCGTCCTCAGCGCCGCCGGGTACCTCGGCGTCTGGGAGGTGGTGGTCGAGCGCCAGGTCTGCGAGTCGACCGGCATGTTCGCCTGCGCGGGGCCCGCCCTGGTCATGTACGTCGTCGGCATCCCCCTCGCCTACGTGGTCTGGTCGCTCGGGCTGCGCGCAGTCCGGGCGCCGCTGCCATGGCTGCTGCCGGTGGTGACCGTGCTCGTGCTGGCGATGCTGGCGCCGCTGGTCGATCCGCCCGTGTGGGTGTGGCCGGCTGTCACGGGCCTCGTAGGCGTCTTCTGGGCGCGCCTCCCCACACCCGAGCCCACACCCGGGGCCACACCCGGATGACGTGGGTGCGGAGTAGGTCAGGCCGTGAGCGGCGGGCGCACGTCGCCGTCGACGGCCACGTGGATCGCGCCGTACTGGGTGCGCACGAAGCGAGTCGCAGCCGCCACGTCGGTGAACGAGGCCGCGCGCAGCGAGGGCTCGGGGGCGTCCTGGCAGACCGAGTGCAGCACCGGCACCCAGCCGGTCTCGGTGCGGCGGATCGTGCACATCGGGACGACGGGCGCGCAGGGCGCACCCGCCAGGGTCACCGCGCGTGTCCTCACCGGGATCATCGCGGTCTCCTCTCCTCGTCCGAGATGTGGTGAGAGGAGGATCGACCGGTCCGGTCCTGAGGTGAGGACTTCGTCCCGTCACCGGGATGCCAGCGAGCGGTCGAGGACCACGCTCAGGGCGCCCGGCGCGCCCGAGCGGCTTCCCTCCGCTGCTTCAGGGAGGCGACCGCCGCGTTGATCCGCTGCTGGTTCTCCGGCTTGCGCGCCTCGTCGTAGACCTTCTTGGCGACACCGAGGTAGACAGCCTTCTTCATCAGACCCATGCCTCGACGGTAGCGAGTGCGACCCCGTCGTCGCCCACCCCCCTGCCGGGCGCCGATGAGTGCGGCGGCTCCGGGCAGTCAGCACCGACATGACCATCGTGACCGGACATCTGATCGTGCGCGCCGAAGAGCGGGACGCCTACCTGGCCGGCTGCCGGGTCGTCGTGGAGGCCGGGCGGGCAGCGAGGGGGTGCCTCGACTTCGCCCTCTCCCCCGACCTGGTCGACGCGAGCCGGATCAACATCCTCGAGCGCTGGGAGTCGCGCGCGGCCGTGGAGGCGTTCCGCGGCGGGGGCGTCGGCGAGGACCAGTCGACGATGATCGTGTCCGGCTCCGTCATCGAGTGCGACGTCAGCGACGTGCGGGTGCTCTGGTGAGCAGGACGCAGCACCCCCGGCGTCCCTGACCTGGGTAGGGTCGTCGCGTGCTTTCGCTCGAGGACGACTGGCAGCGCCCGCAACCGACGCCCGCCCAGCTGCGGCAGGACGTCGTGGTCGGGCTGGTGCTCGTGCTGTCATCCGTGCTGATGGTCGAGCTGCTGCGTTCCACGCCGGCCGTCGAGGAGATCTCGGGGCGCACCCTCGAGGCCTTCGCCTGGGGTGGCGGCGCGGTCCTGCCCCTCGTCCTACGCCGACGTTTTCCGATCAGCGTCATGGTGCTGTGCTCGCTGGCGTTCTACGGTGCCGGCGAGCGGGTGGCCTCGGTCAGCTACTCGGTGGTCATCCAGATCGCGCTCTTCGCCTCGATCTACACAGCGTGGGCATGGTCCAACCGGCGGCGTGCCCTCAACGTGACCAGCGCGCTGGTGGTGCTCGGCATGTTCGTCTGGCTGGTTCAGCTCATCGTGACCTCGCCGGTCCCGCCGATGGCCGACGCCCCGGGCTTCATGCGGCCTGCCGTGGCGATCGCGGTGATCACGATCGCGGTCAACATCGTCTACTTCTTCGGGGCGATGGCCTGGGGTCTGGCGGCCCGCCGCTCCGCCCACCGGCGCGAGCTGCTCGAGGAGCAGGCAGCGGACCTGCGCGCCGAGCGCGACCTCAGCGCCCGCCGGGCGGTGGCCGACGAGCGGCTGCGGATCGCCCGCGACCTGCATGACGTGGTCGCCCACCACGTGACCGGCATCGGAGTCCAGGCCGCTGCCGCACGCCACGTGCTCGACCGTGATCCCGGTTCCAGCCGCGAGGCCCTCGCCGCCATCGAGGGCTCCAGCCGCCGCGCCGTGCAGGAGATGCACCAGCTGGTCGGGCTTCTCCGCGACGACCAGGCCGACTCCGGTGCGCAGCCGTCCCTGACGGGGCTGCGCGACCTGGTCGCGGCGCTGGGCGACGACGGGCCCGAGGTCGACTACCGCGAGGTGGGAGATCCGTTCGCGGTCACCCCGGCGGTCGGTACGACGGCGTACCGCACGGTGCAGGAGGCGCTGACCAACGTGCGCCGGCACTCCACCGCCCGACAGGCCGAAGTGGTGCTGCGCTACCTCGACCACCCCGGCACCGGTCCCGCCCTCGAGGTGGAGGTGCTCGACGACGGCAGCCCCCGCGCGACGACCCTCGGCGACCGACCTGGCTTCGGTCTCACCGGCGTGCGCGAACGCGTGGGCCTGCACGGCGGCGAGTGCGAGATCGGCCCGCGCCCCGACGGCGGCTTCCGGGTGCGGGTGCGTCTGCCCGTCGAGACCGCGGGGGTGTCCGCGTGACAACCACGGTGGCGCTGGTCGACGACCAGGACCTGGTCCGCACCGGCTTCCGGATGATCCTCTCCGTCGAGGACGACCTCGAGCTCGTCGGCGAGGCATCCGACGGTCTCGCCGCCACCCGGCTCGTCGCCGACGTGGTGCCCGACGTGGTCCTGATGGACGTGCAGATGCCGACGATGGACGGCATCGAGGCCACCCGTCGCATCGTGGCCGACTCCGAGACCCGGGTGGTCATCCTCACCACCTTCGAGCGCGACGACTACCTCTTCGCCGCCCTGGAGGCCGGCGCCTCCGGCTTCCTGCTGAAGAGCTGCACCGCCGAGGAGCTGGTGGGGGCGATCCGCAACGTCGCCGAGGGACATGCCCTGCTCGCCCCCCAGATGACCCGCAGCCTGATCGAGCGGTTCACCAGGGGGCTGACCACAACGCCCGAACGCAACGACGCCATCCCGACCCCTCCACCCGCGACCACGCCTGCCCTGGAGAGCCTCACCGAGCGGGAGCGCGACGTCCTCACCCTGCTGGCGCGGGGCCTCAGCAATGCCGAGATCGCCGACGAGCTCGTGCTGGGCACTGCCACCATCAAGACCCACGTCTCCCGGATCCTGACCAAGCTGGACCTGCGCGACCGGGTCCAGGCTGTGGTGCTCGCCTATCGCACCGGGCTGGTCGGCGGCGCGCCTCCTTCCCAGGGCTGACCCGCAAGTTCACCCTCACGGCGGACGACGCCGGCGCCTCGGCTGCCTAGTGTCGAGACCATGCTGAGTGTCCACGATCTGACCCGCGTCTACGACGACACGACGGTGCTCGACGGCGTGAGCTTCGACGTCCGTCCCGGCCGGATGACCGGCTTCGTCGGAGCCAACGGTGCCGGCAAGACCACCACGATGAGGATCATCGTCGGCGTTCTCGCCGCGACGAGGGGTAGCGTCACCTGGGACGGCTCCCCCGTCACGGTCGAGCAGCGCCGTCGCATCGGCTACATGCCCGAGGAGCGCGGCCTGTACCCGAAGATGAAGGTGCTCGACCAGCTGATCTTCTTCGGCCGGCTGCACGGTCAGTCGTCCGCCACCGCCGCCGACCGGGCGCGCGGTCTGCTTGGTCGGCTCGGGCTCGAGGAGCGCACCGGCGACGTCCTCGAAGCGCTCTCCCTGGGCAACCAGCAGCGCGTACAGATCGCCGCGGCCCTGATGCACGAGCCGGACGCCCTGGTGATGGACGAGCCGTTCAGCGGTCTCGACCCGCTTGCTGTCGACTCGATGGTGTCACTGCTGCGCGACGAGGTCTCCCCCGAGATGCCGGTGCTGTTCTCCAGCCACCAGCTCGAGCTCGTCGAGAACCTGTGCGACGACCTCGTGATCCTCTCCCACGGCAAGCTCGTCGCGGCCGGCGCCGTCGCTGACCTGCGGGGTCGCGAGGCCGACCGCTTCCGTGTCGTGCTCGCCCGGGGCGCCGACGCGGGCGTGCTGCGCGACCTGCCCCAGCTCACCGTCCTCGACGCTCACGGGTCCGAAGCGCTCGTGGAGCTGCGCGACGGCCCACCGGAGAAGGTGCTCGAGATCATCCAGTCCAGCGCGCCGGTCGCCGAGTTCGCCCGTGTCGTGCGCCCGCTCGCCCAGATCTACCGGGAGGCAGTCCGATGAACAGCCCGACCGCCCCGACCGGCACGCCGGTGTGGCGCATCGTCGCCGAGACCGAGATCAGCACCCGGGTGCGCGACAAGACCTTCATCGGCGCGACCATCTTCACGCTCGTCTTCCTGGTCGGCTTCTTCGTGGTCCTCTCGATCATCGGTGGCAACGAGGACGAGTACGACGTCGCGATCATCTCCTCTGCCGACTCTCGAGGTCCTCGATGACGCGCAGTCGACCTTGCGGGCCACCGGCTCCAGCGGCGCCGAGGTCACGGCGACCGAGGTCGACGACGTCGCGGCTGCCGAGGCACTGGTGCTCGAGGGCGACGCGGACGCCGCGCTCCTCCCCGTCGAAGGGGGCTACGAGCTCATCGGGGACGACGGGGTCGATACCGCCCTGCGCGCCGCGGTCACGGCCTCGGTCGCGTCCGCCGCGCTGACCTCCAACGCCGAGTCGCAGGGCGTCGACCTCGAGGCGCTCAACGCCGGCACCCAGGTGCAGCAACGGCTGCTCGACCCCAACGCCGCCGAGAGCGACGCTCGCTCGGGCGTGGCCTTCGCCTTCTCGCTGGTGTTCTTGATGACAGCGCTCGGTTTCGGCATGACGATCGCGCAGAGCGTCGCCCGGGAGAAGGAGTCGCGCGTCGTGGAGATCCTCGCGGCGGCCGTCCCCGTGCGAGCGCTGCTGTGGGGCAAGATCATCGGCAACACCGTGCTGGCCCTGGGTCAGGTGCTGCTCATCGTGGTCGTCGGACTCGTCGGGCTGGCCGTGACCGGACGCGGTGAGCTGCTGGCCGGGATCAGCTGGGCGGTGGCGTGGTACGTCGCGTTCTTCGTGCTCGGCTTCGTGGCGCTCGCCGCGCTGTGGTCGGTCGCCGGGGCCCTGGCCAGCCGCCAGGAGGACCTGCAGTCCACCACTCTCCCGGGCCAGATGATCCTGCTGATCCCTTACTTCATCTCCGCGTTCGCCAGCGAGAAGGTGCAGACGATCGTCTCGATGCTGCCGATCGTCTCGACCATGGTGATGCCCGGACGGATGGCGCAGGGCGACGTGCCGTGGTGGCAGGTCGGGGTCGCGATCGCGGTGACCGTGGCCGCAGCGTTCGTCTTCGTCCGCGTCGGGAGCCGGCTCTACGAGCGCACGCTGCTGCGCACGGGTGGCCGGATCAAGTACCGCGAGGCGTTCCGGCTCAGCGCCTGATTGGTCGGAGGTGGTCGACCGGTCACTCCCAGAACACGCGGTCGACCACCTGTCGCGCACGCCGGGTGATCCGGAGGTAGTCGTCGACGAGCTTGTCGGACTGGCCGGGTGCGTAGCCCTGGATGTGGGCGACCGCGGCTCGCTCGCGGGTGTCGCGCGGCAACGAGTCCGACGCGCGACCGCGCACCTGGATGATCACGTTGCGCAGCGAGCTGGCCGTGCGCCAGGCCGCGGCCAGCGACTGGGCGTCCTCGCGGGCGAGCACGTCGGCGTCGACGGCTGCTTCGAGGGCCTCGATCGTGCGCGTCGTGCGCAGTCCCTCCACCCGACCGGCGTACCGCATCTGCAGCAGCTGCACCGTCCACTCGACGTCGGCCAGTCCGCCGCGTCCGAGCTTGAGCTGCATCGTCGGGTCGGCGCCACGCGGAAGCCGCTCGTCGTCGACCCGGGCCTTGATCCGACGCACCTCGCGCACGTCGTCCTCGCTGATCCCGTCGGCGGGGAAGCGCAGCGGGTCGATCAGCCGCGTGAAGCGCTCGCAGAGGTCTCGGTCCCCGATCGTCGCGGAGGCGCGGAGCAGCGCCTGCGCCTCCCACACCGCCGACCACTTCGCGTAGTAGGCGGCGTAGGAGTCCAGCGATCTCGCGAGCGGGCCCTGCTTCCCCTCCGGCCGCAGGTCGGCGTCCACCTCCACCGCCGGGTCCGTCCCCGAGAGCATCAGCAGCCGGCGCAGCTCGAGGGCCACGTCCTTGGCGGCCCTGGCTGCCTCCTCACCGGTGGCGCCCTCGACGGGGTCGTAGACGAACATGACGTCGGCATCACTGCCGTAGTTGAGCTCGCCACCGCCGAAGCGACCCATCGCCACGATCGCCATCCGGGTCGGCAGCGGGCCTCGACGCTCGCCCTCGATGGCCTGGGTCGCGACCAGCAGCGCCGCCTCCAAGGTGGCCGCCATCAGGTCGGTGAGGGCATAGCCCACCTGCTCGGTGTCCAGGTCGCCGAGCAGGTCGGCGACGGCGATCCGGAAGAGCTCGCGGCGACGGATCGCCCGCACCGCCAAGATTCCCTGCACCGGATCCTGGTGGCGACGCGCGGCGAGCAACATCTCCTTCTCGATCGCGTCCCGACCCAGCGGCACGAGCCCTGCGTCCTGGGCCAGGATCTGGACTCCGTCGGGCGCTCGCTGCAGCAGGTCGGTGGCATAGCGGCTCGACGCCAGCAGCAGCGCCAGTCGTTGGGCGACCTGGCCCTCGTCACGCAGCGTCTTCAGGTACCAGTGGGTCGAGCCCAGAGCCTCCGAGATCCGCCGGAAACCGAGCAGACCGGCATCCGGGTTGGGCGCGTCGGCGAACCAGCCCAGCATCGCCGGCAGGAGGGCTCTCTGGATGCTGGCACTCCGGCTGACCCCGGACGTCAGCGCCTCCAGGTGGCGCAGCGCGGCAACCGGGTCGTCGTAGCCGAGTGCCGCGAGGCGGGCCTGCGCAGCCTTCGGGGAGAGCCGGACCTCGTCGCTGGGCAGGTTGGCGACCGCGGCGAGCAGCGGTCGGTAGAAGAGCTTCTCGTGCAGCCGTCTGACCTCACGGCGGTGCTGTCGCCAGGCCTGCTCGAGCTCGGCGACCGGTTCCTTGGTCATCCCCATCGCTCGGCCCAGGCAGCGCAGCGCATCCGGGTCGGTGGGCACGACGTGGGTGCGCCGCAGCTGGGCCAGCTGGATCCGGTGCTCGAGCCGCCGCAGGAAGCGGTAGGCCTGGTCGAGGGCGGCGCCGTCCTCACGCCCGACGTAGCCGTGACGGGTGAGATGGTCGAGCGCGCTCAGCGTCGTGGCGGCACGGACGTCCTCGTCCGCCCGGCCGTGCACCATCTGGAGCAGCTGGACCGCGAACTCCACGTCGCGCAGCCCGCCGGAGCCGAGCTTGAGCTGTCGGTCTGCCTGCGCGGCCGGGATGTGCTCGACCACGCGACGGCGCATCGCCTGCACCTCGGTGACGAAGCCGTCACGCTCGGCCGCCGTCCAGACCATCGGCGTGATCCGCTCGACGTAGGCCCGGCCGAGCTCGCGGTCTCCCGCGACGGGTCGCGCCTTGAGCAGCGCCTGGAACTCCCAGGTCTTGGCCCAGCGCTCGTAGTAGCCCTGGTGGCTGGCGAGGGTACGAACGAGCGGTCCCGCCTTGCCCTCGGGACGCAGGGCGGCGTCCACCGGCCAGATGGTGCCCTCGCCGGTGTGGTCCGAGCAGACCCGGATCAGGTGGGAGGCGAGCTGGGTGCCGGTCCGGATCGCGGCGTGCTCGTCGTGACCCTCGACCGCCTCGACGACGAAGATGACGTCCACGTCGCTGACGTAGTTGAGCTCGTGGCCGCCGCACTTGCCCATCGCGATCACGGCCAGACGCACAGCGTCGGCCGCTACGCCCACGCGCGCCCGCGCAACAGCGAGCCCTGCCTCGAGGGTCGCGCCGGCGAGGTCGGAGAGCTCCGCGGCGATGTCGTCGACACCGACCCCGTGGGACAGGTCGCGTGATGCCAGGCGGATGAGGAAGCGTCGATAGCTGACCCGGAGCGCGTCGACGGCCTGCGCGTCGGGGAGGGTCGCCGTCGGCGCCGGGTCGGAGGGATCCGCACCGACGGCCTCCAGCATCCTGGCCCGCAGGTGGAAGGATGCTGCCCGGGTCGATCCCAGGGTCGGGTCGGTCAGGTCACGCCAGTGCTCGGGGTGACGAAGCAGGTGGTCCCCGAGGGCGGAGCTCGCGCCGAGCACACTGAGCAGTCGCATGGAGGTGCCCTCGTCGGAGGCGAGCGCCTCCAGCATCGCCGTGCGGTCCTCGACCCGGTCGGCGAGGTCGGCGAGGTAGCAGGCAGCCTGGTCGGGGTCGGCCGAGACCGCGCTGAGGTGGACGAGGATCTGCGCGGGCGGCCCGATCCGTTCCAAGGCGGCCGCCGAGCGCTCGACGTCGCGAAAGCCCAGGCGGGCCAGGTTGCCCGATGCCGTGCTGACCCGACCGTCGCTCATGTTGCTGCCCGGTGCCCGGCCCGGGTGTGCTCGACGAACGCGGACGCCAGCGGCTGCCAGGTGGCCCGCAGCTCCGCCTCGGCGGCGGCGACCTGCTCGACGTAGAGCTCCAGGTCGATGCCGCGCGCGGTCGCGTCGTCGCGGTCGTCGTCGGCCCAGGGGCGGACCACGTCGCGACCGGCCTCCGGGTGCCACTGCACGCCCCACACGGTCGGCGCGAACCGGGCCGCCTGGAGCTCCCCCACCGGAGTCCGGGCGAGCACGGTGGCGCCTTCTGGCAGCCGGGTGACGACATCCTTGTTCCACTGCACGGCACGTGCCGGCCGAGGGACGTCGGCGAAGAGCGGGTCGACCTCCGTCCAGCCCACGTCGAGCACCCCGATCTGCTGCCCCAGGGGGTTGCGCGCGATCGCGCCACCGAGGGCGACGGCACACAGCTGGTGCCCCAGGCAGATCCCCCACGTGGGCACCTCGGCCGACACAGCGAGCCGGATCAGCTCCTTGACCTGGGTGAGCCAACCGTGGGCCGCGTCGTCCCCGGCGCCCATGCTGCCACCGAGCACCACCAGTCCCGCGTGACCTGCCAGGGAGTCAGGCAGCGCGTCACCGGCGAAGGGTCGGCGTACGTCGAGGACGGCGCCCGCGTCGACGAGCCAGTCGCCGACCCACGCCGGTGGGCACAGCGGCTCGTGCTGGACGACGAGGATCGGGGCCGGGCTCACCCGCCCGAATCTATCGGGTGCGCGACGGGGCCACGAAGGCCGTCACCAGCAGGGTGGCGCCGAGCAGCAGCGGCCCAGCCCCCACGACGACTAGGTGCCGACGAGCAGCCCCGCCGTGATGAGCATCCCGGCCGTGAGGCCCGCCGCCGGACGGGACCTGGCGCGCGCACCCCAGGTCGGCGCAGCCGCAGATCAGCACGCACGGGGCGGCGATGATGACGGCGAAGAAGGCGCCGATGCCGTCCCACTCGTCCTGGTGGTCGGCCATGTCGATCGCGAGGACGAGGGCGGCGACCACGGTCACGACGGCGGTGAGGCCGGTGGCAACCCAGAGCAGGCCCTGCGCAGCGTCGCGACGGCCTCACGCTCGGTGCGCTCGGGGTTCGTCGTCATCACTGGCCACCCGGGCGCTGGGTCGACTCATCGACGGGCACAGCCAGCGAAAGGGCGCAGGCGACCAGCGCGAGCCCGGCCACGTGGGCGAGCATCACCAGGGAGTCCTCACGGACGTGCCCCCGCCGACAGTGCGACCACGAGCAGCCAGGGCGGCGCCGCCACGACGGCGACGCTGACGAGCGTGCCCACCCGCAGGATCGTGGTCGGCCTGGTGCGGATGCGTTCCACCTCAGGCCGTCACACGCTGGTCCAGGACCGCTGCGGCGATCACCATCAAGGGCAGGACCGCGAGGAACAGGAGGGGCTGGACAAGGAGTCCGAAGGCGACCGCCGTCAGGGTGCCGAGGCCTCCCGCAACGACGGACCACCGCTGGGCCGAGGGCGCGCGACGCCGGACAGCCCTGATCGCCAAGGCGGATGCAGCACCCGGGAGCCCTGACGCGACGACCATCACCAGCCCGATCGCGATGCCGAGGCCGTCGAGGAACTCGCCGGTGGTCTGCAGGTCGGACCCGACGAAGTACGCCCCAGCCGCCACACCGGACGAGGCAGCCACCAGCATCAGCGCCAGCAGGATCAGGAGGAGACGGTCAGGAGAGCGGGTCATGAGTCCAGGATGGCGGTCCGGCCCGCACTGTGTGATCCGCTCGGATACTCAGGTGTGGTGCTCAGATCGACCGTGCTGGCCGATCGCTCAGATCACCGGCAGCATCAGGTCGCGCTCGAAGGCAGAGACCTGGACGCGGTAGTCCTCCCACTCCTTGCGCTTGTTGCGCAGGAAGAAGTCGTAGACGTGCTCGCCCAGGGTCTCGGCGAGCAGCTCGGAGGACTCCGCCACCTGGATCGCGTCGTAGAGGCTCTTGGGCAACGGATCGATACCGAGCGACTTGCGCTCGCGCTCGTTGAGCGACCAGACGTCGTCCTCGGCCTCGCGGGGGAGCTCGTAGCCCTCCTCGATGCCCTTGAGCCCGGCGGAGAGGATCACCGCGAAGGCGAGGTAGGGGTTGCACGCGGAGTCGATCGTGCGCAGCTCCATCCGCGTCGACTGGCCCTTGTTGGGCTTGTACATCGGGACCCGGATCATCGCGGACCGGTTGTTGTGGCCCCAACAGATGTAGGAGGGCGCCTCGCCGCCCCACATCAGCCGCTTGTAGGAGTTGACCCACTGGTTGGTGACCACGGCGATCTCGGAGGCGTGCCGCAGCACCCCGGCGATGAACTGGCGGCCGACGGTCGAGAGGCTGGTACTCCGACCCGGCGGCGAAGAACGCGTTGCGATCACCCTCGAACAGCGAGACGTGCGTGTGCATCCCCGAGCCCCGGGTGGGTGGTGTAGGGCTTGGGCATGAAGGTCGCCCAGATGCCTTGGGAGAGCGCGACCTCCCGGATGACGGTGCGGAAGGTCATGATGTTGTCGGCGGTCGAGAGCGCGTCGGCGTAGCGAAGGTCGATCTCCTGCTGGCCGGGGCCGCCCTCGTGGTGGCTGAACTCCACCGAGATGCCCATCGCCTCGAGCATCGTGATCGCCTCACGGCGGAAGTCCGCACCCATGCTCTGCGCGGTGTGGTCGAAGTACCCGCTCCGGTCGACCGGCACCGGGTCGAGCCCCCGGCTGCGGCACGTCCTTGAAGAGGTAGAACTCGACCTCGGGGTGCGTGTAGAAGGTGAAGCCCGCCTCGGCGGCCCGCGAGAGGGTGCGCTTGAGCACGAACCGCGGGTCGGCGTAGGACGGCGACCCGTCGGGCATCACGATGTCGCAGAACATCCGGGCCGTGCTGGGGCCCTCGCCGCGCCAGGGCAGGATCTGGAACGTCGACGGGTCGGGCTTGGCCAGCATGTCGGCCTCGTAGACCCGGGCGAAGCCTTCGATCGCCGAGCCGTCGAAGCCGATGCCCTCGGTGAACGCGCCTTCGAGCTCGGCGGGCGCGATCGCGACCGACTTCAGCGATCCGAGGACGTCGGTGAACCAGAGCCGGACGAAGCGCACGTCCCGCTCCTCCAGCGCGCGGAGGACGAAGTCTTCTTGCTTGCCCATCGATGCTCCTGACTCGTCACGTGCGCAGCCGACCGAACGCCAGGTCCGACTGTGCCATGTTTCGAGGACGAGGCGATGCACCGCCCCACGCATTGGGCATGCCTGTCGACCGCGTCTAGCGTGGGGGGATGGGCGACGAACTGTTCGACGACCTGATGGACCTCGAACGCGCGGGATGGGACGCGCTGTGCACCGGCGACGGCGCGACCTTCTATGCCGACCTGATGACGGAGGACGGCTTCATGGTGCTTGCCCACGGGCAGGCTCTCGACCGCCCGGGGGTGACCGCCTCCCTCCGGGGCGCCGCGCCCTGGAGCGACTATCGGATCGACGACCCGCACCTGGTCACCACCGGGGCCGACAGCGCGGCCCTGGTCTACCGGGCCACAGCCCGCCGGCCGGGCGCCGAGGACTTCACGGCGCGGATGACCAGCGTGTACGTGCGGGTCACCGGTCGGTGGCGGCTGGCGCTCTACACCCAGACCACGGTCCCCAGCTGATCGAGCCCGTCGAGATCACCGGTCAGGCACGTTGCGGTGCAGCTCGTCGAGCCACACCCGGGCGTTGCCGTCGGAGGGTGCGCGCCAGTCGCCACGAGGTGAGAGCGAGCCACCTGCCACCACCTTGGGCCCGTTGGGCATCGCAGAGCGCTTGAACTGGCTGAAGCCGAAGAAGCGCTGGACGAACACCTCGAGCCAGCGTCGGATCGTCGGCAGGTCGTAGGCGATCCGACGCTCCTCCTCGAACCCCGGCGGCCAGGCGCCGTGGGCGACGTCGGCCCACGCGTGCTGGGCGAGGAAGGCGATCCGGCTCGGTGGGAAGCCGTAGCGCAGGACGTGGAACAAGGTGAAGTCCTGCAGCGCGTAGGGGCCGATGGCCTCCTCGGTGCTCTGCGGCTTCTCTCCCTCGGCGACGGGCACGAGCTCGGGCGAGATCTCCTGGTCGAGGATCTCCAGCAGCACCTCCCCCGCGCCGGGCTCGAGCTGGTCGGTGGCGACCACCCAGCGGATCAGGTGCTGGATCAGGGTCTTGGGCACGCCCGAGTTGACGCCGTAGTGCGACATCTGGTCGCCGACGCCGTAGGTGCACCAGCCCAGCGCCAGCTCGGAGAGGTCACCGGTGCCGAGCACGATCCCGCCGCGGTGGTTGGCGATCCGGAAGAGGTAGTCGGTGCGCAAGCCGGCTTGCACGTTCTCGAAGGTGACGTCGTAGGTCGGCTCGCCGTCGGCGAACGGGTGGCCGAGGTCCTCGAGCATCCGGTTGGCCGCCGGCCGGATGTCGATCTCCTCGAAGGTGACCCCGAGCGCTTGTGCCAGCCGGGTGGCGTTGTCCTTGGTGCCGGCGCTCGTCGCGAAGCCCGGCATCGTGATCGCGTGGATGTCGGTGCGCGGGCGGTCGAGCCGATCCATCGCCTTGGCGGCGACGATGAGCGCGTGCGTGGAGTCGAGGCCACCGGAGACACCGACGACGACCTTGGGGTTGCCGATCGCGGTGAGCCGCTGCTCGAGACCGGACACCTGGATGTTGTAGGCCTCGTAGCAGTCGAGCGCCAGACGCTCGGGGTCGTCAGGCACGAACGGGAAGCGGTCGAGCTGCCGTCGCAGCCCGATGTCACCCCCGGCGGGGGTGAGACCGACCTCGATCGTGCGGAAGGCGCGGGTGCGGGCTGCGTGGGTGCGGCGGTTGTCGTCGAAGGTGCCCTGCCGTTGGCGCTCCTGGCGCAGCCGCAGCAGGTCGATGTCAGCGACCGTGCGGCGAGGACCGTCGGCGAAGCGCTCGGTCTCCGCGAGCAGGTCACCCACCTCGTAGACGAGAGTCTGGCCGTCCCAGGACAGGTCCGTGCTGGACTCGCCGAAACCGGCCGCGGCGTACACGTAGGCCGCGAGGCAGCGAGCCGAAGCCGAGCGCACCAGCAGCCGTCGGTCGTCGGCCCGGCCGACCGTGATCGGGCTTCCGGAGATGTTGACCAGGAGGGTCGCACCCGCAAGAGCCGCCTCTGCGCTGGGCGGCACCGGAACCCACATGTCCTCGCAGACCTCGACGTGCATGGTGAGTCCGGGGACGGCCGGCACGTCGAAGAGCAGCTCGGGCCCGAAGGGGACCTCCATGCCGCCGAGCACGATCGCCTCACCACGGCGGTCGTCGCCTGGCGCGAAGTGCCGCCGCTCGTAGAACTCGCGGTAGGTGGGCAGGTAGGACTTCGGCGCGACGCCGAGCACCGCACCGTGGTGGACGACGACCGCGCAGTTGAGCACGCGGGTGCCTTGTCGCAGGGGCGCCCCGACGACCAGCACCACGTCGAGGTCGGCGGTGCCGGCCAGGAGGTCGGCGATCGCCGTCTCGACCTGGTCGAGCACGGTCTCCTGGAGGAGCAGGTCGTCGATGGCGTAGCCGGTGAGGGTGAGCTCGGGGAACACCGCGACCGCCACCCCCTCGGCCACGCACGCCCGTGCTTCGACGAGCACCGAGGCTGCGTTGGCACGGGGGTCCGCGATCGCGGTCGTGATCGTGCACGCCGCGACCCGTGCGAAGCCCTGGTCGTACGCCGAGGTGAAGTCCACGTGAGGAGTCTGCCAGCCCAGGTAGCGTGCGCGCATGCGCGAGCCACCGACACACGTGAGCGACGACCAGGTGCTCGCGGTCGTGCGTCGGGAGTGGGACGGAGCCGTCAATCGTGTCGAGCACCTTCCGATCGGGTTCGGAGCCCACCACTGGGCAGCCACCAGGGACGGCGAACCCAGGCTGTTCGTGACCCTGGACCGGATGACGGTGGCGCGACCGGCCGGCAGCTTCGAGGCTGCCTACGCAGCAGCCGCCGACCTGGCTCGCTCGGGCCTCGACTTCGTGCATGCGGGACTTGCCGCGCTCACGGGCCGATGGACCGTAGCCGTCGACGACACCAGCGTCCTCAGTGTCACCCCGTGGCTCGACGGCACCCGACCTCCCCTCGACGGGGCCGACCCCGAGACACTGGCGATGGTGAGCGCGCTCCGGTCCGCTGAACCCCCCGCGATGTTGCGCCGGTGGAGAACCGTCGTCCCGCGCACGTGCGCCCAGGACCTGAGCAGGCGGCTCGCCGCACCGTGGGACCGCGGCCCGCACGGTGAGGAGGCTCGCGAGGCGGTGCTGGACCGGCACGACGCGGTGCAGGCCTGGATCCACGAGCACGTGGACCTGGTCACCACGGCGATGGAGCACGTCGACGACTGGGTGGTGACGCATGGCGAGCCGATGGCCCACAACCAGCTGCTCACGTCGTCGGGCCGCCTCCTGGTGGACTGGGAGTCGGCACTGCTGGCGCCCGGGGAGCGCGACACGCGTGATCTTGTCGCGGCAGGCGTCGACCTCGGGTCCGATCCGGCGATGGTGCGGCTCTTCGACCTGGAGTGGCGTCTCGCCGAGGTCGACCAGTACTCCACCTGGTTTGCCTCCCCCCACACCGGCACCGAGAGCGACCGGGTCGCGCTCGACGGCCTGCGCGAGGAGCTCGCCCGCGCGTGACGTGACCGGGGACACAGGGGTCACCGGGTCCGTACGGGGCTAGCCTGGGAACTGGTCCGGGGACTCCGTGAGGGAGCCTCGAGAACATCGCCCAGTGGAGGAACCATGAGCGAGACGGCTGCCCCCTACGGCATCGGTCCGGCCGGGGCCGCACAACCCGTGCGTCGGGTGCGCACCCACCACCTGCGCGAGATGAAGGAGCGTGGTGAGCGCTTCGCCATGCTGACGGCCTACGAGCAGTACGCCGCCCAGATCTTCGACGAGGCGGGCATCCCCATCATGCTCGTCGGCGACTCCGCGTCCAACAACGTCTTCGGCAACGAGACCTCGCTCCCGGTGACCGTCGATGAGCTGATCCCGCTCGTGCGTGCGGTGACTCGCTCGGCCCACCGCGCGCTCATCGTGGCCGACCTGCCCTTCGGGTCCTACCAGGGCTCTCCCGAGCAGGCCTTCCACACCGCGGTCCGCTTCATGAAGGAGGCCAACGCCCATGCGGTCAAGCTCGAGGGCGGCATCGAGATGGCCCCGCAGGTCGAGAAGCTCACCCAGTCCGGCATCCCGGTGATGGCCCACATCGGATTCACCCCGCAGTCCGAGCACAACCTCGGCGGCTACCGCGTCCAGGGCCGCGGCGACGCCGCCTCCGGTCTGATCGACGCAGCCACGTCGATGGAGGCGGTGGGCGCTTTCGCCCTCGTGATGGAGATGGTCCCCGGCGACGTAGCCGCCCAGATCACCAAGGAGCTGACGATTCCGACGATCGGCATCGGCGCCGGTCCGCACTGCGACGGACAGGTGCTCGTGTGGCAGGACGCGTTCGGACTGCGCACCGGTCGGATGGCCAAGTTCGTCAAGCAGTACGCCGACCTGCACGGTGTGCTGCTCGACGCCGCCAAGCAGTACGCCGCCGAAGTGGCCGACGGTTCGTTCCCCGGTCCCGAGCACACCTTCTGACGTCTGTGCCATCTCGCCCGGTCGGTGGCTCATCGCGGCAGCAGAACCATGGCCGCGAACCACACGGCAATCGCCACGACGGGCGCCAGCACGACGGCTCTCGGTCGTGCGGTGAACCAGCGAAACGACACGACGAGAAGCGCGAGCCACACCAAGGGAAGGACGAGCGAGTTCACCCACGAGGGCAGCGCGATCGCGACGTAGGCATAGAGGAAGAAGCGCGACTGCCATGCCTCCGACGGCAAGGAAAGGTCCCGACTTCTCGAAAGTCCTGTGTCATCCACGTTCCATATCGATGAGGGTCTCGTCCGGCGACAAAGCCCAATGAAACAAAGGGTTCTGACCCTGTCGCACACTAGTGCAGCGAGACGGGCCCCAGCACCTCGTCATCGCGACACGCGAAGCGAGTTTGCCGATTTCGTTTACGTCGCCATTCTTTGTTGCCAAGATCATGGGCGAGAGGCGACCTCAGGCCGCCTGTTGTGGGACCAGTGAACGCCGACACCGGGTCGGACTCTCGAACCAGGAGGCAGCAAGTGGCTGCAGCAAAGAAGACCGTGGCGAAGAAGGCGGCCAAGAAGTCGCCGGCCAAGAAGGTCGCCGCGAAGAAGGCACCCGCCAAGAAGACCGCCACCAAGAAGGTCGCGGCCAAGAAGGCACCCGCCAAGAAGACGACCGCGAAGAAGGCACCCGCCAAGAAGGTCGCGAAGAAGACCGTGAAGAAGGCGGCGACCACCGCCAAGAAGACGGCGAAGAAGGCGACCAAGAAGTCACCCGCCAAGAAGTCGCCGGCCAAGAAGACCGCCACCAAGAAGGTCGCGGCCAAGAAGGCACCCGCCAAGAAGACGACCGCCAAGAAGGCACCCGCCGAGAAGGTCGCGAAGAAGACACCTGCGCGCAAGACGGCCAAGAGGTAGTCCGCACGCCAACCGATCGCGGGCCCCGTCACCTGAAGTGACGGGGCCCGCGGATCGTCTGTCTGTGAGGGGTGCTGACGGCGTCAGTCCTCGAGCTGCTCGTCGTTCCAGTCGGGGTCGTTGTCCCACTCCTCGTTGCGCTCCTCGACCTTCTCCAGCGCCCTCGCCGCCTCGGCCGAGGTGGCATAGGGCCCGAGCCGGTCGGCGTTCTTGCAGCCGTCGTTCCCCTCGACCGTGTGGTGCTTGAGACAGAACCAGTACTCGCCGTCGCTCATGGCCTCGCCTTCCTGCGCTCGTCGTACGCTCGGATCGTTCCCTGTGCCCTCGGAAACTACACTCGTGCGGTGACCCCGATCGCCGCCGCCACGATCTCGCCCCGACGCCCAGTGCCCGCCCACATCGACCGGCCCGAGTACGTCGACCAGCCGACACCTCTCCCCTACCGCGGTCCCGAGGCCAAGGACGCCGAGACCATCGAGCTGATGCGGGTGGCCGGGCGGCTCGCGGCCCAGGCCCTCCAGCTGGTGGGCCAGCACATCGAGCCGGGCGTGACCACCGACGAGCTCGACCGGTCGGTCACGAGTTCCTGTGCGACAACGACGCCTACCCCTCCACGCTCGGCTACCGGGCCTTCCCCAAGTCGCTGTGCACCAGCTCAACGAGGTCATCTGTCACGGCATACCTGACAGCCGGGTGGTCGAGGACGGCGACATCGTCAACATCGACATCACCGCCTACATCGGCGGCGTGCACGGCGACACCAACGCGACGTTCCTCGCCGGCGCCGTCGACGAGGCGAGCCGGCTCCTCGTCGAACGCACGGAGGAGGCCCTGAGCCGCGCGATCCGGGCCGTGCGACCTGGACGGCCGGTCAACGTGATCGGTCGGGTGATCGAGTCCTACGCAAAACGCTTCGGCTACAGCGTCGTCCGCGACTTCACCGGCCACGGCATCGGCACCGTCTTCCACACCGGCCTGATCATCCCTCACTTCGACACTCCGCGCCACGCACACCGTGATCGAGACCGGCATGACATTCACCATCGAGCCGATGCTCGCCTCGGCACGTATGAGTGGGACATGTGGGAGGACGGTTGGACGGTCGTCACCAAGGACAAGCAGCGCACCGCGCAGTTCGAGCACACCCTCCTCGTCAACGACACGGGTGCGGAGATCCTCACCCTGCCGTGAGGATCAGGCCAGGTCCTCGAGAGATCCCGACACCTCGGCGAGCCGTCGCTCCACGCGGAGCACACCGGCCTCGTGCTCGGGGTCACCCGACATCACCGCGGCAAGGCGCAGGTGCGGCAGCGCGTCGGCGTACCTCGACTGGCGCTCCAGCACCCGACCCAGCGCGAACCTTGCCCACACGTCGGTGGGACCGGCCTCGACCAGCTCGTTGAGGTCGGACTCGGCCCGACCGAGCTGCGCGCTCTTGAAGTACGCCCAGGCTCGCAGGGTGCGCAGGCCGGTGGACGACGGATCGGCGGACAGCGCCTCGTCGAGGATCGCGATCGCCTCCAGCGGCGCGGACTCCTCGATGAGCGTGCGGGCCTGCTCGTAGGCGTGCGCCGGATGCTGGTCGGCACCCGTGGCCAGGCCCACGAAGGACTGTGGCAACTCGAAAGGTGGCAGGTTCATCGGCCCTCCAATCGCCACGTTCAACCTACTCCCCGGCTCGCTCATTCCCCCGCACCCGCGCCGGCACCGGCGTCGTAGGGTGCGAGCGTGACCCCGCTCGAGCTCCCCGCCGACCCCGCCGACCGCGAGGCCTGGGCGCCTTCCTCGTGAGCCGCTGCGACGACATGCTCGACGTCGTACGCCGCACCGCGGACGCGATCGCTGCCGAGCCCGGCGATGCCTCGGCGGTGCTCGACCGGTGGAACCTGCTGATCACAGCCCTGCTCAATGCGACCACGGCCGCAGGCCTGCTCGGTCAGGCCCACCCGGACGGGGAGATCCGGGACCAGGCGGATCTCGCCGAGCAGCAGGTCGCCGCGGTGTCCCACGAGGTCAGGCTCGACCGACGTCTCTACGACGCGATGTCGGCCGTCGACGCCGGCGGCCTCGACGACGGCGCCCAGCGGATGCTGACGATGGCGCTGCGCGACTTCCGGCGGGCCGGGGTCGACCGGGACGACGCGACGCGCGAGCGGCTGGCCGTCCTCGCCGAACGCGACAAGACGCTGTCCCAGTCGTTCGAGCGCAACGTCAACGACGACGTGCGCACCATCATGCTGAGGCCCGACCAGCTCGATGGTCTGCCGCCGGACTATGTCGCGGCGCACCCGGTCGGGGACGACGGCCTGGTCCGGATCACCACCGACTACCCCGACGTGTTCCCGTTCCGGAGCTTCGCGACCGAACGCGAGGCGCGGCACGCGCTGAACCGTCAGTTCGACAACCGGGGCTGGCCGGTCAACGACGCGATCCTCCACGAGCTCATCGAGGTGCGGCGAGAGCGCGCCAAGCTCCTCGGCTACGCCGGCTGGCCCGACTACGACGCCGAGATCCGGATGATCGGCTCGGAGTCTGCGATCCGCGACTTCGTCGGGAGGCTCGACGAGGCCGCGAGCGCCGCAGCCGTCCGGGACCTGGCGATCCTCGTGGAGCGCCAGCAGCAGGACGCGCCCGGCTCGGACACGGTCAGCTGGGCGGACGCGTCCTACTACTCCCAGGTCGTGCGGCGCGAACGCTTCGGCCTCGACGCCCACGAGGTGCGTGGCTACTTCGCCTTCGACAAGGTGCGCACCGGCCTGCTCGCGGTCACCTCGACGCTCTTCGGCCTCGAGCTGGTCGAGCGTGCCGAGGTCGCGACCTGGCACGACGACGTGACCGCCTACGACGTCGTCGCCGATGGCGACCTGCTCGGTCGGATCTACCTCGACCTGCACCCGCGCGACGGCAAGTTCAAGCACGCAGCGCACTTCCCGCTGGTGAAGGGGGTGCGTGAGGTGCAGCTCCCCCAGTCGGCGCTGCTGTGCAACCTTCCCCGGGGCTTGATGTCGCACGACGACGTGGTCACGCTCTTCCACGAGTTCGGCCACCTCATCCACGCCGTCGTCGGCGGCCGGCAGGACTGGGCCCGGTTCAGCGGCGTCGCCACCGAGCGCGACTTCATCGAGGCGCCGAGCCAGATGCTGGAGGAGTGGGCCTGGGACGCCGAGGTGCTGCGCACCTTCGCCACCGACGAGTCCGGCGACCCCATCCCGACCGAGCTGGTCGCGACGATGCGCGCAGCCCACGAGTTCGGCCGCGGCTGCGACGTCCGCGTGCAGCTCTTCTACGCCGCGACATCGGTCGGCATCCACGCCGACGTACCCGACGACCTCACGGGCTACATCGGCGAGCTCGCCAAGCGGCACCTGCCCTTCGCGCCCTTGCCGGAGACCCACAAGCACGCGTCCTTCACCCATCTCGCCGACGAGGGCTACGGCTCCGCCTACTACACCTACCTGTGGAGCCTGGTCATCTCCAAGGACCTGTTCTCGGCGTTCGACCCCGACGACCTGCTCGCCCCCGACATCGCCCGCCGCTACCGCGACCTGGTGCTCGCGCCCGGGGGCAGCCGTGACGCGGCCGACCTGGTCGAGACCTTCCTCGGCCGGCCCCCGAGCACCGACGCCTTCGACCGCTGGCTCGCCGGCTGAGCCGGCTGAGCGGGCGGGCACTCCCCACGACCTGTGGACGCCTCCCACGGGTTCTGCCGCGTGTTGAGCGTCCATAACCCCGCGTTACAGGGAGGTCGGGGGGCCGAGGGATGAGCTGGCCTGTAGGCCGGGTTCTGTCTCCGCGCGCCTCGCGGCGACTGCGGTGGGCGACCATCCATCTAGGGCTGCCGTTGCCGACAGCCTCGTGCGATCTACCCACGGACTCGGGCGGGCCGCCCTCGAACGTCCGTGCGGGCCGCCTCGCGGCGACCCTTCTTGACCTTGCTCCTGGTGGGGTTTACCGAGCCGCTCCGGTCACCCGGAGCGCTGGTGGTCTCTTACACCACCGTTTCACCCTTACCGCGTCCGTGCCGAAGCGCGTGCGCGGCGGTCTCTTCTCTGTGGCACTGTCCCGCGGGTCACCCCGGGTGGGCGTTACCCACCACCTTGCCCTGTGGAGCCCGGACCTTCCTCGGGGATCCGTGTCGCCACGGATCCACGCGGCCGCCCGGCCAGCTCATCCGTCGAGGAGTCTAGCGTCGCCTGGCTAGGGTCGGGGACATGAGTGAACCCATCGTGATCGTGGGTGGCGGGCTGACCGCCGCCAAGGCCGTCGAGCAGCTGCGTGAGAGCGGGTACGACGGCGAGCTCGTCGTCTTCGCCGCAGAGCAGCACCTGCCCTACGAGCGGCCACCCTTGTCCAAGGGCTACCTCCTCGGCGACGACGAGCGCGACACCGTCTTCGTGCACGACGCCGGCTGGTACGCCGAGCACAGTGTCGACCTTCGCCTCGGAGCGCGCGTCGACACCCTCGACCCGGGTGCTCACACCGTCACGTCCGGTGGGAGCGTCCAGCCCTACTCCCAGCTGCTGCTGGCCACCGGTTCGCAGCCGCGCCGCTTCGCGATGGCCGACCAGTCGGGTGCGCCGGTGGCCTACCTCCGCACGGTCGAGGACACCGAACGGCTCAAGGAGGCGTTCGCCGAGGGGGCCCACATCGCCGTGCTCGGGGCTGGTTGGATCGGCCTGGAAGCCGCGTCGGCGGCGCGCAAGGCGGGCGCCGAGGTCACCGTCGTCGAGTCTCTCGACCTCCCCCTGTTGCGGGTGCTCGGTCCCGAGGTGGCCAGGGCGTTCGCCGACCTGCACCGGGAGCACGGCGTCGACCTCCGGCTCGGCGTCCAGGTCTCCGGCATCTCGCCCGCCGGCGACGGTGTGCGGATCGACGCGGGCGGCAACCCGGTCGAGGCCGATCTGCTGCTCGTCGGCATCGGCGCTGCTCCGGACACCAGCCTCGCCGAGGCGTCCGGGCTGGCCGTCGACAACGGCATCCTCGTCGATGCGGCCCTGCGGACGTCGGCTCCCGACGTCCTCGCCGCCGGCGACGTCGCCAATCACGACCACCCCGTGCTGGGTCGCGTCCGGGTCGAGCACTGGGACAACGCGATCGAGCAGGGCAAGGCCGCGGCCCGGGTGCTGCTCGGCGAGGGCGCGGCCTACGACCGGCAGCCCTACTTCTTCACCGACCAGTACGACCTCGGCATGGAGTACGTCGGACACGTCGATCCCGCCGCGGCCGACGAGGTGGTCGTGCGCGGCGACACCGGCGGCGACCGGGTCTTCACCGCCTTCTGGGTCAAGGACGGGGTGGTCGCGGCGGCGATGCACGCCAACGACTGGGACGCCGGCGACGACATCAAGGCGATCGTCGGCACCCGCCCGGACCTCGGCAGGCTGCGCGACCCCGGCGTACCGCTCGGTGACCTGACCGGCTCCTGACGCCGGCCTCAGCCGCGTCGCGCGCAGCTGAGCCGGAGCATCCGGGCGGCGCGTGCCTGCACGCGCGGCGGCGGCACGATGAGCACCTTGGTGGTGACGTCGTCCCCGACTCGCACCGTGATCCGGAAGGTGAAGGGCGCCGTTGCCTGGCCGATCGCGTGCTCGTCGCAGCGGTTCCCCGGAAGGATCCGCAACGGCACCCGGACGGTGCCGCCTTCGGGGCTGCTGGTGACCGCAGCGGGCAGACGCACGTCGTAGAGCACCGACCCGCGAGCGGAGGTGACGGTGACGTCGCGGGCGCCGCCCTGCCGACGCAGCACCAGGTCGCCCTCCACCGACCCGGCAGCCCGGTCCAGCCGCCAGCCGGGCGCGTAGGCGACGTCCACCTCACCGGCGAGCAGATCGGCGAGGCATCCCCGCTCCCACAGGTGCCGGAGGAAGGTCTCGCCGTCGTCGCTCATCTGCACCGTCACGGTCTGGTCCGGTGTCTCGATGACGGCGTCGACCGGCTCGTCACCCTCGTCGCAGACCGCTGCCGGCAGCAGCACGTGCAGGTCGAGGGTCTGCCCCGGAGCCAGCGTCGAGTCCTGCGCCCGCAGGAACGGTGCGCCGTAGCCCGACCAGTCGAGCCCCGCGCCGGTCACGGGCAGCGGCGTGCGGCCGGTGTTCACCACCCGGAGCAGGCCCTTGCGCGTCCCCTCGTCGGGCAGCAGCTGGGTGAAGGAGAGCTCGACCGAGACGGGCCCGGTCTCGGGCCTCGCGTCCGAGGGAGGTGGACCGTCGGACGTGCAGCCGACGAGCACGACAGCCAGGGTGGCAGCAACCAACGTGGTCCGCCACGGCCGCACCCTGGTCATAGCTCGAAGCGGACCGACCGGGTGACAGGGTCGGCCTCGGCGAGCGAGACGGTGACGGTGGTGCCGAGCGGGAGCGGCGACCCGTCGCGTGAGCTGACCGGAGCCTCGATCGCGGGCTCCTGGACGAGCACGTCGCCCTTGCCTGCGTCCTTCTCGTCCACCGAGACGACCACCCCGGTGAAGCTCTTCCCGACCTGCGAGCCCAGGACGGTGGCCTCGACCAGGTTGACCAGTGCGCTCTCGTAGGCGCTGGCCCGCTGGCCGCTCGCCTGCATGGTCGCCGGCAGGTGGTGCAGCTTCTCCAGCACCCAGCCGGGCACGTCCACGCCGGCACACAGGGCGACGCACACCTCGCCGGCATAGCGGTCGGCCAGCCGGCGCAGCGGCGCGGTCACGTGGGCGTACTCCGAGGCCAGCGCCGCGTGCTCCGGCTGCTCCGGCGTCTCGCCGTCGAAGCCGACGTAGCCGGCCCCGCGCAGCAGCCGCGTGCAGGCCAGCACCATCGCGGCGTGCGCCGGGACTGCGGGGTCGAGCGAGCGGATGAAGTCGGGGTAGAGCAGCTCCGCGGGCCACTCGATGTCCAGTGCCTTGGCGTGCGGTGCAGACGTTGCACGTCGGCGGGGTCCGGCGGCGGCAGCGTCCGGAGCAAGCCGACCCGGGCGTAGACCATCAGCGACGCCGCGGCCATCCCGGTGAGCAGCGAGATCTGCGCGTTCCACTGCTCGACCGGCAACAGCTCGCGGAAGCTCAGCCGCCAGGTGTCGGCCTCGATGTCGATCTCCTGCTCGGGCAACGGCAGCGAGACCCCACCCCGTGCGGCCTCGCGCGCCATCCGCAGCTCGCCGACCTCACGGAGCAGGTCGATCATGGGGTCGGCGGTGCCGTCGGCGATCTGGGCGTGCACCCCGTCGTAGTCGAGCTTGGCGCGGCTGCGCACCAGCGCCCGCACGACGTCGACATCGGTGCCCTCACCGGTCTCGTCGACCTTGATCGTCCACAGGAGTGCGGGTCGGACCTCGTCGGGCAGCAGCGAGGCCGCCCCTTCCGAGAGCACGGTCGGGTGCAACGGGATCTTGGAGTCGGCGCCGTACAAGGTCTCGCCGCGACGGTTGGCCTCGACGTCCACCGGGTCACCGGGACGCACGAAGGCGGCCACGTCGGCGATCGCGTAGTGCACGACGTAGCCGTCGCCGTCGCGCTCGAGGTGGAGTGCCTGGTCGAGGTCGCGGGAGGTCTCCGGATCGATCGTGACGAACGCGAGGTCGGTGCGATCGAGCTCCGGCAGCGACGGGCTCTGGGCCGCCTCCGCCGCCGCGGCCTCGACCTCCGGCGGGAAGTCCGGGTTGACGCCGAGCTCCTTCTGGGCGGCCGCGATCGCCTCCCGGAGCGCACCCCCCTCGGCGTGCAGCACCTTCAAGACTCGTCTCGGCACAGCTGGCTCAACCCCTCGAGATCGGAAACTCACGCCAGCATAGGGTGACGCCGTGCTGATCCTGCTGCCACCGTCCGAGGGGAAGGCCGCGCCCCGCCGTGGTCGACCGCTGCGTCCGGACGACCTGAGCTTCCCCGAGCTGTACGGCGCCCGCGAAGCTGTCCTCGACGCCCTCGTCGACCTGTGCAGCCAGGACGCTCCTGCGGCGGCCGCGCGCCTGGGTCTGGGTGCGACCCAGCTCGACGAGGTGGCTCGCAACGCGGCCCTTCGGCAGGCGCCGACCGCCCGGGTCGACCAGGTCTACTCAGGCGTGCTCTACGAGGCACTCGACGTCGCCGGACTCGACGCCGTCTCGCGCCGCCGCGCCACGACGTGGCTCGCGGTGACCTCCTCGCTCTTCGGCCTCGTGCGCCCCGGCGACCGGGTGCCGTCCTACCGACTCTCCGGCGGGGTCTCACTGCCCGGGACCGGGCCGGTGGCCACCTACTGGAGCCGGCACCTCGACGACTCCGTGCGGGCGGCGGCGGGCCGTGGGCTGGTGGTCGACCTGCGCTCCTCGACCTACGTCCCCTTCTGGCGACCGGATCCCGACGTCGCTCGCAAGGTCGTCACCGTGCGTGTCCTGCAGGAGGTCGGCGGCGTCCGCAAGGTCGTCTCCCACTTCAACAAGGCGACCAAGGGACGACTGGTGCGCTCCCTGCTCGTCGACGGCTCGGCCCCGTCGAGCCCGGCACGCTTCGCCGACCACCTCGCGTCGCTGGGCTGGAAGGCGGAGATCGGCGACCCGGGCCGGGCCGGCACCCCCCTCGACGTGGTCGTCGGCGAGCTGTAGCGCACCTCGACCCGATCCGCAACGGCTCGTCCCCAGGGCGTCGATTGGTCACGAACTGCAGCCGCAGGCCCGCGGTTCCTGCGGTTGGGGACCAATCCGCAACCCTGGCCGAAGGTCAGGCGGCCTTCTCCAGGTCGATGTCGAGGATGCTGATCGGCTGGGCCGGGGCCGCGGGGCCGAGGGTGCCACCGGTCCCCTGCGCCGCGATCCGGTCGACGATGTCGAGGCCCTCGGTCACCTGGCCGAAGATCGTGTAGCCGTCGGGGTCCTGGAGCTCGGTGAGGTCGTAGACGATGAAGAACTGGCCACCGTTGGTCTCCGGGTCGGGCTGGCGGGCCATGGCGAGCGTGCCACGCGGGTACTGGTAGTCCTCGGGAGCGTTCTCGACACCGAACTGGTAGCCCGGACCCCCGCTGCCGGTGCCGGTGGGGTCGCCGCACTGCAGCACCGAGATCCCGTCGACGTCGGCGGTGGTGAGTCGGTGGCAGGCGCTGTCGTCCCAGTACCCCTCGCGGGCCAGGCTGATGAAGGACGACACGGTCTGCGGGGCCGCCGCACCGTCGAGCTCCATCACGATGTCGCCGCAGGTGGTGTGCACGGTCGCGGTCCAGGTCGTGTCCTCGGCCAGCGAAGCATCCGGGACCTGGTCGAACTGCTGGGGCTGTGCCGGGATCGCCGGCGGTTCCACGCACTCCCCCGCCTCCGGCGTCGCGGTTGCGGCGGTGGCGGCGGGGGCGTCATCGGCGGTCTCTCCTCCGAGCGAGGAGATGATCACAAGGGTCGCGATCACGACGGCGGCCACGGCGACGACGGCGGCGATGGTCGCCCGGTTGTTGGCGCTGGTGCTCATGGGGTCTTCTTTCTGCTCACCGCCCGAGGAAGGCGGCCTCCATCGGTCGGGCATTGAACATCCGCAGGGCTCCCTGTCCCTCCGGCCACCACGAGACGACGGTGACGGAGGCGGGCGCGAGCTGCATCCGGAGCAGCGAGTCGATCGGGGCCTCGAGCGCGAGCCGGACCAGCACGGTGATCGGGGTCATGTGGCTGACCACGACCACCGTCTTGCCCTGGTGGGTCGCAAGCAGCTTGTCGCGTGCTGCCGCCACCCGGGCGTCGACGGCACGGAACGACTCGCCGCCACCGGTGGGCGCGATGTCGAAGCCGCCCAGCCACGCCTCGAGGTCGTCGGGGTGGGCGGCCCGTACCTCGTCGAAGGTGAGCCCGTCCCACGTGCCGAACGCCGCCTCGGCGAGGCCCTCCTCGACCGCGACCTCCTTGCCCAGCAGGTCGCTCAGGATCGCGGCGCTCTCGCGGGTACGCCGCAGCGGCGAGGTCACGATGGCGTGGATGTCGTCGGCAAGCGGCGCCAGCCACGCACCTGTGGTCCGCACCTGGTCCTCCCCATCGGGGTGCAGACCCGGGTCCGTCCCGCCGGTGCCACTGAACCGCCGGTCCTTGGTGTGCTCGGTCTCGCCGTGGCGCACCAGGATCAGCGTCGTCGGGTCGCCCATGTCGGCGTGCGGCCGCCGCGCCCGGGGCTTCTCGGGCTCGAGGGCCGCGGCGCCGCGGAGCGTCCGGCCAGCCTGGCTGTCGAGGGCCTCGTTGAGGATCCTGTCCGCGTAGGCGTTCTCGCCCCGCGGGATCCAGGTGTACGTCGTCCCGGCCGGAGCGAGCTTGGCCGCCTGCGATGCGAGGTCACGCATGTCCGCGTGCTTGATCTTCCACCGGCCCGACATCTGCTCGACGACGAGCTTGGAGTCCATCCGGACCTCGAGCTCGGCGTCCGGAGTGTGCTCGAGGAACAGCTCGAGCCCGGCGATGAGGCCTCTGTACTCGGCCACGTTGTTGGTGGCGACCCCGATGCACGCGGCCGACTCGGCGATCACGGCGCCGGTCGCGGCGTCCTTGACCACGGCGCCGTACGCCGCGTCACCGGGGTTTCCGCGGGAGCCGCCGTCAGCTTCGATGACGACCGACGTGTGTGCGTCCGTCATCCGGCTAGATCCCCGACTCCGAGGTGCGGACCAGGATCCGGTTGCACTCCTCGCAGCGGATGACCTCGTCGGCGGGCGCCTTCGCGATGACCGCCATGTCAGCTGCGTTCAGGTCCAGCGAGCAGCCGCCGCAGCGCCGAGCCCGCAGCGCCGCCGCACCGACTCCGCCCTTCTGGGCACGCAGCTTCTCGTAGAGCGCCAGCAGGTCGTCCTGCAGTGCGTCGGCGATGGGCGTGCGGCGACCGGACACGTCGGCGAGGTCTGCGCCGAGCTCGGCAGCCTTGGCGTCGCGGGCCGTGGTGAGCTCGGCCGCCCGAACGTCGAGGTTGTCGATCCGCGCGGCGATCTCGTCGAGGTCGGCCTGTGCCTCCTCGAGCTTCTCCATGATCTCAAGCTCGATGTCTTCGAGGTCACCGATCCGGCGCTGGAGCGAGACCAGCTCGCCCTGCATCCGCTCGAGGTCCTTGGGGTTGGTGATCAGACCCTGATCCATCCGCTGCTGGTCGCGGGTGCGTCGGGTGCGTACCTGCTCGACGTCGGCATCGGACTTCTTCTGCTCGCGGGTGAGGTCCTCGACGAGGATCCGGGCGTCCCGGGCGGCCGTGTCGAGCTCGTGGCGCTCGGCGTGCAGGAGAGTGAGCTCCTTGGCTTCCGGGATACCGTCGAGCTGGTGCCGGAGCTGGTCCGCGCGGGAGTCGAGCTCTTGCAGGTCGAGCAGCCTGAGCTGGGAGAAGGCGTCGGCTTTCAGGGGGTGCTCCTGGTCGTCGGGGGTGTCGGACCGCGCGGTGTCGGGCCGACGTCGTCAGGGCCGGGCTGTCAGTCGACG
>CAVYWU010000004.1:0-311497 GCA_963772415.1 uncultured Actinomycetota bacterium | reverse complement strand
AGGGCGAGGAGGGTGAGGTGCTGGTTCCCGAGCTGGCCCACCTCGCCTCCGATCGCGACGATGCCCTCGGCCCGCACCGGGTCACCGAGCTGGCACACGCGATGAAGGAGCTCGGCGTCTCCGACCACCGGTTCCTCGGCGGCAGCGGCCGCTTCCGCGACAGCGGGATGGTCTGGCACGAAGCGGGCCATGCCGTCGCCGGTGAGGATGTCAAGGACGGCACCTTCTGGCGAGCCGACCTGCTGGAGGCGACGGCCGAGCTGGTCGAGGTGATCCGCGAGGTCCGACCGCAGGTGCTGGTCACCTACGACGAGTTCGGCGGCTACGGCCATCCCGACCACATCCAGGCCCACCGGGTCGCGACGTACGCCGTGTCGCTCGCCGCGGTGCCTTCCTACCGCCCGGAGCTCGGCGAGGCCTGGGACGTCGCCAAGATCTACTGGGTCGCGACGTCCGGAGAGCCGCTTCCGCGACGGGCTGCGGCACCTGCGAGCCTCCGGCGACACCACGGCCTTCGAAGGGATGGACCCCGAGGGCCCGCTGCCGCGGTTCGCGATCACCGACGAGCAGATCTCCGCCTCGATCGAGGCGGGCGACTTCGTCGGAGCCAAGATGGCGGCGATGAGGGCGCACGCGACCCAGATCGCACTCGACGGACCGTTCTTCGCCCTGTCCAACAACCTCGGCAACGAGGTGTGGGGCACCGAGTTCTACCGGCTCGCGAAGGGCGTCCAGGGGCCCACCGACGAGCGTGGGTGGGAGAGCGACCTGTTCGCCGGTCTGTGAGCGGCCACCTCGTGGCGTTGGTGCGGCACCTCGGTGTGCTCCTGCTCGGCGCGACCATCGCCCTCGGAGCGGCCGCGGTCCACCGGGTCTCGGCGGTCGGGCTGCCGCTCGGGCTCGTGCTCGCGGTGGGAGCCTCGGTGGCGACAGCCTGGCACCTGCGCGGCAGCGACCGCCCGCGATTGGCGTCGAGCTTCTGCCTGGGCTGGGTGGCCGTGCTCGGGCTCGCGGTCCGGGGCCGACCCGAGGGTGACTTCGTGGTCGCGGGGGACGTCCCCGGCTACGTCGTGATGGGCACCGGCTTCGTGCTCGTGGCGTTCGGAGTCGCGTCCCTGGTCTCCGGACCAGCGGAGCCCGCCCCGTAGGCTTCTCGGGTGAGTCGAGAGCGCGATCCCTACAAGACCAACGACCGCCGCGTGATCCCGTGGCTGCTGCTGGGTCTCGTCGTGCTGTTCGGCGGCGCCTACGTCGCGGCCTACGCCGCGGCAGGCGACCGGGTGCCTCGGGGTGCCTCGGTGGGCGGTGTCGAGATCGGCGGGCTCACCCCCGCCGCGGCTCGTGCCGACGTCGGCCGACAGCCTCGACGACACCCGGGCCGCGCCCGTTCGGGTCGTTGCTCAGGGGACCCGCGGCAGGATCAGGCCCGAGCGGGCCGGGCTCGACGTGGACGTGGAGGCCTCAGTCGCCCAGGCCGGCGGCGGCCGCTCGTGGGACCCCACCAAGATCTGGGACTCCCTGACCGGGGGCGACGACTACGACGTCGTCGTCACCGTCGACGACGAGCAGCTGGCCGCGGCCGTGGACAAGTTCGGCACGAAGGTCGACACCCCGGCGCGCGACGGACGCGTCGTGTTCAAGGGCGACACCGCGATCGCCCGTCAGCGGTCGCACCGGCGAGGTGCTCGACCGGGAGGCCTCGCTCGATCGGGTCACCACCGCCTACGTGGCAGGCCTGTCGCGAGGCGGAGGTGGAGCGCATCGAGCTGCCCACCGCGACCCAGGACCCAAAGATCGGCCGCGCCGACGTCAGTGTCGCGATGGACTCCTTCGCCAACCCCGCAGTGTCCGGACCGGTGAAGATCGAGCTCGAGGACGAGCAGATCGTGCTGCGTCCCGTGGACTTCGTGCCGGCACTGTCGATGACCGTGCAGGACGGCGACCTGGTGCCGGTGCTCGACGACGAGCTGCTCCTGGAGGCGGTCGAGTCCCGGATGGAGGGGATCGCCCTGGCCGCCAAGGACGCGACCGTGGAGCTGCGCAACGGGCGGCCCGCGTCGTACCCGCCAAGAGGGGGGTCACCTTCAACCCGGACGAGGTCGTCGGCGGGTTCCTCGCCGTCCTGCCAACACCGGAGACGGCCGCAGCCTGCGCGTCTCGAGCGTCGTCGCCAAGCCCGACTTCAACACCAGGGACGCCCGGGCCCTGCAGATCGACGAGCAGGTCTCCGAGTTCACGACGAACTACCCCCACGCCGACTACCGCAACACCAACCTGGGTCGGGCGGCGGAGCTGGTCGACGGCACGGTCCTTAAGCCGGGTGACGAGTTCAGCTCAACGGCACGGTCGGGGAGCGGACCGAGCAGAACGGCTTCACCGAGGGCTTCATCATCAGCGACGGCGTCTTCAAGGAGGACTTCGGCGGCGGGGTGAGCCAGGTCGCCACGACCTTGTTCAACGCGATGTTCTTCGCCGGGCTCAAGGACATCGAGCACAAGCCGCACTCGTTCTACATCGACCGCTACCCGGTGCTGCGAGGCGACCGTGGCGTGGCCCTACGTCGACCTCCGGTTCCAGAACGACACCGACCACGGCGTCCTCATCGAGGCCTTCATCTCGCCGTCCTCACCCTCGAGGACCGGCTCGATGACGGTACGGATGTGGTCGACCAAGACCTGGGACATCAAGACCTCCACCTCCGACCGCTACAACGCCACCTCGCCGTCCACGCGCCGGCTCGAGGGTGACGAGTGCGTGCCCAACCAGGGCTACGGCGGCTTCGACATCGACGTCTTCCGTGACTTCTATGCGCCCGGCAGCGACGAGCGGGTGCGTCGGGAGACCTTCAACACCACCTACACCCCCTCGGACACCGTCATCTGCTCCTGAGCCAGGTGATGCCGAGCTGGTCGGGAGCGCGCTGACCGGTGGTGAGCACCACCATGGCGTCGCGGGCCTCGGCGACGAATCCGGCCCAGCTGCGCGCGCCGCCGGTGCCGCCGTTGTGCCAGTGCGTGACCGGGCCGCCCCGGGGGAGTGAAGTCAGCATCCAGCCGAGCGCCACCTGCATCGGTTCCCTGCCTGCGCGGGGTGCGTGGGTCAGCCGGATCGCCTCGGTCAGGGGACTGTCCCCGGGGTCGAGCTGGGCCGCCAGGAAGGTGGCCAGGTCTGCGGTCGTCGAGTGCAGCGCACCCATGGCGGGCATCGAGGGCATCGACCAGTCGTTGGTGGGCCGGCGTCGGCTCTTGTGGCCGTGCGCCCTCCGGCCCTCCTGGTCCTGGCGGACCCGGACCACCGTGTCTTCGAGACCGAGGGGCGTGGTGATCCGCTCGCTGAGCAGCTGCTCGTAGGTCGTGCCGGCCCGGCGGGCCAAGGCGTGCCCGAGGACGGCGGCGCCGAACGTTGGAGTAGGCCCACTTGCCGCCCGGATCTCCTTGAGCCGCACCCCTTCGAGCGACGCCATCAGGTCGTCCTCGGCGAAGTGGGCGTAGGGGTCGTCCTGGTGACGCAGCGCCTGGCGCACGAGCCCCGGGGGCAGCCGCGGGAAGCCGCTCGTGTGGGTGGCCAGGTCGACGAGGGTCACCGGCCGGCCGCGCACCGGCAGGTGGACGTCGGGCAGCAGCTCCTGCAGCGGCTCGGTGAGCGCCACGCTGCCGGCGACGACCTGGTCGGCGAGCAGCAGGGCCGTGAACACCTTGGTGATCGACCCGATCTCGAAGACCGTGTGCTCGTCGACCTCGCCGCCGTCGCGGGCGTGCCGCACCCCGGCGGCGTGGAAGGTCGTCTTCCCGGCACGCGTGGCGGCCGCCGCGAGTGCGACGTACCGGCTGGCGCGAGGCGCGATCACCTGCTCGAGGCTGCTCGCGAGTTCGGCGGACACGCAGCCAGCATGCCTGACCGCCCCGAGAATCGGGTGCGAGAGTGAACCCATGTCTGCGCTCGCCGCGGTCTTCGTGGGGCTCGCCGCCGCTCTGCACGTCGTGTTCCGTGATGGAGAGCCTGGTCTTCACCAAGCCGGCGGTACGCACCAGGTTCGGGCTCTCCGCCGAGCACGCGGAGGTGGTCCGGCCGATGGCCTACAACCAGGGGTTCTACAACCTGTTCCTCGCCGTCGGAGCCACGGTCGGCATCCTCACCGACAGCGTGCCGCTCGCTGCGTTCGCCTGCGCCGTGATGGCGGGCGCGGCTCTGGTGCTGATCTCGACCGGTCGAAGGTTCCTGCCGGCGGCGGCCGCCCAGGGCCTGCCACCGGTGGTCGCTCTGGTGCTGCTGGCCTCGGGCTGAGCAGGAAGACGGCGGGAGAATCGTCCGAAAGGTGGCGTGTCGCCCTCATGATCGACCGGTGGCCTGCCGATACTCCTCTGCGAGAGGTCGGCGCGCTGGATCCGCAGCCGACCTGCTGACGCGAGGGGCGGCGCATGGCCAAAGTCAAGGTGAACGACGCGACGACGACCACCGTCGCGCCCTATGCGCCCGGTGACCGGGTGCGCGTGACCGGCACGGAGGTCGGTGTCGTCCAAGGTCGCGTCGAGCTCGTGACGGCCCGCGAAGGGAGCTTCCGCATCGTCGCCTCGGTGCAGCAGCCCCGTCGGCATCGCGGGTACGTCGTCGTCGTCGAGGTCGGACCGGACGGTCTCGGCCTCGGGGTCGGGCCCACTCTCGGCTGACCGGCTCCCTCGGATCGACGTCCCGCTTCCCACGAGCTGTGGACGCCTGCCACGCGACGTGCCCCGCGTTGAGCGTCCATAACCCCGCGTTACAGCGGGGTGGGGGGCGCGGCGAGGTAGCGGTAGGCGTGGTGGGTGCTGAAACCGAGCGAGTCGTAGAGCGCCAGCGCTCCGGCGTTGTCGGCCCGCACCTGCAGGTACGCCGTCAGCGCACCCGTGGCAGCGGCGTCCTCGAGCAGGTGCGCGAGGATCGCCGAGGACAGGCCCTGACGGCGGTGCCCGGGGTCGGTCCACAGGTCGTGCAGCCCCACCCAGTCGCCGTCGACGGCGGCGCGACCGCGCGCGAGGGCAGCGCCCGGGCCGCCGACGGAGGCGAGCAGCCGTGGCCCGTCCGGGGAGAGCGTCACCTCCACGCCGGGCCGGAGGGTGCCCGCCAGGACGCGCAGGACCCGTGCGACGGAGGCGATCTCGAAGACGCTGTCGGCCTCGCCGGGGCGGGCGGCGCGCCAGCCCAGCCTGGTCAGCGCCCAGGTCGATCTCGCCCCCCGCCTCCACCTGGGCCCACGCCGGACGGGCCCGCCGTGCGTAGAAGGCCGCCACCCGCGCAGCAGCCTGCGGCAGCGGGATCCCCGGGTCACCCATCGCGAGCACGGAGTTCGCCCTCGCGACGACTCCGGCGGCCCCGCTCGGCCCGGTGCAGCGCAGGAGCCAGTCGCCGACAGGCTCCGTCTCGGCGTCCGGCCACATCACCAGCGAGCGTGCCTGGGCGTCGCGAGGGGTCACGCGAGCCCGCACGGAAGGTCGCGGGGGTACCGGCTTGCCTGACACGATGTCGGCGAGGGCGATGCTCACCACGGTGCCGTCGGCGGCGCGCACCGTCGTCACCGACGAGCTCCACGACTCCATCTCCCCGAGCACGTCGGTCATCGCCGGACCGCCGGAGGGGCCGGTCTCGCCCCGCACGACGCGGCGTACGACGACCCTGCGTCCGACGCAGTGCGGGCCGAGTCCTGAGGGAAGGGCAGCCGGGACGGGGAGGGGGACATGCGACCTTTCGACGGGCGGACCCGCGCTGAATCCGCGGCGGCAACAGACTAGGCTGTGCGAGACGAACACTCGCACTACAGGAGGAACCAGGTGACCTACGTCATCGCGCAGCCGTGTGTGGACCTCAAGGACCGCGCCTGCGTCGACGAGTGCCCCGTCGACTGCATCTACGAGGGTTCGCGGATGCTCTACATCCACCCCGACGAGTGCGTCGACTGCGGCGCCTGCGAGCCGGTGTGCCCGGTGGAAGCGATCTTCTACGAGGACGACACCCCGGAGCAGTGGAAGGACTACTACACCGCCAACGTGGACTTCTTCAACGACCTCGGCTCGCCCGGCGGCGCGGCCAAGATGGGCGTGATCGACAAGGACCACGAGCTGATCGCGGCCCTGCCCCCTCAGAACCAGGAGTGACGGCGCGGCCGTGAAGGTCAGCGCGCGGCTTCCCGACTTCCCGTGGGACAAGCTCACGGCGTACGCCGACACGGCCCGCGCGCACCCGGACGGGATCGTCGACCTCTCGGTCGGCACGCCCGTCGATCCACCCCGGCGCTGGTGCGGGAGGCGCTGGCCGGGGCCGCCGACGCGCCCGGCTACCCCACGACGATCGGACTGCCGGAGACCCGCCAGGCCTGCCTGGACTGGCTCGGGCGTCGCTTCGGGGTGACCGGGCTCGGACCCGATGCCGTGCTGCCCACCCTCGGCTCCAAGGAGCTGGTTGCCTCGCTGCCCACCCAGCTCGGGCTCGGTCCCGACGACCTGGTGGTCATCCCGGAGCTGGCCTACCCGACCTACGAGGTCGGTGCCCGGCTCGCCGGCGCGCGGACGTCGGCGACCGACGCGCTCACCGCGGTCGGTCCGGAGCCGGTGTCGATGGTGTGGATCAACTCGCCGTCCAACCCCACCGGGCGGGTGCTCCCGGCCGACCACCTGCGCAAGGTCGTCGACTGGTGCCGCGAGCGTGGGACTCTGCTCGTCTCCGACGAGTGCTACCTGGAGTGCGCTTGGGACGCCCAGCCGACGAGCGTGCTGCACCCCGACATCTGTGGCGGCGACCCCACCGGGATCCTCACCGTGCACTCGCTCTCGAAGCGGTCCAACCTGGCCGGCTACCGCTGCGCCTTCGTCGCCGGTGACCCCGATGTCGTGGAGGAGCTGCTCGCGGTCCGCAAGAACCTCGGGCTGATGCTGCCGGGGCCGCAGCAGGTCGCGATGCGGGTCGCGCTGGACGACGACTCGCACGTGGCCGAGCAGCACGCCCGCTACGCCGCTCGTCGGGGGAGGCTCCGGGTCGCGCTGGAGGCGGCCGGGTTCCGGATCGATCACTCCGAGGCGGCGCTGTACCTCTGGGCAACGCGTGGCGAGCAGTGCTGGGACACCGTGGCCGCGTTGGCCGCGTCGGGCATCCTGGTGGCTCCCGGAGACTTCTACGGCCCCTCGGGGGCCAGGCACGTGCGGGTGGCGTTCACCGCCACGGACGAGCGCGTCGAGCAGGCCTGCGGCCGGCTGTCGGCTGCGGGTTGATTCAGGCGCCGGCGGCGTAGGCCATCGGGCGCGGGCCCATGGGGGTGGCGCCGTTGGCGATGGGGGTCCGGGTGGGTGCCTCGGCGAAGATCCGCACGGCCGAGACGTTCTCGATCCGGACCACGGAGTGCTCGAGCTCGTCGGAGTGCAGCACGAGACCGTGACCGTCGACCGCAGCGACCCGACCCGAGAGCCACTGGCCCTCGACGAGGACCTGGACCGCCACGTCGTTGTCGTGGGCCCGGTTGAGGGCGGTGCCGATGGTGTAGAGGATCGAGCTGCTCATGGTGGTTCCCTCCGTGAAGTCCCGAGGCGGGCTTCCCGGCCCGACATCAGAAACGGTACGGCGCGACGGCCCCCGCTGACCAGACCATTTGTCCGTTATGACCCCGTGGTCCACGGGGACTGACCGAACGGACAAATGCCCCGCACCGATCGGGTCGAACGACGGTCCGGCCGTCTGAGGCGAGCGCGGCGCCATCCTGCCATCGGCATGCGTCGATACGGCGGGCCAGGCCCGGCGAGCGGCGGAGCCACCTCAGTCGTCCTCGACGGGCGCGATCAGGTGGACGGCGCGGGCGCCCGCGGACACGGCATCGGGGTTGCCGCGCCGATGCGACTCAGAGGCAACCTCGGCGAACTTGATGGCGTGCTCGTCGCCGCTGCCCACGGCGCGCTCGGCGACCTGCTCGGGGGTGAGGATGCGTTGCTCGCTCCTCGTGGACGGGGGCGGCGGGGTCGAGGGCCGGTAGATGGTGCTGATGGCTGCGGCCGCGGCCCACGACACCTCATAGGTCTGGGCCCACAGGTGAGCTGGAAGGGCCGGCAGCACGAGGCCGGCCGCTCGAGGTGCGGTCGCGGCGTGCACCAGCATGACCGGCTTGGCGTGCGCCCAGTGCTGGTAGTGGGTGACGGCAGCGTCGACCAGGGCATCGAGGGCGGCGGGCACCTCGGCTGCCGGAGGGGCAGCGTGGAGGCGGGCCACGGTCGCCGGCCAGGACGGGGTCCGGGCGAGGTCGTCGAGGCGGGTGCGGATCCCGCCGCTGGTCTCGATGACGGGCACAGCGTCCAGGGCAGCGGCCGCGTCGGCGGCTCCGAAGGGCCTCGGGTGCACCGGCAGCCGCTGGTGGCGGGCGGCCCAGTAGCCCAGCGCGTGGGCGAGCTCGGCACGGCGCGGAGCCGTAGGGGTCTCCAGCAGGGCCCGAACCGCGTGGCCGGTCCTGATCAGCCCGTGGGTGGCGGAGGCGATCGCGCCGTCGATCAGGCGGGGCCACCACCGGACCAGCACGTCGCGCCAGGGCTCCTCGCGCAGCAGACGTTCGAACAGTGCGGTCCAGTCGCCGAGGCGCGAGGGGTCGCCGAGCACCTCCCGCCACTCGTCCTCCTCGATCTCCCACCGAGGCGCGGGCGCGTGGTGGAGGCGGCGGGCGTATCCCCCCACCCAACGCTCGACCTCCGCGCCGCAGCCGAGGCGGATCATGGCGTCGGCGGCCATCGGCCCGTGGTTGGAGAGCCAGCCCTCGAACTCGGGTCCGGTGGCGTGCAACCGGAGATAGGTCTCGTCGAGGACTTCGGGATCGTGGTCAGGGCCGGTGTGGTCATCCATCTGCGCAGTCCACGACATCAAGCCCGCTTGAGGTCAAGGCCACGACGAGGCGGATCCACGAACCCGACTACGGTGGAGACCCGACTCGCCTGCGAAGGGACCTCATGGAAGCCACCGGCGTCAACGAGACCAGCCTCTCCCGTCTGCGCCGCTGGAACCTGGGCCTGACCCTGCTGCACGGCCTCCAGGTGGCGGTCGTGCTGGTCCTGGCCAACGACTTCGCGATCACCGTGACCTCCCAGTACCCCCAGGGTCCGCCGGGTACCGCGGCTCCCGCGCCCGACGCCCTCTTCGACGTCCGGATCGGCCTCGCGGTCGCGGCCTTCCTCGCGCTGGCGGCCCTGGACCACCTGCTCACCGGCACGGTGCTCCGCGGCACCTACGAGGCCGACCTCCGGAGGGGGTTGAACCGCTTCCGCTGGATGGAGTACTCGGTCAGCGCGACCGTCATGGTGCTGCTCATCGGCTCCTACAACGGGCTGACCGGCATCACCGAGGTCATCGCGATCATCGGGGCCAACGTGGCCATGATCTTGTTCGGCTGGCTCCAGGAGCTGATGAACCCGCCCGGCCGTTCCAGGACCACGATGTTGCCGTTCTGGTTCGGCTGCATCGCGGGCGCAGCCCCGTGGGTCGCGATCCTGGTCAACCTGGTCGGTGCGGGCGGTGGCAGCAACGCGGTGCCAGGTTTCGTCTACGGGATCGTGGTCTCGCTGTTCGTCTTCTTCATGAGCTTCGCCCTCAACCAGTGGCTGCAGTACCGCAGGATCGGCCGCTGGGCCGACTACGCCTACGGCGAGAAGGTCTACCTGGTGCTCAGCCTGGTCGCCAAGAGCGCCCTGGCGTGGCAGATCTTCGGCGGCTCGCTCGCCGGGTGACGCCGTGGCCGGACGGGCCGAGACAGCCGTCGCGCGCCGCCGGAGCCGGGTCAGCCGACGTCGACGTGGACGTGGTCGCGGTGCTCGAGGACCGCCCGGTCGCCGGGCCCGTCGCCGGCGTCGTAGTCGCGCCAGCCGCTCTCCGACCGTCGCGCGGTCCAGATCCGACCGTCGAAGATGACCGTGGCCACGTCGAGCCGGGTGGCGTTGGCGACGAGGTAGTGGGCCAACGCCCACCCGGAGCGCTGGTTGGCGTCGTTGATGGGGCGGAAGAACACGTCGATCGCGCGGCCCTCGTAGTGTGCGGAGCCCTCCTGGTGACCGTCGCGGACGCCTCCTGGGGCGAAGCCGCCGAGCGCCTGCGCACCGAACGACCGCTCCATGTCGCGCCGCACAGCCGCGGCACGCGGGGTCAGCCCGCCCGGGTTCAACGACTGTGCGGGGAGGCCCGAGGTGCTGTCTCGGACGTCACAGGTGAAGCCTGCCTCGCTGTAGCCGGTCAGCGCCGAGGCCAGCGCCCGACCATCCTCGGCGTGGTCCTCGTAGGCCTCCGGGAACCCTGAGCGCTGCACCAGCTGGGCTGCCTCGGTGATCCGCATCTCCTGGTAGCCGTCGACCTTGACCAGCTCGTCGTAGAAGCTGTTGGTCGCGTAGGCCACGTCCTGGACCTGCTCCGGCGTGCCCCAACCCGTCGACGGACGCTGCTGGAAGACCCCGAGGGAGTCCCGGTCGCCGTGGTCCAGGTTTTCGATCTTGCTCTCCTGGTAGGCCGTCGCGAGCGCGATCGAGACCGCGCGAGCCGGCAGTCCCCGGCGTACGCCGATGGCGGCGATCGTCGCGGCGTTCTCGGCCTGCTCGGGGGAGAGCTCGACCAGGACGCCGCCCACCTCGGCGGTGCATCCGTCGGGGTCGAGCAGCGGACCCACCTGGTCGCGCAGCAGCACGCCGACGCCGACGACGACCCCGGCGGCAAGGATGAGCGTGACACCGGCCGCGATCCACCGGTTGCGCCGGATCCTGGCGCGAGAGCTAGTTGGCATGCAGGGCTGCATTCAGCTCGATGCCCTGACCCTGCCACGGCACCGCCTCGACCGCGCCGGTGGTGGAGTTGCGCCGGAACAGCACGTTGTCGGCGCCGGAGAGCTCGGCTGCCTTCACCACGCGGGGACCGTCAGCGGACCCGTCGTGGAGCAGCACCTTGGTGCCGGCGGTGACATAGCAGCCGGCCTCGACGACACAGTCGTCGCCGAGGGAGATGCCGATCCCCGCGTTGGCGCCGAGCAGGCAGCGCTCGCCCAGCGAGATGACCTGGGTGCCGCCGCCGGACAGGGTGCCCATGATCGAGGCGCCGCCACCCACGTCGGAGCCGTCGCCCACGACGACGCCGGCGCTGATCCGACCCTCGACCATGGAGGTTCCCAGGGTGCCGGCGTTGTAGTTGACGAACCCCTCGTGCATCACCGTGGTGCCGCTGGCCAGGTGGGCGCCGAGCCGGACCCGGTCGGCGTCGGCGATCCGGACCCCCTCGGGCAGCACGTAGTCGGTCATCCGGGGGAACTTGTCCACACCGAAGACGCTCACATGACCGAGCGCGTCCTGCAGGCGCAGCCGGGTCAGCTCGAAGCCTTCGACCGCACACGGGCCGGCGCTGGTCCACACCACGTTGGTCAGCAGTCCGAAGACGCCGTCGAGGTTGACCGAGTGGGGGGCGACGAGGCGGTGGCTGAGCAGGTGCAGGCGCAGCCACACGTCCTGGGTGTCGGCGGGCGCGGCCTGGAGATCCTCGATGACGGTGAGCACCACGAGCCGGCGTACGCCACGAGCCTCGTCGACGCCCTCGAGACGGGTCAGCTCGGCCGGGGCCTCGACCTCGCCCCCGGGCAGACCCAGCGCCGGCAGCGGGTACCAGGTGTCGAGGATGCGCTCGGCTGCCGGGGCCTCGCCCTCGGTGCCCGCGTAGGTCGCCAGGCCGAACGCCCATGCGGTGGTCGGGCGGACAGCATCGGAGGTTGCGGCGTTGTCGGTCACCTGTGCAACGCTACCGAGCGTTCCTGACCGTGTGGTGAGAGGAGTGGCATGTCTGCCGATGCCCGCTGGTACGAGCTGTGCATGGACACCGTCGAGGACGGTCCGACCCTGGGGGCCTTCTGGGCCGCGGCCATCGGTGGGGTCCACCAGCCGTCCGCGGAGGACCCGGCCGGCGACGTGGTGGTGCCGGCCGTCGAAGGTGGCGGGATCGCGATCTGCCCGGTGAAGGAGGCGCACACGGTCAAGAACCGCGTGCACCTCGACATCTACACCCTCGCGCTCGCCGACCTGGAGGCGTTGGGCGCCACCGTGCTCCTTCCCGCCGAGGAGTCCGGCTTCGGCTGGACCCAGATGCTCGACCCCGAGGGCAACGTGTTCTGCGCCTTCCTGCGCGAGCCCGAGCGGCTGCCCGACTACCGCCTGCACGGCGTCGGGATCGACTGCGTCGACGCGGAGCGGATCGCGCGCTGGTGGGGCGACCGGTTCGGGCTCGAGCCGGTCAACGTCGACGGCAACCCGTGGTGGACGCTCGAAGGGGTGACCAACGACCCGGTGCTCACCTTCGACTTCGCACCGGTCCCCGAGCCCAAGACGGTCAAGAACCGCATCCACTGGGACGTCTACGGCGACGTCGCCGACTTCGTCGCCGCCGGGGCCACCGTGCTCTGGGAGATGCCTCGGTGGACGGTGATGGGCGATCCTGAGGGCAACGAGTTCTGCGTCTTCCCCGAGGCCGGTTGAGAGCCGACCGCTCTCGGTGGTGGAGGAAGCCCGGCCACGCCGCTTGAGGCTCCTCGGTACCCCGTCCACCCCGTTGCGCGGGGGTATCGGAGAGCCACCATGAGGCGCTGGCAGGATGAAGCCATGCACCTCGACCCCACCGCTGACGCCGTCACGCTCACCCGTCAGCTCGTCGACCTCGAGTCGGTGAGTGGCAACGAGGAGGCGATCGCGGACGCCGTCGAGGCAGTGCTCCGCGGCCTGGACCACCTCGACGTGCAGCGCTTCGGCCACACGCTGGTGGCCCGCACCGCCCTCGGTCGCGACGAGCGCGTGGTCATCGCCGGACACATCGACACGGTGCCGCTCAACGACAACCTGCCTGCGCGGCTCACCGACACCGACCTCCACGGGCTCGGCAGCTGCGACATGAAGGGCGGCGTCGCCATCGCCCTGCGCGCGGCGGCCACGCTCACCGCACCCAACCGCGACGTGACCTACGTGTTCTACGAGTGCGAGGAGGTCGAGGCCGAGCGCAACGGGCTCTACCTTCTCTCGCAGAGCAATCCCGAGCTCCTCGAGGCCGACTTCGCGATCCTGATGGAGCCGTCCGACGGAGTCGTCGAGGCGGGCTGTCAAGGCTCGATGCGTGTTGACGTGCTGGTCCGCGGGGAACGTGCCCACTCAGCGCGTTCATGGCGTGGGGTGAACGCGATCCACGGCGCAGCTCCGGTGCTCGCTCTGCTCAACGCCTACCAGCCGCGCCGCCCGGTCATCGACGGGCTGGAGTACCACGAGGGCCTCAACGCGGTCTTCGTCTCCGGGGGCGTCGCCGGCAACGTGCTGCCGGACGAGTGCCGGGTCTCGGTGAACTACCGGTTCGCGCCGGACCGGTCCGAGGAGCAGGCGGAGGCGCACATGCGCGAGGTGTTCGACGGCTACGAGATCGAGGTCAGCGACTCCTCCCCCTCGGCGATGCCAGGGCTGGGCGTGCCTGCGGCGGCGGCGTTCGTGGAGGCCGTCGGCGGCACCGTCAACCCGAAGTTCGGCTGGACCGACGTGGCCCGCTTCAGCGTGCTCGGCGTACCCGCGGTCAACTTCGGACCCGGCGACCCGCACCTGGCCCACAAGCAGGAGGAATTCGTGCCGCTGGCCCAGATCGCGTCCGTCGAGGCCCAGCTGCACACCTGGCTGGGGGCCGACGCGTGAGCCCGGCCGAGCCGCCGGAGAAGTTCCGCGGCCGCACCCGGCTGCGCCGCGGGGAGATGGACGACAGCAGCACCACCGATCAACGGCTGCTCGACTCCCGGGGTCAGACCGACTGGGTGCACACCGATCCGTGGCGGGTGCTCCGGATCCAGAGTGAGTTCATCGAGGGCTTCGGCTCCCTGGCCGAGCTCGGCCCCGCGATCTCGGTCTTCGGCTCGGCGCGCACCCCGGTCGAGGACCCCCACTACGCGGTCGGTGAGCTCCTCGGCCGACGACTGGTGGAGGAGGGGTTCGCGGTCATCACCGGTGGCGGTCCAGGTGCGATGGAGGCGGCCAACAAGGGGGCCAGCGAGGCGGGCGGCACCTCGGTGGGCCTCGGCATCGAGCTGCCGTTCGAGGCGGGGCTCAACGACTACGTCGACCTGGGGCTGAACTTCCGCTACTTCTTCGCCCGCAAGACGATGTTCGTGAAGTACGCCCAAGGATTCGTCGTGCTCCCCGGCGGCTTCGGCACCTTCGACGAGCTCTTCGAGGCCTTCACGCTGGTGCAGACCCGCAAGGTCACCTCCTTCCCGATCGTGCTGATGGGGTCGTCGTACTGGGCCGGCCTGATCGACTGGATCCGCGGGACGGTCCTCGCCGAGGGCAAGGTGGGCGAGGCCGACCTCGACATGTTCCAGGTCACCGACGACGTCGAGGAGGCGATCGCGGTGATGGTCGAGGCCCGCAAGCGGCGGCGGGCGGGTGCGCCGACAGACTCCGCGGACGCGCACGAGGGCGAGCACGAGCTGCCGCCGGAGTGAGCCGGGGACCACTGCACAGCCCCGTGGCACGATGACGACATGACCTGGTTGTTCGCGATCCTCATCGTCGCCGTCCTCGGAGTGATCGCCGTGGTGGCGACGGGTCGGGGCGGATCGATGTCCGAGACGTTCGACGACCGGCCCGACTCGCGCGTGCAGGCCGACGGCCCGCTGACCGCCCAGGACCTGCACCGGGTGCGCTTCTCCACCGCCCTGCGCGGCTACCGGATGTCAGAGGTGGACGCGCTGCTGGACCGGCTCGCGGCCGAGCGGGACATCGCGGCAGACGACGCCCCGGCGACAGCCGACGAGCGCTGATGCGCGCGCTGATCCGTCGGGAGGTCCCGCTCGGTGTTCCAGCCGGGGTCGCGTGGCGCTACGTCACCGACTGGCCCTCGCAGAGCGACTGGGTGCCGCACACCCGGGTCGAGCACGCCGATCCTGCCGCCCCGGCGGTCGGGCTCGGCGGGCGGATCAAGGCGTGGTCCGGTCTGGGGCGGATCGGCTTCTGGGACACGATGACGATCACCGGCTGGGAGACCCGAGCCGACGGCGGCGGTCGGTGCGAGGTCCTGCACACGGGCTCCGTCGTCCGCGGCGAGGGCGTCTTCGAGGTGGTCGCCGCCACCCCGGCGACCTCGACCTTCCTGTGGTCGGAGATGGTTCCCGTGCCCGGAGGTCGGCTCGGCGCCCTCGTCTACCGGCTCGTCGGGCCGCTCGTCGAGCGACTGCTCGACCAGGGACTCACCGAGCTGAAACGTCGGCTGGAGCACGGCACGGTCGACGACTAGGGCAGGATCACCACCGTGCAGCCCTACTCCATCACGCTCGTGCTGTCCGCGCTCGCCGCCGTCGTGGTCGTGCTGACCCGGGTCCGGCTCGGCAGGGACGAGGGCGCGGGACGGCTCTCGATCCCGCCCGCCCTGCTCAACACGCACACCGCTGCCGGCGTGCCCGCCGTGATCCTCTGGGCGACCTACCTGGTGACCGACGAGGCTGTCCTCGGCTGGCTGGGCCTGCTCTTCTGGTGGGTGACCGTGGTGGCCGGTCTCCTGATCCTCGCGCGCTGGGTGCCGGCGAAGGGCCGACACTCCTCCGCTCCGAAGGCCGACACCTGGGGTGAGGGCCCCGGCCTCTCGGTGCTCGCACACCTCGGCCTGCTCTTCGGTGTCCTGATCTTCACCGCCTTCCACATCAACGACAGCATCTAGCCGGCCAGGACCGACTCAGCGGCCCTGGAAGGTCGGCTTCTCCTTGGCGACGAAGGAGGCCACCGCGTCGCTGTGGTCCTGGGTCGCGCCGGTCAGCGCCATCATGTCGGCCTCGAAGGAGAGCGACGAGGCGAGATCGTGCTCGGAGGAGTGCGTCACCGCACGGCGTACGGCGCCGAAGGCCACCGTCGGCCCGGCAGCGAGCCGGCCGGCCAGGGCCGTCGTCTCCGCGGCCAGGTCGTCAGCGGGCACGACCTTCGTGGCCAGGCCGAGCTCGAGGGCCTCGGCGGCAGGGATCGTCCGCGGGAAGTAGAGCAGCTCGAGTGCCTTGGCCCGGCCGACGATCCGGGGCAGGGTCCAGGAGGACCCGGTGTCGCAGGACAGCGCGATGCCGGTGAAGGCCAGATTGAAGCCGGCGGTGTCGGCGAGGATCCGCAGGTCTGCGGCGAGCGCGAGACTGCAGCCGGCGCCGGCGGCGACGCCGTTGACCGCGGCGACCACGGGCTTGGGCATGGTCAGCAGCGCGTGCACGATCGGGTTGTAGTGGTCGGGCACGGTGGTGAACAGCGCGTCGGAGCCGTCCGCGAGCAGGCCGATGTGCTCCTTGAGGTCTTGCCCGACGCAGAAGGCGCGACCCGACCCGGTGAGCACCACGCAACGGACCGCGTCGTCCTCGGCTGCTCGCGTCACGGCGTCGAGCAGGGAGACCTTGGTGGCGACGTCGAGGCTGTTCATCGCTTGCGGTCGGTCCATGGTGATGGTGGCGACGCCGTCGGCGATGTCGAGACGCACAGGCTGGTCGGTCATGGCAGTCCTCTCGGGGCGGTCGGGGGAGGCCGGGGGCGCTCAGGGGCGCCGGCCGGCGGCGTCCACCCGCGCAGTCTGCCGCAACCCCGGCCGAGGTTCGCACACTGCTTCTGGTGAAGTCGGGGGTAGGTCCGCCCGACTTTGGGGGATAATGAGCGCGCAACCCAAGCAGCGCCACGGTCGGATCGCACCCGGGTGGGACAGACCACGCACGCAAACTGGCGCACAGAACTGGTACAGGAAGAGGTGCGCGCATGGCGGCGATGAAGCCACGGACGGGCGACGGTCCGCTCGAGGTCACCAAGGAGGGGCGCGGCATCGTGATGCGGGTCCCGCTCGAAGGTGGTGGCCGGCTCGTGGTCGAGCTCAACGCCGAGGAAGCGGGCGCCTTGGGCGCGGCGCTCGACGAGGTCGTGGGCTGACCGGGAGATTCCAGCAGCTGAACGCAGCACTGAGCACGCGAGGAGGACCCCGCCACCGGCGCACCGGAGGCGGGGTCTTCCCCTGCCCGGCGTCGACGCCCGCCGCCGAGCGAGAGCTCGCCCGCGAGTAGGGTGCGAAAGGCTCTACGTGTCCTCGTGTCCCCGTGCCAGATCGTCAGGAGCACTCCGTCGTGTCCCTTCCCGCCCAGGTCAGCCCGCCGCAGATCGCGCTCAGCGACGTGGCGCCGTCCGCCGTCGTGGGCGCCGACGTGGTCGCCCTCCCGGTCCTCGCGGCGGACGGCGACGACACCGGCCTCTCGCTCGGGCCCGGCGCGGCCGAGCTCCTCGACGAGCACGACCTCGACCTGTTCGCGCTGCTCGACCTGCACGCGGCCACGGGCGCAGCCGGCGAGGTCGTCGAGCACGCCGTGCTCAACGCGTCGGGGTCGGCCAACGACTCCCTGACGCAGCTGCTGCTGGTGGGGATCGGGTCCGGCAGCCCCGCCGAGCTCCGCTCCGCCGGCGCCGCGGTCGCACGTCGGGTCAAGGGACGTGGCACCCTGGCGACCTCGCTCGCGGCCCTCGCGGACGACGCCGGGCTACGTGCCCTGGTCGAAGGTCTCGTGCTGGGCTCGTTCGAGTTCCACTGGCGTTCCGACGGTCCGCTGGCACGCCCCGTCGAACGGGTCGTGCTGGCGGGTGTCCTGGACGCCGAGGACCGCTGGGCAGCCCTCGACCGGTCGATCGCGGTCGCCGGCGCCGGCTGGCTCTCGCGGACGCTGGCCCTGGTGCCCTCCAACGAGAAGTCACCGGCGTGGTTGGCCGACCGCGCCGCTGGCGTGGCCGAGCGGTCCGGCCTCAAGGTCAGGGTCTGGGACGAGAAGCAGCTGGCTGCCGAAGGCTTCGGCGGGATCGTGGGCGTCGGCCAGGGCTCCTCGCGGCCGCCGCGGCTGGTGCGGCTGGACTACGTCCCGCGCAAGGGCAAGAAGGCGCCGCACCTTGCGCTGGTGGGCAAGGGCATCACCTTCGACACCGGCGGGCTCTCGATCAAGCCCAAGGACAACATGATGCTGATGAAGCGCGACATGACCGGTGCCGGCGTGGTGATCGCGGTCATGGGCGCGCTCGCCGACATCGACTGCCGCGTGCGCGTGACCGCGCTGCTGCCGCTGGCGGAGAACTCGGTGAGCGCGACGTCGATCCGCCCCGGTGACGTGCTCCGGCACTACGGCGGGCGCACCAGCGAGGTCAACAACACTGACGCTGAAGGCCGGCTCGTGCTCGCGGACGCGATGGCCTACGCCGTCAGGGAGGTCAAGCCCGACGCGATCGTCGACGTGGCCACCTTGACGGGCGCGATCAAGATCTCGCTCGGCCAGAAGACCGGTGGCTACTTCGCCGACGACGACGCCTTGGCCGACCTGCTCCGCGCGGCCTCCCTCTCCGCGGGAGAGCCGCTGTGGCGGATGCCGCTCGTCGACGACTACGAGGAGCGGCTGGCCTCCAAGGTCGCCGACGCCGACAATGCCGCCGGGCCACCGGGAGCGATCACGGCCGCGCTGTTCCTGCGGCACTTCACCGGCGGGCTGCCCTGGGCCCACCTCGACATCGCCTCGGTGGGCGACGCGCCCAAGGATGAGCTCGAGTACACCAAGGGGGCGACCGGCTTCGGTGCCCGGCTGCTCCTGCACTGGTTGGAGCAACGCGAACCGCTGGCCGGCGTCGGCGGCTGAGGAGGTGGCATCATGCACGGACTGACGGTCCGCTGGTCCCTGACGGGGAGCCCGGAGGGCACCGCCCAGGCGTTGCGGGACTACGTCGAGCAGACGTCCCACGCCCGCTTCACCGGCAAGGACGGGCTGCGCTTCAAGACCTGGCGGATGCGCGAGGGCGAGTGGTTCGAGGGCTGCTACGTCTTCGCCGGCTCCGCGCAGCGCGATGCCTTCGAGCAGGAGTTCACCGCCGTCGCGGCCGAGTCTCCTGGCTCCCAGCTCGTCGGCTCCGCCCCGGTGCTGATCGAGGCCTGCGAGGTCGTCAGCGTCGCCGAGGGCGCGGCCGGCTTCCTGGCCGCCCCGACCTACGGCTGAACGCCTGCTCGGGTGGGCACCCAGAAGCGCAGCTTGCCCTGGCGGGTGTCCTCGAGGAGGCCGCCGTTGCGCTCGATGGTGCGTCGCGATGCCACGTTGTCCACGTCGCAGGTCACCAGCGCCGGGTCGATGCCTCGCGCCGCCGCGACGGGGAGGACCGCGCCCAGGGCGAAGGTCGCGGCGCCACGGCCCCGCGCCGTCGGGCGCACGCCGTACCCGATGTGGCCGCCCCAGGTGAGCAGGTGCTCGGTCAGGCGGTGTCGCAGGCTGACCCGACCGAGGTAGCTCTCGCCCTCGACGATCCACAGCGCCGTCACCGGCACCCAGCCAGCCGGGCGAGGGGAGTCCTCGCACCGGTCGGTCAGGAGGTAGCGGGTCAGCCGCTCGAACTCGGCCGGGTCCTCCAGACCCTCGCGGGCGAAGTGCACGCCGGCGAACCCGTCCTCGGACGGCAGGGCGACGATCCCGGCATAGTGCCCGCGCCCCTCCGCCTCGAACTCGTCCGCGGCGTCGAGGAACGATCGGTGGTACGCCGGGTCGGGGTCGACCAGCCGGAACGGCGAGGAGTCACTCATGCGAGGACACGCCGACAGAAGGCCTGAACAAGTGACCCCTCACGCTCAGGTCTCGGGGGTCCAGACCTTCTTGGCGACGAGGAGCCCGTCGCCGACAGGGAGAAGAACGGGGACGAGCGAGTCGTGGTCGGCGACGGTGCGGACCAGCTCGCGGATCGCGACCGTCTCGGCGTCGCGCTGGGCCGGGTCGGCGACGCGGTCGTGCCACAGGGCGTTGTCGAAGGCGACGATCCCGCCCGGCTTGAGCAGCCGCATCGCCTCGTCGAGGTAGGCCGAGTACTCCAGCTTGTCCCCGTCGGCGAAGACGAGGTCGTAGTGGCCGTCGGTGAGCCGCGGGAGCACCTCCAGGGCCGAGCCCGGGATCAGCCGGACGCGCTGGGAGGGGATGCCGGCCTCGGCGAAGGCCTCCTTGGCCAGCCGCTGGTGCTCGGCCTCGGTGTCGACGGTCGTGAGCACGCCGTCGGGACGCATCCCGCGCAGCATCCACACACCGGAGACGCCGGTGCCGGTGCCGATCTCGACGACGGCGCGGGCCTCGGTGACCGCGGCCAGGAAGCGCAGGGTGGCCCCGCCACCGGAGCCGATCGGGGCGACCCCGACCTCGTGGGCGCGGCCGCGGGCGTTGGTCAGCACCTCGTCCTCGGCGACGTACTCCTCTGCGTAGGCCCAGCTAGCCGGCTTCAGTCCCGAAATGGTGGCCTCCTCGATCCGTGCCGCGGGTCAGGTCTCGGCCACGGAACGCCCGTGCGGACCGCCTGTCGGCGTCTGCGCGGGACTCTACCGCTGCCGCCGGGAACATCGGTCGCACCTCGGACGTTCACCCGGTACGCAGCCAATTCCAGTGCGCGTCTCAGGTCGCTCTCAGGCGCGGATCCTAGGTTCGAGGAGGACGACACACCCGGTGAGGACCCGACGTCGAGGAGACGCCATGACGGACACCACGAGCTACCCCGGATCGCCCGAGGCGCAGGTGCCGGTCGCGGCTGCCCAGACCGCGGCAGAGGCAAGCGTGCCCACCTGGGACGAGGTCGTCGAGCTCCACTCCGTGCGGGTCTACCGCCTGGCCTACCGCCTCACCGGCAACAAGCACGACGCCGAGGACCTGACCCAGGAGGTGTTCGTCCGGGTCTTCCGCTCGCTGTCGAAGTACACGCCCGGGACGTTCGAGGGCTGGCTGCACCGGATCACCACCAACCTCTTCCTCGACGGCGCGCGTCGCAAGGCCAAGATCCGCTTCGACGCCCTCGGGGACGACGCCGAGACGCGGCTGCCGAGCAGGATGATCACCCCGGACGCCGCCGTCCTCGACGGGATCTTCGACGACGACGTGGAGATCGCGCTCGCCGCGCTGCCGCCCGACTTCCGCGCCGCGGTGGTGCTGTGCGACGTCGAGGGCCTCAGCTATGACGAGATCGCCGACGTCCTCGGCCTCAAGCTCGGCACCGTCCGCTCCCGCATCCACCGGGGCCGCGCGATGCTGCGCAAGGCGCTGGCGCACCGCGCTCCAGGCGCCGGCCGCGCCCGGTACTCCGGTCCCGCTGATGTGCCGGTTCCCCGTCGTGGGGGCCTCACGGCCCACACATCGTGATGCCCGGCGGTTGGCGTCTGGGCGGACACCTCGGCGCCTCGGTGAGCGCGCTGGTCGACGGCCAGCTCGACGAGGAGTCCAGCGAGCGTGCCTGGGGGCACGTGGTGCAGTGCCCGTCCTGCCGCCGCGCGGTCGAGCGTGAGGGCTGGGTGAAGCGCCAGCTCGCGCAGATGGCAGGGTCCGGCGATCGCGGGGACCAGCCCTCCACCTACCTGCTGGGCTCGCTCTACGACCTCGACCCGATCGTGGCCGGCGAGGAGGAGGCGCGCGAGGCCTGGGCGGCGGTCTCCGAGCTCGAGGAGCGTGGCCGTGGACGCCGTCGGGCCGGCATCGCCGCCGTGGGTGTCGGCTCCGTGTCGGCGGCAGTCCTCGGCCTGAGTGCCCTCAGCGGCGCGACGCTCGGCATCGGGGGAGGTCCGAGCGCGCCACCACCGACCTCGCTGACCCGCAGCACCCCGACCGCGGGCCCGTTGGCCCAGCTGGACGTGCTGCGTCCCGGTGGACGCCCGGCAGCCGCCTCGTCGGGGTTCGTCCCCTTCTCCGGGTGGAGCTTCTCCGCCCCCGTGGTCGCGCGCGCCGAGGCCGCCGGGGTGCGTTCGCCCCGCTGAGGAGACCACTGAGGCCCGGGTGCTGAGTTTCAGCGTTGGAGCCGTGGTCCAGAATGGACAGTGTGAGCCCGGAAGAGCAGCGCGAGGATCGCGACGACCACGGACCCACCGACGACACTGCGCCGATCGGTGTGACGCCCGACCCGCAGGGGCCGCTTCCCGGGGACGTCGTCGACTCGCACGGTGCCGCCGATCCCCTTGCGGACGCGACCCGGCCCGACGAGCCTCCGATCTGGGCACCTCCGGGCGCCGACAGCGGGTGGCAGCAGCCGACCCCGCAGGACGAGTGGCCCACCGCTCCCTACGGTGCCGGCTACCACTACGGCGCTGCCGCGACCCGCAGCTCCCAGCCCGGCTGGTTCTGGCCCGTCGTCGCCGCGATGGCGCTGGTGGTGGGCCTGCTCGGTGGCACCCTGGCGTCGGTGGCGGTGTCGCGCTCGCTCGGCGCGGACGGTGGTGACGCCGTCACGGCGGTCCAGTCCGACCAGGAGGCGGCCGAGCCGCTCGCGGCCGACAACGGCAGCATCGCCGCTGTCGCGCAGCAGCTGTTGCCCAGCACCGTGCAGATCCTGGCCCAGGGCGGGTCCGGAGGGGCCGGCGGTGCCACCGGCTCCGGTTTCGTGCTCGACAAGTCAGGACACGTCATCACCAACAACCACGTCGTCGCCGAGGCGACCGGAAGTGGCGAGCTCGACCGTCGTGGACCACGAGGGGCTCGAGCACACCGCCCAGATCGTGGGCCGCAGCCCGGTCTACGACATCGCCGTCCTGAAGGTCGACGACAGCGACAACCTCCGGCCCGCAGCCCTGGGCTCGTCGGCGACGATGCGCATCGGCGAGGGCGTGGTGGCGATCGGGTCACCGCTCGGTCTGAGCAGCACGGTCACCTCGGGCATCGTCTCGGCCGTCGACAGGCCGGTCACGACCGGGAGCACCGACTCCGAGTCGTCCTACATCAACGCGGTCCAGACCGACGCGGCGATCAACCCGGGCAACTCGGGTGGGCCGCTGGTCAACATGCGCGGCCAGGTGGTCGGGGTCAACTCGGCCATCGCGACCATGGGTGGCTCGTTCGGCGGCGAGGCCGGCAGCATCGGAGTCGGCTTCGCGATCCCGATGGAGCAGGTGCGCGTGACCGCCGCCCAGATCCTCGACACGGGCGAGGCGAAGTATCCGGTCATCGGCGCCAACGTCAACACCGGTGAGCAGCGCGGAGGTGCGACGGTCGTCGGAGTGCCCTCCGGCACACCGGCCGCGGTCGCGGGCCTGGCCGAGGGTGACGTGGTCACCCGCGTCGACGACAAGCCGATCAACGACGGCATCGGACTGATCGTGGCGATCCGCAGCCACCAGCCCGGGGAGACCATCCGGCTCACGGTCGAGCGCGGCGACAACGAGGTCGAGGTCGAGGTCACCCTGGACGCCAAGGTCGGCTGAGCGACCTCTGTTTCCGGCCGCGGATCAGGTGGCGTCGGCGTCGTACGGCGGTCGCTCGCCCGCCTCGAGGGGCCGGAGGCCCTTGCGCGGCTTGGGCTTGGGCTCGTCGTCGGTCTCGTCCCACGACTCGTTGATGTACTTGCGCACGGCGCGGCGCGGGTCGAGGTCGCTGAGCTCGAAGTCGGAGTAGCCGGGGCCGAGCTCGGAGCGGATGTCGTCGCGGGTGTTCTGCGAGAACTGCTTGACCTGGCGCACCATCCGCCCGGCCTGTCGGGCGAACTCGGGCAGCCGGTCCGGCCCGAAGATGAGCAGCGCCACCACACCGATCACTGCCATCTCGGGCAGCCCCACGCCGAACACTGCTACAACCTACCGGCGGGGGTGAGGCCGAGCTGCATCCCCGCGAGGCCGCGACCCCGGCCGGAGAGAGCGGTGGCCACACCCGACAGGGCTCGGGCGGAGGCGCTGTCGGGGTCGGTGACCACGATCGGTCGCCCGGTGTCGCCGCCGGCCCGGAGGTCGAGGTCGAGCGGGATCTCCCCGAGCACCGGGACGTCGTAGCCGAAGCGGCCCGACAGTGTCGCCGCCACCCGGGCGCCGCCGCCGGAGCCGAAGACCTCGAGGCGGTGCTCGGTGCCCTCCTCCGCGCAGTGCGGGCAGGGCAGGAAGGACATGTTCTCCACGACGCCGATGACGCGCTGGTGCATCATCGAGGCCATCGTGCCGGCGCGCTCGGCCACCTCGGCAGCGGCCTCCTGCGGGGTGGTCACCACGAGGACCTCGGCGTTGGGCAGGTGCTGACCCAGCGAGATCGCGATGTCGCCGGTGCCAGGGGGCAGGTCGAGGAAGAGCACGTCGAGGTCGCCCCAGAAGACGTCGCTGAGCATCTGCACCAGGGCTCTGTCGAGCATCGGCCCGCGCCAGGCGACGACCTGGTCGCGGCGCGGCTTGAGCATCCCGATCGAGATCACGGACAGATCGCCGGCGTACTCGCGGCTCAGCGGGGTCGGCACCGGCATGATCATGTCCTGCACCTGGGTCGGACGGACGTCGCCGACCCCGAGCATGGCCGGCACCGAGTGGCCGTAGATGTCGGCGTCGACGATGCCGACCTTGAAGCCCTGGCGGGTCATCGCGGCGGCGAGGTTGACGGTGACCGACGACTTGCCGACACCGCCCTTGCCCGAGGCGATCGCGTAGACCTTCGTCAACGAGTCGGGCCGAGCGAAGGGGATCTCCTTCTGGGCCTGGCCGCCGCGCAGGGTCTCCTGGAGACCGGAGCGCTGGTCGGCGGTCATCACGCCGAGGGTCAGATCGACGTCCGAGACGCCGGTGACCTTGCCGACCGCCTCGTTGACGTCGCGGGTGATGGTGTCCTTGAGCGGGCAGCCGGCGACGGTGAGGAGCACGGTGACGTGCACGACGCCGTCGTCGCCGATGTCCACGGAGTCGACCATCCCGAGGTCGGTGATCGGTCGGCGGATCTCGGGGTCGTTGACCGTCGCGAGGGCGGCCTGGACCGCCTCGAGTGCGGGGAGGGGCATGCCTCCAGCGTACGGGGAGCCCTCAGCCGAGCCAGTCGCGGTCCGGGTCCTCGGACTCCTCACGGTCCCGGGTGCGCCGGTCGGACTCCTCGATCTCCTGGAGCAGCCCCCGCAGCTCGGAGCGGACGTAGTCGCGGGTGGCCACCTCGCCGAGCGCGATCCGCAGGCTGGCCATCTCGCGCGCCAGGAACTCCATGTCGGCGTGCGCGCGGGTGTTGGCCTGCCGGTCCTGCTCGGCGATGACCCGGTCGCGGTCCTCCTGGCGGTTCTGGGCCAGGATGATCAGCGGCGCGGCGTAGGACGCCTGCAGGCTCAGCATCAGCGTCAAGAAGATGAACGGGTAGTCGTCGAAGGGGAGCGTGCCGGGGGCCAGCCAGTTCCACAGCAGCCAGATCGCGACGAACAGCGTCATGTAGATGAGGAACCGCGCGGTGCCCATGAAACGCGCGAAGTTCTCCGCGAACCGGCCGAACCGGTCCGAGTCGGCGTCGGGCCGGCGGATCAGCGTCCGCCGCGTCTCCATGGGTACGTCGAGGCGCGGCCCGCGCTCCTCGCGCCGGCTGCGCCCCGGCCTAGCCACGACGCCCTCCCTGGAGGGGCGAGGGCGTGTCGCGCCAGTTCTCCGGCAGCAGGTGGTCGAGCAGGTCGTCGACGGTGACGGCGCCGACGAGGCGACCGTCGCGGTCCACGACAGGAGCGGCGACGAGGTTGTAGGTGGCGAGGTGGCGGGCCACCTCCTCGAGGCTGGCGGTCGGCCGCAGGGGCTCGATGTCGGTGTCGAGCGCGTGACCGACCAGGGAGGACGGCGGCTCGCGAAGAAGGCGCTGGATGTGGGCGACCCCGATCAGCCGGCCCGTGGGCGGCTCGAGTGGCGGTCGGACCACGTAGACCAGGGCGGCGAGCGCGGGACCGAGCTCGGCCTGGCGGACGTGGGCCAGCGCCTCGGCGATGGTGGCGTCGGGCGGCAGGATCACCGGCTCGGTGGTCATCATGCCCCCGGCGGTGTGCTCGCCGTAGGACATCAGCCGCCGGACGTCCTCGGCCTCGTCGGGCTCCATCAGCTGCAGCAGCGTCTCGGCGGTCTCGGGCGGAAGCTCGGCGATCAGATCGGCGGCGTCGTCGGGAGACATCTCCTCGAGGACGTCCGCCGCACGCTCCCGGTCGAGCGCGCCCAGGATCTGGACCTGGTCCTCCTCGGGCAGCTCCTCGAGAACGTCGGCGAGCCGCTCGTCGTCCAGAGCCGAGGCGATCTCCGCACGTCGCTTGGCCGGCAGGTCGTGGATCACGCCGGCCAGGTCGGCCGGGCGCATCTCCTCCAGGGCCGCGAGCAGGTGGGTGGCGCCCTGGGCGTCGTCGGGGGTCGCGAAGCCGTCGATGTCACGCCAATCCACGACGTGGGTCTGCCCCTTGCGTCGGAGCCGCTTGCCGGAGCCCTCCTGGAGGGCCACCCGGCTGATCAGCCAGTCGCGGTTGCGCACCTGCTTCATCGCCAGGTCGTAGACCGCGCCCTCGACGCCGGTCTCCCGGATCCGGACCCGGCGGTCGAGCATCTGGCCGAACACCAGGGTCTCGCTGGGCCGCTGCTCGAAGCGGCGCATGTTGACCAGGCCGGTGGTGATCACCTGGCCCGAGTCGATCGAGGTGACCCGGGTCATCGGCACGAAGATCGAGCGTCGGCCGAAGACCTCGACGACCAGGCCGAGCACGCGCGGTGCCAGGCCACTGGCGCGCAGCACCACGACGAGGTCACGGATCTTGCCCACCTGGTCGCCCGCGGGGTCGAACACCGGCAGCCCGGCCAAGCGGGCCGCGAAGACGCGGGAAGGCGAGGTGCTCACGTGACAAGAGGTTAGTGCGTGTCGCTCTGGTTGGATGGTCGCCATGCGGCTGGCCTACGACATCGTGGACGTCTTCACCGGCAGACCGTTCGCCGGCAACCAGCTGGCCGTCGTGCACGGGGCCGGCGGGCTCTCCTCCCGGCAGTGCCAAGCCATCGCGCACGAGTTCAACTTCTCCGAGACGACCTTCCCGGTGCCGCGCAGCGACCACGACTACGACGTGCGGATCTTCACGCCCACCACCGAGATCCCGTTCGCCGGGCACCCGACGCTCGGCACAGCCTGGGTGCTCCGCTCCCGTGGTGAGCTCGCGGGGCTGGGCGTGGTGACCCAGCACTGCACGGCCGGTGACATCGAGGTGCGCTTCACCGGTGCGAGCGCCGTGGAGCTCTCGGCGCCGCCACGCGACTCGGTCGGTCATGACGGCCGCTTCGTCTCCCGCCTGCTGGCCGATCTCGGTCTCTTCCCCAGCGACCTCGACGGCCCGGTGTGGTTGTCGGGCTGCGGCCTGACCTTCGCCCACGTGCCGGTCGTCGACGACGCACTGGGGCGGGTCCATGTGCCGTCCCGGACGCTCTCGGAGTACGACGACCAGCCCGTCGTCAACGACCCGCTCGACGGGGTCAACGTCTATGCCGTCACGGGAGGCACCGGCGAGGACGTCCTGCGCGTGCACGCGCGGGTCTTCGTGCAGGGACTCTCGGTGCCGGAGGACCCGGCCACGGGCTCTGCCGCTGCTGGCCTGGGGATCGCGCTGGTGGAGACGGGGCGGCTCCCAGCAGGTGGCCGCTACCGGATCAGGCAGGGCCTGGAGATGGGCCGCCCGTCCACGCTCGACGGCCGGGTTGACGTCGGTGCGGACGGGCGACCCGTCCTGTGCCACGTCGCCGGCGACGTCCAGGTCGTCGCCGGCGGCGAGATCGTGGTGCCCGCCTAGGGGGTGCGTCCCCGGGCTGACCGCGATCTCACCGGAGAACTCCGCGAGGCGCCCTGACGGTCCCCGCATACAGGTAGGACGTCAGGAGCGGGCTGTCGGAATGGTCACAGGCTCCTGAGAATCACTAGGAGAGTCGGGGCCGCCGGCGCACCCGGCGGTGCAGCACCCGGGGCAGCGGTCCGCGGGTGGTGGCCGGGGAATCCGGCGGGGTCGCACGATGGTGCTCGGCGCTGAGGTCGTCGGGCCGCTCGACGGTCCTGCCGGTGGGCTCCAGGCGGGTCACCACGCTGCCACTCGCCCAGCCCTCGGCTGCGGCGCCCAGGTCGGGGACGTTGAGGCGTCCCGCGGCGAGCGCTGCGGTCACTGCCACCCACGCGTCGTCCTCGGGGAGCACCTGGGACGGCGTCGCCTCCCAGGTGACCAGACGCCCCCCGTTGTCCTTGCTGCGCATCGTGACCTCGACCCGGCCGGCACGTGCCAGGCCGGGCAGCGGCTGCTCGGTGCCGCCCGCGACGACGTAGAGCGAACCCCCGTCGCCGGTGTCGAGCCACTCGTGCCAGGCAGCATGCGTGCCGGCGGGCGTGTCCGGCGTGGCGACGTAGGTCAGCCAGCACACGCTCGTCTTCTTGCCGAGCTCGGCGACGAGGGCGGCGACAACTGGGTCGACCGGGGCGGGATCTGACACGGTCACGAGCGTGCCAGACTCGTGCCTCGTGCGCACGCTCCTGCTGATGGCCGTCGGGGTCGTGGCGGTCTCCCTCTCGGGCCCGTTGATGGCCGCAGCCCTGGTCCCACCCCTGGCGATCGCCTTCTGGCGCAACGCCTTCGCGACCGTCGCGATCGCTCCTGGAGCGGTGCTGCGCCGCCGTGACGAGCTCAGCGACCTGCGTGGTCGTCGGTTGGGGCTGGTGCTGCTCTCCGGTCTGATGCTCGCGCTGCACTTCGGCACCTGGGTCACGTCGCTGTTCTTCACCTCCGTCGCCTCGGCGACGGCCCTGGTCTGCCTCCAGCTGGCCTGGATCGTGCTCTGGCAGCTGACCCGCGGCGAGCGGTTCGGGCTCCCGCTCATGATCGGGCTCGCGCTCGCCTTCGTCGGGGTGCTGATCGTGTCCGGCGTGGACTTCACGCTCTCGCTGCGGGCCCTGGTCGGCGACGCTCTGGCCCTCGTCGGTGGGATGGCCGCGGCGGCGTACACGGTCATCGGGTCGCGGGCGCGGCAGACGTCGAGCACCACGACCTACACCTTCGTCTGCTACGGCACCTGCGCGGGACTGCTCGCGGTCGCCTGCCTCGTGGCCGGTCAGGATCTCGGCGGCTACCCGCTCGAGCAGTGGGGTCTGCTCCTGCTGGTCACCGCGACCGCCCAGCTGATGGGTCACTCGGTCTTCAACCACCTCCTCGCCACCACGTCACCGATGTTCGTCTCGCTCGCGCTGCTCCTCGAGGTGCCCGGCGCGGCCCTGCTGGCCGCAGTCATCCTCGGCCAGCAGCCGCCCGCCGCGGCCCTGCTGGGCCTGGGGGTGATGGTGGCGGGAATGGCGCTGGTGATCCTCACCAACCGGACTCCGCTGCCCGAGGAAGCCCCGCCCGCCTGAGGCGACCCGCGCGGGCCGGGTGACAAATGCCACCAGCCGCAGCCCTCCCCGCGTCGGGGGCCGGCTCGATACATTCCGTGGATGACCGAGACCACGCCGCTGCGCTCCCGTCGTTCCTGCCACGCCGTCCCCGGGTCCAACCCGCGCTTCCTCGAGAAGGCGCAGGGGCTCGACGCCGACCAGGTCTTCCTCGACATCGAGGACTCGGTCGCGCCGATCGCCAAGCCGGAAGCCCGCAAGAACATCGTCGAGGTGCTCAACACCGGCGACTGGGGCGACAAGGTGCGCTCGGTCCGGGTGAACGACTGGACGACCCAGTGGACCTACAAGGACGTCATCGAGGTCGTGGAGGGAGCCGGCGCCAATCTCGACTGCATCATGCTGCCCAAGGTGCAGACCGCCGAGCAGGTGATCTCCCTCGACGTGCTGCTCACCCAGATCGAGACCACGATGGGCTACGAGGTCGGCCGCATCGGCATCGAGGCCCAGATCGAGAACGCGCTCGGCCTGATCAACGTCGACGCGATCGCGACCGCCTCGCCACGGGTGGAGACGATCATCTTCGGCCCCGCCGACTTCATGGCCTCGATCAACATGAAGAGCCTCGTGGTCGGTGAGCAGCCCCCCGGGTACGACGTGGGCGACGCCTACCACTACATCCTGATGCGGATCCTGATGGCAGCGCGCGCCCACGACAAGCAGGCCATCGACGGGCCCTACCTCCAGATCAAGGACCTCGACGGCTACCGCAGGGTCGCCGGCCGCTCCGCCGCGCTGGGCTTCGACGGCAAGTGGACGCTGCACCCGGACCAGATCGCCGCCGCCAACGAGGTGTTCAGCCCGCTGCAGTCCGACTACGACCACGCCGAGAACATCCTGGACGCCTACGACCACTACACCTCCGAGAAGGGTGGCGCCAAGGGCGCGGTCATGCTGGGCGAGGAGATGATCGACGAGGCGTCGCGCAAGATGGCCCTGGTGATCTCTGCCAAGGGCCGCGCCGCCGGGATGGCGCGCGCAGAGGTGTGGTCGGCTCCGGACGCGTGACCGGCGGCCGCCGGTGCTGCGGTTTGGTCCCCAACCGCAGCTTTCAGGGGCCGAACCTTGCAGTTCGTGACCAATCGTGGCTGTGGACAAGCCGGGAGCGGCGATCCTCGGCGTCGCGCCCGAGCGCCCTCGGGGTGACCGATCGGCCGGGCCGTTAGCATGGCGGCCGTGATGATCCCGGTGAGCGACGTGCGCGTCGACGACGAGGGGATCTTCGCCAGGGCCGAGGGCGAGCTGGTCCTCGACGTGCTCTTCGACGAGCGGCGGATCTGGTCCTTCTGGCTCCCGCGGGACGGCATCGCGCGCGACGGTGGCTACGACGTGCCCTGGCCCGGCGCGCTGCGTCGCTTCCTGCGTGGCAGCACGCGGCTCCAGATCGTCACCCACGTGGATCAGCAGGTCGTCTACGACGCGGAGACCCGGCTCGGCGACGGCGATCCGGCGATCCGGATCGCGGTGGTCAACGACCGTGGACTGCCGCTGGGCATCGACAAGAGCCAACGGCTGGCCCAGACCTTCGACACGCGCAGCGCCGAGCACGTGGCGCCGCTGCTCGACTCCATCGACGAGGTGCTCGGAGCGCTCCGCAAGGCCGGCATCGAGCCGTTCGTGGCCTACGGCACCCTGCTCGGCGCGGTACGGGGCGGCAAGCTGATCGGCCACGACAGCGATGCCGATCTCGGCTACGTCAGCCGGCACACCCACCCCGTCGACGTCGTCCGCGAGTCCTTCGACCTCCAGCGCACCTTGGCCGACATGGGCTACGCCATCACCCGCTACAGCGGCATCGCCTTCAAGGTCGACGTTGTCGAGGGCGACGGCTCCGTGCGTGGCCTCGACGTCTTCGGCGGTTTCCTCGGTGAGGGCCACCTGCACCTGATGGGGGAGATCCGGACCCCCTTCCAGCAGGAGTGGATCTTCCCGCTCGGCACCTCGACGCTCGAAGGTCGAGCCGTCCCGGTGCCGGCGGACACCGACCGCTTCCTCACCGCGACCTACGGCCCGACATGGAAGGTGCCGGACCCGGCGTACGTCTTCGAGACGCCGGAGTCCACGCACCGTCGGCTCAACGGCTGGTTCCGCGGCACCCGGGTCAAGCGCGCCGAGTGGGACCGTGCCTACTCCGGCCACCACCTCGAGGGCGAGCTCGACCTGACAGAGTCGGCGTTCGCGCGCTGGGTGGTGCGCGACCACGGCGGCGTGCCGGAGCGACTGGTCGATCTCGGCTGCGGACGCGGAGTCGACGCGCTGTGGTTCGCGCGCAGGGGTGCCCGTGTCACCGGTCTCGACTTCGTCACCCGGGGCAGCGACGAGGCCGCCCGGATCGCCGCGGTCGAGGACCTCCCGCTCGACTTCCGGGCGATCAACCTGTGTGAGCTGCGCTCGACCCTCTCCGAAGGCGCCCGCGCCGCCCGCGAGCCAGGCCCCCGCGTCGTGACCGCCCGGCACCTCGCCGACGCCACCGACAAGGTCGGGCGCGCCAACCTGTGGCGGGTCGCGGAGATGATGCTGCGCGAAGGCGGCACGCTCTACCTGGAGTTCCTCAACACGCGCGGGGACCACGATCCCTTCGCACGGCAGCACCACCTCAGACCGCTCTCGGCGGAGCGGGTCGAGGAGGCGCTGCGAGCGCGGGGGGCGACGATCGTGTCCCGCAAGGTCATCCGAGACGGCGACTCCGGCCGTCGGATCTGTCGAATGGTGGTCGCATGGCAACGATGAAGTCCCGTCTCCGCACCGGCGCGTCCAAGGTCGCCCGCCTCGGCGCCGGACCGGCGATCGACGACCTGCAGGCCCGGGTCACCGAGCTCGAGGACGAGGTGCAGGAGTGCCGCCAGCTCAACCTGCGCCTTGCCGAGCTGACCGACGTCGTGCAGGAGCTGCTGCTGCCGGTGGCGGCTCGCGACGAGGCGAAGGTGGCCGAGCTCCTCGAGCGCTACGGCAGGGGTCTCTGAGCGCTGTGGCACGCCGGGTCTACCTCCACGTCGGGTTGCCCAAGACGGGTACGACGTACCTCCAGACGATCCTGTGGCACAACAAGGACGAGCTGCGTGAGCAAGGTCTGCTGCTCCCCGGCTTCGGCCCGCGCCAACACCTGTGGGCCAGCGCCGTGGTGCGCGAGGAGCCCGACCTGACCAGGCGGCACGCCGACGCGCCCCGCGCCTGGGACGTCCTGGTCGGGCAGACGAACGCATGGGACGGGACGGCGGTGATCAGCCACGAGTTCTTCGCCGCGGCCTCAACGGAGCAGGCCCGACGGGCGGTGGCCGACCTGACCGGCGCGGAGGTCCACGTCGTGCTGACCGCCCGCGACACCGTGAGCCTGGTGACCGCGCGCTGGCAGGAGCACGTCAAGAACGGCGCCACCACACCGATCGACGGCTATCCGGTCTCGGAGGAGACCAGCCCGCAGGACGCCTGGGACTGGGGCACCCTCGACGTCGCCGACGTGCTGCGCCGGTGGGGCAGCGCCGTCCCGGCCGAGCACGTGCACATCTTGACCCTTCCCAAGCCGACCGATCCACGCGAGACGCTGTGGCTGCGCTTCGCCGAGCTGCTCGGGATCGACGCCGGTCGCTGCGACGCGAGTGCCTCCCAGGCCAACGAGTCCCTCGGGGTCGTCGAGGTCGAGCTGCTCCGCCGGGTCAACGCCGAGCTCGAGGGCTTCCGCCGGCCGGTCGACCGGGGCGTGTGGATCCGCGGCTACCTCGCCCAGGGCCAGCTGGTGCCCCGCAAGGGCGAGAAGTTCTGGCCCTCCCCGGAGCGGGTGCAGGAGCTCCGCGCCCGGGGGGACCGCGCCGTCGACGAGCTGGCCGCCGCGGGCTACGACGTCATCGGCGACCTCGACGACCTGCGCACGCCTGCGGAGCTGCCCTCCCGGCGGCATCCCGACTCGGTCACCGACGCCGAGCTGGCCGAGGCCGGTGCCGCGACCATCGCCTCGATGCTGACCGACGTACGCCGGCTGACGCGTCGGCGCGACGATGCGCCGGAGCCGGCGCCGGACTCACTTGTGAGAAAGGCCGCACGGAGGGCGCGTCGATTGTGGCGCCGTTCACAGACCCGCTGAGCCGGCGCGGGACATACTCCCAGCGACGCCGTACGACGAGAGGACACCCATGGGCCGCCTGTGTGAGACCGACGGACTGAGCGAGGACCAGCGGGAGATCCTCAAGGCGGTGCGCACGTTCGTCGAGGACAAGATCCTCCCGGTGGCGACCGAGCTGGAGCACGCCGACGAGTACCCGCAGGAGATCGTCGACGGGCTCAAGGAGCTCGGCATCTTCGGGCTCATGATCCCGGAGGAGTACGACGGGCTGGGGGAGTCGCTGCTGACCTACGCGCTGTGCGTGGAGGAGATCGCGCGCGGCTGGATGAGTGTCTCCGGCGTGATCAACACCCACTTCATCGTGGCCTACATGCTGATGCAGCACGGCACCGACGAGCAGAAGCAGAAGTACCTGCCCCGGATGGCCACCGGCGAGGTCCGGGGAGCCTTCTCGATGTCCGAGCCGGGCCTGGGGTCGGACGTCAGCGCGATCAGGACCAAGGCGGTCCGGGGCGACGACGGGGACTACGCGATCACCGGCCAGAAGATGTGGCTGACCAACGGCGGCACCTCCAACCTGGTCGCCGTGCTGGTGCGCACCGACGAGGGAGCCGACTCGGTCTACAAGAACATGACGACCTTCCTGGTGGAGAAGGAGCCCGGCTTCGGCGAGACCGCCCAGGGGGTCACCATCCCCGGCAAGATCGACAAGATGGGCTACAAGGGCGTCGACACCACCGAGGCGGTCTTCGAGGGCCACCGGATCTCCGCCGACCAGATCCTCGGAGGCCAGCCAGGCAAGGGCTTCTACCAGATGATGGACGGAGTCGAGGTCGGCCGCGTCAACGTCGCAGCGCGGGCCTGCGGCATCGCCAACCGCGCCTTCGAGCTCGGCATCGACTACGCCCAGCAGCGCGAGACCTTCGGCAAGAAGATCGCCGAGCACCAGGCGGTGCTGTTCCGGCTCGCGGAGATGGCGACCAAGGTCGAGACCGCTCACGCCGATGATGGTCAGGGCCGCCCGCCTCAAGGACCGGGGCGAGCGCAACGACGTCGAGGCGGGGATGGCCAAGATGGTCGCCGCGGAGTACTGCAACGAGGTCGTCGAGGACTCCTTCCGGATCCACGGCGGCTACGGCTACTCCAAGGAGTACGAGATCGAGCGGCTCTACCGCGAGGCCGCGTTCATGCTCATCGGCGAGGGCACCTCCGACATCCAGAAGATGATCATCGGCCGGAGCCTGCTCAAGGACTACAAGCTGACGTGACCGTCGAGAGGCAGGCCTCGCTGTTCCGACGGCAGGCAGCGGCGTGCGGAGACCTCGGCTCGCCGATGTATGCCACGCTCCTCGACCGCCTCGCCGACGACCTGGTCGCCGGCGGCGTCACAGCCGCGGTGCTGCGCGGCCACGAGGGCGACTCCGGCCCCTCTGCGCTCGCACTGAGGCTGGCCGGGTCCGTGCACCGGCTCGTGCTCGAACGACGCGCCGGCGACCTCGCCACCTTCTACCCCAGCGTCGGGGGCACCTGGGAGCCCGTCGGCGGGTGGGCGGCGTTCCAGCGGCTCCTCGCCGACCACCCCGACACCGTCCGGGAGTGGCTGGACCGGCCGCCGCAGACCAACGAGGTGGGCCGCGCCGCCGCCCTGATGGGTGGGCTGCTCCACGTCGGTGAGTCCACCCGGCTGCCGGTGCGCCTGTTCGAGATCGGCTCGTCCGGGGGGCTCAACCTGCTCGTGGACCGGTACGGGTACGTCGATGCCGCCGGGACGTCGTACGGCGACGGCACGTCCGAGGTACTCCTGGAGGGCGCCTGGCAGGGCCGCACCCTCCTGCCCTGGCCGGACCTGCGCATCGTCGAACGCGCCGGCAGCGACGTGATGCCGGTGGACGTGACCTCGACCGAGGGCCGGACCACGCTCACTGCCTATGTCTGGCCCGACATGGCGCACCGGCTCGAGCGCCTGCGCGGCGCGCTCGCGCTGGCCCAGAGGGTGCCGCTCGAGGTGCGCGCACAGGACGCCGTGGCGTTCGTGCACGACCTCGAGCTGCGTGAAGGTGCCACGACCGTGCTCTGGCACAGCGTCATGTGGCAGTACCTCCCCGCCGCCGACCAGACGGCGGTGCAGGAGCGGATCGACGCCCTGGCCGCCGAGGCGCGCGACGACCAGCCGTTCGCGCACCTGTGCCTCGAGCCCTCCAGGCGCACACCCGGGCGGGACCACGAGTTCCTCGTCGTGCTCGTGCTCTGGCCCACCGGCGAGCGCCGCGTGCTCGGCACCTCCGTCGGCCACGGTGTGCCGACGACGTGGGAGTGACCCGCGCGGAAATGACCTCGACCGCCCCACCGGCGCCGTGGCAGGGTGGGAGCCGAGCCACACCCACGACGCATCCGAGGAGCACCTGATGGCTGACGGCACCGGCAACGACGACATCAAGGCCAAGATGCGGGAGGCGCTGGAGAAGAAGAAGGCCCACCTCCACCCGGACGACACGGCGGGCTCCAAGGCCAAGGCCCACGGCCCCGAAGTCCTCGACTCCGCACCGAAGATGCACCGTCGCAAGGCGGGTGGCGGGGGCTCCTGAGCAGGGCTATGAGGTATCCCACCTCCCCGTGACCTCCCGCGTCCCGCCGTGGTTGGGCAGGATGAGCGCGACACCCGAGGCGCGAGGAGAGCGGCATGCAGTTCGGACGCAGCTATGAGGAGTTCGAGGTCGGCGCGACCTACAAGCACTGGCCGGGCAAGACGGTCACCGAGTACGACGACCACCTCTTCTGCCTGCTCACCATGAACCACCACCCGCTGCACCTCGACGCGCACTACGCCGAGGAGACCACGCAGTTCGCCAAGAACGTCGTCGTGGGCAACTACGTCTACTCGATCCTCCTGGGCATGAGCGTCCCCGACGTCAGCGGCAAGGCCATCGCCAACCTGGAGATCGAGTCACTGCGCCACGTCGCCCCGACCTTCCACGGCGACACCTTGTACGGCGAGACCACTGTGCTCGACAAGTGGGAGTCGAAGTCCAAGGAGGACCGGGGCGTCGTCCACGTGGAGACGATCGGCTACAACCAGGACGGCAAGGTCGTGTGCATCTTCCGCCGCAAGGTGATGGTGCCCAAGGACAGCTACCTCGCCGAGCGTGGCGGAGAGCAGCCGGGACGGCCGGTCCCGCAGCCGGACAGGAACTGGCCGGGCCTCAGCGAGGGCTGACCCCGGTCGGCGGGGGAGGCGTCGGCGTCGGTGTGGGAGTCGGAGTCGGCGTCGGGGTCGGGGTCGGGGTCGGGGTGACCGGCACCGGGACCCCCACGGTCGGCCAGAGCGGGTAGCTCGGCACCACCGGCGAGAGCGCGACCGGCGTCGCGGTCGACTTGATCTTCACGTCGGTGCGGATCATGAAGTGGTCGGTGATCCGGCTGACCAGCTTGCCCTTGTCGCGCACCCAGTTGTGCATCTTGGCGCGGCCGAGGGCTCCGAAGATCCAGTCGACGGGCATCGGGTCGGGCGGGGTGCAGGCGCCGTTCTTGTTGCGGCCGCCGTTGGCCGCCTTCATCGGCGACTGGCCGGTGAGCCCGCAGAAGTAGACCTCGCGCTCGTTCATGTCGCCGGTGAAGAACACGGGCAGGCCGGTCTCGTAGACGATCGACCGGGCCAGCGCCGCCTGGCGGGCCATCGCCTCGGCGCGGTACGGCTCGTTGTTGCGGTGCCGCTTGTTGGTCGCCGGGTTGTGGAAGTTGGCGAAGTAGGCGGTCACGCCGGTGAAGCGGTTGCGCAGCAGCACGACCGGCATCATCCACAGCTCGCCCTTGAAGTAGGGGATCTGGACGGTGTAGCCGTTGACCAGCTCCCAGTCCGAGGTACGCCAGGCGATGGTGTTCTGCACCGTCTTGCGGTTCACGCCGCCGGGGTAGACCGAGTAGCGGTCGCCGGCGACGCGCACGAACTCGGCCCACTGGTCGATCTGGAACTCCTGGAAACCGACCACGTCGACGCTGTGCTTGTCGAGGGCGCGGGCGGCGAGCCGGATCCGCTTCTCACCCGACCCCATCTTGGCGCGGCGGCCACGCAAGGTGTGGGTGCTGCCGAGCACGTTGAACGAGCTCAGCGTGAACTCGGTGGGCACGGTGCCCTTGGCGTAGCGGGGTACGCCGTCGGTCGCCAGGATCTCCGCGTCGGCGGGCAGGCTCGCCAGCGGGAGGGCGGTCGCGAGGGCGGTCACGGCGGCGGCGCACGCGAGAGTCAGAGATCGCTTCACAGAAGTTTCCATCGGTTGTCGGGAGCGGACACTTGAGTGACTGGTGTTACGGAAGTGTCAAGTGTGCCACGCCGTGCCGGTTTGTAAAGATGCTTTGCCTGATCGTGACGGTGGCCACCGAGGATCCTGGCATCGGCCCCTGACCTCACGACCTGAGGGTACCGACCTGAGCGCCGGTCACGCGGTGCGAGGAACCAGGGTCGAGGGTGGCTGCTGGGCCTGCCGTCCGAAGATCAGGTAGAGGAAGGGTACGGCGAACAGGTTGAGCAGGGTGGAGCTCACCAGTCCGCCCAGGATCACGATCGCCATCGGGTGCTCGATCTCGTGTCCGGGGATGCTGCCCGCGACCACGAGCGGGAGCAGCGCGAGCGCCATCGCGAGCGCGGTCATCATGATGGGGGAGACCCGCTCACGCGCGCCGCGCAGGATCAGCTCCGGCCCGAACTCCATGCCCTCTTCCCGCTCCAGGTGCTGGTAGTGGCTGATCAGCATGATCGCGTTGCGGGCGGCGATGCCCAGGACCGTGAGGAAGCCGACCAGGGAGCCGAGTGAGATGACGCCGCCGGTGAAGTACGCCGCCAGCACGCCTCCCACCAGCGCCACCGGCAAGGTGAGGAAGGCGACCGCGGCGAGCCGCCAGCTGCCGAACGCGACCTGGAGCAGCAGCAGGATCACCAGGCCGGCAGCCAGCGACCAGCCGAGCAGCCGACGCTGGGCGTCCGCCCGCTCCGCGAACTCGCCGAGCACCGCCACCCGGTAGCCGCGGCTGAGCTCGACCTCGCTGACGGCCTCCTCGATGTCCTCGGCGACGGCGCCGAGGTCCCGGCCGCGCACGTTGGAGCTGATCTCGACGTAGCGGGACAGCCCCTCGTGGAAGATCACGTTGGGGGTCGGCGCCACGCGCACGTCGGCGACGTCCTCGAGCGCCACCTGCGAGCCACGCGGTGTGTCGATCATCAGCTGCTCGATCGCGGTGACGTCCCCGCGCACCTCGGGCACGCCCCAGATCCGGATGTCGTAGACGCGGCCCTGGGTCCAGAGGTCGCCGAGCTCCTCGCTGCCGACGATGGCCGCGGAGGCGCGGCGGACGTCGCCCGGCTTGAGCCCGTGGCGTTGGGCGCGGGCGAGGTCGACCTCCACCTCGATCTGCGGCTCCTCGACCTGCAGCTCGACGTGCACCTCGGCAGTGCCGTCGATCTCGGCCATCTCGGCCCGCATCTCCTCCGCGGTGGCGCGCAAGCGGGCCAGGTCGTCGCCGTACACGCGCACCACGATCGCGTCGCTGGAGCCGGTGAGGACCTCCCGGATCCGCTCCTTGAGGTAGGTCTGCACGTCGCGGAAGAGGCCCGGGTAGCCGTCGACGGTCTCCTGCACCTTCGCCAGGGTCTCGTCGTAGTCGACGGCCGGGTCGACGCTGATCCAGTTCTCGCCGAAGTACATGCCGACCACCTCGTCGGCGTTGGAGGCCTGGCCGATGTGCGCGCCGAAGTTGCGCACCCCCTCGATGTCGCGCAGCTCCTTGCTGCCCTGCCGGGTGATGCGGACCATCTCAGGGTGCGAGGTGCCTGGCTGGGTCAGCCAGTGCATGAGGAAGTCACGCTCCTTGAAGTCCGGGAGCAGCGACTGACCGAGGGTCGGCACCGCCGCCACCCCGGCCACCAGCACGAGGGCGAAGCCGGCGAAGAGCGCCCGGGTGCGGGCCATCAGGGTGGTGAGGATCGCGACGTAGCCGCGCTGGAGCAGTCGCACCAGGGGCGGCTGCCGCCGGGTCAGCGGCGCGTGGCTGAGCAGGAGGAAGGCGAGTGCCGGCGTCAGGGTGAGCGCGACCACCATGGAGACGAGCACCGCGAGTGCGTAGGCGGTCGCGAGCGGCCGGAAGAAGGATCCGGTCAGGCCGTCGAGGAAGAACACCGGCACGACGGCGACCACGTTGATCAGGGTCGCGTAGGTGATCGCGCTGCGGACCTCGACGGAGGCCTCCAGGACCACGCGCGCGGTCGAGCCTCCGCTGCCGTCGGCGCGGTGCTGGCGCAGCCGGCGCACGATGTTCTCGATGTCGATGATCGCGTCGTCCACCACCACGCCGACCGCGATCACCAGCCCCGCCAGCACCATCGTGTTGATCGTCGTGCCGGTCACGTCGAGCACGATGAGGGCACCGAGCAGGGACACCGGGATCGCGACGGCGCTGATCAGGGCGCTGCGCCACTCGAAGAGGAACAGCGTGAGGATGAGGATCACCAGGAGCGAGCCGATGAACAGGGCGCTGGTGAGGTTCTCCAGGGCGATCTCGATGAAGGTCGCCGGGCGGAAGATGGTGCTGTCGACCTCGATGCCCGTGAGACCCGGCTCGAGCTCGGCGAGGGTGGCCTCGACCCCGTTGGTGACGTCGAGGGTGTTGGCCCAGGGCAGCTTCTCCACGATGAGCATCAGCCCGTCGCCGTCGTTGATGACGGCGTCGCCGCTGAGAGGCTGGTGGTCGCGCTCGACGACGGCCACGTCGCGGAGCCGGATGGTGCTGCCGTCCTCCGCCTGCCCGACCGCGACCCGCTCGAGGTCGGGTGCGGTCACGATCGGGAGCGTGTGCTGGATGCCGATCCGCTGGTTGGGGGTCTCGATGGCCCCTCCGGTGCCGACCAGGGTCCCGCTCGTGTACTTCAGCAAGCCTGCGTCGAGCGACTCCGAGGTCACCTTCATCGCCTGCTCGAGCGTGACCCCCTGACGACGCAGCCGCTCCGGGTCGACCTTGACGAAGAGCATCTCGCGGCGTTGTCCCCAGATGGCGACGTTGGCCACGCCCGGTACGCCGAGGAGGCGGGCCCGGACCTTCCAGTAGGCCGTCATCGACAGGTCGATCATGGGGATCTCGTCCGACGACATCCCGATCTTGAGGACCCGGCTGGTCGCCGACAGGGGCTGGATCATCACCGGGGGAGCGGCCCAGCTGGGCAGCGTGCCGGCCATCGAAGCCACCCGCTCCTGGACCAGCTGCCGCGCGAGCATCAGGTCGGTGCCCGGCTCGAAGATGAGCTCGATCGACGACAGCTGGGTCACGGACTTCGAGCGCATCACGTCCAGGTCGGGGACGCCCTGGAGGTTCTGCTCCAGGGGCACGGTGATCAGCTCCTCGACCTCGGCGGCGGTGAGGCCGAGGCACGCGGTCTGGATCTCCACCCGCGGCGGAGCGAACTCCGGGAACACGTCGACCGAGGTGTCGCGCAGCTGCAGCCCGCCGAAGCTGACCAGGACGAGGGCGCCGGCGATGGCGAGGAACCGGTAGCGCAGACTGGACTGGACGATCCGACGCATCATCTCCGGCCACCCCCCTCCTGGGTGTCAGTTCTGTCTCAGTGCCCGACGCCGAGCTCGGCGCCGTACAGCTCCGCCGCGCCGACCGTGACGACGAGGACTCCGGCTTCGGGTCCCGCGTCGAGTCGCACCTCGTCGCCGTCGATCGAGCGGACGTCGACAGCAGCCCGCACGAACACGAGCGGATCGGGGTTGGTGTAGACCCAGGTGTCGCCCTGCGCGTCGTAGAGCAGTGACGCGTAGGGGACCACGACCCTGGCGTCGTTGCTGCCGGTCGACGCCTGGGTCGGAGCGGTCTGGATGTCGAGCCGTTCGGAGGCCCGCTCGGTCAGGGTGACGCTGGACAGGTCGGAGCCGGCGACCGGCTCCACCAGGGCGGGACCGTGCTCCTCGTCGCTGGCCGTGACGTTGCCGCCCTGGGCGGGGCCCAGCATGGCCAGCGTCGCGACGACGGCCGCGCCGAGGACCACCACCAGGCCGGAGACGAGGGTTCGGATGTTGCGCGAGTCGGGTTTCATGGCTCCTCAGCTCTCGTGGGCGCTCAGGGTGGTGGCCACGGGGACGGAACGCTCGGCCGGTCGTGGGTCTGGTTCGTCCAGCTCGGTCACGGGGTCGCGGCCGGGGAGCGGTGTGCAGATACATCAGCGGCAGCAGGAACAGTGACAGCGTGGTGGTGGTGACCAGTCCGCCGAGGACCACCACAGCCATCGGGTGCAACAGCTCGAGCCCGGGTCGTGAGCCGACGACGACGATCGGCAGGAGAGCGGCCGACAGCGCCAGCGCACTGGTCAGCGTGGGGAGGAACCGTTCCCGCGCCCCGCGGACCACGACGGTGAGATCCGGGCGCCGCCCGTCCGGCCTGCCGAACGCGAGGAAGCTCGCCATCAGCGCCAGGAGTGAACGGGTGTAGACACCGACGAGCACCAGCATCCCGACGAGCACGCCGATCCCGAGTCCGGCGCCGGTGGCAGCGGCGGCGAGCATTCCGCCGGAGAGTGCGAGGGGGAGGCCCACCATGGCGACGCCGGCCAGCTTCCAGCTGCGCAGGAACGCCTGGAAGAGCAGGAAGATCACCAGCAGTGCCGCGCCGGCCAGGCCGCCGAACTGGGTCAGCGTGGCCCGGTCCTCGTCCAGCTCGCCGACGATCTCGGCGTGGTACTCCAGCGGGAACGAGATGCCGGCGAGGGCCGCCTCGACGTCGGCGGTGACGTCGGCGATGCCGCGGCCCTGCACCCGGGTCACCACGTCGACGTACCGGGAGACCGAGCTGTGCCGAACCACGGTGGGCACGGGCGTGATCTGGACGTCCGCGATGTCGCCGAGGCGGACCTGATCGCCGGTCGGCGCCTCCATGCGCAGGTCCCGGATGCGCGACAGGCTGCCGCGCAGGTCGGGCGTGCCGACCACGATGACCTCGAACACCTTCTGCCGCTCGAAGAGGCTGCCGACCTCCACGCCGTTGACCAGCACCGCTGCCGCTCGGCGCACCGCACCCGGGCTGAGCCCGAACTCGCGCGCCGACGCGAGGTCCACCTGGACCTCCACCTGCGGCTCCTGCGGTTGGGTCTGCGCGGTGACGGACTCGGCGCCCGGGACGCCGTCGATCGCTCCGGCGATCTCCATGGCCTTCTGGTCGAGGACGTCGAGGTCCTGCCCGAACACCCGGACCACCACCTCGTCGGGCGCGGCGGCGCCCAGACCGTGGGCGGCCTCCCGGTCCTGGGAGTAGGTGAGCACGCGGTCGTCGATGCCGGGATAGCCGGCCGTGACGTCGCGGATGGTCGCCGTCGTCGCGTCGTGGTCGGCGTCCGGCGACAGCGCCACCCAGAGCTGGCCGGAGTTGACGTTGGTGACCTCGTCCGAGGCGAGCGCGCGTCCTACGTGCGCACCGACGTTCTGCACCCCAGGCACAGTCCGCAGCTCAGTCGCCGCCCGCGAGGTGATCCTGGCCATCTCGGCGGCCGAGGTGCCCGGGGCGCCGTCCCAGCGCACCAGCAGCGTGCGCTCCTCCAGCCCGGGGGTCATGTCGGCGTCGAGCAGCGGCGTCACCAGCAGCCCGGCCAGCGCCACCACAGCGAAGGACGCGACCAGCGCTGCGGGGCGGGCGACCGTGCGGGGGAGCACCTTGCCGTACCAGCCGTCCACGCGACCTGCGAGCCGCGAGCCGTCGTGGTGAAGCAGGCGTCCGCGGAGCAGCACCAGGGAGAGCACCGGAGTGACGGTCAGGGACACGAGCAGGGAGATCACCAGTGCCAGCGCGTAGGAGGTGATCGCCGACCAGAAGAAGGCGCCGGACAGGCCGTCGCGCAGACCCACGTAGAAGACCGCGACCGTCGCGGACAGCATGATCAGGGTCGCGAACGTCATGGGCCGTCGCAGCCCCTGGATGGCTTGTGAGGTGGCCAGGCCGCGGCTTGCGCCACCCAGCTCGCGCTCGCGGCGCAGGGCACTGTCGAAGCCGATGACCGCGTCGTCGATCACGGCGGCCGCCGCTGCCACCAACCCCGCGAAGAGCATGATGTTCATGGTCGCGTCGCGCAGGTGGAGGACCAGGCCGGCTGCGACCACGGCGGTCGGGAGACTGACCGCCACCACTGCGGCCACCCGCCAGTCGTAGAGCAGCGCGAGCACCATCAGCATCAACACGAAGCCGGCCAGCAGCACCCATCCCAGGACGCCCATCGCGGACTCCAGGTACGACGCGGGACGGAACACGTCCGTGTCGAGCTGGACGCCGCTCAGGCCCGGTCCCAGCTGTGCCAGCGTCTGCTCGATGGCCTCGGTGACCTCGAGGGTGTTGGCCTCGGGGAACTTCTCGACGACGAGCATGAGGCCCTGGGTGTCGTTGGCGACCGCGTCGCCGATCAGTGGCTGGTGGTCCTCGACCACCTCGACCGTGTCGCCGAGCTGGACAGGCGCGCCACCGGAGAGCACGGGCGATCCGTCGGAGCGCTCCATCGCGACCTGGGCCAGCTCCTCGGGCTCGGTGATCGGGAGCACGTGCTGGATGCCGAGTCGCTGGTTGGGGGTGTCGATGAACCCGCCGGTGCCCGGAGTGGACGCCTCCACGAAGGTGAGCGGCGAGACCCACAGCGCGTTGGCCGCGGTGGTGACGACGTCCTCGAGGGCGACCCCGTGCTGCTGGAGGCGCTCCGGGTCCACCTGGACCTGCATCTGCTGCTCACGCTGCCCCCAGATCGCCACGTTCGCGACTCCGGGCACGCCCATCAGCGCCGGCTTGATCGTCCAGCGGGCAAGCAGCGACTGCTCGATCGGGCTCAGGTCCAAGGAGTCGAGCCGCACCATCATCACCCGGCTGGTCGAGGACAGCGGCTGCAGCATCACCGGAGCCTTCGCCACCCGCGGAAGGTCCCGTCCCTGGGCGAGTCGCTCCTGGACGACCTGGCGCGCCTCCAAGGGGTCGGTGCCCGGCTCGAAGACCATCACGATCGAGGAGAGGCCGGGGATCGACTCGGAGTCGATGTCGTCGAGCCAGGGCACGCCGTTGAGGAGCAGCTGCTCCATCGGGGCGGTGATGAGCTGCTCGACCTCGACGGCCGAGAGGCCCAACGACTCGGTCTGCACCTCGACGTACACCGGTGCGAACTCCGGCAGCGCGTCGACGGGCGTCTCGCGCAGCTCGGTGAAGCCGAGGGCGAAGAGGCCCAGGACCAGACCGGCGACGAGCAGAGGGAACTTGATGCTGGAGTCGACGATTCGCCTGATCATGGCTGCCCCTCACCCCGTTTGTTGCGCCGTGATAGCAGACGACTGTACGAGGGACGCGCGGCCGGCGGATCCGCAAATCTGCGCAGTGCTGCTACGCCCCCGCGTAGTCATGTTCGCGTGGCTGGGCCAGGGAGTTCGTGGCGGTTTCGCTGCGTTTCGTGCGTTAGCGGGGGTGTCTGCTCACCACACCCGCCACTCCTCGAGGAACACGCGCAGATCGGGAGTGAGCTGGTCGTCGGCGAGCTCACCGGCCCGGAACCAGCCCACCGCCTCGGCGTCGTCGCCCGCGCGGGCGTCAGCAGCCACGCAGCCCTCGACCAGGTGGGCCCGGTAGTCACGGATCGTGAACCACCGTCCGTCCGGCGCCGGACGCTCCAGTGTCCCGAGGAGCTCCCCGACGTGCACGACCAGCGCGGTCTCCTCCCGCACCTCACGGGCTGTCGCCTCGGCGTCGGACTCCCCGGGCTCGACCTTGCCGCCGGGGACCGACCACAGCCCTTGGCCGGGCTCCCGCCCGCGACGCACCAGCAGCAGCCGGCCGGCGTCGTCCTGGACGACGGCGCCGACGCACGCGACCCCGTCCGACCTCACTCGTCGAGGATAGGTCTTGACGTCACCGTGGCCCGGGCACCACCGTGAGGCGATGAGCCTTGCCGCCGGGTGCCCGCGGTGCCCCGCTCCGGTCTCGGAGGACGCCGACGGCTGGCGTTGCCTGGACCATGGGTCGATCCAGCCGCTGTGGCGGGCGTCGGCCGCCGGCTACGAGAGCTTCACCGAGCACCTGCTCAAGGCCACCTCGATGCCGAGCCTGATGCCGTGGCCGCTGACGCCCGGATGGTCGGTCACCGACTTCGGCTGCGTCGGCGAGGGTACGGCGGAGGCCAGCGCCGCCTTCGTCTCGTGCGCCGGGCCGAGCGACCTGGACGGCGTCGTCGAGCTGACCGTGATCTCCGAGGAGCCCGGGGTGGGCCTGGGAGCGCGTTGCGCGGGAGCCGCCCGCACCGATCCGGGCGCCGACATCGGCGACGGCCCGCCGCACGCCAAGGTGCGCATCGACGGCCACCCGATCTCGCTGTGGTCGGTGTCGACGTCCGAGAGCGACGTCACCTTCGACCGGTCGGTGTTGGCCGGCGAGGCGCACGGCCGATGGCTGTGGATGGTGCTGCGACCGGCCTCCGCCGTCCTCCTGCTCAAGGACGAGTGGGTGCTCCACGACGTCGCCGACCTCGGCCCCGAGCTGATCGACCTGCCCTTCGGAGGCTCGCCGCCCGCCTGGTGAGCAGAGCCCTAGGGTGGGCACGTGCGGATCGACCTGCATACCCACTCCGACCGCTCCGACGGCACCGACAGTCCCGCGGAGCTGGTCCACAACGCCAGGGCCCAGGGCATCGACGTGCTCGGTCTGACCGACCACGACACCACCGAGGGCTGGCAGGAGGCCGCCGCCGCCGCCGAGCGCACCGGGGTCGCGCTGGTGCGGGGGCTGGAGATCAGCGCCCGTCACCTCGGCGACTCGGTGCACCTGCTGGCCTACCTGCCCGACCCCGACCACCCCGGTCTGCTCGCGGAGCTCGGTCGGGTGCTCGACGGTCGCAACAGCCGGCTGCCGGCCGTGCTCGCCAAGCTGCGCGACCTCGGCATCGAGATCGACGTCGGGGACGTGCGCCGCCTGGCAGGGGACGCCGCCGCCATGGGCCGTCCGCACGTCGCCGATGCGATGGTCGCGGCGGGGGTCGTGGCCGACCGGGACGAGGCGTTCCTCCGCTTCCTGGGACCGCGGGGACCGGCCTACGTGGACCGCTACGCCGCTGACCTGGTCACGATGATCGGGCTGGTCCGCGACGCGGGCGGGGTCAGCGTGATCGCACATCCGTGGGCCCGCCGCTACAGCCACCACGGCCTCGACGGCCCCGGGCTGGAGGCACTGCGTGAGGCCGGACTCACCGGGCTCGAGGTCGACCACCAGGACCACTCCGACCAGGCGCGGAGCGAGCTGCGCGGCATCGCCGACGACCTCGGGCTCGTCGCGACCGGGTCGAGCGACTACCACGGCACCGGCAAGCGCGACCACGACCTCGGCTGCAACACCACGGACCCCGACCAGCTCGACCGCTTGCTGGAGCGGGCGGCCGCGGCCTCGGCTGCGTCCGGTCGCAGCACCCCGGCGGTCGCCGGCCGCTGAGCCGGGTCAGCGGCGACCGAGCCTCTGGAACCGGCTGAGCACCGGCACCGGCACCACGCGGGCCACCGAGGTGAGCGCCTTGTAGCGCCGGCTCGGGATCGACAGCGACTTCCCGGCGTCGAGGTCGGCGAGCGCGTCGCGGACCAGGCGGTCGGCGTCCAGCCACATCCACCGCGGCGCGGAATGCTGCTGCACGTCCATCCGGGCGTGGAACTCGGTGCGGGTGAAGCCGGGCGCGAGTGCCATCACCCGGACGCCCTGGTCGCGGTAGGTCGCGTCCGCCCACCGGCTCATCGAGGTGACGTAGGCCTTGGCCGCGCTGTAGGTGCCGCGCGGCAGGAAGCCGGCGACGCTGGACACGTTGACCACCGCTCCGGCGCCGCGAGCGACCATGGCCCCGAGGGCCGCGTGGGAGAGCCGGAGCACGGCGGTGACCAGGACATCGAGCATCTGCTGCTCGTCCTCGACGGCGTTGTCCAGGAAGGGCCGCTTGTGACCGAAGCCGGCGTTGTTCACGAGGAGGTCGACCGGCCGCACCGGGTCGGCGACCCGCTGCTCCACCCGGGACAGCTCTGCGGCGTCGGCGAGGTCGGCGACCAGCACCTCGGCGTCGACGCCGTACCGCTGGCGCAGCTCGTCTGCCAGCCCCTCCAGCCGCGCCTCGTCGCGGGACACGAGGACCAGGTCGTAGCGCCGCTCGGCGAGCTGACGGGCGAAGGCTGCGCCGATGCCCGCGGTCGGGCCGGTGACGAGGGCGGTGCGGCGGGCGTGGCGGTGGGAGGGGGCGGGCTCGGGCATGCCGCCCAGGATTCCACGGACCGACGCGCGCTGCGGCTGTGGCCCTCGGGCACAATGAGCGGCGTGACCACCACCCTCGCGATCGCCAACCAGAAGGGTGGCGTCGCCAAGACCACGACCGTGGCCTCGCTCGGGGCCGCGCTCGCCGAGCTCGGGCAACGGGTGCTCCTCGTCGACCTCGACCCGCAGGCCTGCCTGACCTTCTCCCTCGGCATCGATCCCGAGGACCTCGAGCTCTCGATCCACCACGTGCTGACCAAGGGGGTGCCGCCCGCGGACGTCGTGGTCGGCACCGACGACGGCGTCGACCTGCTGCCGGCGACGATCGAGCTCGCCCGCGCCGAGGCCGACCTGCTCACCCGCACCGGTCGCGAGCACGTGCTGAAGATGGCCGTCGAGGAGCTGCCCGCCGACGCGGCCTATGACTGGGTGCTGCTCGACTGCCCGCCGTCGCTCGGCGTCCTCACGGTCGCGGCCCTGACCGCCGCCGACGGCGTGCTGATCCCGTTGCAGTGCGAGACGCTCTCGCACCGCGGCGTCGGCCAGCTGCTCGACACCGTCCACGACGTACGCCGCTTCACCAACCGCCGGCTCGAGGTCTGGGGCGTCCTGCCCACGTTGTACGACGGCCGCACCAACCACGCCCGCACGGTGCTGGAGACGATCTCGGACACCTACGGCCTCGACGTGATCGAGCCGCCGATCCCCAAGTCGATCCGCTTCGCGGAGGCTCCCGCGGCCGGTCGGTCGATCCTGGGCACCACCCGACGCCACCGCGGGGCCGAGGCGTACCGGGATGTCGCGGCCAACCTCCTCAGCAGGAGCCGCGTCGGCGCCTAGGGTGGCGCCATGGCCACTCCCCGCGCCAGGCACGCCCAACGGCGCAGCCCCCGGGTGCGCTACGACCGGCTGACCGCGCTGCTCGGCGCCTGGGGCGTCACGCTGGTCGCGGTCCTCGGCGGCGTCGGGCTGCTGCCGGTGGCCAACGCGAGCGCTCGCTCCGGTGACGCCGCCGGGTCCGCTGCCACCTCGCGGCAGCCTGCCGCGACCGGCACGTCGAGGAGTCAGGCCGACGACGGGGGCCCGGTCGACGTCGACGGGGCGAAGTTCGACCGGTCCGACCGTGAGGCCCGCCGGGTGGCGCGCACCGCCCTCGCCGTCCCTGCCGACAGCGGGGAGGGACGCCGGGTGGTGTTCGACCAGACTGCCCAGCGGGTGTGGCTGGTGGGGGAGTCCGGCAAGGCCGAGCGGACCTACCTGGTCTCCGGCAGCGCGGAGGACAACCTCGATCCGGGCAGCTACGAGGTCTTCTCACGCTCCGAGCGGGCCTGGGGCATCGACGACAGCGGCACGATGAACTACATGGTGCGCTTCGCCCACGGCGAGCGTGCCGCGATCGGCTTCCACGACCTGCCCGTCAAGGACGGCGAGCTGGTGCAGACGCGGGCCGAGCTCGGCACCGCGCTGTCGACCGGCTGCGTGCGGCAGTGGCGACCCGACGCGAGGGCGCTGTGGCGCTTCGCGCCGGTCGGCACCCCGGTCGTCGTCGTCGCGACCTAGTCCGTCGCGCTCGCGGCGGGCTTGGAGCCGGACCGGCGACGTCGGTTGCGGTTGCGCTTGGGCGCGCCCGAGGACTCCGTGGTGTCCGATGAGCCCGTGGTGGTCGTGGCCTCGCCCGATCCGGACGGGGCACCGCCCTCGACGGGCTCGCCGCCACGGGTGCGGCTGCGACCACGGTCGCGGCGGGGCCGGTCCGAACGCGGCTTGTCGTCGCCCGACTGACCACCCCGACCACTGCGCTCGCCGCCGCGGCCGCCGCGGTCTCCGTCGCGAGGCTTGGGCTCGCGCGGCTGCTCGGGCACGATCCGTCCCTTGGTGCCGGGCGCGATGCCCTGGTCGTGGAAGAAGTGCTCAGAGCTCGAGTAGGTCTCGGCCGGGTCGTCGAAGGGCAGGTCGAGCGCCTTGTTGATGACCTTCCAGCGGGTCACGTCGGCCCAGTCGACGAAGGTGATCGCGATGCCGGTGGCGCCGGCCCGACCGGTGCGGCCGATCCGGTGGACGTAGGTCTTCTCGTCCTCGGGGCAGCTGTAGTTGATGACATGGGTGACGTTGGAGACGTCGATGCCGCGCGCAGCCACGTCCGTGGCGACGAGGAGCTTGGTCTTGCCCTCGCGGAACTTCTTCATCGCACGCTCACGGGCGACCTGCTGCATGTCGCCGTGCAGCGGGAGGGCGTCGAAGCCACGCTCGGCCATGTCGTCGGCGACCCGCTGCGCCGCGCGCTTGGTGCGGGTGAAGACGATCGTCAGGCCGGAGTTCTCGGACTGCAGGATGCGGGCGAGCATCTCGGGCTTGTCGAGGTCGTGCACCTGGTAGATGAACTGTGCCGTCGCCGGCACAGTCTGCTGGGCCTCGGAGGACTCGGCGCGGATGTTCATCGGGTGCCGCATGTGCATGCGCGCCAGCGTGACGATCGCGCCCGGCATGGTCGCGGAGAACAACATCGTCTGGCGGGTCTCCGGCGTCTTGGCGATGATCCGCTCGACGTCGGGGAGGAAGCCCAGGTCGAGCATCTCGTCGGCCTCGTCGAGCACCAGGCTCTTGACGTGGGAGAGGTCGAGCGCGCGCCGGTTGGCGAGGTCGAGAAGGCGTCCCGGCGTACCGACGACGACGTCGACGCCCGCGGCGAGGGCGTCGAGCTGCCCGTCGTAGGAGACGCCGCCGTAGATCGTCAGCACGCGGGTGCCGCGATCGGCGCCCGCGAGGGCGAGGTCGCCGGAGACCTGGAGCGCGAGCTCGCGGGTCGGGGCGACCACGAGGGCCTGCGGCTTGCCCGGCGCGACCAGCTCTTCGTAGTCGGGGTCGTGCTGGGCGACCGTGCGCTGCAGCACCGGGATGCCGAACGCGAGCGTCTTGCCGGTGCCGGTGCGGGCCTGGCCGATCAGGTCGGTGCCCATCAGGGCGACCGAGAGGGTCATCTCCTGGATGGGGAAGGGGCTGACGATGCCGGCGCGCTCGAGGGCGTCTGCGATCTCGGGGAGCACCCCGAGCTCTCTGAAGGTGGTCAGGATCTTGCCTGTTCTCTGGACATCAAGGTTGACGTGCCGCCCTCCTGCGGGGCTCCCGCCCGACCGCGTGCCGCGGTCCGGGCGTCGTGCTCTCCCACGACGGCTCCCCGCCAGTCTATCGGTACGCTCCGCGTATGACTGAATCGCCGCGGCCGGTCGCCTTCGAGGACCCGTCCTACCTCGCCGCGGTCGTCGACCTCCTCGGCGCGATCGCGTACGGCGAGATGTCGGCCTTCGACCGTCTCGCCGAGGACGCGAAGATGTCCCCGACGCTCGAGGACAAGGCCGAGCTGGCCCGGATGGCGTCCACCGAGTTCTCCCACTTCGACCGGCTCCGCGAGCGGTTGGTCGACCTGGGGGCCGACCCCTTCGCCGCCATGGAGCCCTTCGCGAAGCCCTTCGACGCCTTCCACGCGCGCACCGCACCGTCGGACTGGCTCGAGGGTCTGGTCAAGGCCTACGTCGGCGACGGACTGGCCGCCGACTTCTACCGGGAGATCGCCGCCTTCCTCGACGCCGGCACCCGCGACCTCATCATCGAGAGCCTCTCGGACGCCGGCCAGTCCCAGTTCGTCGTGGACCGGGTGCGCGCGGCGATCGAGCGCGACCACCGCGTGGGTGGTCGGCTCGCGCTGTGGGGACGACGGCTGATGGGCGAGGCCCTCTCCCAGGCCCAGCGCGTCGCCGCCGACCGCGACGCACTCTCGGCGCTGCTGTCGGGCGGCGTCGACCGCCCCGGCCTGGACCTCGCCGCCATCGGACGCCTGTTCACCCGGCTGACCGAGAACCACTCCGGCCGGATGGGGAAGCTGGGCCTCGACGCCTGATCCGGGCCGCCAGGGAGGCTTCGGTCAGGAGCGGAAGCCGACCTGCCCGATCGTGGGCGACCCGATCTCGACGTACGCGAGCTTGTCGGCCGGCACGATCACCGTGCGTCCCTTGGTGTCGGTCAGGGAGAGCAGGCCGCTCTCGCGCGCGCCGGCGACCGCCTTCTCGACGTCGTCCCCGGACAGCTCCGTGTCGACGACGAGCTCTCGGTTGGCGTGCTGGACACCGATCTTGACCTCCACCGGAGGGCCTCCTGTTGGTTCGTGGGTTGGTGCGTTCGGACGTCTGACGGGACGCGAGCGGGTCTAGCGCTCGTCCTCCCCACGCTGCTCGTCGGTGCGCGGGAAGCCTCGGATGCCGCGCCACGCCAGACCAGCGATCAGCCCGGCCGCGTCGTGCCGGTCGACGCCGCCCCGGCTGTCCAGCCAGAACCGCGCGGAGACCTGGGCCATTCCCACCAGGGACACCGAGAGCAGGCGGGACTGCTCCGCCGGGAGCCCGGTGTCGGCATGGATGACCTCGGTGATGGCCTCGGCGCACTCTCGCGTGACCCGGTCGACGCGCTCTCGCACGGCCGGCTCGTTGGTGAGGTCGGACTCGAAGACGAGGCGGAAGGCACCGTGGGCGCTGGCGACGTAGTCGTAGAAGACGTGCATGGTCGCCGCGACCCGCTGCTTGTTGTCCTCGGTCGACTGCAGCGCCTCACGACAGCGCTCGATCACCGTGTCGCAGGACTGGTCGAGCAGCGCGAGGTAGAGGCTCGAGCTTGCCGGGGAAGTGCTGGTAGAGCACCGGCTTGGACACCCCTGCGCGCTCGGCGATGTCGTCCATCGCGGCGGCGTGGTAGCCGGAGGCGACGAAGACCTCGAGGGCTGAGTCCAGGAGCTGGGCCCGGCGGGCGCTGCGCGGCATCCGCCCGCCGCGGGGCTTCTGCTCGTCGGTGGTGGTCACATCGCGCAGCCTACTCCGGGGTAACGACGCCGCAGCGAACGGCGCACGAGCGAGCAGCGACTAGTCCGAACGGGCCATGCGAGGGTCACCCGAATGGCGGCGGTTCCTCCACCTATCGGGCTACGCAATTCGGACTGAAAGGGGTCTGTCGGACATCGGCCGTTCCCTCTACCTTTCTGGTGGGGAATCAGGCTGGGGGGCCGCGCCCAACTCGAGAACTCCCAATTGTCGAGCTGGCGGCCCATCAACCCCGACTTCCCTGACATCCGCGTGGGGGCACGCGACAGATTCTGTCGTGAGGACAGGGAAACAGAGGGGTAACCACATCATGGCCAAGCAGCTCACGCTGCCCGGCGCGCGCAGCCTGCGTACGCGCCTGACAGCACTCCTGGCGACGCTCGGCGTCGTCCTCATGTCGTCGGGGTTGGTGATGTTCACCGCACCCGCCGCGAGCGCACACCACAACACCATCTCCGGGGTCGCCTCGTGCAACACCGACGGCACCTGGACAGTGACCTGGACCGTCGTCAACAGCGAGGCCGGCAAGACCGAGACGCTGAGCAACGCCACCCGGGTGGCCAGTCAGCTCAACGGCAAGACCGTCGCCAAGAAGGGCTCGCTGACGGCCACCGAGACGGTGCCGAACAGCAGTGGCCGGCTCTCCTTGTCCGTCAAGGGCACCTGGAGCAACGGCGTCACCCAGACCAGCACCGGGTACGCCGAGGTGGGCTACACCTGTGAGCCGCCGAAGCAGCCCAAGGACGAGGTCGTCACGAGCTACGACGACCGGATGACGTGCCTTGGCGGCGTCGAGAAGCGCACGATCGTCACGACCAAGGAATACGTCTGGGACCAGGGGGCCTGGGTTCTCGAGCCCGCTGCCGACTGGGACGTCCAGGACAGCGGCTGGGTCAAGGTCCGGGACCTGACGCCTGCGGAGAAGAAGCAGCTCGGCTGCTACGGCGGCCAGCCCAAGGACGAGGTCGACGAGGACAACGACTACGACTACAACTGCGACGGCAAGCACAAGCGCACGATCACCACGACCAAGGAGTACATCCTCACCGACACCGGCTGGGTGCTCGAGCCCGAGGCGGACTGGACCGTCGTGGACACCGGCTGGGTGCGCACGCGTGGCCTGACCGACGCCGAGAAGAGGGAGTACGGCTGCTACGGCGACCAGCCCAAGGACGAGGTCGGGTCGATCTCCGAGGACCGCACCGGCTGCGAGACCGGCGTCGAGAAGCGCACGGTCACCACGACCAAGGAGTACGTCCTCTCCGACAACGGCTGGGTCCTCGAGCCCGAGGCCGACTGGACCGTCGTGGACACCGGCTGGGTGAAGCAGCGTGACCTGACCGGGGCCGAGAAGCAGCAGCTCGGCTGCTACGGCAACGGACCTGGCGACGAGGTCGTCTCCCAGTCCGACCAGCGCTCGAGCTGCGCCACTGGGGTGGAGACGCGCACGATCACGACCACCAAGCAGTTCGTGCTGACCGACAAGGGCTGGGTCCTCGAGCCCGCGGCCGACTGGGCCGTGGTCGACTCGGGTTGGGTCAAGACTCGTGACCTGACCGCGGCCGAGGCGCTCGCCCTGGGCTGCATCCAGGGCGTCGAGGAGATCGTGCCTGCGGTCTCGTTCACCGACCCGACCTGCGAGTCGCCCAAGGGCGCGGACTGGTCCGGCACCTTCGGTGACGCCGTCGACTACGCGGTCGACGGCAAGGTCAAGGCCGGCAACGACGTGACCGTGACGGTCGCGCTCAAGCCGTCCGCTGCTGGGCAGTACTCCTTCCCGGTGGGCACCAACACGGTGTTCAAGCACTCCTACCCGTCGCTGGGTGACCTCGGGTGCGTGCTGGGCGAGGAGACGGTCAAGCCCAAGCCCAAGCCCACCAAGAAGCCCCAGGTGCTCGGCACCGAGGCAGCCGTTCCGACCGCAGTGGCGGCCGGTCTCGGTGGCTCGGGTACGCCGGGTGCGGGTGGCGGCCTGGTGGCGCAGGCACTGACCGGCGCCGGGCTGGCACTGCTCCTGGCTGCCGGCTGGATCGCCATGACGGGCCGCCGCGGAGTCCGCGAGGTCTGAGCACGACGTGGCGGTCACCCTTTCCCGGGTGGCCGCCACGGCGTCGCGACCAGGTGACGACGTTCGGACGAGGAGAGGGCATCCGATGAGCAGCTCGGGATCAGGTGGGCACCGGCGTAGCCGGATCCTGCAGGCCCTGGTGCTCGTCGCTGCCCTCGCCTTCGTCGTCGGGCAGAACCTCGTGCCTCCGGGCACCCGGATCGTCCACGAGGTGGCCGTCGAGCTGGGCGACCTCGTCCCGCTCCCGGCCGGCCCTCCGCCCTACGAGGTCGAGCCGTCCGTGGTGATCGAGAAGCGTCAGGCCCGTCCCTGCCCCGGGTGGCGGCGGCCGCCGGAGTGCCGACGCGGCTGGACGTGCCGAGGCTGGGGGTGAGCGCCCCGGTGATCGGCATCGGTGTCGTGGACGGGGTGCTGCTGCCGCCGGACGACCCGCAGACGCTGGGCTGGTGGACGCAGGGTGCGAAGCCGGGCGCTGCCCGCGGTGGCGCCTTGATCACCGGCCACACCGTGCACACGGGGGGCGGCGCCTTCGACGAGCTCGCTCGGCTGGGTGCCGGGGACGAGGTGCAGGTGCGGACGCGGGACGGCAGGATCCGCTACCACGTCACGGACGTGACCGTGTACCCCAAGGCCAGCCTCGCCCAGAAGGCCGGCGAGGTGTTCAGCCAGTCGGTCAAGGGTCGGCTGGTGCTGATCACGTGTGAGGACTGGAACGGCAGCGGCTACGACTCGAACTCGGTGGTCATCGCCGAACGGAGGGCCTGAACCGGCCCGGACCGGCGTTCCCAGATCGCGGGACGTGGCGAGCTGCCTCTCAGCCGCTGCGGGAACATGGACGACCGCGGGCGTGTTGACCCGTCGTACCTGTTTCCACGCACGGAGGAGCACTTGTGTCCCTGCCACCCCTGGTCGCACCCGCCCCGGAGCTGACCAACGACGAGGTCCGGCGCTACAGCCGTCACCTGATCATCCCGGACGTCGCGATGGACGGTCAGAAGCGTCTGAAGAACGCCAAGGTCCTGGTCATCGGCGCAGGTGGCCTCGGCAGCCCCGCGCTGCTCTACCTCGCCGCTGCCGGCGTCGGCACGCTCGGCATCGCGGAGTTCGACGAGGTCGACGAGTCCAACCTCCAGCGCCAGATCATCCACGGGCAGAGCGACATCGGTAAGCCCAAGGCCGAGTCGGCCAGGGAGTCCATCGCGGAGGCCAACCCGCTCGTCAAAGTCGTCGTGCACAACGAGCGCCTCGACAACGACAACGTGATGGAGATCTTCGAGGGCTACGACCTGATCGTCGACGGCACCGACAACTTCGCCACCCGCTACATGGTCAACGATGCGGCGTACTTCCTGGGGATCCCCTACGTGTGGGGCTCGATCTACCGCTTCGACGGCCAGGCCTCGGTGTTCGCCCCCAAGCAGGTCCAGGACGCACCCTGCTACCGCTGCCTCTACCCCGAGCCGCCGCCGCCCGGGATGGTGCCCTCGTGCGCCGAGGGCGGCGTGCTCGGCGTGCTCTGCGCCAGCATCGGCTCGATCCAGGTCAACGAGGCGATCAAGCTCCTGACCGGGATCGGTGACCCGTTGGTCGGCAAGCTGATGATCTACGACGCGCTCGAGATGGAGTACCGCAAGCTCAAGGTCCGCAAGGACCCCAACTGTGCGCTGTGCGGCGACAACCCCACCGTGACCGGGCTGATCGACTACGAGGCCTTCTGCGGCGCGATCTCGGAGCAGGCGGCCGACGCCGCCGCCGACGCCACCATCTCCGTGGCGACGCTCGAGCAGTGGCTCAAGGAGCGCGACAACGGCGAGCGCGACTTCGTGCTGGTCGACGTGCGCGAGCCCAACGAGTACGAGATCAACCAGATCCCCGGCGCGGTGCTGATCCCCAAGGGTGAGTTCCTCAACGGCAACGCGCTGACCGCGCTGCCGGCCGACAAGCAGGTCGTGCTGCACTGCAAGACGGGCGTCCGCTCGGCCGAGGCGCTGGCAGTGGTCAAGGGCGCCGGGTACGCCGATGCGGTGCACGTCGGCGGCGGCGTCGTGGCCTGGGTCAGCCAGATCGACCCCAGCCAGCCGGCGTACTGATTGACGTGACCTTCTCGCGGGTACTTCGTTACTGCTAGGTAATGAACCCTCGGGAAGGATCACCCATGCAGGCATCTCGGACGCGCGCTCTCCTCGCAGTCGGCGCCACCTCCGTGCTCACCGCCGCGTCACTCGCGGCCACCACTGGTACGTCGCAGGCGGCCCCGACATACGCCCCGGCCGACACCGCGACCATCCACCCGGGCGTGCAGATGTACACCGAGGGTGCGCAGTGCACGGCCAACTTCGTCTACACCGACGGCGCCGGCAGCACCTACGTCGGTTATGCCGCGCACTGCGCCGGCCTCGGTGCGGCCACCGACACCAACGGCTGCGACGCCGGCTCGCTCCCGCTCGGCACCAAGGTCGACTTCGTCGAGGGCGGGTCGCTGGTCTCCGGGGGCACCAAGGTCGGGTCCGGAACGCTCGCCTACAGCTCGTGGCTGACCATGCAGGCCAAGGGCGAGACCGACGAGAACGCCTGCGCCTACAACGACCTCGCCCTGGTCAAGGTCGCCGCGGCCGACGTCTCCAAGGTCAACCCGAGCCTCCCCTTCTGGGGTGGTCCGGTGGGCATCAACACTGCCGGCACCGCGGTCGGTGACACGGTGTACTCCTTCGGCAACTCCAGCCTGCGAGCCGGAGTCGAGGAGCTCTCGCCCAAGCAGGGCACCAGCGTCGGCACCGAGGGCGAGGGCTGGTCCCACCCGGTCTACACCGTGACTCCAGGCGTCCCCGGTGACTCCGGCAGCGCCTTCCTCGACGCCGAGGGCAACGCGCTCGGCACCTTGTCGACGCTCGCGATCGCGCCGCTGGCTGGCTCCAACGGGGTCGGCGACCTCAGCCACGAGCTGAGCTACGCCAAGGCCAACGGCGGGATCTCGGGTCTGGCTCTGGTGCCCGGCACCGAGCCGTTCTCGCCGATCCTCTGACGAGCGGTGGCGGGAGATTCCCACGGTGACGTGGGAATCTCCCCCACCCCGGTCGCCGCGGATCTCCCGCGACGTCACCCTCCCGCCCGGCCTACGATGCCGAGATGACGGGGTCCTGGCGTGATCGGGGAGCGCCGCTCGTCGCGCCCGCAGTGTCGCTGGGACTGCTGCTGCTGGTGTGGGCGGCGGCCACCGGGCCGGTCGCGGTGTTCTCGCCCTCGGGTCGTACGCGCACATTCGAGCCGGCCCCCGAGGCGCCGTCGGCGTCCCCCACGTCGGTGGGCGGGCCCAACCTCGCAGAGGTCACCCAGGACGTGCAGCAGACCTACGACCTGAGCTGGCTCGGCGACCTGATCGCCTGGGCGTTGCTGATCCTGGTCGCGCTCGCCGTGCTGGTCGGGCTCCGGTTCGCGGTGAGGCACCGGTGGCGGCCGCCGCCGACGCCGCGCCGGGTCGACGTCGAGGCGCTGCCCGAGGAGCGCGCCGCGGCGGCCCTCACCGGTGACGGGCAGGCGCGCGTCGAGGCGCTCGAGACCGGCAGCCCGCGCAACGGCATCGTCGCCTGCTGGGCGCGGCTCGAGGACGCCGTCGCCGACGCCGGCGTACCGCGCAACCGGCACGAGACGTCGGCCGAGTTCACGGTGCGGGTGCTGCACGTGCTCGACCTCGACCCGCGGGCGATCGGGGACCTGGCCCGGCTCTACCGCGAGGCACGCTTCTCCGAGCACGAACTGGCCGAGTCCGCCCGGGACGACGCGCGCGACGCGCTCGCCCGGCTCCAGTCCGACCTCGCGGCGCTCGCCGGCGCCCGGGAGGGCCGATGAGGCGGTGGACCGCCCGGGTCGCGGTGACCTTCGCGCTCTGGCTGGTGGTCGCGGTGGCCGCCTGGATCCTCGGCAACCAGCCGCGGCCGGGCCTGCTCGCGCTGTACCTCGCCGTCGGCGCCGGACTGCTCTGGCTGTTCCTCGACGTCTCCGCCGACACCGAGACAGCACGCTGGCCCGGTGCCCGTGAGGAGCCGGTGCGTGAACCCGGCGAGGACCCGCGGCTGGGTCAGCTGCGCCGCGTGGTCGGCCAGCACCTCGATGCCCGCGAGATCGGGGACGCGCTGCACCGGCGCCTCGGCGAGCTCGCCGACCAGCGCCTGATGGCCAGGCACGGCATCACCCGGGACGGTGACCCGGACCGCGCGGCGGACCTGCTGGGAGACGATCTGGTCGCCGTGATCGACGCGCAGTCGCCGTACCCTCGCCTGAGCCCGGCCCGTATCTCGGCACTGCTGCAACGAATCGAGGACCTGTGAGCCACCCCGCCACCGAGCCAGCCCTCGCCCTGGACGAGGTGTCCCGCCGCGCGGGTGCCGTGCTCGACGAGGTGCAACGAGCCGTGGTGGGCAAGCGCGAGGCGCTCGAGCTGGTGCTCGCGGGCGTCCTGGCCGGCGGTCACGTGCTGATCGAGGACCTGCCGGGACTCGGCAAGACCCTGGCCGCCCGGTCCTTCGCGCAGACGCTGGGTCTGCGCTTCGCCCGCGCCCAGTTCACCCCCGACCTCCTCCCGGCCGACCTGACCGGGTCCTTCATCTACGACCAGAGGGCCGGGGAGTTCTCCTTCCGGGCCGGCCCGCTGTTCACCGGGTTGCTCCTGGCCGACGAGATCAACCGGACACCACCCAAGACCCAGGCGGCCCTGCTCGAAGCCATGCAGGAGGGGCAGGTCACCGTCGAGGGCCAGACCTTCCCGCTCGAGGCCCCCTTCCACGTCATCGCCACGGCCAACCCGGTCGAGTACGAAGGCACCTACCCGCTTCCCGAGGCCCAGCTCGACCGGTTCCTGCTGCGGGTCAGCTTCGGCTACCCGACCGGCGACCAGGAGTGGGGCGTGCTGTCCCGGCGGCTCGAGCGTCGCCAGGAGGAGCAGGAGCTGAGCGCGATCACCGACGACGCCGGTCTGCTCGCGATGCAGCGGGCCATCGAGACGGTGACGGTCGAGGAGAGCGTCGGCCGCTACTGCGTGGCGCTCGCGTCGGCCACTCGCGACCACTCGCAGGTGCTGATGGGGGCCTCACCGCGCGGGGCGCTGGCGCTGATGCTGACCGGGCGGTCGTACGCCGTGATCCAGGGCCGCGACTACGTCGTGCCCGAGGACGTCAAAGCGGTCGCCGCCGCGGTGCTGGCCCACCGGATCACCGTGCGGCCGGAGCTCTGGATGAGCGACGTCAGCGGCGTCAGCGTGGTGCGCAGCGTGCTCAACCAGGTGGCCTCGCCCGGCGCACGCGAGGACCGCGGCGGCTTCGAGCGCCCCGGCTCCCGCTGAGGCGATCCGATGAGCCTCGGCTTCGGCGCCCCCACCCCCGACACCAGCGGCCGACCGGACCTGCCCGCCCAGGTCGCGGCCGGCTGGCGGCCGAGTGCCGCGCTGGTGCGGGCCGCGCTCGTCTCCGCGACCCTGGGCGCCGCCGCCGTCGGCTTCGGCCGGCCCGACCTGCTGGTGCTGGCCACCCCGTTCGTGGTGCACAGCGTCGCCGTGCTGCGGCGGCGCCCCGCGGACGTTCCGGTCGTGAGGTCGACGCTCGGGCACGGGTCGGTGCGCGAGGGCGAGGCCACCCGGCTGCACGTCGAGCTGCGTCCCGCGGGCGACGTCGAGCACGCCGTCGTGGCGCTCGAGCGGCAGCCCTGGACCGGCTTCGAGCCGGTGCACGGCGTCGCCGGGAGCCTCGGCGCGGGTGAGGACCGGATGAAGGTCGCGCTGGTGGTGGCGTCGGCGCGCTGGGGACGCCGCCCCGTGGGCACGGGCGTCGTGGCCGGCACCGGACCGTGGGGCGGTCGGCACTGGGGGCCCCGACCGCTGCCCACCCATCTGCTCACCACGTTGCCGCTCCCCGGTGTCTACGACGGGCGCGCGCCGGTGCCGCACCCGATCGGACTGGTCGGCACCCACCCGGCGCGCCGGCCTGGAGACGGCACCGAGCTGGCGTCGATCCGGCCGTTCCAGGCCGGCGACCGGCTGCGCCGCATCGAGTGGCGCACCTCGCTGCGGTCCGGGGCGCTGCACGTGACCAGTACCGTCGCCGAGCAGGACAGCGGCATCCTGCTCGTCGTCGACAGCGGCGTCGAGGTCGGCGCCAGCGACGGACTGAGCGACTCGGTGTCCTCCCTCGACGTGGCGGTCCGTGCGGCGGGAGCGCTGGCCGAGCACTATCTGCACGTCGGCGACCGGGTCGGCCTGCGCGTCCTCGGCGCCAGCGCGCGCGGAGCGGTCCCGATCAGCGCCGGACGTCGGCACCTGCGTCGGGTGCTCGACAGTCTCGCCCGGGTGGTGCCGGGGGAGCGCCACGAGGTCGATCCCAGCCGGCTGCGGGTCGCGCCCGGCACGGTCGTCGTGGTGCTGTCGCCGATCCTGTCCGACCAGGTCATCGCCCTGATCACCGCGCTCGCCCAGCGTGGCCTCGACCTGGTCGTCGTGGACACGCTGCCCCTCGACGTGGTCGCTGTCGGCCCCGACCGGGACCGGATCGCCTGGCGGATGCGGTTGCTGGAGCGCGACACGCTGCTCGGCCGGGTGCGCCGCTCCGGCGTGCCGGTCGCGTCCTGGTCCGGTCCTGGCACGCTCGACGAGGTGCTGCGCGGCCTGGGCCGCCGGGCCCGCCAGCCGCGGGCGGTGCGCCGATGAACGTGCCCGTCCAGCTCACCGGCCTCGCCGACCGGATCGCGCTGGCCACACCCGGCCAGATCGTGGTGCGGCTGCTGCCGCTGCCGGCCACCGCCGCCCTGGTGTGGTTGAGCGTGCTGCTCGGTGGGCCGGTGCAGCCGGTGCTGACCACGGGCGTGCTGCTCCTGGCGGTGGTGGCCGGCCTGCTGCCCGACTCGGCCGCCCCCTTGTTCCTCGTGCTGGCGTTGTCGCTGCGGTGGGCGCTCGTCGTACCCGAACCGTTGTCGTGGTGGACGCTCCTCGCGGCCGGCCTGCTCCTCGTCGTGCACCTCGCCGCCACCCTCGGCAGCTACGGTCCACCCGCCCTCGGGCTGTCGCCGGGGCTGTTCCTGCTGTGGCTGCGGCGGGCTGCGGTGATGGCGGCCGCGACGGCGCTGGTGTGGGTGGCCGCGGTGGCCGTGGAGGGCTTCGACCTGCCCAGCAACGAGATCGTGCTGGTGGTCGGTCTCACGCTCGTGCTGGCGTGGACCGCCTTCCTGGGTCGAGGACTCCTCGGTCGAGACGGCAGCTAGTCTCGGCGGGATGGATCGCGAGGAGTACGTCGAGGCGGTGCTCTCGCTGGTCGAGCAGATCCCCGAGGGACGGGTCACCACCTACGGCGCGCTCGCCGAGGCCATCGGCAGCGGCGGACCCCGGCAGGTCGGCAGCGTGATGGCCAGCTACGGGGGACCGGTGCCCTGGTGGCGCGTCGTTCATGCCGACGGCAGCCCCGCCCGGCCCGACGACGCGACCGCCCTCGCCCACCATCAGGCCGAGGGCACCCCGGTCCGGCTCAGCGGCAAGGTCGACCTGCGACAGGCGATGTGGTGGCCTCCGGCGTCGTCAGCGTCGGTGTCGGTGCCCGATGGTGAGATCCCCCGGTGACGACCTACCGGCTGACCCGTCCGACCCCGGGCAGGACCGCACCGCCCACGCTCGACGCCGAGCAGCAGTCGGTCGTGGACCACCCGGGCGGTCCGCTGCTGGTGCTGGCCGGACCCGGGACCGGCAAGACCACGACTCTCGTCGAGGCGATCGTCGACCGGATCGAGCAGCGCGGTGCAGCGCCCGACGAGGTGCTCGCGCTGACCTTCAGCCGCAAGGCCGCCGAGCAGCTGCGCGACCGCGTCACCGCCCGGCTCGGCCGCACGATGGCGACCACCCTCAGCTCGACCTTCCACTCCTTCGCCTACGGCCTCGTGCGGCACTACAGCCCGGTCGACCTCTACGACGCCCCGCTGCGGCTGCTCTCGGCGCCCGAGCAGGACGTCGTCCTCTCCGAGCTGCTGCGCGACACCCCGGAGTCGGTGCGCTGGCCGTCGACGCTGCAGCGGGCGATGGGCACGCGCGGCTTCGTCGACGAGGTCCGCGCGGTGCTCGCTCGCGCCCGCGAGAAGGGGCTCGACAGCGAGGGCCTCCAGCGACTCGGGCGGGAGCACGACGTGCCGGAGTTCGTCGCCGCCGGGCTGTTCATGGAGCAGTACCTCCAGGTGCTCGACCACCAGAGCGCCACCGACTACGGCGACCTGATCCGCAGGGCCACGGCCGAGGCCGTGCGGCACCGTGACGACCTCCGTGCCCGCTACCGGCACGTCTTCGTCGACGAGTACCAGGACACCGACCCCGGCCAGGTCGCGCTGCTCCAGGCGCTCGCCGGCGACGGCCGCGACCTCACCGTCGTGGGCGACCCGCACCAGTCGATCTACGGCTTCCGGGGGGCGGAGGTGCGCGGCATCCTCGACTTCCCGGCTGCCTTCCCGCGCGCCGACGGCCGTCCCGCCGACGTGGTGGCGCTGCGCACGACACGCCGCTTCGGCCCCCGCCTCCTGGTCGCCTCCCAGCGGGTGGCGCGACGGCTGACCCTGCCCGGCAGCATCCCGGCCGAGGCCCGGCAGGCGTTCCTGGAGCCGGTCGCCCCACCGGCGGGAGTGGCCGGAGGGCTGGGGGAGGGACGGGTGCTGGTCCGCACCTTCGACACCGAGAGGGCCGAGGCCGAGCACCTCGCCGACCTGCTCCGGCGCGCCCACCTCGAGGACGGCGTCCCCTGGGACGAGATGGCGGTGCTGGTCCGCTCCGGGCGAACGTCGATCCCGCCCCTGCGCCGCGCGCTCGGCGCCGCCGGCGTACCGATCGAGGTCGCCGCCGATGAAGTGCCGCTCGTGCGCGACCCCGCGGTGCTGCCCCTGCTCGAAGCCCTCCGCGCGGTGGTCAACCTCGACAACGACGACGTCGAGGCCGTCGACCACCTCGACCCGGGCCGCGCCGAGGCGCTGCTGCTCAGCCGGGTCGGTGGGCTCGACGCCGGTGACCTCCGTCGGCTGGCGCGGCAGCTGCGCACGCGGGAGAAGGCCGCGAGCCGGCTCGCGGACCGCCCCCCGCGCACCTCGCGCGACCTGCTCCGCCGGGTCGTGGTCGACGAGGGCTTCCTCGACGGGCTCGAGGGCCCCGAGGTCGAGCGCGCCCGGTCCCTGACCGGTCTGCTCCACTCCGCCAGGGCCGAGCTCGACGCCGGTGCCACCGCCGAGGAGCTGCTCTGGACGCTGTGGTCGCGCACCGACTGGCCCGAACGACTGCGTCGCTCGGTCGACCTCGGTGGTGGCGCGGCCCGCCGGGCCCACCGAGACCTCGACTCGATCTGTGCCCTCTTCGGGGTGGCCGCCCGGGCCGAGGAGCAGCGCGACCACCTCGGGGTGCACAACTTCCTCGCCTCGCTCGTCGCCCAGCAGATCCCTGCCGACACCCTCGCCGACCGCGGGGTGCGCGGCGCGGCAGTCCGGCTGCTCACCGCCCACCGCGCCAAGGGCCTGGAGTGGCGCATCGTGGTGATCGCCCATGCCCAGCAGGACGGTTGGCCCGACCTGCGGCGCCGGTCCACCCTGCTCCAGGCCGACCGGATCGGCACCGACACGGTGGTGCCTCCGGTCTCCCTGCGCGAGCTGCTGCTCGAGGAGCGACGACTCTTCTACGTCGCGGCGACCCGGGCCCGCCAGCGTCTGGTCGTCACCGCCGTGGCCGCCGCCGACGACGACGGCGAGCAGCCTTCACGCTTCCTCGACGAGCTCGGCGTCAGCATCGAGCACGTGGTCGGGCGACCGCCGCGGCCGCTCTCGCTGGGCGGGCTGGTCGCCGAGCTGCGGCGCACGGTTGCCGACCCGGAGACCAGCGAGCCACTGCGTGCGGCCGCAGCCCGACGGCTCGCGCGTCTGGCCCGCGAGTCCGTGGGCAGCCGGGCGCTGGTGCCGGTGGCCGACCCCTCGACGTGGTGGGGCACCCGCGCGGCGAGCAGGTCCCTCGAACCGGTGCGGGATCCCCAGCGGCCGGTACCGGTGTCGGCCAGCGTGCTGGAGGCGATGCAGGTCTGCCCGACGCAGTGGTTCCTCTCCCGCGAGGCCGGCGGCGTCGCCCGCGCCCACCAGTCGGCCAACCTCGGCGAGCTGCTGCACGCGCTCGCCGAGCGGGTGGCCACCGGCGAGGTGACCGCCGGCGCCGACGACGTCGACCTGCTCATGGACCACGTCGACGGTGTCTGGGACCGGCTCGACTTCCGCACGCCCTGGTCCAAGGCACGCGAGCACGAACGGGTCCGGGCCGCCCTCTCCCGCTTCCTGGCCTGGCACCACGCCAACCCCCGCGAGCTGCTGGCAACCGAGGCCCGCTTCAGCACTGTCGTGGAGCTGCCCGGAGGCGAGCAGGTCGAGCTGACCGGCTACGCCGACCGGCTCGAGCTCGACGCCGACGGCAAGGTCGTCGTGGTCGACCTCAAGTCCGGCCGCACCAAGCCGTCCAACAAGTCCGTGGAGGCCCACCTCCAGCTCGGGCTCTACCAGTACGCCGTCGACCACGGCGCGGTCGACGCCTTCGCCGGGGACTCCGCCGCCGCAGGGGGAGCCGAGCTGGTGCAGCTCGGGCTGACGGACGGCGGCGACCGTGCCGTCGTGCAGCCACAGGCCGTGCAGGACGAGGACGGCGCCGAGCGTGACGAGCTGCGCTCCCGGCTCGGCCGCACCGCCGACCTCCTGCGTGGGGAGAGCTTCCCGGCGGTCTCCGGCCAGCACTGCCGTGACTGCTCCTTCGTGCCGATCTGCCCCATCAAGGGCGCCGGGTCGGTGACCGCCCAGTGAGCGCGCCCGCCCTCGACATCGCCTCGCCGGCCGACCTGGCCCGGCTGATGAAGACGCCGTACACCGCCAGCGAGCAGCAGTGGGCGGCGATCGCGGCACCCCTGCGCCCGGCCGTCGTGATCGCGGGTGCCGGCTCGGGCAAGACCACGCTGATGGCGGCCCGGGTGGTCTACCTGGTGCTCACCGGTCAGGTCCGGCCCGACGAGGTGCTCGGGCTCACCTTCACGACCAAGGCCGCCAGCGAGCTGCGCCAACGCATCCGGCAGGCGCTCCAGGAGGCCGGGGCTCTCGAGGACCCCGACCCGGTCGAGGGCGAGGACGTCCTCGAGCCGACGGTCGCGACCTACAACGCCTACGCAGCCAGCCTGCTCACCGACCACGGTCTGCGCATCGGTCACGAGCCCGACACCCGGGTGATCACCGATGCCGCCCGCTACCAGCTCGGTGCGCGCGCCATCGACCGCTACACCGGCGAGGTGCGACACCTCACCGACCATCCCGAGACGGCGATCCAGAACCTCCTCGCGCTCGACGGCGCGATGAGCGAGCACCTCGTCGATGCGGAGTCGGTCCGCGCAGTCGACGACGAGGCCCGCGCGGGGTTCCTCCGCGCCCTGGAGGAGGAGGTCGCGGGCAAGAACCGTGTCACCTACCGCGACCCGGTCGAGAAGGCGATCAACGCGATCGACCGCCGCGCCGAGCTCCTCGGGCTGGTCGCCGCCTACCGGCGGCTCAAGGCCGATCTCGGGCTGATGGACTTCTCCGACCAGATCGAGCTCGGCGCGCGACTGGCCAGTGAGCAGCCCGACGTCGGCGTCCTGGAGCGGTCCCGGTTCAAGGTGGTCCTGCTCGACGAATACCAGGACACCTCGGTGGCGCAGGCGACGATGCTGTCCCGGTTGTTCTCCGGACCCGACAGCAGCACCGGCCGCGGCCACCCGGTCACCGCGGTCGGTGACCCCAACCAGGCGATCTACGGCTGGCGCGGCGCCTCGGTGAGCAACATCGTGCACTTCGGGCAGACCTTCCCGTCGGCCGCCGGCGAGCCGGTGCCGGTCCATCCGCTCACCGTCAACCGGCGCTCGGACCGCCGCATCCTCTCGGTGGCCAACGTGCTCGCCGCACCCCTCCACGCGCGCTTCCCCGACGTCGAGCCCCTGGTGGCCAAGCCCGAGGCCGGCGAGGGCTCGGTCATCGCCCCGGTCTTCGAGACCCACGCCGACGAGCTCGCGTGGCTGGTGGAGGCGGTCACCGCCGCTCACGACGCCCGCTGGTCCGACATCGGGGTGCTCACCCGTGACAACGCCCATGCCGAAGACGTGTTCGACGCGTTGACCGGGGCCGGGGTCCCGGTCGAGATCGTCGGCCTGTCCGGTCTGCTGCGGCTGCCCGAGGTCGCGGAAGTCGTCGCGATCCTCCACCTCATGCACGACGTCACCGCCAACTCCTCGGTGCTGACCCTCCTCAACGGGCCGCGCTGGGCCGTCGGGCCACGCGACCTGCGCCTGCTGGCCCGGCGCGCCTTCGAGCTGGCCGGGCGGACGGTCCGGGGTGCGGAGGGCACTGCGATCGACGACCTGCTCCTCGAGATCGCCGACGGGATCGACCCGGCGGAGATCCCGTCGTTGGACGACGCCCTGGCCGACCCCGGCGACGCGGCGTACGCACCGGAGGCGCTGGAGCGCTTCGCGTTGCTCTCCGCCGAGCTGCGAGGATTCCGCATCCACGTCGGCGAGCCGCTGCTCGACGTGGTCCGTCGGATCATCGACACCACCGGCACCGACGTCGAGCTGGCCTCCGCGGTGAGCCCGGCTGCCGCTGCCCGCCGCGACAACCTCGACCTCTTCGTCAAGGCCGTCGCGGAGTTCCAGGCGGTCGACGGGGACGTCACGCTGCCCGCGCTGCTGGCCTACCTCACCGCCGAGGACGACCAGGGCAACGGGCTCGACGTCGCCACCCCGACCGAGGCCGACTCGGTCAAGCTGCTCACCGTCCACCGCGCCAAGGGGCTGGAGTGGGCCTCGGTGTTCCTGGTCGGGGTGTGTGAGTCGCGCTTCCCCTCCAACCGGTCCCGCACGCTGTGGACCTCCTCGCCCTCGATCCTCCCCGCACCTCTGCGTGGGGACGCCCACGACCTGCCGCAGCTCGCGGGCTTCGACAAGGCCGCCCTCGACGCCTACCGCGTCGACACCCGCACCCATGACGCCGAGGAGGAGCTGCGGCTGGGCTACGTCGCGTTCACCCGCGCGGCCCACCGGCTGGCGGTCTCGTCCTACCTGTGGAGTCCGCGCGCCACGGCGTTCGGGCCGTCGCCCTACCAGCGCGTGGTGCGCGACTGGCTGGAGGAGCGGGGCGAACCGGTCACCGACTGGCGGGAGAAGCCGCAGAAGGGTGACCCCAACCCCTACGACGCCGTCGACCCTTCCCGGCCCTGGCCACCGACCGGCACCGGCCGCGAGGCGGCGCTGCGCATCGCGGCGGCGGCCCGCGTGCGGGCTGCGGACCCCGACGCCGACGACGACCCCGGGCTCGACGTCATCGAGGCGGCGAGGGTCGCGGAGTGGGACGACGAGATGCGCCGCCTGATCGACGAGGCGAGCCGGGACCGGGCGAGCGAGATCCTGGTCCCGCTGCCCTCCAGTCTCTCCGCCACCTCGGTGGCACGGCTGCGCGATCCCGAACCGTTCGCCCGCGAGCTCGCCCGACCGATGCCCCGGCAGCCCTCGCCGGCCGCCCGCTTCGGCACCCGGTTCCACGCCTGGGTGGAGGCCCGTTTCGGACAGCAGGCGCTTCTCGACCCCGACGACCTGCCCGGGCGCAGCGACGCCGGGATCGACGACGAGTCCGACCTGAAGGAGCTGGTGTCCGCGTTCGAGTCCGGACCCTTCGCCCAACGGGTCCCGCACGCGGTCGAGGCGGCGTTCGCCCTGGTGCTCGGCGGCCAGGTGGTGCGTGGCCGGATCGACGCGGTCTACGCCGAGGACCCGGTCGACGGGCGGCCGCACTACCTCGTCGTGGACTGGAAGACCAACAGGCAGGAGACCGCCGACCCGCTGCAGCTCGCGATCTACCGGATCGCCTGGGCCGAGCTCAAGGGCGTCGACCCCAGCCAGGTGCGCGCGGCGTTCTGCTACGTCCGCACCGGCCGCGTGGTGGAGCCGCCGGCGCTACCCGACCGCCCCGAGCTCGAGGCGATCATCGAGGGCTGAGGCGCGACCGCCTTGTCGGTCGTTGAGGAGCGATCCGCTCTTCGGTGGTCGAGGCGCCGAGGAGCCGGGGCGTCTCGGCACCACTGCTCACTCGCGCGCCGGCAACGCCCTGATCCAGTGCTCGTCGGGTGGGTCGGTTCGGTGGCGTGGTGGTCGTCGGAACTCGGGTTGTCGGTCGAGGGGGTTGAGTCGGACCTGCCAGGGGGTGGCGTGGATCAGGGTGTGGTGGGCTCGGCAGAGCAGGACCAGGTTGTCCAGCTCGGTGGTGCCGCCGTCGGCCCAGTGCTGCAGGTGGTGGGCGTCGCAGGCCAGCGGCATCCGCCGGCAGCCGGGGAAGCGGCAGTGCCGGTCGCGCAGGGTGAGGGCTTTCCAGATCGCGGTGGTGACCAGGCGTTGGCTGCGGCCGACGTCGAGGACCTCACCCAACGATCCGAGGACGGCGGGGATGACCTCGGCGTCGCAGGCGAGCCGACGTACCGCGGTGGTGGAGAGCTGGTCGCCGGTGTCCAGGGACACGGCCCCGAGCCCTTCCGTGAGCTGGTCGAGGGTGACGGTGACGGTGAGCCGGGGTTTGGCGCCGTGCTGGTCCGGGAGCAGCCCGTCGACCTCGCTGGCTTTCACGCAGGTCTCGACCAGGGCGTCCCACGTTCTCGCACCGTGGTCGCGCAGGTCGCGGGCGGTCTCGCCCCTGAATCGGCACAGTCCGGGTCGGTGCCGGGTCGGGGTGCGGCCAGGGCGTGCAGGGCGTTCTTGATCAGGGCGGCGTCCTCGACGGTGCCGCGTCCGCGGACCCGGACGCCGCCGATGCCGTCCTCGGCGATGGTCAGGAACCGGCCGAGGTGCGCGGAGCGTTCCAGCCGGTCCAGCGCGGCCTCGTCGGCGCGGGCGGTGCCGTCGGGGTCGAGCACCTCGAGCAGGTGCTCGCCGGCCTTGCGGAGCTCGGAGGCGTTCAGCGGAGGCGGCCTGGTCCAGCAGCATCCGCTCCGCCTCCGTCGCGCAGGGCGGGTTGGCCGGGGAGTCGGTCGATCACCGCGACGATCACCTCGGCGTGCTCCGGCGACACGTCGCCGGCCTGCAGCGCGACCAGGGTCGCGGCCCGGTCCCCGCACAACGGCCGTGCGGTGCGCAGCAGCCGTGAGCCGTGGCCGTGCCGGCCACCGGCGGTGTGGGTGAGCTAGTCACCGGGTGAGACCCAGCCGGCGGTCTTGGCGGCGTCGGTGGCTTCGACCTCGACGGCTACCTGGGCCTCGACCGCGGCGACCAGCGACCGGAGCCGTTCCAGCTCCACGGTCACGTCCAGGAGGTCTTCGGGGCGGGCTGCCGCCCACAGGGTCTCGGTCAGCGAGGCGACCTGCTCCCGCGCGCCAGCCAGCACAGCCATCGGGCTGGTCGGCGAGTCCGGGAGCGTCTCCATGTGCTGACTCTCCCAGAGCCCACCGACAGTTTTAGATCTGTTCGGATCCGTGCGACGACGTGAATCTGCGTGGGTTGGGGCTGCCCTGTTGGTGGTGCGGTCTGGTGCCTCGGCGCACCCCTTTGCACGTGGGGGCTGCCGCAGATCCACGATCGCGTGATCTTCCTGCCGGGGCGGTGACGGGTCAGTTCCCCGTCGCTCGCCCGGGGGGCTCGCTCCAGGCAACGGACCCCTCACCGCGACGTCCGGGTCAAGGCTGGTCGGCGCCCTCTGATGCGTCTGCCTCGGCTCGCCTTCAGCAGGTGGCTGGGTTCTTGTGGGGCTGCCCTGTTGGTGGTGCGGCCTGGTGCCTCGGCGCACCTTGTTGCAGGTGGCTGGCTTCTTGCTGGGGCTGCCTGCTGGTGGTGCCGTCTTCTGCCTCGGCGCCCCCCTTGCACGTGGGGGCTCCCGCAGATCCTGATCGCCTGGACCTTCCTGCGGGGCGGTGACGGGTCAGTTCCCCGTCGCTCGCCCGGGGGGCTCGCTCCAGGCAACGGACCCCTCACCGCGACGTCCGGGTCAAGGCTGGTCGGCGCCCTCTGATCCATCTGCCTCGGCTCGCCTTCAGCAGGTGGCTGGCTTCTTGTGGGGCTGCCTTGTTGGTGAGCCTGCCCTGTTGGTGGTGCGGTTCGGGGCCTGGGTCACCTTCAGCTGGTGGCTGGATTCCTGCCGAAGGGGGTGAACATGGCTTCCAGGGCGATCTCGACCATGTCCCCGAAGGTCTGCTCGCGCTCCTGCGAGGACGTCTCCTCGCCGGTGACGATGTGGTCCGAGACGGTGCAGATCGTCAGCGCCCGGGCCTGGTGCTGCGCGGCGAGGGTGTAGAGCGCACTGGCCTCCATCTCCACCGCCAGCACGCCGTAGTCGACGATCCGGGCTGTCAGCTCGGGCCGGGGACTGTAGAAGGAGTCGCTGGAGAAGATCAGCCCGACGTGGGTGTCGACGTCGAGGTCACGGCCGAGGGCGGCGTCGTGGGCGGCGCGGAGCAGCCCGAAGTCGGCGACCGGGGCGTAGTCGAGGCCCTCGAAGCGGATCCGGTTCATCGAGGAGTCCGTGCAGGCTCCCGAGGCGATGACGAGGTCGCGCACCTTGATCCGCTCGGTGAGTGCGCCACACGAGCCGACGCGCACGATCGTGCGTACGTCGTACTCCCGGAGCAGCTCGTTGGCATAGATCGACAGCGACGGCAGCCCCATGCCAGAGCCCTGCACCGACACGCGCTCGCCGCGCCAGGTGCCGGTGAAGCCGAGCATCCCGCGCACCTCGGTGTAGCACTCGGCGTCCTCGAGGAAGGTCTCCGCGATCCACTTGGCCCGCAACGGGTCGCCCGGCATCAGGACATGGGGGGCGATCTGGCCCGGCGTCAGCGCTGATGTGGGTGCTCACGGGGGTCACGGTAGCCGCCCGCGGGAGTGCTTGGAGGACGGCCTAGGGTCGGTCGCGTGACCGCCTCACCGGACCGTGACCTGCTCGGCCAGTACCCCCACCTCGCCCCGGTCGCTCTCTCGGCCCACGCCCACAACCGGATCGCCCTGCACCGCACCGACGACGACTGGCTCCAGGAGGTCTGGGCCGATCCGGCCACCCGGGTGCTCGTCCTGCACGGCGGTCAGGTCGTCGTGCCCGAGGGGGACGAGGAGCCGCGGATCGACTGGATCGCGCCGACCCAGGCTCCTTCTGGCCAGCGACTGCTGCTCGGGGAGCACGACGGGGTCGTCCACTTCGCCGTCCAGGTCGCCGAGCTGCCCGACGGCACCCGTGGGGAGCACCTGCGAGCGTTCGTGCAGACGCTGCCCGAGGACGAGGCCGCTCCGGTGCTGCACGCGGTCGCCCTCGGCGAGTGGCACCGCGCCAACAAGCACTGCCCGCGCTGCGGGGCAGCGTTGGAGGTCTCCCAGGCCGGGCACCTGCTGGTCTGCTCCGGGTGCGGCCGCCAGCAGTTCCCGCGCACCGACCCCGCGGTGATCATGCTCGTCACCGACGACGAGGACCGCTGCCTCCTCGGTCGCCAGGAACGCTGGCCCGAGGGGCGCTACTCGACCCTTGCGGGCTTCGTGGAGCCGGGGGAGTCCTTCGAGCAGGCCGTCGCGCGCGAGGTGGCCGAGGAGGTCGGTGTCGAGATCGGCGAGGCGACGTACTTCGGCAACCAGCCCTGGCCGTTCCCGGCCAGTCTCATGGTGGGCTTCGTGGCCCGGGCTCGCACGACCGCGATCGAGGTCGACGGCGCCGAGATCAGCGACGCCCGCTGGTTCACCCGCGAGGAGGTGCGCGCCGAGGCCGAGGCCGGCACCCTCCTGCTGCCCTCTGGCATCTCGATCTCCCGGAGCCTCGTCGAGACCTGGTACGGCGGGCCGCTCCCCGGCCAGTGGTGAGAGCCGCGGGCGGGCCGGATCCGGGCGACGTCAGGCCAGCGAGGCGAGCTTCGCCTTGACCTGGGACACCGAGGGGTTGGTGTGGGCGGAGCCGTCGGCGTACACCAGGGTCGGCACGGTCTGGTTGCCGCCGTTGACCCGCTCGACGACCGAGGCGGCCTCGGGGACACGCTCGATGTCGACCACCTCGTAGGTGATGTCCTCGCGGTCGAGCTGGCTCTTGAGCCGGTGGCAGAACCCGCACCATTGGGTGGAGTACATGGTCAGCGCCGTCATCGATGTCCTTCCTCGCAACTAGTCTCGAGTGCAGAACACCCACCCCCGAGGAGTTTGTTCCTTCATGTCCCACTTGCCCATCGGCGGGCCCCCGAACGCCGACGCCCTTCTCGAGGCGCTCGACCCCGAGCAGCGCGAGGTCGCGGTCGCTCTGCACGGCCCGGTCCGGGTGCTGGCAGGCGCGGGCACCGGCAAGACCCGTGCGGTCACCCACCGGATCGGGTACGGCGTCGCGTGCGGGGTCTACAACCCCACGGAGGTCCTGGCCGTCACCTTCACCACGAGGGCGGCCGGCGAGATGCGCGGTCGGCTGCGCCAGCTCGGGGCCGGTGGCGTCCAGGCCCGCACCTTCCACTCCGCGGCGCTGCGCCAGGCCCGCTACTTCTGGCCGCGGGTCTACGGCGGCGAGCTGCCCACCCTGACCGAGTCCAAGCTGGGCATCGTCGGCAACGCAGCGCGACGCAACCGGGTGGAGACCGACCAGGCGACCCTGCGCGACCTGGCCGGCGAGATCGAGTGGTCCAAGGTCTCCAACGTGCGCCCAGACGACTACGTCGCGGTCGCGTCCGCACGGGGTCGATCCGTGACCAACCAGCAGCCCGAGGCGGTGGCTCGTGTGTTCGCGACCTACGAGGAGGTCAAGCGCGAGCAGGGCCGGATGGACATGGAGGACGTGCTGCTCTGCGCGGCCGCCCTGCTGTCCGAGGACGAGCGGGTCGCCGCCGAGGTACGCCGCCAGTACAAGTGGTTCGTCGTCGACGAGTTCCAGGACGTCAGTCCGATCCAGTCCGCGTTGCTCGACCTGTGGCTCGGAGGCCGCGACGACCTGTGCGTGGTGGGTGACCCGGCGCAGACGATCTACTCCTTCGCCGGCGCCAACGCGACCTACCTGACCGACTTCGCCCGCAAGCACCCTGGCACCACCTCGATCGAGCTGGTCCGCAACTACCGCTCCACCCCGCAGATCGTCGGCAGCGCCAACGAGCTGCTCGCGGGCACCGACCAGCGCCGGGGTGCAGCTGCGCGCCCAGCGCGACCCGGGTGCCGAGGTGTCCTACCGCGGCCACGGTGACGAGGTCGCCGAGGCCGAGCAGGTCGCCGCCGACATCCTGGCGCTGCGCGACGAGGGCTACCCACTGCGCGAGATCGCGGTGCTGTTCCGCATCAACGCGCAGTCGGAGGCCTTCGAGGAGGCCTTGGCCGCACGCCGCATCCCCTACGTCGTGCGCGGGGCGGCCCGCTTCTTCGACCGTGCCGAGGTGCGCCAGGCGGTCACGCTGCTCCGCGGCAACGCACGCGGGGCGAGTGAGGAGGGCACGGCGCTCGGCGACGACGTCCGTGCCGTGCTGGCCGGCATGGGCTGGACGCCCGAGGCGCCCGCCGGTCGGGGCAACGTGCGTGACCGCTGGGAGTCGTTGCAGGCGATCGTCTCCCAGGCCGAGGACTTCGCGAGTGGAGGGACCGCGACCGGTCCGGACGCCGGGGCCCCCACCTTGAGCGACTTCGTGGCCGAGCTCGACCGGCGTGCGCACGAGCAGCACGCGCCGGTCGCGGAAGGCGTGACGCTCGCGACGCTGCACACGGCCAAGGGACTCGAGTGGGACGCGGTGTTCCTGGCCGGGATGCACGAAGGCACCATGCCGATCATCTACGCCGACACTCCTGCGGCCGTGGAGGAGGAGCGACGCCTGCTCTACGTCGGGATGACGCGGGCGCGCCGACGCCTGACCCTGTCGTGGGCGACCGCGCGCAATCCCGGCTCCCGGGCCAGCCGCAAGCCGTCCCGCTTCCTCGCTGCGTTGAGCCCTCAGGTGGCCCAGGAGGCGTCCGCGGCAGAGAACGCCAAGCGCAAGCGCAAGGGCGTGGCGCACTGCCGCACCTGCGGCAAGCCGCTCGGCAGCGCCCGCGAGCGCAAGGTGGGCCGCTGCGAGGACTGCCCGGCGGCCTACGACGAGGAGCTCTTCGAGCGGTTGCGCGCGTGGCGCGTCGAGCGCGCCGGTGAGGAGCAGGTGCCGGCGTACGTCGTCTTCACCGACGCCACCTTGCAGGCCATCGCCGAGGTCAGGCCAGCCGACGCCCCCGCACTGCTGCGGATCAGCGGCATCGGAGCCGCCAAGATGACCAAGTACGGCGAGGACGTGCTGGCCCTCGTGAGCGCCGACGCGAGCTGATCGCCAGGCCGCTCCGGCCAGCTCTCGTAGCCCCGAGAGGCTGGAAATTGATGCGCCGCAAAAGAGTCCGGGAAATACCCAGAAAATAGTTTGCCGCTTACACCCCCCGAGGGGTACCTTTCTTCTCACCCGCACGACACCACTGCGCTATTGGGCCCTGCCAAGGCCCGCGCCCAAGGATCTTCGAAGGAGGTGCACCGAATGTTCGACAACACCACGATGACGATCAGCCAGAACGCTGGCCTCGCCATGTCCATGACCACGCGTGAGCGCGTCGCATCCGTGCGCGCCCTCCCGGTGATCTCGGGTGTGGTGTGCCTTCCGGCTGCTGGCGCCGTCATGGGTCTCTGGGGCACCGCTGTGTGCGGTTACACCCACGATGCCGATGTCGCCGTCGTCAAGGGAGCCTTCCCGGGTACCTCCGCCTGGAGTCCGCCGATCTAGTGAGTTGTCATCTCAGATCAGCAGCCTCCAGGCCGCGGAACCCGAAACCCGGGATCCGCGGCCTTTGTGTTTCCCAGCCCGACCAGGGCAACGAAGACAACAACTCACCAGGAGGTGAAGAGATGAGTATCAGCGTCCTCGAACCGTTCACCGTGAGCGGCGTCGACGAGGAACAGCTGCCGTGCCGCCGCGAGGACCCGGAGCTGTTCTTCGCGGAGACCCCCCAGGACGTGGAGCTGGCCAAGGCGATGTGCCTGGACTGCCCGCTGCGGACCGAGTGCCTGACCGGGGCCCTCGAGCGTCGCGAGCCGTGGGGCGTCTGGGGCGGCGAGCTGTTCGCGCAGGGTGTGGTCATCCCGCGCAAGCGGCCGCGTGGCCGGCCCCGCAAGAACGAGGTCGCCGCCTGAGGTCCCGGTGGATCCAGGAGAACGACCACGAGCACCGCACCAGCAATGCCCTAGCAGCACAGCACCACCGAGCAGCACCGCACCACAGCACCACCAGCAGCCACCATCCATCAGCAGCACGTCTTCGAAGAGAGAACGCGATGTCTTACCTCAACCAGAACCTGGCCCGGGTGGATCACACCCGACGCCTCGACGAGGCCGACGCGCTTCGCCGTGGGCACCAGCTCGCTCTCGCCCGACGCAAGTCCCGCCGTGCCGAGCGCGCAGCCCTCCAGGCCCGACTCGTCCTCGCCCGCTCGCTGTGACCCTGATCTGCGAAACCCGGCACCACCGGCCCGACGGTCAGACCCAGCCAACCAAGAACAGAAACGGAACCTTCCTTGTCATGAACACGAACCAGAACCGGAGCACCGAGATGCAACTCATGAACGAAGATCTGGCACGCGCACAGATGTCCGCGCGCCTGGGAGAGGCGCACGCACTGCGACGTGGACACCAGCTGGCCATGCACCGCCGGCTGTCCCGCCGAGCCGAGCGTGCTGCTCGGCAGGCGAGCCTCGCCCTGGCCCGCTCGCTCTGACACCGAGGTCACCAGACCCGGAGCGAGCCGCCCGGCGCGGCATCGGCGGTGCTCTGAGCCAGAGCACCCATCACGAGAGCCGGCCCCTCACCAGAGGGGCCGGCTCTCGGTCTCTTCCCGGCCTGGCGGCGTAGGCTCGCGCCCATGGCGGTGACCTGCGACTTCTGCGGTACGTCGACCCCCGCGGCCGGGCCCGGGGAGGAGGACGTGCCACCTCTGACCTGGACCACAGCCGTCGAGAACGGCCGGCAGCGCGCCTTCTGCGACCGTTGCTCGCGCGAGCATCTGCGTGCGATGGAGAGCAAGCTCGACAGCGAGTGGTGGTGAGTCGGGCCGGGTCTCAGGCCCCCTGCGGCTCCAGGAAGCCGGGCAGCGACTCCTCCAGGATCGCGCGGAAGCCCAGCTCGGCCTCCAGCTGGGAGAGCACCCCGATGCTGCCGACCCAGACGCGGTGGATCAGCAGGTAGGAGGGCGGCATGTTGAGCTTGAGCGCCAGTGTCGACCCGGGCTGCCGCAGGTCGGACGCGCGCTGGAACTGCTCGCGCATCCAGTCGCGGGAGAAGCGGAAGCGCTCCTCGGCCGCCGGCTCCACGAACGGACCGAGGTAGGCGCGCAGCTCGCCCGGGTCGATGCGGATGTTGGGCTTGACGAAGCCCTCCTCGCGCAAGCCGGAGAGCACGTCGTCGTAGTCGTCGTACATCGCGATCCGCAGCAGGCTGCCGATCGAGCGGGGCAGGCTGCGCTCCGGCAGACGGGCGACGGCGCCGAAGTCGACGACGCCGAGGCCGCCGAGGGCGCCGTCCTCGGTGGGCAGCACCCGGAAGTTGCCCGGGTGCGGGTCGGCGTGCAGCAGCCCCACCCGCGCCGGACCGGCGAACAGGAACCGGATGTAGGCCTCGGCGTAGTGGTTGCGCTGCTCCTGGGTGCCCTCGGCGATCAGCCGCGCGAGCGAGGCCTTGCTCTCGATCCACTCGCTGACCAGGACCTTGTCGGTGTGGGCCACCACGCGCGGCACCCGCACGTCGGGATCTGCGTCGAACTCCTCGGCGAAGGCGGCCTGCGCCTGCGCCTCGAGGGTGTAGTCGAGCTCCTCGGCGACGCGGTCCTGCAGCTCGACGATGAGTGGCTTGATGTCGATGCCCGGAACCATGCCGCCGAAGGTGCGCGCGACCCGGGAGAGCTGACGCAGGTCGGCCCTCAGCGCGTCGCCGGCGCCGGGGTACTGGATCTTGACCGCCACCTCGCGACCGTCGGACCAACGGCCTCGGTGCACCTGCCCGATCGAGGCGGCTGCGGCTGGGTCCTCGTCGAACTCCACGAGGTCGCGTCGCCACCCGGGTCCGAGCTCGGAGGAGAGCACCGAGCGGACGGTGGCGGCCGACATCGGGGGGGCGGCGTCCTGGAGCCGGGTGAGCTGCTCCCTGTAAGGCGCCGCGATCTCCTCGGGCAGCATCGACTCCATGATCGAGAGCGCCTGCCCCATCTTCATGGCGCCGCCCTTGAGATCGCCGAGCGTGCGGAAGAGCTGTTCGGCGGTGCGCTGCTGGACCTCGGAGAGCACGGTCTCGGCCGGAGCGCCCCCGATGCGACGGCCCATGCCGACCGCGGTGCGCCCGGCGTAGCCGAGGGGCAGCGCCGCGAGACGCGCGGTGCGCGCGACGGCCTTGCGGGGCAGGTCGGTCATGGATTCATTGTCACCTACCCCTGGTTACGCGCACCCGACCCACGTGAAAGCCGGGGCGGCTATTGCCAGCTGCAGCCGCAGGCCGGGTGGCGACGCCAGCTGCGGCACTCCACCTCGCGCAGGGCGGGGTCGAGCCGCAGCACCGCCGACCAGAGGGAGGGGCGGTCGCCCTCGCACCAGGTGGCCGCGTCGCGGGCGAGCCAGCCGACGGCGGCAGCGGTGAGCAACGGGTCGACCGGCTCGGGGACCCGGTCGTGCCGGGCGCTGCGGGAAGCCTCGGCATACTGCCGCACGAGCAGCGGCCAGGTCGGGTCGGCATCGGTGTAGTGGGCGTCGATGCACCGCAGGCACGAGCTCTCACCGGGAAGCACGAACGGACCGACGAGGGCGCTGCCCTCGGTGAGTCGAAGCAAGAGGTGCGGCACCCGCGCCCGCAGCCAGTCATCGAGAAGGTCGCGGTCCGGCTCGCCGACCCCGACGAGCAGGCCGAGATCGGGGAGTCGTCGGTCGGGTGGGAGGGCGTCGGCGGCGTGGGCGGCGATCCCTGCCCCTTCGAGGAGAGTCACGACCTGGGTCCTGATCCGCTCTCCGCCGGGGCCGAAGGCGACCAGGCCGACGTGGCGGGAGGAGCGTTGCCGGGCGGCTTCCGGTGCTCTCTCGCCGTGACGGCGGACCAGCGCCGCCGCGCGGGCGGCCTCCGTCGGCGAGGTCGACGCACCGAGCAGCGGGGTGATCGCCTGCTCGCCGACCAGTGCCCCGGCGGCAGCGAGGGCGTCCAGCGGTGCCGACCCGGTCGGCGCCGTGGACCCGTCGAGACCGCGCAGCAGGGCCGGCACCTCCGGCTGGGGCGGCAGCACGACTGCCCCGGACGGGTCGAGCCCGACCTGGAGGCGGCCGTCGTGTCGCCGGAGCGGGTGTGCGCCGGGGATCAGGAGGGGGCGGGTCGGTGCGGGCATCCTCGCAGCCTGCCCCAGCCGGGGAATCGCCGCGAGCGGTCATCCACAGCCTGAGGAGGTGGAGACACGACGGCGGCGGCGCCCCACGGGAATCGTGGGGCGCCGCCGCAGAAGTCGAGGAAAGGCCGCTCAGGCCTTGCCGAGAATGCGGTTGAGGTTGGTGCTGCAGACCGGGCAGACGGCCTTCGCCATCCGGGTGCCCTTGTCGTTCACCTTGACCTCCCCCGAGGCCTCGCGCTTCTCCTTGCACTTCACGCAGTAGAACTCGCCGCTCCAGGTCTCCGCCATGACGGCCTCCTTGCTGTTCGATGTGTCGGTCGTCGGCGGGGGAGTCGCACGGCACCAGGTGCCGGGGGTGACCCGCCGTGGCCGTTCGGCCGCTTCGCACCCTACGGCAGCGCACCGGCCGAAGCATGCTCGGAGGGGACGTGGCGGCCATTTCACGCTCAGATCGGCGGCAAAAAGCGAGATATGCCTGATATGCACCATTCGAAGATGCCCGTCGGACGATCCTCGTCCCAGGCGGGGCCACGCGGACGCCCGCATCGGTAGGGTCCGGGCCATGACTGCCGAGAGCGCCACCGCGACCGCGAGCACCGCCGACTCCCCGGACCACCTGCGCGTGGACCGACGCGACGACGGGGTCGTCGTGCTGACCCTGGCCAACCCCGAGCAGCGCAACGCCATGTCGCCGCAGATGACGGCCTCGTGGGAGCGCACGATGGGGGCGCTGGCCACGGACGGGGACGTGCGCGCGGTGGTGGTCACCGGCGACGGCAGTGCCTTCTGCTCCGGCGGCGACACCGCGTGGATCGCGAGCGAGCCCGGTGCCGGCGTCGACCGGCTGCGGACCCGGATGATGGCCTTCTACCGATCCTGGTTGACCGTCCGCCGGCTCGACGTACCCACGATCGCGGCCCTCAACGGGCCGGCCATCGGCGCCGGCCTCTGCCTCGCGCTGGCCTGCGACATCCGGTACGCCGTCGAGGGCGCCAAGCTCGGCGTGCCCTTCGTGAAGCTCGGGATGCACGCGGGGATGGCCGCGACCTACCTGCTCCCCGACGTCGTCGGGTCCGGCGCACGCCCGGGACCTGCTGCTCACCGGCCGCGTCGTCGACGCCGACGAGGCGTGCCGCCTCGGACTCGTCTCGCGGGTGCTGCCGCGCGAGGGATTCCTCGACGGCGTGCTCGCCACCGCCGCGGACATCGCCGGCACCGCTCCGATCGCGAGTCGGCTGACCAAGATCGCCCTGCGCGACGGCGGGCACGCGGAGTTCGAGGCCGCGCTCCAGTGGGAGGCGCTCGCCCAGCCGGTCACGCTGGCCACCGCGGACCTGCAGGAGGGGATCGAGGCCGCCCGGGAGCGGCGGCCGGCGCGGTTCACCGGGGTCTGAGCCCCATCGGCTACCGCTCCGGAGACCGGCCGGGGACGGGGCCGCAGACAGAGCGAGACCCCCTGCCGCTCCGGTGCAGCGCCTGCCTTCCCCAAGCGAACGCTGTGCCGAATCGGCCGGGGGCCTCATCTGGGGAAGACCCTAGGGTCGGCGATCCGCCGTGGTCAACGCGGCGTCACCCGTCCCTGTGGACGGAGCTGGGGACCACCTGTGGATGACACTGCACAGCCTGTGGACACCCCTGGGGACGACGGTGTACGACGCTGTGGGGGACACGCCCGGGCCGCCCTGTCCTCGGCCGCGCTGACCAGCCAGGATGGTCAACCACAGGCTGTGGACGAAAGAAAGCAGTCCCGATCGGCGGAAAGGACCCACCCATGACCGGCCCGACGACCCGGCCCCGTGGCTGACGCCGCGCCGCTGGACCCGGTGGCGGCGCTGCGCCGGATCGCGTTCCTGATGGAGCGTCGGCTCGCCGACAGCTATCGGATCAAGGCCTACCGCGGCGCGGTGACCACCGTGCTGGGGTGTGCGCCGGGCGAGCTCGCCGAGCGGGCCGCGGCTGGCACGCTGCGCGACCTGCCCGGGGTGGGCGCCAAGACGGCCTCGGTGATCACCGACTGCCTGGCCGGCCGGGTGCCCGGCACGCTGGCCGAGCTGGAGCAGGGCGCTGGGCCACTCAGCGCCGGTGGTGCCACCACCAGGGCGGCGCTGCGGGGGGACCTGCACACGCACTCCGACTGGTCCGACGGCGGGTCGCCGATCGAGGAGATGGTGATGACCGCGCGCGAGGTGGGTCACGACTACCTCGTCCTCACCGACCACTCGCCCCGCCTCACCGTCGCCAACGGGCTCTCACGCGGAGCGGCTGCGTCGGCAGATGGACGTGGTCGCCGCGGTCAACGGGCACCTCGGCAGCGACCCACGGGACTTCCGGCTGCTGCACGGCATCGAGGTCGACATCCTCGACGACGGTGCCCTCGACCAGACCGACGAGCTCCTCGGCGCCTCGACCTCGTGGTCGCCTCGGTGCACTCCAAGCTCGAAGATGGACCCGGCCGCGATGACCCGACGGATGGTCGCCGCGGTCCGGCACCCCCGGAGCAACGTGCTCGGCCACTGCACCGGCCGGTTGGTGATGGGCGGTCGCGGCACCCGCGCACAGAGCCAGTTCGACGCGCGTGCGGTCTTCACGGCCTGCGCGGAGGAGGGAGTGGCGGTCGAGATCAACTCGCGCCCCGAGCGGCGCGACCCGCCTGACGAGCTGATCTCGCTCGCCCTCGACCTCGGCTGCCTGTTCTCCATCGACAGCGACGCGCACGCGCCGGGACAGCTCGACTTCCTCGTGTACGGCGCCGAGCGCGCCGAGCGCTCGACGTACCGCTCGACCGGATCGTCAACACGTGGCCCGCCGAACGCCTCCTGACCTGGGCCAACGGGTAGTTTGGGGACATGAGCAGCGCCCCGGGGACCGGCGAGGAGCCCGTCGTCGAGGTGCGCCGGTCCCGCCGCCGTCGCCGCACCGTCGCTGCCTACCGCGAGGACGGCCACGTGATCGTGCTGATCCCGGCCCGGATGACCCGCGCCGAGGAGAAGGAGTGGGTGAACACGATGCTCGCGCGCCTCGATCGTCAGGAGAAGCGCCGCCGCCCCAGCGACGCCGGCCTGATGCGGCGCGCCGAGAGGCTGGACGCGAAGTACCTCGGCGGTGCGGCCGCCCCGACGACGGTGCGCTGGGTCGACAACCAGAACAGCCGGTGGGGTTCGTGCACCCCGGCCGACAGGGCGATCCGGCTGTCCCGACGCCTGGAGGGGATGCCCGGCTGGGTGATCGACTACGTCCTGGTGCACGAGCTCGCCCACCTGATCGAGATCGGCCACACCCGGAGTTCTGGGCGCTGGTCGACCGCTTCCCCAAGGCCGAGCGGGCCAAGGGCTTCCTCGAGGGCGTCGCCGCGGCCGGCCAGCTCGGCATCGTCCCGGAGTCGTTGGGGGACCCGCGACTGCTCCCCGGAGGGTGCGGCCGAGATGGCCGCCGACGACGCCTGAGGTGTGGCGGGCGGCTCGAAGTGCCGGTCGCGTGAGCGCGAGATCAGGTCGTGCATCTCGTCCTCGCGGTCCGGCAGTGCGTCGACGCGGCCACCACCGCACGTCGAGCGACTCGTCGCTGACGTCGGGGACGGCCCCGTCGGGAGCGAGCGCGCTGTAGCGGACGTCGAGATGGCCGACCTCGCCGCGCGGGTCGCAGAACGACACCGAGTGCGGTCGAGGTGGACCGGCACCGGGTCGAGCCGGAGGTCCATCGACGCCCGACTCCTCGCGCGCCTCGCGGCCGGCCGCGTCCGCGAGGGTGGCGTCGGCGTGCTCGACAGTGACCGCCGAAGGCGAACCAGCGCCGCGCCTTGCGGTGCAGGGTGAGCAGCACGTCGGCGCCGTCGTGCGGACAGCACCAGCGTACCGGCCGTGAGGTGGTCGGGGAAGCAGACCGCGTCGGCGCCGTCCGAGTGCCGCTCCAGGTGGTCGACGTACGCCGTGCGCAGCCGTCCTGCGCGGCATCGGGCGCGCACCAGCGACGCAGGGTGGCGAGCGCGTCGGCGTGCAGCGACTCCGCCGCGGTCACCGGCCCTCGGGCTCGGAGTCGCCCGGGTGTCGTCGCCCTCGTCGCCGCTCTCCTCGCCCTCGAGCAGGTCGGCCAGCGCGGCGTCGAACTCGTCGTCGGTCAGCGACTCGGGCTCGCTGAGCCCCTGACCGGAAGCCCAGCGGGTCGTCGAGGTCGGTCGGTCGAGGGCAGCAGGTCGGGGTGCGCCCAGACCGCGTCGCGGCCCTGGTGTCCGCTGACGGCTGCGCAGCGACCCCCACAAGCGCCGAGGCGTCACGGAGCCGGCGCGGCCGCAGCTCGAGGCCGACCGAGCGTGGCGAAGGTCGACTCGGCCGGTCCACCGGCGGCCCGGCGACGTCGGACCGCCTCCTGGAGCCGGCCGGCCGTGGGCATCCGCTCCTCGGTGGCCTGGCCGACGACGTCGTCGACCCAGCCCTCGACCAGCGCGAGCATGGTCTCGAGCCGGATCGAGCGCGGCCTGCTGGGCGGGGGTCTTCTCCGGCTCGAACAGTCCACCCTCGAGAGCGCCTCCTGGAGCGCGGCAGGGTTCATCGGGTCGATGCCGCGCACCGACTCCTCGATCTTGCGACATGTCGATCGTGGTGCCGCGGCCGTAGTCCTCGACGCGCGGCGAGCAGGTGGGCGCGCAGCCACGGGCACGTGCGCGAACAGCCGCTGGTGGGCCGCCTCGCGGAGGGCGAGGTAGAGGCAGCACGTCGTCGGCGCGCGACGTCGAGCCCCTCGGCGAACGCCGCCACGTTGAGCGGCAGCAGCGCGGCCTTGCCCGTCGGGACCGAGCGGGAGCCCGATGTCGGTGGCGGTCGAGCACCTCGCCGGCGAGCCCGCCGAGCGCCTGGCCGACCTGGCTGCCGAACATGGCGCCGCCGGCCTGGCTGAGGATGCCCATCAGCGGGCCCGGCCATCGCCTTGGCGTCCTCGGGGCAGGGCGCTGCCCATCGCGGCGACGACGTGCTCGGCGACCGGCTCGACGAGCCGCTGCCAGACCTCGATGGTCTCCTCGATCCACTCCGCCCGGCTCCACGCCGCGACGGTCGCAGACGCCGAGGGCAGGTCGGTGGCGGAGTCGAGCCAGTGGTCAGCCAGACGCAGGGCGTCGGCGATCTCGCTGCGTTGCCGCTCCGTCGGGGTCGGGTCGGCTCCCTGGCCGTCCTGGGCGACGGTACGGCGGGCGACGTCCTTGGCGAGGTTCCAGTTCACCGAGCCGTCGTGCGGCTGCATCATCGCCTGCATCTGGCCGATCAGCGCGGTGAGGTCGGGCATGCCGGACCGCGCCCGGGAAGCCGCACCGTCCGCCCGCCAGCGCCCCCGAAAGCCTTGAACATCTGCTCGAACGGCGTGCCCTTGAACGGGTTCTCTTCTTCGTCAGGCCCCACCTCCACCGTACTCGCGTCGCTCCAGCTACGCGTCCGGGCCGTGACCGACCTTGCCCGTGGTGCGCCTCGTCGACATCCGCGAGACCCCGCTCGACGTCAGGAGGTGCTCGACGCGGTCGGCGGCGACGCGACCGGCGGTGTCAACCTGTTCGTCGGCAACGTCCGTGACCACGACCGGGGCCAGGGCGTCACCGGACTCGACTACTCCGCGCACCCCACGGCGCTCGACCGGCTGCAGGAGGTGTCGCGCGGAGATCGCCTCGTCGTACGACGTCCAGGCGGTCGCCGCGGTCCATCGCACCGGCACGCTGGCCATCGGCGACGCCGCGGTCATCGTCGCGACCGCGTCGGCGCACCGGGGCCAGGCCTTCGACGCCTCCCGCGCGCTGATCGACCGGCTCAAGGAGACCGTGCCGATCTGGAAGCACCAGGTCTTCACCGACGGCTCCGACGAGTGGGTCGGCACCCCCTGATCGTCCGACGGTCGTGGTTCCGCCTTCCGCGGCAACCAGGCCCATCTTCGTTGGGACCGCCTCTGTCCCTGCGCGCCTCACGACCGCCGGGCCCCGCGCTGCCTAGCCTGGGCGCATGGAGATCCTGCTGTGGCTGGTGCCGGCCGGCGTCGTGACCGTGGTGGCGATGCTCTGGGCCGCCTGGGCCGGCCGCCCGCGCCGCGACGACCGCGCCGTGCAGGCCCAGCGGCGTGAGGACGACCACGACCGCTTCGCCAAGGCGATCACCCGCCAGCACCCGGGCGCCACTCGGCCCCGTCCGGCGACGGTCCGCGACCGCAGCACCGGCATCGCCGTACGCCCCTCACGCCGCGACCGTCGGCCAGCCGCGTCGCTCCGCCTGAGAGTAGGCGGGCTGCCGTCGGTTGATCTTGGCGGTCAATGAGAGGCTGGACCCATGAGTCGCCGCACCGTGTCCAGCGTGGTGGTCGTCGTGCTCCTGGCCGGACTCATCGGTGCGGCCGCGTTCTTGCCGGTGCCCTACGTGACGATGAGTCCGGGGCCGACGGTCGACGTGTTCGCCAAGGTCGACGGCGACCAGGTCATCGAGGTCGAAGGGGCTGACACGTACCCGACCGAGGGTGACCTGCGCCTGACCACGGTGTCGGTGACCAGTCCGGGCTCCGACATCAGCCTGCTCGAGGCGCTGTCGGCGTGGTTCGACGGCACCCGCGCGGTCTACCCCCGCGACGTGATCTACCCACCGGAACAGACCGCGGAGGACGTGCGCCGCCAGAGCAGCGTGCAGATGGTGTCCTCGCAGGACACCGCGATCGCCGTCGCCCTCGCCGAGCTCGGCTACGACCTGCCGCTGCGCACCGAGGTCCTCGGCGTCACGAAGGGATCCCCGGCCGACGGCAGGCTCGAGCCGCGTGACTACCTCCTCGAGGTCAACGGCGTGCAGATCGACGACGTCGACGAGGTCAGTGAGGCGATCCAGCAGACCGGCGTCGACGAGGAGGCCGAGGTCGTCGTACGCCGTGACGGTGAGCGCCGCACGGTGCGGGTGACCGCGGAGGCCGCGACCGAGGACCCGGAGCGGGCCGTGGTGGGTGTCGAGATCGGCACCGGCTACGACTTCCCCTTCGACGTCACCGTCCACCTCGACGAGGAGATCGGCGGGCCGAGTGCCGGGTTGATCTTCTCCCTCGCCGTCTACGACACCCTCACCCCGGGGTCGCTGACCGGAGGCACCGACATCGCCGGCACCGGCACCATCGACCCGGACGGCCGCGTCGGCCCGATCGGCGGCATCCAGCAGAAGATCGTCGCGGCCGCCGACGCCGGACGCCAAGATCTTCCTGGTCGCCGGCCGCCAACTGCGAGGCAGCGCTCGGCGCCGACGTGCGCGAGGACGAGATCCGGCTGGTCCGGGCCGCCACGATGCACGAGGCGGTGGAGTCGCTGGAGACCTACACCGACGACCCCGAGGCCGCGCTGACGGGATGCGAGGACGCAGCATGAGCGAAGTCACCGAGGACGTCGTCGACCCGCACCTGCGCATCGCCGCTCGTGAGATCGAGGCGCATGCCGCCGAGCTGGGGTGGGACCAGCCGGCACGCCTGTTCGCCCTGGTCCCGACCAACGACCTGCTCACCCGCGAGCCGGCCCTCGCCGCGGCACTGGATCTCGATGCGGCCCAGGAGGGCACCCTGACCCCGGTCGAGCAGGAGGCGGTCTCCGAGGAGCAGCCGCTCGAGGAGACCCTCGCGCAGATCATGTGGCCGGCCGAGGTCTTCGGCTGTGCGGCCGTGGTCGAACGCCTGGTGCTGCCGCCGGATGCCGACGCGGCGATTCCCGAGGACTCCGAGGCCGCCCGCGACTTCGCGGCCGAGCACCCCGACCGCCAGGAGGTGCGCATGGTCGCTGCGGTCACCCGCGACGGCGCGACGTACTGCACCCTGCGGATGCGCGCACACGACGACGACTTCTCCGTGCTGGAGGGCGTCGATCTTGTGCCGGCCCTTCTACAGTTGTTGCACAGCACGTTGGACCAATGAAACAGCACAGAGACCGAGCCATGCCGGCCGATGAGACAGGTAGTGACTTGTGAGCGGATTCTTCGACGAACCTCCCCAGCAGCCGCGCAGGCCTGCGCCGGCGGCGCCACCGCAGAGGTCGCGTGCGCTCGTCGGCACGGCGGTGATCCTCGTCGTGCTGTTCTTCCTGGGCTCCGTGTTCACCGGCATCTGGACCGACCGGCTGTGGTTCCGCAGCCTCGGCTACTCCGCGGTGTTCAACACCATGCTCGGCACCCGGGTGCTGCTCTTCATCATCTTCGGGGTGGTCCTCGGGGCGCTGGTCGGTGCCAACATCGCGATCGCCTACCGCTTCCGCCCGGTCTTCCGTCCCGCGTCGCAGGAGCAGGTCAACCTCGACCGCTACCGTGAGGTCATCGAGCCGATGCGGCGCTGGCTGCTGATCGGCGTGGCCCTGGTGCTGGCGGTCTTCGCCGGCAGCTCGGGCTCGGGCCAGTGGCGCGCGTTCCTGCTCTGGCGCAACCAGACGCCGTTCGGCACCGAAGACCCCTACTTCAACCAGGATGTGGGGTTCTACGTCTTCGAGCTGCCCTGGTTGCACTACCTCGTCGACTTCGGCATGGCGATCGCGGTGCTCAGCATCATCGCCGCGGCACTGACCCACTACCTCTTCGGCGGCATCCGGCTCCAGGCCCGCACCGACAAGCTCTCCGGCGCCTCCCAGGTGCACCTCTCGGTGCTGCTCGGGCTCTTCGTCCTCTTCAAGGCCGCCGACTACTGGCTGGACCGCTTCGACCTGACCACCGAGGGCGGTGGGCTGTTCACGGGCATGGGCTACACCGACCAGAACGCCGTCCTGCCCTCGAAGAACATCCTGATGTTCATCGCACTCATCTGTGCGCTGCTCTTCTTCGCCAACGTGCTGCGCCGCACCTGGATGCTCCCCACGGTCGGCCTGGCCCTGCTGGTGCTGTCGGCCGTGCTGCTCGGCGCGATCTGGCCGGGCATCGTGCAGCAGTTCCAGGTGCGTCCCTCCGAGCCCGACCGCGAGGGGCCCTACATCGGACGCAACATCGAGGCGACCCGGACGGCCTACGACGTCAACGACACGGAGGTCACGACGTACGACGCCAACCTGTCCCTGTCGCCCGATCAGCTGCGCACCGACGCCGCGTCGATCCCCGGCATCCGCCTGATCGACCCGAGCCTGGTCTCCGACACCTTCGAGCAGCTGCAGCAGGTGCGCGGCTACTACGCGGTGAGTGACGTGCTCGACGTGGACCGCTACGACCTCGACGGCCAGACCCGCGACGTCGTGGTGGCCGTGCGCGAGCTGGAGCAGAGCGGCCTGGAGGAGTCCCAGCGCAACTGGGCCAACCTGCACACCGTCTACACCCACGGCTACGGCCTGGTCGCGGCGTACGGCAACCAGCGCGACGCCGAGGACAACCCGGTCACCAACAGCGACGGTCGTCCGATCTGGGCCGAGCGCGACATCCCGCCGGAGGGTCAGCTCACCGACCTCGTCGAGGGTGGCTACGAGCCGCGGATCTACTTCGGGGAGCGCAGCCCGCTCTACTCCATCGTGGGCAAGACCGATGGCGGCGACGTCGAGCTCGACATCCCCGAGGGGACCGGCAACGACCAGCCGACGAACACGACCTACGACGGCGCCGCCGGCGTGCCCGTGGGCGGCATCTTCAACAAGCTGCTCTACGCGGTCAAGTTCTCCGAGCCCAACATCGTGCTCTCGAGCCGGGTCAACGACAACTCCAAGATCCTCTACGACCGCAGCCCGCGTGACCGCGTCCAGAAGGTCGCACCCTGGCTGACCGTCGACGGTGACGTCTACCCGGCTGTGGTCGACGGACGGGTGGTGTGGATCGTCGACGGCTACACGACGACCGACCAGTACCCGAACGCGCAGAAGGAGTCGCTCTCGGACATGACCGCCGACGCGCTCCAGCCGCGGACGGCGTACTCGACGCTGCCGACCGACGAGATCAACTACATGCGCAACTCGGTCAAGGCCGTCGTCGACGCCTACGACGGCTCGGTGACGCTCTACGAGTGGGAGGCCGACCCGATCCTCGAAGCGTGGTCGTCGGCGTTCCCCGGGGTGGTCACGCCGCGCGAGTCGATCCCCGAGAACCTGCTCGATCACCTCCGCTACCCCGAGGACCTCTTCAAGGTGCAGCGGCAGATCCTGGCGACGTACCACGTCGAGGACCCCAAGACGTTCTACGACGGCAACGACCGTTGGGACGTCCCGGTCGACCCGGAGATCAAGGAGAACAAGCAGCCGCCGTACCGCCTCTCGGTGAAGACCCCGTCGGGCTCCGACGAGCCGGTGTTCTCGCTGACCAGCGTCTACGTGCCCCAGGAGCGACAGAACCTCGCGTCGTTCATCTCGGTGGACTCCGACGCCCGCGAGGAGGACTACGGGAAGATCCGGATCCTGCGCCTGCCCAGCAACACCCAGGTGCCGGGCCCGTCCCAGATCGCCAACACGTTCGCCTCCGACCAGGACATCCAGGACCGGTTGCTGGCGTTCACGCGCACGAACTCACAGGCGTTGTACGGCAACCTGCTCACGCTGCCTGTGGGCGACGGACTGCTCTACGTGCAGCCGCTCTACACGCTGCGCGAGTCCGGTGAGGGCCGCTACCCGGTGCTCCGCTACGTGCTGGTCTCCTTCGGCGACGACGTCGGCATCGGCTCCACGCTGACCGCTGCGCTCGACGACGTCCTCGGCATCACTACCCCCGAAGAGTCCGTCGACCCCGACAACAACCCCGACCTGGGCACCGACCCCGGCGACGGCTCGGGCGACGGCGGCGGTCCCGTGAACGACGACGTCCGCGCCCTGCTCGAGCAGGCCGAGGAGAAGTTCGTCGAGGCCGAGCAGGCGCTCACCGACGGTGACCTCAACGGCTACGCCGAGGCCACCCAGGAGGCCCGCGACCTCCTCGCCCAGGCGCTCTCCGCGGACGTCGCAGGTTCCGGCGGCGGCGGCGGCGGTGGCGGTGGTGGCGGCGACGGCTCCGGTGCAGGGGCGGGCGACGAGGAGTCACCCCCGGCGAACGGCTGAGAAGGCTCCCGGTGGCGGGGTGACCCCCGTCACCGGGATCCGATTTGGAAGGCCCCACATGCGTCCCGTAAGGTTGAGCCCACGACGCGGGGTGGAGCAGTTCGGTAGCTCGCTGGGCTCATAACCCAGAGGTCGCAGGTTCAAATCCTGCCCCCGCTACGAAATTCAGGCTCGGAATCTACGGATTCCGAGCCTGAAAGCATTCAGAGACTTGATCGAGTGTCCACTTAGTGTCCAGATACCCGGTCCAGGAACCCTCTGTTGGCGGGTAGCTGTCTCCGAACGCCGAGTCGCCCCGTCCAGCACGGAGTGGTGCGGAGACCTCCGCACACTTACCCGGATGGACAGCACACCACACCGACCTTGAGCGGCTTGGAGCCGCTGATGAGCATCGAGGAACTCTCTGAGACCTCAACGTGCCTGTCAGGACGCTGTACGACTGGCGCCTGGCCGGCAAAGGACCGTGCGCGGCTCACATCGGACGACCAGATCCTGCTCCTTCATCACCGACCTTCACGAGTGGCTGGGGCTGAACGCCGGCCGACCGAACCGTCCCCATCTGCCCTCCGCGCAGGTGGCACGCCCCACGGCCCGTACGCAGGTGGCGGCCGCCTGCTGGCCGACGACCGTTGGAGGGCTTGCAGCGCCCGAAGGAGGTCCGCGGCAGTGGTGACCGGCTCTGTCGAGGTCTTGATTGGTTGGAGGGCGAGCTCAAGGCCGACCTCGACAGAGCGTCCGCGTGCCGCGATCGCACCCTCGGACACCCCGCTCTGGCGCCCGGATAGCAGGATCGATGAGCAGCATCCCTCCTCGACGCCCATCGTCAGTGGTCATGGACGGCTTGGTGCACGCAGGCCGCGGACGCAGTCACCTCGGCGCCAGAGGACAAGAGATCCCGCCGTGGTGTAGCCGAGCATCCGATGGGTACCTGCGTGGAGATGACACAGATCCCGCCCGACCCCTCGATCGACCCCGACCTGGCTGCGGAGGAGTCCCTGGACAACACCGACGTTGATTCCCGGATCGACAGGGACCCCGAGGAGGAAGAGAACCGGGAGGACGCCCCCGACCCCTCGGACCTTCCCCCGGCAAGCGATGAGTCGTAGCCCGGCCCGTTCGGCTACCTGTCGTGGAGGATCGAGTCAGTGAGTCGAGAGACATGAGACGAGTGCGGGCATGAATGTCTCGTACCCCTTCGACCCCGACCTCCACGAGGCGGGTTCCGTGACAGCGAACGGCGGTTGCTCACACCACGCTGCCACCACCGGGGAGAGCCCTGCCGGCTGCACCGGGCAGGCCGTGGTGTCGTTCACGGATGCGGATGGCTGCTGGCACTCCGGGTGCTCGGTCGCCCTCGAGCAGCTTGTCGAGTCCGGTCAGATCGCGCCGCTCGGACAAGGGGCGTGAGCCTCGACGATCGGCGGCGCCGTCCGACAACCAGGGCGATTCATCATCCGGCTCCCTCTCGTCGCAGCCGCGATACCCCTCAGCCTGCATCTCGTGCGGACTGCGCCGACGCGGGTGGAGTAGGGGTTGAGCGCACCCTCGGGACTGTCCGTTGTCGAAGAGCCTGAGCCCCGCTTGGGAGCGGATGCCGTGGTCCTGGGCAGCTCGGAGCACAGGCTCGTGGGGACTCTCCTCCTCCATGGGCACTCCTCATCCGGTTGTCTGCAACAGCGGGCCACCGGAGGCCCACTCGCGATCTAGGGGACGGCACAGCACGAGCACGCCGTGGTCGCCGACCGACCTGACCTTCTCGATGCGCAACCCCGCTGCGCCGGCCCAGCTGCGCATGGCGGCGGCCTGCTCGTGATCGCGCAGCTGGAGGAGCATGGCCCCGGCCCTCTCGAGGTGCCGGCCGGCGATGGTGAGGGTGAGGCGAGCAAGGTCCAGCCCGTCGTCGCCGCCGTCGATGGCGGTCGTGGGGTCGTCGGGAAATTCCGAGATGTCACCTGTGCGCAGGTACGGCGGGTCGGCGAGGATCAGGGGAAAGCGCTCGTGCTCGTCGAGCACCTGGGTCATCGACCCATGCCTCACCTGCGCAGCAAGGCCCAGCCGCTCGGCGTTGACTCTGGCGAACGCGCAGGCGCTTGCGCTGGCATCGACGAGCACCACGTCTCGCAGGGTCAGGTGGGCAGCGAGCAGACCGATGTGTCCCGCCCCGGAGCACAGCTCGAGGATCTGACCGGGGGGAAGCTCCGGTGACAACGCGGCAGCCCAAAGTGACTGCTGGACCGTCCACGGCCGTGGCTCGAGGACCGAGCTGTCGTAGTCGAACCGGAGGCCGCCGATCGTCCGTGTCAGGGACATCAGGGGTCGTGGATCAGGGGTCGTGATCCGAGGACGTTGGTCCTGGTCCTGGTCATGGTCATGGTCATGGGCGGGGGATGACCTTGTGGGTGCCGTCGCACCACGGCTTTCGCTGGCTCTTTCCGCACATGCAGACGGCCACGACGGGTCGCTCGACCGGGTGCGAGATCCCTGACTCGTCGACCACGTCGTCAGCCCCGCGCACCAGCATCGGACCGCGAGGGCACAACGTGACCTCCACCCGGTCCCGGCCTCTCACGCCGGCACCTGTGCGCAATCGCCGACGCCTCCATCGACGCCCCAACCTTCCAGCAGTGAGCGTGCCACCGCACCATCCATCAGCAGGCACGTCGCCGAGCCGAGCAGCACATCGTCGCGCAGGTCCGGCTGGTCCGACACGATGCGGGCACAGATGGACCGCAGCGCCACCTCCTCGTGCACGGCGTCGGCCTCGACGTGCTCGTCGAAGTAGTGCCAGACCGCGTCTGGCAGTCGCAGTCGCCTGACCCCCGCCGCGATCCTGCGACAGGGGATGGTGCTGGTCGCCTCGAATGTCGCGAGGTGACCGAGTGCGGCGCCGCGCAGCCCCCGGTGGAGAGCGAAGAGGCTCATCGCGTTGTTCAGGGCCAGGGTCGATCCGCTCGCCTCGCCGATGTAGTGGGCGTAGCCGGAGTCGAGGCCGCAGTGCTCCATCGCCGAGGCGAACAGGCGCGCGTGCAGACGGTCGGGCCTGCCCCCGCCGTACTCGTCGTACTGCAGCTCGGCGAGGGCGACCTTCGCGGGCCCGTCGACGCGGGGGAGGACGAACGAGCTGGGGTCGGACTCCTTGAGTGTGTAGAGGCTGCGCTGCACCATCACGTCTCGGAACTGGTTGACGTCCGCGTGCCGCTGCACGAACGTGGCCAGATCTGGTCCCGTGTCCTCAGCGATGAGCAACCTGATCTGGTCGATGACATCGCCCGCGCCTGCTCGTGCTCGAGCGCAAGCCGCTTTGGATGAGACGCGGAGACCCTGGAGGAACACCTCCTCCAGCTCGCGCCGGCACGCCAGCAGGTGTGGGTCCCACTCGAGCTCGTCGGCGACGCCGTCCAGCCCTCGGTAGTGCAGCTCGTAGAGACACCACAGCGCCAGGTGCAGGTCTTCGTCGCCCAGTACGTCGGTCACCGCGGCAATGTCCCGTGCGAGCGAGCGAACCGGGCCGCGGCCCAGCATGGCGTCGAGCACCTTGCGGCTGATGGCGCCGCGTGGGCCTGGAAGGGGCGCCCGGCCGGACCCGGTCATGGAGCGACCTGGAGTTGGCGTCGGCAGTCGAGCTGGATGCGTCCGCTCTCGAGCGCCCGGCGAGCGCTCTCGGCCGCCTCGACCTCGTCGCACCCCTGCCGGACCAGAGCTCGGCACAGGTCGTCTAGGTCCAAGCCTTCCTGGTCGTCGACCGCGCGCAGGACCCGTTCGTCCAGCAGGGTCTTCCTGCTCGACCACTCAAGGGGTGACGAAGGTGGGGGCGCTGTGTCCACGGTGCTCTCCTCTCTGGCCGCACCGCATGGCGGTACCCGACGGCGGCCGGAACAAACGCGCGGTGCACCAGACGCCTCAGCTGGCGGGGTAGCCGGAGTCCTTGAGGAGTCGGGCCAGATGCGCGGCGTTGGCCGCGAGGGTCGCCGTCGTAGCTTGGGTCTTCTCCGGGCGAGGATCCAGGTCCTGGTAGTCAGTGCCCTGCATCGCCTCACCCACCCAGTAGGTGACCCCGTTCGCGGGGATCGTGAAGCCGACATCGCTCAGCGCCTGGAAGACCTCCGCGGTGACGTGGTGTGCGCCGTCCTCGTTGCCCACCACGGCAAGGGCGCCGACCTTGCCATAGGTCAGCAGGCGTCCCTGGTCATCGGTCTCGCCGAGCTCCGCGTCCAGCCGCTCCAAGACCATCTTGCACACGGCAGACGGTTGGCCGAGCCAGATCGGAGTGGCAATCACGACGATGTCACTGGTCAGCAGGTCCTCGCGGATCGATGGCCACCCGTCCCCGTCGCCCTCGTCGACCTGCACGCCGAAGCGCACCCCGTGGTCGATGACCCGCAGCATGTGGGCGCTGACGCCGTGATCCCGGAAGGCGTCGATCACCTCAGTGGCGAGCACTTCGCTGCTGGACGCCGTCGGGGAGGGCTTGAGTGTGCAGTTCAGGATGAGTGCCTTGAGATCGCTCATGCCAGCGCTGGTGCCCAGAAGCCGTGGCTGCCACGCCTCGTTCGTGGCGACCCTTGGCCATGGCGGGGAGCCCGCCCTCATGATCGACGCAGGCGCGCCCGGAGCTTCTCGTTGTCGTCCTGGAGGCTCAGCACCAAGGCGATGCCGGCCAGGTTGAGCCCTTCGTCGAGCAGGGCGAGGATCCGGCGCACTCGATCCAGGTCGAGCTCGCTGTACCGGCGCGTGCGACCGTCGGTGCGACTCGGCTGGACCAACCCCCGACGCTCGTAGACCCGGAGGTTCTGGACTCCGGCGCCGGTCAGCTCCGCCGCCACCGAGATGGCGTAGACCCCGCGCGATGGCGTCGTCACTGCTCTCCTCCCGGAAGTTTCCCTCAGACTTGCGTCCCTACTCTACACGCGGTATAAGAAATCTATAACCGCCAGTACATAAGACTGGCGCCGACTGTTGAGTGGAGGAAGATCGACATGCTGATGCGCACTGACCCGTTTCGTGAATTCGACCGCCTTGCCCAGCAGATGCTGGGCGCAGGCACCACCTCGCGGCCAGCGGTGATGCCGATGGATGCGTGGCGGGAGGGAGACATGTTCCGCATCGAGTTCGACCTGCCCGGCGTGGCGCCGGACACGCTCGATATCGACGTGGAACGCAACGTGTTGACGATCCGCGCGGAACGCCCGGCCCGGACCGGAGACTGGGAGCCGCTCGCGGCAGAGCGACCGACCGGTCTCTTCAGTCGTCAGCTGGTCCTGGGGGAGAACCTCGACCTCGATCGGCTCGAGGCGCGGTACGACAACGGCGTCCTCGCGTTGAACGTCCCCGTCGCCGAGCGAGCCAAGCCCCGCAAGGTCGAGATCACACAAGGCTCCACGTCAGAGGAGCAGACGGCGATCTCGTCCTGACCGTGACGGGTACGGGCCCAACGGGGGGTGTTGCCATGGAGTCGGTGGGGCAGGAGGTCGAGCAGCTCACTGAAGCCCTGCACCGGCGGACCGTCATCGGGCAGGGCTCGGGCTCCTGATGCAACGGTTCGGGATCGACGAGGCTCAGGCGTTCGCGTTCTGAGCCCGAGCGCGACGTGGGCATGAAGCGACCACCGCAGGGTATCTCTGCCCCGAGCGGGGACTTACGCAGATCTCCGTCTCGGTTCGGTCCCCGTCCCCGGCCAGTCGGGGACGGGGACACTGCCCGTCCGCAGCACGGCACGCGTCGTCCCGACAGCGACACGGAGTCCTCTCACCGTGCACATGGGTGGATCGCAACGCGCCGACGAGCACGGCACTGGGCAGCATGGGCAGGGGCCGATCGGACCTAGCCGTCGAGGCCTTTTCGCACCAGGGCAGCGGCAAGTTGAGCCACCCGTCCTGGCGGCGCGAGCCCGGCCAGTTCGCCGGGGTCGGTGGGAAGGCCGGAACGGCCCGCGACGTCGAGGGCACGATCGTCGAAGAAGGGGGACACCTCCGGCCAGACGTCCTGGACCTCGCGACAGAAGATGCGGGCCCCGACGGGTCCGATGCGAGGCGACTCCGCGATGGCCGCGATCAGGTCGTCGGTGCCGCCGTGATCCGCGGGGCGCAGCCGGCGGAGGTCGCCGTGACACGTGTCGAGCACCCACTTTGCCCCTTCAGCCAGCTTGGTCGCCGTGCTCTCGTCGTAGCGTCGATAGCCGCCGCGACCAAGCGCGTCGACTCGTTGCTGCCAGGTCGAATCGAGCATCTTCGTCGGGGTGCGCCAGCCGGCGGAGAAGATCTGTCGGGAGGCCCTGACGGCCACATCGGCGGAGATGCGCGTGGAACTGAGCATGGTGAGGACCAGCAGCTGGTAGAGCGGGGACGGCTTGTCGCGCAGCGTGATACCGGCCGCTTCCGCGTAGGTGGTGCCGTGATCGTTGATGAGCGCACGAACGATGTGCTGACTCCTGCTCGTCATGGGCCTCGGGGTACCCGGCTGATGGCTGGGCATGCAGCACGTGGGAGACCATGCCGGGACATCCCTCATCCGAGCGCCGGGAGCACCTCCGCGCCGTAGAACTCGATCATGTCCAGGGCATGCGGACCCATGTTGGCGACATAGAGCTCGTCGTACCCGGCGTCGGCGTACTGCTGGATCTGGAGCAGGTGGTCGGCGGCATCGTTGCCCGCGACGACGGAGTCTCGCGTCGACTCCATGGTCACGAGCTCGGTGGCCTGCTCGAAGTGCTCGGGCGTCGGCAGGATCTGCGCCATCTCTCCCGGCAGGCCGGCATTGGGCCACAACCGGTGTGCATGCTCCCAGCCCTCCTCGCGGGTGGGCGCGAATGCGACCTTGGCGCCGGCTTGCGTGGGCTTGCCGTGGGAGAGGTCCTTGAAGCGGGAGACCAGCTCGGCATCCGGCGAGGTGCCGATGTAGCCGTCGCCGATCCGAGCGGCCAGGTCCAGGGCCTTCGGACCGAACGCTGAGACGAAGATCTCGGGGGCCGGGTCGGGGACGTTGTAGATCCGGGCGTGGTCGACCGAGTAGTGCTGGCCCCGTGAGGTCACGACGTTGCCGGTCCACAGATCGCGGATCAGCCCCACCGCCTCCTCCAGCATGGCGAGGCGGATGTCCAGGGGCGGCCACGGCGTCCCGAGGATGCTCTCGTTCAGTGCCTCTCCGGTGCCCACCCCGAGGGTGAACCTCCCTTCGAGCATCTCGGCACAGGTGCCTGCCGCCTGCGCGACGATCGCCGGATGGACCCGCACGGTCGGGCACGTCACCGCTGTCGTGACGTGGAGCCCGCACACCTGACTGAGTGCTCCGACGACGCTCCAGACCAAGGGGCTGTTGCCCTGTTCGTTGTTCCACGGATGGAAGTGGTCACTGATCCAGAGCCCCGCGAAGCCGGCTCGCTCGGCCGCCTGTGCTTGGGCGACCAGCTCGGCTGGTGAGTACTCCTCGGTGGAGAGGAAGTAGCCGATGCGCATGAATGACTCCTCTGAGGTCTGGGCGGTGGGAGAAGTGCCCTGCACACCGCCGGGGTTCACTGGGTCTGCTCAGCCGGGGAGCTCCTCGACGAGGAACGCACGTCTCCGAGCACGAGGTCCACCGTCGGCGCCGGCCCACGAGAGCGTCAGGGACCGGTCTCCCTGGGTCCCGCGTGAGGGCATCCGACGGGGGACCAGTTTGCTCATACCGGGCGCGGTACCCGACGACGGGGGTTTCATCCCCCGGGCCACCAGGGGAGGGGGACGACCGTCGCCGACGGCTGAGGGCGAGCCGCGGCCCACGCACGACCCGAACTCCTGGGTCGGCGGGTTCCGATGGCTCTCCGGTGGGTACGTGCCCAGGCATGACAAGCAGATCTATGGCCGTGCTCCTGGACATCGACGGGACCCTGATCGACTCCACCTATCACCACGCCCTCGCCTGGCACCGCGCTTTCGCCCGAGTCGGCGACACTCCTCCCATGTGGCGCCTGCACCGGGCGATCGGGATGGGCGGCGACAAGCTCGTCGCGGCGGTGGCCGGAGACGAGGTGGAGCATCGGCACGGCGACGAGCTTCGCGGGGCATGGAGGGAGGAGTACAGCCGCACTCGTGCCGAGGTGTTGCCCCTTCCCGGCGCCGCCGCCCTGGTTGGTCACCTCTCGCAGATCGGCATGCGCATCGGGCTGGCGTCCTCCGGGGATCCGGAGTTCGCTCGCGAGGCCGTCGACCTGCTGGGAATCGACGACCAGATCGAGCTGCTCACCACGTCGCAGGACGCCGCCGACTCCAAACCCGAGCCAGATCTCATCGAGGTGACGATCAAGCGGATGGGCGGCGTGGAGGCAGCCGTGTTCGTCGGAGACACGGCCTACGACGTCGAGGCCGCTCAGCGAGCGGGCCTCGGGTGCGTCGCCGTGAGGACCGGCGGCGTCGGAGGCCATGAGCTGCGAGACGCCGGTGCGTTGCTGGTGGCCGAGTCCCTCGAGGAGCTCGTGTCCGCCGACTGGACGGCCTACCTCAGCCCCTTGTGACGACGGACGAGGGCAGGCTCCTGCGCCTCTGCCTCGCGCCGTCACCCTCGAACGCGATGGCCGGGCGATCCGGGCTGCGAACTCGCAGACGTGAGCGTCGGCGGCGCCGACGTGCCACGGGGATCCTGCGGCGCGCTCGGGGCGTAGGTTGGGGTGGTGGGCTCGGGATCCGTGGCTCACGAGATCGAGGGAGCGGGTGCAATGTCGGACGATGCCGGGGCACTTCTCTCGCGCCTGACTCGCCAGCTGGCGAGGAGCAGCGAGTCCGCACCTCTCTCCCTCCGGCTGTGCCGCGCCTTCACCTCGACCGTGGTCGCCCGGGGCGGGTCCATCTCCGTGGGTTTCACCCCCGTGGAGCGGATGACGCTGTGCATCACCGACGACATAGCCGACTTCCTCGAGGGAGCGCAGGACGTCCTGCGCGAGGGCCCCAGCTTCGACGCCTTCCGGACAGGTATCACGGTGACCTCCCCGGACCCGGTGGACCAGTCGAGCCGGTGGCCGATGCTCGCCGACATGGTGCGCTCCGCCGGCCACCAGCTGGCGATGTATGCCTACCCGCTGCGCCCTCAGCAGGCGGTCATCGGCGTGCTGCTCGTGCACGACGTCGTCGGCCGCGGTCCGGCGGTGCCTCAAACGGCAGCGCAGTTCCTCGCGGACGCCGTGGGCGTCGCTCTCCTGGGCGACCTGGGTGCCCACAGCGTGACCGAGGACAGGTGGTCTGTCAGGGACCGCATCGATCAGGCCACAGGCATGGTGATCGCGCAGCTGGGTGTCCCCGCCCCCGACGCATTGGCGGTGCTGCGTGCTCACGCCTTCGCCCACGGCGCCAGTCTTGCCGAGGTCAGCGAGGCCATCCTGAGTCGGGAGCTCGACTTCGGCGAACCGGACGCCTCTGCCGACGGGAGCGGGGCTGGATCGTGAACAGACGCGCCACCGCCAGCGGGGCCCTGGCTGCCGCGGTCTCCGGACTGGTGTCGGACCGTAGGGTCGCGGACGTGCTCACCCAGCTCGTGCTCGACGCCACCACCGTCCTCGACGCCCAGTCGGTGGCCGTGCTCGTCACCGTGGGGGAGGACGACCTGGTGCTGCTCAACGCCAGCTCCCACGAAGCCGGACAGATCGAGCTGCTCCAGGCACAGTCTTGGTCCGGTCCCTGCGTGGACGTGATCGCTTCCGGTCGACGGATCAGCGTGGCCGGCGAGGACGACCTCGTCGCCCGCTGGGGAGCGGTCGGCCGGGCGATGGTGGAGGCCGGGCATGGCGGCGTGGATGCCTATCCGATGTCCTGGCGCGGGCGGGTCCTCGGTGGGCTCAACGTCTTTCGCGGAGCCACCGGCGTCGCGCGATCAGTCAGTCACGACGTCGGGCAGGCCTTTGCGGACGTCGCCACCCTGCTGCTGGTGCATGACGCCGACGTCCCTGTCGAGCAGATCAGGGCTCATGTCTACGAGGCCGTCCAGGCCAGGTCGCTCGTCGAGCAGGCCAAGGGTGTGCTGGCGCATGTGCACGCGATCGATCCGGCACGCGCCTACGAGCTGTTGCTGGCACGTGCCGAGGAAGGCGGTGGCCTGACCTCGGTCGCGCTCGACGTCGTCTCGGAGCGACGCCCGCAGGGCCGAAACGGGAGCAGCGCCTCCTGACCTCATCTGGACGGTGAGACCTCAGCGCCGGCCGACGGCAGTCCGGACCGCCGGCTCCAGCTGTCGGGGTGGTGGACTCACCGGTGGACGGCTCGACGCCCAGGTCCCGGATCGGGCATGCGGCGGGCCTGGCGGGGTACCGCTACGCCGAAGGAGAGGAGGCATGCATCGTGGAGCCGGTTCCGGAGACACTCGAGGCCGTCCTGCTGCTCAACCTCACCGGCGAGAGTGAAGTGGGGGTCGCACTCGGCGACATGGGTCGACGTGCCCTGACGCTGGTGCCCTCGCTGGTGGGCTTGAGCCTGACGACCGTGAAGGACGACATCACGCTGACCCTGGTGGCCAGCAACGACGCTGCCGTCGACCTCGACGTTGCCCAGTACCTCGATGACGGACCGTGCGTCGAGGCGACCAGGGAGGACCGGGTCGTCGGGACCAGTCGGGACGACGTGCTCGACGAGGGGCAGTGGCGCCTGTTCGCGAGGGCCGAGGCTGCGCTGGGGGTCGCGTCGACCCTGTCACTGCCACTGCGTCGTGACGACCGGATCGTCGGAGGGGTCAACCTGTATGCGCGAGAGCCCGACGCGTTCGACGGCAAGCACCAGTCGATCGCCGCGGCGCTCGGTGGCGCGGCCGCCGAGGTCGTCACCAACGCCGACCTCTCCTTCGACACCCGCCGACGCGCTGCCGAGGCTCCGGCCAAGATTCGCCAGGACGACGCGATCCACCAGGCCAAGGGGGCACTGGCGGCGATGCACGAGATCGGCATCGAGGAGGCGTCGCAGCTCCTTCGCGAGGCGGCGGCCCGGGTGGGCATCTCCGAGGCGCGGACAGCCGCGGTCTTCCTCCGGCTGCTCGGGCACCACCGTGGTTGAGATCTGAGAGAAGCAGCCGTGCACCGAAAGCGCCCCGCGCCGAGGTGATCTCGCCCTGCCGCTCCTGGTTGACTCGCGCCAGCCGACCAGTGCTGGGAGCGCGCCCGGAGCCAGCTGACCAGTCGCAGCGGCACGTGGAAACTTCGATGCAGCTGTTGACGTGAGGGTTCCCAGGGGGCAACCTGTAATCGTTCTTGTAATCGATTACAACGGCGGTCTCATGAGCACCAACCGACCCACGGTCACGCGAGTGGCCGAGCGCGCCGGAGTGTCGGTCGCGTCGGTCTCCAGGGTGCTCAACGGACTGTCGGCCAGCAAGGAGATGCTGATCCGGGTCCATGAGGCGGTCGACGAGCTCGGCTACCGCCCCAACGCGATGGCCCGCTCGCTCAAGGTGCGGCGCACCAAGCAGCTCGCCTTCGCAGTCGCCGACGTCGGCAACCCCGTCTACGTCGAGATGATGCGAGCGATCGAGGCGGAGACCAAGGACCGCGGCTACCGACTGCTGGTCTCGTCGACCGGCAGTCAGCTCGACGACACCAAGGCACTCATCGACGGGCTCGCCCACGGGTACGCAGATGGACTGGTGCTCAGTCCGGTGCGGGTCGACGACGGACTCGTCGAGTCGCTGCGTGGGCTCGACCTGCCGGTGGTCGTGATCGGCACCGTGCCCACCGACCTGCGCGTCGACAACGTGCGCGCCAACTCCTCGGGCGGCGTACGGCTCGCCCTGGAGCACCTGCACGCCGCCGGTCGGCGACGCATCGCCTTCGTCAACGGCCCCGTCGACACGGTGCCCGGCTCGGCCCGCAAACGCGCCTTCGAGCGCACCGCCCGGGCCCTCGACCTGCCCGACGACCCGACGCTGCGCCCGGTAGCCGACGACTTCACGCTCGCCGCCGGCCGCGCCGCCGCACAGGCTCTGCTCGACGACGCGATCCCGGACGCCGTGCTCGGAGGCAACGACCTGATCGCCATCGCAACCATGCAGGTGCTCGCCGAGCGCGGCCTCCGGGTTCCCGACGACGTCGCCGTCGTCGGCATCGACGACACCGAGCTCGCCGGCGTCACCACCCCGAGCCTCACCAGCGTCGACCTCGGCTCCCGCGAGCGTGGCCGGATCGCTGCCCGACTCCTGCTGCGGCGTCTCGAGGATCCCGACCGCGAGGTCCAGCGGGTGACCGTCCAGCCACAGCTCCGCATCCGCCGCTCGTCCGGAGGGGCAGCCTGAATGGCCATCGACATCGACCAGAGCCCCGGAGGGCCGACGCTCAAGGCGCCCAAGCAGAAGGGTCCCGGCGCCCGCAAGGATGCCTGGCCGTTGCTGCTCCCGGCTCTCGTGCCGATCGCGATCTTCAGTGTGATCCCGCTCCTCCAGGGCATCTACCTCGGCTTCACCGACTCGCGCGCGGGGCTCAACCAGGTCACCCACTTCACCGGGCTGCAGAACTACCAGGACCTGCTCGGCTACGACCTGTTCTGGCAGTCGTTCCGGATCGGCCTGATCTGGGCGGTCTCGGTGACCTTCCTGCAGTTCGCGAGCGCGATGGGGTTGGCCCTGCTGCTGCACCAGAACCTCCGCTTCGGTTGGTTCGCCCGCGTCCTCGCCCTGGTTCCCTGGGCGATGCCTCCGGTCGTCACCGGCATCATGTGGCGGCTCATGTACGACCCCAACTACGGCCCGGTCAACGGCTTCCTCGGAGCCGTCGGGCTCGGCGGCGACACCAACCTGCTCGGCAACTTCAGCACCGCACTCCCCGCCGCGATCGTCGTCGGCGTCTGGTCGGGCATGCCACAGACCACGATCGCCCTGCTGGCCGGGCTCCAAGGCATGGACGACGCGCTGCACGAGGCTGCCGCCATCGACGGTGCCGGGGTGTGGAAGCGGTTCCGCCACATCACGCTGCCCCAGCTCAGGCCGGTCATCATCGCGATCACCTCGCTCAACTTCATCTGGAACATCAACACCTTCGACCTGATCTATGTGCTCACCAACGGCGGACCCGGCGGTCGCACCATGCTGCCGATGCTGTTCGCCTACAACGAGGCGTTCCGCTACGGCAACTTCGGGACCGCCGCCGCGATGGGCAACGTGATGGTGATCCTGATCGTCGGCTCGTTGATCTTCTACCTCCGCTCCCGCCTCAAGCCGCAGGAGGACTGATCGCCGTGTCCGTCGGAAGCACCACCACGCAGGCCCGCATCGGGCAGTACGTCGCCCTCTTCGCCTACGTGGCCTTTCTCGGGTTCCCGCTGATCTGGCTGTGCGCCACCGCGTTCAAGAGCACCCAGGAGATCGCGCTGGGCGCCGCGAGCTTCCTGCCGGAGTCACCCACCCTGTCCAACTTCGGCGATGCCATTCGGCGCGCTGACCTCGTCGGCGCCGGCTGGAACAGCCTCCGGGTCGCGATCGCGTCAACGATCTTCACCACGGTTCTGGCGCTGCCTGCGGCGTACGGCCTGGCGCGCTTCAAGACGGTGTTGCGGCCGGTGACCCTCGGCTGGGTGCTTGTCAGCCAGGTCTTCCCGACGATCCTCATCATCGTCCCGCTGTTCTTGATCCTGAAGCAGTTCCAGCTGATCGACAGCCTGACCGGCCTGACCATCGTCTACGTCGTCTTCACGCTGCCGTTCGCCCTGTGGATGCTGATCGGCTTCGTGGCCAACATCCCGCGCGAGCTCGAGGAGGCCGGCGCCGTCGACGGCGCCGACCGGGTCACCATCCTGATCAGGATCATCTTCCCCCTGCTGCGCCCGGGGATCATCGCCACTGCGATGTTCGCCTTCATCGCCGCGTGGAACGAGTTTCTCTTCGCTCTGGTGCTGATCCAGACACCCGAGAAGGTGACGCTCCCGCTGACGCTGTCGCGCTTCGTCGGCGCGGAGGGACAAGTGCAGCTCGGCGCGCTCGCGGCGGCCTCCTTGCTCGCCACGATCCCCAGCCTGATCTTCTTCGGCGCCATCCAAGGCCGGCTCACCTCGGGCCTGCTCAGCGGAGCAGTCAAAGGGTGACCACGCCGACCTCACCGCCCACACTGACCGACCCGAACGACACCGGAAGGGGACACATGATGAGAAGGATCCACACCACGAGAGGGTCTCGATCGGCGACGGTGGCGCTCCTCGCCGCCGTCAGCCTGGCAGCAGCGGGCTGCGCCACGGCCACGCAGGAGGAGCCCGACAGCGAGGGCGACGGCCCAGTCGAGCTGCGCTTCCAGAGCCTGGCCTTCCAGGAGTCGACCATCAAGGCCAGCCAGGACATCGTCGATGCCTGGAACGCCGACAACCCCGACGTCCAGGTGAAGTACGTCCAGGGCAGCTGGGACTCCGTGCAGGACCAGCTGGTCACTCAGTTCCAGGGCGGCACCGCACCCGATGTCATCCACTACGAGTCCGCGGCGATGACCGGCTTCGCCGAGCAGGGCTACCTCGCCGACCTCTCCGGGATGCTCAGCGACGACGTGACCAGCTCGGTCCCCGAGGGAGTCTGGGAGACCGTCACGGTTGACGACAAGGTGATCGCCGCGCCGACCCTGCTGCAGAGCTACGTCGTGTTTGCCAACCGTGGGCTGCTCGACGACGCCGGCGTCGAGGTGCCCGAGGGCGACACCTGGTCGCTGGGACGCCTTCCAAGCCGCGGCCGCGGCAACCACACGGGGTGACACCTTCGGCATCGGCTGGGGCCTCGCCGAGCCGACCGCCACGATGCTCAGCCTCGGCATGAACTTCGACGCGGCGTTCTTCGAAGGCACCGGCGACGATGTGTCGATCGAGGTCGGCGGCGCCGAGCTCGCGCTGCCCGAGCGCATCAAGGCGATGACGTACGACGATCAGTCGCTCGACCCCGTGACGCTGAGCCAGAGCGGGTCCGACGTGATGACCGGCTTCTTCAAGGGCAAGTACGCCATGACGGTCCAGGGCAGCTACCAGGCCCAGGCGCTGACCGAGAACGCACCCGAGGACCTCGACTGGGTGGCGATGCCGCTGCTCGAGGGCGCCAGCGCCGCGCAGGCCGCCAACCCGCAGACTCTTTCGGTCGCTGCCGAGAGCCCCCACGTCGAGGAGGCGGCAGAGTTCATCGACTACTTCATGCAGGCCGACAACCTGGCCAAGGTGGCCGAGGGTGACTGGCTGATCCCGTCGTCGGCGAGCGCCGCCGAGGTCGTCGCGTCCGACACGGAGGGCGCCAACGGCTGGTCGACGATCCTGTCCGGTGGCGACTACCTCACCAAGGCTCCCTTCCAGTCCGTGACGGACTACCCGCAGTGGAAGGACCAGATCGCGACACCGGCCTTCCAGCGTTACCTGGCCGACGAGATCGACGAGGCCGAGCTGACCGCCGAGCTCACCGAAGGGTGGGACTCCGTCAATGGCGGCTGACATCGGACTGCGTGACTCTGCGGTGGGGGTACTCGTCGGCGCCGCCGTGGGCGACGCCCTCGGCGGTGCCACCGAGGGGTGGACCACTGAGCAGATCACCGACCGGTACGGCGGCTACGTCACCGGCATCGTGCCGCCGTTCAACGCGGACTGGCGGAACGCGCGCCCGATCGCCCCGTATCACAAGGGCGACGGGCACATCACCGACGACACCTTGATGACCCACGCACTGGTGGACGTCTACGCCCGCCGCCGCGACCACCTCGACGCGTTCGCGATCGCTGAAGACCTGGTGCCGCTGCTGATCGGGGAGCAGCGCTGGGTGCCCGAGCTCGAGGCCGAGGCGCTGCTGCTGCAGCGGATCTTCCTGGCCGAGAAGTGGATCGTGGCCCGGCTGCACTACGGCCACGTCGATCCACGGGAGGCGGGCGTGGGCAACATCGTCAACTGCGGTGCGGCGATGTACGTCGCTCCGGTGGGCATCGTCAACGCCGCCGACCCGGTGGGCGCCTACGCGGAAGCCATCGAGATCGCCTCCCCGCACCAGTCGAGCTATGGCCGGGAAGCAGCCGGCGTGCTGGCCGCGGCGGTGGCCGAGGCGATGAGCGCCGGATGCGACGGCGCAATCTGTGGTCGACGTCGCCCTCGGCGTCGCCCACGACGGCACCCGGGAGGCGATCGAGGCGGTGGCCGAGGCGGCGTCCGGCCTGACCGAGTGGGCGGCCGCCATCCCGGTGCTGCGTGCGGCCGTCGAGCCCTTCGACACGGTTGGCCCGCACTACCGGGCGCCGGCGATGGATGCTCGGCGGCCGAGTCGCACCAAGGCGATCGAGGAGCTCCCGGTCGCGCTGGGCATGGTGCTGGTCGCCGCAGGTGACTACGAGTCGGCAGTGCTGGGCGGGGTCAACTACGGCCGTGACTCCGACTCGATCGCCAGCATGGCGGGCGCCATCTGCGGCGCACTCGGCGGGCGCGGGGCGATCCGAGACGACTGGCACGACCACATCGCGGAGGCCTCGCGCACGCCGCTGGAGCCTGCCGGCCACACGATGGCCGACGTGGCGGCCGAGGTGTTCCTCAAGGACGCCGAACGGAGCCAGGCGCGGGCGGACCGTCGGAAGGCTCTGGTCGGGTGAGCGGTCTGAGCTGGGTGCAATCGCCGGACCTGCTCGCCCACGAGCTCGTCGCGAGCGCCGCCGACGGCAAGGAGGTCGACGATGTACGCCGCCGGTGGCACGACGCGGGCGGGCAGGACGAGGCGCCGCACAACGGCCTCGGCCAGGAAGGCGACGTCGGACCTACGCGCCCTGGCCGAGGAGCTGCTCGACGAGCTCGCCGCCCGGGAGGCGCCCACGGCGCTGACCCGGCTCGAGCCCGACGACCTCGTCGACATCGAGGCGACCTGGCCGACATCGCCGGGGCGCACCGGAATCGGCGGCGACCTCGAGGACCGGCTGCACGGCGCGTGGCTCGGTCGCGCCGCGGGCTGCTTGCTAGGCAAGCCCGTGGAGAAGATCCCACGTGTGGGCATCAGGGAGATCCTCACGAGCCAGGGCCGGTGGCCGTTGACCGACTGGTTCACCGCGGTCGACCTGCCCGCCGAGGTCGCGGGACGCTGGCCGTGGAACCGGCGCAGCGCGCCCACCAGCCTCGCCGAGAACATCCACGGAATGCCCGAGGATGACGACCTCAACTTCGCGTTGCTCGCCCTCGGCGTGATCGAACGGCACGGACGCGACTTCACCACGGACGACGTGGCCGCCGCCTGGTTGGCCGAGCTGCCTGGCGGTCGGGTCTTCACGGCCGAGCGGGTGGCCTACCGCAACCTTCTGCTGGGCGAGTCGGCCCCGCGCACGGCCACGCTGCGCAACCCCTACCGCGAATGGATCGGGGCGCAGATCCGCGCCGACGTGTACGGCTGGGTCAACCCCGGCGATCCGGCCGCGGCGGCACGGCTGGCGTGGCGCGACGCCCGGCTCAGCCATGTCCGCAGCGGGGTCTACGGGGCGATGTGCGTGGCCGCCATGTGCGCCCAGGCCGTCGTCAGCGACGACGTGGAGGATGTCCTCGACGCCGGTCGGTCAGTGGTGCCGCCCGGCAGCCGCTACGCCGAGGCGCTCAGGATCGGCATCGAGGTGGGGCGCTCCGACCTCGATGCCGAGGACGGCGCTCGACGTGCTGGCCGACCGCTACGGCCACCTTCACTGGGTGCACGTCGCTCAACAACGCCGCGTTGATGGCGTTCGCCCTCGCTCGCAGCGACGGTGACCTGGGTGACGGCGATCTGCCTGGCCGTCAGCGGTGGCTGGGACACCGATTCGGTCGGCGCCAGCGTCGGCTCGGTGTGCGGCGGACTCGCAGGCGCCCGCCGCCTGCCCGATCGGTGGACCGCGCCGCTGGCAAACCGGCTCGCCAGCAGCCTGCCCGGCAGCGACGGGCTGGCCTTCGACGACCTCGCCGCCCGCACCGCGAGGATGGCCCGGTGACCCACGACGTGACTGTGCTCGGCAGCCTCAACCTCGACGTGATGATAGGGGTCGACGTGGTTCCGGCCGCTGGCCAGACGGTGCTGTCCTCCTGGCAACGCAGGGGGCCCGGCGGCAAGGGCCTGAACCAGGCCGTGGCCTGCGCACGCGCCGGCGCTGCGACCGCGATGCTCGGCGCGGTCGGCGCGGACGAGGCGGCGCACGCTGCTGCTCGACACCGCAGCCGAGTCCGGCGTCGATGTCACCGCCGTACGCCGCGAGCCTGGCCTCAGCGGCACCGCCTGGGTGATGGTCGCAGGCAGACGGCGACAACGCGATCGTGGTCGACGCCGCCGCCAACGACACGTGTGACCTCGTTGCGGCCGACCGACCTCGACACCATCCGCAGCGGGACGGTGCTGGTCGCCCAGCTCGAGATGCCGCTGTCGGTTGTGCAGGAGGCGGCCACGGCGGGTCGTGAGAGCGGGGCGCGGTTCGTGCTGAACGCCGCGCCGGCCCGCGACCTGCCCGACGAGCTGCTCGACCTCGTCGACGTGCTGGTCGTCAACGAGCACGAGGTGCTGCACTTCGACGACGACCAGCGCGCCCGGGTCGGTGCCGTGGTGGTGACCCTCGGCGGCGACGGTGCCTGCATCGTCGACGCCGACGGCGAGCGACCGGTGCCTGGGGTGTCGGCCGACGTCGTCGACACGACCGGCGCCGGCGACACGTTCACCGGCTACCTCGCGGCGGCGCTCGCCGCCGGGTCGTCGCTCGACGATGCGTGCGCTCGCGCCGTGGTCGCCGGCGCGCTCGCGGTCGAGACCTCGGGCGCGGTGGGGTCGATCCCGACGTCTGCCCAAGTGGGGGAGCGTCTCGATGCCTGACCCGTTCGCACCGCGTCCGATCGACCAGCCCGTCGAGGTGCCGCTCGATCCCGGCGCGGACCTGTCGGTGCTCGACGAGGCCAAGATCCTGGCCGCACCGACACTCGTCGGTGACCGACCGGCCTGGCGGGCCGCCCTACGCCGGTGGCGAGCCGAGGCGCGGGACCGGATCGGCTTCGACCCGCGCGCCTACGACAACACCGACACGGCCTGGGCCGCCACCGCGTGGAACGTCGCGATGATCTGGCTGTGGGACGAAGTCGTGTGGGACTGGGACGACGCAGCGCTTCGACGCGGACCGGTTGCTGGCGGCGTACGACGGGCCCGGACGGAGTCGGTGGCCTCGACGCCGTCGTGCTCTGGCACGCCTACCCGGTGATCGGCATCGACGACCGCAACCAGTTCGACTGGTACGCACGTGCCCGGCCTGCGCGGGCTGGTCGACGACCTCCACGCCCGTGGCGTGCGGGTCTTCCTCGACTACAACCCGTGGGACGTCGGCACCCGCCGGACCGAGCGCACCGACGCCGCCCGGTTCGTCGGGCTGATCGACGACCTCGGCGCCGACGGCGCTCTTCCTCGACACGCTGAAGGAGGGCGACCCCGAGCTGTTGTCCGACCCTGCGCGCGGCCGCGACCGGGCGCCGGTGCTCGAGGGCGAGTCGCGGGTGCCGCTCGCAGCGGATCGCCGACCACCAGGCGTCATGGGCGCAGTGGTTCGCCGACAGCGAGGTGCCCGGCGTGCTGCGGGCGCCGGTGGTTCGAGCAGCGGCACATGATGCACCACACCCGCCGCTGGGACCGCGACCACGGCGCCGAGCTGCAGCTCGGCCTGGGTCAACGGCGCCGGCGTGCTGCTGTGGGACGTGGTCTTCGGCGTCCGGGTCGACTGGACGCCGCACGACCGGGCCACGCTGCGGGCGATGCGCGCGGTCTACGGCCGCACGCCGACCACTTCCTGCGCGGCGAGTGGGAGCCGCTGACCGAGCTGTCCCCGGCCGCCACCGAGGCCGGCATCGCCGGTTCTCGCTGGACGCTGGACGGCATCGACCTCTTCACCCTGACCAATCCGACCGCCGTCGACTATGACGGTCCGCTGCTGTCGACGGACCGGGCCACGTCGTTGCCGTGCTGGGCGACGGCTCGGTGCCAGCGGGCGGCATCGCCGGCCTGCTGCGCGTGCCGGACGGCGTGCGTCATGCGGCCGCGTCGAGCCCGCTCTGGTGCGTGCACGGTCGTCGCGAGCCGGACGCCTCCGACCCCGACCGCGGCGGATCCCGCCAGTCCGGACCGCGGTCCGGCGTCGCGAGCCGCCGTGACGGTGCCCGCGGGGAGCGCACCGGCTGCGGGTCACCTGGCGCCAGCGGGAGACCGGCCTCTACGAGACAGCGCCGTACGTCGGCGACTGGAAGCCGTTGCCACCACGGCTCCACCAGCTGCGCGAGGACACCCGCACCGTCGAGCTGACCAGCGCCCTGGTCGACGCCGCCGAGGTCACCAACGCTGACTACGCGACCTTCCTGGCCGAGACGCGGTGGCCGGGGGAGCAGCCGCGCGGGCGGGACGACGAACCAGTCCGGTACGTCGATCTCGCCGACGCGCGTGCGTACGCCGCCTGGCGCGGCGCCCGGCTGCCGACCGAGGACGAGTGGCAGGTGGCCGCCGAGTCCGAGGACTTCGTGCGGCTCGAGCCGCACGTGTGGCAGTGGACCGAGAGCGAGCACCGCGACGGCCGCACCCGATGGACGATCCTCAAGGGCGGCTCGCACTACGCCGCCGAGGGATCGGAGTGGTACGTCGACGGCGGTCCGCAGGACCCGTCCTGGTCGCTGCGCTACCTGCTCACCGGCGCCGGCACCAGCCGCTCGGCAACGATCGGATTCCGCTGCGCCGTAGACCTGCCCACCGATGATGAGGAGAAGTGATGACCGCGATCGGACGTCGACAGCTCTTGGGAGCGGGAGCACTAGGACTGGGAGCCGGCGTGGCGGGAACTGCCCGGACAGCGCAGGCGCACGGCGGGCGGCCACGGCGGGGTCGCCTGGAGTCGGGCGCCGCCTGGTCGGAGGCTCTCGGTGAGGAGATCCGCTACAACGTCTACCTGCCCGCCACTCGCCGCCGGGAGCGATGCGCGTCGGCGTATCTCCTGCACGGCCGCGGCGACGACCTCGAGGCGTGGACGCGCGTCGCGCCCCGCCTCGACGAGATGATCCACCGGAGGGTGATCCCGCCCGTGGTGGTGGTGATGCCCGATGCGCCGTGGTCCGACGGCGGCAGCTGGTACGTCGACTCGGCCTACACCGGCACGCCCACAGGGCGGCCCGTCGAGACCGCCCTGACCCGTGACCTTGTCGCGCACGTGGACGCGACCTACGCCACCGTCCCTGACCGGGCGCACCGCGTCGTAGGCGGCTACTCCATGGGCGGTGCTGGTGCGCTGACCTACCTGCTGCGGCACCCCGACACCTTCTGCGGCGGACTCGTGCTGAGCCCCGCCGTCTACGACCCGCTGCCGCCGGCCGACAGCTCGGCCCGCCAGTTCGGCGCCTTCGGTAGCGCCACGCAGGTGTTCGTCGACGACATCTATGCGCGGTCCAACGCCGAGGGTCTGCTCGCGGCGTACGCCGCCCGCGGTGACGCGCCACCGGTGCGGCTCTTCCTCGCGGTGGGTGACGACGAGTGGCCCAACCCGCTTCCCGGGGACGCCCGCCACGACCTCGACCAGGAGACCGCGACCGTGCACAACCGGTCCAAGCGGGTCCTGGGGGTCTCCTCCCAGCTCCGGGTGCTCGACGGCGGTCACGACTGGCCGGTGTGGGAGCCCGGCTTCGTCGAGGGGCTGCCCTACGTGCTCGGCGCAGCCGACGCGGGCCTGCCGTGACCGGACCCCTCGCCGGGCTGACAGTGGTCGACGCAGCCACCTTGTTCGCCGGCCCGCTGGCCGCGACCTACCTCGGTGACTTCGGTGCCGACGTGGTCAAGGTCGAGCACCCGGCGCGGGCCGACGCCGCGCGCGGGCACGGGGTGGCCAAGGACGGCTTCGGGCTGTGGTGGAAGACGCTGGGCCGCAACAAGCGCACGATCACCCTCGACCTCAAGCACCCGTCCGGGGCGGCCACGATGCGGCGACTGCTCGCCGATGCCGACGTGCTGGTCGAGAACTTCCGCCCGGGCACGCTCGAGCGCTGGGGTTTGTCGCCCGAGTCGCTGCTTGCCGACAACCCGCGTCTGGTGATCGCCCGGGTGACTGCCTTCGGCCAGGACGGGCCGTACGCCGGCCGGCCCGGTTTCGGCTCACTGGCCGAGGCGATGAGCGGGTTTGCGGCCATCACCGGGGAGCCTGACGGTCCGCCGACGCTGCCGCCCTTCGGGCTGGCCGACGGCATCGCCGCGCTGGCGACGGCGTACGCCGTGCTGGCCGCGCTGCGGCACCGCGACGCCACGGGGGAGGGGCAGGTCGTCGACCTGGCGATCATCGAGCCGATCCTGATGATGCTCGGGGCACCCTTGACGGCCCTCGACCAGCTCGGCTACGTGCAGCCGCGCACCGGCAACCGGTCGGTCAACAACGCGCCCCGCAACGTCTACCGCACCGCCGACGGTGACTGGGTGGCCGTGTCGACGAGCTCGCAGAGCATCGCCGAACGGGTGCTGCGGCTGGTCGGGCGACCCGAGCTGACCGAGCAGCCGTGGTTCGCCACCGGCAGCGGTCGGGCCGACCACGCGGACGAGCTGGACGACGCCGTCGGCGGCTGGATCGCGGTGCGGCCGACCGACGAGGTGGTCCGCTCCTTCGAGGCGGCGCAGGCCGCCGTAGCGCCTGTCTACGACGTGCGGGGGGTGATGAGCGACCCGCAGTACGTCGCTCGCGGCACCGCCCTCACCGTCGACGATCCCGACCTCGGGCCGCTGGTGATGCAGAACGTGCTCTTCCGGCTGTCGGCCACGCCGGGTCAGGTCCGCTGGTCCGGCCGCGGCCACGGCGCCGACACCGACGAGGTGCTCGGCGAGCTCGGGCTCTCGTCCGACGAGATCGTCCGACTGCGCGAGGACGGTGCGATATGACCGGTGCGCATTCACCATCTGCCCGACCCGACGCCAACTCCCCGCTGTGCGCGCTCTACGTCCCCGGCTCGCGGCCCGACCGCTTCGACAAGGCCGCGGCGTCCGGCGCTGACGTGGTGATCCTGGACCTGGAGGACTCGGTCGCTCCCGCCGATCGCCCGGCCGCCCGGGCTGCCGTCGCCCGCTGGCTGCCATCGGCGCCGCTGCCGGTGCAGGTCCGGGTCGGCGCGCCCGGGTCCGACGACCTCGCGGCCGACGTCGATGCCCTCCCTCCCGACGTACCGCTGCGGCTTCCGAAGGTCTCCTCCCCGATGGACCTCGACGAGCTCGAGGGTCGCGAGGTGCACGTCATCCTCGAGACGGCCATGGGGATCGAGCAGGCTTTCGCGATCGCGTCGCACCGAGTGGTCGCTTCCCTGGCGCTGGGGGAGGCCGACCTGGCCGCCGACCTCGGCCTCGATGGCGCGGACGCCTTCGCGTGGGTGCGGTCGCGGGTCGTCGTGGCTGCCCGGGCCGCCGGCCTGGCGGCGCCGATGATGTCTGCGTACGCCGCCCTCGACGACCACGAGGGCCTCGCTGCGTCCTGCCTGGCCGGCCGGCGGCTCGGCTTCCACGGCCGCACCGCCGTGCACCCGGCGCAGGTGCCGGTGATCAGGGCCGCGTTCGCACCCACCGACGCCGAGGTCTCCTGGGCGCGACAGGTCGTGGGCGCTCTGGAGGTCAGCGGTGTCTCCCGGCTCCCCGACGGCTCGATGGTCGATGCGGCGATGACCCGCCGGGCGCGTTCGATCCTGGCCTACACGACGATTTCGTGACCTAGGTCTGGCAACGCACGAGCCTGACCCCGGCTGGGCCGGCGCCTGCGAGTGCGACTCCGAACACGTGGGACGGTTCCGGATGGTTCACGAGCAGAAGTGCGCTCACGAACAGATGGGCCCTCGTGTCGGCGGATGGTCGGAGGACAGGTCGCTCCCGTCGTCGTAGCGGGTGATGATGGACCGCCGCTCGGTTCCGCCCTCGTGGTAGGTCAGGGTCTGCACGTCGATCCCGTACAGCCGTGTCAGCTCGTCGTCGGCCAGCAGCTCGTCGGCGGGGCCGGACCGGACGTCGTCGACACCTCCCATCAGCACCACAGAGTCCGCGACGTACAGCGCATGGTCGGGGTGGTGGGTGGTGAGCATGATGGACAGGCCCTCGGCAACGAGCTTGCGCAGGAGCGACAGGATCTGCGCCTGGTTGTGCAGGTCGAGCCCGGTGGACGGCTCGTCGAGCACCAGGACCGGCGCCTCCGAGGCGATCGCCCGTGCGATGAGCACCAGCTGCTGCTCGCCACCGCTCAGGGTGGGGAACTGTCGCTGCGCGAGGTGCTCGACGCCGATCCGCGCCATGGCGTCGAAGCCGGCCCGCCGGTCGTCACGGCCCGGTGTTCCGAACAGGCTCACGTGACGCACCCGCCCCATGACGACCATGTCGATCGCGCGGTAGGCGAAGGCGCCGCCGCGGGCCTGCGGCACGAAGCCGACGACGCCGTTGCGCCGCACGCTGCCCTCGCGCGGCGTCAGCAGTCCGGCGGCGCATCGAGCAAGCGTGGTCTTGCCACGACCGTTCGGTCCCAGCACCGCGGTGATCGACCCGGGCGGGACGCCCAAGCTCACGTGTCGGAACACCCACCCGGTCGGGCCGTAGGCGTACCCGACGTCGTCGAGCTCAAGCATGGTCCCAGATCCGGTCCCGGTTGCGGCGCAGCAGCAGGAAGAACACCGGTGCGCCGATCAGCGCGGTCAGCACGCCGAGCGGGATCTCGCCACCACTGGCCGTGCGTGCCACGGTGTCGATGACGACCAGGTAGACCGCGCCCACGAGGAACGCGACCGGGAGCAGCACCCGGTGGTCCGGACCCACCCAGATCCGGGCCAGGTGCGGGATGACCAGGCCGACCCAGCCGACGACGCCGCTCACGGCCACCGCTCCCGCGACGACGAGGGCGCTCGCCAGCAGGATCACCCAACGCATCCGGCCCGGACGCAGACCCAGGGACGTTGCCTCCTCGTCCCCCAGGGAGAGCACGTTGATCCGCCAGCGCAGCAGCAGTAGCACAGCCGCACCGACGAGGATCGGTGTGACCGCTACGGCGACCTTCGCGAAGGTGGCGGTGGCGAGGCTGCCCAGCAACCAGAAGACGATGGCCGGCAGCGTGGTGAGGGGATCGGCGAAGTACGTGACCAGACCGACCAGGGCGGAGAAGAACGACCCCACCACCACGCCGCCGAGCACCACCATGAGCATCGGAGTGCCCGACCGACCCATCGTGAGCACGAACAGCAGTCCGAGGGCCGCCAAGCCGAACGCGAAGGCACCACCCACGAGGAAGAACGACCCGAGGCCGAGGAACAGCGCCAGCGCACCACCGAGGGACGCGCCCGCCGAGACGCCGATGATCTCCGGGCTGACCAACGGGTTGCGAAACGTCGCCTGCAGCGCCGCGCCGGCGATGCCGAGCCCCCCGCCGACGAGCACCGCAAGAAGGATGCGCGGCAACCGGATCAGGACGACGACGGTGCGCTCGGGGTCGGTGAACTCACCGCCGGTCGGCAGGACCTCCGCAACAAGGATCTGCAGCACGTGCCACGCGGATATGCTGAAACGGCCGAGGGACATGGCGACGACGGCAACAGCCACCAGCGCCGCCGCCGAGACGATGATCTGCACCACGCCCCCCACCCGCCCCGGAGCCGCCAGGCGCGCGGGGCGTTCAGCCTGACGAAGCACGAAACTGTCCGTAGCTGGCGGACGATCCGTTGATGTCCAGACGCAGGATGGAGTCGACCTGCGAGGGGGTGGGCGTCCTTCCGTAGAAGAACTGGTAGTCGTGGTCGATCTTCGCCCGGAGGTCGGTCGTCTCGCCACCGGGGAACGCCACGGCAGACAGCCAGTTCCACATCAGTGGCGACTCGTGGCTCGGCGGGTCCCAGCGGTACCCGCCCAACGGAACCTTGTAGACGCGACGCGACGCCACCGCTGAGACGTCCTTCCACCGGGGGTCGCCGTAGATGTCGTCGGGCATGCCGTCGTCGAAGTTGCCCACCAAGACGATGTCGGGGTCCCAGCTCAGAACCTGTTCGAGGCCGACCTCGGTCGCGCCCTCCACGGAGAGCGCCGCGTTCTCGCATCCCACGAGGCGGATGTACTCGTCGTTGAACGTCTCGGTCCCCATCACCGTCAGACCCTCGGCGAAGCGCAACAGATACAACACCGTTGGCTTCGTGCTGGTACGCCGCAGCGCCACCTCGGCGATGTCGTTGCGGTCATCCTCGAGGCGGGAGGCCATGGCCCTTCCTCGGGCGGGCTTGCCCAGCATCTGCGAGAACATGACCAGCCAGGACTTGAGGTCGTCGAGCGTGCCGTACTCGACGCCCAACACCGGCAGGTGGGCGTTCTCCAGAGGCTTGATGATCTCATCGCCCTGGCTCGACCACTGCACCACGACATCCGGATCCAGCTCGAGGACGCTCTCGATGTTGGGCGCGAAGGTTTCGCTGGCGACGTCGTGCTCGATGTCGAGCACGTCGGGGAAGAAGGAGGCCAGCACGCTGTCGCGCGCGGCGGTCCAGGAGAAGTCGTTCATCCCGACCAGGTGCTCGACGCTCTGGTCCACCGCGATGACGATGGCTGCGGCCGGAAAGGGGATGGTCACGATGCGCTTCGCGGGTCCGTCCAGACGCAGCACCGAGCCGCGCTGGTCGGTCACCTTCACCCCGCTCGAGGTCGGCTTGTCCGCCGACTTCCCACAGGCCGCGAGCAGGGTGGACCCGCCCAGTGCGACGGCTCCCTTCATCAGGGATCTGCGGGGCAGTGCCTCCGGCGGGGAGTTCATCGCTGGTCCTTTGGTCAGGTGCCCAAGAGGGCGGCCGGTCCTTTGTGCAGGTTTCCTTCATTGACGATGCGCAGATGTCGCGCGGTGAAGTCACGCAGGTAGCGGACTTGCCGGTAGCTCAAGACGTCACAGACCCACTCCCAGTGCATGGAGACCCAGTCCCCCTCGGACACGTCGTCCATCAGGCTTGTGCCGTCGACCGAGCGCTGGACCGTCTCGGTCATCAGGTCGCCGAGAGCGAGGGTCCGGCCGTCCCAGACCAGCGGCGTCGACTCCACCACCACCTGGTCCCCCTGGACCGCCAAGACCTTGCCCCAGCGGATGCGGCACTGGTCGAGCACCGTCAGGGCCTGGGCGGCCTTGCGGCCCTCGCTGAGCAGGCCGGTCCACGGGTAGATGCAGAAGACCACGAAGCTGTGGTGCGGAACGCCGCCAGCGACCACGCTCTCGGCGAGCGCGGAGAAGCCGGGGCCGGCCCGATAGCGGAACCGTTCCTCCATCGAGTTGCCGATCGCTCTGGTCGAGACCTGGTTGAGCCGGGAGTTACCCACCCAGTAGGCGTCCACGACCCGACGATCGAGCGGGTCGTCGAGTCCCAGCTCCGCGGCGATGAGCTGCAGGTACGGCCACGCTCCGGCGAATTGCTGGGACAACGCCCTCAGGCCGCGCTCGTCCTCGCCGGTCACCCCGTGCTCGAAGAACGACTGATGATCATTGGGACCGCAGTATCCGTGGGAGTTCGGCGGGAACGCGTAGCGGGCGAACAGCACCGGTCCGGACACCGGCGTCCGTACGGGCGGACGGGATGTGAGGTCAGCCATCTTGCTCACGGCCTCGGGGGGAGTTCCGGGACACATGGTCAGCTCTCACCACGATCGGTCCTCCAATCGCGACCGTCTGGACGGCAATCACATGGATGGGGTCCACACTAGGCCAACTTCACAGCCCGTGCGGGTCGTGATTTCGGGCCGGCCCGGATCGGACCGGGTGATGCCCTCGCACTCGGGACTACGACCGCCATCCCTCCTCACACGTGCTCGTAGAGCGTCTTCCGCTCTCGGACCGGGCGGTCGATGCCGGCAGCGATGCCGGTGAGCTCGGAGACGGTCTTCGCCGAACCGTGGAGCGAGCCGGCCATCCTGCTGATGGTCTCCTCCATGAGCGTGCCCCCGAGGTCGTTGGCGCCGGCGCGAAGCATGGCGCGGGTCCCCTCGACCCCGAGCTTCACCCAGGAGGTCTGGATGTTGCGGATCCGGCCGTGCAGGAGGATCCGGGCCAGGGCGTGCACGGCCAGGTTGTCGCGAAGGGTCGGCCCTGGCCGGGCCGCGCCGGCCAGATAGATCGGCGAGGACGTGTGCACGAAGGGCAGCGGCACGAACTCGGTGAAGCCACCGGTCTCGTCCTGGATCCCGGCGAGCACCCGGAGGTGCGCCACCCAGTGCCGTGGGTTGTCCACGTGGCCGTACATCATCGTGGAGGTGGTCGGGATGCCGAGCCGGTGCGCGGTGGTGATGACCTCGATCCAGGTGCGCGCAGGCAGCTTTCCCTTGGTCAGCACCCACCGCACCTCGTCGTCCAGGATCTCCGCGGCGGTCCCGGGCAGGGAGCCCAGGCCCTGCTCACGAGCCCTGACCAGGAAGTCCGCGATCGAGAGTCCGGTCCGCACGGTCCCGTTGACCACCTCCATCGGCGAGAACGCGTGCACGTGCATCTCGGGCACCCGGGCCTTCACCGCTGCCACGAGGTCGAAGTAGCCGGTGGCGGGCAGCTCGGGGTCGATCCCGCCCTGCATGCACACCTCCGTGGCGCCGAGCTTCCACGCCTCCTCCGCACGGTCGGCCACCTCGTCCAGGCTGAGCGAGTAGGCATCGCTGTCGGTCCGTCGTTGCGCGAACGCGCAGAAGCGGCAGCCGACGTAGCAGACGTTGGTGAAGTTGATGTTCCGGTTCACCACGTAGGTGACCTCGTCGCCCACCGCCTCCCTGCGCAGGTCGTCGGCGAGCCGGGTGACCTGACGGAGGAGCTCGCCCTCGGCCGTCATCAGCCTCAGGGCATCCGCGTCCGAGAGGTTGCCGGGGTCGGTCTCCGCGGCACGCAGGGCATCGGCTCCCTCGGCGTGCAGCACGGCAGGTGCTCCGGTGATCGTGGCCGCCTCGCGGACCGTGTCCCAGTCGCCGTACACGACGTCGAAGTCGCCCCGTCGGTCGGTACGGCGGCCCTCGGTGTCCACCGAGGCGTGAAGGTCGACGCGGCCGGCCGACACGAAACCGCCGTCCGGCTCCTGCCAGGGGCGCCCGACCGGTCGCACCCCGTCCCGCGCCAGCCCGTCAGGGCCCGCGAGGGCAGCCACGTGACCGGCGACTCGGGGATCGATCCACGGCTCTCCCGCCAGCACGTAGTCGGGATGCACGGTCAGTCGCGCCCGCAGCTCGAGGCCGGCATCCTCGGTCACGCGACGCAGGGCCTCGAGCGAGGGCCACGGCCGCTCGGGGTTGACGTGGTCCGGGGTCACCGGCGAGACGCCGCCCCAGTCGTCCACCCCCGCGTCGAGCAGGGCACGGCACTCGGCGAGATCGACGAGGTTCGGGGGCGCCTGGACCCGCGCCCGCGGACCGAGCACCAGACGGGTGACGGCGATCGTCGCCCGGAAGTCGTCGAGGGGCAGGTCGTCGGCGTGGCGCATGGCTGTCTCGGTCTTGGCCCGGAAGTTCTGGACGATCACCTCCTGGATCCCCGAGAACGACCGCGAGACCCGCCGCAGCGCGAAGATGGTCTCGGCCCGCTCGGTCAGGTCCTCCCCGATGCCGACCAGCAGCCCGGTGGTGAACGGGATCGAGAGCCGACCCGCGTCCTCCAGCACCCGCAGCCTGGTGGAGGGTGCCTTGTCGGGCGATCCGTAATGAGCCAGGCCAGGCACACTGTGCAGGCGCTCGGACGTCGTCTCCAGCATCATCCCCATCGACGGCGACACCGGCTTGAGTCGGCTCAGCTCCTCCCACGACATCACGCCCGGGTTCACGTGCGGGAGAAGCCCGGTCTCCTCCAGCACCCGGACGGCCATCGCCCGGACGTAGTCCAGCGTCGAGTCGTAACCCCGTGCCGCCAGCCACGCCGCCGCCTCCGGCCAGCGGGCCTCGGGGCGGTCCCCGAGGGTGAACAGCGCCTCGAGACAGCCGGACCGTGCGCCCGCCGAGGCGATGGTCAGGATCTCGTCGGGGTCGAGGTAGGCCGCCTGGTCGGAGCGGGCGAGCTGACCGGGAGTGGTCACGAACGTGCAGTAGTGGCACCGGTCCCGGCACAGGCGGGTGACGGGGATGAAGACCTTGGGGGAGAAGGTCACCACGTTGTCGCGACCTGCTGCGGCGAGTCCGGCGTCCCGCACCCGAGCGGCGGCGACGCAGAGCCGGGTCAGGTCCTCGCCACGCGCCGCCAGCAGGGCGGCGGCCTCCGCCGGGTCGAGACTCGCACCACGCTCGGCTCTCGCCACGGCGCGTCGAACCTGCCGTTCCGTGGTCTGGTCGACCGGCGCCATCGCCATGCCCGTACCTCCGCTGCCGACCAGCATCCTGGACGCGGGGGTGTCCCCGCCACCCCCTTGTGGCCACAAGCCACCGGGCCGTATCTTGCGAAGACTGTGTGACCCGCATCACGTTCTGATGGCCAGGAGGACCCGAGTGACGCAGCTCGATCGACAGGGCCCCGCAGATCCGCTGCTCGTTCCGCTGACTCCCGGCATGCGCGACAATCCCGACGAGCTGAAGGCGATGCCGGACGAGATCGCGCGAGAGATCGAGGAGCCGGAGGACCCCACGCCCACCGAGGAGTTCACCTCGGAGTGGCGCAACGCCTCCTACAACTGCTTCTCCTCCGGTCACAAGTTCTGCCGCGAGGTCTGTCCCGTCATGCAGGTCACCCGCAACGAGTCCTGGACCCCGACGGCGTTCCACGCCAACGTCGTCGCGATGGACCGCGGTGAGCTGACGATCGAGGAGGTTGCCGGCCGACTACGTGAACTGCACCCAGTGCGGCGCGTGCGAGCTGCGCTGCCCGAACACGCTCTTCACCGGTGACTTCTACCGCTTCCGGACCCGCACCGTCGACGTCGTCAAGGCCGTCCGCGCGCTGGCGGTGGAGAGCGGCGTGCACCAGCCTGCCTGGCAGTCCTGGAACGCCCGGACCGACGAGCTGACCCACGAGCCGGTCCTCGGCGAGACGCCGATCAGCCAGGAGCACGTGCGTGACTGGTCCGAGGGCCTCGACCTCCCGATCGGCGGCGAGACGGTGCTGTTCGTCGACTGCGAGGCGGCCTTCTACCGGACGTCCGTGCCGCGCGCCGTCGCCCAGATCCTGCAGCAGGCGGGCTACGAGTTCGGACTGATGGGCGAGCAGTGGTGCTGTGGCGGTCCCGCCGCCGAGATGGGGTACGTCGACCAGGCCAAGCGGTTCGCCCAGCACAACCTGGACAACTGGCGCTCCACGGGGACCAGACGGGTGCTCGTGCTCGACCCGCACGACTACATCTCGTTCACCGAGGACTACCCGAAGTACTTCGGCGCCGACTTCGACATCGAGGTCGTGCTCGTCGTCGAGCTGTTCGCCGAGCTGATCCGTGAGGGCAGGCTGACCCCGTCGGTGCCGATCGAGCGGGCGATCACCTACCACGACCCGTGTCGCCTCAACAAGCGCAAGGGCGTCTGGAAGGAGCCCCGCGAGATCCTCCGGTCGATCCCCGGCCTCGACTTCAGCGACGTCGACCGGGTGACGCAGTGGTCCTACTGCTCCGGCGGCGGGGGTGGGCTGCCGGTCGAGAAGCCCGAGCTGACCGCGGCGATCTCGGCCAGCCGGCTCGAGAAGGCGGCCGCGCTCGAGGTGGACACGCTGGTCAGCGCGTGCCCGTGGTCCGAACGGCCGCTGACCGAGGCGGGCGAGGCGGCCGACATCGACGTCGTCGACATCCACGAGCTGCTGGCGGAGTCACTCGGGATCACCGTGGGGGGCTCGCGCAACGGGGGAGCGGGGGCATGACCATCGCGGTGGAGCGTCTCGACGAGCTGGTCACCGCGCTGCGCACCGTGCTTGCCGACGAGCAGATCCTCACCTCGAAGCCGGACCGCTACAACCGTGCCCGGGTCCCGGCTCCGTTCCCGGTGCACCGGTGGGCCGAGCGGCTGCCCGACCTCGCCGTGCTGCCCACCAGCACCGAGGAGGTCGCGGGCGTCGTGCGCATCGCCAACGAGCTCAGGGTGCCGGTCGTGCCTCGCGACGGGGGCACCGGCCTCACCGACGGCGCCGTCCCGCTGCGCGGCGGCATCGTCGTCGACGTCAAGCGGATGAACCAGGTCAAGGAGCTGGACCTCGAGAACCGGACGGTGACCGTCGGCACCGGCATCAGCATGCTGAAGCTCAACGAGGTCCTCGGCCGCCACGGACTGATCTACCCCGACGACCCGGCGTCCTACCCCTGCTCTCTGGTGGGTGGCCGCATCGGCACCAGTGGCTGGTCGCTGATCGGCTCGCGCTACGGGCACACGCGGGACCTGGTGCTCAGCTTCGACCATGTGCTGCCGACCGGGGAGGTGATGCACGTCGGTGACGGTATCGGGCACAAGATCAGCAAGTCGTCCAGCGGCTACCAGCTCAAGCACCTCTTCATGGGTCACCAGGGCACGCTCGGCATCGCCACGGAAGCGACGCTCAAGCTGTTCCCGAAGCCCGAGGCCGAGCTGTCGCCGTTCTGGGCGTTCGACAACTACGACGACGCCTACCGCTGCGTCGGGGCCCTCGCCCGTGCCGGCGTCGCGACCTTTGCCGGAGCGGTTCTCTTCGACGAGTGGAAAGTCGCCTACCTGCGCAGGGACGACGAGGCGTACATCCCCCAGCCGGACGACGTGCGGGCCCTGGTGTGCGCAGTGATGTACGGCTACGAGGACGAGGTGCGACCCGCCGGCCGGCGGCTGTTCCGGATCGCCAAGGAGCACGGCGCCCGCTACCTCGGCGACGAGATCTCCGAGGGTGACTGGGCAGCACGGCACGACCGCTACGCGACCCCGCTGCACGGCCGCACCAAGGACGGCCAGGTGGTCCCGATGAGCTGGCACTGCGAGGACGCCGCCATCAACTACACCAACCTGCCCTCGGTCTCGAAGGCCTGGCACGAGATCGTCGCCGACCTCCGTCGCCGTACGGACGTCTTCGACGACTGGGGCATGTTCACCTACACCTCGGGCAACACCGGCGTGGACTACCTCACCGAGATCGACGTCGGGATCTGGGAGCAGCAGCTCGACGACCGGGCCTGGGAGATGTGGGTGAAGGCCAAGCGCGACATCGCCGCCGTCGCCCTCGCGCACCAGGGCTCGATCAGCGCCTGCCACGGCTCCTGCCGCGAGGGCGAGGTCGACCTGGTGCCCGAGGAGCTGGGCCACGGCTTCGAGGTGATGCTCGACCTCAAGCGCCAGCTCGATCCGAACAACATCATGAACCCCGGCAAGTACCTGCTCGACCGGGCCTACGAGACCGGAGCTGCCCTCATGAGCGATACGCCGAGGCAGCCCATCGGCTATCGCTACGCCGAGCAGCTCACCCCGCCCGAGCCCACCCGGGTCTCCGACGTCGCCATCACCACCCACGAGCACGTCTTCGAGGTCGACCCCCGGCTGATGGAGCGCTGGGTGCTCCAGCAGACGTTCCCCAACTGGGACTCCCTGAGGATCATGAACAGCCGCGGCGACCATCTGGCGTGGATGCATCGTCACTTCGCGAGCAAGGTGGTGACCGGCTCCGAGCTGTTGGCCGAGGTCGAGGCCGAGACCGACCGAGCCGGTGCGTGATGTCGGTGAGCAGCGCGCCCGGTTCGCACTCCGACGACGACCTCCACCTCGAGCAGCTCGGCTACACCTCGGAGTTCCGTCGTGAGATGAGCCCGTGGGCCAACTTCGCGCTCGGGTTCACCTATCTCTCACCCGTTGTCGGCATCTACACGCTCTTCGCCATCGGCCTGGCCACCGGCGGCCCACCGATGATCTGGTGGTTGCTCATCGTCGGCCTCGGCCAGCTGCTCGTGGCGCTGGTGTTCGGAGAGGTCGTCTCGCAGTTCCCGGTGGCCGGGGGCGTCTACCCGTGGGCGCGGCGTCTCTGGGGCGCCAAATGGGCGTGGATGACCGGGTGGGTGTACCTGATCGCACTGTTCGCGACGATCGCCGGAGTCGTCTACGGTGCCGGTCCCTACCTCGCCCAGCTGCTCGGCTTCGAGGCCGGCACGACCTCGACGGTCACCTGCGCGCTGATCCTGCTGGCCCTGGCCCTGGCCATCAACCTGATGGGCACCAAGTGGTTGGCCTACGCCGCGATCATCGGCTTCAGCGCCGAGCTGCTTGGCGCTCTCGCGGTAGGCGCGTGGCTGCTGATCTCGGAGCGGGCGCAGAACCTGTCGGTCCTCTTCGACACCCAGGGCGTCGCCGACGGCGGCAGCTACTTCTCCGCCTTCGTGGCCGCAGCCCTCATCGGCATCTTCCAGTACTACGGCTTCGAGGCCTGCGGGGACGTGGCCGAGGAGGTGCCCGACCCGACGAGGCAGATCCCCAAGGCGATGCGGATGACGATCTATGTCGGCGGCGCCGCCGCCATCTTCGTCTGTCTCTCGCTGCTGCTCGCGGTCAAGGACTACGCGGCCGTCATCAACGGTGACGACCCCGACCCGGTCACCACGATCCTGAACGACTCGTTCGGCGTCACCGGCACGAAGGTCGTGCTCGTCGTGGTGATGGTGTCGTTCCTCTCCTGCGCCCTCAGCCTCATGGCCGCCGCCAGCCGCCTGATGTACTCCTACGCCCGGGACGAGATGATCGCCTTCTCGCACCTGCTCCGACACTTCCAGACCACGCGCCACGTGCCGCCGTACGCGATGCTGGTGGCCGCCGCGGTCCCCGCGGTCATCGTGCTGGGCTCGGTCTTCTCCACCAAGGCCCTGACCTCGATCATCTCCTTCGCCACGCTCGGCATCTACCTCGGCTTCCAGATGGTCGTGCTGGCCGCGCTGCGCGCTCGGCTGAAGGGATGGCGACCGAACGGCCCGTTCAGTCTCGGGCACTGGGGGATGGTCGTGAACGTGACGGCCCTGGGATACGGCGTGCTGGCGATGGTCAACATGGCGTGGCCCCGGACCCCGGACGTGCCCTGGTACGACAACTGGCTCGTCCTGCTCTCGGCCGCCGTCGGTGTCGGGGTCGGCGCGGTGTACCTCGTCCTCGGCAGGCCGCACCTGCGCAGCGACGCCACGGCGGGGGACGCCATCCCGACCGGGCCGTCCGCCTCTCACGCCACGGAAACCGTCGACCGATGACCCATTGGGGCAGCGAGCCCACCAAGGAGGAACGATGAAGTTCAGCTACGTGATGCTCCCGGACTACCCGCTCAGCGAGTCCCTGACATCGATCAAGAAGGCCGACGAGCTCGGCTTCCATGCCGTCTACGCCGCGGACGAGACCTGGCACAAGGATCTGTGGTTGCTCTTTGCCGCGGCCGCCGCCGACACCTCCCAGATCCGCATGGGTCCCAGTGTCTCCGGTGTGGTGCTCCGGGAGCCGACCCTCATCGCGCAGGCTGCCGCCACCCTCGACGAGCTCACGGACGGGCGGGCCGAGGTCGTCCTGTCCAGTGGCAACTTCGGCCTGCTCGCGCAGTACGGCATCGACTGGTCGAAGACCAAGCCGCTGTCCCGTGTGAAGGAAGGGGTGCACGTGATCCGGACGCTCCTCGACGACGGCGCGATCACCTACGACGGCGAGTTCTTCAACTACAGCGGGCTTTTCACCTTCGCACGGCCGGTGCAGGAGCGGCTGCCGGTGAAGATGGGCGCGATGAAGGGACCGAAGTCGTTCGAGGTGTCCGCGGAGTTCTCCGACGGTTGCCATCACGCGTTGAGCTACACCCGCGAGGCCTACGACTACATGATCGAGCACTGCACGATCGGTGCCGAGCGCGCAGGCAAGAACGTGCAGGACCTCGACCTCGGTGCCTGGATCGTGTTCTCGGTCGCCGAGGACAGCGCCGTCGCCAAGGACGCGGCCCGCAGCATGGTCGGGTTGTACGCCTCCTCGATGCCGCACGAGCAGCTCCGACGCAACGGCGTCGATCCCGAGGAGGTCGCGCCGATCATCGAGGCGATCGGCGCCGGCGACATGGCGAAGGGGATCGAGCTCACGTCGGCCGACCTCGCCGAGCGGCTCTCCGTCGCCGGCACCCCGGAGGAGTGCACCGAGAAGCTGCAGACCCAGATCGCCGCGGCGGGCATCAACCACATGATCCTGGCGATCACCGACCGGGCGCTCGTCAAGGCGCTGATGGGACGTGAGCTCGAGGGGGTCCCCGACATCAACGAGCAGCTGCAGCTGATCCACGACCGGGTGATGCCCGCGTTCTCCTGAGCGCGGGGCACCGCCTCTCGTTCCTGACGGGGCTGCCCCGAGAGGGTCTGGGGCAGTCCGAGTCGACCACGCGCACGGTCGGGCGCAGACGGGCGCGCACCGTGGAGTGTGGGCCCGGTCACACGCGTGTGCCTAGTCTGTGGTCGGAGCCCGTCCTCAGCGCAGCCGGCCGTATCGGCGCACGCCGCGCTCAGGCTCCCTCCTGCTTTCGACGCCCCCTGAGAGGTTCCCGTGACAGACGACGGCTCCCACGTCCATCCCCGCGACGTCGAGGCTCCGGGGAGTGACGCATGAGCGTTGTGACCGAGCTGCGCGCGGGTGCGGACGAGGAGGGCAGCAGCGAGGGGAGCGGCGAGCTCGGCACCCCGCTGGACCTGCTCCTCGCGGACGCCGCGAGCGGACCGCTGCGCCGGATGATCCCCGGCATGTCCGGTCTCAGGTTCACCGCCGGCCTGGCCCGGAGGCCACGCCGCGTCGTCCGCCGCGCCGCCGGACTTGCCGCGGAGCTGACGAAGGCCGGGCTCGGCCGCTCGGAGATCGAGCCGGCGCCCAAGGACCGCCGCTGGGCGGATGACGCCTGGGCCAAGAACCCCTTCTACCGCCGCACCCTCCAGGGCTACCTGGCCTGTGGCGAGGCGGTCCGCGGCCTGGTCGACGACGCCGGGCTCGACTGGGGCGATCAGCAACGGATGGCCTTCATCGCCGACAACCTGGTCGAGGCGCTGGCGCCGACGAACAACCCGCTGATCAACCCGAGGGTGCTCAAGCGCACCCTCGACACCGGCGGCGGCAACCTGGTGGAGGGCGGGCGACGCTTCGTGCGCGACTTCGCCACCCCGCCGCGGGTGCCGTCCATGGTCGAGGCGGACGCCTTCGAGGTCGGCGTCGACCTGGCGGTGACGCCGGGCAAGGTGGTGCTGCGTACGGCCGTCTTCGAGCTGATCCAGTACACGCCGCAGACGCCGAGGGTGCGCGAGGTGCCGCTGCTCATCGTGCCGCCGACGATCAACAAGTACTACATCATCGACCTCGCCGAGCAACGCTCGATGGTCGAGCACCTCGTGCGCAGCGGGATGCAGGTCTACGTCATCTCGTGGCGCAACCCCGACACCCGGCACGCCGAGTGGGACCTCGACACCTACGGTGGCGCGATCATCGAGGCGATGACGGCGTGTGAGCAGATCTCGCGCCAGGCCCGGACCTCCGTCCTCGGGATCTGCTCGGGCGGGATGATCGCGTCCATGGTGATGGCCCACCTTGCCGCGACCGGGCAGAGCGACCGGGTGGCGGCGTTCAGCCTGATGGTCACCGTCCTGGACCAGGAGCGGGCCGGGGTGACCAGCGCGCTGCTCTCCCACAAGGCCGCGGCTGCCGCGACCCAGGCCTCGCGTGAGAAGGGCTACCTGGACGGCCGCACGCTCGCGGAGATCTTTGCCTGGCTGCGACCCAACGACCTGATCTGGAACTACTGGGTCAACAACTACCTGATGGGCGACGACCCGCCGGCCTTCGACATCCTGTTCTGGAACGCCGACCCCGTGCGGATGAGCGCGGCGATGCATCGGCGACTTCCTGGACCTCGTCTGCGAAACGCGCTTCATCGACGCCGACGCCGTCGAGATGCTCGGGCACCGCTGGACCTGTCGGCGATCACTGCTGACACCTACGTGGTGGCCGGGATCGCCGACCACCTCTCGCCCGTGGGCGTCCTGCTACGCCTCGACCCAGCTGTTCAGCGGCTCGACCAAGTTCGTGCTGTCCACCAGCGGTCACATCGCCGCCATCGTCAACCCGCCGGGCAACCCCAAGGCGAGTCTTCCGCACCGCCGCGGACAACCCGCCCGATGCGCAGGACTGGCTCGAAGGCGCCCACCAGGTGCAGGGCTCCTGGTGGGACGACTATGCCGACTGGCTGGCCGAACGAGCCGGCGAGGAGCGCAACAAGCCGACCAGGATGGGCTCGGCGCCAGCACGAGCCCATCGGTGACGCGCCGGGAAACTATGTCCACGACCGGTGAGCAGGCGTCCACCATGACCAGCCCCGCGCCGGACGTGGTGCGCACCGTGGCCGTCCGGGGCATCGCCGCCCGGGTCTCGGTGCGGCCCGGGACCGGGCGGCTCGTCGACGAACCCCCGCTGCTGCTGTGCAACGGGATCGGGAGCAGCCTCGAGCTGCTCCAGGGTTTCGTCGACCAGCTCGACCCCCGGCGCGGCGTGGTCCGGTTCGACGTGCCCGGCGTCGGCGGCAGCGCCCTGCCGCCGTTCCCCTACACGATCGCTGGACTCTCGTCGTGGGTGACGGCGTTGATGGCCAGCTCGGCCACCATCAGCTTCGACGTGCTCGGCATCTCCTGGGGCGGAGGACTGGCCCAGCAGCTTCGCCGTCCAGTCGCGACGCCGGGTGCGCCGACTGGTCCTCGTGGCGACCGGCACGGGCTGGATGATGGTTCCTGGGAGCCTCGAGGTGCTGCGGATCATGTCGACGCCGCGACGTCTACCGCGATCCGGCCTTACGCCGACAAGGTCGCCGGCACGATCTACGGCGGCAGCATGCGCACCAGTCCCGAGCGCGGGGCGTCCCTCCTGCACGCGGCCACCCGATCGGGGCCGAAGCGTGGCTACTACTACCAGCTGCTGGCGATGACGGGCTGGACCAGCGTGCCGTTCCTCGGCCTGATCCGGCAGCCCACCCTGGTGCTCGGCGGTGACGACGACCCGATCATCCCGTCCGCGAACCCGCGGATGCAGGCGCGGCTGATCCCGCACGCCCGCCTCCATGTCTACGAGGGCGGCCATCTCGCACTCCTGACCGAGGCCGACCAGCTCGCGCCCGTGATCGACTCCTTCCTCGACGAGACGGATGAGTGATGACTGACCTTGACGACCAGACCCTGAAGGCGACCCCGTTCTCGGACTTCCTCGGCTACGAGCTGATGCTGGAGGAGCAGGACCGGGAGCTGCTCAGCTCGGTGCGGGCGTTCATGACCCGCGAGGTCGAGCCTGTCATCAACGACTACTGGACCCGGGCCGAGTTCCCTCACGAGCTGGTGCCGGGCATCGCCGCGCTCGGCATCGCAGGCCTGGCCTACGACGGCCCGGGCTGCCCCGGCCGTGGAGCCCTGGTCGACGGCATGGTCGCGATGGAGCTCGCCCGCGTCGACCCCTCGATCGGCACCTTCATGGGCGTCCACGGCGGCCTGGCGATGGGCTCGATCGAGCTGTGCGGCTCCGACGAGCAGCGTGAGCGCTGGTTGCCGGCGATGGCCCGGATGGAGCTGATCGGCGCGTTCGGGCTCACCGAGCCCGACGTCGGCTCCGCGATCTCGGCGGGGCTCGCGACCAGTGCCCGACGCGAGGGTGACAGCTGGCTGCTGCACGGCGAGAAGAAGTGGATCGGCAACGCCGCCTTCGCCGACCTCGTCGTGATCTGGGCGCGCGACGAGGCCGACGACCAGGTCAAGGGATTCGTGGTCGAGAAGGACACCCCGGGGATGACCTTCGACAAGCAGGAGGACAAGATCGCGCTGCGCGTCGTGCAGAACGCGCTGATCCACCTCGACGCAGTCCGCGTGCCCGAGGAGAACCGCCTCCAGCGAGCAGAGTCCTTCCGCTCCACGGCCGACGTCCTCCGGGTGACCCGGATGGGCGTTGCCTGGCAGGCCGCGGGCTGCGCCCGCGGTGCGTTCGAGCACGCGTTGCGCTACACCAAGGCACGAGAACAGTTCGGTCGTCCGATCGCGTCGTTCCAGATGGTGCAGGATCTGCTGGTCAAGATGCTGGCCAACGTCACGGCCTCGACCGCCATGAACGCACGAGCCTCGCAGCTTCAGGACGCCGGGCTGCTCAGGGACGAGCATGCCTCCCTCTGCAAGGTGCACTCGACCGTGCGGATGCGTGAGACGGTCGGTTGGGCGCGGGAGGTGCTCGGGGGAAACGGGATCCTGCTCGACCACCACGTCGGCCGGTTCGTGGCCGACGCCGAGGCGATCTACTCCTACGAGGGCACCCGCGAGATGAACACGCTGATCGTCGGTCGGGCGATCACGGGCGAGAGCGCGTTCGTCTGAGCCACGAGTCGCCCGTCGTCAGGGAGCTGCTCGAATGTGGTGCCTCGATCATCCAACGATGTGAGAGGCGTGCTGCTGCCTCTAGGCTCCGGATCGACAGGCTCGGACGAGGCCAGGAGCAAGCCCCGACTGCCCCGAGCCGGACGTCACGGCGCCGACTCGCGCGAAGGTGACGGTCAAGGAGAGCGAGAGGTGTAGTGCGGTGGTGTCTCGACAAGTCAAGGACCCTGAGGTCTATCGACCGCGGAGCGTGCGTTTCCTTCAGCACGTGACCGTGCGCGGCTGGCGCCTCAAGGTGTACGGCATCACCCCGCACGGTCAGACGCTGCGAGAGGCTCTGGTCACCGGCGCCCTGGCCATGGCTGAGGCGGCGTTGCCGGAGACGACCGGAGCCTGACGGCGGTGGCTTCGGATTCGTGGTCGCGCACGACGCACCCGACCTGGCCTACGTCCTCGTCCACTGGTGGGTGGGGGGCAACGAGATCCATCAGGCGATGTTCTCCGCTCCGTCGCCGAACCCCATCCGCCTCGAGCCGCACCGGAGCCCGGCCATCGGATGCGTGTGGGAGCTCAGCGTGGTCGACTTCGAGCGCCGGCGATGGATAGAGCACGTGCTGGCTGCGCCAGGGGAGCCCGATCTCGACGCCTACTCCCGGGGCGTGTTCAACGGCGATGTCTGAGGAGCCGGTCAGGCCGGGTGGGCGCTCTCCGGAAGGAGACGGTCGACCAGCATCTCGACGATCGTCGCCGTGGGCACCTCTGGCTCGAGCGGGATGGTGAGCCGGTCGAAGAGGAGCCCGTCGAGGGCGTAGTGGAACAGGGCGATCTCGGTCGCTCCCCCCGGCAGTCCGGCCGCCTCGTTGAAGGCGATGTCGGCGCGGAAGCCCTCGCGCAGCCAAGCGGCCATGAGCTCTTGCGCCTCCGGCCTCCGGGCCGCCTCCAGGCGCAGCTCGAACAACGCGAGCGCCACCTCACTGTTCTCGGTCAGCCGGCGCACGATGTCGTTCAGGTAGTCCCGGAACAGGGCCCGGGTCGCGGGGCGGGCGCCGAGGGTGGCCTGGACCTCCGGCTCGGGCGCCAAGCGTTCCCCGATGCGAGCCACGAGACCTTCGATCAGGGCGGTTCGGCTACGGAAGTAGTTGGACGTCGTGCCAGCTGGAACCCCCGCCCCGAGGTCGACGGCGCGGTGGGTCAGACCGCGCGCGCCTTCGCGGGCGAGCACGGTCAGGCCTGCGTCGGCCAGGACTGATCGGCGTTGCTCGTTGCGCACCATGAGGGAAAGAGTACGGCAACCACGACATCTGTTGTGGTAACGTTCACCACTACAGATGTCGTGATTGAAGGGAAGGGTGTCATGCGAGAGCTCACCTACTACGTTGCCGCCTCGCTGGACGGCCGGATCGCCGCACCGGACGGTGCCTTCGGCGCGTTCCTCACCACGGGCGACCACATGGACATGATCGAGCGCGAGTGGCGGGACACTCTTCCGGCACCGGTGCTCGAGGACCTCGGACTGTCCGCGGACGGCTCCAGGTTCGACACGGTGCTGATGGGGTGGCGGACCTACGAGGCGGGGCTCCCGTACGGCGTGGTCGACCCCTATCCGCACCTGGACCAGGTCGTGTTCTCCCGCAGCCACGGGCAGGACGAGGTTCCGGGGAGTGTCCGGATCGTCTCGGATGATCCGGTCGCCGAGGTGCAGCGACTGAGGAAGGAAGACGGTGCCGGGGTCTGGCTCTGCGGTGGCGGCCTGCTCGCCGCGGCGCTGGTCGACGAGATCGACCGGATGGTGATCAAGGTCAACCCCGTCGTCCTGGGCGACGGGGTGCCGCTGTTCGCCGGCGGCTATGACCCGCAGGCCTTCGAGCTGGTCGAGTCGACGCCGTACGCCTCGGGCGTCGTGGTGAACGCGTACGCGCGTCGGCCACGGTAGCTCCCCCTGCTGTGGAGGTGTCACCATGTCCCCCGACCTGAAGCTGGTCCGCCAGATGTGGCAGTTGCTCGAGCCGTTGCATGCGACGGTCTACTACGCGGAGCAGGCTTTCGACGAGGCTGAGCGGCTCGGCTACCCGGTGTCGACCCGTTGGCCGAGCTACTTCGCGTGGCGGGCCGCCCCTCTCGGTCCCGTCGGAGCCGAGCAGGTGACGTCTGCCTTCTACTCCTTCGATCCCTCGATGGTGGCGCGGTACGTCCCTGCCGCATGGGAGATCGCCGCCCCGGAGCGGGTGCTGGAAGCGAGGCTCCGGGCCGCAGACCGGTCCCTGCGTGCCGTGCTCGGCTCCCTCATCGATGCCGCGGATCTCGTGGAGGTCGCCGCACTGGCCCGCATCGCCGCGGATGCGGCCGGGACGGCCGGACGTCCGCTGGCAGCAGCCAACCACGCCATCGGGTGGGCCGACGAACCGCACGTCCAGCTCTGGCAGGCCGCCACGATCCTCCGTGAGCACCGCGGGGACGGGCACGTTGCGGCCCTGCTCGTCGCGGGACTTGACCCGTGCGAGGCGCTGGTCTCCTTCGCCGCGCTGGGCCACACGCCCCCTGCGCAGTTCACCAGCCGAGGCTGGACCGACATCGCGTGGGCCGAGGCCACGCGACGGCTCGAGCAGCGCGGTTGGCTCGATGAGTGCGGGAGCGCCACCGAGCTCGGGCGGACCGGGCGCCGCGAGGTCGAGCACCACACCGACCGGCTCGCCTCCGAGCCCTGGGAGGCTCTCGGCGCCACGCGCACTGCGCGGCTCGTCGAGCTCGTCTCACCGGCGTTCGGCGCCGTCCTGGAGTCCGGCATCCTCCCAGCCAGGAGCACCCTGGGCATCGGCGCACCGCCACCGTGAGCGTCGAGCTGCCGACCGATCGACGGTACGTGGCGATCGTGCCGTTCCTGGCAAGATGTCGGCCGTGCTGACGGAGGTTTTCTCCTGGCGTGGCCGCGAGGTCCGGTGGGAACGCATGGGCTCCGGCCCGGACGTGGTGTTCTGCCACGGCACTCCTTGGTCGTCCCAGCTGTGGCGGCCGCACGGCGAGGCCTTGGCGCGCTACTTCACGGTCCACCTGTGGGACATGCCTGGATACGGACAGTCCTCGAAGGACGCCCAGCACCGGGTCTCGCTGGATTGTCAGGCTGAGCTGTTCGCCGACCTGCTCGCTCACTGGGGTGTGGTGGCACCGCGCGTCGTCGCCCACGACTTCGGTGGCGCCGTGGCGTTGCGCGCCCACCTCCTGCACGGCGTGGCCTTCAGGTCCCTGGCGCTGGTCGATGTCGTGGCCCTGGCACCGTGGGGTTCGGACTTCTTCCGGCTGGTGCGCGAGCACGCCGACGTCTTCGCTGCGTTGCCACCCGTCATCCATGAGGGTGCGTTGCGCGCCTACATCGCGGGTGCCAGTCACGCGGGCGTCTCGTCGGCCGCCATGGCCGGACTGGTCTCGCCATGGATCGACGAAGTGGGTCAGGCCGCCTTCTACCGTCAGATAGCCCAGTCCGACCAGGTGTACACCGACGAGATCGAGCACCTGTACTCGCAGGTGGACCTGCCGGTGCTGGTGGTCTGGGGTCGCGAGGACACCTGGATCCCTGTCGACCGGGCTCATCGCCTCGCGGAAACCATTCCCGGAGCGCGACTCGAGGTGATCGAGGGTGCCGGCCACCTGATCCAGCTCGATCAACCTGCGGCGTTGGCGACCACGCTCGCCCGCTGGCTCGGCACCGAGCGCTGAGCCAGGCCACGAGGCGGCCCGTCCTCGCATCGGCGGCCGCTCCGGGTCTGCTGGCCAGGGACGCAAGGGCTTCGGGTGGCGTCGTCCGCGTACAGTGCGTGGGTGAGGCCAACCCTGATGATCCGCGGACGCGTGGCGCAGGTCGAGGGCAACCTGGTGATGGGCGTGATCAACGCCAGCCCGGAGTCGTTCTCGGACGCCGGTCAGTACGACTCGGGGGAGAAGCAGCGGGCTCTTGCCGCGTCGCTCGTCGCGGCCGGCGCGGACATCATCGACGTCGGCGGCCAGTCAGCGATCACGAACCAGCCGGAGATCGAGGCGGATCTCGAGATCGCGCGGGTGCTGCCGATCGTGCAGTGGTTGGCCACGCATCATCCGGACGTCCTGGTCAGTGTCGACACCTACAAGCCGCCAGTCGTCAAGGCGGTGCTCGAATCCGGCGCCTCGATCATCAACGACGTGAGCGGCCTGCAGTACCCGGAGATCGTCGACGACTGCGCGCGCCACGGTGCTGCGTTGGTGCTCATGCACACGCGGGCCCGGCCCAAGGTCCGGCTCCAGGATCGGGACTTCTACGCCGACGTCGCCGACGACGTCGTCTCCGTCCTTGGCGACCTCGTGGACCAGGCGGTTGCCGGCGGGATGTCTCGCGAGTCGCTCATCGTGGACCCGGGTCCGGACTTCGCCAAGACTCCGCACCAGACCGTCGCGGTGCTCCGGCGCATCGCCGACGTGCGTGCGCTGGGTCGGCCGGTCCTGCTGGCGCTCTCGCGCAAGGACTTCCTCGGTGCGATCACCGGACGATCGCCGCGCGGACGGGACGCCGCTACCCACGCGGCGATCGCCCACCTGGCGGCAGTTCCCGGCAACATCCTGCGCGTCCATGACGTCGCGGCGGCCCGAGACGTCGTGGCGACGATCGATGTGCTGCGCGGCGTACGGGATCTCGGAGAGGACTACCTGCTGCCGGACGCCATCCGGCACGAGGTGCGCTCTCCGTGACCGGAGACTGGTTCTCTCGGCGGACCTTCCACTGGCGTCGATGGACCACGCACGATCTGGCCGAGGCCAAGAGGGCGCGCGGTCGCACCGTGAGCATGGTCGTTCCGGCTCGCAACGAGGCCGCGACCGTCGGCGACGTGGTCACCCGGGTCCGCGAGAGCCTGATGGACACCGTCGAGCTGCTGGACGAGATCGTCGTGATCGACTCCGACTCCGTCGACGACACCGTCACGGTCGCCCAGGACGCCGGCGCCAAGGTCTTCAGCTCCCGAGACATCCGGCCGGACCTCGGGACGAGGCCGGGCAAGGGCGAGGCCATGTGGAAGTCGACCTTCGTCACGTCCGGTGACCTGCTGCTGTTCATGGACGCTGACCTCCTGGACTGGGACACCCACTTCGTGCCCGGCCTGCTGGGTCCCCTGATCACCGACGACTCGGTGTGCCTGGTCAAGGGTTTCTACGAGCGCCCGCTCACCCTTCCCGGCAGCACCACCGCCTATGAGGGCGGTCGGGTCACCGAGCTCGTCGCCCGGCCCCTGATCTCGCTGCACCATCCCGTCCTCCGCGACGTCGTGCAGCCACTGGCTGGCGAGTGGGCGATCCGCCGCGACGTCTTCGAAGCGCTGAGCGTTCCCACGGGGTACGGCGTGGAGCTGGCTGCCTTGATCGACACCGAGGCCCGGCACGGTCTCGACTCGATCGCCCAGGTCGACCTCGGCCGCCGGGCCCATCGCCACCAGTCCCTGGAGGATCTCGGTGCGATGTCAGTGCAGATCATGGCCGCCTCGCGTCGCCGTGGCGCCGGGGGAGCGGACGGTGACTCGTTGACGCTCCGTCAGTTCCGCGCGATCGCGCAACATCCGCAGGGCACACTCGTCGAGATTCCGATCGGGGAGCGGCCTCCCGCAGCGTCACTGCGGTAGCACCCGGCTGCGTGGACCCGGCCTGTCGACGGTCGGCTTCCTGCACTGTCGGCCCAGTGCCTCGCCTGTGAGCGAGGTCGCGGAGCGCATCACGACCTCGCCTCACCAGGAGCGTGGACTCGCGGGGTCGCGCCGAGCACGAGAACTGCTGCCACAGCGGCGAGACCGGCGAGGACCAGGAAGGCCTCGGCGTACGAGCCCAGCAGCTGTGCCAGTGCAGCGCCCGCGAACGGCGCGACGGCGGACGCGGTCAGGGCCGGGGCGGTGAGGATGCCGTTGAGCGTGCCGTAGGCCGTCGGGCCCCACCGATCGGTCACCGCCGTTGCCTGGACGAGGGTGTAGACGCCCCGGGCCAGGCCCAGCACCATCCCGAGAAGGATGAGCAAGGCAGCGGACTGCGGCGCCAGTGCCAGGGCGGCCGTGCCGGCGGCGATCGCGGCCAGCACGACGACGGCGCGCGAGGTGACCGAGGTCGACGCAGCGAACCGTGCATAGCCGAGCCGGCCGGCCACCTGTCCCACTCCTCCCAGGCCGAGCGTGAGCGCGGCGAGGTTGCGGCTCATACCCTGCTCGACGAGCATGGGGACCAGGTTGATGACGACAGCGAAGACGGTCAAGGCAGCCAGGGCGTTGGCGATCATCAGCAGCAGGAAGGGGCCGCTTCGAGCGACTCCCGCGGCTGTCACGGTGGCGTGATCAGCACCGTCACCTCGGCTCGGGGCCGCTCCGGGCGGCGTCCGCCACGGGTGGTCCAGGCCCCACCAGTGCAGCGGGACCGTGATCAGGGCCAGGACCGTCAGCAGGACCAGGTAGGCACCTCGCCACCCCAGCCAGTCCTCCAGGGCCGAGGCGAGCGGGGCGAAGACCGTGCTGGCCAGACCGGCGACCAGCGTCAGGGTCGTGAGGGCCCGCACCCGCCGGTGCCCGGCCCAGTGGGTGAGCGCGGCGAACGCCGGCGGGTACAAGGTCCCGGCCATGGCGACCCCGGTCAGCACCCAGCCGAGGTAGAACAGCGGGAGGGTGGGTGCCAACGCGACAGTGGCCACGCCCGGTACGGCGACGAGCGAGGCCGTGGTCATCACCCTGCGGGGGCCGAAAGCGTCGATGTGCCGCCCGACCCAGAGGCCGACCCCACCCGAGACGAGCTGGGAGACCGAGAAGGCTCCGGTGACAGCGACGCTCGACCAGCCGGTGTCGGCGGTGATGGCGCCCTGGAGGGCCGCGAACGTGTAGTACAGCACCCCCCAGGAGACGATCTGGACGGTGCTGAGCGTCGCGACAACGCGCCGCAGCCCGGCGCCGTCCAGGGCGTCGGTCCGCGGACCCGACGACGAGTCGGTCCTGGCCTCGGTCACCGCGTCGAGGTCTCGGACCGGAGCTCCCTCGCCGACCTCATCGGCCGGCGCGGCCCAGGCTGACCAGCTGGGGCTCCGCCGCGACGGGTCCGCCGCAACAGCCACCGGCTGACGCGACGGCATCGGGGTCGTCGAAGGCGCCGGCACCGTTGCAGACCCCGGTCTCGGGCAGCACCAGCTCGACGCGCCCGGCCGCCTCGAGGTCGCCGGCCAGGGCAGCGACGACGGAGCGCACCTGCTCATAGCCGGTCATCGCGAGGAAGGACGGGGCGCGCCCGTAGGACTTCATGCCGACCAGGAAGAGACCCGACTCGGGCTGAGCCAGCTCCTGGTAGCCATGTCCGGGGACGTCGCCGCAGCTGTGGTGGTCGGGGTGCACCAGCTCGGCGAGGAACCGCGCCGACCCCAGCGCCGGGTCGAGGTCGAGGCGCACCTCGGAGAGGAAGGTGAAGTCCGGCCGGAAGCCGGTGACGACGATGACCTCGTCGACGTCGTCGACCTGCTGTCCGTCGGTGGAGTGGAGCGTGAGCCGTCCGTCGTCGCGGGTGCTGACGGCCTCGGTCCGGAACTGGGTCACGTTGGTGACCAGGCCGCTGGTGGCGGCTGCCTTGGCGTCCTGGCCCAGCTTGCCCCGCTGCTCGAGCTGGTCGTTGTCTCCACCGCCGAACGCGTCCCCCACGCTGGGCCGGCGCAGCAGCCACGAGACGCGGGTGGCGGCGTCCTGGTGCGCGAGGCCGGCCAGGCCGATGAGGACCCCCTGGGCCGAGGCGCCCTTGCCGGCCACCGCGGTGTGCTTGCCGGCGTAGCGGGCCGCCACGGCCGGGTCGGAGAAGTCCGGGATCCCGTAGCTGATGTGGGCGGTGCTCTCGCTCTCCCCCAGCGCCGGGTAGCCGTCGGCGCCCAGTGGGTTCGGGCGGGTCCAGGTGCCGGACGCATCCACGACCGCGCCCCCGAGGAGTCGCTCAGGGCCGGCCGGTCCCTGGAGGTGCACCGCGAACGGGTCACTCTCCCGCCCTGAGTCGACGAGCAGGTCTCGACCGGCGCGACTCACCCCGATCACCCGGGTGCCGTAGCGCACGGCGCCACCGGGAGAGGCGGCCAGGAGGTCGGCCAGCGGCTGGAGGTAGGCCTCGCGCCACTCCTGACCGGTGGGGTAGCCGCTGTCCTCGGGTGCGGTCCAGGTGCCTGAGGCATCGAGGAGGCGACGCGCGGCCGGGTCGACGAGCTCCCGCCACGACGAGAACAGCCGCACGTGCGCCCACTCGCCCACAGCGGCGCCGGCGTCGCGGCCGGCTTCGAGGACCACGAAGTCCAGGTTTCGCTCGGACGCGTGGGCGGCGGCGGCCAGCCCGATCGGTCCGGCGCCGATGATGACGACAGGATGCTGCATGCGAGGCTCCTCAGTCGGACGGATCTATCGACGTACGTCGATGAAAGGACTGTATCGACGTAGATCGATGAATGCAAGGTAGTCTTGCGACATGACCACCACTCCCGCCACCGCGACGGCCTCCGGCCACGACTCGCCGACCGCGGACGGGCGCCGAGAGCTCCCACTGCTGGAGCCGGACGGGCGCCGCCCGGCGCCCCGCCTGGGCGCTGAGGACGCCGAACACTTCGCCGAGTGGTTCTCTCTCCTCGCCGACCCCACCCGGGTGCGGCTGCTGCACACGCTCTCCACCTCCCCGACCGGCGCCATGCGCATCGGCGACCTGGCCGAGGCCATCGGGATCAGCCAGTCCACCTGCTCCCACCACTGCCAGGTCCTGAGGAAGGTGGGCTTCGTCGTCGTCGACAAGGTCGGCACCTCGAGCATGGTCTCGGTCAACCCCGCTTGCTGCACCGGCCTCCCGCACGCCGCCGATGTCGTCATGGGGACCCTGACGTCCGCGCCGTGCTGCCCCGAAGACCTTCCACCCGACGTCACCACACGCCAGGTGACCGACAACGACATGTCCACCGTGCTCGCCATCTACGCACAAGGACTGGCCACCCGCAACGCCACCTTCGAGACCGCGCTGCCCACGGCCGAGCAGCTGCGTGCCACGTGGCTGCCCGAGATGGCGTGGGTAGCCGAGCTCGACGGCCAGGTCGTCGGCTGGACAGCGGTCACCCCGGTCTCCGCGCGGGCGTGTTACGCCGGGGTGGGCGAGACCTCGGTCTACGTCGCGGAGACCGCTCGCGGCCGTGGTGTCGGGAAGGCGCTGCTGTTCACACAGGTCACCGAGGCCGACCGCAACGGCCTGTGGACGCTGCAGACCTCCATCTTCCCGGAGAACCGGGCCAGCCTGGCTCTGCACCACTCCGCCGGCTACCGCACGCTGGCCGTGCGGACCCGCATCGCCCGCCTCGACGGCATCTGGCGCGACACCGTCCTGCTCGAGCGTCGCAGCGAGACCAGCTGAGCACCCGGACGGCGAGAGCGCCTCTCGCCGTCCGGTGCGAGCCGAGCTCAGTCCACGCTCTGCAGCGCCTTGACCTCGTCACGGGCCGCCACCACGGACTGGTGCTGCTCGTGGACGACTGCGCGGAAGCCGTCGCTGAGGTCGGACTCGAGGGCCTTCTCGTACTCGGACACCGCGTGGTCCTCGCCGGTCGCCGCGGCGCTGAGCACGGAGCCCGCGTCGTCACCTGTGACGGCGTCCTTCATGGCGAGCCAGCCGCGGTGCAGGCGAGCTGCGAGCGAGCCGCCCTCGTCGACGTCGTCGCCGTAGGCGTGGCCCATCTGCACGATCTGCTCGGCAAACTGCGCACGCTGCTGGGAGAACCGCTCCATGACCTGCGCCCACTCCGGCCGGTCGCTGTCACGCAGCTTCTGCGCGGCCGCGTCATATCCGTTGCGCCCGTCCTTGAGAGTTTCCACGAGGTCCTTGGCGACCTGCTCGTCCGCTGACATGTGTGTGTGCTCCTTCGTCGTCGTGTTGCTGACGACGAACGCGTACCCCGTCGGCGCCGACCTGATTCCCGGTGCGGCGCGCCGGCACGGGACCAGCCCCGCAGCATGCGCGTTTTCACGACACCGTCACGGGGGTCGGACACCATCACTACTCAGGCCGGTGGCCGTCGCCGAGCCAGGTGAGGCCCGTGGGTCGGCGAGAGCTCGCAGGGCTCTCGCGCAGGTCGGCACGGGGGAGGGGTCGTGTGGTGACCGAACAGCAGCGCCCCAGCACGTTGGTGACGGTGAGTCTCACGCACCGCAGTGCACCCCTGGCCGAGCTCGAGCGCGTCGCAGTCGCCGCCTCCGAGTGGAGGCGTGTGCAGTCCGAGGCACTGGCGGCGGGCTGCGCCGAAGTCATGGTGCTGTCGACCTGCAGCCGGGTCGAGCTGCTCGCGGTCCTCGACATGCCCGGCGGACCGGTCGGGCGGCGCCACCTCCAATGCGTCACCGAGGAGCTCGTCGACCTTCTCGTCCCCGACGGGCAGCGCGAGGCGGTGGAGGCATCCGTCGTCTGCGGCGACGACGCGATCCGGCACCTGTTCCGGGTCGCCTCGGGGCTCGACAGTCGGATCGTGGGAGAGACGGAGGTGCAGGCGCAGCTGCGCGTGGCCGCTCGCTCCGCCGCAGCCGCTGAGGGTGAGCCGCATCGGCTCGGGAGGCTGGTGAGCGCGGCCGTCTCCGCCGCTCGCAGCTCCTCGCGCAGCCATCCCGACCTGCTGCGCGGGGGTCTGCTCGTCGAGCGAGCGGTGGGCCTCGTCGTCGGCGACGACGCGCGCACCGCACCGTTGGAGGCCTTGGTGCTCGGGACAGGGACGATGGGCCGTCAGGTTGTGGAGGCCCTGCGGCCGACGCGGGCTCGGACGATCCTGATGAGTCGAAGGTCGAGCACCGCGAAGGGCCGCTGCCCGACGGTCCATCCGCTCGAGGACCTGCCTGAGCGTCTGCCGGTCGCCGACGTGGTCTTCGTCGCCACGTCGGCCGGACGCCAGCTGCTCAGTGTCGAGCTGGTCGAGCACATCCTCGAGCGCGGTCCCCGACAGGGGTTGACGATCGTGGACCTGTCGTTGCCTCGCAACGTCGACCCCGCCGTGCGTGAGATCCCGGGTGCACGCCTGCTCGACCTCGACGAGCTCGGTGACCGGGCGCGGGGCGTCACGCCCGACCCCTGGGAGGTCCGCGCGGTCGAGGCCGCGACACGTGCCGCGGCCGAGGCCTTCATCGCGGAGATCCGGTCCCGCCGGGCCGGGCCGATCATCAACTCGCTGCGGACGGGCGTGGAGTCGACCGCCCTCGAGCAGCTGCGACGCACGGCGAGGGGACTCGGGCTGTCCGAGGAGATTCTGCGGCGGATGGCTTCCGCCGTCGCTGGCGCGGTCGCCCACGAGCCCACGCTGCTCGCTCGCGCGGCCGCGGCCGAGGACGACGAGCAGTCCCTGGCCCTGATCCGAGCCGCGTTCGGGCTGGAGGAGGGACCCGGTCGACAAGCGGTGCGTCAGCTGGGTGGTCGGCCCTCGTCGCCCGGAAGCACCGCTGCCGCATCCGGGTGGGCATCCGCGGCCGGCGACTCCTGACGCTGTCGGCCGGTGTCACCTCCGTCGAGCGATCCCGGCGAGGTTGAGCCCGCTCTCGAGCAGTCCTAGGACGCGACGAACGCGGCCGAGCTCCTCCCAGAACCTTGTCGAGACGACTTGCATTGACAGCGTCTTCACGATATAAGAAATCTATAGCAGTCAGTATAGGTACTGGCTCACATCTGTTGACTGGAGGAGATCGACATGCTGATGCGCACGGACCCGTTTCGAGAGTTCGATCGTCTGGCCCAGCAGGTGCTGGGATCTGGTACGACGTCACGACCAGCCGTGATGCCGATGGACGCCTGGAGAGAAGGGGACACGTTCCGGATCGAGTTCGATCTGCCTGGGGTGGCGCCGGACACGCTGGACATCGACGTCGAGCGCAACGTCCTCACGATCCGCGCCGAGCGGCCTCCCCGCTCCGGCGACTGGGAGCCCCTGGCATCCGAACGGCCGACAGGCCTGTTCAGCCGTCAGCTCGTCCTCGGGGACAACCTCGATCTGGACCGGCTGGAGGCTCACTACGACAACGGTGTCCTCGCACTGAGCGTCCCCGTCGCCGAGCGGGCCAAGCCGCGCAAGGTGGAGATCGGGCGGGGCTCGAGGTCGGGCGACCAGCCCGCACTGGCGACGTGAGCCGTCGTGTGCCCGGCTCGGTGCTCCGCCGAGCCGGGCACACGGCAGCAGCACCGCGTCGGATCAGCCGCGACGCCGCACCGACCTGAGCGATGGAATCCGGAAGTGAGCCACCGCAGCGCGCGCGGCGTTCATGCCGGGCGCGCCGTGGACTCCGCCTCCCGGGTGCGCCGACGCCGACGCGAGGTAGAGCCCACGCACGGGAGTCTCGGCGCGACCGAGCCCTGGGACCGGCCGCAGCACCAGCTGCTGGTGGAGCTGCGAGGTGCCGCCGTTGATGGCACCACCGACGAGATTGGCGTTCCTGGCCTCGAGCTCGCGCGGTCCCAGGACTCGGCGCGAGAGCACACGCGATCCGAATCCGGGGGCGAGCCTCTCCAGGCGGGCCTGGACCCGATCGGCGAAGCGTTCGCAGTCGTCGGCATCCCACTGCCCACGGATCCCACCCTCGCCGGCGTCGCGCACTGCGTGTTGCGGGACGTGGGTGTAGGCCCACATCGACTCGGTGCCCTCCGGGGAGCGAGTCGGGTCTGCGGTGGTCATCATCCCGGCCAGCAGGAACGGCTCTGCCGGGATGGCGCCGGCCGCGACCTGTCCCAGCGACTCGGTCATCTGCTCGACCGAGTCGGCGACGTGCACGGTGCCGGGGGCGACCGATGGCGGGTTGGACCAGGGCACAGGTCCGTCGAGTGCCCAGTCCACCTTGACGGTGGAGGGGTCGAGCTGGAAGCGGCGCATCGCGCGCACCGTCCGCGGGGGCAGGTCCTGCTCGGGGACGAGGCCTCCGTACAGGTGGGGCGCGACGACGTCGGCAAGGACGGCGCGCCGGACAGCGATGCGGTCGCCGTCGGCAGTGCGGACCGCGGCGGCGCGTCCGTCGGCGACCTCGACCCGAGTGACGGTGACGTTGCACTCGATCTGGCCACCCACCGAGCGGAGCCGACGCGCCAGTGCCTGGGACAGTCGCCCGGCGCCGCCCTCGGGCACAGGGAAGCCGATGGTCTGCCCGAGCATCGTCATGAGCACGCCCATCAGGCCGGAGCCTGGCGCGTCGAGCGGGATGTCTGCGTGGCCGGCGTTCCCAGCGAGGAGGAGCCGGGGAGGCTCACCTCCGAAGAGGCCCCGACCCACCTCGCTGGCGGGCGCGAGCATCAGCCGCACGAAGTCGAGACCTCCGGCAGCGCGCAACCGGGCCAGCGCGGTGACGCCGGAGCGGACAGGAGGGAAGGGCGTGAGCAGGGCCCGCACCAGGTGCGGGCCGATCCGGTCCCAGCTGGCGCACAGGTCGAGCCAGGCCTCGCCGTCACCCGGCCGGACGTCGTCCATCTGTCCTGCGGTGAGCTCGCGGTCGCGGTGCAGCAGGGCCCACGGAGCGTCGGGCCGGGGGTGACCGAGGACTGCTGGTGCGTGCACCCACCGGAGGCCGTGATCCTCCAACCTCAGACCCTTCAGGGCGGGCGAGACCGCACCCAGCGGGTAGAACGAGCTGAACGTGTCGTGCGCGAAGCCGGGATGCACCTCGGTGTCGCTGCGCACTGCTCCACCCGGCTGCGACTGCGCCTCGAGCACGAGGACCGACCAGCCCTTGTCGAGCAGGTGGTTGGCGGCGACGAGCCCGTTGGGCCCGGCACCGACGACGACCGCGTCGTACGTCGCGGCAGACATCTCAGGTCAGCGCTCGGTGCTCAGCGACGAAGGCGAGCCGTCGCAGAGTCTCCACGTTGCGAATCTTGATCGGCAACGCCCGGAGGGGCTCCGGCATCAGCCGGCCCGGGCCTGCCACGGCGTCCTCATCGATGGAGACAGCCGTCCCCGACCCCTCGGCGGACAGGGTGATCGTCACCTCGGCCTCGCCCAGGGGCCACCCACGGGCTCGCAGGCGGAGCAGGCGTCCGGGCTCGCACTCGAGAACCTCGGTGGTGTCACTGACGACCAGCGGCCAGACACCGATCGAGTGATGCAGGCGGGCGCCCACCGCCGGCCACGGCAGGTCCACGTCTCGCATCCGGGTCGCTCCCACCACCCACACCGGGTAGAGCCAGCCATCGGACAGCACGTCCCAGACCTGGGCGGGCAGAGCGTGCACCATGCGCTCGTTGCGAGTCATACCGACACATACCCGAAGATCCGCGGGCCATGCACGGCCCTTCTCACCCCTTCGGGTGAAACCAGGCACCTGCGTCTTGTGCTAGAAACAGTAGGACCTGGCAGGCCTCGGGATCCGGCCCGCTTACGCAGCCGGCGCCGGTCCCGGGGCCTTGTCTTGCTGGAGGCGTGCAGAGGAGCCGCACCATCGTTGCCCGCATCTTGCTCGATCCCGGGCCGTCGGGCCCGCACGATCTGGAGTGGCTCGACGCAGTCCTCGCACAGGCGCGACAAGTCGATCGAGGCGATGCCGGACAGGCGCTACGGCTGGCGGCCGCGCTCGAGCTGCCCTACCCCGGGGGCGGCCGGACGTCGCGCCTCTGGGAGGCACTCGCGACGCTCGGGTCGGTGGATCTCCAGCTGGCCCGTGCGGTCGAACCCCACGTCGACGCGGTCACCATCCGACACGAAGCAGGCCTCTCCACGCCGGCGCGAACGACGTGGGGCGTCTTCGCGGCCGAGCAGCCGGGACTGCGCCTGGAGGCCCGGCGACGAGACGGGGCATGGACGTTGCACGGGACGAAGCCGTGGTGCTCGCTGGCCTCGGAGCTGAGTCATGCGCTGGTGACGGCCTGGGTGGACGACGAACGCCGTGGCCTCTTCAGTGTCCAGCTGGCCCACGAGAGCGTGGACCGCGCACCCGGGTCGTGGGTCGCGCGTGGTCTGAGCGGTGTGGTGAGCTCGCCGGTGCACTTCGAGGGGACCGAGGCGACCCCCGTGGGGGCACCCGGGTGGTATCTCGCACGGGACGGGTTCGCCTACGGCGGGATCGGGGTCGCCGCCGTCTGGTACGGCGCCACCGTGGCGATCGGGCGTCGAGTTTCCGCCGCCGCGCACACCCGCCCGCCCGACCAGATCGGACTGATGCACCTGGGAGCGATCGACACCGCGCTCGCGACGGCGAGGAACGCGTTGGCGACGGCAGCCCGCGCCGTCGACGGCGGCCGGGCCCGCGGACCCGAGGGCTCCTTCCTCGCGCTGCGCACGAGGCAGGCCGTCTTCGACGCCGCCGAGACAGTCCTGCGCAGAGCCGATCACGCCCTCGGACCTGGCCCTCTGGTGACCGAGGAGGAGCATGCGGCCCGGGTCGCCGACCTGCACCTGTACCTGCGTCAGCACCATGGCGAGCGAGATCTCGCGACGCTCGGACGCGAGATCGCCGAGCGGGACCCTTGGTAGCGCCGGCCTTCGCCCACGACGGACCGGGCGCCACCCCGGCGACCTGGCGCGACCACCTCGAGCGGGCAAGCAGAGTGATGCCCGACCTGAGCGGCGACGGCGGGCTGGATCGGGTCCTGGTGCTCGCCGCACACCCGGACGACGAGTCCTTGGGAGCCGCGGGCCTGCTGGCGACCGCGTCGAGGGCCGGGCTCGAGATCACACTGGTCCTGGCGACCGCGGGCGAGCACAGTCACCCGAGGTCGCAGGCGCACTCTCCCGACGACCTCGCACAGCGGCGACTGGCTGAGTCGGACTCGGCGCTCCGCCGTGTGGCCGAGGGCGCGAGCACCACGTTCCTCGGGGTGCGGGACGGTCAGGTGGCAGACGACGAAGATCTCGTTGTCCGCTCCCTCGTCGGCCTCATCGGCGACGGCAGGCACACCCTGCTGCTCAGCCCCTGGCGCCACGACGGTCATCCGGACCACGAAGCCTGCGGACGAGCCGCCGCGGTGGCGGCGTACCGGACGGGGGCGACGTTGCTGCAGTTCCCGATCTGGTTCTGGCACTGGGGTGCTCCGGAGGCGATGCCGTGGTCACGGGTGCGACGGCTCGCGTTGACACCGGAAGCCGCCCTGGCCAAGCAGGAGGCGATCGCGAGCCACACGAGCCAGGTGCGCCCGCTCTCCGACCTTCCCGGCGACGAGGTGCTGCTGGGTGAGGACTTCCTGAGCCACTTCGGCGGCGCGCTCGAGACGTACGTCGCCGAGGAAGCGTCGGACGAGGCGCTCGAGTCACTTCACCAGCGGCAGTCGGATCCATGGAGCACGCAGACGTCCTGGTACGAGCGTCGCAAGCGGATGTCGACGCTCGCGGTCCTGCCCAAGCCCAGCTATCGGCGAGGCCTCGAGGTCGGCTGCTCGGTCGGGATGCTGGCGGCCGAGCTCGTCGCGAGATGTCAGAGGCTCGAGGCAGTCGACTCCAGCCCGTCGGCGGTCGCGGCGACCGTGGCTCGGATCGGCGCCGTGCCGGGAGTGGACGTCAGCCTCCGGGACCTTCCGGGGGAGTGGCCCGAGGGTCAGCTTCGACCTCATCGTCCTCTCCGAGGTCGGCTACTTCATGAGCCCGGCCCGGCTCGAGGAGCTGGTGGCACGGATCGATGGCTCGCTGGAGCCTGACGGGGATCTCGTCCTGTGCCACTGGCGGCACCCGGTCGAGGGCTGGCCGCTGGACGGGCCCGAGGTGCACGCTCGTGTCCGGGCGTTGTTGCCGCGGCCGGAAGTCGTCTGCCACCGAGAGCCGGACTTCGAGATCTCGGTCTTCTCCGGAGCCCCGTCCACGGGGGTCGTGGGGTGAGCTCAGTGGCGCAGCGCCAGGCCGGTTTTCAAGACCCGCAGGCTCGTCGTCCACCTCGGGGCCCTGGCACGTGAGCCGGAAACGCGAGTCCGGCCTGGCTCAGTTGTCGTCGCTGGGGGCGATGCTGCGTTGTGTGTCGGGCTCGAACCCGTGCTGCAGGGCCCAGGCGACGACCTGGGCGCGGCGTGGGAGCCCGATCTTGCGGTAGGCGGTCCTGATGTAGGTCTTCACCGAGTTGATGCTCAGGTAGGCCCGATCGGCGATCTCCTGGTTGCTCAGCCCCTGTGCGATCAGAGCGACGACCTCGGACTCACGCGCCGACAGCCCCTGGGCGCGACCCGGCCAGTCACCGCCTGCGTCGGAGCCGGCGGCGTGCGCCGGAGGTCTCGTCGGCTGGCCAGCATGCACCTGCTCGATCGCCGCCACCAGGTCCTCCGCGGGCATCCCCTTCCACAGGTAGCCGGCGACGCCCGCTTCGAGGCTCTCGTCGACCAGAGCGGTGTCGAGGTTCCAGGAGTAGATCACCACGCGGGCGCTACCACGACTCGTCAGGGCGTCGACGTCCACGCTGGATCCCTGCACCTGCCCGAAGGTGTCGTAGAGCACCACGTCGACATCACTCACCGTCGGCAACCGCGAGTCCAGCTCGACCACGACGACCCGATCAGCGAACGGCTCGAGCATGCGGGCGACGCCTTCGACGACGACCTGGTAGTCGTCGACGATGGCGATCCGCACGGGAGCCGCTGGTCGAGCCACCGAGCCATCCTAGGCGTCCGGGACGGCTCGACCCTGGCGACCCAGCACGAGTGCGTGGTGCCACGACGGACACCAGGCGGGGACTTGCGACGTGCGCTATCTAGTGTCACTATGTACCTGGTAGTCAATAACGCTGAGTAGTCGACCGAGGAGGTGTCCCATGGGCAAGCAGGTGACCGAGATGCTCAAGGGGACCCTGGAGGGGATCGTGCTCGCGATCCTGTCCGGTCAGCCTGCCTACGGCTACGAGATCACGGCCTGGCTGCGGGAGCAGGGCTTCTCCGACATCGCCGAGGGCACCGTCTACGCGCTGCTGATCAGGATCGAGCAGCGCGGCCTCGTCGACGTGGAGAAGGTCCCGTCCGAGAAGGGCCCGCCGCGCAAGGTGTACTCCCTCAACGCCCAGGGTCGCGACTACCTCGAAGAGTTCTGGAGGACCTGGAGCTTCCTCACCGAACGGCTCGAACAGCTCCGCGAAGGAGGCAGCTAGACATGGCCGCACGATGGATCGAGCTGGTCACCGGATCACTCGAGCAGAAGAAGCAGTACCGGCAGGGCAGGGCGAGGCTCCAGCAGCTCCCCACGAACTATCGGGCCGCAGCCGAGGCGCTGGAGCGCTACCTGATGTACGCCGGAGGGATCGCCCGGGGCGACGTCCTCGTGCGGATGTTCGAGGACCTCGTCGACCTCTTCGAGCAGGCCGCTGCGGACGGGACCCCGATCCGCGCGATCGTCGGCGAGGACCCGGTGGAGTTCGTCGAGACCTTCGTCGCGCAACTACTCGGAGGGTCAGTGGATCGACAGGGAGCGAGAACCGGCTCACCCAGGCCATCGACAGCGTCGCGGGTGACCAGTCGGTGACCGCCGCAGTGACCCCCAGGCGCCCCCGGCGATCCGCGTGCAGGCTCTGGAGAAGTCGTACGACGACGCTGCAGGTGCTGCGCGGCGTGGACTTCGACGTGGCGCGCGGCAGCATCTTCGCCCTGCTCGGCTCCAACGGCGCGGGCAAGACCACGGTCGTGAAGATCCTGTCCACGCTGCTCAAGGCCGATGCGGGCGACGGCCGAGGTCAACGGGCTTCGACGTCGCCACGCAGGCCGCAGAGTGCGGGAGTCGATCAGCCTCACCGGGCAGTTCGCCGCCGTCGACGAGATCCTCACCGGGCGCGAGAACCTCGTCCTGGTCGCCCGGCTGCGGCACCTGAAGGACGCCGGCCGGATCGCCGACGACCTGCTCGACCGGTTCGAGCTCGACCGACGCGGCGGACCGCAGGGTGGCGACCTACTCCGGCGGCATGCGCCGCCGCCTCGACATCGCGATGAGCCTGATCGGCGACCCGCCGGTGATCTTCCTCGACGAGCCGACCACCGGGCTCGACCCGCAGGCCCGCATCGAGGTGTGGAACAGCGTCAAGGAGCTCGCGCAGGCGGGGCACCACGGTGCTGCTCACCACGCAGTACCTCGACGAGGCCGAGCAGCTCGCCGACCGGATCGCGATCCTCCACGAGGGCCGGATCATCGTCAACGGCACGCTCGCCGAGCTCAAGCAGCTGCTCCCGCCGGCCAAGGTCGAGTACGTCGAGAAGCAGCCGACCCTCGAGGACATCTTCCTCGCCATCGTCGGGGACGCCGGCAGCAGTCGCCGGCCCGGACCGAGAGGAAGCACGATGACCACACACTTCCCGAGTGACACCGCCGTCCTGCTGGGCCGGTCGCTGCGCCACATCACGCGCAGCCCGGACACCATCATCACCACGACGATCATGCCGATCGCCTTCATGCTGCTGTTCGTCTACGTGTTCGGCGGCGCGATCGACACCGGCGCGGAGCAGTACGTGAACTACCTGCTGCCCGGCATCCTGCTCATCACGATCGCCTCGGGCATCGCCTACACCGCGTTCCGGCTCTTCCTCGACATGCAGAGCGGCATCTTCGAGCGGTTCCAGTCGATGCCGATCGCGCGGTCGTCCGTGCTGTGGGCGCACGTGCTGACCTCGCTGGTCGCCAACCTGGATCTCGCTGGTCGTCGTCGTGCTCGTCGCGCTGCTCATGGGCTTCCGCTCGGGCGCCGGGGTGCTGGCGTGGCTCGCCGTCGCCGGCATCCTGATCCTGTTCACCCTGGCGCTGACCTGGATCGCGGTCATCCCCGGCCTCGTCCGCGAAGTCCGTCGGACGGCGCGAGCGCGTTCTCCTACCCGCTCATCTTCCTGCCGTTCATCAGCTCGGCCTTCGTGCCCACCGACACCATGCCCGGCCCGGTGCGTGCCTTCGCCGAGCACCAGCCGGTGACCTCGATCGTCGACACGATCCGCGACCTGTTCGCCCAGCAGCCGGTCGGCACCGACATCTGGATCGCCCTCGCCTGGTGCGTCGGTATCCTCGTCGTCGCGTACGCCGTCGCCATGGCGACGTACCGCCGCAAGGTCGGCTAGCACCGCGACGCGAAGCTGCGGGGCGGTCCCGCGCCGGCAGGGCATCGGGACGGCAGGATGAGGAGATGAGGTCCTCACGGATGCCTGACCTGCACTTCACGCCGAGGAGCGGGTGGATCAACGATCCCTACGGCGTCACCTGGCGCGACGGGCAGTACCACCTGTTCTTCCAGCACGTCCCCGGGTCGACCGTGTGGGCGGTCGGCCAGCACTGGGGGCACGCGACCAGCCCCGACCTGGTGAGGTGGACCGAGCAGCCCCTCGCGCTGTCGCCCGACGACACCGACGGCGGCGTCTGGTCCGGTTGCGTGGTCGACGTCGACGGCGGCCGGATCTTCTACACCTCGGTGGCGGTGGACGCCCCGGCGATCGGCACGGTCCGGCTCGCGACGCCCACCGACGCCACGTGGTCCGGCTGGGACAAGCAGGACGGCCCGGTGGTCGTGGCGCCGGCCGACCTCGAGCTGGTGGAGTTCCGGGATCCGTACGTCGTGCACGACGGCGGGGAGTGGCGGATGGTCGTGGGTGCCGGACTCGCCGACGGCACCGCTGCGGCGCTGACCTGGACCTCGCCGGACCTCGACGTCTGGACCTACGGCGGCGTGCTGGCCTCCCGCCATCGCGACGAGACCGACCCGGTGTGGACCGGCAGCGTCTGGGAGTGCCCGCAGCTGCTCCGGCTCGAGGGGGCCTGGGTGCTGGTCGTCTCCGTGTGGGCCGACGGCGAGACGCTCTACGAGGCCGCGGCCGTCGGAGCCCTGGTGGACGGCCGTTTCGAGGCTCGCTCGTGGCAGCGACTGACGTGGGGCGCGCACTACGCCGGGTCTGCCTTCACCGATGCCGAGGGCCGGACGTGCCTGGTGCACTGGCTCCGCGGGGTCGAGGACGTCGTGGCCGGCTGGGCCGGGGCGCACTCGGTCGCGCACGCACTGCGACTCGACGGAGACCGCGTCGTGGTCGAGCCGCACCCTGCCGTGGCCGACCAGGTGCTGCGAGCCGAGGACCAGCAGGTGCTGGTCGACGGACACGTCGTGGAGGTGTTCGGCCCCGGCGGAGTCGCCGGCTACGTGCTCAGGCCGTCGTCAGGGCGGCGGCCTCGTGGGCGAGGGTGGTGATCCGGTGCCAGTCCCGGGCGCCGCGGTCAGCCCAGCACCTTCTTCGCGTGGTCGCCGAACTCCCGCATCGGCCCCACCGGCCCGACCTCGAGGAACACTGCGCCCACATCGGTGCGCGCGGTGTGGCCGGCCGGCCAGTGGTAGACCTCGCCGGCCCTGGCGGTCTCGCGGGCGCCGTCGGCGTGGACCAGCTCGAGGGATCCCTCGAGCACGATGCCCCAGTGCGGGCTCGGGCACCGGTCCCCGGGCAGTCCTTGCAGCACCGGCGCCATGTCGGTGCCGGCCGGCACCCGCGCGTGCCGGATGGCCATGTCGCCGAGCTCGACGTAGCGGGTCTCGAGGTCGCCCTGAGCGATCTCGACGGGCAGCTGGTTGATCGGTGTTGCCATGACGTGCCTCATCTCGTTGTTCGCCCGGCAGCGGTGCGCCACGACTGGTCGTCACCGGGGCCGGATCTGGATGCGTCCTCGACCGCCTTCACTTCGGACGGCGTGAGGACGGTGACAAGGCAGAACTCGTTGCCGAACGGGTCCTGCATGACCGCCCAGTCGATCCTGGGCGGCTCGCCCGGGTAGGAGCCCGGACGCGGGTAGATGGTCGGGGCTCGCTTGAGCCGGCCGCCGATGGTCTCGATCTCCTCGACCGCAGGGCCGATGTCCCGCACCCAGATGTCCACGTGCGACCGGTTGGCTTCGGGCCCCTTCTTCGCCGTGACCAGGTGGAGGATGACCTCGTGCTTCCACGGGTCGGCCTGGCCCAGGTAGGAGTACCGCCCGGGGAAGACCGAGGGGATCACCGGAAGCCCGGTCAGCGCCGACCAGAACGTCTCGGCGACGCCCAGGTCGTTGACGTCGATCACCTGGCAGCGGAGCGTGCCGATTCCCATGGACGTCACGGTACCGCCGATTTACTCACATTGCGAGTAGTCTGATCGGGTGACTTCCCCTTCCGCCACGCCGACGACGTACGGCCTCCTCGGGATGCTGGCGGTGCGGTCCTGGACGGGATACGAGCTCACCCAGCAGGTCCGTCGCAGTCTCCGCTTCGTCTGGCCGACCTCCGAGGGGCATCTCTACCGCGAGCAGCGACGGCTGGTCGAGCTCGGCTGGGCCCGGGTGGAGGAGGAGCCGGCCGGTGCGCGGACGCGGAAGCGCTACTTCGTCACCCCGGCGGGCAGGACCGCCCTGGCGACCTGGCTGGCCACCGAGCCCGAGGAGCCGCACTTCCAGATCGAGGGGGTGCTGCGTGCGTTCTACGCCGACCAGGGCTCCGCCGACGACCTCGGCCGCTCCCTGCGCACCACCGCGGCGATGGCGGACGACATGCTCGCCGAGCTGGTCGGGTATGCGGCGGAGTATCTCGAGGAGGGCGGCCCGCTCTGGCTCCTCGAGCAGGGACGCGGCACCGAGGACGACCGGCAGCCCTTCCACGGCCGGCCGATGTTTCCCGAGCGACTGCACTCCGTGGCTCTGGCCATCGAGGTGACCACGTCGTTGCTCGGCACGCTTCACGACTTCTTCCAGCGAGGTGCTGAGGAGGTGGACGCCTGGCCCAGCACCACCGACCCGGCGCTGACCGAGTCGACGCGGGCACGGCTGCAGCGCGTCGTGGACCGGCATCCCCGCCGCCCCGCCGGTGACCCTGCCGCTGACCCTGCGTCGGCCGACGAGGGCGCCGGGGAGTGAGGGTCGCGGCCCGCCTGGCGGCCGGCTCCGGCGAGGCCGCGTCGCGAGCGGCGACCGCCTCCCCGACAGCATGGCTGGGGAGACTCCAGACGTTGTCCGGTGACACGGAGCTCCCCTCGATCAAGCCCCACGGATCGTGAGTGCGGCGGCCTCTCGGGCGAGGGTGGTGATCCGGTGCCAGTCCCGGGCGTGGATGGCGTCGGGTGGGGTGATCCAGGAGCCGCCGACGCAGCCGACGTTGGGCAGGGTCAGGTAGGACGGTGCCGTCGTCGCGGTGATCCCACCGGTGGGGCAGAACCGCGCGGCGGGCAGCACCGATGAGATCGACTTCAGGAAGGCGGCGCCGCCGGACTGCTCGGCGGGGAAGAACTTCAGCTCGGTGCAGCCGGCCTCGAGGGCGGTGAGCATCTCCGAGACGGTGGCGGTGCCGGGCAGGAACGGGAGGCCGGTGTCCCGCATCGCGCCGAGCAGGGTCGGGGTGGCGCCGGGGGAGACCAGGAAGGCAGCGCCGGCGGCGGCGGCTTCCTTGGCCTGGTGGGGTTCGAGGATGGTGCCGGCGCCGATGGTGATGTCGGGGACCTCGGCGGCGATGGCGTGGAGGGCGTCGAGGGCGACCGGGGTGCGCAGGGTCAGCTCGATGACGGGGAGGCCGCCGGCCACGAGGGCGCGGGCGACAGGGACGGCGGTGGCGGGGTCGTCGAGCACGACGACGGGGACGACCGGGACCAGGTCGAGGACGGAGGTCAGGGGCTCAGGCGTGCTGGGCAACGGAGATCTCCTCGGTCGAGGGGACGTGCGGGAGCAGACCGGGAAACACGCTGGCGCCGGTGTCGGCCGCGCCGACGGTGGCCCGGAAGCCGGCGAAGAGCTCGCGGCCGGTGCCGACCCACTCCTCGCCGGTGGGAGCGCGACCAGTGGAGGACCTGGCCGCCAGGTCGGCGACGCTGACGCCGAGGTCGAGACGGCCGGTGACCGCGTCGACCGTGACCAGGTCGCCGTCGCTGACCCGCGCCAGCGGCCCGCCCAGCGCGGCCTCCGGCGTCACGTGGATCGCGGCCGGGACCTTGCCGCTCGCGCCGGACATCCGGCCGTCGGTCACGATGGCGACCCGGTGGCCGCGATCCTGGAGGACGCCGAGCGCGGGGGTCAGCTTGTGCAGCTCGGGCATCCCGTTGGCGGCCGGCCCCTGATAGCGGATCACCGCCACCAGGTCACGTCCGTCGAGCTCGTTGGCCGCGAAAGCAGCGAGGAAGTCGGCCTGGTCGTCGAACACGACGGCCGGCGCGGTCACCACCTGGTGCTCGGGCTTCACCGCCGAGGTCTTGATCACCGCTGTGCCGAGGGGGCCGGAGAGCATCCGCAGACCGCCGTCGACGGCGAACGGCTCGTCGGCGCCGCGAAGGACCTCGGTGTCCAGCGAGGCCTTGGGGCCTTCTTCCCAGGCGATGCCCGGCGCGTCCGGTGTGGCGCCGAGGCCGTCAGAGGACGGACGTGGCTCGGTCGTGTAGCGCCACAGGCCGCGGCCCATGATCGTCTCGACGTCGTCGTGCAGCAGCCCCGCACGGAGCAGCGTGTGCACGAGGAACGCGATCCCACCGGCGGCGTGGAAGTGGTTCACGTCGGCCTTGCCGTTGGGGTAGACCCGGGCGAGCAGCGGCACGACGGCCGAGAGGTCGGAGAGGTCCTGCCAGGTCAGCACGATGCCGGCTGCGCGGGCGATGGCGACCAGGTGCAGCGTGTGGTTGGTCGAGCCGCCGCTCGCCAGCAGCGCGACGCAGGCGTTGACGACGGCCTTCTCGTCGACGATCCGACCGATCGGCATCGGCTCGCCGCCCTGAGGAGTCAGGGCGGTGACCCGGGCGGCAGCCGCGCGGGTCAGCGCCTCGCGCGCCGAGGTGCCGGGGTTGGCGAACGACGCGCCGGGCAGGTGCAGCCCGAGCACCTCCATCAGCAGCTGGTTGGAGTTGGCGGTGCCGTAGAACGTGCACGTCCCTGCCGAGTGGTACGACGCGGCCTCGGCCTCGAGCAGCTCCTCGCGGCCGACCTTGCCCTCGGCGTACAGCTGCCGGACGCGGGCCTTCTCGCCGTTCGGGAGACCGGAGGTCATCGGGCCCGCGGGCACGAACACCGTCGGCAGGTGGCCGAAGGACAACGCGCCGATCAGCAGGCCCGGCACGATCTTGTCGCAGACGCCGAGCATGAGGGCGCCGTCGAACATGTCGTGCGACAGCGCCACCGCAGCCGACATCGCGATCAGGTCGCGGCTGAACAGCGAGAGCTGCATGCCGTCGCGGCCCTGGGTGATGCCGTCGCACATCGCAGGCACGCCCCCGGCGACCTGGGCGATGCCGCCCGCGCGCAGGACGGCCTTCTTGAGCTGGTCGGGGTAGGTCGCGTAGGGCTGGTGCGCCGAGAGCATGTCGTTGTAGGCGGTGACGATCGCGATGTTGGGCTTGGACCGACCGCGCAGAGCGGCCTTCTCGGTCGGCTCCGAGGCGGCGAATCCGTGCGCGAGGTTGGCGCACGCGAGCCTGGTGCGGGCAGGCCCGCGATCAGCGGCGGCGTCGATCTTCTGGAGGTAGGCCGACCTGTGCGGAAGGCTGCGCTCGACGATCCGTGCGGTGACGGCGTCGAGGGTGGGGTGGAGGTGTCGGGTCACTGGTCGGACTCCTGCCAGGCTCGGCCGTCGCGCTCGAGGAGCGTGGCGGCGGCGGTGGGGCCGGGGGTGCCGGCGGCGTACTTCTTGGGCCGGTCGGGCGACGCTGCCCACCGGTGCAGGATCGGCTCCACCCAGGTCCACGCCGCCTCGACCTCGTCGCGGCGCATGAACAGGGTGGGGTTGCCACGGATGACGTCCATCAGCAGCCGTTCGTAGGCCTCGGGGAGCCGCTGGTCGAACGTCGTGGCGTAGGAGAGGTCGAGGGAGACCGGCCGCAGCCGGATGCCGCCCGGGCCGGGCTCCTTGGCGGTCATGTGCATCCGCATGCCCTCGTCGGGCTGGAGGTGGATGTGCAGCCGGTTGGACTCGTGGGCACCCTCGCTGTGCGGGAACATCGCGTGCGGCGGCTTCTTGAACACCACCACGATCTCGGAGAGGCGTCGGTCCATCCGCTTGCCGGTGCGCAGGTAGAACGGCACGCCCTTCCAGCGCCAGTTGCTCACCTCGGCCTTGAGGGCGACGTAGGACTCGGTGCTCCCGGTCGAGGTCGGCACGTCGTCGGCGTACGACGTCACGACTCCGCCGTCGACGAGGCCCTGCCCGTAGACGCCGCGCACGGTGTCCCGGTCGATCGTCTCGGCCGTCATCGGCTTGAGCGCCTTGAGCACCTTGAGCTTCTCGTCGCGGACGTCCTCGCGGGAGGCAACGGTCGGCGGCTCCATCGCGACCAGGCAGAGCAGCTGGAGCAGGTGGTTCTGCACCATGTCGCGCAGCGCGCCCGCCGTGTCGTAGTAGCCGCCGCGCTCGCCGACCCCGAGCGACTCGGCGACGGTGATCTGCACGTGGTCGATCCAGTGGGCGTTCCAGACCGGCTCGAGGAAGGTGTTGGCGAAGCGGGTGACCAGGAGGTTCTGGACACTTTCCTTGCCGAGGTAGTGGTCGATCCGGAAGACCTGGGTCTCGTCGAAGACCCGGCCGACCGCGTCGTTGACCTCGCGGGCTGACTCGAGGTCGTGACCGATCGGCTTCTCCATCACCACGCGGGCGCGCTCATCGACCACACCGAGCTCGTCGAGCTGCGCGCAGATGGTGCCGAACAGGCTCTGGCTGACGGCGAGGTAGAACACCCGGACCGGGCTGAGGGTGCCGCCCTGCGGGGCGTGCTCCTTGAGCAGCCCGTGCAGCAGGTGCCAGTCGCTCGGGTCGGTGAAGTCGAGTGACACGTGGTGCACCCGCGCCAGCAGCCGGTCGACGCCTGCCTCGTCGAAGCTGCCCGTCGGTACGTGCTCGAGCAGGGCCCGGCGTACGTCGGAGCGGTAGGTGTCGTCGTCGAGGCTGCTGTGCGAGACGCCGATGATCCGGGTCTCCTCGGGGAGCTGGCCCTCGAGGTCGCGGAGGTAGAGAGCCGGCAGCAGCTTGCGCAGGGCGAGGTCGCCGGTGCCGCCGAACACGACGAAGTCGCACGCAGGCGGGATCGCCGCCGCGGTCGCGAGGGTGCCCGGGGTGGGGGCGGGAGGAGAGTCACAGGTTCGACGGTAAGGAGAACTTAGGACGCATGCAAGCGTATCTTCGGAATTCGAGCGGCCTAAGTGTGAAAACTTGTGCACGACTGGGCTACCTTGCGGGAACCCGGGTCGCCCGGGTGCTGACGACGGAGGGCTGGATCGTGGAGCCGAGGAGAGGCCGATGACCTCGCTGGACGTGCGGGAGCCGGGGGTGTCCGGCGTCCCTGCGACGGCGGGCGACCTGCTCGAGCTGGTGCGGACCGGCCTGGCGCACACCCGGGCCGACCTGTCCCGGCTGACGGGGCTCTCGCGGACGGCGGTGCTGTCCCGGGTCAACGCTCTCGTCGAGGCCGGCTGGCTGTCACCGGGGGAGGAGCTCGCCTCGACAGGGGGTCGTCCGCCGGGCTCGCTGGTCTTCAACCGCGAGGCGGCGGTCGTGCTGGCCGTCGGCGGTCGGGCGGTCCCGCAGCCAGCTCGGCGTCTTCGACCTCGACGGTCAGGAGATCGCCGCCACGTCGCGCGACCACGAGGTCGGAGTCGGGCCGGACGAGCTGATGCCCGAGGTGGCGCGCTGCCTCGCCGAGCTGCTCGCCGAGGTTTCCGGCCCGGTCGCCGGCGTCGGCATGAGCCTGCCGGGCACGGTCGACGCCGCGCGCGGGATGAGCCTGGACTCGCCGGTCATGCGCGGCTGGGACGGGGTCCCACTGGCGCCGTACCTCGCCGGCGTCTGCGACGCGCCGCTCTTCCTCGCCAACGACGCCACGGTGCTGGCCGGCTCTGAGCTGTTCCACCGTCCCGATGCTCCCCGACACGCCCTGGTGGTCAAGGCCTCCACCGGTCTGGGGCTCGGCATCATCGACGAAGGGCGCGTGGTCACCGGGCACGGCGGCGCGACCGGGGAGATCGGGCACTGCCGAGTGCCCGCTGCCGATGGGCTGCCCTGCCGATGCGGCGCGGTCGGCTGTCTCGAGGCGGTCGCCGGTGGCTGGGCGCTGGTCGGGATGCTCCAGGAGCAGCGCGAGGAGGTCGGGCACATCCGCGACCTGGTGGCGCTCGCCGGCTCGGGCGATCCCGTGGCCCGCGGTCTGCTGCGCGACAGCGGTCGTCACCTCGGCGAGGTCCTCGCCGTCGCGATCAACCTGCTCAACCCCGAGGTCGTGGTGGTCGGCGGCGACATGGGCGCCGCCTTCGACCTGTACGTCGCCGGCCTGCGCGAGAGCGTCTACGCCTCCTCGACGGCCCTCGGCACCCGCGACCTGGTGTTCCGACCGGCCGCCCACGGCGATCGGGCCGGCCTGGTCGGATGTGCCGCGCAGGCGATCGAGGGTGTGCTGCGCCCCGGGGTCGTCGACGCCGGCCTGCGCGCGTCCTCCGCGCGCTGACGCCGGCGCTCCGGGCGGCGCGAGAGGCGGAACTTCTCGTTGACAAAAAGCGTTAGTGGTGACTAACGTATTGATCGATGACCGACGCACTGTCCGCCGCCGCCGAGCCGAATCGGCGACGCATGCTCCAGCTGCTCGGTCGACGACCCCGCACGGTCAGCGAGATCGCGGCGGAGTTCACCTCGACGCGGTCGGCGGTGTCGCAGCACCTGTTGCTGCTGGCCTCGGTGGGTCTCGTCGAGGCGGACAAGGTCGGGAGGACCCGGGTCTACCGGGTCGTGCCGGCCGGCCTCCGCGAGCTTCAGGCCGAGATCGACCGGTTCTGGACCGACGAGCTCGACCAGCTCGTCGCCGACGCCCACGAGCTGAACGCCACCCGCACTACTCACAACTCCAACGCAGGCAAGGAATCGCGATGAGCTACAGCAAGACAGTCCAGCTGCCCGTCAACCCCGACGAGGCCTTCGCGCTCCTCACCGAGCCCGAGCGGCTGCGTCGATGGCAGACCGTCACGGCCACGGTCGACCTGCGCGTCGGCGGTGACTACCACTGGGCGGTCACGCCCGGCCACCTGGCCGGTGGCACCTTCAAGGAGGTCGTGCCGGGCAAGCAGGTCGTCTTCGGGTGGGGCTGGGACGGCTCTGACGACCTGCCCCCGGACGCCTCCACGGTCACGATCACTTGGAGCCCAACGCGTCCGGCACGGCCGTGACGCTGATCCACGAGGGTCTCGACGAGCAGCAGGCCGCCGGGCACGCCGAGGGCTGGAACCACTTCATGGACCGCCTGGTGGCGCTCGCCACCCACGGCGACGCCGGGCAGGACGAGTGGGCCTGGGCGCCTGAGGAGCTCGACCCGCTGGTCGCCGCCGAGGCCGCGCTCGCCGCGTTCCAGCCGGTGCTGCGCAACCTCACCGCCGAGGACCGTCCCAAGCAGACCCCGTGCCTGGACTTCACCTGCCACGACCTGGCCGAGCACATCTGCGGCTCCCTGCAACGGCTCGGCGCCATGGCCGGCGGCACGGTCACCAACCCCGAGGAGGGGTCGCTGGAGAACCGCATCTCGGTGATGGCCGGCCAGACCATCCAGGCGTGGCGCGCGCGTGGCCTCGAGGGCAACCTCGCCGGTCCGGGCGGCGGCGAGATGCCGGCCGCCTTCCTGGCGGCCGTCCTGCCGGTCGAGCTGCTGCTGCACGCGTGGGACATGGCCCAGGGCAGCGGGCAGACCCTCCGCGTCTCCGACGAGGTCGTCGCCTACGTGACCGGCCTGGCCCAGGACGTCGTCCCCGGTGGCCGTGGCTCGTCGTTCGCTGAGGAGCAGGTGGTCGCCGAGCAGGCCTCCGCGCTCGACCGGCTGGCGGCGTACGCCGGTCGCACCCCGATCAACGCCTGAGAAACCCAACCACACAAGGAGATCCAGCCATGACCAAGTACGTGTTCGTCTACCACGCCCCCGCGATGCCCGCCGACGCCCCGCAGCCCTCGCCTGAGGAGATGCAGGCCGTGATGAGTGCCTGGATGGAGTGGGCCGGCAAGGTGGGCGACGACCTGGTCGACTTCGGTACGCCGCTCGCCGGCGGCGTCGCGGTGACCCCGGCCGGCACCGCGCCCAGCTCGCGCGAGGTCGCCGGCTACAGCATCCTCGAGGCTGCCGACATGGACGCTGCCCTGGCACTCGCCCAGGGGCACCCGCACCTCAACATGCCAGGCGGCTGCACCATCGAGGTCCACGAGGCTCTGCCCGTCCCAGGCATGTAGCAGCACCGCAGCCACCCCGGCCGGCACAACGTGCCCGTGGGTGCGAGCATGACCCGCGTGACGATCATCGCTGCTGCCGACGGCTCGGCGTTGGGCAATCCCGGGCCGGCCGGGTGGGGCTGGTACGTCGACGACGAGTGCTGGGCAGCCGGTGGCTGGCCGCACGGCACCAACAACCAGGGCGAGCTCACCGCCCTGCTCGACCTGCTCCAGCAGTCGGCCCACCTCGAGGACGACCTGGTCGTCTACTGCGACAGCCGCTACGTCATCGACTCGGTCACCAAGTGGATGGCCGGCTGGAAGCGCAGGGGCTGGCGCAAGCGTGACGGCAAGCCCGTCCTGAACGTCGAGATCATGCGCGCGCTCGACCACGCGATGACCGGCCGCACCGTCGAACTGCGCTGGGTCAAGGGCCACTCCGGCCACCCGCTCAACGAGGAGGCCGACCGGCTCGCCAACGGCGCCGCGGCTTCGTGGAAGCAGGACGTCGCCCCGGACCCCGGGCCCGGCATCCCCGGCGCGTCCACCGACCACCCCGTGCGCGGCTCGGCCCCGGTCCAGGACGACCCCGGCCTGTTCGACGGGCTCTGAGCCCAGATGAGTTGAGTGGTGCTCCCGGGGAGTTGAGTGGTGCTCGCGGGGAGTTGAGTGGTGCTCGCGGGGAGTTGAGTGGTGCTCGCGGGGAGTTGAGTGGTGCTCGCGGGGAGTTGAGAGGTGCTCGCGGGGAGTTGAGATGGTGCTCGCGGGGAGTTGAGAGGTGCTCCCGGGGAGCTTCGTGGCTCCCGGAGGTACGGGGGAGCGCCCCAAGCGCACGGTTGAGATCCCCGGAGGCGCGCCTGAACTTCCCGGAGGCGCGCCTGAACTTCCCGGGGCGCGCCTGAACTTCCCGGGGCGCGCCTGAACTTCCCGGGGGCGCGCCTGAACTTCCCGGAGGCACGCCTGAACTTCCCGGAGGCACGCATGAACTTCCCGGAGGCACGCCTGAACGAGGGGCGTTCGCCGCACACCTTCCTGGACGACACCTGGCGTTCAGGCTGGGAACCGATGCTCGGACCATGACTCCTCGCTCGACCAGCCGCACGTGGTGGCGGCTCGGTCCACCGCTGGTCGCCGTCGTGGTGCTCACCTGGGCCGGGCACGTGCTGCGCGGCCAGGCTGCGACCGCACGCCGGGCCATCGGCAAGCCACTGGGCGAGGAGGCGCACGTCGCCGACGGCCTCTACAAGAAGAAGTACGGCGCCCGCATCGAGCTGCTGCTCCTCGGCGACTCGATCGCCGCCGGCCTGGGCTCGGACCACCCGGAGGGAACGCTCGGCGCCCAGCTGGCCAGGCGCCTCGCCAAGACCACCCGACGATCGGTCCGGCTGACCACGGTCGCGCGGGTGGGCGCCGAGTCCTCGATGCTGGCCGACCAGCTGTCGGCACGACCGCCGGGCCGTCGCGTCGACGTCGCCGTGATCGTCGTCGGCGGCAACGACGTGACCCATCGGGTGCGCGTCGCCGACTCGGTGCAGTGCCTGGTCGACGCGGTCGGCGCGCTGCGGGCTGAGGGGGCCGGTGTCGTGATGGGCACCTGCCCCGACCTCGGCACCCTGCGCCCGGTGCCGCAGCCCCTGCGCAGCCTCGGCAGCCGTGCTTCCAAGCAGCTCGCCGATGCGCAGCGCGAGGCAGTGATCGCGGCCGGTGGACACGCCGTCGAGCTGGCCACGGTCGTCGGCCCGTTCTTCATCGCCCAGCCCGACCAGATGTTCTCCCTCGACAACTTCCACCCCTCGGCCGCCGGTTATCGGCGCACCGCGAAGGCGCTGCTGCCCAGCGTGCTGGCCGCGCTCGGGCACACCGAGGAGGTGCCGTTCGGGCACCACCTGCCCGAGGTCTCACCCGGCTGAGCGCACCTCGCGGAGCAGGTCGGGGCGGTCGGTGATGATGCCGTCCACGCCCAGCTCGACGAGCCGCCGCATCGAGGCCGGGCGGTTGACCGTCCACGCCATGCAGCGCATGCCCCAGCCCCTGATCTCATCGACCGTCCCGCGGTCGACCGCACGGTGGTGCAGGCTCACCTGGTCCGCCCAGCGGGAGAGGTCCGCGAGATCGCCGCGTGCATGGCGGACCAGGACAGCCAGTGAGACCGCCGGCAGCAGCGGCCGCAGGTCGTGGACCAGCCCGACGTCGAAGGACTGCACCGTGATCCGGCGGTGTGGCAGCGAGCCGGCGTCGAGGACGGCCGCGAGGTCCACCAGATCGCCCCGGCACCGACCGACCGGCGCCTTGACCTCGACGACGAGGTCGAGACCCGACGGGCGCACCGCGGCGATCACCTCGCCGAGCGTGGGGACGCGGGTGCCGGCGAACTCTCGCCCGTGCCAGGTGCCGGCATCCAGGGCCGCGACGTCGGCGGCCGAGAACCTGTTGACGTCGAATCGGCCCCGCCGCGGATGCCGGCGGCGTACGTCCGTCGTGCGCTGCAGGCTCTGGTCGTGGAGCACCACGAACTCGCCGTCAGCGGTCCGTCGTACGTCGATCTCCACCGCGTCCGCTCCCACGGCGATCGCCGCGCGCACGGCGGCCAGGGTGTTCTCCGGTGCCTGCGTGCTCGCACCCCGGTGGGCGACGACCAGGGGGCCCTTGCGCACGGGCGTGGCGCGCGGGACGCCCTAGCAGGGCCGTCGTCATCGGAGTCCCACCTCTCGTCGCGGGTGCACGTCTCGAGGCTCCCGGCACGGGGTGGCGAGCCCGGGTCGATCGGGTGGCGTCCCGGTGTCCAGGGGTGGAACTTCCCGGTCGGGACCGGGTCACATCACGTCTCCGTAACGGCTCTGCGTCGCTTGATAACGACTGCGCGCAACCCGGGTTGGCCGATCCGGGAGCGGGCACCAGGGTGGTGAGCAGATCGCTCATCACGAGGGAAGGAGCCACCATGCTCACCATCTCGAGGACAGCCCGCGACGTGATCCGGAAGATCCCGGGTCGGCTCGGCGGATCCACCGCAGGACTGCGGATCGCTCATTCGCACCGAGACCGGCCCCCGGCTCAGCGTGCAGCCGGCCGTGAAGCCGCGCAGCGAGGACCGCGCCTTCGACTACGAGGGCGCCCGCGTCTACCTCGACGCCGAAGCCGTCGATCGCCTCGGGGACCGGATGCTCGACGTTCGCCAGGACGACCCCGGACACGTCCAGTTCGTCTGCACCGAGAAGCGCGCCAGCTGACCCGATTCGCAGGTCTCCTCGGACGGCGTTGCGACGGGTCTCGGGGGTCCGGTCGTCCCAGGGGCCGACACGGGCTACCATCGTCGGTAGTACCGACCGTCGGCGGCCCGTCCGCTCGGCGATGACCGCGGGTCGATGTCCGATCGTCGACACAACGTCGTCGGTCCCAGCACGTCCGACCGCCAGGTCGGCCGTCCAGACGTTCCACCGGGATCGCGGGACCGGATCGTGTCCGGGACGGGCCAGGGGGCCCTCCCGCGCCGACGCACCATCGTGAGCCGTGCGGAAACGATCCGTGCCGGTGTCCGGTGGCACTCCAGAGGAGGAGTCCTTGGCTCGACGAGGCCAGCGCCAGTCGGGTTCGCGACGGTCCGCTCCGCAGAGCGGTCGTCGTGGACGCAACCCCGACAACGAAGGGATCATCCCGGTCCTCGCGCGCGCCGTCCGCGAGGTCGAGACCGCGGTCGAGAAGCGTTCGGCGATGCCGTCGGTCAGCACGAAGTTCCAGGTCGTGGCGCTGCTGGTGCGCGAGGAGCGCGCCCGGGTCAAGGCCGACGCCGAGCTCAGCGAGGGCCGCCGCGCCGAACAGCTCAAGCGCCTCGACGGCGTCGCCACCATCTTGGCCAAGACCGCCGCGCGCGACAGCCGGCTGCTGACCCTGCTCGCCGAGGACGCGGTCGTCTCCAGCGAGGCCAAGGCCCTCAAGCGCGAGCTGATGGAGTCCGGCGGCCTCGATGCTCCTGAGGAGCTGCCCGAGCCGGTCGCCGACGACGAGGTTCCAGCCGTGGTCGAGCGTCGCGTGGTGCCCCAGTCGGTGATCTCCCGCCAGCTCGCCAACCCGTTCCTCGCCCCCGACGCCGCCCTCGCCGAGCGTGACCGGCCGCGGGCCCGCCGTCTGGCCGGCTGGGAGCTGCTCGGCCCGCTGTTCCGCTCCTTCGAGTACGGCGACGGGGCGGCGTCGGCGATGGCGCTGCCCGAACCGGTCTCGCGCCAGGCACCCGGTGGCCTCGAGCTGATGCGGCACCAGGCCCAGCTCGTCGCCTCGGCGACCAACGGCCACCGCACCTTCCTCCTGGCCGACGAGCCCGGACTCGGCAAGACCGCGCAGGCGCTGCTCGCCGCGCAAGCCACCAAGGCCTACCCGCTCCTGGTCGTCGTCCCCAACGTCGTGAAGACCAACTGGGCCCGCGAGGTCGGCCTGCTGGACGCCCAACCGCACCCCCACCGTGATCCACGGTGACGGCGACACCATCGACGGCTTCGCCGACATCGTGATCGTCAACTACGAGGTGCTCGACCGGCACGTCGGCTGGCTGGGCGACTTCGGCTTCCGTGGGATGGTCGTCGACGAGGCCCACTTCATCAAGAACAAGTCGTCGCAGCGCTCCCAGCACGTGCTCCAGCTCGCCGACCGGATCCGGTCGCGGCTCGCGCACCCGCTGCTGATGGCGCTGACCGGCACCCCGCTGATCAACGACATCGAGGACTTCCGCGCGATCTGGCAGTTCCTGGGCTGGATCGACGACAAGAAGCCGCTGGGCAGGTTGATGGACTCCCTGGAGGACACCGGCCTCTCGCCGGGCGACCCGGGCTTCTACGGCGCTGCGCGACGCAGCGTGGTCGACATGGGCATCGTGCGGCGTCGCAAGGTCGACGTGGCCGCGGACATCCCGGCCCGCCGCGTCGCCGACCTGCCGGTGGAGCTCGACGACGAGGCCGGCCGCTCGATCCGGGCGGCCGAGCGCGAGCTCGCTCGACGGCTGGTCTCGCGCTACGAGAGCGCCATCGCGACCCGTACGTCGGGGCGCGCGGTCGAGGGCATCGACCACGAGCTCGTACGCCGGGTCGCGACCTGGGAGCGCGAGGACACCACCACCACCAAGTCCGAGGAGAACGTCTTCGAGATGATGCGGCGGATCGGCCAGGCCAAGGCCGGCCTCGCCGCCGACTACGCCGCCCAGCTCTCCCGCAACGTCGGGAAGGTGGTCTTCTTCGCCAAGCACGTCGACGTGATGGACGTGGCCGAGGAGACCTTCGCCAAGCGTGGCATCGCCTACACCTCGATCCGCGGCAACCAGTCCAAGACCGCGCGCGAGAAGGCGATCGACGGCTTCATGAACGACCCCGACGTACACATCGTGGTCTGCTCGCTGACGGCGGCAGGCGTCGGGCTCAACCTCCAGGCCGCTTCCAACCTGGTGCTCGCCGAGCTGTCCTGGACCGATGCCGAGCAGACCCAGGCGATCGACCGGATCCACCGCATCGGGCAGGCCGAGCCGGTCACGGCGTGGCGGATCATCGCCGCGCAGACCATCGACACCCGGATCGCGGAGCTCATCGACAGCAAGGCCGGCCTCGCCGCGCGCGCGCTCGACGGCTCCGACGAGGAGGTCGGTTCGTCGGTGGACGTCCAGCTCGAGGCACTGGTGTCGCTGCTGACCGAGGCGCTGGAGGACCCGGCCTACCAGCCGTCCGCGACCTGACCCGTTCCCCGCTCCGGGTGTGGTCGGCGACCTCGTCGTGGATGCTCCCGACTACCGGCTCAGCCGCTCGGCCAGCCCCGCCGCCATCCCGGCGACGGTGAGCGCATCGAACAGCCCGCCGACGCGCTCCGCGAGCGCGACATGGGTGACCGGGCCGAGGCGCAGGCGAAGGTGCACCCGGGTGCCCGACCCCGGCGAGGGCGTCAGGTGCAGGGTCCAGGTCAGGTCGGTCCGCCCGCGCCTGGAGGTGTAGACGAGGTGCCGGCCGGCCTCGATCTCGGCGACCTCGAAGGTCGCGTCACGGCCGCCGTAGTCGGGGACGACGGTGCCGACACCGAGCTCCTGCCACCGTGGGTCGATGTGGCGCAGCGCGCGACGGGAGCGGGGGAGCACTCGCTCGACCCGTCGCGGGAGGTACCACCCGGCACGCCGCTTCCCGAGCTGCACCAGCCACGGCCACACCTCCTCAGGGGGTGCGTCGAGGTCGAAGGCCCGGTCCATCACCACCTCGGCCGCCGCGACCAGCTCGTCGCCGGGTCGCGATGCGGCGACCTCGGCGGTGGTGGGGTCGATGGAGGCGAAGATGTCGAGCACGCCCCTCATCCTGCTCCTGGTTGGATGGGTGCCGCATCAGCCAACCCCGGCCCGAGAGGTGCAGCGTCATGGGCGGCAGCCATTCACACCGCGAGCACGACGACGACCACGTGGAGGTGGGCGTCCGCGCCCGGATCGTGCTCCTCGGCCTGCTCGCGCTCTGCGCGGCCGGCACGGTGGCCGGCCTGGTGCACCTCTGGCCCGACCACGAGCGCGTCGAGTCGACACTCGGCTCGGTGGCGTACGCCGCCCCGGGGGTCACCTTCCCGCACGCCGAGGTCGTGTCGGTGGGCGCGACCTGCCCGCAGACCGGTCCACCGCCGGCCGGGGAGACCCTCGAGGAGGCCCTCGCGGCCGCGCCGGAGGCGGAGTGCGGCCAGGTGACGGCACGGGTGCTCGAGGGAGCCGACGAGGGTGACGAGGTGGGCTTCGCGGTCCCCCCGGACGTCGAGGGATCCGGCCTGCGCGCCGGTGACCTCGTCGAGCTCCAGCGCAACCCGTCGGCCGAGGGCGCGCAAACCACCTACGCGCTCTTCGGGGTGGACCGCTCCCGCACCATGTGGCTGCTGCTCGGCGGCTTCCTGCTCGCCGTCGTGGCCGTCGCTCGACTGCGCGGCCTGATGGCCATGGTCGGGCTCGCCGCCGGTGGCTACGTCATGGTCCAGTTCATGCTGCCCGCCCTGCTGCTCGGCGCGTCCGGTCTCGGCGTGGCGGTGGTCGGCTCCGCAGCGATCATGTTCATCGCGCTGTACCTCGCCCATGGCCCGTCGATGCGCACCAGTGCCGCCCTGGCCGGGACGCTCGGTGGGATCGCGGTCACCGCGGTCGTCGGGCTGATCGCGATCCGGTCGGCCCGACTCAGCGGCGTGACGGACGAGAGCGCCCTGATCCTGTCCAGCTATGTCGACGGGGTCAGCTTCCAGGGACTGCTCACCTGTGCCCTCATCGTGGCAGGCCTCGGCGTGCTCAACGACGTGACCATCACCCAGTCCTCGGCCGTGTGGGAGCTGCGCGCCGCGGCGCCGACCATGTCGCGCCGCGCGCTGTTCCGCAGCGGGATGCGGATCGGCCGTGACCACATCGCCTCGACCATCTACACCATCGTCTTCGCCTACGCCGGCACGGCACTGTCGGTGCTGCTGCTCCTGTTCCTCTACCAGCGCCCCGCCGGATCGTTGCTGAGCACCGGGGAGATCTCGACGGAGGTCGTCACCACCCTGGCCACCGCGATCGGGCTCGTGCTCTCGGTGCCGCTGACGACCGCCATCGCCGCCGCGACCGTCGGGCCGGCGAGGAGTCCTGCTTGAGGAATACCGCCGAAACGGCTGGGTAGTGCAGGGGGTGGACCTCGTCCACGGCCCCGGCAACCCGGGGCCGTCTGTCCCCCGAAGGAGGCCACGACTGTGTCAGCAGGAGTGGAGACAGGCAAGATCACCACCGACATCCCTGCCCGGATGGACCGACTCCCGTGGTCTCGATGGCACTGGCTGGTCGTCATCGGGCTCGGCACCGTCTGGATCCTCGACGGCCTCGAGGTCACCATCGTCGGAGCCATGTCGCAGGCACTCAAGTCCGAGGACACCGGGCTCGGCCTGAGCAGCTCCGACATCGGGTTGGCCGGCGCCATCTACGTCGCCGGGGCGTGCCTCGGAGCGCTCTTCTTCGGTCAGCTCACCGACCGGTTCGGACGCAAGAAGCTGTTCCTGCTGACCCTGGGCGTCTACACCTTCGCCACGGTGCTGACGGCGTTCGCACCGAGCGCGTTGTGGTACTTCATCGCACGCTTCATCACCGGCGCCGGTATCGGTGGCGAGTACGCCGCGATCAACTCCGCGATCGACGAGCTCATCCCCGCGAAGTACCGCGGCCGCGTCGACGTCGCGATCAACGGCTCGTTCTGGGTCGGGGCCGCCGGAGGTTCGCTGCTGACCATCCCGCTGCTCGACCCGCAGCTGGTCGACCCGGCGTGGGGCTGGCGGTCGGCCTTCGCGCTCGGCGCGATCCTGGCGATCGGCATCCTGGTCGTCCGCCGCAACGTCCCGGAGAGCCCGCGGTGGCTGTTCATCCACGGCCGCGAGGACGAGGGCGAGGCGATCGTCCGCGACATCGAGAGGGCCGTCTCCGAGGACTCCGGCGAGGAGCTGCCGGGTGTCGACGAGACGATCACCATCAGGCAGCGCAAGACGATCGGCATCGGCCTCATCGCCAGGACGGTGTTCACCCTCTACCCCCGACGCACCATCTTGTGCTTCTCGCTCTTCGTCGGGCAGGCCTTCCTCTACAACGCCTTCTTCTTCACCTACGGCGACACCCTGGGCACCTTCCTCGACGTCAAGCAGCCCGGTTGGTACCTCGCGATCTTCGCGATGAGCAACTTCCTCGGGGCGCTGCTGCTCGGCCCGCTGTTCGACACCGTCGGACGGGTCCGGATGATCACCGGCACCTACGTGCTCTCCGGGGTGCTGCTGGCGATCACCGGCCTGATGCTCGGCGGGCTGACGGCGGTCACGCTGACGCTGATGGGATCGATCATCTTCTTCTTCGCCTCCGCCGGTGCGAGTGCGGCCTACCTGACCGCCAGCGAGATCTTCCCGATGGAGACCAGGGCGCTGTGCATCGCTTTCTTCTACGCCATCGGGACCGCTGCAGGCGGCATCAGCGGTCCGCTGCTGTTCGGCAAGCTGATCGATGACGCCTCGGCGGACAAGGACATCACCGGCATCGCCATCGGCTACTTCATCGGGGCGGCCCTGATGATCATCGGAGGCGTGATCGAGGCGTTCCTCGGGGTGCGGGCGGAAGGTCAGACCCTGGAGAGCCTCGCCAGGCCACTGACCGCCGAGGACGAACCGGAGACGCAGGCTCAGTCGCGGGCGTAGAGCTCCACGAACCGGCGCAGCAGCCGTCGCGGTGCCGGCGCCTCGCCCGAGCGGGCCATGGTGAGCAGGCCGTCCATCTCGGCGGGCCGGAAGTAGCCCGCGTGCCGGTAGGTCTCGATGCGTAGGCACAGCCCGTCGGCGTCGAGCTCGGGGTGGAACTGGGTGGCGTACACGTGGTCGCCGACCCGGAAGGCCTGCACCGGGCAGGCCGGCGACGACGCGAGCAGGGTGGCGTGCCCGGGCAGCTTGCTGATCGCCTCCTTGTGCCCCACGAAGGCGTCGAACCGCTCGGGTACGGCGCTGAACAGGGGATCGGCGACGCCGGCCTCGGTCAGCGAGACCGGCACCCGCGAGATGGGCTCGCTGTAGGTGCGGTCCACCACCGCCCCCTGGTGGGTGCCCACCGTGCCGATGCCGTAGCACGCGCCCAGCATCGGGAAGTCCTGTGCGACCACGTCGTCGAGCAGCCGGGCCAGCTCGGTCTCGACCCGGATCTGGGTGGCGGACTTGTCGTCGACCGGGTCGCTGGAGTTGAAGGGGCCGCCGCCCATGAAGATGCCCGACCAGTCGTCGAGGTCGACCGTGCCGAGCGGGGTGGCCTCGAGACGGTGACGCCGCAGCTGGGACTCCTCGAGTCCGGTGAAGGTGAGGAAGGCGTCGTACTCACTGGACGCGACGGCGGCGTCGGCTCGGGTGCCGAGGAGCAGGAACGGCTTCACGAGCGAAGAATACGGGCGGTCCTCCTCGGTCAGGCGGCGCGGGCCGGTCGGTGGTCCCTGCGCAGCACGGCGGCGTAGTGCTGGTCGACGAGCTCGTCGACCAGCCGTGGCCACGTGCGGCCCTGGACGTCGCGACGGCCGGTCTCGCCGAGGTCGGCGCGCTGGACGGGGTCGCCCATGAGCCTCGCCACGGACCTGCCGCAGCGAGCGCGGGTCGTCCGGGTCGAAAAGCAGACCGTTCACGCCGTGCCGCACCAGGTCCAGCGGACCACCCGCCGAGGGCGCCACCACCGGTACCCCGCTGGCCTGCGCCTCCTGCACGGTCTGGCAGAAGGTCTCGTGGGTCCCGGTGTGCACGAAGACGTCAAGAGAGGCGAACGCCTCGGCCAGCGCCACACCCGACCTCATCCCGGTGAACACGGCATCCGGCAGGTGTCGCTCCAGCCAAGAGCGTTCGGGGCCGTCGCCGACGACCACGACGCGGACCCCGGGCACCTGGGCCACCTCGACGAGCCGCCGCACCTCCTTCTCCGCAGCGAGTCTTCCGACGTAGCCGACCACCAGTCGAGGGTCGCCGCTGCTGCGACGCGACCACTGGGCGTGCACGGCGTCGTTGCGGTGTCGGGGGTCGAAGAGGGAGAGGTCGACGCCACGACGCCACAGGTGCACGTCGTCCACGCCGAGACCCCGCAGGAAGGTGGCCGCGGCCGACGACGGCGCCAGGTTGCGGTCGGCACGACGGTGCAGGTGGCCGACCCAGCGGTCCAGCAGCGCATCCCCTGGGACGCCGTACTGCCGGGCGAAGCCGGCCACGTCGGTCTGGTAGACCGCGACGGTCGGCAGACCCAGACGTCGGGCCGCGCGCAGCCCGACCGCCCCGAGCGAGAAGGGTGAGGCGAGGTGGACGACGTCGGGGGCGAAGTCGGCCAGGGCTCGGTGCACGGCGCGGTCGGGGAGGCCGATGGGGAAGGACCGGTAGCCGGGTACGCCGAGCGAGCGCACCCGCACCACGCGGGCCTCACGGTAGGAGGAGAGACCGGGAGCCGGCGCGACCACCAGCACCTCGTGCCCGCGGGCGAGAAGCCGGTCCACGCAGTGACGCACCGTGTTGGTGACGCCGTTGACGGTGGGGAGGAAGGACTCGGTGACGATCGCTACCTTCATGCCTCGAGGCTGGGCGGGCCACGTGAACGAACGGTGACGGGAGGTGCAGGTTGTGGCGAAACTCAGTCGTCGGTCGAGGTGAGCACGGCGGCGGTCTCGGCGCGGGTGATCTGCGAGTAGTCGTCGGGAAGCGTCCGCAGCTCCACCACGCGCTGGGCCACGTCTCGCAGCTTGACGTTGGTGTGGCTCGAGTAGCGCCGCAGCACTTCGAAGGCAGTCTCGAGCCCCATGTCGTAGTGCGACATCAAGATGCCCTGCGCGACCCCGATCAGGTGCCTGCTCTGGAGGGCCGTCTGCAGGCCGGAGACCAGCTGGGAGTTGCTGATCGCGGTCGCGGCGTGCGAGGCGAACACGAGTGCGAGGTCGATGCTGTCGGTGTCCCACGCGTGCGGCTTGCGGGCATACATGTTCAAGGCTCCGAGTGCCTCGCGGTCGTCGGCCATCCGGACGCTCAGGATCGAGCCTGCCCCGGCATCGGCGGCGCGTGGACCCCACCGCGGCCACCGCGGGTCGGTCGCCACGTCGTCGATCAGGTAGGTCTCGTCCTCGGCGATCGCCGAGAGGCACGGCCCCTCGTCGAGCTCGTACTGCCAGTCGTCGCAGCTGCGGGCAGCCTCGTCGGTGACGGCGACCGAGTCGGCCCGGCCGCGTCGGCGCCGTAGCGTGATCCCGACGAAGTCGCAGGCGGGGATGACCTCGACGGCCTGCTCGGCGATGCGCTGGAAGGTCAGCTCGCCCTCGGCGGGTGCGAGCAGCTCGCGGCTCACCAGCGCGAAGTGCGCCGCCAGCTGTGCGGGGTTGTCCACGAGGTCCTCCTCCTGCACCGTCGTCGCTCCTGTCGTCGAACCTACTCGCCTTCCGGCCACCTGGGCTGGTGAGGCAAGGCTTAGGTGAGCTCGGCGCGCAGGTCGGCGAGGATCCGGGTCAGCAGACGAGACACGTGCATCTGCGTGACACCGATCTCCTGGGCGATCTCCTCCTGGGTCCAGCCGTTGAAGTAGCGCAGGTGCAGGATCTTGCGGTCCCGCTCCGCCAGGCGCCGGACGGCCGGGCCGAGGATCACGCGGGCGTCGACAGCCAGGTGGTCGTCGTCGAGGTCGGCATCGGGGAGCAGGTCACCCAGCGAGGGGGCGTCGCTCGACGCGCCGACCGGGCGGTCCAGGGACGACGGGCTGAAGCAGCCGTCGGCGCCGAGCCCCTCCTCGACCTCGCTCACGGGCTCGCCGAGGTGGGCAGCGATCTCCGAGGGACGTGGGGAGCGGCCGAGCTGCTGGGTCAGCTCGGCGGCGGCGCTGAGGATGCGGCTCTGGATCTCCTGCACGCGGCGGGGCGGACGCACCATCCAGCCGTGATCGCGGAAGTGCTTGCGCACCTCGCCGCGGATCGTCGGTACGGCATAGGCCAGGAAGTCGGCCTGCAGGGACTCGTCGTAGTTGCGAGCGGCCTTGACCAGGCCGAGGCGAGCAACCTGTTCGAGGTCGTCGGCGGCGATCCCGCGGTTGCGATAGCGCCGGGCGATGCCGTGCGCGACGGCGAGATGGTCCAGCACCAGCTGGGACTGCGCGGCGCTGAGCTCGGTGGCCGGCTGACCGGCCGAAGGGACGCTCGCCGCGGTTGCGGTCGCGGTCGCCGGGGCAGGGGTCGTGCTTGTCGAAGGCAGGCTGTCGGTCTTTCCGGTCATGCCGGATCACCACGGCTCTCACTCTGACCCGCGGGCGTCAGTGGACTCCACGGGTTTCGTGCGCCTCGCCGGGCTTTTTCAGCGAGCCTCGGCCGGGTCGACGCGATGTTGTCGACGCGGTCGAGAGCCAGGGTACTCCGCACTGCCTGAAAGCACCCGTCTGCACCTCGGGAATGCCGGGACGGGAGGTTGGGTACCGTGCCCACGTCAGAGCTTCGAGGCGAGGGCTGCAAGGAGTGAGAGTCCGTCATGAACCACGATGCGGGTGCTCGACGCAACGACGTGCCTCAGCTCGACGAGCCTCTCGACCGACGGGTGCTGCACGAGGTCGGCCAGGTGGTGCGCGCCCTGGAGGCCAACGGCAGCTGCACCGAGGAGGAGCTCGCCGTGCTGATCGGCGCGCCCTACTGGGAGCACCATCGCTTCCACCGGGTGCTCACCTTCATGCGCTCGGACGGACTGCTCGCCCAGGACGAGACCGGGGTGCTGCGGCTGCTCCGCTGAGGGCGACCTCGGCGATACGGCTCAGAAGAGCACCCAGGCGCCGACCGCGCTGGGCACCAGCCCGACCAGCAGCCACGGGCTGAGCAGCCGGTGCTGGTGGATGACCAGCGCCGCCACCATCGCGATCAGTCCGAAAGCGGCACCGATGACCAGCAGCCCGATCTGGGCGTCGAGGCGTTCGGAGAAGATCGCGGCGACGACCAGACCGGCCGAGAGATGCATGATCGTGGTCGCGGCGAGGGACGACAGCACCCACCGTTGGACCTTCCCGATGCTCATCGGCTCGTTGTTCTGCGGTCGTGGCGAACCCGGCGTCATCAGGTGCTTGCGCGCCTGCGGGCGGTCGCCCGAGGGGGAGAGGGACACATGGCAGACTAGCCGCCATGCTCGAGCTCGCCGACCGCACCTATGAAGACGACTCGCTGCGCATCCTCGGCACCACGCGTCGCGCCTACGTCATCCCCGAGCTGAAGCTGCTCTACATCTCGCTGGCCAAGAACGCCTGCACGAGCATCAAGTGGCTGATGGCCGAGCTCGCGGGGGAGGACCTGCCCAGCCTGGTCCCGAGCGCGGGTTTCTTCCCCAACCGGGAGGCCGGCATCCACGACCGCTACGCCTGGAAGCACACCCCGCGGTTGCACGAGCTGCCCGAGGGCATGCGCGCCTCGATCTCCCCCGAGAACGGCTGGATGATCTTCACCGTCGTACGGGATCCGCGCTCGCGACTGTTCTCCGCGTGGGAGAACAAGTACCTGCTGCGCAACCCGGCCTACTGGCGCAAGGTCGACCGGCCCTGGGCGCCGCGCATCCCCACGGAGCCGCAGCACGTGATCGACGACTTCGCGCGGTTCGTCGACGACATCCACGACAACCCCGACCACGAGGTCTTCGAGAGCGACGCCCACTTCCGCGCGCAGACCTTCCTGCTCCAGGAGTACGCCGTGCCGTACTCCCACCTCTACGACATCTCCGAGCTGTCCTCGATGGTCGAGGACCTGACGACCCACGTGCGCGCGCACGGTTACACCGGGGAGCTCGGGTTGGGCAACAGCAACGACACGCCGTTGCCGGCCAACCGCGAGGTGTTCGCCGGTGGCGTGCGCGAGGCGATCGAGAAGCTCTACGCCGACGACTTCGCCCGCTTCGGTGGTGCCTGGGACTTCGGGCGGATCGAGCGGCGTGAGATGCAGTGGACCCAGGAGTCCTTCGCCCACGTGCGCTCGATCGTGGAGGGCAACGAACGGATCGCGGACCTGGCCCGCACCGCCCGTCGGCTCCAGCACCGCAACGCGGCGCTGCAGACCAAGGTCGCCGCTCTGAGGGCCGTGGCCGCGCCCTCGCGTGCCTCCCTGCCCGCGCGGGTGCTGCGCCGCCTCAAGCCCCGGCAGCTGAATGATCCTGCCGGAGGTCCGTGACCTCCGCTTCGTGACGATCCGCCGCGGGGGCACCCTCACCGATGCCGACCACCATCTCCTCGCCCTGTGGGCCGCCACGTGCGCCGAGCACGTCCTCGACCTCTTCGAGTCGGCCCGGCCCGAGGACCGGCGACCTCGCCACGCGATCGAGGGTGCCCGGGCGTGGGTGCGGGGCGAGGTGTCGATGATGCAGGCGCGCGCGGCGGGCGGTCATGCCATGGGCGCTGCCAGGGATCTGCGGGGGGCGCCGCGTCATGCCGCCTACGCAGCCGGCCAGGCCGGAGCGGTCGCCCACGTCGCTGCGCACGATCTGGGTGCGGCCGCCTACGCGATCAAGGCTGCCCGCGCGGCGGCCGCTGAGGGCACGAGCGAGGCGGCGGGGCGACGCGAGTGCCAGTGGCAGCGCGCTCAGCTGCCGAGGCAGATCCGCGAGCTGGTCCTCGACGACCAGAGGTTGCGCAACGGCATCTGCTGGTCGGTGTTCGACTGCTGAGCCGGTGTGGCGCCGCTCAGGCGAGGTCGGAGATCTTCTCGATCAGCGCCGTGGTCGAGATGGCCGGGGTGCGGGTCAGGTAGTGCACCTCGCACACGTCCCCGAACTCGTCGAACTTGCCGGCCCAGTCATCGCCCATCACCAAGATGTCGGCCCGGTGCTCGAGGATGTAGTCGCGCTTGAGCTCCAGGCTCTCCTCGACGAAGACCGCGTCGACGGGCTTGAGGGCCGCCACGATCTCGAGCCGCTCGGCCTGGGAGAACACCGGCGCGCGACCCTTCTTGCGTTCGTTGAGGGCGTCGGCCGAGACGCCGACGACCAACCGGTCGCCCAGCGCTGCGGCGCGCTCGATCACGCGCAGGTGTCCCACGTGGAACACGTCGAAGGTGCCGAAGGTGATGACGGTCTTGCTCATGGCGGGCATCCTCCCACGGGCGTGCAGGACCGGGCGCACCCCACCCGTGGCCTTGGGTTAGCCTTACCTAAGTTGATCCTTCGCTTCCCCAGGAGAGTCATGCCCCCGTCCGCCCGTCGTCGTCGCCCGGCCGCCCTCGTGGCATCCGTGCTCGCCCTGTCGACCCTGCTGGCGGGGTGCGGGTTCCTCGGCATCGGCGGCGAGGAGCCCGGCGACATCCAGGTCTACTCGGCGCGGCACTACGACCTCGAGGACGCCTTCGTGGAGTTCGAGGAGGAGACCGGTCTCCAGGTCGACTTCATCTACGGCGACGACGCCGAGCTGCTCGAGCGGCTCAAGGCCGAGGGTGAGGAGACCCCGGCCGACCTGTTCGTCACCGTCGACGCCGGCAACCTGTGGAACGCCGCGGACCAGGGGGAGCTGGCGCCGGTCGAGTCGAGCCTGCTCGAGGAGTCGATCCCCGAGCAGTACCGCGATTCCGAGAGCCGCTGGTTCGGGCTGGCGCTCCGGGCGCGTACGACGGCCTACAACCCCGACAACGTCGACCCCGCTGACTTCGACACCGAGGACACCTACGCCGGCCTGACCGACCCCAAGTGGCGGGACCGGTTGTGCATGCGTGACTCGACCGAGGCCTACACCCAGTCGTTGGTCGCCAGCCTGATCGACCTGCACGGGCGCGAGCGTGCCCTGGAGATCGTGCAGGGCTGGCTCGACAACGACGTCGAGATCATGAGCAACGACATCTTGCTCCTCGAGGCCCTCGACGCCGGCACCTGCGACGTCGCGATCGTCAACCACTACTACCTCGCGCGCGAGCTCGAGGAGAAGCCCGACCTCGACGTCGAGCTCTTCTGGGCCAGCCAGGACGGCGCCGGCACCCACGCCAACATCTCCGGAGCCGGCCTGGTGAGGTCCTCCGACGCGCCGGCCAAGGCCCAACGGCTGCTGGAGTGGCTCGCGGCGGACGGCCAGGAGGCCTTCGTGGGCGGCAACCACGAGTACCCGGTGAACCCCGACGTGGCGCCCGACGACGTCGTGGCCGACTTCGGCGACTTCACGCCGATGCCGCTCGACGCGGAGGCCTACGGGTCTCTCAACGCCGAAGCCGTTGATCTGCTCTCCGAAGCCGGCTACGAGTGACCCTGACCGCGGCCCCGCTCCGGGCGCCGCGCACCCGCATCCGGCGGGCGGCCGGCAACGGGCGCCCGACGTGGTCGTTCCTGGTCGTCGTCGTCGCCTTCGTGGTGGCGAGCCCGGTGCTCGCCGTGGTGGCCGACGGGCTCCTCGGCTCCGGCGAGACCGAGCTGCCCCGCGGCCTGGGCGCGATGGTGGTGACCACGCTGCTGCTCATGGCCGGAGTCGGCCTCGGCACCCTCGTGGTCGGTGGTGGCCTGGCCTGGCTGGTGACCGCCTACCGCTTCCCGCTTCGCAACGTGCTGGTCTGGCTCCTGGTGCTGCCGCTGGCGATGCCGGCCTACATCCTCGGCTTCGTCTTCCTCTCGACCTTCGACGCTGCTGGACCGGTGCAGAGCCTGCTGCGGGACACGTTCGGTGCCGGCCTGGTGCTGCCCCCGGTGCGGTCGCTGCCGGGTGCTGTGCTGGTGATGACCTTGTCGCTGTACCCCTACGTCTACCTGCTGGCTCGTGCCGCCCTCGTGGAGCAGTCGCCGACGACGTACGACGCCGCACGCAGCCTCGGGGCGGGCCGGGTGCGGGCCTTCTGGCGGGTGGTGGTGCCGCTGTCGCGCCCGTCGCTCGCGGCCGGGCTCGCGCTGGTGATGATGGAGACGCTCACCGACTTCGCGACGGTGCAGTACTTCGGGGTCAAGACCGTCTCGGTGGGTGTCTACCAGGTCTGGAAGGGTTCCTACGACTTCCACTCCGCCACCCAGCTGGCGGTCCTGGTGCTGGTGTTCGCGGTGGCCGTCCTGGCGGGTGAGCGGATGCTGCGCGGCCGCTCCCGCTACACCCAGCGCGGTGGTCGCGGTCGTGGACTGGAGCGACGACGGCTCAGGGGCTGGCGCGCCGGCTCCGCCTGCGCTGCCTGCCTCCTGGCGCTCAGCGCCGGCTTCCTGGTCCCCGTCGCGCGGCTCCTCGCGTGGGCTGTCGGCGAGGCGTTCGCCGATCCCGCCTCGTTCGTCGACGGTCGCTTCGGCGAGTACCTCGCCAACAGCCTCGCGGTTGCCGCGATCGCCGCCGCCGGGTGCGTGCTCCTCTCCCTGGTGATGAGCCACGCCGTCCGGATCGGAGGGGGCCGGGTCGTGCGCGCGGCGGCCTCGTTGACCACCTTCGGCTACGCCGTCCCCGGGGCCGTCGTCGGCATCGGGGTGCTGCTCGCCTTCGCCTGGGCCGACCGGGCGCTGGAGGCGGTGGGGGTGCCGGGCGGCACCGGCCTGCTGGTCACCGGCTCGGTGCTCGGCATCCTCTACGCCTACCTGGTGCGATTCCTGGCCCCGGCGTACCAGGCCGTCGACGCCAGCTTTGCCAAGATCGCGCCGAGCATGACGCTCTCGGCGATGAGCCTGGGCGCGGGCCCGCTCGCGGTGCTGCGCCGGGTGCACCTGCCGCTGGTGCGACCGGGAGTCGCGGTGGCGCTGGTGCTGGTCACGATCGACGCGATCAAGGAGCTGCCGATCGTGCTGCTGCTCCGGCCCTTCGGGTTCACTACGGTGTCGGTGTGGGTCTACCAGCTTGCCGGCGAGAACTTCTGGGAGAAGGCCGCCCTCCCGGCCCTCGTCATCGTTGCCGCCGCCGTGCTGCCGGTGAACCTGTTGATCCGGCAGATCCGGGCCTCGGACCGGTCCGGCCGCGAGGAGCGACGTGCCCCCTGAGGTGAGCGCGCCTGCCCTGCGCCTGGACGGCGTCACGAAGCGGTACGGCGCCGTGGTCGCCGCGCGCGACCTCGAGCTCGAGGCGGCGCCGGGGGAGCTGGTGACCCTCATCGGGCCGTCGGGCTGCGGCAAGTCGACGACGCTGCGACTCGTGGCCGGGCTCGACCGTCCGGACGAGGGCTGCATCGCGATCGCCGGTGAGGTGGTCGCGCACGCTCGCACCTGGCGGCCGCCCGAGAGACGCCGGGTCGGTCTGGTCTTCCAGGACCACGCGCTCTTCCCGCACCTCGACGTCGCCCGCAACGTCGCCTTCGGCATCGACCGCCTCTCCCGCGACGAGCAGCGCCGTCGGGTGGGGGAGATGCTCGAGCTGGTCCGGCTGGGCCACCTGGCCGGGCGTTACCCCCACGAGCTCTCCGGCGGCGAGCAGCAGCGCGTCGCGCTGGCCCGGGCGCTGGCACCGCGTCCGGCCGTCGTGCTCCTCGACGAGCCGTTCAGCAGCCTGGACGAGACCCTGCGCGCGCAGGTGCGTGCCGAGACGGTCGGCGCCCTCCGGGAGACCGGCACCACCGCCATGCTCGTCACCCACGACCAGACCGAGGCGCTCTCCACCGGCGACCGCGTCGTGGTCATGCACGAGGGCGTGATCGAGCAGGCCGACACCCCGCAGGCCGTCTTCGAGTCCCCGGCCACCCGCTTCGTGGCCTCTTTCATGGGCGACGCCGACTTCCTGCCTGCCCACGTCCGCGACGCGCTGCTCACCTGCGAGATCGGGGTCGTCTCGACCGTGCCCGGGTGGGGGAACGTCGACGTCGACGTCGAGGTGGTGCTGCGACCGCACGAGGTCGCGCTGACGCCTGACGACGACGCCGCCGCGCAGGTCGTCGCGGTCGACTACCAGGGCGCCTTCGTGCTGCACACCGTGCGGCTCGCCTCGGGTCGCACGCTGCGGTCCTGGCAGAGCCACGCCGTCCGGCACGCCGTCGGCACCCGGGTCGCCGTCGGCGTCGTACCCGGGCTGGTGCCGACTCTCCTCGTCGGCGACCACGCCGTCACCGCGCCACCCACGTCGCCGCCCGCTTCGCCGCTGTAACGCGGGGTTATGGACGCTCAACACGCGGTGTGCCTCGTGGGGAGCGTCCACAGGTCGTGGCAAGTGGCGTCGGGTAGTTTCGTCGTCGATGTCCACACCCGTTGTCACCGCGGCCCCCGAGCTCGACGAGGAGCGTCGCCGCGGCCTGCGCCGGATGCGGTCGGTGGCGGTGTCACTGCTGCTGCTCGCGGCGCTCGTCTACGTCGTGACGCTCGACCGTGACGGCTTCCTCGGCTACGTCAACGCGGGCGCCGAGGCCTCGATGGTGGGCGCCATCGCCGACTGGTTCGCGGTGACCGCGATCTTCCGGCACCCTCTCGGGCTGCCGATCCCGCACACCGCGCTGATCCCGCGCCGCAAGGAGATGCTCGGGCGCAGCCTGGAGGAGTTCGTGGGGGAGAACTTCCTCCAGGAGCAGGTGATCCGCGACCGCCTGTCCTCGGCCGAGCTGTCCCGGCGGATCGGCGACTGGCTGGTCCAGGAGGCCAACGCGCGCCGGGTCGTCGACGAGGCGGCCGCGGTGCTGCACGTCGGACTCGCTCGGATCAAGGACGCCGACATGGCGGCGATGGTCAGCGAGGTGTTGCTACCCCGCTTCCGCGAGGAGCCGATCAGTCCGGTGGCCGGCAGCCTGTTGGAGGAGATCGTGCGCGACGGGGCCCATCACGGCCTGGTCGACCTCGTCCTCGACGAGGCGCACGGCTGGCTCGAGCAGAACGAGGAGACCTTCAGCGACATCGTGGGCGAACGGGCGCCCTGGTGGTCACCGCCGTCGGTCAACGATCGCGTCACGCGGCGGATGCACCTGGAGCTGATGGCCTGGATCGACGACATCCGCCAGGACCCCCGGCACCGTGCTCGGATCGCCCTCGACGGTCTGCTCGCAGGCCTGGCCGAGGACCTGCGGCACGACGCCGCGACCCAGGAGCGCACCGAGCAGCTCAAGCTGCGGGTGCTCGACCACCCCCAGATCCTGGTCACCGCGACCTCGCTGTGGAACGCCTTCCGCAACGCGCTGCTCTCGGCCCTCGGCGACGCCGACGGTCCGCTGCGTCTGCGTGCGCGGCAGGAGCTGGCCGCGTTCGGTGGCCGACTCCTCGAGGACGCCGAGCTGCGCGCGCGACTCGATGCCCGCGCCGCCGACCTCGCGGTGTTCCTGGTCGGACGGTACGGCGACGAGCTGACCGCCGTGATCACCCTGACCGTCGACCGCTGGGACGGCAGGGAGGCCGCCGACCGGATCGAGCTGCACGTCGGCCGCGACCTCCAGTTCGTCCGGATCAACGGCACCATCGTCGGCGGGCTCGTCGGCGTGCTGATCCACGCGGCGAGCGAGTTGGTGTGACAATCGCCAGATGAGCGTGCGCATCGTGCCCATCCGGGAGCGGACGATCAGACTCGGCCAGCTGCTGAAGCTCGCCGACCTGATCGACAGCGGTTCCGACGCCAAGCCCCTGCTCGAGGCAGGCCGCGTCTACGTCAACGGGGAGCTGGAGACCCGCCGGGGCCGGCAGCTGGTCCGTGGCGACGTGGTCAGCGTCGGCAACGACGCCGTACGCCTGGCCTAGACGTCACGATTGGTCACGAACCGCAGGCCGAAGGCCCTCAAACCTGCGGTTGGGGACCAATCCGCAACGTCGGACCGGCGCGTCGGACGGGCCCCTGACAGGCTCAGCGGACCTCGACGAGGTCCACCACGAAGATCAACGTCTCGCCGGGCTTGATCACGCCACCGGCGCCGCGGTCGCCGTACCCGAGGTGCGGCGGGATGACCAGCTGGCGACGGCCGCCGACCTTCATTCCCTGGACACCCTGGTCCCAGCCGGAGATGACCTGGCCGGCACCGAGACGGAACGCGAGCGGCTCGCCACGGTTGTAGGAGGCATCGAACTCCTCACCGGTGGAGTGCGCGACGCCGACGTAGTGCACCTGCACCTGCTTGCCGGCCACGGCCTCGTCGCCGTCGCCCTCGCGCACCTCGGTCACGACCAGCTGGGCCGGTGCGTCGGGTCCGGGAAAGTCGATCTCGGGCTTCTCGGGCATGCTCACGCAGGCTCCTTCGTCAGGGGGACGGACCCGCCCACCCTACGGCGACGCGATCAGCGGGTCGTCAGCCCGGTGCGCAGCCGGCTCAGGCCCCGTGGACGTAGGAGTCGAGCTGGTCGCGCTCGAACTCGAGCTCGCTCATCCGGTGCTTGACCACGTCTCCGATGCTGACGATGCCGGTCAGTTCCCCGTCAGCGACGACCGGGAGGTGCCGGAACCGGCCGGCCGTCATCACCTTCATCAGCTCGTTGACGCTGTCGTCGCCGCTGCACGTCTGCACCTCGGCGGTCATGATCGCGGAGACCGCGAGGTCCACGACCCCGTCGTCCTCGTTGAGACGGCGCACCACGTCGCGCTCGGAGACGATCCCGTCGACGCTGCTTCCGTCGGCGCTGACCACGAGCGCTCCGACGTTGTGCCTGGCGAGGAGAGCTATCAGCTCACGGACCGTGGAGTCCGGCTTGATCGTGACGACATCTCGGCTCGACTTGCCGGCGAGCACCTCGTTGATGCGCATCGTGCGTCCTCCACTCCTGGTACGACGGTGTGCTCACCGAGGCTAGCCCCCAATCGGACCCGAGGGTAGGAGTGGTCTCGACGTGTCCCGACGAGATGTCCGGCGAGGACGGTCCTGCCAGGATGGTGCAGCGATGACCCACCCCGACGACGGCACGGCGGCGCACCCGATGCCCCCGGTCCGACCCCCGCGCGACCGCCTCGGCGCGGCCGCCAGCCTGGCGATGATGGGCTGGCTCACCGTCGTGCTCTGGCTCGACAGGGACGGCGGAGCCGGCACGTTGTGGACCCAGCGGGGCGCCGGCCTGCTCACCTGGGCGGTGCTGCTGGTGGCCCTGACCAGGGTCTCGCCGGTGGTGCGGGCGCAGACGGCGGTGGTGGTCGTGTTCGCGACGATCGTGGAGCTCACGTTCAGCGCCGGCCTCGAGGTCTACACCTACCGCTTCGACAACGTGCCGGCCTACGTGCCGCCGGGTCACGGGCTGGTCTACCTCTCGGCCTTCGCCCTCGGCCACGCTGCCTTCGTGCAGCGCCGCCTCCGGGCAGCGGAGGCGGCGGTCCTCCTCGTCGGCGGCACCTGGGCGGGCTACGGCCTGCTGCTCGCCGACCGGCCCGACGCGCTGGGTGCCTTCTGGTTCCTCTGCCTGGCCGGCTTCCTGGCCTGGGGACCCTCGAAGCAGGTCTACGTCGGCGCGTTCGTGGTGGTGAGCTGGCTCGAGCTTGCCGGCACCGCGCTGGGCACCTGGGTCTGGGGCACCCACGACTTCACCGGGTGGATCACGATCGGCAACCCGCCCTCGGGTGCTGCCGGAGGCTACGGCTGGTTCGACCTGGCCGGGCTGCTGCTGGCACCGGCGCTGCTGCGGCTGGTCAGTCGCGCTCGTCGGGGGCGGAGGCCTGCCCTGGCTGAGGATCCGGAGCCGGGAGCCGCCGACGTGCACTGAGGTCGTGCACCGACCCTTCTCGGCGCGGGGCCCCGTCGGGGTCGTCGTCGCCCGAGACCGATCCGATGAACGAAAGCGCCGCGTCGTGCAGGCGGCCGTTGCTGGCGATCGCGTTGCCCCCCAGGGGTCCTGGGGTTCCGTCGAGCGAGGTGAACTGTCCGCCCGCCTCACGCACGATCACGTCGAGCGCGGCCATGTCGTAGATCTCGAGCTCAGGCTCGGCAGCGAGGTCGATCGCTCCTTCGGCGACGAGCATGTAGGACCAGAAGTCTCCGTACGCCCGGGTGCGCCAGCAGCGGCGGGACAGCGACATGAAGTCCTCGAGCCGGCCGTGGTCGTCCCACCCGGTGAAGCTGGAGTAGGAGAGCGAGGCGTCCTCGAGGCGCGCGACGTCCGAGACCCGGCAGGGGCCGGCGTTGAGCAGTGAGCGCCCGGTCCAGGCGCCACCGTCCTTGGAGGCCCACCAACGCCGGTTGAGCTGCGGCGCCGACACACAGCCGACGACGACCTCGTCGTCGACCATCAGCGCGATCAGGGTCGCCCAGACCGGTACGCCGCGCACGAAGTTCTTGGTGCCGTCGATGGGGTCGACCACCCATCGACGCTGGCTGTGCCCGGTGGCGCCGTGCTCCTCACCGATGACGGCGTCCCTGGGGCGCGCCCGCGACAGCGTGCGGCGGATGCCCTCCTCGACCGACTTGTCGGCATCGGTCACCGGCGTCAGGTCAGGCTTGTTCATCACGTGCAGGTCCTGCGCCTTGAAGCGGCTCGTCGTCAGCGAGTCCGCGTCGTCGGCGAGGACGTGCGCGAGTCGCAAGTCGTCGGTGAAGGTGGTGGGCATGGCCACAGGCTATGCCCCGCTGTGGCGCAGGCGGGGAGGCCGGGCGGCAGGGCGTCGTCCCTGTGAAGTTGGCAAGAATGCGCGCCCGTGCCCCCACCAGCGCCCTGGCATCGCTAGCGTTGCGGCATGGAGATCGCTGGTCTTCCCGCGCACCCGCTCATCATCCATGCCACCGTCGTGCTCGCGCCGCTGGCTGCCGTGCTCGTGATCGTCTTCGCGGTCTGGCCGCGCAACCGTTGGCTGACCCGCTGGCCGGCCGCGGTCGGCGCGGTCGTCGCGGTGATCGTGGTGTGGGCGGCTCGGCTCAGCGGCGCCTCGATGCTCGAGGCCAACCCGGCCCTGCAGGCAGCTCGTGGCCACCCACCAGGAACGCGCCGAGCTGGCGTCCCTCGTGGTCATCGGCTTCACCGTGCTCACCCTGGTCGGCACCTGGTCGCTGGGCGGTCCCACCGCACTGGCCAGCGGGCGCGGCGAGCGGGAGAGCCGCGTCGTCGTGCTGGACAAGGTGATGCCCGCGGTGCTCGTCGTGGCTGCGGTCGCGATGATCGCCTCGGTGGTCCTCGCCGGCGACGCCGGCGCTCGCGCCGTGTGGGGCTGACCGGCCGCTGTCCCCGCCGGGTCTCGCGGCGTGTCGTGCAGGAGCGAACGACATGAGCGTCTTGAAGGGCCCCATCGACTGCGGACCGGTGCCGTTCAGTCGTCGTCGGAGCGCTCCCGGCTGGCCAGCAGCCGCCGGAACGAGCCGACCCGCTCGACCTCGGTGCGGCCCTCGGCGATCGCGTCGTCGAGCGCACACTCCGGCTCGTTCTCGCCGTGCGAGCACCCGCGGGGGCAGTCGTCGGTGAGCTCCTCGAGGTCGGGGAAGGCGCCGATGAGCTGACCGGGCTCGACGTGAGCCAGTCCGAAGGAGCGGATGCCGGGGGTGTCGACGATCCAGCCGCCACGCTGGGTGCCGTCGTCGGGCAGCGCCAGCATCAGGGCGGACGTCGAGGTGTGCCGACCTCGACCGGTGACGGCGTTGACGTGACCGATCGCCCGGTCGGTGCCCGGCACGAGGGCGTTGACCAGCGTCGACTTGCCGACGCCGCTGTGACCGACCAGCACGCTGACCCGGCCCTGGAGCCGTCCGCGGACCTCGGCGAGGTCGTCGCCGCGCTGGGTCACGACGTAGGGCACCCCGAGCGGGCGATAGATCGACAGCAACGTCTCCGGGTCCGCCAGGTCGGCTTTCGTCATGCACAGAAGGGGTTCCAGCCCCGCGTCGTACGCCGCGACGAGAGCTCTGTCGATCAGCCGCGACCGTGGTTCGGGGTCGGCCAGGGCCGCCACCACGACGAGCTGGTCGGCATTGGCGACGATGACGCGCTCGACCGGGTCGTCGTCGTCGGCGGTACGTCGCAGCACGGTGCGCCGCTCGTCCACCTCCACGATCCGCGCCAGCGAGCCTTCCGTGCCCGTGACGTCCCCGACCAGGCGCACCCGATCACCGACGACGACGCCTTTGCGCCCGAGGGGACGGGACTTCATCGCGATCACCTGTCGGCCCTCGACGAGGCAGGTGAGCCGACCCGGTCGACCGTCACGACCACCCCGCCGACGGCGTCGTCGTAGGTAGGTCGGTCCTTGGTGCGGGGCCTGGTGCGGCGCCGGGGCCTCTCGAAGCTCTCCGGGTCGTGTGCGTCGAAGCGGTGCCGGCGACCTGGCACTACAGGAGCCCCGACCAGGCCTCGGCGAAGCCCGGGAAGGTCTTGGCGGTGGTGGCGATGTCCTCGACGAGCACACCGTCGACGGCGAGGCCGAGGACGGTCCCGGCGTGTGCCATCCGGTGGTCGGAGTAGGTGCGGAAGCGGCCGGGGTCCAGGTGCGCCGGTCGGATGGTGAGGCCGTCCTCGGTCTCGGTGACGTGGCCGCCGAGCCCGTTGAGCTCGGTCGCCAGCGCGGCGAGACGATCGGTCTCGTGCCCGCGGATGTGGGCGATGCCGCGCAGGTGGCTCGGCGAGGAGGCGAGTGCGCACAGCGCCGCGATCGTCGGGGTCAGCTCGCCCACGTCGTGCAGGTCGTAGTCGAGGCCGTGCACCTCGCCCGTTCCGCGCACGGTCAGGCCGTCGTCGCCCAGCTCGACGTCGGCGCCCATCAGCCCGAGGATCTCGCGGAGCGCGTCGCCGGCCTGGGTGGTCACCCGCGGCCAGTCGCGCACCGTGACGCGTCCACCGGTCACGAGAGCGGCGGCGAGGAAGGGTGCCGCGTTGGACAGGTCGGGCTCCACCACCACGTCGACGGCGCGCACCGGACCGGGCGCGACCCGCCACCGGTGGGCGTCGGAGTCGTCGACCTCGACCCCGCGGAAGCGGAGCTGGTCGACGGTCATCTCGATGTGCGGCAGCGAGGGGACCGGCTTGCCGTCGTGGCGTACGTCGACGCCCTCGTCGTAGCGGGGCGCTGCCAGCAGCAGCGCCGAGACGAACTGGCTGGACGCCGAGGCGTCGATGGTCACCGCGCCGCCGCGCACCGAGCCGCGGCCGACGACGGTGAACGGCAGGGTGCCGCGGTCCTCGTCGTCGATCTCGACGCCGAGGCCGCGCAGGCCTTGCAGGACCTCGTGCATCGGCCGGGTGCGCGCGTGCGGGTCACCGTCGAAGATCACCGGGCCGTCCGAGAGCGCGGCGACCGGTGGCACGAAGCGCATCACGGTGCCGGCGAGACCGCAGTCGACGTTGGTGCGACCCACCCAGGGGCCCGGCGTGATGGTCCAGTCCTCGCCGCTCGTGTCGACGTGGGCGCCGAGACCGCTCAGCGCCTCCGCCATCAGCAGGGTGTCGCGAGACCGGAGTGCCCGGCGTACGACGCCGGGGCCGTCGGCGACCGCCGCGAGCACCAGGGCCCGGTTGGTCAGCGACTTGGAACCGGGCAGCCCGACCGTCGCGTCGACCGGGCCGGACGCGAAGGGCGCCGGCCAGGCCTCGGTGGCGCCACGGCTGGGGGAGACGGTGTCGTTCATCGCCGAGGAGCGTATCCCGCTGCGGACCGGGCGTCGCCGGCCGCAGGGACGATCAGGACGTGACCGACTTGGTGGCCAGGCGTGCCTGCGTGCGGGCCTCCCGGCGCAGGTGCTTGGCCTCGCGGCGCACGTCGCTCACCGCGCGCTTGGTGCGCCACGCCACTCCGGGCTTGCCCTCGGTGTCGACGGCGGCGAGCAGGAGTCCGCCCATCATCGAGACGTTCTTGAAGAAGTGCAGCTTCTGGTTGGTCCGCATGGTGGGATCGGACTCCTCCCAGAAGCGGTGCCCCGCGGCGGTGGTCGGCATCAGCGACGCGGCGAGCACGGTGGCGGAGAGGCGAGGCGCCCGGCCGGTCGCCAGCGCCAGCGCGGCGGTGATCTGAGCAGCCGCGTTGATCTGCACGAGCGTCTTCTCGTCGTGCGGGATCGGTGCGCCGGGCGCGATCTTGTCCGCGGCCGCGGTGAGCCGGTCGGCGACGGGCTTCGCGCGCTGCGCCGTCTTCTCGGCGTTGCGCAGGGCGGTGACACCCCCCACGACGAACATCGAAGCGAGCATCGGGCGGGCGACAACGCGGACCAGGGTCATGTGCCCATTCTTACCCGACGTCCCGATCGGTCACTCCTGCGCCGGGGTCAGTTGAGGGTGACGTTGCGCCGATCTTTGGTCTTGTCCGTACTCGGTGACACCCAGGCCGACCACCGTCGGCCATGAGCCACCTTCTCGCTGGATCCGGTCCAGTTGGACATCATCCCGCCAGAAGTCGGCCGCGTATGTTCGTGCAGGTCACGACCGTCTGTGGCGACACCTCGCGTCCACGGTGCCCTTGAACGGCCCATGAAGCAGTCGACCTCGCCGTTGGCGTCCGTGCCGTCCGACCCGCCATCCATCCCTGTGAACTGGATGCCGCAGCCGGAGATCTCGAACTCGATGTCATGACTGCCGGGCGGAAGGTCCGTGACCGTCGCCAGACCTGGGTGGCGGGGCCGACCCGGACTCGGTCGATGGGATCGACCAGGACGTAGCAGGGCTCGTCGCCGGGGTGTCGAAGGTGGCGTCGTTGCCGACGTCGTAGTCGTGGAACCCGGCCGGTACCGATGCGGTGAGCTCATCTCCGCAGGGGTGCGGGGACGTCGGGGACGATCCGGAAGGTGGCGGGGCCGGCTGCGGGGTCGGTGCAAGCCAGGACCGTCGACGACGCGAGGACGCACCCGGCGGGCTGGCTGCCGGAGAAGGTACCTCCGGCGAGCCTGTAGCTGACCGACCGCAGGCTGGTCAGCCCGTCTGACATCGGTCGTCAGCCGGAACGTCGTGGATGTCGAGCCTGACCAGCCGATCGGCAGTTGTCACGGGTGAGGTCGGCGGCGCCGAGGGAGACGTCGACGCGCTGCCACACCTCGAGGGCGTGATGCCGGGTGTCGTTGTCGTCGCGGTAGTCGACGTAGGGCTCCGGGGCGTGGACCTTGAAGTCGACACCGGGCTCGAGACCGTGGTCCAACGCAGTGTCGAGCACAACTTCCTGCGTGGGCGCGCCGTGGCGGCGCAGGTGAAGGTGTGGGGTGCGGTGGCGCTCGCTTCGCAGCCTTCCGCGCCTTCAACCAACAGGTCGCCGTTGACTTCCAGGTCGAAGGTGGTGAGTCCGACAGGGACGCCGAGAACGGGGACCGTCACCTTGCTGATGTCGGTGCCCGGGCCCGTGCCGACGACTCCGCCGTGATCCTCGGTCACCGTTCCCAGGGACAGCTCGGCCTTCAGCGCCGGCCGCAGGGTGGCCGCGGGGCTGGTGTTGTCGCCGGGCACGGGGTCGGCGTACCCGTCCGGCACGAGCGCGGTCACGGTGACGTCGGTCGCCGGGGCCCCGGGGGCCAGCGCCAGCGGCAGCGCGAGGTCGAGGGGGGCGCCGGTGCCGAGGCAGGTGACGGTTCTGGCGTCGACGAGGGTGCAACCGGGCGGCGCGGCCGACAGTGACACCCCGGCACCGTCGAGCCGCAACGACACGGGGACCGTCAACGGTGCGCCGGACAGCGAGGTCGTCACCCGGAAGGTATCCACGCCCTCGGTGGTCACGATCGAGGTCGGGACCTGCAGCGGTGCGAGCGCGAGGTCGACCGTGGCCGTCGGCGGCGGTGGGGGGGAGGACGGACGCCGGTAGGACACCCGGGTGCGGTTGTCGTCGGGTCGCGGGTCGCGGAAACCGGCGGGCAGATCGATCTCCAGGTCGAGCTCGGAGTCGGGCTGGGCGGTGGGGACCGCCATCGGGATCCGCACCGTGTAGCTGGCGGGTGCCGCGGCACGGGCCCGCGCGAGCCGGCCCGGCTGCTCCTCGATGCTGCACACCGCCGTGGTGGGCTGGGCGTCCGAGACCCGACAGACGTCGTCGACGAAGGTGATGCCGCCCGGCCGTGACACCAGCCGCACGGTCACGTGGTCGGGGAGGGCGGGCGATCCCTCGAGGGTCAGGTCCACCTGGTCACCGACGAGCGAGGCGGCCACGGTGACGTCGACATCACGAGGTGGAGGAAGATCCGAGGGATCGGGGGAAGGCGGTCCGTCGCCGGGCGGCTCCGTCGGGGCGGGCTCGTCGAGCGGCCCCTCCGCCTGCGTCGGGTCGGCAGCGGCGCCGACGGGCACGTTCACCGGAAGGTCCGAGCTCGTCGGCGTGGGGGCCGCCGTCGTGTCCGAGGGTGCGGCAACCGTTCGGTCGCGGTCCGGATCCGCGTCGGAGGGGTCGGAGGGGTCGGAGGTGGGCGCCGAGGGCAGCGCGGAGCTGCTGTCCGCCGGTCGGTCGGCTGCCCGAGGGGCCTCACCTGGGTCACCGGGGAGGAGCACGACCGCCGCGGTGACCGCGGCCGCCACGGTGGCCGCCCCGACGGTCACCGCGCCCGCGGTGGCCGCGCTGGCGTTGGCGGCGAACACGTCACGCGCTCGTCCGAACAGGGCGAGCAGACCGGCGGTGGCACCGCCGGCGCCCGCCGAGGCGACGTACCCGGTGGCCGCCGCCCCGAGGAGGAGCGGCGCGATGATGGCGGCGAGGTTGGAGTTGACCTCGGTGAGCTCGAGGTACATGGCGGTGCAGCGACGGCACTGGTCGAGGTGGCTCTGCACCTTGGTGTGGTCGCGGTTGGAGAGACCCTTGCGGACGAAGGCGCCGAGGTGGTCGTTGACCCACCGGCAGTCGGTCTCGGAGATGTCGTTGAGGTGCATCGTCAAGAACGCCTGACGGAGTCCTTCGCGGGCCCGGTAGGCGAGCGCGGACACCGAGTTGGGGCTCATGCCGAGCAGCGGGGCGATCTCGGCGGGCTTGTTGCCCTCCACCTCGAGGTGCCAGAGGACGAGCTGCCACCGTTCGGGGAGGGTGGCGAAGGCCTTCGCGGCGGCACCGCTCTCGAAGGACGCGACCGCGGTGTCGAAGAAGGGGACACCGGGGTCGAAGGTCGTCATGTCGTCCGAGGTGTGCAGCTTGGCCCCGGCCCGCATCTTGTCCACGTGCAGCCGGCGGAGAGCGGTGAGCAGGTAGGCCCGGAAGGCCACGTCGGGGCCGCCGCCGCCCTGGAGGACGGTCAGCACCTTGGCGAAGGCATCGGAGACCAGGTCGTCCGCGTCGGGACCCCGGACCAGCTGGCGGGCCAGCCGGTTGGCTGCCTCGTGGTGCCGGGCGAACAGGTCGCCGTAGGCAGTGACGTCCCCACCCCGGACACTCGAGATCAGCTCGGCGTCGCTGGGAGTCGCAAGGTCGTTCAGCAGCTCGGTCATGGTCCTTCGTTGAAGGGACGGGGCAGGGCGCGGTGCATGACGCGACAACAGCACGTCGATCCGCCCGCGCGCAGACTCCACCTAGATCATCGGCAACCCGGCGGTGCGCTGGAGGGAAGTGGGGAAAAAACTTCTCGCGTTTCGCGTCATACCGACGGATCTGAGCCGTTTCTCCCCTGAAGGAACCGTCGGAAGCAGCGCTTGTGGGAGCGCGTGGCGGCTCGGAGACGGAGGTGGGTGCCAGATGGCTCTCTTCACGTTTGCGCGCCGACGAGTCGATGTTGTTCCGGATGCCGGGACCTCGGGACTGCCCGAACACGTGCGGGAGGCTCTTCCGCTGCGGTTCGAGGCGGTGGGGGAGGCCTTGGCACGAGGGGGGGACGTGAGCGCAGCCTGCCATGTGGTGGGCCGCGACGTAGCCCGAGACGGCGCCTCCCTGGGCGAGGCGCTGTCCGGGCTGCGCACGGCGTACCGGCTGGTGCGCGGGCAGGACCCGGACTTCGTGGCCGCCGAGTCGATGTCGGTGGCCTGGAGCGAGGCGACCTTGGAGTACCTCCACGACCTGTCCTGCGAGGACCCGCTGACCGGACTGACCAGCCTGGCCCACGTCCGCACCCGGATCGCGGAGGTCTACCGCGACGCCGAGCTGTCGGACCGGGCGGTGAAGCTCAGCCACGCGCTGGTCGTGGTCGAGGTGCGGATCCACGGCAGGGCGCTGATGGAGGAGCACCAGTTCACCCGGGCGCTGCGTCTGGTCCAGGTCGCCGAGGCGATGCGCGCGGTCTTCTCCGGCGGCGAGACCATCGGCCGGCTCGGGCTCAACCGGGCCGTGGCCGTGGTGCCGCGAGCGGTCGACCTGGGTACGTCGGTGACCTCGCTGCGCGAGTTCCTGGGCGACCTCGACCTGGGGTCGGCCGACGTACGGGTGTGGATCGAGGGCCTGCCGAGCACGCCCGACTCCGCGACCCGGCTGCTCGACGAGCTCGCCCGGTCCTGAGGCGGCGGGAAATTCCCACGGGAACGTGGTAATCGCCCGGTCCCCGCAGCGAACTCCCTCCGGTAACCGACAGATCCCTGCGGGAAGACGTCAGCGGAGCCGGTCGAGGACGTCGCGCAGGTCTTCGAGCGCGCCGGCCTCCTCGGGGCTCAGCTGTGCCAGCGGGGTGCCGGAGAGTCGCCGGTAGACCGCGGCCATCCCCTCGAACAGCTCCCCGCTCGCGCCGGCGGCCTCCTGGGTGGCCGCGATCTGCTCCATCTCGGCGACGAACCGAGCGCTCTTCGACGTCGCGAGCGCGATCAGGCGTCCGGCCCGGATCGCGGTGTCCGGGAAGCGCTCGCCGAGGTCGTCGAGGACCACGTCGACCACGTCGAGGTGGTGCGCGGTCTGGAGAGCCTGAGCCCACAGCGCCGTGGTGCCCTTGTACACCGAGGCCGTGCACATCTTGACCCCCGAGGCCGCGCCCGCCTCCTCGCCGACCACGCGCGCCCGCAGCCCCGCGGCCGGAAGGGTCGCGAGCGCGTCGGCGCGGGGTCCGGACACGTAGAGAAGGGTGTCGCCGTCCGGCGTCGGCGGGCCGCCACTGATCGCACCGTCGACGAAGTCGTGCCCGGCCTCGTCGGCTCGCGCGGCCAACGCCGCGACGGTGACCGGCGAGAGCGCGTTGAGGTCGGCCAGCAGCGGTCGTACGTCGCGGGCGGCGCAGGCGGCCACGACGTCCTCGAGCACCTCGTGGGCGGAGGCCGGGGGACAGATGCTGACGACGACGTCGCTCGCCGCCACCACGGACTCCAGGTCCGGAAGCTCGGTGAGGCCGTGCGCGAGCCGGCGCGTGCGCTCGCTCCTCCCGGCCAGCGATGTGGTCACCACGGCGCCGCCCGCCGCCCATGCCCGGCCCAGCGCCGAGCCCATCGCACCAGCAGAAACGATCCCGATCCTCGTCATGCCGGCATTGAACCATCCAGCCCGTCGGTGCCCTCGGTCTCCGGGGGTGGCCGCCGATACCCTGATCGGCATGTGCGGTCGCTATGCCTCGAGCCGGAAGCCCGAGGACCTCGTCGAGGAGTTCGAGATCGACAAGGTGGAGGTCAAGGAGACCCTCGCGCCCGACTTCAACGTCGCTCCGACCAAGCCGGTCTACGCCGTCGTGCAGCGGCCGCCCCGCGACGCCGACGACGGGCCGGCCGAGCGTCAGCTGCGCACCCCGACCTGGGGGCTCGTGCCGTTCTGGGCCAAGGACCCGGCCATGGGCAACAAGATGATCAACGCCCGGATGGAGACCGTCCACGAGAAGCCTGCGTTCCGCCAGGCGTTCGCCAAGCGGCGCTGCCTGCTCCCGGCCGACGGCTACTACGAGTGGTACCCCACCGAGCAGCTGAGCAAGGCCGGCAAGCCACTGAAGCAGCCCTTCTTCATCCGTCCGGCCGACGGCGGTGTGCTGGCGATGGCCGGGCTCTACGAGATCTGGCGCGACCGCACCCGTGACGAGGACGACCCGTTGCGCTTCAAGTGGACCTGCACCGTCCTGACCACCTCCGCCGAGGACTCCGTGGGACACATCCACGACCGGATGCCCCTGCTCGTGGAGCCGGACCGCTACGCCGCCTGGCTCGACCCGGCCGGCAGTGCCGACACCGACCACCTCCGGAGCCTGCTGGTGCCCGCGGCCCCCGGCCGGCTCGAGGCCTACCCGGTCTCCACCCAGGTCAACAACGTCCGCAACAACGGGCCGGAGCTGATGGATCCGCTGCCGGCCGAAGGAGCTGGGCCATGACGACCGAGGTCACCACCGTTGCGACGTCGTACGGCGACGCACGGCTGCACCGAGACCGCTCGCGTCACCCGATCGCCACCCTCGTGCTCGGCCACGGGGCCGGCGGCGGCGTCGAGTCGGCCGACCTGGCCGCGCTGGCGCACTCGCTTCCCGGCCAGGGCGTCTCGGTCGTGCGGGTGGAGCAGCCGTGGCGCGTGGCCGGCAAGAAGATCGCGCCACGCCCCGACGTGCTCGACCGCTGTTTCGTGGCCGCCACCGACAAGCTCCGGGTGCGCACCCCACTGATCGTGGGCGGCCGCAGCGCCGGTGCCCGGTCGGCGGCCCGCACGTCGCGGGAGATGGGCGCCGCGGCCTGTCTGGCGCTGTCCTTCCCGCTGCACCCTCCCGGCAAGCCGGAGCGTTCGCGGCTCGAGGAGCTCGACGCGGTCGACCTACCGACCCTCGTGGTCCAGGGCGAGCGCGACGCGTTCGGCAGGCCCGAGGAGTTCCCGGAGCGCTACGACATGACCGTCGTGCCGGGCGCCGACCACGGCTTCAGGGTGCCCAAGAGCGGACCGGTCAGCCAGGACGTCGCGCTGGCCATCATCGTCGAGGCGACGCTGGAATGGATCGTTCGTGAGGTGGCCGGGAATCGAACCACCGGTTGAGGTGTTCTTCCTCGCGTAAGCCCCCCGTCCTGCGAAGGAGCACTCGTGCCCGGCACGCTGACCCGTCCACCTGGCGGTGCCGGCTGTGACGATGATCGCCGCAGCCGCTCCTACCCGAGCCTGCCGGTAGGCTGGGAGGCGATGACAGACCACACCACCCCGGCCGAGCCGGGCGCACCCGAGGTCGTCGACGTCGCGGAAGAGACCGACGTCGAGCGGACGGCGCGCTTCGAGCGAGACGCGATGCCGTTCCTGGACCAGCTCTACTCCGCTGCGATGCGGATGACTCGCAACCCCCAAGACGCCGAAGACCTGGTGCAGGAGACCTTCGCCAAGGCCTACGGCGCGTTCCACCAGTTCCGGCCCGGCACCAACCTGAAGGCCTGGCTCTACCGGATCCTGACCAACACGTTCATCAACACCTATCGCAAGAAGCAGCGCGAGCCCCAGCAGTCGATGAGCGAGGACGTCGAGGACTGGCAGCTCGCGCGCGCCGAGTCGCACACCTCCTCCGGCCTGAAGTCGGCTGAGATGGAGGCTCTCGAACACCTCCCCGACAGCGACGTCAAGACTGCGCTGGCCCAGCTCCCCGAGGACTTCCGCCTCGCGGTCTATCTCGCCGACGTCGAGGGATTCCCCTACAAGGAGATCGCCGAGATCATGGACACCCCGATCGGCACCGTGATGTCCCGGTTGCACCGGGGTCGTCGTCAGCTGCGTGAGCTGCTCTCGGACTACGCCCGCAACCGCGGTCTCAGCGCCGCGAGTGCCGGGACCACTGAGGGGGGAGCGTCATGAGCTGCGGCGAGCACCACGACACCGACTGCTCCGAAGTCCTCGACCGGGTCTTCTCCTTCATCGACAACGAGCTCAAGACTGCCGACAAGGCCGAGATCGAGCAGCACCTCGACGAGTGCCTGCCGTGTCTGCAGAAGTACGACCTCGAGCGCACCGTGAAGGCGCTCGTCGCGCGGTCCTGCTCCGAGCACGCGCCGGAGACGTTGCGCGAGAAGGTGCTGCTGCGGATCCGCAGCGTGCAGGTCGAGATCCACGAGACCAGCACCGACTAGGTCCGAGACGGACGAAGACCCCGCGCCCGACCGGGCTGCGGGGTCTTCTCACTGCTGCGCGGAGCGCAAGATCGCCTGGAGAATGCTCAGGCGTTGGGGCGCTTCCCGTGGTTGGCGCCCTTCTTCTTGCGGGCGCGGCGCTTGCGGCCGGTCTTACCCATGGTGTCCTCCTCAACGCTGACCACCCGGCTCGTTCAGCCGAGCGCCCCGACCGCGACGGTCGAGACTCGCGGGCCAGTCTGTCATCCGGCGTCGCTCCGGAGAAATCCGGGCGGCAGGATGGGGCCATGACGATCGCCACCGGCCGGACGGCCACCTGCCACTTCACCGTCGGCGCGGACGACACAGCGCAGGCCCTCGGCTCGGGTGACCTCCCGGTGCTCGCGACGCCCCGTCTGCTCGCCTGGGCGGAGGCCGCCACGTGTGCCGCGATCGCCGGCGACGTACCGGCGGGCAGCTCCAGCGTGGGCACCCGCGCCCAGCTCGACCACGTCGCGGCCAGTCCGGTCGGTGCCGTGGTCACGGTCAGCGCGACCACGACGTACGTCGACGGCCGGCTGGTGCGCTTCGAGGTCGTGGCCGAGCACGAGGTCGGCGAGGCCACCAGGCTCGTCGGGCACGGCGAGGTCACCCGGGTCGTCGTCGACCGTGAACGGTTCCTGTCCCGGCTCTGAGCCGAGCCGCCCTCACAGGTCCAGGCGGAACGCGATCAGGCCGACACCGGGCAGGGGAGACCAGTCCAGGTCGGGGGTACGGCGGAAGCCGAACCGGCCGTAGACGCGGTGCGCGGCCTGCTGCTCGGGCAGGCTCGAGAGCACCACGGCGGTGTAGCCGAGCTCACGGGAGCGTTCGAGGCAGGCGCCGACCAGGGCTTCCGCAACCCCCCGGCGACGAGCCTCCGGGGCCACGCCGAGCATCCGGAACTCACCCTCGCCCGGCCCGGCGATCTCGCCCCAGGGCGTGCCCTCGGGGCAGAACGTCACGGTGCCGGCCAGGCGCCCCGGAAGGTCGGCCAGGGTGGCGACGTACACCTCGGCCTCCCGGGCCCGGGCCGCCGCGTCGCGGAGTCGGGGCACGTAGGGATCGTCGGGGACGAGGTAGCCGTCGGCGTCGTAGGCGGCCACCGTCAGCTCCCCGACCTCGCCGAGCTCCTCCGCCCGGGCCGGACGGACGGTGATCGTCATACCCCGAAGGTGTTGCGGGGATAGGCGGCGTCGACGTCGGTGATGACGTTGACCAGGTAGGGCGTGCCGGCGGCGAACGCGCGGTCGAGGGCGGGCCCGATCTGCTGGGGGTCGGTGACCATCTCGCCGCCTCCGCCGAGGGCGGTCACGACCTGGTCGTAGCGCGTCCGGGGCGCGAGGTCGGTGGCGACGTCGTAGCCGTAGACCATCTGCATCGGCTGCTTCTCCAGGCCCCAGGCGGAGTTGTTGCCACAGACCATGACGACGGGCAGGTCGTGACGGACCAGGGTGTCGACGTCCATCAGGGACATGCCGGCGGCACCGTCGCCGAGCAGCAGCACCACCTGGGCAGATGGCCGCGCGATCCGCGCCGCGATCGCCGAGCCGAGACCGGCGCCCAGGCAGCCGTAGGGGCCGGGGTCGAGCCAGCCACCGGGGCGCTTGGGCTCGACGAACTTGCCGGCGAAGGAGACGAAGTCGCCGCCGTCGCCGATGACGACAGAGTCCTCGGCCAGCCGGGGGACCAGCTCGCCGTAGATGCGCGCAGGGTGGATCGGGTCTGCCTCAGCGCTGAGCAGCGCGGCGTCGCGCTCGACGGCAGCGCGGACCGATCCCTGCAGGTCATCGACCCAGGTGGCCCAGTCGGGCTTGCGGATCTGCTGCTCCACGACAGCGGCGATGCCGTCGAGTGCCAGGGTCAGGTCGCCGGCCGCTGAGGTGACCAGGGCAGCGTGCCGGGAGACCTGGGCGGGGGAGTCGGCCACGTGCACGACCTTGGCGGCCGGGGCCCCGTCCTTGCCGGCGAAGACCCCGTAACCCAACCGGAAGTCGAGCGGGGTGCCGACGACCACGACGAGGTCGCTGGTGCCCAGCGCCTTGCCGCGGGCCCTGGTGACCAGCAGCGGGTGGCCGCCCGGCACGACACCGCGGCCCATCCCGTTGGTGACCACGGGGAGGCCGAGCGACTCGACCAGGCGCAGGGCCGCCTCCTCGGCGCCGTCGGCCCAGACGTCGGTGCCGAGCACCAGGACCGGGCGTCGCGCCTCGGCCAGGAGCGCGCCGATCTCGGCGACGGCGTCGGCGTCGGGCGCAACGGGCGCCCGGTGCGGGGTCACCGGGTCGACACGCTCGGAGGTGTCGAAGAACTGGTCCATCGGTACGTCGAGGAAGGTCGCGCCCCGGTGCGGCGCCGCCGCCACGACCAAGGCCTCGTCGACCGCCCCCGGGATCTCGGCCACCGTGTGCACCGTGCGCGCGAGCTTGGTGACCGGTGCGAGCAGAGGCGGGTGGTCGAGCTCCTGGAGACTGCCCATGCCCCATCTGTTCGCCGGGGCGCGGCCGCCGATGACCACGAGCGGCGACCCGCTGAACTGCGCCTGGGTGATCGGGCTGACCCCGTTGGTGACGCCGGGCCCGGCGGTGAGCACGGCCAGGCCGGGAACGCGGGTCAGCTTGCCCATCGCCTCGGCGGCGAACACCGCGGTCTGCTCGTGGCGTACGTCGAGGATCCGCATCGGCGGATCCGCGTGGACCGCGGCGTCGTACATCGGGAAGACGTGCGCTCCCGAGAGGGTGAACATCGTGTCGACCCCGTGCGCGGCCGCGACGCTCACCGCGTGCTGGCCGCCGTGAGCGGTGGCCTCCGGCCGGGTCGACTCCTCGGTGGCTGCAGTGTCGGTGACCTCGCTCATGGCCGCAGGCTACCCGCTGGTAGCCAACCGGCACCCAGCCGACCGGCCGTCGCGCCGGTCAGGTCAGGAAGTGCGGGTTGGCCGCTCGGAGCCGCTCGATGAGCGTGAGCAGCAGGTCGGCGCGCTGGGCGGGCGGACGTGGCGCCAGGGCCAGCTGGAGGTGCAGCGCCCGCAGGAACGGCTGCACGTTGCCGGCGACGGCGTAGGGGTCACCGGGTCGCTCGTGGTCGGGGTGCGCCTTGGCGGCCAGCCGGGTCAGCCACGGCTCCACCACGTCGAGCCCGACGAGGTCGCGGCGAAGGATCTTCATGGTCGCAGCAGCGAGGCGGTCGTCCTCGCCGTGCAGCAGTCGCGCGGACTCGCTGAGCACCCGGTCGGCGATCACGTCGAGGAGCACGGTCAGCTCCAGGCGCCCCATCGCGTGAGACTCGGCCAGCGCGCCCAGCACGTCGGCACCGTGCGCGATCGCGTGGGCCCAACCCTTCCCCTCCACGTATCCGCGGACGTCCCTCTCGCGAACCAGCCAGCCCGCGGCCCGGTCGCCCCAGCGCAGGATCGTGTCGGGGGGCACGACGTGCATCTGGTTGTCGCGGCTCACGCAGACTCCCAGGATCAGCGCGGAGAAGCTCCGGCGGAACACCGTGTCGGTGTGGGTCTCGCCGATGCCGACCATGAGGCCGGCGGCCATCCCGTCGCCGAGCCCCTGGAGAAGCTCGTCGTAGACGCCCTCGGACACCCAGGTCGCGAGCACCTCGAAGGCGATCCCGTCGCGCAGCCGTGGGTCGGTGTCCCCGAGCATCGAGGTCAGCTCGGAGGTGAGGTCGGCCAGGGAGCGGTCGGTGGGGACCTTGTGGCCATCGGCCACCACCCGGTCCCAGAACGCCGACTCCATGTGCTCCATCCTGCCACTGCGGAAGGCCGATCAGAGAACCGGGTTTCGGTCACGTCCCGGTCCTCGAACCGCCCCGCCCGGGGGCGTCTCGCCCGGATCCCTCACCCAGCTGCGGGTCGCCCCGGATCTGGCAGGCACGCCCTAGTCTGACCGGGTGCCGTCGCTGAACGAGCTCGTCCGGGCCCACACGGACCTCTCCGAGGAGGACGTCGCCTGGCTGCACCTGCTCCTCGCCGACTGGCAGATCATCGCCGACCTGTCCTTCGCCGACCTGGTGCTCTGGCTCCCGGACCGCACCGGCAGCGGCTTCTGGGCGGGCGCCCAGATGCGTCCGACGACCGGCCCCACGGCGTACGTCGACGACCTGGTGGGTGCCTTCGTGCCGCTCGGCCGCAGACCGTTGCTGGACTCCGCCTACGAGCGCGAGCGCGTCGCCCGCGAGGGCGACCCGGAGTGGCGCGACGACATCCCGGTGCGCGTGGAGGCGATCCCGGTGCGTCGCGGCACGCGGATCCTGGCGATCATCGGGCGCAACACCAACCTGCTCGGCGTGCGCACACCGAGCAGGTTGGAGCTCTCCTACCTCCAGACCGCCACCGACCTGACCCAGATGATCGCCGGCGGCCACTTCCCGGTTCCGGGCCAACGCTCGGACCACGCCGACTCGCCCCGGGTGGGGGACGGCTTCGTGCGCGTGGACGCCGAAGGCCGGGTCGCCTACGCCAGCCCCAACGCGCTCTCGGTCTACCGTCGGCTGGGCCTGCAGAGTGACCTCACCGGCCTCGACCTGGCCCAGGCCACCCGTGACCTGGTGCCGCCCAGGCGTCGGCCCGACGAGGAGACCCTGTCCGCCGTGCTGGGCGGGCGGCAGCCGCGGGACACCGAGATCGGCAACGGCGACACCGTGCTGATCCTGCGCGCGATCCCGTTGCGCCCGGCCGGCGAGCACATCGGGGCCCTGGTGCTGCTGCGCGACGTCACCGACCTGCGCCGCCGCGACCGGGAGCTGGTCACCAAGGATGCGACGATCCGCGAGATCCACCACCGGGTGAAGAACAACTTGCAGACGGTGGCGGCGCTGCTGCGCCTCCAGGCTCGGCGGATCGCGGCGCCGGAGGGCCGCGCCGCGCTGGAGGAAGCGGTACGGCGCGTCGGCTCGATCGCGATCGTGCACGACACGCTCAGCCAGAGCTTCGAGGAGCAGGTCGACTTCGACGACGTGGCCGACCGGCTCCGCGTGATGGTCTCGGAGGTGAGCTCACCGGGGGCGCCGGTGCTCAGCGAGCGACGGGGGAGCTTCGGCACGATCTCCGCCGAGGTCGCCACGTCGCTGGCGATGGTGCTGACCGAGGTGCTCCAGAACGCCGTCGAGCACGGCTTCGGGGAAGGCCCCGGAACGGTGGTGGTGACGGCTAGGCGCACGCCGGGCCGGCTCCAGGTCACCGTCGCCGACGACGGCGCCGGCCTGCCTGAGGGCTTCGAGCTGGAGAGCTCGACCAGCCTGGGACTGTCCATCGTGCGCACGCTCGTGGAGTCCGAGCTGGGTGGGGGACTCGAGATCGGTCCGGGAGAGCACGGGGGGACCCAGGTGTTGCTGGACCTGCCGATCGGCTGAGCGCCCGGAGGAAGCACCCGGAGGCGGGGACCGGCAGGTCCCGGGAGCGTGGCCCTACGCGGTGCGAACCTTGGCCCTGGCGTTGCGGCGCTTGAGCGCGCGGCGCTCGTCCTCGCTCAGTCCGCCCCAGACACCGTGGTCCTGTCCCGCCTCGAGCGCCCACGCGAGGCACTGCTCGCGCACGTCGCAACGACGGCACACCTGCTTGGCCTCCTCGATCTGGAGGATGGCCGGCCCGGTGTTGCCGATGGGAAAGAACAGCTCTGGATCCTCGTCGAGGCATGCAGAGCGGTGACGCCAATCCATGGCGGCTGACTCCTTGTCGTGTCTTGGGAGTGCCGGCGGTGTGCGTGTGACATCCCGACGGCCGTGCATTTCCCCGTGACATGTGTCCACCGGTTGTGAACCAGTTCACGAGGCCGACCTTCGCCGCTGTGAGCGCCTGAGCCGGGTTATGGGTTGGTCAACGTGACAGGTCCGAGTGGCCTGGTGACCGGTGACGTGGCCCTAGCGTGGCAAGAGATGAGACCGGGATCAACCCCTGCGGTTCGTCACTTTCGTCACAACCGTTCGAATTGCCGTCCCGCTACCGTCTGCTGCTACGCATTTCGTGGTGTACCCCCGGTCCTGGCCGCGGAAACCGGGATCAGGATCGGGCTAGTCATCCCACGCGCCCAGGCCGGTCCGGGCGCGGCGAACGGGAGGTGCGCTGCGCGGCGTGCCCCGCGGTGCGTAGCATCGGCTCCCGTGAGTGACCCCGCCCCCGGCCCCCAGGAGCGTCCGGAGCCGGCGTCAGGGAGCCCGAGCGCCGTACCGGGGCCGTTGCGGATGGCCGCGGCGCTGGCCGGGGTTGAGGCGCTGCTGCTCGCCCTGTTCGGCGTCGCCGAGCTGTTCTCCCTCACGGGCGCACGGGTGACCATGGGCGTGACCACGACCCTGTTCTTCCTCGGGTACGGCGCCGGCCTGGCCTGGTGCGCCTGGCGGTTGTCGCTGGGCGAGTCGTGGGCGCGGGCGCCGGTCGTGCTGGCGCAGCTGATCCAGCTCGGGGTGGCCTGGAGCTTCCGCGGCGAGGGCACGACGGGAGCCGCCGCTGCGCTGGCGGTGCTCGCCGTCATCGTCCTGGGCGGCATCTTCCACCCTCGTTCGCTCACGGCGCTGGCCGAGGAATGAGGGCTCGGCCTCAGTCGAGCGCGCCGGGCTGCTGGGAGAGGCTCTCCCGGAGCTCGGCCAGGGTCCGGGCGAGGAGCCGGGACACGTGCATCTGGGAGATGCCGATCTCCGCGGCGATCTGCGACTGCGTCATCCCGCGGAAGAACCGGAGCGTCAAGATGTGCTTCTCGCGGGGGTCGAGCGCCTCGAGCAGCGGTTTGACGGTCTCGCGGTTCTCGACGTGGGAGAGCGCCTCGTCGTCCTCGCCGATCACGTCGATCATGCTCAACGCGCTGTCCTCACCGGAGTCCGGTGCGTCCAGGGAGAGCGTGGAGTAGGCGTTCGCCGACTCGAGGCCCTCGAGGATCTCCTCGTCGGAGACACCCACCTTGCGGGCCAGCTCGCCCACCGTCGGTGCGCGGCCGAGGTCCTGGGTGAGCTCGGCCGTGGCCGCGGTGATGGTGATCCGCAGCTCCTGGAGGCGGCGGGGCACCCGGATGGCCCAGCCGCGGTCGCGGAAATGTCGCTTGATCTCACCGACGATCGTCGGGGTGGCGTAGGTCGAGAACTCCACGCCGCGCTCGAGGTCGAACCTGTCGATCGCCTTGATCAGACCGATCGTGCCCACCTGGAGCAGGTCGTCGAACGGCTCGCCGCGGTTGAGGAAACGGCGGGCGAAGTGCTCCACCAGGGGGAGGTGCAGACGCACGAGCTGGTCCCGCACGTCGGCCCGCTGGGCCTCGGAGAGGTCGCACGCGAGCTCGTGGAACAAGGCGACGCTGCGCGCGCGCATCTCGGCGAGTGGAGCACGGCCCTGCTCGCCGGTCATCCGAGGGCTCACGCCGACTCGGTGGTGTTGCGGGTCAAGGTGATCGTCAACCGGTCGCCGGCGACGTCGGCCCGCACCGACGAGGTCAGCGCGGACAGCACGGTCCAGGCGAAGCCGTCGCGGCTGGGCTGGCGGGGCTGGTCGCAGGCGGCGGACACCGCGACCACGAGGATGCCCTCACCCAGGGTGAAGGCGCAGGTGAGGTCGCTGGCCTCGCGGGCCTGGGGCAAGACCATCGCGCACGCCTCGTCGACGGCGATCCGCAGGTCCTCGATGTCGTCGAGGGTGAAGTCAAGGCGCGCGGCCAGGCCGGCGGTCGCCGTACGAAGAACGGCCAGGAAGGCGGAGTCCGCGGGAATCCGCAGCTCGACATCGGGGGTGGCCGACAACGGGGTGCCTCGCTCTCTGTGTGACACAGGAGGGCGGGGCCGGCAGCCGAAGAGGGTTGCCCGACCCCGCCACGAAGCCTGTGCGGGGCTCGTCCTGGTGGACAAGCCTGCAGTCTGTCAGGACTTCTTGGTCTCCCAGAAGATTTCGGAGATCTCCTCGATCTTCGCCAGCAGGTCGTCAGCGGCCTTGGCGTCCATCGTGCCCTTGGTGCCGGCAGCGCCGGCCAGCTTGGTCGCCTCGTTGAACAAGGTGTGCAGCTGGGGGTACTTCTCGAAGTGCGGCGGCTTGAAGTAGTCGGTCCACAGCACCCACAGGTGGTGCTTGACCAGCTCCGAGCGCTGCTCCTTGATGATCACCGCGCGAGTGCGGAAGTCGGGGTCGTCGTTGTCGGCGAGCTTGCCGATGATGGCCTTGACCGACTCCGCCTCGATGCGGGCCTGGGCGGGGTCGTAGACGCCACAGGGCAGGTCGCAGTGGGCGTGCACGTCGATGGTGGGGGCGAAGAATCGCGCGAGCATGCTGGTCCTCTCTCTTGCGTTTCGGTGCGGTCCGGGGCCGGGCCTCGGACGTTCCTCGTACGTCGTTGGGGGTCGAGCACCTGCGACACTACTCCGGCACGGACCGATGGCGTCGCGGTGGTTCATCAGGAGGTCAGGTACCCATGGGCACCGCTCGCACACCTCCCGGCCCGCGGGCTGATCGGCCACCCGGCACCCGGTGGGGGATCGCGATCGTGCACGGCCGCTCCATGGTGCCGACGTTGCGTGCGGGCGACAGGTTGCTCGTCATCCACGGAGGCACACCACGTGCCGGCGGGCTGGTGGTGGTGCGCTTCCCCGAGGGCGTGGTGGCGGTGAAACGAGCCGCCCGTCGAGTGCCCGGAGGCTGGTGGGTCGAGGCCGACAACCCGGTCGAAGGAGTCGACTCCCGTCAGCTCGGAGTGGTGCGCGAGGAGGACGTGGTCGCCCGGGTGCTGCTGCGGCTGTGGCCATTCCCCCGGCCACTGTGAGCGACGCCCGACGTGGTGTGCATCACCCGTCCAGGCCCTCGGGACCCCGCACCGCACTGTGGAACACTGCCGGGATGGGCGAAACCCGCGCGCAGGACCCCGTCTTCGAGCTGCACCTCGGCGGCAAGATGGCGATCGTCTCGACGGTCGCGCTCGAGGGAGCAGCCGACCTCTCGATGGCCTACACCCCGGGAGTGGCCAGGGTGTGCGAGGCCATCGCCGAGGAGCCCGCGCTGGCCGCGACGTACACCTGGGTCGCCAACACGGTGGCCGTTGTCACCGACGGGACCGCTGTGCTCGGCCTCGGCGACATCGGACCGGCCGCTGCGATGCCGGTCATGGAGGGCAAGGCGGTGCTGTTCAAGCAGTTCGGCGGGATCGACGGCGTACCCATCTGCCTGGACACCAAGGACACCGACGAGATCGTCGAGACCGTGGCCCGGCTCGCGCCGAGCTTCGGCGGGATCAACCTCGAGGACATCTCCGCGCCGCGTTGCTTCGAGATCGAGGAGCGGCTCAAGGCTCGGCTGGACATCCCCGTGTTCCACGACGACCAGCACGGGACCGCCGTGGTCGCCCTCGCCGCGCTGGAGAATGCGCTCAAGCTGACCGGCCGCACCCACGCCGACACCCGCGTCGTCATCTCCGGCGCCGGCGCTGCCGGGGTCGCTGTCGCCAAGATCCTGATCGCTGCCGGTGTGAAGGACCTCGCCGTCACCGACCGTCGCGGCGTGCTGCACTCGTCGCGCGGCGACCTGACCCCGGTGAAGGCCGCCCTCGCGGCGCAGACGGCCGACAAGACCGGGCGCACGGGGTCGCTGGCCGACGTGCTCGCCGGCGCCGACGTCTACATCGGGGTCTCCGGCGGCAACGTCCCGGAAGAGGTCGTCGCCTCGATGGCCGACGACGCGATCATCTTCGGCCTGGCCAACCCGACCCCGGAGGTGCACCCCGACGTCGCTCACCGGCACGCCCGGGTGGTCGCCACCGGCCGCTCGGACTTCCCCAACCAGATCAACAACGTGCTCGCCTTCCCCGGCATCTTCCGCGGCGCCTTCGACGTCCGCGCCAGTGCCATCACCGAGGGGATGAAGCTGGCCGCCGCCGAGGCCCTCGCCGCCCTCGTCGGTGACGACCTTCGCGAGGACTTCGTGGTGCCCTCGCCGTTCGACCCGCGGGTCGGCCCCGCCGTCGCGACCGCCGTCGCCGAGGCCGCCCGCCGCGACGGCGTCGCCCGCCTCTAGCCCGAGACGTGCCTCCGGGGAGTCGAGACGTGCCTCCGGGGAGTTGAGACGTGCCTCCGGGGAGTCGAGACGTGCCTCCGGGGAGTCGAGACGTGCCTCCGGGAGCCCCGTGCGTGTCTTTGGGCCGGGCTGGGGTCCCCAACCGCACGCTTGAGCCTCCCAAGTCCACGTCTCAACCTCCCCGAGGCACGTGTGAACGGGGTGGCTAGGGTCGAGGACATGTTCGCCGTCTATGCAGAGTCCTTCTCCTCCGACGACCCGCTGTCCGGACTGGTGGTGGGGGAGCGACCTGATCCCGAGGTCCCCGACGGGTGGACCACGGTGAGCGTGAAGGCGGCCTCGCTGAACCACCACGACCTCTTCTCCCTGCGCGGCGTCGGGCTGCGCGAGGAGGCGTTGCCGATGATCCTTGGCTGCGACGCTGCCGGTCTCGACGAGGACGGCAACGAGGTGGTCGTGCACGCGGTGATCAGCGATCCCGCCTGGACCGGTGACGAGACCCTCGACCCGAAGCGGTCGCTGCTCTCCGAGCGCCACCAGGGCACGCTCGCCGACAAGGTCGCCGTTCCGCGCAGCAACATCGTCCCCAAGCCGGCCTCGCTCTCCTTCGAGGAGGCGGCCTGCCTCCCGACCGCCTGGCTGACCGCCTACCGGATGCTGTTCGTCCGCGGTGGGCTCAAGCCCGGTGACTCCGTGCTGGTGCAGGGCGCTGGTGGAGGCGTCGCGACCGCGCTGATCACGCTCGCCCACGCCGGCGGACTGCGCGTCTTCGCCACCAGCCGTGACGAGGCCAAGCGGGCCCGAGCCCTCGAGCTCGGTGCCGACGAGGTCTTCGAGAGCGGTGCTCGCCTCCCGCAGCGCGTCGACGCCGTGATGGAGACCGTGGGGAAGGCGACCTGGTCGCACTCGGTCAAGTCGCTGCGCCCCGGCGGCAAGATCGTGATCTCCGGTACGACGAGCGGGCCGGCCGTCGACAACGCCGAGCTCACCCGGGTGTTCTTCCTCCAGCTCGAGGTGATCGGCTCCACGATGGGCACCCGCCAGGAGCTCGCCTCGCTGGTGGACCTGCTCGACGTGAGCGGGGCTCGCCCGGTGATCGACCGGGTGCTGCCGATGGAGAAGGCCCGCGACGGCTTCGCGGCGATGGCCGACGGGGAGCTGTTCGGCAAGGTCGTCTTCACCCGCTGACCGTCTCGTCGCGGGTCGGTCCGGCGCCGAGCAGCGCCCGGATGCCCACGAAGAACAGCCACCACGTCCAGGGGCACGCCAGCACACCGCCGGCGCCGTCCCACCAGTGGTTCGTGGCCGACCCGAGCTCGTCGCTGGTCAGGGCGTCCGAGGTGGCGGTCACGGTGAGCAGACCGAGCACGGCGGCGCCGACCAACGTGATCGGCAGCTGCCACACCGCGGTGCCGTAGCGCTGGAGGCCGAGGGCCCCGAGAAGCAGCGCCGCGGTGGCCGCGCCGTACGCCCCGGCGCCCACGGCATGGTCCGAGGCGCTCGGGACGGCACCGAAGAACTGCAGGTGGATCGCGAACCACCCGACGACCAGACCGGTCGGAATCGTCAGCGCGACCGCGCAGCCGGTCAGCACGCTGACCAGGGTGCGGCGGGCGACGTCGGGCATCGGGGGCACGGTCTCGGTCTCGGTCTCCATGCTCACCAGGGTGGAGGAGCCGGTACGACGCAGGCATCCGTCGTCGTACTCAGATCAGACCGGATCGTCCAGGACGTGGCGCAGGTAGCGCATCGGCTCGGCGAGGTAGCGGCGCCAGTGGGCGACGAGCTCCAGCTCGTCGTAGGTGGTCGACCGGATGCCCCAGTCCCCGACCTCGAGCAGATGGGCTCCGGGAAGGGCCGCGAGCAGCGGGCTGTGCGTCGCACAGACCACTTGGGCGCCGGCGACGGCCAGGTCGTGCAGGGTGCCGACGAGCGCGATCTGCGCAGAGAAGGACAGGGCGGCCTCAGGCTCGTCGAGGCAGTAGAGGCCGGGGGAGTCGAAGCGGGTGCGCAGGATCTCCAGGAACGACTCGCCGTGGCTCATCTGGTGGAACTGCGGGTCACGCGACGAGGCGATCTCCTCGGCGAGGTAGGTGTAATAGCCGTGCATCGTCTCCGCACGCAGGAAGAACCCCCAGCGCGAGGCTCCCGGCGACCGCTCCAGCCGGATCCAGCGGTGCAGCGAGGACTCGGTGACGTGGGTGCTGTGACTGCCGTGACGGGTGCCTCCCTCGGGCGCGAGCCCGAACGCCATCGCGACCGCCTCGACCAGCGTGGACTTGCCGCTGCCGTTCTCGCCGACGAGCAGCGTGACGCCCGGCGACAGCTCGAGCCCGCCGTCGAGCAACCCCGCGACGGCAGGAATCGTCGCGGGCCACGTCTCCCGGTCCGAGGGTGCGTCCTCGGACGCGACGACCCGACGCACGATCCTCGGGTCGTTCGACAACGCGGCCTACTCGTCGTCGGGGTCGTCGAGCCGGGCCAGCCAGGTCGCCAGCCGCTCGACCGGGATCTCGAAGTCCGGGTTGAGGTCGACGAACTCCTGCAGCCGCTCGGCGATCCACGCCAGGGTGACCTCTTCGTCACCGCGGCGCTTCTCGAGCTCCTCGAGGCCGCGGTCGGTGAAGTACATGTGCTGCCCTTCAGGGGTCTCGACGGCTCGACCGGAGGTCAGCTGAACGCCTGCTGGAGGAGCTCCTTCTGCTCCTCGACGTGCCGCGAGTGCTGGCCCACGGACGGGGAGGAGGACTCCGGGCGGGAGACCCGGTAGAAGGGCACCGACAGCTCGGAGGTCAGGTGCAGCGCCATGTGCGGCCACGGACCCATGTTGGCCGGCTCGTCCTGGACCCAGCGCACCTCGCGCAGGTTGGGGTACTTCGCCAGCTCGGCCTGGAGCTCCTCGACCGGACGCGGGTAGAGCTGCTCCAGACGCAGGATCGCGGTGGTCGGGTCGTCGCCCTCGAGCTTCTTGCGCTCGACCATGAGGTCCCACGTGATCCGGCCGCTGCACAGCAGCACCTTCTCGACCCGCGACGCCTCGACCTGCGTGTCGGGAGCCACCGGGCGGAAGGTCCCCTCGGTGAAGTCGGCGGGCTGCGAGGCGGCCTCCTTGCGCTTGAGCATCGACTTGGGCGTGAACACGATCAGCGGACGGTGCTCCTCACCCAGCGAGTGCTGCCGGAGCAGGTGGAAGTAGCTCGCCGGGGTCGAGGGCTGCGCCACCACGAACGCGTCGTCGGCGGCCATGGTGAGGAACCGCTCGATGCGCGCCGAGGAGTGGTCGGGTCCCTGGCCCTCGTAGCCGTGGGGGAGCAGGAGCACCACGCCGGACTGCTGACGCCACTTGGTCTCACCGGCGGTGATGAACTCGTCGATGATCGTCTGGGCGCCGTTGACGAAGTCGCCGAACTGGGCCTCCCAGAGCACGAGTGCGTCGGGCCGGGCCACCGAGTAGCCGTACTCGAAGCCCATCGCGGCGTACTCCGAGAGCAGCGAGTCGTAGACGTAGAACTGGCCCTGGTCCTCGGAGAGGTTGGCCAGGGGAGTCCACTCGTCGGCGTTGTCCCGGTCGATGATCGTCGCGAAGCGGCTCACGAACGTGCCGCGTCGGGAGTCCTGACCGGACAGGCGGACGGGGCGGCCGTCCATCAGCAGTGATCCGAACGCCAGGATCTCCCCGGTGCCCCAGTCGATCGGTCCGTCGCTGATCGCGGCGGCCCGGCGCTGGAGCTGCGGGAGCACCTTGGGGTGCACGGTGAACCCGTCAGGGGCGTTGACGTGGGCATCCGAGATCCGCTTGAGGGTCTCCGGGGTGATCGCCGTCCGGGTCTCGCCCGAAGACTTCTCGGGGTAGTCCGGGACGGTCGTCCACTCCTTCGGCTGCTGGGTGGCCTCGCGCACCTCGGTGAAGACGCGCTCGAGCTGCTGCTGGTAGTCGCGCAGCACCTGCTCGGCCTCCTCGACGGTGATGTCCCCGCGACCGATCAGCGACTCGGTGTAGAGCTTGCGCACCGACCGCTTCTGCTCGATGAGGTCGTACATCAGCGGCTGGGTGTACGACGGGTCGTCGCCCTCGTTGTGACCGCGACGGCGGTAGCAGACGAGGTCGATGACGACGTCCTTCTTGAACGCCTGGCGGTACTCGAAGGCGAGCCGGGCGACCCGGATGCAGGCCTCGGGGTCGTCGGCGTTGACGTGGAAGATCGGCGCCTGCACCATCCGGGCGACGTCGGTGCAGTAGAGCGAGGACCGCGACGAGGCCGGCGAGGTGGTGAACCCGACCTGGTTGTTGACCACCACGTGGATGGTGCCGCCGGTGCGGTAGCCGCGCAGCTGGGAGAGGTTGAGCGTCTCCGCGACCACTCCCTGACCCGCGAAGGCCGCGTCGCCGTGGACCAGCAGCGGCAGCACCGGGAAGTCGGCGCCGCGGTTGAGGACGTCCTGCTTGGCGCGCGCGATGCCTTCGAGCACCGGGTCGACCGCCTCGAGGTGGGACGGGTTCGCCGCGACCGAGACCTTGATGTGTTCACCCGATCCGGCGGTGAAGGCCCCCTCGGCGCCGAGGTGGTACTTCACGTCGCCCGAGCCCTGCACGGTGCGCGGGTCGATGTTGCCCTCGAACTCCCGGAAGATCTGGCTGTACTTCTTGCCGACGATGTTGGCGAGCACGTTGAGCCGGCCGCGGTGCGCCATCCCGATCGTGACCTCGTCGAGGTCGGCCTCGGCGGCCGCTTCGCAGACCTCGTCGATCAGCGGGATCGTGGTCTCGCTGCCCTCGAGGCTGAACCGCTTCTGGCCGACGAACTTGGTCTGCAGGAAGGTCTCGAAGGCCTCGGCCTGGTTGAGCTTGAGCAGGATGCGCACCTGCTCCTCGCGGGGCGGCTTCACGTGCGGCTGCTCGACCCGCTGCTGGATCCACCGGCGCTGCTCGGGGTCCTGGATGTGCATGTACTCGATGCCGACGGTGCGGCAGTAGGAGTCGCGCAGGATGCCCAGGATGTTGCGCAGCTTCATGAAGCGGCGGCCCTCGCCGCCGAACGATCCGGTGGCGAACTCGCGGTCGAGGTCCCACAGGGTCAGGCCGTGGGTCTCGACCTCGAGGTCGGGGTGGCTGCGCTGCTGGTACTCCAGCGGGTCGGTGTCGGCCATGATGTGGCCGCGGACGCGGTAGGCGTGGATCAGCTCGAGGATCCGGGCCTGCTTGCTGATCTCGTCGTCGTGGCTGGTGGAGATGTCCTTGGCCCAGCGGATCGGCTCGTAGGGGATCCGCAGGGCGCGGAAGATCTCGTCGTAGAAGTCGTCCTCGCCGAGCAGCAGCCCGTGCAGACGCTTGAGGAACTCACCGGACTGGGCGCCCTGGATGACCCGGTGGTCGTAGGTCGAGGTGAGGGTCATCACCTTGCTGACCGCATTGCGGGTGAGGGTCTCCTCGGAGGCGCCTTGGTACTCCGGCGGGTAGTCCATGGAGCCGACGCCGAGGATCGCGCCCTGGCCCTTCATCAGCCGCGGAACGGAGTGGTTGGTGCCGATCGTGCCCGGGTTGGTGAGGCTGATCGTGGTGCCCTGGAAGTCGCTGACCGCGAGCTTGTTGTTGCGGGCCTTGCGCACGAGCTCCTCGTAGGCGATCCAGAAGGCGGCGAAGTCCATCGACTCGGCGGCCTTGATCGAGGGCACCAGCAGCTGCCGGGTGCCGTCCGGCTTGGCCATGTCGATCGCCAGGCCGAGGTTGATGTGCTTGGGCCGGATCAGGGTGGGCTTGCCGTCGACGACGTCGAAGCCGTTGTTCATCTCCGGCATGTCGCGGATCGCCTTGACCAGGGCGTAGCCGATCAGGTGGGTGAAGGAGACCTTGCCGCCGCGAGCGCGGGAGAGGTGGTTGTTGATGACGATCCGGTTGTCCCAGAGCAGCTTGACCGGGACCGACCGGACGCTCGTGGCCGTGGGGACCGTCAGGCTGACGTCCATGTTCTGCGCCGTGCGGGCGGGCGCGCCGCGCAGCGTGGTGAGCTCGGGCTCGTCGGAGACCTCGGCGGGTGCGGCCGGCTCCGGCTCCTTGGGGACCGGGGCCGGCTTGGCCTTGACCGGGGGAGCGTCGGCCTTGGGCTGTACGTCGGTGGCCGGGCTGGTCTTGGTGGGTGCCTTCGACGCCGCCGGAGCATCGGCCTTCGTGGGCGCAGCCGGGGCTGGCTTCGGGGGCGACGCCTTGGTCTCTGCCTGGGCGGGTGCCGCGGGCTTCGTCGCGGCCGCGGTGCCGTTGCCCGCGCTGGGGGAGTCGTTGCCGCCGGCGGCCCTTGAAGAAGGCCCGCCACGCCTTGTCGACGCTGTCCGGATCCTGCTGGTAGCGCTCGTACATCTCGTCGACGAGCCACTCGTTGGCGCCGAACTCGGCCATCGGGTCGTCGGAGGCCGCACCTGCGGCCACATTGGATCCTGCGGGTGAAGACTCGGCCACGGCCTGAATCGCCTCTTCCGGTGAAACGTGATTCGTTGTCTCTAGGGTGGTGAACGGCTACCAGGCTAGACCTTCGTGACAACTAAACGCAGCCGGGACCGGCCGTTGTCGTCCCGGTGTTGCCAGGCTCACGAAACCACCCCCATCTGATCGTCTCGACGACCGCCGATCCGAGGCCCCCACCGAGAGGAGTCCCGCTGTGACCAGTCCCTTCGCGCGACGGCGCTGCCTCGCCCTCGTGACCGCGATCTGCCTCTGCCGTCGCGGCCACCGCGTGCACTGCCGACGACGCGGCACGCCGCGGCCCCCCCGGTGAGAGCCCGTCGGAGGGCTCGCCGCCGCTGAGCCTGCCCCCGGGTCCCGGCCGGATCCGGGTGACCCGGGTCTCCGGCCGGTTGAAGCCCGCGACCGGGCGGTGCTCGCCGACAACGTCGGGAAGGTCGTCACGCGCTACTTCGACGACGCCTACCTCGGCGGCGACTACCCAGGCGGGTCCTTCGACGACGCCTTCGCGACCTTCTCCGCGGTGCGCTCGCACGGCCGACGACGACCGTTACGTGCTGACCAACCGGATGCTCGGGCCGGACACCGACGAGCATCGAGGTGCGCAGGCGGTCGGCCTACCTCTCCGTGCTCGCCCCCTACCAGGTCGCCGCCGGGGTGACTGCCAGGGTCCGGCTGCAGTACGTCGCGGTCCGGGCGCGAGCCGGCCCGGCTGGACAACGTCACGGGCCGGCTGCTGCTGACCCGCAAGGCGGCGGGCGGCTGGAAGATGTTCGGCTACGACCTGGACCGGTCCACGCGTCCGGCCGAGAAGGGGTCGTGAGCGGGGCCTGTCTCGACGACCCGTGCACCGGGCCTGCCGGCGGGTGCTGCTGGGCCTCGTGCTCGCGGTGGCCGCTCTCGTTGCCTACCGCGACCGTGCGGGACGCTCCGGTCTCGCTGGTCGCGGCTGCGTGGCTGCCGGCGTCGACCACGCGCGGGACGTGGTGTGGATCCTGTTCCTCGGCTCCGACGCCCGACCGGGGCAGCGCGTCACCGCGAGCCGGGCCGACGCCATCCAGATGACCGGCGTCAACCTGCGCACCGGCGACGCGACGATGATCGGCCTGCCGCGCGACGCCTACGTCGACATCCCGGGCCGGGGTCGCGAGCAGATCAACGCCGCGATGTCCTTCGGCGGACCGAAGCTGATGGGGCGGACGGTCGGGAACCTGGTCGGGCTCCAGCCCGACTACGTGCTCACGGCCGGCTTCGACGGCTTCCGGCAGATGGTCAACTCCGTCGGAGGGGTCACGGTGGAGTCGAGGTTCGCCTTCTCCGACCCGGTCCGGCCGCGGGGCTACCGGGTCGGGCCCAACAAGCTCAACGGCTTCCAGGCGATGATCTTCGCGCGGATCCGCAAGTCCTTCCCGCGCGGCGACTTCGACCGGTCCGCCAACCAGCAGGACGTCATGCGCGGGATCCTGCGCAGGTGCGGGGGGGCATGGACGAGCCCGGCTTCATGGAGCGCGGGATCCTGTCCGTCGTACGCCACATGGACACCGACCTCAAGCCGTCGGAGCTCTACCAGCTGGCGCAGGCCGGGACCCGGGTCGAGCTAGCACGCCGAAGGGCTGCGTCGTGTCCGGCGGCATCGGGAACGTCGGCGGCGCCAGCGTGGTGATCCCGGACGTGGCCCAGGCCCGGCGCTACGGCGCGGACGCGCGGAACGACGGACGACTCGACCGGGGCTGCTGACCGGCTCGCGTCAGCGCAGCACCAGGACGCTGGAGCGCCAGCCGTCCCAGTCTGCGCTGCCGCGGGTGACCGCGCGCAGCCGCGTCTTCCGGCCCGGGTAGGCGAAGCGCAGGACCGCCTTGCCCTTGTCGTCGGTGCGCGCGCGGCCGCCCTGCACCTTGACCCAGGTGCTGCGCACGTCGCGCTGGAGCACGACGCGGGCGTCGTCCTTGCGACGCCAGCCCTCCGGCATCTCGTCGCGGCTCTTGATCGTGATGGTGACGTGCTGCCCGCGACGCGGCTCCGTGGTGGAGGCCTTGATCCGGGTGCGGGTCATCGGGTTGCGCATCGTGAAGGTGGAGGGCGGCACCGGGTCGACGTTGCCGACGCCGTGGATGAGCACGCCGCTGAGCGTGAACGTGCCCGGCTCCAGGGACGCGCCGCACATCTGCACCCCGACCGTCCCCGCGGCCGGGTCGCCGAGCGAGTTGGACCGGTCGTTGCCGCCTCCGCGCGCACCCGTCGGATCGGCGGTGTCCACGCTGAGCTGCCACGTCGCGTCGGGCTGGTCGGCGGTGATCGTGTAGCGGACGGGGTGGTCGACGCAGTCGTCGTAGAGCACCCGGGTCGGTGCGGAGATGTCCGCGGTGGCGGTGAGCCGTGCCTGCCGCTGCCTCTCCGGATGGGCGCCGGCCGGCGGCGACCCCGGCGATCAGGAGCGGGACGAGGAACGGGACGAGACGGTGCTGGCGCGCATGGTGACTCCCCCTGAAGTCGATCGAGAAGGCCACGCTAGGCGAAGGAGGTCGGCCGTGGAGGGCGACACACTGGTGGGCTGCTGCGACCGAGATCGGCGCAGGACCCGTGGGGCGTGGACCCGCGTTCCGCCTTGCCGGAATGGCGAAGTGGCGGTGGTCGAGGTGGCGCCCCCGGTAGGATTCGAACCTACGCTCCCGCCTCCGGAGGGCGGTGCTCTATCCCCTGAGCTACGGGGGCTCGGGATGCGCCGAAAGCGTACATGAACGGGGCGGATGTGACCGATCAGGGTCTTGGGCCCGCGAGCGACTCGACGCGTCGCGTGCTCGTGGTGGACGACGCCGACGTCATCCGCGAGCTGATCGCGGTCAACCTCGAGCTCGAGGGCTTCGACGTGGTGCGCTGTCGTGACGGCCAGGAGGCGCTGGAACGGGTCGCCGAACAGCGACCGGACCTGATCACTCTCGACGTGATGATGCCGCGGCTCGACGGGTTCGCGACCATCGAGCGGCTGCGGTCCGAGCCGGCGACGGCGGGCATACCCGTCGTGATGGTGACCGGGCGCGCCTCGGCGGCGGACCTGGCGCGCGGCGAGGAGCTGGGCGTGGACGCCTACCTCGTCAAGCCCTTCGAGCCCGCGGAGCTGGTCGCCACGGTGCACCGGTTGGTCAAGGAGCGCGACTGACGCGCGGAGGTGCGGGGGCTCGAGACGCCCACTCCGTTCGCTCCTCGACGAGCCGGGGTGCTCGGGCCGCTCCTCGGCCGACGTTCAACGGGGTCGCGCGCGTCGATACCCTGGGAGCGTGACCCCAGACCAGCTCTCGACAGCCATCGTCGGCGCCCTCACGGACCTCGTCGGTTCCGGTGCGCTGACGCTTCCCGACGGCGTGCCGGGCAGCGTGGTCGTGGAGCGACCCCGGAGCAAGGAGCACGGCGACTACGCGACCAACGTGGCCCTCCAGCTCGCCAAGAAGGCCGGCGTGCCGCCGCGTGACCTCGCCGGCCTGCTCGCCGAGCGGTTGCGGGCAGCCGAGGGCATCGGGGCCGTCGACATCGCCGGCCCGGGCTTCCTCAACATCACCGTCGAGAAGGGCGCGCAGGGCCAGGTCGCCGCCGACATCGTCGCGGCCGGCACCGCGTACGGCACGCAACGCCCTGATGAGCGGGGAGAAGGTCAACCTGGAGTTCGTCTCGGCGAACCCGACCGGCCCCCTGCACATCGGCGGCACCCGGTGGGCGGCCGTGGGTGACGCCCTCGGCCGGATCTTCGAGGCTTCGCGGCGCTGAGGTGACCCGCGAGTACTACTTCAACGACCACGGCGCCCAGATCGACAGGTTCGCCCGGTCGCTGCTGGCCAGTGCCAAGGGCGAGGAGGCCCCCGAGGACGGCTACGGCGGCGACTACATCGCCGAGATCGCCCAGCGGGTGGTCGCCGCGGAGCCGGGTGTGGGCGACCTGCCCGACGACGAGGCGCAGGAGGTGTTCCGGTCCGTGGGTGTCAACCTGATGTTCGACGAGATCAAGAAGACCCTGCACGACTTCGGTGTCGACTTCGACGTCTACTTCCACGAGAACAACCTGCACGAGACCGGCGCCGTGAAGCGCGCGATCGAGCGGCTGACCGAGCTCGGCAACACCTACACCCGGGACGACGCGCTCTGGCTGGCGACCGAGAAGTTCGGTGACGACAAGGACCGGGTCGTGGTGCGCTCCAACGGCCAGCCCGCCTACCTCTCCGGCGACCTCGCCTACTACCTCGACAAGCGCGAGCGCGGCTTCGACCGCTGCCTGATCATGCTCGGCGCCGACCACCACGGGTACGTCGGCCGGATGAACGCGATGTGCGCAGCCTTCGGCGACAAGCCGGGGGAGAACCTCGAGATCCTGATCGGCCAGATGGTCAACCTGCTCCGCGACGGTGAGCCGATGCGGATGTCCAAGCGCGAACGGCACCGTGATCAGCCTGGACGACCTCGTCGAGGCGATCGGCGTCGACGCCTCCCGCTACGCGCTGGCGCGCTACACCTCTGACACCACCATCGACATCGACCTCGACCTGTGGGCCAAGCAGACCAGCGACAACCCGGTCTTCTACGTCCAGTACGCCCACGCCCGGCTGGCGTCGATCCTGCGCAACGCTGCCGACCTCGGGATCTCCGCGGCTGCCGGTGAGGGTGACGGGGACGGCTTCGACCCCTCCCTGCTCGTGCACGCCAAGGAGGGAGACCTGCTCCGGGCCCTGGCCGAGTTCCCCCGGGTGGTCACCGCGGCCGCCCAGCTGCGTGAGCCGCACCGGGTGGCGCGCTACCTCGAAGACACCGCGTCCAGCTTCCACAAGTTCTACGACGCCTGCCGGGTGCTGCCCATGGGCGACGAGGAGGCGGGTCCGATCCACCTCGCCCGGCTGCGGCTGGTCGAGGCGACCAAGACAGTCATCGGCAACGGGCTCACGCTGCTCGGGGTCTCCGCGCCGGAGCGGATGTAGCGTGCCCACCTCCCACGAGGCGGGCTGGGCGCACGCCGACGGTGCACTGCGCGGGCCGTCCTGGCTGCGTCAGCCCGCTGACGCCAACGACCTGGTGCCGCTGTTGTGGTCCTCGACAGCGCGCAAGAACGACGACGGCGCCCTGGAGGTCGGCGGCGTCGACGTCCGTGACCTCGTCGCCGCCGCACGGGTCCCCGGCGTACGTGCTCGACGAGGCCGACTTCCGCGCCCGGGCACGCTCCTTCCGCGACGCCTTCGCCGGCTACGACGTCTTCTACGCCGGCAAGGCCTTCCTCTGCACGGCCGTCGCCCGGTGGGTCGACGAGGAGGGCCTCAGCCTGGACGTCTGCTCCTCCGGCGAGCTGACCGTCGCGCTCCGGGCCGGCGTCGACCCGGGCCGGATCGGCTACCACGGCAACAACAAGACCACCTCGGAGCTGCGTCGAGCCGTCGAGGCCGGCGTCGGGCGGATCGTCGTGGACTCCTTCTGGGAGATCGACCGGCTCGCCGCGGTCACCGCGGACCTCGGGCGGACAGCACCGGTGATGGTGCGGGTGACCGCCGGCGTCGAGGCGCACACCCACGAGTACATCGCCACCGCCCACGAGGACCAGAAGTTCGGCTTCTCGATCAGCGTCGGTGACGCCTTCGAGGCGATCGACCGGGTGCGCGCCGTCGACGGCCTGGAGCTGCGTGGGCTGCACTCCCACATCGGCAGCCAGATCTTCGACACGTCCGGCTTCGAGGTCGCAACCCGTCGCGTGCTGACCCTGCACGCCCGGGTCTCGGCCGAGCTCGGCGTGGAGATGCCCGAGCTCGACCTCGGTGGAGGCTTCGGCATCGCCTACACCACCCAGGACGATCCTGCCGATCCTGCCCAGCTGGCCACCGAGCTCACCAAGATCGTCGAGCACGAGTGCCGCGCCTTCGACGTAGCGGTCCCGGCGCTCTCCATCGAGCCCGGCCGCGCGATCGTCGGACCGGCCATGTGCACCGTCTACGAGGTCGGCACCGTCAAGCACGTCGGTCTCGACGCGGGAGCAGTGCGGACCTACGTGTCGGTGGACGGCGGCATGTCCGACAACATCAGGACCGCGCTCTACGACGCCGACTACAGCTGCACCCTGGCCTCGCGGCGCTCGGAGGCGACCCCGCTGCTGGGTCGTGTCGTCGGCAAGCACTGCGAGGCCGGCGACATCGTGGTGAAGGACGAGTTCGTGCCCTCGGACATCGCGCCCGGAGATCTCATGGCCGTCCCCGGCACCGGCGCCTACTGCCGGTCGATGGCCAGCAACTACAACCACGCACTGCGGCCCCCGGTCGTGGTGGTGCGCGACGGTGTGGCCACGGTGGTGGTCCGGCGCGAGACGGAGGACGACCTGCTCGCGACCGACGTGGGCTGACTCGCACCACGTCTCGGAGACCGGACGGCACCGGTTATTCGTGCACGGTGCCCGCCGATGGCCCAAGATGAGGGGCCACGACGACGGCGCCGCCCAACGAGCGCCGGCCGTCGTCGGCCGACTGTCACAGGATGTGAGATGGAGAGGGTGAGGCTGCGGTGGACGCGGAGCCGTTGAAGCTGGCGCTGCTCGGGTGCGGCTCGGTCGGCAGCCAGGTGGTGCGGCTGCTGCGCGAGCAGGCGGACGACCTGACGGCACGGGTCGGCGCCCCGCTCGAGCTGGTCGGCATCGCCGTACGCCGCCCGGAGCTGCAGCGGGACGCCGACATCCCCCGCGAGCTGTTCACCACCGACGCGGCAGGCCTGGTCGGCCGCGACGACGTCGATCTGGTGATCGAGGTGATCGGTGGCATCGAGCCGGCCCGCACTCTGATCCTCTCGGCGCTGGAGAACGGCGCCTCGGTGGTGACCGCCAACAAGGCCCTGCTGGCCGAGGACGGCAGCACCCTCTTCGCGGCCGCCGCCAAGGCCGGGCGTGACCTCTACTACGAGGCCGCGGTTGCCGGCGCCATCCCCATCGTCCGGCCGCTGCGCGAGTCGCTGGCCGGTGACAAGGTCCGCCGGGTGCTCGGCATCGTCAACGGCACCACCAACTTCATCCTCGACAAGATGGACAGCTCCGGCAGCGGCTTCTCCGAGGCCCTCGAGGAGGCCCAGGAGCTCGGCTACGCGGAGGCCGACCCGACGGCCGACATCGAGGGGTACGACGCCGCGGCCAAGGCCGCGATCCTGGCCAGCCTCGCCTTCCACACCCGCGTGACCGCCGCCGACGTCTACCGCGAGGGCATCGTCGAGGTCAGCGCGGCTGACGTGGCCGCGGCCCGAGACATGGGCTGTGTGGTCAAGCTGCTGGCCATCTGCGAGTCACGCCTCGGGCCCGAGGGGCCCGCCGTCGCCGCGCGCGTGCATCCCGCGATGATCCCGCGCAGCCACCCGCTCGCCAGCGTGCGCGAGGCCTTCAACGCCGTCTTCGTCGAGAGCGACGCCGCCGGTCAGCTGATGTTCTACGGACCCGGAGCCGGGGGAGCACCCACGGCCAGCGCCGTGCTCGGCGACCTGGTCACGGTGGCGCGCAACCGGCGTGGCAATGCCGTCGGTGCGGGCGAGTCGGCGTACGCAGCCCTCGACGTCCTGCCGATGGGGCAGACCGAGACCCGCTACCACGTGGCCATCGACGTCGACGACCGTGCGGGCGTGCTCGCGTCGGTCGCGCAGGTCTTCGCCGAGCAGGACGTCTCCATCCAGACCGTGCGCCAGGAGGGTCACGGCGACGACGCCCAGCTGGTGGTCGTCTCGCACCGGGCGACGGACGCCGCTCTGGCCAGGACCGTCGAGACGCTCCGCAAACTCGACTACGTCCACGACGTCTCCTCGGTCATGCGCGTGGAGGGCGACTTCTGATGCCTCACCAGTGGCGCGGCGTCCTCGAGGAGTACGGCGACCGGCTCTCGATCCCCGACGGCACCCCGACCATCACCCTTCGTGAGGGCGGCACGCCCCTGGTCGACAGCAGGTGGCTCTCGGACCTGCTCGACGCCGAGGTGTGGCTGAAGGTCGAGGGGGACAACCCGACCGGCTCCTTCAAGGACCGCGGCATGACCGTGGCGCTCTCGGTCGCGGTCGGCCAGGGCGCGGAGGCGGTCGTGTGCGCGTCGACCGGCAACACCTCCGCGTCGATGGCCGCGTACGCCGCCAAGGCCAGGATCAAGCCACTGGTCCTGGTGCCGCAGGGCAAGATCGCGGCCGGAAAGCTGGCGCAGGCGATCGTGCACGGCGCCCAGGTGGTGATGGTGCGCGGGAACTTCGACGACTGCCTGCGGATCTCCCGCGGGCTCGCCGAGCACTACCCGGTCGCCCTGGTCAACTCGGTGAACCCGATGCGCCTGGAGGGCCAGAAGACCGCCGCCTTCGAGATCGTCGACTTCCTCGGTGACGCGCCCGAGCTGCACGTCCTCCCGGTGGGCAATGCCGGCAACATCTCGGCCTACTGGAAGGGCTACGTGGAGTCGGAGAAGGCGGGCGCCAGCACCCGCCGGCCACGGATGCTCGGCTGGCAGGCCGCTGGTGCGGCGCCGCTGGTGTCGGGCGAACCCGTGGCCGCGCCGGAGACGGTGGCGTCGGCGATCAGGATCGGCAACCCCGCCTCCTGGGATCTTGCGGTCACGGCCAAGGACGAGTCCGAGGGCTACTTCCGCGCGATCGAGGACGAGGCGATCCTCGAGGCCCAGCGGCGTCTCGCCGCGGAGGACGGCGTCTTCGTCGAGCCCGCTTCCGCCGCCGGCGTCGCCGGGCTGCTCCACGACCACGCCGCCGGCACGTCGTACGCCGGCCGGCAGATCGTGGTGACCGTGACCGGCCACGGTCTCAAGGACATCGACACCGCCCTCTCGACGTTCACCGACCTCGTCGACACCGTCGTCGAGCCCGACGTGGACGCCGCCGCCGAGGCGGCGGGTCTGCGATGAGGGCCCGCTGAGTCGTGCCCACCCTCCTGACCGGACCGGTGACGGTCACCGTGCCCGCCACCAGCGCCAACCTCGGACCGGGCTACGACGCCCTCGGTCTCGCGCTCAGCCTCCGTGACGCCATCCGGGCCGAGGTCGTCGAGGAGCAGACCGAGGTGGTCGTCACGGGTGAGGGCGCGGCCGGCGTGCCGCTCGACGAGACCCACCTGGTCCGGCGCTCGATGCAACGTGCCTTCGACGTGATGGGCTGCGGAGCCCCGCCGATCGCCCTGCACTGCAGCAACCTGATCCCGCACGGACGCGGCCTCGGCTCGTCGTCCGCCGCGATCGTGGCCGGTGTCTCCGCGGCTCGTGCGCTGGTCGGAGGTGGCTCCCTGCTCGTGGACGACGATGCCCTCTTCGCCTTGGCCGCGGAGATCGAGGGGCACCCCGACAACGTGGCGCCGGCGTTCTACGGGGGGTTCACCATCGCTTGGTCCGCCGGCGGTCGCTTCCGAGCGACCTCGGTGGCCGCCGACCCGCGCGTGTGCGCAGTCGCCTTCGTGCCACCCGACGCGGTCGAGACGACCGTCGCGCGGGGGCTCCTGCCCGACGTGGTCCCGCACGCCGACGCGTCCCTCAACGTGGGCCGGGCGGCCCTGCTCGTGGCGGCACTGACCCGGCACCCCGAGCTGCTGCTCGACGCCACCGAGGATCGGCTTCACCAGCCCTACCGGGCCTCCGCGATGCCGTCGAGCGCGGCGCTGGTGGACGCCCTGCGTGCGGAGGGAATGGCCGCCTTCGTCTCCGGCGCCGGACCGACCGTGATGGTGCTGACCGACCTCTCCTCGCAGGACGACGTCGCGGCGCGGGCACCTCAGGGTTGGGTCTCGCACGCGCTCTCGGTCGAGTCGCGCGGTGTCGAGGTCGCGGCCGGCTGACCTCACGCTGGTCGGGAGTCACGCCTCGCGAACTTGTCGTGACTGTGACCAGTGTCCGGCCATGCCGCCACCCTCGTGGTGCTAGGCTGCCGGTGCGCGGGTGGTCGTGGGTTCCCCGATCTTCGCTGATGGCGATCCGGCTCCCTCGATCCCGACGAGCGCACTCCTCCCGCCTCTCACTTCCACGTGACGGTCCCGTCGCGACGTGCGTCGTCGTGCCGCACCCGTCGGGAAGTCGCGACCGGGCATCCACCAGCACACGGCCCCTGGATCACCTTCGGGCCTGGACGTGGGAAGGACCTCACGTGACCGACACCAGCACCCCCTCAGCCGATCCCGCTCCGGCCAAGAAGCGCGGCGGTCTCAGCGGCATGCTGCTGCCCGAGCTCAAGCAGCTCGCCGGCAGCCTCGGGATCAAGGGAGCGGGCGGCATGCGCAAGCCTACAGCTCGTCGAGGCGATCCGCGCAGCCCAGTCCGGTGGTGGTCCGGCGGCCGCGAAGACCGACCGCGACCGACCCAAGGCGGCGGCGCCGAAGACCGAGGCACCGACCGAGCGCACCGAGCCTTCCGAGTCCGGGAGCGACCGGGCCGACGTCGGCAACGCGCGCGGCGCCAAGGGCCAGGACAGCCCCCGCGACCAGGGATCTGCCACGACGCGGGAAGCCCCGAAGACGCCGGGCAGCGGCACGGCTCAGGACGGATCGACGTCCCGCGACGACCGGACGCAGACCGGCAACGACGACCGGGGCAACGACAACCGGGGCAAGGACAACCGGGGCAACGACAAGGGCAAGGACAACCGGGGCGATGACGCCCGGGACACCGACAACCGGGGCGACAACCGGAGCGACAACCGGGGCGACAACCGGGGCGACGACCCCCGCGGCGGTCAGTCCCAGGCCAACCAGGGCAACCAGGGTCAGGGCGGCAACGACAACCGCGCCGACGAGGGCGGCAGCCGCCGCAACCGACGGCGTCGGGGACGCGACCGCACCGAGCGCACCGACCGCACCGACGCGCCCCGAGCGCACCGACCAGACCGACCGCAACGAGCGCAGGGAGCGCACCGACCGGGGCGCGCGGAGCAGTCGGGAGCCGGACACCCAGATCCTCGAGGACGACGTGCTGCTGCCGGTGGCCGGCATCCTCGACGTGCTCGACAACTACGCCTTCGTCCGCACCAGTGGCTATCTCGCAGGCAACGACGACGTCTACGTGTCGCTGTCGATGGTGCGCAAGTTCGGCCTGCGGCGCGGCGACGCCGTCACCGGCCAGGTGCGCCAGCAGCGTGAGGGCGAGCGCAAGGAGAAGTTCAACCCGCTCGTGCGCATCGACACCATCAACGGTGCCGACCCCGAGGCGGCCAAGAACCGGGTCGAGTTCGGAAAGCTCACCCCGCTCTACGCCTCCGAGCGGCTGCGCCTCGAGACGGAGTCGACCAACCTGATCGGCCGGGTCATCGACATCGCCGCCCCCATCGGCAAGGGCCAGCGCGGCCTGATCGTCTCCCCGCCCAAGGCCGGCAAGACGATGGTCCTCCAGTCGATCGCCAACTCGATCACCACCAACAACCCCGAGTGCCACCTGATGATCGTCCTGGTCGACGAGCGTCCCGAGGAGGTCACCGACTTCCAGCGCACCGTCAAGGGTGAGGTCATCTCCTCCACCTTCGACCGACCGGCCACCGACCACACCTCGGTCGCCGAGCTCGCGATCGAGCGGGCCAAGCGACTCGTCGAGCTCGGCCACGACGTCGTGGTCCTCCTCGACGGGATCACGCGCCTCGGGCGCGCCTACAACCTGGCAGCCCCGGCGAGCGGCCGGATCCTCTCCGGTGGCGTCGACTCCTCGGCGCTCTACCCGCCCAAGCGGTTCTTCGGCGCGGCTCGCAACATCGAGGACGGTGGCTCGCTGACCATCCTGGCGACGGCGCTGATCGAGACCGGCTCCAAGATGGACGAGGTGATCTTCGAGGAGTTCAAGGGCACCGGCAACATGGAGCTGCGACTGCGTCGCGAGTTCGCCGACAAGCGGATCTTCCCGGCCATCGACGCCGTGCAGTCGGGCACCCGCCGCGAAGAGCTCCTGATGAGCAAGGAGGAGCTGACCATCGTCTGGAAGCTCCGCCGGGTGCTCTCGGGGCTCGACGGCCAGCAGGCGCTCGAGCTGCTGCTCGAGCGGTTGAAGAAGTCGCAGACCAACATCGAGTTCCTGATGCAGGTGCAGAAGTCGACGCCCACCCCCGGCAACGGCCACTCCCAGGAGTGACCGACCCACCCTCCCGACCTCGGGCGGTCGGGAATAGAACGCCGGCCTCGTCCCTTGAGAGGACACGTGGAGAGTGTGACGACGCGGCCGGTCCGCACGACCAGGATCACAGCGCCGTACGGGGGGCTGAGCAGGGGGCGCTACGCCCAGCTGATCATCGTCCTCGGCAGCCTGATCGCGATCGGGCCGCTGACGATCGACATGTACCTGCCCGCCTTCCCCGCGCTCGCCGACGACCTCGGCGCCTCCACCTCGGCCGTCCAGCTGACCCTGACCGGGATGCTCGGCGGACTCGCGTTCGGCCAGCTCGTCATCGGCCCGCTCTCCGACGCCTTCGGCCGGCGGCGCCCGCTGCTGTTCGGTCTCGTCGGCCACCTGGCGGCGTCGCTGCTCTGCGCGGTGGCGCCGACCATCGAGGTGCTCAGCGTGGTCCGCGTGCTGCAGGGCTTCTCCGGTGCGGCCATCTCCGTGGTCGCCCTCGCGACGGTCCGCGACCTGTTCAGCGGGTCCGCCGTGGCCCGCACGATGTCGCGCCTCATGCTCGTCATCGGCCTGGCGCCGATCCTCGCGCCGAGTCTCGGCGGGGTGATCTTGCAGTTCACCGACTGGCGCGGCATCTTCGTCGTGCTCGCCGCAGCCGCGCTGGTGCTGATCGGGGTGGCGATCTTCGGCCTCCAGGAGACGCTCCCGGTGGAGCGACGTCGCTCCGCGCGCGTCGGGGCGACGCTGCGCACCTACCGTTCGCTCTTCCGCGACCGCACCTTCGTCGCCCTGGTGCTGATCGCGGGGCTCATGTTCTCCTCGCTGTTCGTCTACGTCTCGGGAGCCTCGTTCGTGCTCCAGGAGGGCTACGGGCTCGACGAGGGCACCTTCGCCCTCGTCTTCGGGGCCAACTCGCTCGCGCTGACCCTCGCCTCCCAGCTCAACCCGCGGCTGATCGGACGGTTCGGGCCTGCAGGCGTGCTCACCTTCGCCATCGGGCTGTCCGCTGTGGCGGCGACCGCGATCGTCCTCGCCGGTGCCACCGGTTTCGGCGGCCTGCTGGGGGTGCTGGTGCCGATGATGCTCGTGCTCGCCGCGGCGGGACTGGCGATGCCCAACACCCCGGCGCTTGCCCTGACCCGGCACGGAGAGGCCGCCGGCACGGCCTCGGCCCTGCTGGGCTTCTCGCAGTTCGGCGTGGGCGCCGTCGTCGCTCCGCTCGTCGGCCTGTTCGGCGGCACCAGCGCCGTACCCATGGGCGCGATGATGCTGCTCGTCACCCTCCTGGCCGGTGCCCTGATGGTCGGTGTGGTCCGTCGCGACCCGACGGTCCAGCACATCGACTGAGAGCCTCTCCTCGCGGGCTCGGGCAAGGCCGGCTCGGTCGGGCGGTGCGGAATTACCACCCCGTGCTCATTGTTTGGCAGACTGTATGGCTGGTTCCGGTTCACGTCCGTGAGCACTCACGCGCCGACGACCCGGCGACTGCACCCTCGAGAGGACACCATGAAGAAGAACATCCACCCGGACTACACGGACACCGAGGTCACCTGCACCTGCGGCAACCAGTTCACCACGCGCAGCACCTCGGCCAGCGGCACCATGCACGCCGACGTCTGCTCGCAGTGCCACCCCTTCTACACCGGCAAGCAGAAGATCCTCGACACCGGCGGTCGCGTGGCTCGCTTCGAGAACCGCTACGCCCAGAAGGACGCCAAGAAGTAGCTTCCACGCCGGCGCCGGTCACCGCACGTTGCGGGGGCCGGCGCCGTGGTGTGTGCCAGGGACCCGATCGGTACGGCGAGGAGAGGACGAGCGATGTTCGAGGCAGTCGAAGGGCTCGTCACCGAGCACCGGGAGCTGGAGTCGAAGCTCGCCGAGCCGGCGATCCATGCCGACCAGGGGCTGGCCAAGCGACTCAACCAGCGCTACGCCGAGCTCTCGGCGATCGTGCGCAGCTACGACGAGTGGCAGCGACTGGCCGAGGACATCGAGGCGGCTCGCGAGCTCGCCGCCGAGGACCCTGACTTCGCCGGGGAGGCAGAGGCGCTGGTCGCGCGTCGCGCAGCGGTCGACGAGCGGCTGCGGCACCTGCTGGTGCCGCGTGACGCGGCGGACTCCAAGGACGCGATCCTCGAGATCAAGTCCGGCGAGGGCGGTGAGGAGTCGGCGCTGTTCGCCGGCGACCTGCTGCGGATGTACACCCGTTATGCCGAGCAGCGCGGCTGGAAGACCGAGCAGCTCGACGCGACCGAGTCCGACCTCGGTGGCTACAAGTCGGTCACGGTCGCGGTGAAGGCGAAGGGCACGCCCGAGCCGGGCGAGGCGCCCTACGCGCTGCTCCGCTTCGAGGGCGGCGTGCACCGGGTGCAGCGGGTGCCGGTCACCGAGAGCCAGGGCCGCGTGCACACCTCCGCGGCCGGGGTGCTGGTCATGCCGGAGGCCGAGCAGGTCGACGTCACCATCGAGGAGAAGGACATCCGGATCGACGTGTTCCGCTCCTCGGGCCCCGGCGGCCAGTCGGTCAACACCACCGACTCCGCCGTACGGATCACCCACCTGCCCACGGGCATCGTGGTCAGCTGCCAGAACGAGAAGAGCCAGCTGCAGAACCGCGAGCAGGCGATGCGGATCCTGCGCTCCCGGCTGCTCCAGGCCGCCCAGGACGCCGCGGACGCCGAGGCTTCGGACGCCCGCCGCTCCCAGGTGCGCACCGTGGACCGCTCCGAGAGGATCCGGACCTACAACTACCCCGAGAACCGCATCTCCGACCACCGCACCGGCTACAAGGCCTACAACCTCGACGCGGTCCTCGACGGCGCGCTCGAGGCCGTCGTCGCCTCCTGCGTCGAGGCCGACCTCGCCGCGCGCCTGGACGCCATCGAGTCATGACGCACCGGGGTGCGGCGGCTGAGGCGTCGAGGCGGCTGGCCGAGGCCGGGGTGCCCAGCCCCGACCACGACGCGGCGGAGCTGCTCGCGCACGTGCTCGGCACCACCCGGTCGCGGCTCCCGCTGGCCGAGGACCCCACCGCCGAGCAGCTCGCGGCCTACGACGCTCTCGTGGAGCGGCGTGCAGCCCGCGAGCCGCTGCAGCACCTGCTCGGCACCGCCGCCTTCCGCTACCTGGAGCTGGCCGTCGGTCCGGGCGTCTTCACGCCGCGACCGGAGACCGAGCTGCTGGCCGGCTGGGGGATCGACCGGGCCCGTGAGGTCCTCGCGAGTGGGCGTGCCCCGGTCGTGGTCGACCTCTGCACGGGGTCCGGGGCGATCGCCCTCAGCCTCGCGACCGAGGTGCCCGAGGCGCAGGTCCATGCCGTGGAGCTGGGGGAGGGGGCGTGGCCGTGGGCCCAGCGCAACCTCGCCGGCTCCGGGGTCGACCTCCGCCACGGCGACATGGCCGACGCGTTCGGCGACCTCGACGGGTCGGTCGACGTGGTGCTGTGCAACCCGCCCTACATCCCGCTCGACGCCTACGAGAGCGTCGCGGCCGAGGCCCGTGACCACGACCCGCACCTGGCGCTGTTCTCCGGCGACGACGGCCTCGACGCCATGCGGGTGCTCGAGCGCGTCGCCGCCCGGCTGCTGCGTCCGGGCGGCTCGGTCGGGGCCGAGCACGCCGACGTCCAGGGTGAGGCCGCGCCCGCGGTCTTCGTCGCCGCCGGCCGGTGGTCCGACGTACGCGACCATCGCGACCTGGCAGGTCGTGACCGCTACCTGACCGCCCGGCTGGCACGATGAGCGGCATGTCCCAGCGCTACGACACCGCGAACCCGACCGAGCGCGAGGCCGGCGTCTCCGCGGCCGCGTTGGCGGTGCAGCGTGGCCAGCTCGTCGTCCTGCCCACCGACACCGTGTACGGCGTCGGCGCCGACGCCTTCTCGCCCGACGCCGTGCGCGCGCTGCTGGCCGCCAAGGGGCGGGGTCGCGACATGCCGCCGCCCGTGCTCGTCTCGGCGGCCACGACGCTCGACGCGCTGGCCGTGGGGGTGCCGACCTACGCCCGCTGCCTCATCGAGGCGCTGTGGCCCGGGCCGCTCACCCTGGTCTGCCGTCAGCAGACCTCGCTGCAGTGGGACCTCGGCGACACCCGGGGCACGGTCGCGGTGCGGATGCCCGACCACGAGATCGCCCTCGACCTGCTCTCGCGCACCGGCCCGCTCGCGGTCAGCAGCGCCAACCGCAGCGGGCAGCCGGCGGCCACCGATGCCGACGCCGCCGAGGAGATGCTCGGCGGCAGCACGCAGGTGCTCCTCGATGCCGGCTCGACCCCCGGTGACCTGCCGTCCACCATCGTCGACGCGACCGGCGACGTCGCACGGGTGCTGCGGATCGGCGCCGTCTCGCTCGAGCGTCTCAACGAGATCGTCGCGCCGCTCGGGGTCGAGATCGTCGACGAAGGCTGACCCGCCGTGCGCGAGTACCTCACGATCTTCCTGGTGGCCGCGACCGTCACCTACCTGCTCGGCGTCTTCGCCCGTGAGGTGGCGCTGCGCACCGGTGCCGTCGCGCGGGTGCGTGATCGTGACGTGCACGCCGTGCCGATCCCCTACTTCGGGGGGATCGCGATGCTGGGCGGCCTGGTCGCCGGCTACCTGGTCGCAGGGCGGCTGCCGTTCCTGTCCCAGGACAGCAACGAGTCGGTGTTCCGTGATGCCGCCGTGGTGCTCTTCGCCGGGGCGATGATCTGCCTGCTCGGCGTGGTCGACGACCTCATCGAGCTCGACGCCCTGACCAAGCTCGGTGGCCAGCTGCTGGTCGCGGGAGTGCTGGTCTACAAGGACGTCTACTTCTACAACTTCGTGCTCCCCGGGGGAGGCCAGCTGAGCCCGGACCCCACCCAGATGCAGCTCCTCAGCGTCGTGGTGGTGGTGGCCACGATCAATGCGGTCAACTTCGTCGACGGCCTGGACGGGCTCGCGTCCGGCGTCGTGGGGATCGGTGCGGTGGCGTTCTTCCTCTTCAGCTACACCCTGGCCAACGTCAACGACGAGACCCTGGCGATCACCGCGGCGCTGCTGTGCGCCACGCTCGCCGGCGCCTGCGTCGGCTTCCTGCCGCACAACTTCTTCCCGGCCCGGCTGTTCATGGGCGACTCGGGCTCGATGCTGATCGGGCTGGTGCTGTCGGCTTCCGCGCTGACCCTCACCGGTCAGTTCGCCACGGTCGACATGACCCAGGGCGCCGGCGCCTCCGAGGCGAGCCTGCTGCCGACCCTGCTGCCGATCATCTTGCCGATCGCGATCCTGGTGGTGCCGTTCGCGGACCTCCTGCTCGCCGTGATCCGGCGGACCAGGGCCGGACGCTCGCCGTTCGCGCCCGACAAGCAGCACCTGCACCACCGGCTCCTCGAGATCGGTCACTCCCACCGGCGAGCGGTGCTGATCATCTGGCTGTGGGCGGGGCTGATCGCCTTCGGCGGGGTGCTGGCCAGCCTCTACGCGAGCCCGTTCACCACCTACCTCCTGGTCGCGTGGGTGCTCGTGACGGTGGCGCTGACCTTCGTCGTACCGCGGGTGCAGAAGCCCGCCTCGCACGTCTAGACGTGGCGCCCGACCGGGCGTCCAGACCGGCGATTTCCACCACCCCCGGACTTTGTGCTAACTTTCACAAAGTCAGCAGGGACCTCTCGACACACCCTTCGGGGACGTGGAGAAGTCCCGTGACGACCGCCCCGTCGAACACGACAGAACGGCCGCCCCGATGACGACCGCAGCGCAGTCAGCTCCCGCCGGTTCCCCCGGCGTCGCCGGCCGCTGTGGTGCGCCGGGCGCTGGCCGCCACCGTCGGCCTGGGACTGCTGCTCGCTGTCGCTGCCTGGCTGCTGGCCGGCTCTGCCGCCCTCGTCGGCGTCCTGGTCGGCACCGTCGCTGGTGGCGGGGTTCTTCGGGCTGCGGCGCCGTGGTGCTGATCTGGGTCACGGCGGCGTCACCCGGCGATGTCCCTGCTGGTCGCCCTGATGACCTACACCCTCCAGGTGATCGTGCTCGGGCTTGCCTTCGCGGTGCTCCAGGCCTCCGGCCTGATGCGCTCGAGCATCGACGGCGGCTGGCTCGGCGGCACCGTGATCGCCGGCACCGCTGGTGTGGCTGGCCATCCAGGTCACCCTCACCCTGAGGCCCGTCAGACCTACTTCGACGAGCCCTGCCGAGCAGCTCATCGGCCCGGGGTCCAGAAGCGCACAGAGCCGGGTGCGCGATGACCCGTCACGACTGCTATTGTCCGGAGCGCGATGTCACAGCAGAAGCCGTCCTCTGCTTCCGACGCCGAACCCCCGACTTCGAGGGCTCTCCCCAAGGGCGATCCCTGGCACGCGTTCGGGTACCTCGTCTCGGGAGTGGCGCTGTACGGCTTCGCCGGTTGGCTGCTGGATCGCTGGTGGGGCACCTCGTTCATGGTGGCCATCGGCATCCTGTCCGGCGCCGGGCTCGGCATCTACATGACGTTCATGAGGTTCAACCGCACGCCAGCCCCGACCGCACCAGAGGTCGCCGGGCACGACGAGCAGAAGAATTGACGATGCACCCGCAGACTCAGGAGACGCCGTGAGCTTCATCGCGACCACGATGGTGACGCTGGGGGAGGAGGAGCACTCCTTCACCCCTCCGGGGCCGGCTGACTTCGACCTGCCGCCGATCGGACCGTCGTCGACGTTCGACATGTTCGGTCAGACCTTCGTGCTCGGCGTCACCAAGCCGATGCTGCAGGTGGTTCTCGCGGGCGTGCTCGTGTTCTGGTTCTTCTACGCCGCCTCCAAGCAGCGCGCGATGGTCCCGAGCAGGCTGCAGTACGTCGGTGAGCAGGGCTACGGCTTCGTCCGCAACAGCCTCGGCCGCGACATCATCGGCAGCAGTGACTTCATGCGGTTCGTCCCCTACCTGTTCGCACTCTTCTTCTTCATCTTGCTGAACAACTTCTTTGCCACGATCCCGTTCATCCAGTTCCCGACGATGTCGCGGTCCGGGATGGTCTACGGGCTCGCCATCCTCAGCTGGGTCATCTACAACGCGGTCGGCATCAAGAAGCACGGCCTCGGTGGCTACTTCAAGCTGCAGTCCGTCCCGGGTGGCATGAAGGGGCCGATCCTCCTGCTGCTGGTGCCGCTGGAGTTCCTCTCCAACATCATCGTGCGGCCGTTCACGCTCGCGCTGCGACTCTTCGCCAACATGTTTGCCGGCCACCTGCTGCTGATCCTCTTCGCGCTCGGTGGTGAGTACCTGCTCATCGAGGGCTCGCTCCTGGTCAAGCCCGTCGGCCTACTGGCCTGGCTGCTGTTCATCGCGATCGCACTCCTGGAGATCCTGATCCAGTTCCTGCAGGCCTACGTGTTCGTCCTGCTCAACGCCATGTACATCTCCGGAGCTCTCGCAGACGAGCACTGAGACCGCGGCGGTCGAGCCGGTCGGGACCATTCCCGGACAGCCCGCCCACCGTCCAATTGAAGAACCGCACAAGTAGTAACCATCGAAAGGACATTGCCGTGGAAGGCACTATCAACGGCTCGCTGAACATGATCGGCTACGGCCTCGCGGCCATCGGCCCCGGTGTCGGCATCGGCCTGATCTTCGCCGCCTACATCAACGGTGTGGCCCGTCAGCCCGAGGCGCAGGGTCGCCTCCAGACGATCGCCATCCTGGGCTTCGCGCTCGCCGAGGCGCTCGCGATCATCGGTATCGCCCTCGCCTTCGTCCTGAGCTGACGTCGACCACCCCGCCGGAAGCACACAAAGGACCCATGCCATGAACGAGATCACTCTCGCCGCGGAGGAGCTCAACCCGCTCCTGCCGCACCTGGTGGAGATCGTCTTGTCGCTGGTCGTGTTCGGTCTGCTGGTCTTCGCCGCCAAGAAGTGGGTCGTCCCGAACTTCGAGAAGACCTTTGCCGATCGCACCGCCGCCATCGAAGGCGGCCTGCAGGCAGCGGAGACCAAGCAGGCAGAGGCCGACGCCAAGCTCGCCGAGCTCGAGAAGCAGCTCGGCGACGCCCGTCACGAGGCAGCGCGCATCCGCGAGGACGCGCGCGAGCAGGGTGCGGCGATCATCGCCGAGATGCGCGAGCAGGCTCAGGCCGAGTCAGCGCGGATCGTCGAGCACGCCCACACCCAGATCGAGGCCGAGCGCCAGCAAGCGGTCACCTCGTTGCGCACCGAGGTGGGGTCGCTCGCGACCTCCCTCGCCGGCCGCATCGTCGGTGAGAGCCTCGAGGACGACGAGCGCAGCAGCCGGGTGGTCGATCGGTTCCTGACCGACCTGGAGACCCTCGAGGCGGCTCGGGCCGACGCCGACGGTACCGGTCGATGAGTCGGGCTTCCGGAGGCATCAGCCTGCGCGGCTCGTCCGCGGAGGCGCTCACGCTGCTGCGGGACCAGCTCACCGAGGCGATCGGCCGGGTCGGGTCGCGCAAGACCGCCGAGGTCGGCGACGACCTGCTCGGACTCGCCGACGTGCTCCGGTCGGAGGTGGCGCTGCGTCGCACCGTCACCGACGTCTCGGTGGACGGCGAGGCCAAGCAGTCGTTCGTGCGTAGCCTCTTCGAGGGCCAGGTCGATCCGATCTCAGTGGACCTGCTGGCGGCAGCGGTCGCGCAGCGATGGACCGCGACCCGCGACCTGCCCGACACCCTCGAGCACCTGGGTGTCGACACGGTCGTGCGCTCGGCCGACGATGCCGCTCGGGTCGCCGTGGAGCTGTTCGAGGTCGGTCGGCTCCTGGCCGACCACCGCGACCTGCGCGACACGCTGGCCGACCCTGCGCGGACCGCGCAGGACAAGGGCGATCTGCTTGCGGGGCTGCTGGCCGGCAAGACGCTGTCCTCCACCGCCCGGTTGGTGCGGCAGGCGCTCAAGGGCAGCTACCGCACCGCGGGTGCGGCCCTGGAGGCCTACCAGAAGGTCGCGGCCGGCGTGCACGGCGAGTCCGTCGCGCAGGTCAGCGTGGCCGAAGAGCTTCCCGCGGCCGATCGCGAGCGCCTGCAGGCGGCGTTGGCCCGGCAGTACGGCCGCCCGGTCCACCTCAACGTGGTGATCGACCCCGACGTCATCGGGGGCATCCGCGTGGAGATCGGTGACGACGTCATCGACGGCACCGTGGCCAGCCGCCTCGACGATGCCCGCCGCAGGCTCGCGGGCTGAACAGACATCCGAATCCGGTCGAGCGTCTCGATGAGCCCGGCCACCGAAGCACCGAGAGACAAGGGACTAGATCATGACGGAGCTAACGATTCGTCCGGAGGAGATCCGGGACGCGCTCCAGCGATTCGTGTCGGACTACAAGCCGGAGACGGCCAGCCGCGAAGAGGTGGGCACCGTCGCCGAGGCCGGCGACGGCATCGCGCGCGTCACCGGTCTGCCGTCGGTGATGGCCAACGAGCTGCTCGAGTTCGAGGACGGCACGCTGGGGCTCGCCCTGAACCTCGACACCCGCGAGATCGGTGTCGTCATCCTCGGTGACTTCGACAAGATCGAGGAGGGCCAGGCGGTCCGCCGCACCGGCGACATCTTGTCGGTGCCCGTGGGTGACAACTACATGGGCCGCGTCGTCGACCCCCTCGGCCAGCCCATCGACGGTCTCGGAGAGATCGAGTCGACCGAGCGCCGCGCGCTGGAGCTCCAGGCTCCCGGTGTGATGCAGCGCAAGTCGGTGCACGAGCCGCTCGCCACCGGCATCAAGGCGATCGACGCGATGACCCCGATCGGGCGCGGCCAGCGCCAGCTGATCATCGGCGACCGCGCCACCGGCAAGTCGACGATCGCGATCGACACGATCATCAACCAGAAGCAGAACTGGGACTCCGGCGACCCCGCCAAGCAGGTCCGCTGCATCTATGTCGCCATCGGCCAGAAGGGCTCGACCATCGCCTCCGTGCGAGGTGCCCTCGAGGAGGCCGGCGCGCTGGAGTACACCACCATCGTCGCCTCGCCGGCGTCGGACTCCGCGGGCTTCAAGTACCTCGCCCCCTACACCGGCTCGGCCATCGGCCAGCACTGGATGTACGACGGCAAGCACGTCCTGATCGTGTTCGACGACCTGACCAAGCAGGCCGAGGCCTACCGCTCGGTGTCGCTGCTGCTCCGTCGCCCGCCGGGCCGCGAGGCCTACCCCGGCGACGTGTTCTACCTGCACAGCCGGCTGCTCGAGCGCTGCGCCAAGCTCTCCGACGACCTGGGCGCAGGCTCGATGACGGGCCTGCCGATCATCGAGACCAAGGCCAATGACGTGTCGGCCTACATCCCGACCAACGTCATCTCGATCACCGACGGCCAGATCTTCCTCCAGTCCGACCTGTTCGCGGCCAACCAGCGGCCGGCGATCGACGTGGGCATCTCGGTGTCCCGCGTGGGTGGCGCGGCGATGACCAAGGCGATCAAGGGCGTCACCGGCTCGCTCAAGGTCGACCTCGCCCAGTTCCGCGCGATGGAGGCGTTCGCCATGTTCGCCTCCGACCTCGACGCAGCGTCGCGGCAGCAGCTCGACCGCGGGGCACGACTGATGGCGCTGCTCAAGCAGCCGCAGTACTCGCCCTACCCGGTCAACGAGATGACCGCGTCGCTCTGGCTGGGGACCACCGGCCGTCTCGACAAGGTCCCCACCGACGACGTGCTGCGTTTCGAGTCGGAGTTCCTCGACTACCTGCGTCGAGAGCACGCGGGGATCCTGGACACGATCGCGGAGACCAACAAGTTCGAGGACGACACCGAGACGTCCCTGACGGACGCCTACGACTCGTTCCTCGACCAGTTCGAGACCTCGGACGGCCAGTCGATCAAGGCAGGCAAGGAGGAGCACGAGGCTCTTCCCGAGGACGAGCTCGAGCAGGAGCAGATCGTCAAGCAGAAGCGGGGCTGACCATGGCAACCTCAGTGCGTGAGCTGCGTGCACGGACCAAGTCCGTCACGTCGATGAAGAAGATCACGCGCGCCATGGAGCTCATTGCTGCCTCCCGGATCATCAAGGCGCAGCAGCGGGCCCAGGCGGCTGCGCCGTACGCCCGTGAGCTGACGCGCGCGGTCTCGGCGGTCGCGACGTTCTCCAACGTGGAGCACGCCCTCACGACCGAGCCCGAGGACCCCAAGCGCGCCGCGATCCTGATCGTGACGAGCGACCGGGGGCTGGCCGGTGCCTACTCCTCCAGCGTTCTCAAGGAGGCCGAGCGCCTCGCCGAGAAGCTGCGTGCCGAGGGCAAGGAGGTCGAGAGCTACATCTCCGGCCGCAAGGGCGAGGCCTACTTCCGCTTCCGCAACCGCACGGTCGCTGCCACCTGGACCGGGCACTCGGACCAGCCGACCTACGACGTGGCCCGCGAGATCGGGGACGCGCTGATCACGGCCTTCCTCGCCGGTGAGGACAACCCCGAGATCGAGCTCGAGGGCGACGCCAACCCTGTCGACGAGGTCCACGTGGTCTACACGCGGTTCCGCTCGATGCTCGTGCAGGAGCCGACCGCCACGCGACTGCTCCCGCTCGAGGTCGTCGAGGGCGAGGAGCCGCCCGAGGAGGACGAGGTCCTGCCGCTGTACGAGTTCGAGCCCAGTGCTGCGGAGGTGCTCGACGCCCTGCTGCCGCGCTACGTCCAGAGCCGGATCTACTTCGCGCTGCTGCAGGCTGCGGCCTCCGAGCTCGCGGCCCGCCAGCGCGCGATGAAGGCCGCCACGGACAACGCGGACGAGCTCATCAAGAAGTACACCCGTTTGGCCAACCAGGCCCGCCAGGCCGGTATTACCCAGGAAATCAGCGAGATCGTCGGTGGCGTCAACGCGCTGGCCGACGCGAACGCCGGGAGTGAGTGAGAGACATGACTGCCACCATTGACGAGACTCAGACCGAGAGCGGCCGGGGTGGCGTGGGTCGTATCGCCCGCGTCATCGGCCCCGTCGTCGACATCGAGTTCCCCTCGGACACCATGCCCGAGATGTACAACAAGCTCGAGGTCGACTTCGAGCTCGCCGGGGAGAAGCGCACGCTTCCCCTCGAGGTCGCCCAGCACATCGGCGACGGCATGGTCCGCGCGATCTCGCTGAAGCCGACCGACGGCCTCGTGCGTGGAGCCCAGGTGCGCGACACCGGTGGCCCGATCTCGGTGCCGGTGGGTGACGTGACCCTGGGCCGCGTGTTCAACGCGACCGGCGACGTCCTCAACCTCGAGGAGGGTGAGACGTTCGAGGTCAACGAGCGCTGGGGGATCCACCGCAAGGCCCCTGCCTTCGACCAGCTCGAGTCCAAGACCCAGATGTTCCAGACCGGCATCAAGGTCATCGACCTGCTGACGCCCTACGTGCAGGGCGGCAAGATCGGCCTGTTCGGTGGCGCCGGGGTCGGCAAGACCGTGCTGATCCAGGAGATGATCGCCCGCGTCGCCAAGGACCACGGTGGTGTGTCGGTCTTCGCCGGCGTCGGTGAGCGGACCCGTGAGGGCAACGACCTGATCGTCGAGATGGAGGAGGCCGGCGTCATCGGCCAGACCGCCCTCGTGTTCGGCCAGATGGACGAGCCGCCGGGCACCCGCCTGCGGGTGGCGCTCTCGGCACTGACGATGGCGGAGTACTTCCGTGACGTCCAGGGCCAGGACGTGCTGCTCTTCATCGACAACATCTTCCGATTCACCCAGGCCGGTTCGGAGGTGTCCACGCTCCTCGGCCGGATGCCCTCCGCGGTGGGCTACCAGCCCAACCTGGCCGACGAGATGGGCACCCTCCAGGAGCGGATCACCTCCACGCGCGGTCACTCGATCACCTCCATGCAGGCGATCTACGTGCCGGCCGACGACTACACCGACCCGGCCCCGGCGACGACGTTCGCCCACCTCGACGCGACCACCGAGCTCTCCCGCGAGATCGCCTCGCTGGGCATCTACCCGGCCGTGGACCCGCTGACCTCGACGTCGCGGATCCTCGACCCGCGCTACATCGGCGACGACCACTACAACACGGCCGTCCGGATCAAGCAGATCCTGCAGCGCAACAAGGAGCTCCAGGACATCATCGCGATCCTCGGTGTCGACGAGCTGTCCGAGGAGGACAAGATCATCGTCTCGCGGGCCCGCCGCATCCAGCGGTTCCTCTCGCAGAACACCTACGTCGCCAAGCAGTTCACCGGCATCGAGGGCTCGACGGTCACCATCGAGGACACCATCGAGGGCTTCACCAAGATCGCCGACGGCGACTTCGACCACGTGGCCGAGCAGGCGTTCTTCATGTGTGGTGGCCTCGACGACGTCGAGCGCAAGTGGGCCGACATCCAGAAGAATCTCTGATCATGGCTGACAACCAAGGCACCACGATGCAGGTCGAGCTCGTCTCGGCGGACCGTCTGGTGTGGTCGGGCGAGGCCACCATGGTCATCGCCCGCACCACCGAGGGTGACGTCGGGATCCTGCCCAACCACGCACCGATGCTGTCGACCCTGGTGGACGGGATCGTCGACGTCTCCACGGCGGACGGGGAGACCTGGATCGCCGCGGTGGACGCGGGCTTCTTGTCGGTGGCCAACAACCGGATCTCGATCCTCTCCGAGCACGCCGAGATGTCCCACGACATCGACCTGGAGACCGCGCGCAGCGATCTGGACCGCGCGCACGCCGCGGGTGAGAATGACGACGAGGCCGAGGCTGCCGTCGCCCGGGCATGGGCCGAAGCACGCATCCGGGCCGCCGAGAAGGCATCCTGAGGGTGGCCACCGCGGCCGCGTGGTCGAAGGATCGAGGGCGATAGATGGCGTGGTGGCAGTGGCTGGCCGACGGGGCCGGAGCGCTGCTGCTGCTCGTCCTCATCTACGGCATCACCCTCGTGGTGCGCCGTCGCATCATCTCCCGCCACGGCGGGACCTTCGAGTTCTCTGTCCGCGTCCGGTCCGGTAGGGCCGGGCGCGGCTGGATTCTCGGGGTGGGTCGCTACTCCGGGGGCGACCTCGAGTGGTTCCGGATCTTCTCGCTGAACCCGCGGCCTCGACTGTCCTTCCGGCGCCACGAGCTCGACTTCGTCGGACGCCGGGATCCCGCCGGGGTGGAGTCCTACTCGCTCTACTCCGGCCACATCATCGTCAGCTGCCGTACGCCGACCGGGTTGCTCGAGGTCGCGATGAGCCCGGAGGCACTGACCGGCTTCCTCGCCTGGCTCGAGGCCGCTCCGCCAGGTCAGCGCAGCCGCCGGTCCTAGAGCCGCTCAGCGGTCAGGGCAGCCGGATCAGCCGCACCCCGCCTGCGATCTGGTTGGCCGCACTCTGGAAGATGGCCTCGAGCTGGGACGCCGTCGGAGTGCAGAAGAAGAAGTCAAGGTCGCCGTTCTCGCCGGCCACCTCCTCCGGGGTGTTGCAGCCGGGTCCGATCCCCCGCCGTCGTCCAGACTTGGCTGCCCGTCCGCCTTGGGCGAGGCCATCTCCGCGAGCCTCTCGGTGACGAGGTCACCCCCCGAGTTGCACTGGACGCCTTCGAGGCGGAAGGCGACCGTGACCACGGTGATGTCCTGCGCCTTGGCCTGGGCCGCCTCGTTGACGACGTTGTTGCAGGCGATCGCCCCGTTGGAGTTGAAGGGATAGCCCCCGCCCGGGTCGGTCGACTCGTTCGGCTGGCCGTCGGTCATGAAGATGATGCCCTTCTTCACCCCGGGCCGGGCGCCGACAGGCCCTGCGCAGTGTGACGGCTGACAGGTGCCGTCCAGCATCTGGCGTGCTGCGGCCATCGGGGCGGCGAGGTAGGTCCCGGTGCTGGAGTTGGCCACGCCGAGACAGTCGGCGGCGTTGGCCAGGTCACTGCCAGAGTTGAGGTTCGGGACCGGGCTCGGCGGTGAGACATCGGTGTCGTCGTAGTCGTCCGAGAGGCCGACCGGGAACCACGGACCATCGGCCTTGCTCGCGCTCGGTTGTGACAAGCAGCCCGACGGTGGCGAGGCCGAGGTGCGTCCGATCGTGCCCAGGGCCACGTGGTGCAGGCTCGGCGAGAGATACTCCAGGAGGCTCGTGACCGCCGTTTCCAGCGCGCCGATGGCGCCTCCCATGCTTCCGGTGCGGTCCGCGACGATCGCGAAGTCGATCGGCGTTGCCACCGCGCCTCCGCACGAGCCCTTGCACGCGGCGGAGACGAGCCGGCCGGTGGAACCGTTGTCGATCCCGACAGCCGGGCCGAAACCGAAGCGGACCGGCTTGTCGTCGGCGACCTGGACGGTGTTGCACGTGTGCGCGGGCGTGGCCGGACAGGGGATCGCGCAGATGCTGGCGTTGCAGCGCGTGTCCGCGGCGATCGGGCCGGGGTCGCAGGTGCCCGGGATCTGGGCTGAGTTGACGGAGTACCCGGACGCGGCGGTGGCATCGGGGACGGAGGCGACCACGCAGAACAGAGCGACGTCCGGTGCGCTGTCGGGGTCGTTCGCCTGGGCGAAGGCTGTCGCGTCCGCTAGAGCCACGTCCACGTCGGGCAGTGCCACGGCGCCTGCGTGGGCTGCGGCGTCGACGGTGTCGCTCAGCGACTGGCGGTGGTTGACCTGCGAGGCGATGTCGACCCCGAGGGCCGCGACCCCGAAGAGCACCAGGGTGAGCACGGCGACGAGCAGCGCGACCGTGCCCTGCTCGTGGCGGGTGCGGCGTGACCGGCGGCTCACTCGATCCTCATCTGGGTGGACTTGGCGAGGGTGATCTTCGAGCCGAAGATGCCGGCGATCACGGGGGTCAGCCAGTCGTGGTCGTAGCTGACGGTCACGATCGCGACGTCGCCGCTCGCGGGCGCGCTGGCGTCGCTGGCGGTCACGTTGCACGCCGAGCTGTCCGGCTTCTTGCAGCTGAACTCCACGTCGACCTCGGCAGGCGGCAGGCTCGACAGCGACGACCTGGCCACCTGCTTGACATCGGCGTCATTCGGGTTGAGCGAGGCCTCCCGCGCCCCCTCACGCGCCGCGTTGTTCACCATGGTGTCGCGGTTGACCATCCAGCCGAAGTCGATGATGCCGAACAGAAGCGTGATGAGCAGGCCCGCGACGAGGGCGAACTCCACCGCAGCCGCGCCCTCTTCGGTCCGCCGCTCGCGTTTCGGATGCACAAATGCCCCCATTTGTTCCCCTTTAGAGCCAGCCCGAGAGCGTGACTACTTCCCCAAAGTCGAAGGTAGGGGACGACGGTCAGGTTGGATATCGCCCGAATGACTGAGTCGAACCGGTGCAAATAGTCCAGTTGGCGTAGTCACCCCTGCTCAGCCTAGCGGGGGTCGGCCCCCGTGTTCAGCCCCGTCGCCAGGGGTGGATCACGCCTGAACAGCCCCGTACTGTCGCTCAGCACCGCCCTCTGGGTCGTCTGGGGGGCACGCTGACCCGCTGGTCCTTGCTCAGCGTTCGCCACCCGGGACCCACAGCACGTCGCCCTGCTCGCGGTTGGCGTGACGGGCCAGGATGAACAGCAGGTCAGAGAGCCGGTTGAGGTACTTGAGCGCGAGCACGTTCATCTGCTCGCCGTGGACGGCGAAGGCCGCCCAGCCGGCTCGCTCGGCGCGTCGCGCCACGGTGCGGGCGACGTGGAGGAGCGCAGCGCCCGGCGCACCGCCGTTGAGGATGAAGGACCTCAGCTTGGGGAGGTCGTCGTTGTAGTGGTCGCACCACCCCTCGAGGCGGTCGATGTAGGACTGCTCGATGCGCAGCGGGGGAACTCCGGGTCGTCGACGACGGGGGTGCAGAAGTCGGCGCCGACGTCGAAGAGGTCGTTCTGGATGGTGGTGAGCACTCGCACCACGTCGGCCTCCAGCGCGCCGGTGGCGAGCGCCAGACCGATCTGAGCGTTGGTCTCGTCGACGTCGGCGTACGCGTGCAGGCGCAGGTCGTTCTTGGTGGTGAGGCTCATGTCGCCGAGGCGGGTCTCGCCGCCGTCGCCGGTGCGCGTGTAGATGCGGGTGAGGTTGACCATGACCCCACCCTAGAGCGACGTCAGACCGTTCGACGGGGGCAGTGAGGTGGGATATGTCGCAGGACTAGCATCACTGCGGTGGAAGGATTCCAGGTCGTCTCCCAAGGACCGTTGTCGTCGCCGCTCGCCGGCGCCGTCACGGTGAGCGGCGCCAAGAACAGTGCGCTCAAGCTGATGGCCGCGTCCCTGCTGGCCAGTGGCCGCACCCGGATCTCCAACGTGCCCGACATCTTGGACGTGCACGTGATGGCTCGGCTCCTGGAGGAGCTCGGGTGTGCCGTTCGGGTGTCGGCGGAGCTCGCCGAGTCCGACCTGCCGGCCACGGGCTCGCTGGCAGTGGACATCGACGTACCGGAGGAGCTCGGCCACGAAGCACCCTACGAGCTGGTCCGCCGGCTGCGCGCCTCCATCACGGTGCTCGGCCCTCTGGTCGCGCGGTGCGGACGCGCCAAGGTGGCCCTGCCGGGCGGCGACAACATCGGGTCGCGCGGCCTCGACATGCACATCACCGGCCTGCACGAGCTCGGCGCCGAGGTGCGCATCGAGCATGGATTCGTCGTTGCCGAGGTGCCCGATCGGCTGCGCGGGTCCAACCTCTGGCTCGACTTCCCCAGCGTGGGGGCCACCGAGAACCTCGTGATGGCCGCGGTCCTCGCCGACGGTGTCACCGTCATCGACAACGTCGCACGCGAGCCGGAGATCAGTGACCTGTGCGAGATGCTGATGACGATGGGCGCCGACATCGAGGGCGTGACCACCTCGACGCTGACCGTCCGTGGGGTCGACTCGCTGCACCCGGTCGAGCACGCGACCATCCCGGACCGGATCGTGTCGGGGACGTGGGCCTTCGCGGCGGCGGTCGCCGGCGGTGACCTGACGGTGAGCGGCGGTCGCGCCCGTCACCTCGACATCGTCCTCGACAAGCTGGTCTCGGCCGGCGGTACGGTCGAGGTGACCGAGGGCAGCTTCACGGTGCGGGTGGACAAGAGGCTGGACGCCTTCGATGCGGTGACCCTGCCCTACCCGGGCTTCCCGACCGACCTGCAGCCGTTCGCGATGGCGCTGTCGGCCGTCAGCGACGGGACCGCGATGATCACCGAGAACGTCTTCGAGGCCCGCTTCATGTTTGCCCAGGAGCTCGCGCGGCTCGGCGCCGACCTGCGTACCGACGGTCATCATGCCGTCGTCCGGGGCAAGCCGGTGCTCTCCGGCGCCCCCGTCGTCGCCCACGACATCCGGGCCGGTGCCGCCCTCGTGCTCGCCGGCCTCGCCGCCCAAGGCACCACCGTGGTCGCCGAGTCGCACCACATCGACCGGGGCTACCCGCGCTTCGCGGAGATGCTCCAGAGCCTCGGTGCGGACGTCACCCGGGTGACCGTCGACGACCCCACGCCCTGAGGCGTCGCCGCACCCAGCCGATCGCGACACTCCGTGCGGACACGCGGAGGCAACCTTCGGCTGGTGTCCTGCGTCATAGTGGGTGAGAGCCGGTCGCGGGGGATCGGCCACGCACGGCAGGAGCGCACATGCAGGTGACCGCCACGGGAGAGATCTTGGTGCTCGAGGGCCGGCTCGACGGCCGCTCGACGGGACTGGTCCGCGATGCGCTGCACGCTCAGATGGCCCGCTTCGACGACGTCGTCGTCGACCTCGCCGCCGTCGAGTCGATCGACGTCACCGGCCTCACCATGCTCGCCGCAGCCAGCAAGCTGATGGAGCGCGAGGGGCGCCACCTCATCTTGCGCGGCGCCCGCCCCTCGCTCCGCCGGGTCATCGCGTTCACCCGGATCCGCGGTGTCCTCGAGCTCGAGAAGCAGGCCGAGTCCGCCTGAGCCGCCGGCGTACCGTCCTCGTGACCACCGCCCTCCTGGGGTCGGTGGGCCGACGACTGGGCACATCGCCGGCGCCGGCGCTGTGACCTAGTTGGCAGAGTGGGACACCTCACTTGGTGGTTACCCGGGGGTCACCCTCGCCCTACAGTCGGCCCATGAGCCAGAAGGACCGCCCCTGGGTGATGCGCACCTATGCCGGACACAGCTCCGCCGCTGACTCCAACGCGCTGTACCGCAACAACCTGACCAAGGGTCAGACCGGGCTCTCGGTGGCCTTCGACCTGCCGACGCAGACCGGCTACGACCCCGACTCCGCGCTGGCCCGCGGCGAGGTCGGGAAGGTCGGTGTCCCGATCCCGCACCTCGGCGAGATGCGCCGGCTCTTCGAGGGCATCCCGCTCGCGGAGATGAACACGTCGATGACGATCAACGCCACCGCGATGTGGTTGCTCGCGATGTACCAGGTGGTCGCCGAGGAGCAGGCCGGGTTGTCCGAGGACTCGACAGCCGCGGCCTTCGCGGCGGTGCACGAGAAGCTCGCGGGCACCACGCAGAACGACATCATCAAGGAGTACCTGTCGAGGGGCACCTACGTCTTCCCGCCCGAGCACTCGCTGCGGCTGACCAGCGACCTGATCGCCTACACCGTCAACCAGATCCCCCAGTGGAACCCGATCAACATCTGCAGCTATCACCTGCAGGAGGCCGGTGCCACGCCGGTGCAGGAACTGGCCTACGCGCTGTGCACGGCGATCGCGGTGCTCGACACCGTCCGGGACTCCGGACAGGTCGCGGCCGAGGACTTCCCGGCCGTGGTCGGCCGGATGTCGTTCTTCGTCAACGCCGGGGTGCGCTTCATCGAGGAGACCTGCAAGATGCGGGCCTTCGTCCAGCTGTGGGACGAGATCACCCGGGAGCGCTACGGCGTCGAGGACGAGAAGATGCGCCGGTTCCGCTACGGCGTGCAGGTCAACTCGCTCGGCCTCACCGAGGCGCAGCCGGAGAACAACGTGCAGCGGATCGTCCTGGAGATGCTCGGTGTCACGCTCTCCAAGGGCGCGCGTGCCCGTGCTGTCCAGCTGCCGGCGTGGAACGAGGCGCTCGGGCTGCCCCGGCCCTGGGACCAGCAGTGGTCGCTGCGGCTCCAGCAGGTGCTGGCCGTGGAGTCGGACCTGCTGGAGTACGACGACATCTTCGAGGGCTCGGTCGTGATCGAGTCCAAGGTCGCCGAGCTCGTCGCCGGTGCCCGCATGGAGATGGATCGCGTGCAGGCCATGGGCGGTGCGGTCGCGGCCGTCGAGGCGGGCTACATGAAGCAGGCGCTGGTTGCCTCGCACGCCGCCCGCCGCGCGCCGGATCGAGTCGGGCGAGGACAAGGTCGTCGGTGTCAACTGCTACGAGACGACCGAGCCCTCTCCGCTCACGGCTGACCTCGACGCCGCGATCCAGGCCGCTGACCCCGAGGCCGAGCGGGTCGCGCGCAAGGTCACCGACGCGTGGCGGCAGCAGCGCGACCAGGGCGAGGTCGCCGCCGCGCTGGAGCGCCTCGCCGCGGATGCGAAGTCGCAGGCGAACCTGATGGAGGCGACCCTCGCGGCCGCCCGGGCCGGTGCGACCACGGGGGAGTGGGCGGGTGCCCTGCGCGAGGTCTTCGGGGAGTTCCGCGCACCGACCGGCGTCTCCGGCGCCGTTGGCGTCGCGGACGCGGGCGCCGACCTCGCCGCCGTGCGTGAGGAGGTGCGGCGTACCGGCGAGGAGCTCGGCGGTCGGCTGCGGCTCCTGGTCGGCAAGCCCGGTCTCGACGGCCACTCCAACGGCGCCGAGCAGGTCGCCGTGCGTGCGCGCGACGCGGGGTTCGAGGTGGTCTACCAGGGCATCCGGCTCACGCCCGAGCAGATCGTCGCCGCAGCGGTGGCAGAGGATGTGCACTGCGTCGGACTCTCGATCCTCTCCGGCTCGCACATGGAGCTGGTGCCCGCGGTGCTGGACGGGCTGCGCGCCCAGGGGTTGGACGACCTGCCCGTCGTGGTCGGCGGGATCATCCCCTCCGGCGATGCGGCCCGGCTGCGCGACCTCGGCGTCGCGGCAGTGTTCACGCCGAAGGACTTCGGACTCACCGAGATCATGGCGGGGATCGTCGCGGCGATCCGGGCCGCGTACGACCTCGACTGAACGGCCGTTCCGCTTCCCGTTGGCATTTAGGTTAGGCAACCCTTATTCTCGTGCCCATGCCCCCGAAGCCCAAGAAGAAGTGCTGCGTGTCCAAGCCACGCTGCGGGCGCTGTCCACTGCGGCTCCTGGCCGAGGGTCGGTTGCCGGAGGGCTACACGGTCAAGAAGCGCAAGCTGGTCAAGACCGAGGTCCTCGCCTCGACGATGCCGCCGGTGATCGCGGCCACCGGCAACGCCAAGAAGGCCAAGAAGGCGAAGAAGGGCAAGAAGAAGAAGCTGGCCGTCGCCGCCTAGGGTGCTGTCCCGACGGACGATGGACCGCCGACCCGCATCCACGAACGACCAGGAGTTCCACCGATGACCGCAGTCCGCTTCGCCGAGGAGCTCAACGCCCAGATCGGCAACGAGTTCGCCGCACATCAGCAGTACGTAGCCTGCGCGGTCTACTACGAGGTGCAGACGATGCCGCGGATGGCGGAGTTCTTCTACCGGCAGGCGGTGGAGGAGCGCGATCACGCGATGATGATGATCCAGTACCTCATGGACACCGACGCCCGGGTCGCCATCCCTGGTGTGGCCGCGCCGGTCTCGGAGTTTCCCGACGTGGTGGCACCTGTCACGCTCGCGCTCGAGCAGGAGCGGCGGGTCACCCAGCAGATCCACGGACTGACCCGGACCGCCCGCTCGGAGGATGACTTCGCCGCCGAGCAGTTCATGCAGTGGTTCATCAAGGAGCAGGTCGAGGAGGTCTCCACGATGAGCGACCTGCTCGCGGTGGTCACCCGGGCCAGTGCGGACATCGAGGCGATCGAGGAGTACGTCGCCCGCGAGCAGGGCGCGGCAGACACCGACCCGACCGCTCCGCCGGTGGCCGGAGCCTGACCGCCTGCCGCCACGCCGGGCACCGCACGAAGTCCGCCCAGCGGGGGACGACGCAGCAAATTACGTGACGCAGCGGCGCGAAGGGCACACAATGGGTGATTGGGGCCTCTCGGGCCGTGCCCCGGGGGGTTTGACGAGGTTGCGGTGAACGGGACGAGCACTGCCGAAAGGCCGGGGGCTGTCGAGCGACGCCTGCCTCCGCACCCGGCCAGTGTCAGCGCAGCCCGCTCCCTCGTCCGCGACCTCCTTCTCGAGGCCGGACGTCCCGAGCTGGTGGAGACGGCCGCCCTGCTGGTGAGCGAGGTCGTCACCAACGCCCTGCTGCACGCCGGCACCCCGATCGACGTCTCGGCGTGGCTCGACGACTCGGGTCTACGCGTCGAGGTCGGCGACGGCAGCCAGCACCTACCGGTCCGGCGGCGCTACGCGACCACGGCCGGCACCGGCCGCGGCATGATGATGCTGGAGGAGATGGTCGACGACTGGGGGGTCTCACGGCACCGTCGCGGCAAGACGGTCTGGTTCTACCTCACCAGCCCCGGGCGCAACGACCAGCGCGTCGAGCTCCAGGACACCCAACAGCCGCGCCGTACGGCGGGGGAGACCACCTCCGTCGAGCTGGTCGACATGCCGCTGCTGCTGCACGTGGCCTGGCAGGAGCACGCCGAGGCGCTGCTGCGCGAGTACCTTCTGGCCAGCCTCGACGACGAGTCGGGCATCAACGCCATCCAGATGCACGCCGAGGCGACCGATGCCATCGCCCTCCTCGAGGAGCAGGTCCCGCGCATCGACGTGACGATGGAGCCTGACCAGCTGATGAAGGACGCGACGGAGCCCTTCGTCACCCTGCCGGCAGTGACCATCGACATCCCGGTGACCTCGTTGGCGCACTTCCAGACCTTGCGCGAGGCGATCGAGGCGAGCATCGAGCTCGCCCGAACCGGGCGGATCCTGACGCCGCCGACGCAGCCAGAGCTGCGCCTGTTCCGTGAGTGGCTCTGCGACGAGGTGCTCGAGCAGCCCTCGGGCAGGGCTCCTCGGCCGTGGTCGGTGGACACCTCGCTGACCGCCGTTGCGCAGCGGGCGGCCGAGTGGGACATCGCCGCGGTCGAGCAGGCGACCACCGGCCTCATCGCCGCCGACGAGGCTGACCAGATCATCGCCATCAGCGGCCCGGCGCTCGCGCTGCTCGGCTACGACGCCGCCGACGAGCTCGTGGGTGAGCGGCTGCTCGCGATCATCCCCGACCGCTTCCGGCAGGCGCACGTCGCCGGGTTCACCATGTTCTTCCTGGTCGGCCGTCAGCCGTTGCTCGGTCGACCGGTCGAGGTGCCGGCGCTGTGCCGCGACGGCGCCGAGCGGATGGTGCGGCTGATGATCCACGCGGAAAGGGTGGGCGAGGGCCGAACGGTGTTCCTGGCCGACATCAGCGCTGTGGAGGGCCCGGCCTGATCGACTGCCCCGGGTCTCAGCCCGGCGGTGGTGGAGCCGGGTCCCACTCCTCGTCGCGGAAGACCATCGGCTCTGGCACGCCGGCCGTGATCCTCGTGCCGTCGGCGCGGGTGCCGCCGAGGTGGGGCTTGTCACCGAGCAGGCCGTCGATGCGCGAGCCATGGTCGGGGAGCGGGACGTGCAGCGGCCGGTCGAGGGTGACGGCGTGCTGCTCGCCGTGCACCCGCACCCGGACTTCGGGCTCCCCGGCCTCGATCACGGTGATCACGAGGGTCTCCTGGGTGAGCTCGACCAGCAGCCGTGAGTTGCGCCACGTGACCCGGAAGCGGAGCCGTGGCCACTCCTGGGGGAGTCGCGGGTCGAAGGACAGCCGCCCGTTGCGGTCCCCCATGCCGGCGAAGCCGAAGACGAGCGCGCTCCAGACGCCTCCTGCCGAGGCGATGTGCAATCCATCGACGGTGTTGGCGTGCAGGTCGCCGAGGTCGACGAAGACGGACTTGCGGAAGTAGTCCATGGCCGCCTCGTGGTAGCCCACCTCGGCCGCGATGATCGACTGCACCACCGCGGACAGGGTCGAGTCACCCGTGGTGATCGGGTCGTAGTACTCGAAGTTGGCCTTCTTCTGCTCGGGGGTGAAGCGGTCGCCGTGCAGGTACATCGCGAGCACCACGTCGGCCTGTTTGAGCACCTGGAAGCGGTAGATCACCAACGGGTGGTAGTGCAGCATCAGGGGCCGGTTGGCCATCGGGGTGCGAGAGAGGTCCCACACCTCCCGATCGAGGAAGAAGTCGTCCTGCGGATGGATCCCGAGCCCCTCGTCATACGGGATGGTCATCCCCTCGGCACAGCGTCGCCACTCGTCGGCCTCGTCGTCGGTGACGCCGAGCCGGTGCACCAGCTTCTCGTAGTCGCCGGGGGAGCGGTGTCGCAGCTGCTCCACCACCACCGCCGCCCGCTCGAGGTTGAAGCGGGCCATCACGTTGGTGAACAGGTTGTTGTTGACCACCGTCGTGTACTCGTCGGGCCCGGTCACGCCGTGGATGTGGAACGACGGATCGCCACCGTTGGTGCGCCAGAACCCGAGCTCGGCCCACATGCGCGCCGTCTCGACCAGCAGGTCGACCCCGTCGCGGATGAGGAACGCCACGTCGTTGGTCGCGCCGATGTACTGCATCAGGGCGTAGGCGATGTCGGCGTTGATGTGCATCTGGGCGCTGCCGGCCGCGTAGTAGGCCGAGGCCTCCTCGCCGTTGATGGTCCGCCAGGGAAACAGCGCCCCGCTCTGGGCCATCTCGCGCGCGCGCGCCCGAGCCGCCGGCAGCATCCGGTTGCGGAAGTGCAGCAGGTTGCGGGCGACGTGGGGCTGGGTGAAGGTCAGGAAGGGGACGACGTAGATCTCGGTGTCCCAGAAGTAGTGGCCCTCGTAGCCCGACCCGGTCACGCCCTTGGCCGAGACGCCCTCGCGGTCGGCTCGGGCGCTGGCCTGCGCCAGCGTGAAGAGGTTGAAGCGGATCGCCTGCTGGAGGGCGTCATCACTGTCGACCTCGACGTCGCTGGTCGCCCAGAACATGTCGAACCACTCGCGCTGCTCGGCCTGGTAGTGGGCAGGGGAGTGTCGGGCAGCGCGGTCGAGAGTGCGGTCGCAGCGGTCGGAGAGCTCGCGGACAGGCACTCCCTTCGAGGAGTGGTAGGCGACCACCTTGGCCAACCGGATCCGGTGGCCTTCCTTGGCCTCGATGCGGTAGACGGCCTTGCCGAGGTCCTCGCCGTCGCGGACGAGGACCTCGTGCTCGTCGACGGTCTCCAGCAGGTGATCGGCCGCTACGGCGATCGTCATCTCGGAGCGGGCGCACTGGAAGCCGAGCAACATCCGGTCGTCTCGCGCGTAGTGCATCCGCGGCAGCAGCACCCGCTCGCCGAAGGCAGCGGCCTTGCGCGGGTCTGTGCCTTCGCCCATGGCCTCGTAGGGGACGTGGTACTCGTCCTCGCCGTCTTGCCGGTTGAGGAGCTGGGAGGAGATCACGATGGGAGCGTCGCCGTCGAGCATCGTCACCTCGAACGTGAGTACGGCGAGGTGACGCTGGGTCATCGACACCATCCGGGTCGACTCGATGAGCACCCGCTTCCCTGAAGGGGTGCGCCAGATCAGGCGGCGGCGCAGCACGCCGTCACGGAAGTCCAGGCTGCGTTCGTAGTCCTCGAGGTCGGCGGTCCCGAGGATCAGCGGCTCGTCGTCGACGTACAGCTTCATCAGCTTGGCGTCCGGGACGTTGACGATCGTCTGGCCGGTGCGGGCGAACCCGAACGCCGCCTCGGCGTGACGGATCGGCCAGGTCTCGTGGAAGCCGTTGATGAACGTGCCGTGAGCGACGGCGTCGCGACCCTCCTCCGGGTTGCCCCGCATGCCGAGGTAGCCGTTGCCGACGGTGAAGAGCGTCTCGGTGGTGCCGAGGTCGTCGCTGCGATGGCTCGTCTCGACCAGTCGCCACGGATCGGCCGGGAAACGGCCACGGTCCATGAACGGCCCAGACGTGTAGTCGGCGCTCACCGGGCGTCCTCAGGGACCAGCCGCTCGAGGTCGTCGACGACGAGGTGGGCGCCGGCTCCGAGCAGCACCTCGGCACCGGCGCCGCGGTCGACGCCGACCACGAGGGCGAAGCCGCCGGCCGCGCCGGCCCGGACACCGGACACGGCGTCCTCGAGCACCACCGCGTGCACCGGCTCCGCGCCGAGCACCTCCGCGGCGCGCACGAAGGTGTCGGGCGCCGGCTTGCCGGGCAGGCCCTCGGCCTCCGCGACGCGGCCGTCGACCACGGTGCGGAACCGGTCGGACAGACCGGCCGCGTCCAGCACCGCGGGGGCATTGGCCGAGGACGAGACCACGGCCAGGGGTACGTCGAGGGCGCGGAGGTGGTCCAGCAGCCTGACCGACCCGGCGAAGGCCTGCACGCCGTCACGCGCCAACACGGCGTTGAACGCGTCGTTCTTGCGGTTGCCGAGCCCGCGCACGCTCACCGTGTCGGTGGCGTCCTCGGAGGTGCCCTCCGGCAGCTCGATCCCCCGGGAGGCCAGGAAGTCGCGGACTCCGTCGTAGCGCGGCTTGCCGTCGACGTGGGCGAAGTAGTCGCGATCTGTGTAGGCCGAGCGGTCACCACCGCCCGGAGCGCCCTCGGCGGCGAGGAAGGCGTTGAACATCTCCGACCAGGCGCGCATGTGCACCTCAGCGGTCGGCGTGATGACGCCGTCCAGGTCGAAGAGCACAGCGGCATAGGAGGACCAGTCGACGTCTTCTCCATCCACGGGGTCGAGCGTAGGGGGTGGAGGTGGCTGGGTGGGGACCTGGGCGGCATCGGTGGACAGGGGTGTCGGGGGCGGAGTGGGTGAAGCCGCGACGCGACCGGCGCCCGTCGGGCAGACTCGGGGCCGTGGCCAGGGTGATCGTGATCGGGGCGGGCGTGATCGGCCTGTCGTGCGCCGTACGCCTGCTCGAGGGTGGTCACCGCGTCGACGTACTCGCCCGGGACCTGCCGCTGGAGACGACCTCGGCGGTGGCGGCGGCGCTCTGGTACCCCTACCGCGCCTATCCCGTCGAGAGGGTGACGGCGTGGTCTGCCGCGACGTTCTCCGAGCTCGAACGGCTCGCCGGTGACGAGCGCAGCGGCGTCCGGATGCGCGAAGGCACCGAGCTGCACCGGACGCGCACCGCCGACCCCTGGTGGGTGACCGCCGTGCCGACCCTGACCCGGATCACCACCATGCCGGAGCCGTACGCCGACGGATGGACCTTCACCGCACCGGTGGTCGAGATGCCGGTCTACCTGCGCTGGCTGGTGGCCCGGGTCGAGGAGCTGGGCGGCACCCTCACCCGGATGGCGCTCCACGCGCTGCCCGACGGAGACGGTGCCGACGCGGTGGTCGACGCGACCGGACTCGGCGCGAGGCTGATCGCCGGCGACACCTCGCTCCTGCCCGTGCGCGGCCAGGTGGTGCTGCTCGAGCAGGTCGGACTGGAGCGCTGGTGGCTGGACTCGGGGGGATCGGCGCCGTTGTACGTCGTGCCGCGCAGCCGTGACATCGTCGTCGGCGGCACCGACGACGAGGGTGAGTGGGACCGGCAGGTCGACCCCGATGTGGCCGAGCGCATCCTCTCCCGGGCGGTGGAGCTGGTGCCCTCGTTGGCCACCGCGCAGGTGCTGGGCCACAAGGTCGGGCTGCGGCCGGCCAGGCCGAGCGTGCGGCTGGAGGTGGAGGAGCATGGCGGCACCCGCGTCGTGCACTGCTACGGGCACGGCGGTGCCGGCGTCACCTTGTCGTGGGGCTGCGCCGACGAGGTCGCCGCGCTGGTGGCCGGCTGATCGGGAGGGCGCTGGGCGATTACCACGTTCCCGTGGTAATTGCCCGGTTCCCGGAGGAAGCTTCCTGCGGTAACGCGGAGGTTCCTGCGGGAAGCGGACGGAGGAACGTTGCGGCGCCAGCGTGCCCAGAACGTGACCGGAGACTGAGTACGGTCGGGGTCATGGCATCTGCTCGAGCGTCCCGAGCCCTCCTCCTCGCGGCGCCCGGTGTCCTGCTCGGTCTGGCCGGGCTGCTGCACCCGCCGTACCTCACCTACACGACGGCCCAGGCCTGGACGGTGCTGCACGTAGCCGGCCTCTTCGTCTTCCCGCTGCTCGGGGTGGCGCTGGTGTCGGTCGTGCGTGGTGGCCCTCGGTCGGCCCGGGTCGCTGTCGCCGTCCCGGCCTTCGTCTACATGACGGCCTACGCGCGCCCCGCGTGGCCGTCCACAGATGCAGCCGCCCGTCGAGGTGCCGGCGCAGGACCGGAAGGTCCCGGCGCAGCACACAGGGGTCGATGTCGTCGTGCGAGCGGGTGATGCCGGTGAAGGCCTCGAGTGCCCAGCCGCCCGCGATCCACCAGATGCCGCGGTAGCCGTCGAGCAGCTCAGCGACGTCGGCCGGGTTTCGGTCGCGCCAGCAGCCGTAGAGCCGCGCGAGGTCGTCGGCCCCGAGATCGTCGACGCCCACGAGACTCAGAACAGCCGCGCGGTGGGGTCGTCCATGCCCCGCAGCGCGTCGTAGTCGACGACCGCGCAGGAGATCCCGCGGTCGGTGGCCAGCACTCGTGCCTGGGGCTTGATCTCCTGGGCCGCGAAGATCCCTCGGACCGGGCGGAGCTGGGGGTCGCGGTTGAGCAGCTCGAGGTAGCGGGTCAGCTGCTCCACGCCGTCGATCTCGCCGCGTCGCTTGATCTCCACAGCGACCGAGGCGCCGCCCGCATCACGGCACATCAGGTCGACCGGGCCGATCGCGGTGGGGAACTCACGGCGTACGAGGGTGAGTCCCTCGGCCAGCGTCGACGGGTGCTCGGCCAGCAGCTCCTGGAGGTGCTTCTCGACGCCGTCCTTCTGCAGGCCGGGATCGACGCCGAGGTCGTGCCGGGAGTCGTGCAGCACCTCCTCGAGGAGGATGCGCAGGGTGTCGCCGTCCTTGCCGGTGACGACCCACTCGTCCGAACCCTCGTCGCTGGTGCCCTCGATGACCTTGCAGGGCGGCGACATCCAGTTCAGGGGCTTGTAGGAGCCGCCGTCGGAGTGCACCAGCACGGAGCCGTCGTTCTTCATCATCAGCAGACGGGTGGCCATCGGCAGGTGGGCGGTCAGCCGCCCCGCGTAGTCGACCTGGCAGCGCGCAACGACGAGTCTCACGGGGAGGCAATCTACCCGAGGTCTACTGGTGAGTTGGGTCACGGCATCCGGCAGGCGAGGCGTGCCATGATGCGCCCCATGACCACCACCCCGCGGGAGTTCCGCAGCATCGGCGTCGTCGGACTGGGCACCATGGGTGCCGGCATCGCGGAGGTGTTCGCGCGCAACGGCTACACCGTGATCGGCGTCGAGCAGAACGACGACTCGCTCGAGCGCGGCCGCCAGCACGTGGAGCACTCGACGGGCCGCGCGGTCAAGCGCGGCAAGCTCTCCGAGGAGGACCAGAAGGCCTTGGTCGCACGGATCGAGCTGACCACCTCGCTGGAGTCGGTCAAGGACTGCGACTTCGTCGTGGAGGCGATCATCGAGCAGCTGCCGATCAAGCAGGAGCTCTTCCGCCAGCTCGACGCCATCGTCGGTCCGGACGCGATCCTGGCCACCAACACCTCCTCCCTGTCGGTGACCGAGATCGGTACGGCGACGTCGCGGCCGGGGCGCGTGGTGGGCGTGCACTTCTTCAACCCGGCCCCGGTGCAGAACCTCGTCGAGGTGATCCGGACCGTCGTCACCGAGCCCGACGTGCTCGAGGAGGTCGCCGGCCTGGCGCGCTCGCTCGGCAAGACGCCGGTGATCTGCGGCGACAAGGCCGGCTTCATCGCCAACGCGCTCCTCTTCGGCTACCTCAACCACGCGTGCGCGATGTTCGAGGGTCGCTACGCCTCGCGTGAGGACATCGACGCCGCCATGCGATTCGGGTGCGGCTACCCGATGGGCCCGCTGGCTCTCCTGGACCTGATCGGCCTGGACACGGCGTACGAGATCCTCGACACGATGTACAAGCAGGGCCGTGACCGCCTGCACGCGCCGGCGCCGATGCTCAAGCAGATGGTGACCGCGGGGCTGCTCGGCCGCAAGTCCGGGCGAGGCTTCTACACCTACGAGGACGACGACAGCCCGGTCGTCGTTGCCGATGCGTTGACGCCCTCGGCGGACGACCAGCCCACGATGCGCCGCGAGGTCGGCGCGGTCGGCGTCGTCGGCACCGGCACGATGGCGACCGGCATCATCGAGGTCTTCGCCAAGGGTGGCTTCCCGGTGACCTACGTCGGCCGCTCCGAGACCAGGGTCGCGGCCGTGCGCACGGCGATCGAGAAGTCCCTCGACAAGGCGATCCAGCGCGGCAAGCTCGAGGAGTCGGCACGGGACGAGGTGCTCGGTCGGCTGACGGGCACGACCTCCCTCGACGACCTCGGCCAGGCAGACCTCGTGGTCGAGGCGATCGCCGAGGACCTCAAGGTCAAGACGGTGCTCTTCGAGAACCTCGACGAGATCTGCAAGCCGGGCGCGATCCTGGCCACCACGACCTCGTCGCTGCCGGTCATCTCGCTGGCCAGCGTGACGAAGCGGGCGCAGGACGTGGTCGGCCTGCACTTCTTCAACCCGGCGCCGATCATGAAGCTTGTCGAGGTGGTCAGCACGGTCAGCACCGCCGACGAGGTCGCAGAGACCGCGCGCGCGTTGTGCGGCAAGCTCGGCAAGGTGGCTGTCTCGTGCGGCGACCGAGCCGGCTTCATCGTCAACGCGCTCCTCTTCCCCTACCTCAACGACGCGGTCCGGATGCTCGAGGCGCACTACGCGTCCTCGGACGACATCGACACCGCGATGAAGTACGGGTGTGCCCTGCCGATGGGCCCGTTCGAGCTGCTCGACGTGGTCGGCAACGACGTGTCGCTGGCGATCCAGCGTGAGCTCTACCTGGAGTTCCGCGAGCCTGGCTTCGCTCCGGCACCACTGTTGGAGCACCTGGTCACCGCGGGCTACCTCGGTCGCAAGACCGGCAAGGGCTTCCGCGACTACAGCCACCGGTGAACGAACGCAGGGAGACGTTCCGCGGCGAGGACTACGTCGTACGCCGGGTGACCGGGTCGGCGGCGACCAAGCCCTACCGCTGCCCCGGGTGTCACCAGACGATCCGCCCGGCCACGCCGCACACGGTGGCGTGGCCCGAGCTGCCCTCGTCGTTCGACCGCGACGCCACCGGGCTCGACGAGCGACGGCACTGGCACAACGCCTGCTGGGCTGCCCGGGAGTCCCGCCGCTGACGCAGGCAGACACCTGCGGGATGATCGGGCCATGGCAGCGATCCGTGCGAACTCCGTGCTCCCGGCCCGCCGCGAGGCGATCACCCTTCAAACGGCCGACGGGCTGAACCTCGTCGGCGAGGTGGCGCTGCCCGAGGGTCGCGACCCGGTGGCGACGCTGGTCTGCCTGCACCCGCTCCCCACGCACGGCGGGATGATGGACAGCCACATCTTCCGCAAGGCGGCATTCCGGCTGCCGGCGCTGGCCGGGATCGCGGTGGTGCGCTTCAACACCCGCGGGACCTCGAGCCTGCAGGGCACGTCCGAGGGCGAGTTCGACTCCGCCGGCGCTGAGCGGTTCGACGTGGCCGCGGCGATCGAGTACGCCGAGTTCCACGACCTGCCCGACATCTGGGTGGTCGGCTGGTCGTTCGGGACCGACCTGGCGCTGATGCACGGTCACGACCCGGCCGTGAAGGGTGCGATCCTGCTCTCCCCGCCGTTGCGCTTCAGCGGCACAGCACACCTCGCGGTCTGGGCAGAGTCCGGCAAGCCGCTGACGGCGCTGGTGCCCGAGCACGACGACTACCTCCAGCCTCCCGAGGCCCGCGAGCGGTTCGCCGCCGTGCCGCAGGCGAGGTCGTCGGCGTCGAAGGCGCCAAGCACCTGTGGGTGGGCGATGCCGAGACGGTGCTCGACGAGATCGTCGCGCGGGTCGCCCCCGACGGTCGACGCTGCCGCTGCCGCGCGAGTGGGACGGCCCGATGGAGACCGCCGACACCCGAGCGCGTACGCCGACCGCACGACCGCGGCGTTCTCGGACGTGCCGGTGCCGGGCAGCGACTGACCGGGTCGAGGAGTCACTTCGTCCGCGACACGCCGGCAGAAGCCTGACGAGTCGACTCCCGTCGGCCTGTGGGGCTCCCTCAGCGGGCGTCGAGGCGGGGGACGCACGACCTCGCGGGTGATCAGCAGGATCGCGGCCGCCGTGGGGATCGCGAGGAGCGCGCCGACCACGCCGAGCAGCGCCGGCGCCGACCAGCGCGGCGATCACGATCACCGAGCCGGGGATGTCGACCGAGCGGGCCATCACCCGCGGGTAGATCACGTAGTTCTCGATCTGCTGGTAGACCACGTAGAAGACGATGCAGATCAGGCCGGTCGTGGGGTCGGTGGCGAGCCCGATGAGCGAGTCACCACGACGGCCCCGAGGGTGGCGCCGATCATCGGGATCACGTCGAGCAGCGCGACGACGAGCGGCGAGAGCGACGGCGTACTCGCCGAGCCCGACGGCGAACAGGAAGATCAACGAGCGAGACCCCGGCGCACAGTGCCACGACGAACGCGCCGGAGACGTAGGCGCCGATGTTGCGCACGATCCGGTCGCCGATCTGGGTGACCTTGTCGCGCTTGCTCGCGGGGGAGAGTCGGTAGGCGGCGGCGGTGACCCGCGGCAGGCTGGCCATGAAGTAGAGCGTCAGCACCAAGATGACGAACGCGTTGAAGAACGCGGACAGCACCGCGACGCCGACACCGACCACACCGCCGAAGAGGCGCTGGCGTGAAGTCGCCGCTGGTGAGGTAGTCCTGGGCCTTGCTGAGCACGTCGTACTCGTCGTCGAGCTGTTGGAAGAGGGAGTTCTGCCGCAGCGACTGCACCCAGTCGGGGACGTTGTCGACCATCGCGCTCACCTGGTCGACGATGACCGGCACCAGGGCGACGACGAACAGGGCGATCGCCACGATCACGCCGACGATCACCGCGAGCACGCCCCAGGGCCGGCTCCAGCCGCGTCGCCCGAGCCACTCGACGACCGGGTTGAGGCCTGCGGCGAGGAAGAGGGCGACCACGATCAGCACCAGCAGCGAGCTGATCGAGAGCAGCAACGATCCCAGCCACCAGGCGAGCAGGGCACCGGCCGCGGCGAAGAAGCCCAGGGAGAACGGGGTGCAGCAGCACGGTCCGCATCGGGCTACCCGCGGGACCGTCCCCCGGTCGAGGGCGGGCGAGGCTGCGTCCCGCGTGACCCGGCCGGGCCGCGCCGCCGGGCCGCTCACGCCTCGGTGTCGTCTTCGGCAGCGGCAGCGGCGGGTCGGCCGCGGCGGTGGCGGTCTTCGTGGCAGGCCTGTCAGCAGGCTCGTCGGCGAAGCCGGCGACGACGTCGCGCAGCGCACCGAGCTGGCCGACGATGGCATCGCGCCGCTTGCCGAGCCGGCTGACCTCGGCGGTCAGGTCGGCCAGATCACGCTCCGCTTCGGCCTGGCCGGCGCTCACGAAGCTCTTGGCCTGGGTCTGGGCGGTGGCCACGATCTGCTCGGCCTCGCGACGCGCGTGGCTGACCAGCCGGTCGGCCTCGGTCTGGGCGGACTTGCGCTGGGTCGGTGGACTGGGCGGCCGCCTGGCGGGCGCGCTCCTCGGCGGCGTTGGCGCGCTCCTCGGCCTCCTTGACCAGTCGCTCGGTCTCGGCGGTCGCGGTGGAGTGGTGCTCGGCGGCCTCGCGGGTCAGGCGCTCCTTCTCGACCGAGAGCGTGCGCCGGGCCTCGGCGACCTCGCGGTCGGCGGCGGCGCGGGCCTTCTCGGCCTCACGCTTGGCCCCGGTGCGCAGGGTGTTGGTCTCCTGCTCGGCGGCCAGGCGCACCTGCTCGGCCTCCCGCTTGGCAGCAGCGAGGATGTCGTCGGCCTCGGCCTTGAGCTGGCTGCGCTCCTGCTCCACCTCGGCCATCGCCCGGGCGCGGGTCTCGTCGAGCTCCTTGAGCTGGACCATCCGCATGTCCTCGGCGTCGCGGGCGGCCTGGGCCTTGAGGGCGTCGGCGTCCTTGCCGGCGCGGCGGAGCAGGTCCTCGACCTGGGCGCGGGCCTGCGCCAGCACCTCGTCGGCCTGCTCCTCGGCCAGGCGCAGCATCTCGCTGGCGCGGCCACCGAGTCCGGCGTAGGTCGGGTTGTCGTGCTCGGAGGCCTTGGCCTCGACCTCCGCGAGGCGCTTCTCGAGCGAGGATGCCTTGGCGCGCGCCTCTGCCAGGCTCGCTGTCAGGCCCGCGTTCTCCCCGGCCATCGTGTGCAGCTCGCGGTCGACGGCCGCCGTGTCGTAGCCACCACGTCGGACGACGGGGAAGCCCGGCGTGGTGCGCGCGGCAGTGGCGGCCGGCGGTGCGGCTGCCGCGGGGACGGCGGGCTGCGTCTGCGTCTTCGTCGCGCTCGTGGTGCCCGCAGTCGTGCCCGCGCTCGTGGTGCCGGTGCTGGTGCCCGTGCTGGTCGAGGGCTTGTCGGACTCCGCGGAGCCAGCGGGCCGGTTCACCGGGATGACCTGGGTGGCCTCGTCGCGATCCTTGTCGTCGTCGTCGAAGATGGACAGGCCAGGGCGGTCACTCATCGGTGCGCTTCCTCCAGGGGTCTCGGGCGGTGGTCTGAGCCTAAGACGACACGGGCCGCAAACCCAGCCGCACCGCCCAATCGGTGGGCGTCTCGGACGTCACATTCCGCGGAACCGGTTGATCGCGCCGAGATGCTGCTCACGCAGGGCTCGGTTGCGGACCCCGAGGCCCTCCCGGGGCGCCAGACAGAGTACGCCGACCTTGCCCTGGTGAGCGTTCTGGTGCACGTCGAGGGCCGCCTGGCCGACCTCCTCGAGGGGGTAGGTCTTCGACAGCGTCGGGTGGATCATCCCCTTGGCGATCAGCCGGTTGGCCTCCCACGACTCGCGGTAGTTGGCGAAGTGGGAGCCGACGATGCGCTTGAGGTTCATCCACAGGTAGCGGTTGTCGTACTGGTGCATGAAGCCGCTGGTCGAGGCGCAGGTGACGATGGTGCCGCCCTTGCGGGCGGCGTACACGGACGCACCGAAGGTCTCCCGTCCCGGGTGCTCGAAGACGATGTCGACGTCCTCGCCGCCGGTGAGCTCGCGGATGGTCGCGCCGAGGCGGCGCCACTCCTTGGGGTCCTGGGTGTGCTCGTCCTTCCAGAACTTCCAGTCCTGCTCCGAACGGTTGATGATCAGCTCGGCGCCCATGGCGCGGCAGATCGCGGCCTTCTCGTCGTTGGAGACCACGCACACCGGCGTGGCTCCGCCGTTGAGGGCGTACTGCGTGGCGAAGCCGCCGAGCCCGCCGCTGGCGCCCCAGACCAGCACGTTGTCGCCCTGCTTCATTCCCGCGCCGTTGCGGCTGACGAGCTGGCGGTAGGCGGTGGAGTTGACCAGACCGGGGGAGGCGGCCTCCTCCCAGGTCAGGTGGGCCGGCTTGGGCATCAGCTGGTTGGACTTGACCAGCGCGATGTGGGCCAGGCCGCCGAAGTTGGTCTCGAAGCCCCAGATGCGCTGCTCCGGGTCGAGCATCGTGTCGTTGTGACCGTCGGGCTGCTCGAGCTCGACCGAGAGGCAGTGCGCGACGACCTCGGCGCCCGGCTTCCACGAGTGCACCCCGGCCCCGGTGGCCAGCACGACGCCGGACAGGTCCGAGCCGACCACGTGGTAGGGCAGGTCGTGACGCGCGGCGAGCGGGGAGAGCCTGCCGTAGCGCTCCAGGAACCCGAAGGTCGAGACCGGCTCGAAGATCGAGGTCCACACGGTGTTGTAGTTGATGGCGCTGGCCATCACGGCGACGTACGCCTCGCCCGGACCGAGAGCGGGCAGCGCGACGTCCTCGACGTGGAGGCTCTTGCGTGGGTCCTTCTCGCGCGCCTCGAGCCCGTCGAACATCTCGACCTCGTCCCGGTGGACGGTGACGGCGCGGTAGGAGTCGGGGAGCGCGAGGGCAGCGAAGTCGGCCTCGGTCACGGTCTGGCCGCTCTCGCGGGCGCTGATGGCATCGAGGATGTTCTTCACGGGGACTCCTGCGTGGCTTGAGCGAGCCGGACGGGCACCTCGTCGTGCCGGAGCCTGGAATCTACCCAGGAGTAATCGACGGTGTCAGCACCGTGTGACCTATCTGGCTCGACCCTGCCTGACCGGGGGGTCCAGGGCTGCGAACGCTTCGCCCAGCTGCTCCTGGGCGGACCGGAGGTACGCCGCGAGCCGGGTCGCGGCACCGTCGCCGTCACCGGCCTCGAGCAGGTCGGCGATGGCGGCGTTCTGGTCGAGATAGGGGCGGTGGAAGGGCTCGGGCTGACCCATCCGGTGGAAGAACAGCCGCATCTCGGCCAGGAGCAGGTCCATCTGGGCGTCGAGACGATGGCTGCCGGCCAGGGCCACGACCGCGCGGTGGAAGTGCTGGTTGGCGCTGGCCACGCCCACCCAGTCGAGAGTCTTGGCGGCCGCCTGGCCTTCGGTGACCGCGGCGCGCACCGCGGCCAGCCGCTCCGGGGTGTGCCCCTCCCCGTCGCGGCAGGCGGCGGGCTCCAGCAGCCGACGGACGCGGTAGACGTCGGCGACGTCGTCGGCGTCGGGGGTGGCCACCACGACGCCGCGGTGCGGCTCACGCACCAGGATCCGCTCGGCGACCAGCTGGCTGAGCGCCTCGCGCAGGGTGTTGCGGGAGACCCCGAGCGCGGCCCCGAGCCGCTCCTCGGGGAGCCGGCTGCCGCAGGGGAGGTGCCCCTCGGCGATCTGCTCGCGAAGCACGCGCGCGGCCCGATCGGCCGAGGTGCTCATCACCGTGCGCCGTCGGCGACGCTCGTCGGCGAGCGTGTCGAGCACTGCGTCCAGTCCGGGACTGTCCAGCCCACGCGAGGGATCGCTCATGCGCGCCAGCCTAGGTCGGAAGTTTGTTGGATCAGGGTATTGCGGAATTGTTGAACAATCCATACCGTCGGGGGAACCTGATGAAGGAGAGCCCCATGGCCGCCCGTGATCACGCCCCCGACGAACCAGTGAGCAGTCCCGCTGCAAGCACCGAAGGCCGCACCGGTGGGGGTGGAGACGGCGGCAGACGCTCGGCGGTCATCGGCGCCATCTTCTTGATGGCCACCAGCGCCATCGGCCCTGGCTTCATCACCCAGACCGCGTCGTTCACGGTCGCCCTCGGGGCGGCGTTCGCCTGCGCGATCGTGCTCTCGATCGTGGTCGACATCGCCGTCCAGCTGAACGTGTGGCGGGTGGTGGGAGTCTCCGGCCTGCGCGCCCACGAGCTCGGCAACGCGGTGCTCCCCGGCGTCGGCTACCTCCTGGCGGGGCTCGTCGTCATCGGCGGCGTGGTGTTCAACATCGGCAACGTCGCCGGCAGCGGCCTGGGCACCAACGCGATGTTCGGGCTCGACCCGCGCATCGGCGGCGCCGTCTCGGCGGCGATCGCGATCGCCATCTTCTTGAGCAAGAAGGCAGGCGTCGCCCTCGACCGCGTCGTCGTCGTGCTGGGCCTGGTGATGATCCTGGCCACCTTGGGCATCGCGTTCACCTCGGCACCCCCGGTCGGGGAGGCCCTGGTCAACGTCGTGCTGCCGGAGTCCTTCGACTTCGTGGCGGTGACGACCATCATCGGCGGCACCGTCGGCGGCTACATCACCTATGCCGGCGCACACCGCCTCCTCGACACCGGCCAGACCGGCGTCGAGAACGTCTCCGCGATCACCCGCAGCTCGGTCGTCGGCATCCTGGTCACCGGCGTGATGAGGGTGCTCCTCTTCCTGGCCATCCTCGGCGTCGTCGCCGGCGGGGTGACCCTGGCGACCGACGACCCGGCCGGCTCGGCCTTCCAGGCTGCCGCGGGCGACATCGGACTTCGCGTCTTCGGCCTCATCCTGTGGGCCGCTGCGCTGACCTCGGTCATCGGTGCGGCGTACACCTCGGTGTCGTTCATGACGAGCTCGCGGACCTCCGAGCGCACCCGCAACCTGCTCACCGTCGCCTTCATCGCGATCACCGCCGGCATCTTCGTCGCGATCCAGGAGACCCCGGTGACGCTGCTGATCTTCGCGGGCACCTTCAACGGGCTGATCCTGCCGATCGGCTTCGGCGTGCTGCTCTACGTGGCCTGGCGTCGGCGCGACCTGCTCGGCGGCTACCGCTACCCGGCGTGGCTGCTGGTCGTCGGAGTGCTGGCGTGGCTGCTCACCCTCTACCTGGGCTACAACGCGCTCCTGGCGCTGGGGGACCTGTGAGCCGATCGCGGAGCGTCGACCTGAACAGCGACGTCGGGGAGTCCTTCGGTCGCTGGCAGCTCGGCGACGACGAGGCGGTCCTCGGCCTGGTCACCAGCGCCAACGTCGCCTGCGGCTTCCACGCCGGCGACGCGCGCACCCTGCGGCGGACCTGTGCGGTCGCGGCCCGCGAAGGTGTCGTGGTCGGTGCGCAGGTGGGCTACCGCGACCTGGCCGGCTTCGGACGACGCTTCATCGACGTCGACCCGGTCGAGCTCGCCGACGACGTGATCTACCAGATCGGCGCCCTGGACGCGCTTGCCCGCGTCGAGGGGATCCGGGTGCGCTACGTCAAGCCGCACGGAGCGCTCTACAACGCGATCGTGCACCACGAGGCGCAGGCCCAGGCGGTCGTCGACGCGGTCCGCGCCTACGACCCGGACCTGCCGCTGATGGGTCTGCCGGGCTCGGCCGTGCTCGCTGCCGCGGACAGGGCCGGGCTGCGCACGGTGCGGGAGGCGTTCGCCGACCGCGCCTACACCCCGGACGGCACCCTGGTCTCCCGACGGGAGCCCGGGGCGGTCCTGCACGACCCGGCCGAGGTCGCCCGCCGAGTCGTCCAGATGGTCACCGAAGGCAGCCTGAGCGCGCTGGACGGCACCACGGTGGCGGTGGAGGCGGACTCGATCTGCGTGCACGGCGACTCCCCGGGTGCGGTCGAGATGGCCGGCCGGGTGCGGTCCGAGCTCGAGGCAGCCGGCGTCGAGCTGGTGGCGTTCGCATGAGAAGGCTCGGATGAGCGACGCGGCGAGCGTGCGGGTGCTGCCGTACGGCGACCGCGCCCTGCTCGTCGAGGTCGGCGACACCGCCGCGGTGGTCGCCTTCTCCGACGCACTGCGCGACCACGCGCCCGACGGCATCTCCGACATCATCCCCGCGGCCGAGACGGTGCTCGTGGTCGCCGAGCCCGACGCCTCCGTGGCGGCGCTGCGCGCGGCGCTGCTCGACCTGCGATTCGACGCGGGTGCGGGACTCGGGGACGACCACAGCGAGGTGATCGAGATCCCGGTGCGCTACGACGGTCCCGACCTCGACGACGTCGCGGAGCTCACCGGGCTCACCCGGGACGAGGTGGTCGCGGCGCACACCGCGAGCGACTGGCGGGTGGCCTTCGGCGGCTTCGCACCGGGCTTCGGCTACCTCGTGGGCGGCGACCCTCGGCTGCACGTCGCCCGCAGGGACAGCCCCCGCACCGCGGTGCCGGCCGGCGCCGTGGCCCTCGCCGGGGAGTACGCCGGCGTGTACCCGCGTGAGTCGCCCGGCGGGTGGCAGCTGATCGGCACCACCGACGCGCTGATGTGGGACCTCGAGCGGGAGCCGCCGGCGCTGCTGCGGCCAGGCGCCCGGATCCGCTTCACCGAGGCGTCGTCATGACCGCCCGGCTGCGGGTGCTGGCGACCGGACCGCTGTGCCTGGTGGAGGATCTCGGCCGCCGCGGCAGTGCCAGCATCGGCGTGGGCCGCTCCGGCGCCGCCGACCGGTCCGCGCTGCGGCAGGCCAACAGGGCGGTGGCCAACCCCGAGGACGCGGCCGCCCTCGAGGTCACCCTCGGCGGGCTGGAGCTGGTGGCCGAGGGCGGGTCCGTGCTCGTGTGCGTCACCGGCGCGCCGTGCCCGGTGAGCATCGACGGCCGGGACGTCGGCGCCTACGGGGTGGTCTCGGTTCCCGACGGCTCGGTGCTGCGCCTGGGTGCCGCGAGCCGGGGACTGCGCAGCTATCTGGCGGTGCGAGGCGGCATCGACGCGCCCGCGGTGCTCGGGTCGCGCAGCCACGACGTGATGTCGGGCCTCGGCCCGGCTCCGTTGCAGAGCGGCGACGTGCTCGTGGTCGGGGCGGCCGGGTCGACGTACCCGGTGGTCGACGCGGTGCCCCCCACGACGTACGACGACGACGTGGTGCTGCGAGCCGTCCGCGGCCCGCGCGACGGGTGGGTGCGCGACGCCGACCTGCTGGTGGGCACGCAGTGGACCGCCTCGGACCGCAGCAACCGGGTCGGCATGCGTCTGGTCGGCGGCGTGCTGGAGCCGGTGGACGCCGACCGACAGCTGCCCAGCGAGGGCGCCTGCCGCGGGGCGGTCCAGGTGCCGCCGAATGGTGAGCCGGTGCTGTTCCTCGCCGACCACCCGGTGACCGGCGGCTACCCCGTCGTCGCCGTCGTCGTCGACGCCGACGTCGACCGGGCCGCGCAGGTGCGTCCCGGACAGAGCCTGACCTTCCGATGGGTGGAGGCCCCATGACCAACGCCGCACGCACGCCCGCCGAGGCCCGAGCACACTTCCGCGACGGCCTCGTCACCCCGACCGCCGGGTGGAGCGCCGGCTGGGCCCAGGCCAACCTGCTCGCGCTGCCGCGCGAGCTGGCCTACGACTTCCTGCTCTTCACCCAGCGCAACCCCAAGCCCTGTCCGGTGCTCGACGTGCTCGACGCCGGTGCGGTCTCGGGGCCACTGCTCGACGGCGACATCCGCACCGACATCCCTGCCTACCGCGTGTACGTCGACGGCGAGCTGGCCGCGGAGACGTCCGACGTCACCTCGTGGTGGCGCGAGGACCTGGTGTCCTTCGTGATCGGCTGCTCCTTCACCTTCGAGTCGGCGCTGGCGCAGGCGGGGGTGCCCGTGCGGCACGTCGAGCAGGGGGTGAACGTGCCGATGTACCGCACCACCCGGCGCTGCCGATCTGCCGGCGCGATCTCGGGCCCGCTGGTGGTCTCGATGCGCCCGGTGCCGGCCGACCAGGTCGCTGACGCCGTCACCGTGACCGCGCGCTACCCGGCCGTGCACGGCGCCCCGGTGCATGTCGGCGACCCGGGCGCGCTCGGGATCGACGACCTCGGCCTTCCGGACTACGGCGACCCGGTCGAGGTCCGGCCCGGTGACGTGCCGGTCTTCTGGGCGTGCGGCGTCACCCCGCAGGCCGCCGTGGTGGAGTCACGACCGTCGTTGGCCATCGCGCACGCGCCGGGGCACATGCTGATCACGGATGCTCGGGACAGCGACTACTTGGTCTGAGGCGTCGGGCAATTACCACGTTCCCGTGGTGATTGCCCGGTTCCCGCAGGGAGCTCGCTGCGGGAAGGTTCAGATCTCTCGGGGAAGCTGCGCGGGCAACCAGCACCCGCCGACCACGTGTGGGTACGGCGACGAACCCGCCCGGGCCTGCGCGACCAGGGCGTTCACGTCCGGCTCGTGGTCACGGGCCGCCCCGGCGATGCCCGCGGCGTCGTCGTACTCGTCCGGCATCCGCCGCCCCCACCCGTGACCCGTCTCCGTCGCGGTGATCGTGTGCGTGGGGGTCAGGACGTGGACGAAGCGGCCGGTGACGACGTGGAGGATGCTCTCGTCGAGGCAGACGAGCACGCCGTCCGAGCCGTCATCGCAGGCGTCGCAGCCGCAGTCGGGCGCGAGCCCGACACTGACGGCGGGCGGGCCGCCCGCGCCGGTGCACAGGGAGACCCCGACGCCGGCCGCCCAGCCGCTCGTGCCGTTGCGGTAGGTCAGCAGCATCGGCAGCGCACCGGGTGCGCGTGGCACCACGACCCGCGCCCGGTCGGGCGGGTGCGCGTTGCCGACGTCGCGCCACAGCCCGCCGGTCGGGTCGACGTCGTGCCAGTCAGCGATCCCGAGGCTGGCCAGTGCCTCGAGCCAGGCATCGGCGCGGGCGCCGGCAATGCGGTACTTGTGCGGGTCGGTCACCCGGGAGTACTCCTGCTCGAGTGGCTCGCGGCCCGGGTGCGGGGCCGGCCACCCCGGGGTGTCGGCTCCGGTGACCTCGAAGGCGGCGGCGACCGTCGCCAGGACCGCGTCGACCGCCGGCGTGCGATAGCCGTCCGGTCGCCAGTCGTCCTCGGTCGGGTCCATCCGATGACGGTAGGTGACCGGCAGGACGGAGGCTCGTGGGTTCCGTGGTCAGCGCCGCCTGGCCGGCTCTGTCAGGCCCCGGCAGCCGGCTCGACGAGCTCGACGAGCACCCCACCGGCGTCCTTGGGGTGCACGAAGTTGATCCGGCTGTCGGCCGTGCCGCGTCGCGGCTCGTCGTAGAGCAGCCGCAGGCCGCGCTCGCGCAAGGTCGCCGACACCGCGTCGAGGTCGCTGACCCGGTAGGCGAGCTGCTGGCAGGCCGGGACCACTGCGGTCGAGGAACTTCGCGATCGTGGAGGTCTCGTCGATCGGGGCGAGCAGCTGCAGGCGGCTCTCCGACTCGCCCACGGCCAGCATCGCCTCGCGGACCCCCTGCTCCTCGTTGGTCTCCTGGTGCTGCACCTGCATCCCGAACGCGTCCGCATAGAACGCGATCGCCTCGTCGAGGTCGGGCACCGCGATGCCGACGTGGTCGATGGCGAGGAACAGGTGGCCGGGGATCTGCACGCTCATGTCCCCATCGTCGTACGACGGCCCGCGACCCGCGAGGGAGTGTGACCCGTCCGACAGCGCGATGGCCCTTCACCCCCTCCCCGAGCGCGCCGCGGGGTGGGTATCGTCGCTCGTGAGTGCCCTGTCTCGCCCAGGGGCCCACACCCGAGAACCGCAGGAGGCTGTCATGTCCGGATCCGTCATCGTCGCCGGTGCCCGCACCCCCATCGGCCGGCTCCTCGGCGGCCTCAAGGACCGCTCGGCGGCGGACCTCGGTGGCGTGGCGATCAAGGCGGCGCTCGACAAGGCGGGCGTGTCCGGTGACCAGGTCGACTACCTGATCATGGGCCAGGTCATCCTGGCGGGCGCCGGGCAGAACCCGGCCCGCACCGCCGGCATCGCGGCCGGCCTGCCCGCGTCGCTGCCGTCGATCACCATCAACAAGGTGTGCCTCTCCGGGATCAACGCGATCGCCATGGCCGACCAGATGATCCGCGCCGGCGAGCACGACATCGTCGTCGCCGGCGGTATGGAGTCGATGACCAACGCCCCGCACCTGCTGCCCAAGTCGCGTGAGGGCTTCAAGTACGGCGACGTCAACCTGGTCGACTCGATGGCCTACGACGCCCTCTACGACCAGCTGACCGACCAGGCGATGGGCGCGCTCACCGAGCAGTGCAACGCGGCCGGTGCCAAGCTGAGCCGCGAGCAGCAGGACGCGTTCGCCGCCCGCTCCCACCAGCGCGCGGCCGAGGCCTGGAAGAACGGCCTCTTCGACGACGAGGTCGTCCCGGTCGAGATCCCGCAGCGCAAGGGCGACCCGGTCGTTGTCTCCTCTGACGAAGGGATCCGTGGCGACACCACCACCGAGAGCCTCGGCCGGCTACGTCCTGCCTTCGCCAAGGACGGCACCATCACCGCGGGTTCCGCCTCCCAGATCTCCGACGGCGCCTGCGCGGTCGTGGTGATGAGCAAGGTCAAGGCCGAGGAGCTCGGTCTCACCTGGCTCGCCGAGATCGGGTCGCACGGCCAGGTGGCCGGCCCCGACTCCACGCTGCAGATGCAGCCCGCCAACGCGATCAACAAGGCCTGCGGCAAGGCCGGTATCCAGGCGGCCGACCTCGACCTGGTCGAGATCAACGAGGCGTTCGCGGCCGTCGGCATCGAGTCGGCCCGCGAGCTCGGCCTCGACGAGGAGAAGGTCAACGTCAACGGCGGCGCCATCGCCCTGGGCCACCCGGTCGGCATGTCCGGCGCCCGGATCGTGCTGCACCTCGCCTTGGAGCTCAAGCGCCGCGGCGGCGGCACCGGCGCGGCCGCGCTGTGCGGCGGTGGCGGTCAGGGCGACGCCCTGATCATCAACGTCCCGGCGTGACCCGGAGCCGTCGGTCAGCATCGGTCCCCGACCTCGTCGAGCGTGCGCGCAACGGCGAGGCCCGGGCGGTCGCGCGACTGATCTCGCTGGTCGAGGACGCCTCGCCGCTGCTGCGCGAGGTGATGGCCGGCCTCGCCCCGCACACCGGTCATGCCCAGATCGTCGGGATCACCGGCTCGCCGGGCGTCGGCAAGTCCACCTCCACCAACGCGTTGGTCAAGGCGCTGCGCGCGGCGGACAAGCGCGTCGGTGTGCTGGCGGTCGACCCCTCCTCGCCGTTCTCGGGTGGCGCCTTGCTCGGGGACAGGGTGCGGATGCAGGACCACGCCCTCGATCCTGCGGTCTACATCAGGTCGATGGCCTCCCGCGGCCACCTCGGCGGCCTGTCCTGGTCCACGCCGCAGGCACTCCGCGTGCTCGACGCCGCCGGCTGCGACGTCGTCCTCATCGAGACCGTCGGCGTCGGGCAGAGCGAGGTCGAGATCGCGGGTCTGGCCGACACCACCCTCGTGCTGCTCGCACCCGGGATGGGTGACGGCATCCAGGCCGCCAAGGCCGGCATCCTCGAGATCGGCGACGTGTACGTCGTCAACAAGGCCGACCGCGACGGGGCCGACCAGGTGCGCCGTGACCTGCGCAACATGCTCGCCCTGGCCGACCGTTCCGAGGAGTCCTGGCGGCCACCGATCGTGCAGACGGTCGCCCAGACCGGTCAGGGCGTCGACGAGGTCGTGGAGAAGATCGAGGAGCACCGGGTCTGGATGGACGGGTCCGGCGAGCTCACCCGTCGCCGGGTGCGGCGCGCACGCGGGGAGATCGAGGCGATCGCGGTGACCGCGCTGCGCGAACGCTGGGGCGACGTGCACGCCCGCACCGAGCTCGACGAGCTCGCCGAGAAGGTGGCCGGGGGAGACAGCGACCCCTACACCGCCGCCGACACGTTGCTCGAGGCCTACACCGACTGAAGCAGGCCGCCCAGGCGGGCGACGTCGTCGGGGCCGGCCAGGTCGGGTGCGGCGACGAAGACGGTGCTGACACCGCGGTCGGCGAGCACGGCGTACCGCTCGCGGTGCTCGGCCGCGGTTCCGGCGTGATGGCGCCGGGCGTACGCCGCCGCGGCGGTCCGCCCCCGCAGGCGCTCCACCCGCGCCCAGGCGTCCTCGCGGTCGTGGCCGACCACGGGCAGGTCCAGCACCGTGATCGCCACGTCGGCCGGGTCACGCCCGACCGCTGCACAGTGGGCGTGCAGCACCGCGATCTTGCGGTCGAGCGTGTCGAGGTCGGACGTCACGTTGCAGCCGTCGGCGAGCTCAGCCGCGATGCGCAAGGTGCGCTGCTCGCCGCCACCTCCGACGATCACGGGGATGTCGTGGGCCGGTCGGGGATAGGCGGTCGTCTCGGGGAGGCTGATCCGCTCGTCGGCGTAGGCCTTGGTGCCGGACGCCCAGAGCGCGCGCATCGTGACGATGCCGGCCGCCAGCGCGTCGAGCCGCCGGCCCGGTGTGGGGAAGGGCAGCCCGAACCCCGCGTGCTCGCGGTCCCACCAGCCGGCGCCGACACCGACGAACGCGCGCCCGCCGGTGAGGACGTCGAGGGTGGCCGCGGCCTTCGCGGTGATCCCGGGCGCCCTGAACGTGACCGGGGTGACCAGCGTGCCCAGCCGGAGCCTGATGTCCAGCCCGGCGAGCAGGCCGAGCGTCACCCAGGGCTCAGGGATCGGCTCCCAGGCGGTGCCGACCTGCGGGATCTGGATGAGATGGTCCATCAGGGCCAGCCCGGTGAAGCCGGCGGCGTCGGCGGCGAGCGCGACCTCCCGCAGCCAGCGGGCCGGGTCGTCGCCCCAGGGGAACCGGGAGACCTGCAGCATCACCTGCACACCCTCCGGGGTGGCCGCGGGCTGCTTTGCGGCGTGCGCGTGACCCGGGCCCGGGCTCGGGCTCGCCGCCTCCGGGCGGACGACCTCGACCTGGTCCCAACCCTCCTCGTCGAGCCCATCGATCACGATCCGCGCCGAGCGCAGCTGCCGGGCGAGCACCGGGGCAGCCACCGGCCGGTCACGCTGGTTGTTGCGCGCCCGGCACAGCTCGGCGGGAGAGTCGAAGGCGACCACCACCGCGGGTAGGCGCTGACGACGCGCCGCGTCGAGGTAGCCCCTGCGACGTTCGGCGTCCAGTCCGAGCGTGTCCACGACCGTGGTGAGCCCGCGGCGCAGCCGCCCTGCGACGATCTGGTCGAGCAGAGCGAACGCCTCGGCCGAGGCGTCGAGGTCGTGCCGCCCGCTCCCCACGACACCCCGGAGCTCGTCGGAGGAGACAACCTCGGCGGCACGGTAGTGCTCGACGGCCCAGGTCGACTTGCCGGCACCGCTCGCTCCCACCAGCACGACCAGCGCCGGGTCGGGGATCTGGCCGAGGCTCATCCCCGCATCTTCTCAGCGTGGGCGGCGCTCGGCGACGTTCAGCGGCGCTTGCCGTGGGGGACGATCTCGACCTTTCCCTGGGCGATCTTGGCGTCGGCCTTGGCGTGCTTGTCGGCGCGCTTTTCCTTGAGGGACTTGCCCGCCTTCTTGGACAGGGACTGGCGGGGGGACTTGTCGGCCACGACGGGCTCCTTGGTGGAGCCGCAGTCGGCTCCTTGCCGCCACCGTACTCCCGGCTACCCGATCGGGGGCGCGCCTGCTTCATCGTGGGCGCCCGGTCTGGTACGAATGGTGGGCTGGGTGGATGTCCGCCCACCACGACCACCTGCCACCCGGGACGGAGACGATGATGAAGAAGGTCTTGACCATCCTCGGGGTCCTGTTCGTGCTCTTCGTCATCGCGACCGCGCCAGCGACCGCTGCCGACAGCGTCCGCTGGGTCGCGGGCGCGATCAGTGCAGTGTTCAACGGACTCCTCGAGATCTTCCAGGGTCTCTAGGCCATGTCTGTCGACCCTGTGGTCGCGTCCTTGCCACCCAAGGCCTAGACGCGCGTGGGTTGGGTGAGCCGGGCAATCGATCCCGGGATCCACCAGCACCTGCTGCGTGACGAGGGCGAGGTCATCGTCGACGAGGTGCGCCACCACTGGGTCGTCTACATCGTGCCGACGCTCGAAGCGCTCCTCGGCTGTGTGGTGTTCTACCTCTTCATGGTCGCGCCCGTCGACCTGGCCTGGGCTCCGCTCGTGGTCGCGTTCGGGATCTGGGGGCACGCCGGCTACAAGGCTCTCTACGAGCACATGGACCGCTTCGTGATCACGAACATGCGGGTGTTCCGGGTCCGCGGCGTCATCGCCCAGAAGCTCGCGACGATGCCCCTCGGCCGGATCCTCGACATCACCGTGGAGAAGCCGCTGACCGGGCGGGTCGTCAACTACGGGCACTTCGTCTTCGAGTCAGCGGCGCAGGAGCAGGGCCTGCGCGAGATCCGCTTCGTCGGTCGCCCCTACGAGAGGGACCTGACCATCCAGCGGGTCGTGCAGCGCTCCGGGCTGCGTGGGCCGCGCGTCATCAACTGAGAGGGCCTCGAGCGAGGCGCGGGGGAAGTTGCGGTTTGGTCCCCAACCGCAACTTCTGGCGGCTCCAGCCTGCGGGTCTTGACCAATGAGCGCTGTCGCCGTGCTCGCTTGGTGAGGTTAGGCTGTCCTAAGTCCATCCGCCCACCGGTCGTGTTCGAGGTCCTGCCGTGTCCGCTCCTGCCACCGTCCTCCCCGTGGGTGCGGCCGACGAGCGCACCACGCCGCCCCCCGTACGACGCGTTGCGACCCGGCTGGCCGGGCTCGTCGTGCTCACCGGCATCCTGGTGGCGGTCTGCCTGGCCAGCCTGGCCTGGGGTGCGCGCGACGTGGCGCCAGGCACGGTCTGGGACGCCCTGGTCGCGCCGGTCGTCGGCAACAACGACCATGCTGTCGTGCGGGACCTCCGGGTGCCACGCACGGTCGTGGGACTGCTCGCCGGCGTCGCGCTCGGCGTCGCCGGTGCGCTGATGCAGGGACTCACCCGCAACCCGATCGCCGATCCCGGTCTCCTCGGCGTCAACGCGGGCGCGGCGCTGGCCGTCGTCGGCGCGATCTCGCTGCTCGGCGTCGGGTCGGCGGCCGGCTTCGTGTGGTTCGCCTTCCTCGGCGCCGCGCTGGCCGCGCTCACGGTGTACGGCGCGGCGTCGGTCGGCTGGGGCGGCGTCACCCCGATCAAGCTCGTGCTCGTCGGAGCCGCCTTCACCGCCGTCGCCACCTCCGCCATCACGCTCGTGCTGCTCACCGACGAGCGGGTGCTGGCCGCGTTCCGCTACTGGCAGGTCGGCTCCCTCGTCAACCGGCCGTGGTCGACCATCGCGGTGGTCGCGCCGTTCGTCGTCGGCGGTCTGCTGCTCGCCGTACCGACCGGGCGGTTCCTCAACGCCGTCGCCCTGGGGGACGACCTCGCGCGCGGCCTCGGCCAGAACGTCGTGGTCGGCCGGCTGCTGGTGCTCGGGTCGGTGGTGCTGCTGTGCGGCTCGGCGACCTCGCTCGCCGGGCCGATCGCCTTCGTCGGCCTGATGGTGCCGCACGTCGCGCGCGCCGTCGTCGGACCGGACTACCGCTGGGTGCTGCCCTACGCAGCCGTGCTCGGCCCCATCGTGCTGCTCGTGTCGGACGTCGTCGGCAGGCTGATCGCGCGACCGTCGGAGATCGAGGCGGGCCTGGTCGTCGCCGTCATCGGCGCGCCGGTGCTGATCGCCCTGGTGCGGGGCACGAAGGCGGTCAGCTCGTGACCCTGCTCGCGCCCCAGCACGAGGCGCCCCACCACGAGGCGCCGCTGCGTGAGGCGAGCGAGCGGCTCCACCGGGCGGCGGCCCGGCGCCGCAGCCGGAGCGTCGTCGTCGGCACGGGCCTGGCCCTGGTCACGCTCACGACGGTCGCGGTGAACCTCTCCGTCGGAGACCTGCCGATCCCGTTCCGTGACGTGCTCGCGACGCTGGTCGGCCGGGGCGACGAGACCTCGAGGTTGGTGCTCGTCGAGTTCAGGCTGCCCCGGCTGGTGCTCGGCGCGATGGTCGGCGTGGCGTTCGCGCTGGCCGGCGGGCTGTTCCAGAGCGTGCTGCACAACCCGCTGGCCAGCCCCGACATCATCGGCGTCACCCAGGGCGCGAGCGTCGGTGCCGTGGGGGCGCTCCTGGTGCTGGGAGTCAGCGGGGTCGGGGTCTCGGTGGGCGCCCTGCTCGGTGCTGTCGTCGTCTCCGCGCTCAACGTCGCACTTGCGTGGCGCGGTGGTGTCTCGGGGCACCGGTTCGTGCTGTGCGGCATCGGCCTCGCCTTCGTCGCGACCAGCGTGCTCGGCTATCTGCTGACCCGCAGCGACCTGCGCAACGCCCAGGAGGCGCTGGTCTGGTTGAGCGGTTCGGTGGCCGGCGCCACCTGGGAGGGCAACACCCGTCTAGGCGCTGCTCTGGTCGTGCTCGTCCCGGCCGGGCTCCTGCTGTCGTCCCGGGTGCGGATGCTGGCGCTGGGCGACGACACCGCGAGCGCGCTCGGGGTCCCGGTCGGGCCGACGCGCCTGCTGGCCCTGGCGCTCGGTACGGCGCTGGCAGCCGTGGGCACAGCGGCCGCCGGTCCGGTGGCGTTCGTCGCCCTCGCCAGTGCCCCGATCGCCCGACGCCTCGTCGGCGACGGACGGGTCGCGCTGGTGCCCACCGCCCTGGTCGGCGTCGCCATCGTGACCGCGTCCGACTTCGCCGCCCAGCATGCGCTGCCCGCCCTCGACGTACCCGTCGGTCTGGTCACCGGCATCGTCGGCGGCGGCTACCTCATCTGGCTGCTGACCTCGTCCAGGCCGCTCACCGGAGGCAACCGATGACCCTCACCGCCGACACAGTCCACCTCGGCTATGACAAGCGGGAGGTGGTGCACGGCATCGACCTGGACGTGCCCAGCGGGGCCGTGACGGTCGTCGTGGGCGCCAACGGCTGCGGCAAGTCCACGCTGCTGCGCGGCCTCGGTCGGTTGCTCAAGCCGACGTCGGGGCGGGTGACCCTCGACGGGCGCGACGTGTCCGCGATCGGCACTCGTCGTCTCGCCGCCGAGCTCGGGCTGCTGCCGCAGCAGCCCGTCGCGCCGGAAGGCATCACGGTCGGCGATCTGGTCGGACGAGGGCGCTATCCGCACCAGGGGCCGTTCCGGCGCTGGACCTCCGACGACAGTGCGATCGTGGCGCACGCGTTGGCTGCGACCGGCACCCACGAGCTCGCCGACCGCCGGATGGACGAGCTGTCCGGCGGCCAGCGCCAGCGCGTGTGGATCGCGATGGCCCTGGCCCAGCAGACCGACGTGCTGCTGCTCGACGAGCCGACGACCTACCTCGACGTCGCCCATCAGATCGAGGTCCTCGACCTGCTCGCCTCGGTCAACCGCGAGCGCGGCACCACGATCGTGATGGTGCTGCACGACCTCAACCTCGCCGCGCGCTATGCCGACCATCTCGTCGTGATGACCGAGGGCCGCGTGCTCACCGAGGGCGTGCCGGCGCAGGTGCTCACCGAGGAGACGGTGCGGGCGGCGTTCGGGCTGTCCTGCGTGGTCGTGCCCGATCCAGTGACCGGGGGACCGCTCGTGGTGCCGGTGTCCGCCCCACGGCCCGCGGTGACGCCTGGACCTAGTTAGGTTAGGCTTGCCTAAGTGAATCCGGCGAATCCCTGCGCCGTGTCCCGAACTGTGAAGGCAGGCACCCAATGACCCGACCCGGGCTCGTCCGGCCCTTGGCCGTGACCGCCACTGTCGCCGCGATGCTCGTGCTCACCGCGTGCGGCAGCGGCAGCAGCAGCGACGACGGCGCGGAGACCGCCACCGACGACGACACCGCTCCCGCCGGGACCTTCGAGCCGGTCACCATCGAGCACGCGCTCGGGGAAACCGTGATCGAGGAGCGGCCCGAGCGTGTGGCCGCCTGGGGCTGGGGATCGGCCGACGCCGCGATCGCCCTGGGCGTGGTGCCGGTCGCCGTACCCACGCAGAGCTACGGCGGGGACGACGACGGGATGCTGCCCTGGAACAAGGAGGCCATCGAGGCGGCAGGCGCCGAGACGCCGGCGATGCTGACCGAGGGCGAGGAGCCTCCCTACGAGGAGTTCGTCAAGGCCGATCCGGACCTGATCCTCGCGACCTACTCCGGCCTGACCCAGGCGCAGTACGACAAGCTCTCCAAGATCGCGCCCGTCGTCGCCTACCCGGGGGAGGCGTGGGCCACCCCCTGGCGCGAGGTGATCACCACGGCGGGTGAGGCGCTGGGCAAGGCGGCGGAGGCCGACCAGGTCCTCACCGACATCGACGAGTCGGTCTCTGCGGCCGCCGAGGCGCACCCGGAGTTCGCGGGCAAGTCGATCGCGGCCGTTGCCGACTACGGCGCCTTCTACGTCTACCGCTCGGCCGACCCGCGGGTGGAGTTCCTCGAGGACCTGGGCTTCGAGACGGCGCCGAGTGTCGGCGAGCTCGACACCGAGGAGTCGACGTTCTTCTACACGATCAGCTACGAGAAGGTCGACCAGCTCGACTCCGACGTGCTGCTGTCCTACGCCGACAGTGACAAGACCCAGCAGGCGTTCCTCGACTCGGCCTCGACCAAGACGATGCCGCAGTACGACGCGGGCACCATCGCCGAGGCCACCGGGGAGGAGGTCGTCGCCTCGGTCTCCCCGCCGACGGCGCTGTCCCTGACCTGGGGCCTCGACGACTACGTCGACCTGCTCTCCGAGGCCGCGACCGCCGCCGACGCTTCCTGACGCATCGGTGAGGGGTCACCAAGTCAGGCTCCTGGGCGGCGTGTCGCCGCACGAGTGACCCCTCGCCGACCCGGGCGTGTCGAGGAATTAGGGTCGGGCCATGGCGAGGAAGCTGCCGTTCGACCCGATCGACGAGGCCGCCCGGCAATGGGGACGTCGCTGGGACGCGGTACCGCAGATGCATGCGGTCACCTCGCTCATGCGCGTGCAGCAGCTCGTGCTCGCCCAGCTCGACGAGCTGCTCAGACCGCACGGGCTCAGCTTCGCCCGCTACGAGGCCCTGGTGCTGCTGGTCTTCTCCCGGGAGGGCGCGCTGCCGCTGGGCAAGATGGGGGAGCGGCTCCAGGTGCACGCCACCTCGGTGACCTCGCTGGTCGACCGGCTCGAGGCCGCCGGCCTCGTCGTACGACGCCGGCACCCCGACGACGGACGGGCGGTGCTCGCACGGATCACCGACGAGGGCCGGGCGGTCGTCGAGAGGGCCACGGCCGACCTGGTCGACGCCCGCTTCGCGCTGACCTCGCTGGGCGAGGCCGACCTCACCTCGCTCTCGGACCTGCTGCGTCCGGTGCGCCACGACGCCGGAGACTTTGACTAGACCGGCACCGAGACCGGATCCGCGCTCGCGAGAGGCCACGTGGCGCACGACACGCCGACCACGGCGGTGGGGAGGTGGCCTCTCGGCCGTGGCGTTTGGTGGAACTAGTTGGACGTCCTACTATTTTAGGATGAGCCAGCAGACACCAGACGCCGAGTCCGCCCGCAGCCGCTGGGAAGCGCGCTACGCGAAGTCGCTGGATCAGGGCAAGGTGCGCGACATCGACTTCACGACGCTGTCCGGGCTGGAGGTCGAGCCCGCCTACGGCACCGACGAGTCGGAGTGGCCGGGCCAGTTCCCGTTCACACGGGGGCTCTACGACACCGGCTACCGAGGCCGCGCCTGGACGATCCGCCAGTTCGCCGGATTCGGCAACGCCCAGCAGACCAACGAGCGCTACAAGATGATCCTGGGTCGCGGCGGTGGCGGGCTCAGCGTCGCCTTCGACATGCCCACGCTGATGGGCCGCGACTCCGATGACCCCAAGAGCCTCGGCGAGGTCGGCCACTGCGGCGTCGCGGTCGACTCCACCGTCGACATGGACGCGCTCTTCGACGGCATCCCGCTCGGCGACGTCACCACGTCGATGACGATCAGCGGCCCCGCCGTACCCGTCTTCTGCATGTACCTCGTCGCCGCCGAGCGCCAGGGCGTCGACCCTGGCGTCCTCAACGGCACCCTGCAGACCGACATCTTCAAGGAGTACATCGCGCAGAAGGAGTGGCTCTTCGGCCCCGAGCCGCACCTGCGCCTGATCGGTGACCTGATGGAGTACTGCGCGGAGAAGATCCCCGCCTACAAGCCGCTCTCGGTCTCCGGCTACCACATCCGCGAGGCCGGCTCGACGGCCGCGCAGGAGCTCGCGTTCACCCTCGCCGACGGGTTCGGCTACGTCGAGCTGGGCCTCTCCCGGGGCCTCGACGTCGACGTCTTCGCGCCCGGCCTGTCGTTCTTCTTCGACAGCCACGTCGACTTCTTCGAGGAGATCGCCAAGTTCCGCGCCGCCCGCCGCATCTGGGCGACCTGGCTGCGCGAGGTCTACGGCGCCAAGACCGACAAGGCCCAGTGGCTGCGCTTCCACACCCAGACCGCCGGGGTCTCGCTGACGGCGCAGCAGCCCTACAACAACGTCGTCCGCACCGGGATCGAGGCGCTCGCCGCGGTGCTCGGCGGCACCAACTCGCTGCACACCAACGCTCTCGACGAGACGCTCGCCCTGCCCAGTGAGCAGGCCGCCGAGATCGCGCTGCGCACCCAGCAGGTGATCATGGAGGAGACCGGCGTCGTCAACGTCGCGGACCCCCTCGGCGGCTCCTGGTACGTCGAGGCGCTCACCGACAAGATCGAGGCCGAGGCCTACGCGATCTTCGACCAGATCCTCACCCAGGGCGGGTCCACCACCTCGGCGCGCGACCTGCCCGCGCTCGCCGCGCAGGTCCAGGAGGCGACCGGCACCCCCGACGCCGCTGTCTGGCCGATGACGCGCGGCATCCTGCACGGCATCGAGGAGGGCTGGTTCATGTCGGAGATCGCCGAGGCGGCCTTCCAGTACCAGGTCTCGCTGGAGAAGGGCGAGAAGAAGATCGTCGGCGTCAACTGCCATCCGGAGTCGGTCACCCACGAGCTGGAGATCCTGCGCGTCTCCCACGAGGTCGAGACAGACCAGGTCCGCGACCTCGCCGCCCGCAAGGAGGGACGCGACCAGGCCGCCGTCGACCGCGCGATCGCGGAGATGCTCGACGCGGCCCGCTCGGAGACCAACATGATCCCCGCGATGGTCGACGCCTGCCGGGCCGAGGCCACCCTGGGCGAGATCTGTGACGCGCTGCGCGCCGAGTGGGGCGAGTACCGGGAGCCGGCGCGCTTCTGATCCGCCGCATGGGACCCGGAGGCAACTGCCGAGGGGTCAGTTGTGCGGCGACACGCCGCCCGAGACCCTGATTGTGTGACCCCTCACGGAGTGATCGGGACGCAGAGGATCGGGCGCGCGGAGAGGTGCAGCAGCTTGTGCGGCGTCGAGCCGAGCATCGCGCCCCGCAGCGGGCTCTCGCCGGAGGTCCCGACCACGATCACGGTCGCGTCGTGGGCGTCGGCGACCTGGAGGAGCGCCATCGCCGGCTTGGCCTGCACCAGCTCCACGCTCGCCTCGACGCCCGCCTCGGTGGCGTCGGCGAGCGCGTGGTCGGTAGCGCGGCGGCCGATGTCGGTCAGGGCGTCCTGGTGCGACCGGAACTCCTCTCCCACACCGCCGGGCGGGCTGACCCCGTAGACGAGCACCAGCGGCTCGTCCCACCGCCGGGCCACCTCGATCGCGGTGCGCAGGGCCGCCGCGGCTCCGGGGGACTCGTCGTATCCCAGCACCACCGTCATCTCAGGCCTCCATCCCGTCGGGGTCGGCAGCGACCTGCTTGACGCCGTGCACGACGTCGGGGTCGGGCACGCCCGCGCGCTCCTGCCAGAACCTGCCGTCGATCGACCGCCAGACGAACATCAGCACCAGCCCGGCGACGAGGATGACCACACCGATGACCAAGGGGGGTCCGACACCGAGCCAGGACTGGCCGCTGTAGGAGTTCTCCGGATCCGCCATGTCGCGCACCGACAGCACCAGCAGCCAGAGCAGCAGCAGCGATCCGACGACCGGGCCGATGCCGATGAGCAGCAGGTTGCGCGCGCTCTCCAGCAGGTGACGGCGGTAGTAGATCGCGCAGGCGATGCCGGTGAGCCCGTAGTAGAAGGCGATCAGCATCGAGAGTGCGGTGAGGGAGTCGAAGAGCGCGTTGGCGCTGACCTGGTAGATGCCGACGTACCAGGCGATGGCGATGCCCGCGACCCACCACGTGCTGACGTCCGGTGTGCGGTAGTCAGGATGGATCCGTGCGAAGTGGGCCGGGAGCGCGTGCCGTCGGGCCATCGAGAGGCCGGTGCGCGAGGCCGGGATGATCGTGGTCTGGGTCGAGGCGATCGCCGACGTGGCGACGGCGAAGAGGACGATCCACGACCAGCCGCCCATCACCTCGTCGGCCAGCAGGGCGAAGATGAACTCCTCCTCGTCGGCGTTGTCGGAGAGGAAGCCGACGCCGGCGTAGGCGACGATGCCGTAGGCGACCGCGACGTAGGTGACCAGCAGGATCACCGTCGACCAGACCCCGGCCAGACCGGGGGCCGACTCGGAGTCGGTCGTCTCCTCGGTGAGGTTCACCGCGGACTCCCAGCCCCAGTAGATGAAGACGCCGAGCAGGAGACCGCCGGTCAGCGCGGCGCCGCCCTCGCCGAAGGGGTACAGCCAGCTCAGGGACGGGGTGATCGCGTCCAGCGAGCTGTTGTCGGTCACGGCCCGCCACAGTGCGACGCCGGCGAAGACGAGGAGAGAGACGACCTGCCCCAGGATGAGCAGGTTCTGCAGGCGGGCGGAGATGTCGGTGCCGAGCACGCAGATCCAGGTCATCAGCAGGATCAGGCCGATGGCCAGTGGCATCCGCACCCAGGCGTTGGCGGCGGCGTCGTCGAGCCCGAACATCATCAGGGTGAAGCTCACCCCGACGTCGGCCAGCGAACCGATCACCAGCACGCCGGTCATCGTGATCGCCCAGCCGCCGATCCAGCCGAACCACGGACCCATCGCGCGGGTCACCCAGCTGAAGGTGGTGCCGCAGTCCTGGTCGACCTTGTTGAGGAAGAGGAACGCCGAGGCGATCAGCAGCATCGGCACGAACGACGCGATGAGCACTCCGGGGGCGTAGACGCCGACGAGGACGACCACGGGTCCGATGACCGCGGCCAGCGAGTACGCCGGGGAGGTGGCGGCGAGCCCGATCACCAGGGCGTCGACGAAGCCGATCGCGCCGGCCTTCAAGGTCGCTGGCGAGCTCTGCGTCCCGGACATGGCCACTCCACCTCTCCCGAGAGGTAACGACACGATGCCTGAGCTCCATGGTGGGGCCTCGGGAGCGTTGCTGTCACGCCCCTGGGGGGCACCAGCAAGCAGACGTCGGCCACAATGGATCCATGAGTCAGCAGCCTTTCTCACGACCCGGTGCCGTCGACCTGTCCGCACTCAAGCGCCCGTCCGCCCCCACGGGCCCTGGTGCAGGCGCACCCGGGGGAGCAGCGGGGTCGGCCACCGCCGGGGGGACCGCAGGCAGCTATGCGGTGCAGGTGAGCGAGGCGTCGTTCCAGAGCGTGCTGGAGGCGTCGATGAACGCCTTGGTGCTGCTGGTCTTCTACTCGCCGACCCAGATGCCGGCGAGCGTGCAGCTCGCCGACGACCTGACCACGCTCGCCGACGAGTTCGAGGGCAAGTACCTCCTCGGCCGTGTCGACGTCGACGCCTCTCCCGAGATCGCGCAGGCCGTGCAGATCCCCTCGGTGCCCTACGTCGTCGCCGTGGTGCAGGGGCGCCCGATGCCTCTGATCCAGGACGTCGCGCCGATCGAGGAGCTGCGTCCCGCGTTGACCCAGGTCATGCAACAGCTCGCCACCCAGGGCATCACCGGCCGTCACCAGCCACTGGCCAACGGCGCCCCCGACCAGGCCGCCGAGGACGGCGAGGTCGAGGACGAGGTCGACCCCCGCTACGCCCCGGCCCAGGACGCGCTGGCCGCCGGTGACATCGCCACCGCCGTCGCGGAGTACCAGAAGCTGGTCGACGCCAACCCCGCCGACGCCGAGGCCGCCGGCGGCCTGGCGATGGCCAAGGTGCTCCAGCGCACCGAGGGCGCCGACCTCCAGGCTGCGCGCCAGGCCGCTGCCGAGCGGCCCGACGACGTCGAGGCCCAGACCCTCGTCGCCGACCTCGACATGGCCGGTGGCCACGTCGAGGACGCCTTCGCGCGGCTCGTCGACCTGGTCCGACGTACGACGGGTGACGAGCGCGACCTGGCCCGCACCCACCTGCTCGGTCTCTTCGCCGCCGTCGGCAACGACGACCCGCGCGTGCTCAAGGGTCGCCAGGCGCTGGCCTCGGCGCTCTTCTGACGAAGGTTGAAACTCCCACGACGTGGTACTAAGTCAGGGAGGAGCAACCGCCGACCGGAAGGTGACCCCATGGTGAGGTCCGCGCCCGACCACGACATCGACGAGCGCGACGTCGAGGTCGGCCACCCCAAGCAGGCGGCCGCCGGCACCAAGGCCGTCGCCGTCACGATGAAGCGGGCGGTCGAGCAGATGGGGGTGCGCCGGACCGCGCAGACCCTGCTCAAGCTCAACCAGACCGACGGCTTCGACTGCCAGGGATGCGCGTGGCCCGACCCGGAGGCGGGTCACCGGCACACCGCGGAGTTCTGCGAGAACGGCGCCAAGGCGGTCACCGAGGAGGCGACGCTGCGTCGCGTGGACCGCGACTTCTTCGCCCGGCACAGCCTGAGCGAGCTCGCCGGCAAGACCGACTACTGGCTCGGCCAGCAGGGCCGGCTCACCGAGCCGATGGTCCGCCGCCGCGGAGCCGACCCACTACGAGCCGATCTCCTGGGACGACGCGTTCACCCTGGTCGCCGATCGACTGCGCGGCCTCGACAGCCCCGACGAAGCGGTCTTCTACACCTCGGGTCGCACCTCCAACGAGGCCGCCTTCTCCTACCAGCTCTTCGCCCGCGCGTTCGGGACCAACAACCTGCCCGACTGCTCCAACATGTGCCACGAGTCGACCTCGGTCGCGCTCGCCGAGGTGATCGGCATCGGCAAGGGCAGCGTCAGCCTCCAGGACGTCCAGGGGGCCGAGCTGATCGTCGTCGTGGGGCAGAACCCGGGCACCAACCACCCGCGGATGCTGTCCGCGCTGGAGGCGGCCAAGAAGAACGGCGCCCGGATCCTGGCGATCAACCCGCTCAAGGAAGCCGGGCTGGTCAAGTTCAACAACCCCCAGAAGCCGGCCGGGCTCGCCGGCCTCGGTACGTCGCTGGCCGACCTGCACCTCCCGGTGCGGGTCAACGGCGACCTCGCGCTCTTCCAGGCGATCGGTTCCCTCCTGCTCGGCTGGGGCAGCATCGACCGCGACTTCGTGGAGCGGTACACCGTCGGGTTCGATGCCTGGGCCGAGCACGTCGCCGAGGTCGACTGGGCGGCGGTGGAGCGGGCGACCGGGCTGCCCCGCGACCAGATCGAGCGAGGCCGCACAGATGTTCCGCGACTCCTCGGCCACCGTGACCTGCTGGGCGATGGGGATCACCCAGCACCGCAACGCGGTGGCCACGATCAAGGAGTTCACCAACCTGGCCCTGCTCCAGGGCAACATCGGCAAGCCCGGCGCCGGGCTGTGCCCGGTACGCGGCCACTCCAACGTGCAGGGCGACCGCACGATGGGCATCTGGGAGAAGGCGCCACCGCACTTCCTCGACGCTCTCCAGGCCGAGTTCGGCTTCGACCCGCCCCGCGAGCACGGGCTCGACACGGTGGAGTCGATCCGGGCGCTGCGCGACGGTCGGGCCAAGGTCTTCTTCGCCCTCGGCGGCAACTTCGTCGCGGCCGCCCCCGACACCGACGTCACCGAAGCGGCGATGCGGCGTGCCGGGCTGACCGTGCAGGTCTCGACCAAGCTGAACCGCTCGCACGTGGTGATCGGGGAGGAGGCCCTGATCCTGCCGACCCTGGGTCGTAGCGAGAAGGACCTCACCGGCGGCCGCGAGCAGCGCGTCACCGTCGAGGACTCCATGTCGGCGGTGCACGCCTCCAAGGGACCGCTCAAGCCTGCCAGCCCTCAGCTGCGCTCGGAGGTCGACATCGTCTGCTCCCTGGCTGAGGCGACGCTCGGCGACCGGCACGCCCTCCCGTGGGCGTCGTTCCGCCAGGACTACACCGAGGTGCGCCGCCGCATCGCCCGGGTCGTGCCCGGCTGTGCGGCGTACGACGAGAAGGTCGACCGCCCCGGTGGCTTCGTGCTTCCGCACCCGCCACGCGACTCGCGGACGTTCCCGACGGCGGCGGGCAAGGCGATCTTCAGCGTCAGCCCGGTCGACGTGCTGCACGTGCCCGAGGGCCGGCTGCTGATGCAGACGTTGCGCTCGCACGACCAGTTCAACACCACGATCTACGGCCTCGATGACCGCTACCGCGGGGTCTCGGGCGGACGTCGTGTCGTCTTCGTGCACCCCGCCGACATCACCTCCCTCGGTCTCGAGGAGGGCCAGATCGTGGATCTGGTGAGCGAGTGGGTCGATCCCGGCGGCGACCCCGGCCAGACCGTGGTCGAGCGGCTGGCCCCGGCCTTCCGCGTCGTGGCCTACGAGCAGCCCCGCGGCTGCGCGGCGGCCTACTACCCCGAGACCAACCCGCTGATCCCGCTGGACTCGACCGCTCTCGGCAGCAACTGCCCGACGTCGAAGTCCGTCATCGTCCGGCTTCAACCCTCACGCGCGGGTCGCGCGCGGGAGTCGTCGTCAGGAGCCTCCGGGGGACGAGCCGGGCAGGACGAGGGCCACAAGTCCCGGGTCGCTCCCGACCAGCTGAGCTGAGCCGTCCCTGGGGCTCAGCGAAGCGCCTTGCGCAAGGCCCTCAGCGAGGAGCGTGACGAGGCGGCGCGCCAGTCGCGCTCCTTGCGGATGTCGAACCACACGAGCGCCCGCACCCGGGGCATCGTCGTGGTGCGGAACGCCTGCTTGATCCAGGTGCCCTTGTCGTGGCGGCGGTCGGTCGAGGACCCGTCGCGACGCCGCGGTTCCTTGGAGGAGAACTCGCAGATCCACACCGGCAGGCGCGGGTCGAGGCCGGTGAGCTGGTCGTACATCGGCTGGAAGACCTGCCGGAAGCTCCGCCACCGGCCCCACGACGAGTCCCGGCCCCAGTTGAAGCCGTCGATGCCGAGCACGTCGACGTAGCGGGTCCCGGGCCAGATGGTCGAGACCTTCGTCGTCTCGGCGTAGGTGTCGGCCGCAGGTTGAACACCCACCGGAGGTTGGAGGCGCCGCCGGCCCGGGTGTAGTCCACGACGTGCCGCCAGGCCGCCTTGAACTGCTGCGGGGTCCCGCCGTGGGGTGCCGTGCCCGAAGCCGTGGGCTGGAACGACGACCAGTCCCCGTTCATCTCCGGCCAGGGACGCACGTAGACGTCATGGGGGTAGGCACGCGCTGCCGCGACGATCTGGTCGAGGTAGCCGTCGTGGCGCCCGTCGCTCCACTCGGAGAGCCGGGTCCGGCCCATGTCCCAGGAGAGCAGCACCTTGCGGGTCCCACCCGCGGCGAACGAGAGCTCCGTCGGGCCGGGGAAGACGTCGCCGTAGCCGTAGTAGTAGGACGCGATCGCGGTGCGGCTGCGGATCCGGCGTTCGAATCGAGCCAGCCGGGTGGGGTCGGCGGTCATCCCGTCGACGAACGCGCCGAACTCGGCCCGGTTGCCGAGCCGGAGCCGGGCACGCTTCGAGGCGTCCGTGGGAGCCCTCTCGGAGACGGTGCGGGCGGCGTCGCTCCCGGGACGGTCGCCTCCGGCCGGAGGGGCAGCGACGGCCGGTCCGGCCATCGCCGCCAGGGTGAGTGTCGTCACAACGATCCTGCTCCCCAAACTCCCCATAAAGGGTAAGTCGGACATTCAACCCGGACATCTGAGTCATCGCGGGACAACGGCCCGAACGGACTACGGGAGGCTGGGTAGTACGCACTACGATACTGAACCGTACGGCGGGCGCCGTCGTACGAACGGATGACTTCCAGCGTCGTGCGCAGTCACGGCAGTCCTGGGCGAGAGGTGTGTCGTGCCGCGAGAAGCGTCTCGGGTCGTGGCCGTGCTGCCCGCCCATGACGAGGAGGCGTCGATCGCTGCCTCGCTGGCCTCGCTGCACCGCCAGACCTGCCCGCCGCACGAGATCCTCGTGCTGGCCGACAACTGCACCGATCGGACCGCCGAGGTGGCTCGGGCCCACGGGGCACGCGTGATCGAGACCGTCGACAACGACCACAAGAAGGCTGGTGCTCTCAACCAGGGCCTCTCCGATCTGCTCGACGACGCGGCGGACGACGACCTGGTGCTCGTGATGGACGCCGACTCCGTCCTTCACCGGGGCTTTGTCGAGGGAGCAGTCCACCGGCTCGACCGCGACCCCGGCCTGGGTGGCGTCGGGGGGACCTTCGACGGTTCGCCCGGTGGCGGGCTGTTGGGAACCTTCCAGCGCAACGAGTTCGCGCGGTACGCGCGCGACGTGCGACGACTGCGCGGGAAGGCGCTGGTGCTGACGGGCACCGCATCGGTCTTTCGGGCCGGCGTGCTGCGCCACGTCCGACGGGCACGCGTCCAGGGCGAGCTGCCGGACCGTGCGGGCCTCGGCCAGGTCTACGACGTGCACGTGCTCACGGAGGACAACGAGCTCTCCCTGGCCCTGATGCACCTCGGCTACCGCATCCTGGCCCCCAAGGAGTGCACCCTGGAGACCGAGGTGATGACCACCTGGGGGGACCTCGCCCGCCAGCGGGGCCGTTGGAAGCGTGGGGCGCTGGAGAACCTGGCCGACTACGGCTTCACCTCGAGATCACCCCGCGCCCTACTGGGGCCGTCAGTTGCTGGCCGTCCTCGGGCGGCGACGGTCGTCTACCTGGCCGTTAGCCTGACCTGGGGCGTCCTGGTCGGCTTCAGGCTGCACCCCTTCTGGATAGCGGCCTCAGGGGTGTTCATTCTCGAGCGTGTGATCACCGTCCGTGCTCGCGGCTGGCGGCAGATGACGTCGGCCTCTCCCCTGGTCGTGGAGATGGTCTACGACGGCTTCCTCCAGCTGGTCCAGGCTCGTGCCTTCGCGCAGGCCCTGTCCGGCGCCGAAAGGAGATGGTGATGTACCAGAACGGACCCGGCGCGGCCGGGGGAGCCGCCGCGGGCGCGGGGGTCGTGGCCGGCACGCTCGGGATGACCCGGGCTCGTCGCCAACGCCGCCTGGCTCTTCCTAGCGGGCTTCGCCCTCATCGCCCTCGGTCTTGCCGTGATGCGCATCGTGCCGCGCCGCGAGGAGTGACCCGCCCGCACGTCAGGGACGGAGGGCGTGCCGGATCCGACGACTGGCCAGCTCGACCGCGGCGAGCGGGCCGAACTGCAGCACCGGGGGTCAGCGGCCGGACTCGGTGTAGGCGGTGCCGTCGCCGCGCAGGGTGGCCAGCGCGGCCTCGATCCGGCGGGCGGTGAAGTCGGCGGCGCGCTCGTGCACCTGGTCGAGCGTGCAGAAATCCGCGTCGCGGATCTCCCGGGCCTCCTTGACGATCGCGTCCAGGATCGACGGCTCGTGGACGCCGCCGTCGAAGACCAGGCAGACGGCGTCGTCCCAACCGCCCCACGGCGGCAACCAGTCGGTCAGCAGCAACGCGCCCGCGTCGATCGAGAGGGCGAGCTCCTCCTCGACCTCGCGCGAGACTGCGAGGCGGGGTGACTCCGCGACCTCGACCACGCCGCCGGGCAGGTCCCAGTCCTGCTTGTAGGTGAGTCGGCACAGCAGCACCCGGTCGTCGGGGTCGCGGACCAGCATCTGGGAGATCGCGCGCTTGCGCGGGAGGAAGGAGTTGAGCAGCGACCGGAAGCCGTCCGGTGCTGTGACGGGCGGGTCGGTGCGCAACCTGGCGTAGAGCACCGTGTCGTGTCGCTCGCCGCGCAGCACCTCACGCCCGCGCATGATGCCTTCGCGGTGCAACCCTGCCCGCGTCGCGACCCGCTTGGACGACTCGTTGGCGTCGTTGACGTAGGCCTCGATCCGGACGAGGTCGAGCTCCTCGAAGCCGTAGTCGACGAGCATCCGCACCGCGCGCACGGCGTAGCCGCGGCCGCGGTGGCCGGCGTACAGGATCCAGCCGAGCTCGCCGATGCCGTCGTCCTTGGTGCGCACCTCGACGTTGCCGACGACCTCGCCGCCGGCCTCGGCGAGGAAGTTCACGGTCGTCCGGCCGTCGTCGTAGCCGCGCCGCCAGCGGGCGAGCGCCTCGAGGTACTCCTCGCGGGTCGGCGTGACCTCGGTGCGACCGAACCAGTCGGCGATCGTCTGGTCGTGCCCCGCGACCGCAGCGTCCACGTCGTCGTCGCGCCACGGCCGCAGGGTGACGACCCCGTCGGTCAGCGTCGGCTGGGGGAGCGGCTCAGCCACCGTGGGTCAAGAAGACGGCGCCGAGGGGTGGCAGCGTCACCGTGGCGGAGGCGGGCTGACCGTGCCAGGAGTCGTCGGTCGCCTCGACGGACCCGAGGTTGCCGACGCCGGTGCCGGCGTAGGTCTCGGAGTCGGTGTTGAGGGCCTCGGTCCAGGTCCCGCTGACCGGGAGCCCCAGCTTGTAGCCGTGGTGGGGGACCGCGGAGAAGTTGGCCACGCAGGCCAGCCGCTCGCCGTCGGACCCGGTGCGGACGAAGCTGAACACGTTGCTGCTGGAGTCGTTGGCGTCGATCCAGGCGAAGCCGGAGCCCTCGGTGTCGAGCGTCCAGAGGGCCGGGCTGTCGCGATAGACCCGGTTGAGGTCGCGGACAAGGGACTGCACCCCGCGGTGGTCGGCGTTGTCGAGCAGCCACCAGTCGAGCTCGCGGCTCTCGGCCCACTCGGACTCCTGGCCGAACTCCGAGCCCATGAAGAGCAGCTGCTTGCCGGGGTGGGCCCACATGTAGGCCAGGAAGCAGCGCAGGTTGGCCAGCTGCCGCCAGCGGTCGCCGGGCATCTTGCGCAGCAGCGAGCCCTTGCCGTGCACGACCTCGTCGTGGCTGATCGGCAGGACGTAGTTCTCGGAGTAGGCGTAGACCATCGAGAAGGTCATCTGGCCGTGGTGGTACTGACGGTGGATCGGGTCGTTCTGGACGTAGCCGAGGCTGTCGTGCATCCAGCCCATGTTCCACTTGAAGCCGAAGCCCAGCCCGCCCAGGTGGGTGGGACGGGTGACGCCGGGCCAGGACGTCGACTCCTCGGCGATCGTGGTCGCGCCGGGCACCCGCTTGTAGACGGTGGCGTTCATCTCCTGCAGGAAGGCGACCGCCTCGAGGTTCTCGCGGCCGCCGTAGACGTTGGGCGACCACTGGCCGGGCTCGCGGGAGTAGTCGAGGTAGAGCATCGAGGCGACGCCGTCGACGCGCAGTCCGTCGGCGTGGAACTCCTCCAGCCAGAACAGCGCGTTGGCGACCAGGAAGTTGCGCACCTCCTTGCGCCCGAAGTTGAAGATGTGGGAGCCCCACTCCTTGTGCCAGCCGCGCTGGGGGTTGGGGTCCTCGTAGAGCGGGGTGCCGTCGAAGTTGACCAGCGCCCACTCGTCGGTGGCGAAGTGGCCCGGGACCCAGTCGAGGATGACCCCGACGCCGGCCTGGTGGAGCCTGTCGATGAGCAGCCGCAGCCCGTCGGGGTCGCCCATCCGGGCGTCGACCGCGAAGTAGGACGTCACGTGGTAGCCCCACGAGCCGCCGAACGGGTGTTGCATCACCGGCATCATCTCGACGTGGGTGAACCCCATGTCCACGACGTAGTCGACGAGACTGTCGGCGAGGTCGGCGTAGGAGTAGACGTCACCACCGTGGTGCTTGCGCCAGGAGTTGAGGTGCAGCTCGTAGACCGACATCGGCCGGGCGTGGGCGTCGGTGCGCTGGGCCCGCTCGGTCATCCAGGTGTCGTCGGCCCAGGTGTAGGTCGAGTCGTGCACCATCGACGACGTCGCCGGTGCCACCTCGGACTGGAAGGCCATCGGGTCGGCCTTCTCGCGCCACTCGCCGTCGGCTCCGAGGACGACGTACTTGTAGCGGGTGCCGCTGCCGACGTCGGGCACGAAGAGCTCCCAGACGCCGGAGACACCCATCTGCCGCATCGGGTGCTCGCGACCGTCCCAGCTGTTGAAGTCACCCTTCACCCGGATGCCGCGGGCACCGGGCGCCCACACCGCGAACGACGTGCCGGTCACGTCGCCGGTGGGGGACTCGTAGCGGCGCACGTGGGCGCCGAGCACGTCCCAGAGCTGCTCGTGCCGGCCCTCGTTGATCAGGTGCAGGTCGACCTCGCCGAGCGTCGGCAGGTAGCGGTAGGCGTCGTCGCTGGTGACCGCCGGCGCACCGGCGTAGGTCACCTCGAGGCGGTAGTCCGGCGGCTCGGGCACCTCGAGCACGCCCACCCAGACACCTTCGTGCTCGTGGTCGAGCGTGACCCTGGTGCCCCCGTGCACGACGACGACGGACTCAGCGAGAGGGCGCAGCACCCGGACGGTCGTCCGACCCGCGTGGGGGTGCGCGCCCAGCACCGAGTGCGGGTCGCCATGGCGGCCGTTGACGACCTGGTCGAGGATCTCGGGGTCGAGCGGGCGGGCGGCACCGACCTTCGGCCGTCCTTCGCGCCGCTGCTCGGGCCGTTGCTCGGGCCGTTGGTCGGGCCGTTGGTCGGGGTGGTGTTCATGGTGCCTCCTCCGGAGCCGGGCCGGCGGTCAGTCGCGCGATGGCGCCGAGCGGGATGCCGAGCCAGGTCGGTCGGTTGCGGGCTTCGTAGACCGCCTCGTAGACGGCCTTGTCGGCCTGGTAGGCGGTCGAACAGGGTCTTGTCCTCGGCGTCCAGGCCGATACCGGCGCCGTCTTCGTCGGTCGACGGCCTCGTCGCCTCCAGGTAGCCGGCGAGGAATGCTTCCTGGTTGCGCCGTGCCCATTCGGAGGCGCGGTAGGCGATCTGGTTGCGCTCGGCGCTGTCGGCCTCTACGTCGGCCTCCACCGCGTGGGCGGCGTAGTCGAAGGACCGCATCATCCCGGCCACGTCGCGCCACGGGCTGTCGGGCAGCACTCGCTCGGCCAGCGGCCTTGGCCGGCTCGCCCTCGAAGTCGACGATCTTCCAGCCCCTGACGGTGCGCAGCGTCTGACCGAGGTGCAGGTCGCCGTGCACGCGCTGCACGGTCAGCGGTGTCCCGAGGGCCTCGACGGCGTCGTAGGCCGCCCGCAGCCGGTCGGCGTGGTCGGCCAGGGCGGGCACCACCAGGACGGCGGCGTCGAGCCGCTCGCGCATCGCCGACGCCAGCGACTTCTGCTGGTCGGCCTGCCAGGTCTCGGTGGGGAAGACCTCGCCCAGCGTGCGGTGCACCTCGCCGGTGGCGACGCCGAGCCGGTGGGACTCGCCGGCGAAGTCGCCGCCCACCTCGTCGGCGTGCAGGTCGGCCTCGGCGAAGAGGTCGCGCACGCTCGCCAGCGCGAGGTCCCAGCCGTCGCTGGCGGTGCGCAGGAACTGCTGCAGCATCGCGAGGTGCAGCGGTTCGCCGGCGGTGCTCGCGTGGCCGGGGGCCTCGACCCAGCCGTAGAGCTCGGCGACGTGGTCGCTGCCGGCCTCGGTGAGCCTGGCGTGGATCTCGATGTCGGGGTTGTGGCCGAAGGTGACCTTGCGGAAGACCTTCATCAGGCTGTCCTCGCCGAACATCAGCGAGGAGTTGCTCTGCTCGCCGGAGAACAGCGTGGAGTGGGTGGTCAGGTCGAGCTCGTGGCCGGGCAGCCGGTGGAAGGCCAGGTTGCCGTCGTCGTGACCCTCGGCGAACGCCCGCAGCCACAGGATCGTGACCTCACGGTCGTGCATCGCGTCGTAGGCGTGCACCGGACCGAGGTCGTCGATCTCCCAGCTGGCCGATGACGGCGTGCTCGAGCCGCTCCTGCGGCTCGGCGTAGTAGGCCACCGGCACCTGGTAGGTCTCCTCCTGCCCGTCGGCGTAGGTCAGCGTGACCAGCTCGATCCCGACGTACGGCGTGCCGTCCATGCTCGACGCTGCCGAGGGTGCCGGCGCGGCGGACGTCGGACACGGTCGCGTCGCGGCCCTTGCCGCCGAACCATCGGGCGGACTCGATGAACTGCTCGAGCTCGGACTTCACGGAGTGGTCGCCTCCTGGGAGGTGGTGGCGGGCTCGGGTGCGGACGGCGGGCTGTTGTCGCTCTCGGGTGCCGGCAGGCGGAACCAGTAGAAGCCGTAGGCGCCGAGGGTGAGGAAGTAGGGCAGCTCGCCGATCTCGGGGAAGCGGACCCCGCCGAGCAGCTCGATCGGGGCGGCACCCTCGTAGCGGCGCAGGTCGAGCTCGACCGGCTGGGGGAAGCGGGAGAGGTTGTGCACGCAGAGCACCCGGTCGGTCGCGCCGGCGGGGTCGGTGTACTCCCGGACGTAGGAGAAGACGCTCGGGTTGGAGCCGCCGAGGTCGTGGAAGCCCCCGAGGCCGAAGGCCGGGTGCTTCTTGCGGGCGTGGATCATCCGACGGGTCCAGTGCAGCAGGGACGAGGCGTTCTCCAGCTCGGTCTCGACGTTGACGCGGGCGTAGCCGAAGACCGGGTCCTGGTTGACCGGGAGGTGCAGCCGGCCGGGCGTGGCCGCGGAGAAGCCGGCGTTGCGGTCGCCGGTCCACTGCATCGGGGTGCGCACGCCGTCACGGTCACCGAGCCAGATGTTGTCGCCCATGCCGATCTCGTCGCCGTAGTAGAGCACCGGTGATCCCGGCAGCGACAGGAGCATCGCGGTGAAGAGCTCCATCTGGTTGATGTCGTTGTCGAGGAGCGGCGCGAGCCGGCGGCGGATGCCGATGTTGGCCTTCATGCGGGGGTCCTTGGCGTACTCGTCCCACATGTAGTCGCGGTCCTCGTCGGTGACCATCTCCAGGGTCAGCTCGTCGTGGTTGCGCAAGAAGATGCCCCACTGGCAGCTCGACGGGATCGCCGGTGTCTGGGCCATGATCTCCGAGATCGGGAAGCGCGACTCGCGGCGGACCCCCATGAAGATGCGGGGCATCACCGGGAAGTGGAAGGCCATGTGGCACTCGTCGCCACCCTTGTCGTAGTCGCCGAAGTACTCCACGACGTCGGCGGGCCACTGGTTGGCCTCGCACAGCAGCACCCGGCCGGGGTAGTGCTCGTCCACGTAGGTGCGGACGTCCTTGAGGAAGTCGTGGGTCTCCTTGAGGTTCTCCCCGTTGGTGCCGGGACGCTCGTAGAGGTAGGGCACCGCGTCGAGACGGAACCCGTCGATCCCCATGTCGAGCCAGAACGCGAGGCCCTCGATCATCGCCTCGTGGACCTTGGGGTTGTCGAAGTTGAGGTCCGGCTGGTGGCTGAAGAAGCGGTGCCAGAAGTACTGCTGGCGTACCGGGTCCCAGGTCCAGTTGGACGGCTCGGTGTCGACGAAGATGATCCGGGCGTCCTGGTAGAGGTCGTCGGTGTCGGACCAGACGTAGAAGTCGCCGTAGGGCCCCTCGGGGTCGGACCGGCTCTCCTGGAACCAGGGGTGCTGGTCCGAGGTGTGGTTCATGACGAAGTCGATGATCACCCGGATGCCGCGCTCGTGGGCGGCGTCGAGGAAGGCGTGGAAGTCCTCCACGGTGCCGACCTCGGGGAGGATGTCGACGTAGTCGGCCACGTCGTAGCCACCGTCACGCAGGGGGGAGGTGAAGAACGGCGGCACCCACAGGCAGTCGACCCCCAGCCAGGACAGGTAGTCGAGCTTGTCCATCAGGCCGCGGAAGTCTCCGACGCCGTCCCCGTCGCTGTCCTGGAAGGATCGCACCAGGACTTCGTAGAAGACGGCCGTCTTGAACCACTCGGGCTCGTTCCCCGAGTGGTTCGCGCTGGCCTCGATTCCCCCCGGCGCTGGCGTCGGTCCGTGCGTGACGTCGACGGTCTCGTCGTGGGACATCAGGCGGGTGACCTCCGGACGGTGAGGATGTGGGCGGGCTCGTGGTGCGGGTCGAGGCGCACGTAGTTGCGTTCCCACCAGGTCCAGGTCTCGCCGCTGATCTCGTCGTGGGCCTGGAACTGGTCGCCCCAGTCCAGGCCGAGCGCCGGCATGTTCAGGTTGATGACGGTCTCGCGGGTGCCGTGGGGGTCGACGTTGATCACCACGATGACGTGCTCGTCGCCGGCGCTCTTGCTGAAGACCAGGATCGAGTCGTCGTCGCTGGAGTGGATGGTCACGTTGCGCAGCAGCTGGAGCGGGCGGTGCTGTCGGCGGATCTCGTTGAGCCGGGTGAGGTACGGCGCGAGCGTGCGCTGCTGCAGGTCGGCGGCCGCCCAGTCCCGGATCCGGATCTGGAACTTCTCGGAGTCGAGGTACTCCTCGCTCCCGGGTCGCACCGCGACGTGCTCGTAGAGCTCGTAGCCGGCGTAGACGCCCCATGACGGCGATCCGGTGGCGGCGAGCGCCGCCCGGATCTTGAAGGCTGCCGGCCCGCCGTACTGGAGGAAGCCGTGCAGGATGTCGGGGGTGTTGACGAAGAAGTTGGGCCGCATGACGTGGCTGGTCTCGTGGGAGACCTCCGCGAGGTACTGCTCGATCTCCCACTTGGCGGTGCGCCAGGTGAAGTAGGTGTAGGACTGGTGGAAGCCGACCGTCCCGAGGGCGCGCATCATCGGCGGCTTCGTGAAGGCCTCGGAGAGGAAGATGACGTCGGGGTCGGTCTTGCGGACCTCGCCCATCAGCCACTCCCAGAACTGCACCGGCTTGGTGTGCGGGTTGTCGACGCGGAACACCCGGACGCCGTGGCTCATCCAGAGCCGCACGACCCGGAGCACCTCCGCGTAGATGCCGGACGGGTCGTTGTCGAAGTTGACCGGGTAGATGTCCTGGTACTTCTTGGGCGGGTTCTCGGCGTAGGCGATGGTGCCGTCGGCACGGGTGGTGAACCACTCGGGGTTGGTCTTCACCCACGGGTGGTCCGGCGCCGCCTGGAGAGCGAGGTCGAGGGCGACCTCGAGGCCGAGCTCACCGGCCCGCTTCACGAACGCGTCGAAGTCCCTGAAGCCGCCCAGGTCGGGGTGGATCGCGTCGTGGCCGCCGTCCTTCGACCCGATCGCCCACGGTGAGCCGACGTCGTCGGGGCCCGGGGTGAGGGTGTTGTTGGGGCCCTTGCGGTTGACCTCGCCGATCGGGTGGATCGGCGGGAGGTAGATGATGTCGAAGCCCATCGCGGCGACAGCGTCGAGGCGCTCGGCAGCGGTGCGAAACGTGCCGGAGACGACCTTGCCGGTCTTGTCGTCGACGTAGGCGCCCTCGGAGCGGGGGAAGAACTCATACCAGCTGCCGAAGAGCGCGAGCTCGCGGTCGACGAAGAGCGGGTAGGGACCCTCGGTGGTGACCAGGTCGCGCAGCGGGTGCTCGGCGAGCACGTCGTCGACGGCGGCGGAGACGGCCGCCGAGTAACGCACCGGCTCGGGACGCTTGGTGTCGCGCAGACCCTTGACGGCGTCGGCGAGGACCTTGCGTGCAGGGGAGCGGCGGGGCAGACCGGAGGAGACCCGATCGAGCAGGAGGGCTCCCTCGGTGAACATCAGCTCGACATCGATGCCGGCCGGGATCTTGATCTCGGCGTCGTGACGCCAGGTGGCGATCGGGTCGCTCCAGGACTCGATCTCGAACGTCCACGGCCCGATGGCGTCCGGGACGACCTCGGCCCGCCAGAGGTCGACTCCCTCGGGGTCCTTGTGCATGCGCTGGGGTGGCCTGCGCTTGCCGTCGGGGTCGGTGAGGACCACATCGGCGTTGAGGGCGTCGTGGCCCTCGCGGAACACGTGCGCGGAGATCGGCAGCGGCTCGCCGACGGTGGCCTTGGCGGGGTGTCGTCCTCCTTCGACTACGGGTGCGGCGTCCATGACGGGGATGCGTCCGACCATGCGGTCGAACATACCGTCATCAGGTCGTGCGGAAACCACCCGCGTCTCGGTGGTTGAGGCGCCCAACGTCGAGCCCGCCGGGGCAGGTGCCGGCGGGCTCGACGGTGGAGCCGGGGGTCATTCGAAGAGCTGCAGCTCCGCGGCCCGCACGGACTGGTCACGGTCGGAGGCCGCGGCGCAGTCGGTGTCGTTGAGCGGGTCGTTGTCCAGCTCACCCGCATAGCCGTCGAAGCCGGTGCACTGGTTCTCCAGGGCCACGAACCGCACATGGGTGGCGCGGGTGTCGGGGATGTCGAAGGAGCGCAGGTTGAGGTTGGGAGCGACCGGCCGCGGGCGCACGCCGGGGAAGGCGTCGGTGGGGCTGGTGTAGATCCGGGTCCAGGTCACGTCGTCGCCCACACAGCTGGTCTCCGCCGACTGGAGGCAGGCCTCGATCGCGAAGCGGCGCAGGGCGGTGAACCGCGAGCCGGCGTCCGGGTCGTCGTCGGCAGCCGAGACCGGCAGCTCCTCACCCGAGGCGTCACCGGGCCGCAGCATCGCGCTGACCCTGGCGGTGCGCAGGGTGCGCGCGCCACCGGCGAGGTCGACCACCACGAACGGGTTGGTGACGTCGACACCGTCCGTGTCGTTGACCCCGGCCCAGTTGCTGGCCTCGGTGTCGTCGATCAGGCCGGCGGCGTTGAGGCTGCCGGCGCTCGCGCCGACGACCTTCGCACCGCTGGCGGACGACGCGACGTTGGACTTGACGCCGATCGTCTTCGTGCTGGCCCTGCCGCCGGCGACCTTGAGCGTGCTGCGGGTGTGACCGCTGCCTTCACCGACGAAGAGCACGTCGTAGGTGCCCGGGGCGAGCTCGACCGTGGCGTCGAGCGGGGTGCCCTCGAGTGTGTCGGCAACAGGAGTGGCGCGGGCCTCCCACCGGCCGAGGTAGACCGTGCCGGCGATCGGGGTCGTGCCGGTCTTCGGGGCGAAGGTCACGGTCCCGGACGGGGTGCCCTCGGCCACGAAGCCGGGGCTCGGCTGGCCGTCGTCCGCGGTCGCGGTGGTGGCGTCGGTCCCCATGCCGTTGCGGGCGAACGCCAGCCACAGCTCCTTCTGGTTGGCCCCGCCGAACCGCATCTGGTCCGCGGCGAGCATCGCGTCCCGGGCATCGAGCATGCTCGTCGCGCCCTGCTGGAGCAGGAAGGAGTCGAACATCAGCTGCACCCAGCGACGGTTGCCCGGGCACTGGTCGGCAGGCAGCGGTGAGCTGGTCGCCGTACCCTGCGCGCAGCGGAGCTGGAGCGTCTTGTCGCCCGCCGGGAAGGAGGCGTCCCACTTCTCGACGAGAGCCTTCCGGACGTCCCACTGGGTGCCGTTCCAGATCTCGCCGTCGGCGTGCACCTCGACCCCGGTGCTGTCGAAGCCGTAGTCACCGTAGGTCAACGGGTTGTCGTTGATGGCGTAGTCGCGGATTCCCTCGTGCTCGTTGCCGGTCGCGTAGGGACCGACCGCCCACGGGTTGGCGCCGTTGTCGTAGTCGTGGCTGAACAGGTACTCCGCGGCGACCAGGTCGCCCCACGACTCACCCATCGCGCCACCCTGCTCGGAGGTGATGCCCTCGTCGGGACCGGCGATCATCCGGTTGCTGATCGCGTGGGTGTACTCGTGGCCGACGATGCTCATGTCGAAGCTGCCGTCGGTGCACGGAGCGTAGAAGGCGGCAGCGATCGGCTGGAAGAGGTACTGGTTGGTGATGCCGGGGACGCCGTCCTGGAGGGTGATCTGGTTGGCGTTGTCACGGCCGAGGTAGGTCGGCTGGCCGCCGGTGATCGCGCCCGCCTGGGCGTTGCCGACCTCGGGGTCGTTCTCCCTGGTCGGGTCAGGGTTGGCGCCGAGGTTCTTCTGCTGCATGTTGTAGTTCGCCTCGGTGAACCCCAGGAAGTAGGAGTAGTCGTGCATCCGGTTGTGCGAGGAGAACAGCTGGGCCACCGAGGCGTCGACGTCGTTGCCGCCGGGGACGAGCTGGGTCGGGTCGCACTGGCTGTTCTGCCAGGCGTCGGTGAACTCCGGGGTGTACTCCCGCGCCGGTGAGACCGGCGCCTGGAAGAGACCGCCCGGCGTCAGCGGGCTGAGCCACGCCTCGTGGGTGTTCGCCGCGTTGCCGACGGTGGTGAAGGTCGGCAGGTTGGTGGTGAAGTCGTGGTCCCAGGGTGCTCGCGCGGCGAGGTTCTCCAGCGAGCCGGGAGGCGTGTCGCAGCCCTCGACGTTGGCGCGCCAGCAGGCGGTGACGCGGTTGCCCGGGACGTGGGTGGTGTCGAAGTTCAGCTCCGGGTTGGCGGTGAAGTAGGACCACTTCGGCGGGAACGGGACACCGGCCCCGGCGCCGCCCTCGTCGCTGGTCGTCACCACGCCGGCGTACGACCCGGGGGCCACGAACGGGACCGTCGGGTCGTCGAACGGACAGATCTGGGTGTGGTAGACGCCCGCCGGGAGGGTGTCCCCCGGGGCGTAGGTGAGGGTCTCGGGGCTGGTGAGCAGGTCGCCGCTGCTCAACAGCTGGCCGTCGGGACCGAACAGCTTGATGACGATGTCGTTCAGAGGGTTGGCCGCCGTGGCGACGATCGCGATCTGTCGGGTCAGGTCGTCGGTCAGCTCGAACGGGTGCTGGGGCCCGCACTCGGTGGCGGTGACCTCGCCGTTGAACGAGGTCGCGTCACTGGAGTGCTCGACCTGGTTCTCGCGGTGCAGGATCTTGCCGCTGACCGCGTCGACCATGAGCGTGTAGGCGAAGGCGCTGCCGCCCTTGACGTCGACGACGTTGGCCTCGATGACCGGTCGGACCGAGCCGTCCGCGAGGGCGAGGGCACGGAGCCGGGAGACCTGCTCCTGGGCGAAGCCCGTGACGTCGAGCCGGGTCCAGCCCTCGGCGACCACCGACTCGAGCACGTCCGCGGCGACGACGTCGCGGCCGACGTTCTGGGCAGCCTTGAGCCAGCCCTGCGCCGGGGTGAGTGTGGCGGCGACGGGCGCAGCGGTGGTGCGGGTCAGCGAGGAGGAGACATAGACGATCTTCTGGTCGGCGACGCCGACGGTGACCATGCTGCCGAGCGCCGGCGTGAGGGAGCCGAACGTCTGCCGGAAGAGGACCGCGCGGGCGTCGGAGTCGGCGAGCTTCTGGTTGTTGACCAGCTCCAGACCGCCGAGCTGGGCGCCGCTGAGACCGAGCAGGTCGGCGTGGCCGGACAGCCAGGTGCGAGCCGCGGAGACGGCGTCGGGACCGACGGCGGCACCGAGGTCGCCGGTGGGGGAGAAGACCGAGGCCGGGGTGCCGTAGTCGTTCCAGCGCACCGTCACGTCCTGAGTCGCCAGCACGGAGGCAGCCTGCTTCTGCAATGCGGTCGGCGCCACGGCCCCCCGCGCATCGAGCTCGCCGAGCCCCGGCGGCGTGTCGCCCCAGGTGGTGACGGCGTCGACGTCGACCGGGTCGGCGGTGCCGGCGAGGGCGCCGGCGCTGCCGGTGGGCAGGGCGGCGAGACCGAGGACGAGGAGGCCGACGCCCAGCGCGCTGACACCTCGCTTCCAGGTCCGGGACGGAGCGTGGTCAGGCATGGATGGCCTTCCGGGAGGGCTGTGACGGATACCCGGGACAACGCCGATCGACAGCTGGGGTTACGGGCCAAGAAGGCGGCACGAGACCTGCCGACCTGACCAAGACCCGAATTGGATCGTTCAAGTCGAGATCGGCTACCGTGCATCCGTGAGAGCAATCCGTCGATTCACCGTGCAGCCCGTGCTGCCCACGCCCCTCGAAGCGCTCGGCGAGCTGGCCGGCAACCTGCGCTGGTCCTGGCACCCCGAGACCCAGGACGTCTTCGCCGCGGTCGACCCGCAGGCATGGGAGTCCGTGGGTCACGACCCGGTCAAGCTGCTCGGCACCGTCAGCCAGCAGCGGTTGGCCGAGCTGGCCGGCGACGAGGGCTTCCTGTCGCGGCTCGGGGCCGCCCGCGAGGACCTGCGGGCCTACCTCACCAGCGACCGTTGGTACCAGCGGTCCGGCTCCGAGCACACCCCCCGCTCCATCGCCTACTTCTCCCCGGAGTTCGGCATCACTGCCGTGCTGCCGCAGTACTCCGGCGGCCTCGGCATCCTGGCCGGCGACCACCTCAAGACCGCCAGCGACCTCGGCGTACCGATCGTGGGTGTCGGGCTGCTGTACCGGCACGGCTACTTCCGCCAGTTCCTCTCCCGCGACGGCTGGCAGCAGGAGACCTACCCGGTCCTCGACCCCGACGGCCTGCCCATCTCGCTGCTGCGGGACGAGGCGGGCGACGTCGCCAAGATCACGATCGGCCTGCCCGACCACGGCACCCTGACCGCACGGGTCTGGGTCGCCCAGGTCGGCCGGGTGCCGCTGCTGCTGCTCGACTCCGACACCGAGGAGAACAGCCCCGAGATCCGCGACGTCACCGACCGTCTCTACGGCGGCAACTCCGAGCACCGGCTCCGCCAGGAGATGCTGCTCGGCATCGGTGGCGTCCGGGCGATCCGCGCCTACACCCAGATCACCGGAGCACCGGACGCCCGAGGTCTTCCACACCAACGAGGGCCACGCCGGGCTTCCTGGGGCTCGAGCGCATCCGCGAGCTCACCGAGACGGGCCCGCGGCTGGCCTTCGACGTGGCGCTCGAGGTCTCCCGCGCCGGCACCGTCTTCACCACCCACACCCCGGTGCCCGCCGGCATCGACCGCTTCCCGCTCGACCTGGTCGCGCAGTACTTCGGCGGCGACAACGCCTGCCCCGGCGTGCCGGTCGACCGGATCCTGGCGCTCGGCGCCGAGGACTACGACGGCGGCGACCCGTCGGTGTTCAACATGGCCGTGATGGGCTTCCGGCTCGCGCAGCGCGCCAACGGCGTCTCGCAGCTGCACGGCGAGGTCAGCCGCGGCATGTTCGGTGGCCTCTGGCCCGACTTCGACGCCAACGAGCGGCCGATCGCCTCGATCACCAACGGCGTGCACGCGCCGACCTGGGTCGCCCGCGAGATCTTCGACCTGGCCCGCGCCCACGGCGTCCGGCCCGGCCCCGACCCCGACGCCGACCACCCGGCGCACGTCTTCGAGGCCGTCGACAAGGTCTCCGGCGGCGACATCTGGGCCACCAAGCGGGTGCTGCGGCAGCGCCTCGTCGACGACGCCCGCAGCCGGATGCGCAAGTCGTGGCAGCAGCGCGGCGCGGCCCCGGCCGAGCTGACCTGGATCGACTCCGCCCTCGACGCCGACGTGCTCACGATCGGCTTCGCGCGCCGCGTCCCGTCGTACAAGCGGCTCACGCTGATGCTGCGCGACCCCGAGCGGCTCAAGCGGCTGCTGCTGCACCCGGAGCGGCCGATCCAGCTGGTCATCGCCGGCAAGTCGCACCCGGCCGACGAGGGCGGCAAGAAGCTGATCCAGGAGATCGTCCGGTTCGCCGACGACCCCGAGGTGCGGCACCGGATCGTGTTCCTGCCCAACTACGACATCGCGATGGCGCAGCCGCTCTACCCCGGCTGCGACGTCTGGCTGAACAACCCGCTGCGTCCCTACGAGGCCTGCGGCACCTCCGGCATGAAGGCCGCGCTCAACGGCGGTCTGAACCTCTCGATCCTCGACGGCTGGTGGGACGAGTGGTACGACGGCAACAACGGCTGGGCCATCCCGTCCGCCGACGGGATCGACGACCCCGACCGTCGTGACGACATCGAGGCCACGGCGCTCTACGACCTGATCGAGAACGAGGTCGCGCCGCGCTTCTACGACAACGACGAGGAGGGCGCTGCCGCTACCGCTGGATCGAGATGGTCCGGCACACGCTGAAGTCGCTCGGTCCCAAGGTGCTCGCCGACCGGATGGTCCGCGACTACGTCACCACGCTCTACACGCCGGCGGCGGGCAGCTCGCGCACCCTCAACGGCGACTACGCCGGCGCACAGGAGCTGGCCGCCTGGAAGAAGCGCACCCGTGAGGGGCTGGAGCGGCGTGGCCATCGACCACGTCGAGTCCAGCGGTGTCGGGGACGCCCCCGCGCTCGGCGACACCATCGAGGTGCGGGCGTTCGTCTCCCTCGGCGTCGCTGGCGCCCGACGACGTCGACGTCCAGGTGGTGCACGGCCGGATCAGGCCACGACGACGAGCTCGTCGACACCACGGCCGAGTCGCTGGCGCACGCCGAGACCTACGAGGGTGGCCGGCACCGGTTCGAGGGCGACGTGGCGCTCGCCACCACCGGTCCCTTCGGCTACACGGTCCGGGTGCTGCCGCGGAACGACCACCTGGCCGGCCCCGCCGAGCTCGGCCGGGTCACCTACCCGCCCTCCTGACCCGCTGAGACGCGGGCTTGGGTCGGACGCGCGTGCCCGGGGAGGTCGAGCCGCGGGTCCGCGCGACCGAGACGCGGGACTGCGGAGTCGGCGTACGTCTGGGTCCCGGAGGCACCTCGCACCCCCGGAACCCCTCGCGCTCCCCGGACGGCACCTCGTCGACCTCGCCGGAGGCCCTCGCACTGCCCGAACCCGCGCCGCTGCGGGGACGCGCGGGTCAGCGGGCGCGGAGCACGATCATCGAGCGCGGCTCGATGTCGATGACGTCGCCGCGCGGACGACGCTCGCCGACGGGATGGCCGGGGTCGGTGCTGAGCACCACCTCGCCGGACGAGCACCCACTCGTTGGCCGGCAGGCGTCGCCTTGCCCTGCTCGGCGTGGGCGTTGAACCACAGCAGGAACGACGAGTCGTGCAGCACCTCGCCACGAGGGCCGCGGCGCGCGCAGCGGGTCGCCGGAGACGAACATGCCGAAGGTGTGCAGGCTCTCGTCGAACCAGTCGGAGTCGGTCATCTCGCGGCCGTCGGGGTGGATCCAGGCCAGGTCCTTGGGGCCGCCCTCGACGGTCGGGCCGACCCTCGAGGAAGTGCCGCTGCCGCAGCGCCGGGTGCTCGCGTCGCAGCCGCAGCGCGGTCTTGGTGATCTCGTAGAGGTCGAGCCAGGCGTCGTCGGGCCGCCAGTCCACCCAGGAGATCTCGTTGTCCTGGCAGTAGGCGTTGTTGTTGCCGCCCTGGGTGCGGCCGCGCTCGTCGCCGGCGGTGATCATCGGGACGCCGGTGGACAGGCAGCAGCGTCACCATCAGGTTGCGCGGCCTGCCGGCGGCGCAGCGCGAGGACCGCCGGGTCGTCGGTCTCGCCCTCGACGCCGCAGTTCCACGACCGGTTGTTGTCGGTGCCGTCGCGGTTGTCCTCGCCGTTGGCCTCGTTGTGCTTGTGGTCGTAGGAGACCAGGTCGCGCAGCGTGAAGCCGTCGTGGGCGGTGACGAAGTTGACCGAGGCGTACGGCGAGCGGCCGTCGTCGGCGTACAGGTCGCGAGGAGCCCGGCCACCCGCGAGGCGACGTCGCGGATCCCGCCGGACGCCAGCCCGCCAGAAGTCGCGGATCGTGTCGCGGTAGCGGTCGTTCCACTCCACCCACGGCGGCGGGAAGCGGCCGACCTGGTAGCCGTCCATGCTCGCGTCCCACGGCTCGGCGATCAGCTTCACGTGCCGCAGCACCGGGTCCTGGCTCGATCGTGGTGAGGAACGCGCCGCGCAGGTCGATCGCGGTGCCGGTCGCGGGCCAGCGCCGGGCGCGAGGTCGAAGCGGAAGCCGTCGACGTGCATCTCGGTGACCCAGTAGCGCAGCGAGTCGAGGATCAGCCGCAGCGCGGGCGGATAGGTGGTGTCGACGGTGTTGCCGCAGCCGGTGACGTCGAAGTAGGGGTCGAGCCGCCGTGGACGCGCTTGTAGTAGCCGTGGTCGTCGAGCCCGCGGAAGCGACAGCGTCGGCCCGTCGGGCGGCCCTTCGGCGGTGTGGTTGTAGACGACGTCGAGGATCACCTCGAGCCCGGCGGCGTGGAGGGTCTTGACCATCGGCTTGAACTCGGTGACCTGGCTCGCCGCGGTCGCCGCTGGCGGAGTAGCCGTGGTGCGGCGCGAAGTAGCCGATCGAGTTGTAGCCCCAGTAGTTGGTCAGCCCGAGCTCGCTCACGTGCGGCTCGGAGACGATCTCGTGCACCGGCAGCAGCTCGACGGTGGTGACGCCGAGGTCCTTGAGGTAGTCCACGACGGCGGGGTGGCCAGGCCGGCGTAGGTCCCGCGCAGCTCCTCGGGCACCCGGTCGTGCAGCTGGGTGAACCCCTTGACGTGCAGCTCGTAGACGACCGTGTCGGTCCAGCGGTGCCGGGGCGCGCTGCTCGCTCGCCCCAGTCGAAGTCGTCGTCGACGACCACGACGGACAGCGGGACGTACGGCGCGGAGTCCCGCTCGTCGCGGGTGGCGCGCTTGGCGGCCTTGGTCTCGGTCGCTGTCCCGCTTGCCGGGCCGGACGTAGCCGTAGATCGCGTCGTCGCAGCCGGAGCTCACCGCTGACGGCCCGGGCGTAGGGGTCGAGCAGCAGCTTGGCGGGGTTGAAGCGTCGGCCCGTGCTCGGGGTCCCAGGGGCCGTCGGCGCGGAAGCCGTAGCGCTGGCCCGACCGGGACGCCGGGCAGGGCGCCGTGCCAGATGCCCGAGGGTCGTCTCGGTCGAGCGGTAGCCGGGTCTCGACCAGGCCGTCCGCCGGCGTCGTCGAACAGGCAGACGCTCCACCGGCGGTCGCCGTCGGGGGCGAACACCGCGAAGTTGGTGCTCTCCTCGCTCCAGGTCGCCCCGAGCGGCTGGTGCTCGCCGGGCCACACGGGTGCGGGCGACGTCTGGGTGCATCCGGACATTGTGGCTCACGTCACCGCGCTAGGGTCGCGGGGAGTCGAGAGTCGGGCGCCGCGACAGTCACGGGCGGTGACGAGGAGGAGAACGACGTGGGCGAGTTCGTGCGGCTCGAGGTCGAGGACGGGGTCGGGACGATCCGGCTGGACCGTCCGAAGATGAACGTGCTCAACGTGCAGGTGCAGGAGGAGATCCGCGCCGCCGCCCACGAGGCCGACCGCGCGCGACGACGTCCGCGCCGTCGTCGTCTACGGCGGCGAGCGGGTGTTCGCGGCCGGCGCGGACATCAAGGAGATGGCCGACGATGTCCTACCCGGACATGGTCGAGCGCTCCGGCGGCCTGCAGTCCGCGCTGACGGCGGTGGCGCGAGATCCCCAAGCCGGTGGTCGCCGCGGTCACCGGCTACGCGCTCGGCGGCGGCTGCGAGCTGGCGCTGTGCGCCGACATCCGGATCGCCGCCGACGACGCGACCCTCGGCCAGCCGGAGATCCTGCTCGGCATCATCCCCGGCGCCGGCGGCACCCAGCGGCTCACCCGGCTGGTCGGTCCCGTCGAGGCCAAGGACCTGATCTTCACCGGTCGCTTCGTCAAGGCCGACGAGGCGCTGCGCGATCGGGCTCGTCGACCAGGCTGGTGCCGGCCGACCGAGGTCTACGCCGAGGCGGTGGCCTGGGCCCGGCAGTTCGCCGGGCCGCGGCGTACGCCCTGCGGGCCGCCAAGGAGTCCATCGACAGGGGCGTCGAGATCGACCTGGCGACCGGGCTGGAGATCGAGCGCGTCCAGTTCGCCGCGCTGTTCGCCACCGAGGACCGCACGATCGGGATGGCGTCGTTCCTCGAGAGCGGGCCCGGCAAGGCCGAGTTCGTCGGCCGCTGAGCCGTGACGTCCGCACGCCGGGGCCGTCGCGCGGCTAGCGGTCGGCTATGTGCGACGTACTGCTCGACGCAAGGAGACACCGTGGCCGACGAGAAGCCCGAGGCGACGAGCCGCGGAGTCGCCGGCTGAAGGCTCCGCACCGGCCGCCGCCAGCGCCGAGGCCAAGCCCAAGAGGGCGCCCCGACGCTCCGCGCCTGAGCGCGGCGCGGTGCCGCCACGGCGGTCAAGGGGCGCCGACTCGGTGCGCAACAAGATCGCCTCGCTGGTGTGGCTGGTCGCCGTGGTGTGCGCGCTGTTCCTCGCGGTCGGCGCGCTGCTGGTGGCCCTGAAGGCCAACCAGGACAACGCCATCGTGGCCGTTCGTCCTCGACGGCGCGGACACCCTCGACCTCGGCGTCTTCAGCCGCGACGAGGGCATCTTCACCTTCGACAAGGACCGCGACGGCGTCAAGGAGCGCCCTGGTCAACTGGGGGCTCGCGGCGATGGTCTACCTGGTCGTGCGGCAAGGTCCTCGACCGGGTCATCCGTCCGTGAGGCGCGCCCGGCGCGTGGCCCGTGTGACCCAACCCACCCGGGGGCTCGTTCCGGCCGTTGCTACCTGCGGGTAACCTCGGGACCAACCGACGTACAGGAGGGGCCCTTCGCGGGCCAGGACGCCATGAACATTGTCGTGTGTGTGAAGTACGTGCCGGACGCGACGGCGGACCGGCACTTCGAGGACGACAACACCGTCGACCGCGTCGGCGTGGACGGTCTGCTGTCCGAGCTGGACGAGTACGCCGTCGAGCAGGCCCTGCAGCTCAAGGAGAAGCTCGGACGACGACAGCACCGTGACGGTGCTGTCGGTCGGTCCGGAGCAGGCGACCGACGCGGTGCGCAAGGCGCTGCAGATGGGCGCCGACAAGGGCGTCCACGTCGTCGACGACGCGATCGCGGGCTCGGACGCGCTGGCCACCTCGCTGGTGCTGGCCGAGGCGATCAAGAAGATCGCGCCGCACTGGGACCTGGTGGTGTGCGGGATGGCCTCCACCGACGGCGCGCATGGGCGTCGTCCCGGCGATGCTGTCCGAGCGGCTCGGCGTACCCGGCGTGACGCTCGGCTCCGAGATCACCGTCGAGGGCGACACCGTGCGGATCCGCCGCGACGGCGACGCCTCGACCGACACGATCGAGGGCACGCTGCCGCTGGTCCTGAGCGTGACCGACCAGTCCGGCGAGGCCCGCTACCCGTCCTTCAAGGGGATCATGGCGGCGAAGAAGAAGCCGGTGGAGACCTGGTCGCTGGCCGACCTCGGCGTCGACGCCGAGCAGGTCGGCCTGTCCGCCGCCTGGACCGTCGGTCGAGGACACCGCCGCGCGTCCGCCGCGCACGGCCGGCGAGATCGTCACCGACGAGGACGGCTCGGGCGCCACGGCGCTGGTCGACTTCCTCGCGTCGAAGAAGTTCATCTGAAGAGGGGTCTGGAGACACATGAGCTGAGGTACTCGTCCTCGTCGACCACGTCGACGGCAAGGTGACCAAGCCGACCCTGGAGCTGCTGACCATCGCCCGCCGGCTCGGCGAGCCGTCCGCGGTCGTGGTCGGGAGCCGCCGACGGTCGCGGAGTCCCTGAAGAAGTACGGCGCGGAGAAGATCTACACCGTCGACGACGCCGACGTCGCCGGACTACCTGGTGGCCCCCAAGGCCGAGGTGCTGGCCCAGCTGGTGGAGAAGACCTCCCCCGCGGCGGTGCTGGTCGTCTCGACCGGCGAGGGCAAGGAGATCGCCGGCCGGCTCGCGGTCAAGACCGACTCCGGGCTGATCACCGACGCGGTCGACGTCGCCGACGCGGCGGGCCGGTCACCACGCAGTCCGTCTTCGCCGGCAGCTACACGGTGTCGGCGAAGGTCACCAAGGGCACCCCGATCATCACCGTCAAGCCCAACTCCGCGACCCCGGAGGAGGCCGCGGGTGCCGGCGCGGAGGAGGCCTTCGCGCCGACGATCTCCGAGGCCGCCAAGGCCGCCAGGATCACCGCCTCCGAGCCGCGCAAGGCCTCGGGCCGCCCGGAGCTGACCGAGGCCGCGATCGTGGTCTCCGGCGGTCGCGGCACCGGCGGCAACTTCGAGCCGGTCGAGGCGTTCGCCGACTCGCTCGGCGCGGCCGTGGGCGCGTCGCGCGCCGCGGTCGACTCGGGCTGGTACCCGCACTCCTTCCAGGTCGGTCAGACCGGCAAGACCGTCTCGCCGCAGCTCTACGTCGCCAACGGCATCTCCGGTGCGATCCAGCACCGCGCCGGCATGCAGACGTCCAAGACGATCGTCGCGGTCAACAAGGACGAGGAGGCGCCGATCTTCGAGCTCGTCGACTTCGGCGTCGTCGGCGACCTGCACGCCGTGCTCCCGAAGGCCACCGAAGCAGGTCAACCAGCGCAAGGGCTGACCAACCGCCGATTGCTCCGCCCCGGCCTCCCACGGACGCCGGGGCGGTGCCTTTCCCACTAGGGCGTGGGCCGGCCGCGCCGCCCGTCGGTCAACCAGCCGACGCGGACCGCGAGGGCGACGGCCTCGAGCTGGGAGCCGACACCGAGCTTGGTCAGCACGCCGCGGACCTGGGTGCGCACGGTCGCCTCGGAGACGAACCATTCCTCCGCGATGGCGCCGACGGCTTTGCCATTGCCGAGCTCGCGGAGCACCTGCTGTTCCCGGGAGGTGAGCCGCTCGAAGGGGACCTGGGCGGCGGCCTCGCGCTCGCGCTGGCCGTAGAGCTCCTGGAGAAGAGCGTGGCGCTCCTCGGCGGACATCACGCTCTCGCCCCGCGCGGCCGCGAGCACGGTGGCGAGGAGGTCCTCGAACGGCACCGTCTTCGGCACGTGTCCCACCGCACCCTGCTCGATCGCGGCCCCGACCTGGCTGCGTCGGCGGGTAGCGCTCACCAGCAGCACCCGGGCTCCAGCCAGGGCGAACGGACGCACCAGCGTCGACCCGTCGCCGATCTCGCCGCCGAGGTCGAGGTCGAGCAGCACCAGGTCCGGGGGAGCCGCCTTGACCGCCTCGGTGAGAGCCTCCCGCGAGGAGAGGTCGGCGATCTGCGCATCGACACCCTCGGCGCGCAGGGCGAGGGTCAGCGACCCGGCCAGCAGGGCGTGGTCGTCGACCACCAGCACCCGCAGGACAGGCGAAGGACTCACCCAGCCTCCAGGGCCTTGACCAGTGCGATCGGCGCACCGAGGGGCGCGGCGCTGGAGCGTCCGGCCGAGACGCGGTCGCGCGCTGCCAGGTCGGCGACGACCGGCTCGGCCGCCGGCCAGCACGAGGGCGAACACGACGCCCCCCTGGTGGCAGCGCAGCTCGAGGTCGCCGCCCTGTCGTCGCATCAGGGCGCGCGAGACGTGCAGGCCCAGCCCGGATCCCGACGACGCCGGGCCGCGGGCGCCGCGCTGGAACAGCGTCGGCAGCTGGCTCTCGGCCAGGCCGGGGCCGAGGTCGGCGACGTAGATCTCGACACGGCCCGGCATGCTCGCCGCGTAGACCGTGACGTTGTTGCCGCCGTGGTCGCGGGCGTTGACCAGGAGGTTCTGCAACGCCGTCGCGAGGTCGCCGGGGTGGCCGACGGCGTGGACCGGAGAGTCGTGCAGCGTGACGATGACGCCGTTGGCGCGCTGGGTCTCGACGACCGCGGCCACCACGGCGGAGACGTCGAACGGCACCGCAGCGGCCTCATCGCCCCTGATGATCAGGTGCTCGAGGTGGCTGATCTCGCCGAGGGCCGCCGTCCGGAGTCGTCCCGAGGTCGGGGCGTCGAGGACGCTGTCGTACCGCTCCAGCGTGGTCAGGGCCGCGCGCAGCCCGGCGAGCGCGTTGCGGGCGTCGTGGATCATCTCCTCGCGCCGGGCGTGCTGGCGCTCCTGGCCGTCGCGGCTGTCCTGGAGGGCCTCCGCCATCGAGTCGAGGTGAACCCTCTCCAGGGTCGCGGCCTCGTCGAGGTCGAGCAGCGACCGCTGCGCGGTGATCGCTGCCATGGTCGCCATCAGGGTCGCGCCGGCGATGGCCCAGCCGCCGCCGTGGTACGCCGAGACGACGCGCAGCGCTTCGGCCACGCCCATGCAGCCGAGCAGCGGTGAGACCCGTCCCGCCCACGGGCGCTGGTCGCTGCGCAGCGCCGCCTCGAGCCCGAGGTACAACCAGCAGAGGGCGAGGGCCGAGCCGCCCACGACGACGGCAGGGAGCTCCTGGGAGGTGATCGTCTCGGGGGCGGAGAGGTGGAGCGCGAGGAGCGCGAGGAAGCCCGACACGGCCAGCAGGATCGGCCACACCAGCTCCCGGGAGGCACGCCGGATGACGTTGTCGGTCGACGTCAGCGCCCGGAGCACCAGCACCATGGCGACGCCGGTGGTCCACACGGCGGTCGCGGCCCGGAGCTGGGAGGCCGGCTCGTCGCGGATGATCACCCCGGCCAGGCTCGTGAGCGGGAGGGAGACGCCGCCGAGCACGATCAGGGCCGCGCCCATCAGCAGGCTCCGCGGGTCGCGCGCGATCCGCCAGCGGGAGACGCGCAGGACCCCGGCGCCGAGGAACAGCGCCGCCGCGATGACGCCCAGGGTCTGGGTGATCTGCTCGCCGACCCCGCCTGAGTGCAGCTCGGCCAGCGACAAGACACTGGCCAGCAGCGTCGCGAGGACGACCGCGACGGCAGTCACCGACAGCAACCTGCCGACTGACGGCACCTGCCCGCGCCTGTTGACGTCGTCCATCCGCCCAGCCCCCTGGTGCACCCGAATGCCCGGGTTCCCGGACACCCCGTTCAGGCACCGAGTCTTGATCGTCGGGGGCCGCACCGCTAGTCGCCTAACGGACGGAGGTGCCTAGTCCGAATGAACTAGAGATCGGCTGGGTTGATCAAAACTGGCCGGTAACCCGATCAGGGGACCTCGGGGGTGGTAGTGGGCGTCGGCTGCGGCTCCTCCAGCTCGGGTGCAGGGGTCGACTGTCCGGTGGCTCCGCCCGAATCGCCTGCTGCCGTCTCGGTCGGGTCGGCGCCCGGCGGCGACTGGCCGCCCCCGGCTGCGGCGGGCTGGTCGGCCGGCAGATCGGCTGCCGGATCAGCGGCCTTGTCGGCCGGCGGGTGATTCGGCTGCACATCTGCTCGCCGGGGGCGGCGTGGGTCGTGAGGGCTGCTCGACCGTGGGCCCGCCACCCTGCTCGCTGGAGGCGCCGCGCTCGCCTTGATCCTGGCCGGGTTGTCCGAGCGGCGCGACGAAGGGCGCCGCCGAGCTCGACTCGCAGTTGACGACGACGTCCTTGCCGTTGCCGCCCAGGCAGATGTCGATGTCGTCGCCACCGTCGAGGAAGTCCTTGCCGTTGCCGCCGTCGAGGTAGTCGTCGCCGGCACCACCGATGAGGACGTCCTTGGCGTTGGTGCCTTCGAGCCGGTCGTCGCCGTCGCCGCCGACGAGGCAGTCGCCCTGGTTGCCGGCGGTCAGCGTGTCGTTGCCGCCGAGCCCCATCAGCACCTGCGGGTGGTTGCCGCCGGTCAGGACGTCGTCGCCCGGAGTGCCCCACACGATGGTGGCGTGCGGCTTGCGCAGGATGTCCGCGCACGCCTCCGGCGGGTCGGGCGCCCAGTTCGAGGCGCCGGCGCTCGACCGGACCACAGCGGAGTCGGAGTAGACCGCGTACGTCGCTCCGTCACTGGCCGCCAGGGCTCCACCTGCCGCGCCAACCAGGAGGCACAGGGTGAGTGCGGCGAGGCGCTCACGAGGAATGTCTGGCACCGCGCCTCGATTCATGGATGGGTGTCGCGGCGCAGGCATGCACGTCGTTGCTCACCAGGCTCGACGCCCGCCACAGGGCCACGTCGGCGGCGGCGTGGTCGTCGAGCAACTCGAGGAGGGAGTACAGGGCGTGTGGCGCGGGGGCGAGCAGGAGAGTGACACGGTCCTCGTGCACGCTCAGGACGATTCCCCCCCACCGCCGCGCGGTGTCCTCGACGCACTCCCCGGGCACGCAAGGGAGCGTGGCCACGATCGTGGTGCGCTCGAGTCCCCGACGCTGTGCGCCTTCTGATGCCGCCCTGGAGGTGTGGAGTCCTCGGCTCCGACGGGTTTCTCCGAAGGCGCCCCCGAGCTGCGTAAGTGTGTAGATGCCGAGGACGATCATCGCGAGGAGACTCAGCCCGGCCTTGCCATGCAGGGCGTCGCGGACGGAGCCGAGGTAGGGCACGTGGAACCACACCTCCCCGACGACGTCCTCAGCCGGCACCGGCTTGAAGTCTCGCTCTCCGTTGGCGTCCCCCTTGAAGACGAACTTGCGCTCGCTACCGGACTCGTCGATCTCGATCACCCGGTGCGTGATGCGTGCATGAGCGGGGGCGTCGGTGGGTCGGTAGGTAGCGATGTCGCCGACCTCGAGGGTGTTGGGGTCGACGGGCCGCACCAGGACCACGGCGCCGACCGGGATCCCCGGGGCCATCGACCCGGTCAGGACCGTCATCGCGAAACCCTGGGTGGCACGTGGCAGCACGATCACCACGATCACGGCCAGCAGCACTGCGGCAGCCAGCAGCCAGACCGCGATCCGGGGGATCCAGCGCAGAGATGCCCTCGTGACGTGACGCGCGTGGGTTGACATGCCAGACCCTCCCGCTCGACGACAACACACCGTGCCTCCGACGGTGTCCTCCCAAGATCGCCGAACGCCTCGCCGCGCTCCATCATCAAATTCGATGAACCCTGCGCGGTGCCCCACTCGAGGGTCTCGAGGCCGGCGGATCGATTCATCGAATCTGATGATGCAGCGGGGCGGGCGGGTCGTGCAGATTAGCCCCGACCAAGGGGGCCCAACTTTCTGGGCAACGCGGTGAGATCCGCGTACAAAACAAGGGGATTTGAATGAACAACAAGCTTCTCAAGGCGACGCTCGCCGGCGCCGCGACCCTCGCCATCGCGGCGAGCACCAGCACCTTCGCTCTGTGGAGCAACACCGACTCTGCTCGAGGGCAGCGAGGCGGGCGCGGAGGAGCTGTCCCTCGTGCTCAACGAGCCCAACACCCAGAACTTCGACAACATGAAGCTTGCTCCTGGAGTGGGGAACGACTTCGAGTTCGTCGTGGCGAGCCGCACCGGCACCACCATTCCCACCGCCGACCTGAAGATGCAGCTCACGAAGCTGGTCGGCAGTGAGGATGGTTGCACCTCGACCAACTCCGAGGCTGAGGTGGACGGCAACTGCGACAACCTCAACTCGGCCGGCGAGTTCATCGACGAGGCTCGCATCATCGTGAACGCCTCGCAGCCGACCACGAGCACCGGCGACGTCTGCAACTCCGCCCTCCACCCGCGTGGTGGCCGGCAGAGCTCGATCTCCCTTCGTCAGCTCTTCGACAACACTGCAGTCACGCCGCTCAAGCTTCTCCCCGCGGGCACCTACCTCGCGCCGGGCGAGAAGATCTGTGTCTCACTGGGGCTGAACATGCCCGCCACGGCAACCAACGCCTCGCAGGGCGACTCGGCCAGCTTCGACCTGAAGTTCCTGCTCGACCAGGTCATCCTCCCCCCCGTCGCCTGATCATCGGACGTAGGCCGAGCTGCGCCCCCGCCTCTCCAGGGTGGGGGCGCAGTTCGCGTGCCTTCACAA